>NZ_JAAVUT010000005.1 GCF_018449575.1 Sodalis sp. dw_96 | reverse complement strand
AGGCCCGCGATCATCGAACGTGCAACAAGCCTGTTAAAGGGAGAGCGCGCCAATGAGGTCGAATCGGGCGTGGTTTTTTCGCCCGCCCGAGCGCCTCATGGCACGCTAGGCCCGCGATCACCGATCGTGCAACAAGCCTGTTAAAGGGAGAGCGCGCCAATGAGGTCGAATCGGGCGTGGTTTTTCCGCCCGACCGAGCGCCTCATGGCACGCTAGGCCCGCGATCACCGATCGTGCAACAAGCCTGTTAAAAAGAGGCCACGCCAAATGGCGTCAAGCTAATAATACGCCGGCAGTTATGAAGCTCTCTAATAACAAGCCGGCAAAACTCCCTCCTTGTGTTCTTTTTGGTACAATCCGCCGTCAAATTTTTCATGGACAGACAAAATTATCATGCGAGAAACCCACAATGACACCCAGCGTGTTCCGGGGCTGCGTCGTGAACTCAAAGCACGTCACCTGACAATGATCGCCATTGGCGGTTCCATCGGCACCGGGCTGTTCGTCGCCTCGGGGGCGACCATTTCCCAAGCCGGGCCGGGCGGTGCGTTATTGTCGTACATCCTCATCGGCCTGATGGTGTATTTCCTCATGACCAGCCTGGGTGAATTGGCGGCCTATATGCCGGTTTCCGGCTCCTTCTCCACCTACGGCGCCCGCTATGTAGAAGAAGGTTTTGGTTTCGCCCTCGGCTGGAACTACTGGTACAACTGGGCGGTGACCATCGCCGTGGATCTGGTGGCCTCGCAACTGGTGATGAGCTACTGGTTCCCGGCGGTACCGGGCTGGATTTGGAGCGCACTGTTCATGGCCATCATGTTCAGCCTGAACGCCATCTCGGTAAAAGGATTCGGCGAAGCCGAGTACTGGTTTTCCCTGATCAAGGTGGTCACAGTGATCATCTTTATCGCCATAGGCGTATTGATGATCGCCGGTATCCTGCGCGGCGGCGAAAGCGCCGGCTGGCATAATTGGCAGGTGGGCAACGCGCCTTTTGCCGGCGGTTTCCCTGCGATGATCGGGGTCGCGATGATCGTGGGCTTCTCTTTCCAGGGCACCGAGCTTATCGGCATCGCCGCCGGCGAATCCGCCGACCCGGCGAAAAATATCCCCCGGGCGGTACGGCAGGTGTTCTGGCGCATCCTATTGTTCTATGTGCTGGCAATCCTGGTGATAAGCCTGATTATCCCTTATACCGACCCGAATTTGCTACGCAACGACGTCAAGGACATTACCGTCAGCCCCTTTACCCTGGTCTTTCGCAATGCCGGCCTGCTCTCCGCGGCGGCGGTGATGAATGCCGTCATCCTGACGGCGGTACTGTCGGCGGGTAATTCCGGCATGTACGCCTCCACCAGGATGCTCTATACCCTGGCTTGCCAGGGCAATGCGCCGAAGATATTCGCCAAATTGTCCAAAGGCGGCGTACCGCGCAATGCGCTTTATCTCACCACCGTCATGGCGGGGTTGTGTTTCCTGACCTCGATGTACGGTAACCAGACAGTGTATCTCTGGCTGCTGAACGCTTCCGGCATGACCGGCTTCATCGCCTGGCTGGGCATTGCCATCAGCCACTACCGCTTCCGCCGGGGTTATATGATCCAGGGACGGGATCTGGCGGAGTTGCCTTATCGCGCGGGTTTTTTCCCGCTGGGGCCGATTTTCGCCTTTGTGCTGTGCCTGCTGATTACCCTGGGCCAGAATTATCAAGCGTTTCTCCAGGACCGCATCGACTGGTACGGCGTCACCGCCACCTATATCGGTATTCCCCTGTTTCTGATTATCTGGCTGAGTTACAAATGGCGGCACGGTACCCATCTGGTTCGCTACCAGGACATGACGTTCCCCGGCCGCGGTGATGACTATGCCGCCGCCGAGCCAGTCCCCCTGCGCAGCCAAACCGAAGGGAAATAGCGCCACCTATGGGAAACAGGCCGGCGGATCGCCGGCCTCAGACCCTCATCCTCAATAAACTCATTTCCATTTGCTAAATTAATCCTTAGACGGCGCCCTCAATATGAATAAGATAATGTTTCCCAATGGAGTCCGGCCATAAGCCGGTGAATAAGCGGTGTTTCGAATAAGGTCCCGGCATGTCATACGCAATACGGGTGCAGGTTTCTCCCGATAACTATTATTCTTTTCCAGGCGCCATCGAGAAACTGACGGAATTTTATCCGGCGGCGGTATTGGCCGACGCGGTATGGGTTTATGGCGAACGCGCTCTGGCGGCGGCAAAAGCCTATCTGCCGCCGGAATTTTCCGCGCCGGGGGCGGTGCGTATCGGTTTTGGCGGCCATTGCAGCGAAACGGAAGTCGCGTCGCTTATCCGCCGTGCCGGCCGTCGCCGCTCCGTGGTCATCGGCATCGGCGGCGGTGCGGTGCTGGACACGGCTAAGGTACTGGCACGCCGGTTAGGGGTTCCTCTGGTGGCGATTCCCACCATTGCCGCCACATGCGCCGCCTGGACGCCGCTGTCGGTTTGGTACAACGAGGCCGGCGAGGCGCTGCGCTTTGAAATTTTTGATGATGCCAATCATCTGGTCCTGGTTGAACCGCGGATTATACTGGCGGCGCCGAAAGAGTACCTGCTGGCGGGCATCGGCGATACCTTGGCGAAATGGTACGAGGCGGTGGTACTGAGTCCCGAGCCGGAACGTCTGCCGCTCACCGTGCGGTTGGGGATCCAGACCGCGCTGTCGGTGCGCGACGTCTTGCTCAATCAAAGCTCGGCCGCGCTGGCGGCTCAGGAACGGGGCGAGCTGACACAAGATTTCCTGGATGTGGCGGATGCCATTATCGCCGGCGGCGGCATGGTGGGCGGCCTGGGGGAACGATATACCCGGGTGGCCGCCGCGCATGCGGTACATAACGGATTGACGGTATTGCCCGCCACCGCCCGGTTTTTACACGGCACCAAGGTGGCCTACGGTATTCTGGTGCAGTGCGCCCTGCTGGGACAGGATGAGTGGCTGCGTACTCTCAGCGCCGCTTGGGAGACGTTCGGCCTGCCCACGTCGCTCGAGGCAATGAATGTGGATATCAACGATTCGCACGCCATGGCACAGGTGGCGTCCCGCACACTGCAACCCGGTGAATCCATCCATTTGCTGCGGGCGGAACTGAGCGAAGCCGGCCTGTTGGCGGCGATGCGAACCGTGGAACAGGTGGCCAGGGAAGGGCGGGACCAGACCTGTTCAGACTGATGACAAATCGGCACGGTCTTTATTAGGCGGGACAGGATGCTATAAGAGTAGACCGTCCGCGCAGGGACCAAAACGCCTGGAGCGTTTTGGAACAACGCCGTCAGGCGTTGGCCCGGAGGGCGGCTACCAGGGATGGTAGCCGTAACAGTACGCCTGGAGCGTTTTGGAACAACGCCGTCAGGCGTTGGCCCGAAGGACGGCTACCAGGGATGGTAGCCGTAACAGTACGCCTGGAGCGTTTGGAACAACGCCTTCAGGCATTCAGATATCCCGCATGGAAGCGCAGATGATCCTCGATAAAACTGGCAATAAAGAAATAGCTGTGGTCATAACCCGTCTGCATGCGCAGCGTCAGCGGCCAGTTCTTGCGACGCGCTGCCTCATCCAGCTTTTCCGGCTGCAGTTGCTGCCCCAGAAACGGATCCGCATCCCCCTGATCGATTAATATCGGCAGGGGTCTTGCGCCCTCGGCCGCCAGCAAGCGGCAACTGTCGTGGTCTTGCCATCCCTTTTCGTCGTCCCCCAGGTAGGCGCCGAAGGCTTTGCGCCCCCAAGGAACGTCGCAGGGATTGACGATGGGGGCAAAGGCCGAGACGGACCGGAACCGTCCGGGCAGACGCAACGCCAGCATTAATGCGCCATGGCCGCCCATGGAGTGGCCCATAATGGCCTGCCGGTCGCTAAAGACATGCTGCGCGCGCACCAAGGCCGGCAGTTCATCGGCTACATAATCGAACATATTGTACTGTCCGGCCCAGGGCGCCTGCGTCGCATTGAGGTAAAAACCGGCCCCTTGGCCCAGGTCATAGGCCTCGTCATCCGGCACACCAGGTCCGCGCGGGCTGGTGTCGGGCATGATAAGCGCCAGATTGAGTTCGGCGGCCACGCGCTGGGCGCCGGCCTTCAGGGTAAAATTCTCATCGTTGCAGGTCAGTCCGGATAGCCAGTAAACCGCATGGGGAGGCGGCTTTTGTTTATCCTGCGGCGGCAGGTAGATGCTATAGGTCATCGGTCCGCCGGTGCTGGCGGAGTGGTGACGATAGCGGTATTGCCAGCCGCCGAACAGCCGGTGCGCATCGATACATTCGGGCTTCGTTTCCATCGGTCGCTCCTCTTTTTTATGTACCGGGTTTTATGAACCGGATGTCTTATTAACGGATGCATTTTGAACAAAACGCATGAACGGACATTACGGACGGAAATGGATCACCGAACGAATGGATTTGCCGGCATGCAAAAGTTCAAAAGCTTCGTTGATCCGGTCCAGACCCATGGTATGGGTAATAAAATCATTAAGCTGGAATTCTCCGTCCAGATAACGCTGCACCAGTCCGGGAAGCTGCGAGCGCCCCTTGACGCCGCCGAAGGCCGAGCCGCGCCATACCCGCCCGGTCACCAACTGGAACGGGCGGGTGGAAATCTCCTCGCCGGCGCCGGCCACGCCTATAATCACCGATTCGCCCCATCCTTTATGGCAGCACTCCAGCGCCGACCGCATAACGTTGACATTGCCGATACACTCAAAGGAAAAATCCACCCCGCCCCGGGTGAGTTCGATAATCACCTCCTGGATGGGTTTATCATAGTCATTCGGGTTGATAAGATCAGTGGCTCCCAGCTTCAGGGCCAAATCAAATTTGCCGGTATTGACATCGATACCGATGATGCGACCGGCGCCGGCCATTTTGGCGCCGATAATCGCCGACAGTCCGATACCCCCGAGGCCGAAAATCGCCACGCTGTCTCCCGGCTGTACCTTGGCGGTATTGATCACGGCTCCCATGCCGGTGGTCACGCCGCATCCCAGCAAACAGACTTCTTCCAGCGGCGCTTCCTTGCTGATTTTAGCCAGGGATATTTCCGGCACCACGGTATATTCGGAGAAGGTGGAAGTGCCCATGTAATGGAAAATGGGTTTTCCGTCCTTAAAAAAGCGGGTGGTGCCGTCGGGCATCAGCCCTTTACCCTGGGTGGCGCGGATGGCCTGGCAAAGATTGGTCTTACCGGAGAGGCAATATTCGCATTCGCCGCATTCAGGCGTATATAACGGGATGACATGATCGCCGGCCGCCACGCTGGTCACGCCTTCACCCACCGCTTCCACCACGCCGCCGCCCTCATGGCCGAGGATCACCGGGAAAACCCCCTCCGGATCCTTGCCCGACAGAGTATAGGCATCGGTGTGGCAGACGCCGCTGGCGACAATACGCACCAAGACTTCGCCTTTTTGCGGCGGCATCAAATCCACCTCTTCCACCGACAGCGGGAGATTGGGGCCCCAGGCGATGGCGGCGCGGGTTTTTATCATTTGCATAGAATAACTCCTTTTATACCCGTCAACGTGAAATCTATAGGGAATATACATTATGGGCAGGGTGATGGGGCTGGCTTTCGGCATCGGCCGACGCAGCCGGTTCGTCCGGCGGCGGAAATTCGCGGACGCCGGCAAGCTGCTCCGGCGCCGGGTCGTCTTGTTCGATAATCAGCTGCTTCAGGGCTTGCACATTGGGACTGAACGCGTCCCGGCGCCAAATCAGCCAGGTGGCGACATCGGCGGTCTCCGGCGGCAACGCATGAACGGACACCTTCTCCTGGCCGGGCATCTGGCGCAGCACCGCCAGGGGCAGCATGGCTACCCCCGCGCCGCTGGCCACGCAGGCCTGCATGGTGTGATAAGACTGGATCTCCATCACCGGTCCATGGGCTACGCCCTGCTTATTGAACCAGGCTTCCAGCCGCCGCCGATAGGAGCAACTGGGCCGGAATGCGAACACCGTTTTACCGGCAACGTCGTTCGCATCGTGGACGGGGGGCTGATCCAGGCCGGCTATCAGCACCAGGGTTTCTCGAAAACTGATGCAGCCATGGATCTCCGGATAGGTCACCGGGCCGTCAACCAGGGCGGCGGCCAGCGTACCGGCGCGCACGCTGTCCACCATTTCCCCCGACGAACCGGTAATCAGCGACAGGGCAACCTCGGGAAAACGCTGATGATAGTTCGCCAGCAGCTCCGGCAGACGTATGGCGGCTGTGCTTTCCATGGCGCCCAGGGCAAAATTCCCCACCGGCTCGCCGGCGCGGGCCATTTGCAGCGCTTCTTCGCTCAGCGCCAGGATCTTGGTGGCGTAACAGAGGAAATTATGCCCCAGGGGAGAGAGACGGATCCGCTGCTTTTCACGGATAAACAAATCGCTGCCCACTTCGTTTTCCAATTGACGCAGGCGAGTAGTGAGATTAGACGGCACCCGATGCAGCAGCTCGGCGGCGCGAGCCAGGGAGCCGGAATCGGCGACGGTGCAAAACATCTTGAGCTGGGTCAGATCCATATGTTCTCGTTTTGTCAGCAACTTGGTCTTTATTATTCATTTTTCGTGAGTTTATTGATAGTGCATGCTGTTAGCAACATAAAAATGATCTTTCGGAGACGGTATGGCGTTAAAAGTGGCCCTCAGCGGCTTTCTGGCACTATTGGTGGCGATGGGGATCGGCCGTTTTGCCTTTACCCCCCAGGTGCCGCTGATGATTCACGCCGGTCAGCTGACCCTCACCAGCGCAGGCCTGGTGGCGGCGATGAATTATCTGGGATACCTGCTCGGCGCCTATGACGCCATGCGGGCGTCGCGAGGGCTGGAAAGACGAATCTGGATGGGGGTTTGGGGCGCGGTAACGCTGACGCTGCTGTCGGCGGTTATCCACACCGCCCTGATGCACGGCGTGCTGCGTCTGGTCATCGGTATCGCCAGCGGCTGGGCCATGGTGCTGGTATCCGCCTGGACCCACGATCAACTGCTGCTCTTGCGCAAACCGGCACTGAGCGCGGCGGTATTCGCCGGGCCGGGCACCGGCATCATGGTCAGCGGACTGCTGGCCATGATCATGCATCATTACCGGGTCAGCGTCGGTTATGCCTGGGGGATTTACGGCGTCACCGCGCTGCTGCCCATCACGCTTATCAGCGGCTATCTTCCCCGCCACGGGGCCTTTGCGCGCAGGTCTCCTTTGGAGGCCATGCCCCGGCTCAATCCGGCGCTGAAAAAACTGCTGTGGAGCTACTCCCTCGCGGGCTTTGGCTACATCCTGCCCGCGACATTTTTATCGCAGATGGCGGCGCAGCGTTTTCCCGCCAGCGCTTTCGGGTTATGGGTCTGGCCGGCGTTCGGCGCCGCCGGCGTGACGGGTATTGCGGTGGGCATCCTGACCCGCCGCTGTCTGACCCCGGGCAAACGGTTGGCGTTGACGCTATGGGCGCAGGGGCTGGGTGTGGCGATGATGATAGGATTGCCCGGCGTCAGCAGCCTGGTGGTCGGCGCGCTGCTCACCGGCGGCGGATTTTTAAGCGTAGTACAGCTGACCCTTGAGTGCAGCCGGCGCCAGGCGCCGGAACATATGCGCTATATGGCCGGTTTGCTCACCTGCGGTTATGCCGTCGGACAACTGGTCGGGCCGGTATTGTCGGCGCTGTCCAGCGCGGCGACCGGGCGGCTGGAACCGGCGCTGGCGGTGGCCCTGGCGGCTCTGCTGCTGGCGGGCGGACTGGTGTGGCGCCAACCCTAAGGCCCATCTGCAATAATTTCATCATTCATGCGATACAATCACTGGATAATCGTCACGGGCTCCTCTAGAGTGGTGACGCCTCTTGACGCAATGAGATCAAGAGCCGATATGCCTGCCGGAGAAAAATAATGGTATTGCTGACAAAAGAAGCATCTTTGGTGCATGAAACCCTGTTGGCTCGCGGTCTGGAAACGCCATTGCGGGGAGAAGCCGTGGATGGGGAAATCCGAAAACGCCGTATCGCCGAGCACATGACCGAGATTATGCAATTATTGAATCTCGACCTGAGCGACGACAGCCTGGCGGAAACGCCGCACCGCATTGCCAAAATGTATGTGGACGAAATTTTTTCCGGCCTGGATTATGCCAATTTCCCGAAAATCACCCTCATTCAGAACAAAATGAAGGTGGATGAAATGGTGGCGGTGCGCAACATCACCCTCACCAGTACCTGTGAACACCACTTTGTGATAATCGATGGCAAGGCCACCGTGGCGTATATTCCCAAAGAGAGCGTTATAGGACTGTCGAAAATCAACCGCATCGTACAGTTTTTCGCGCAGCGGCCCCAGGTTCAGGAGCGCCTCACCCAGCAAATCCTGATCGCGTTGCAAACCTTGCTGGGGACCAATAACGTGGCGGTCTCCATCGACGCGGTACATTATTGCGTCAAAGCGCGCGGCATTCGAGACGCCACCAGCGCCACCACCACCACCTCCCTGGGGGGGCTGTTCAAATCCAGCCAGAATACCCGGCAGGAGTTTTTGCGTACCGTACGGCACCATGACGACTGAACGGTCGCTAAGCCGTTTCAACGTTACGACGTTTTATATCTGAAGCCGTCTTCTTTCTGGATAAGGGCTGTGCATGCGCGAGCGCATTGTCATGCTGGATTGTGCCCGGGGAATGGCGATCCTCGGCATCCTGTTGATGAATATCACCGCCTTTGGTCTGCCGAAAGCGGCGTATCTCAATCCGGCCTTTGCCGGCGAGCCGTCGCTGCCCGACGCTTGGGCCTGGGCGGTGATGGACATGGTGGCGCAGGTGAAATTCCTGACGGTATTCGCTCTGTTGTTCGGCGCCGGACTGCATATGCTGCTGCCGCGCGGCAATCGATGGATAACCTCCCGTTTGCTCTGGCTGATGGCCTTTGGTTTTATGCATGCGATTTTCTTCTGGGACGGCGATATTTTGCTGGATTACGGATTGGTCGGCCTGCTTTGCCTGGGTGTGATTCGCCGGATGTCCAACCCAAGAATGCTGATTATTACCGGAGCGGCGCTCTATCTGTTCGGGCTGATTATTCTGTTGCTGCTTCAATGGCTGATAGCCGATTCACCGCCGGGGCGCTTTTGGCAGCCTGACATCGCCGATCGGATTTATGAATATTATTGGCAGACCACCGGCGGTCCCGAGGCCTGGCAGGTGCGCCTGGGGCTGTTGCATGACAGCCTGACCTCCCTTGGCATGCAATACGGCTGGCTGCTGGCCGGGTCGATGCTGATGGGGGCCGGACTGATGCGTTGCGGCTGGTTGTCCGGCGAGATGCCCCTTGCCCATTACCGCAAAGCGGCTATTCTTTTAATTGCCGCGGGCATGGTAATCAATTTGCCGGGGGTGCTGCTGCAATGGCATGTGCATTGGTCCTTTCGCTGGAGTGCTTTTGTGCTGCAGATTCCGCGGGAATTAAGCGCGCCATTTCAGGCGCTGGGGTATGTGGCGCTGTGTTACGGTTGGTGGCCGACCCTCTACCGCCTGCGTATCGGCCGGTGGCTAAGCAACGTCGGGCGCATGGCGCTGACCAATTACCTGTTGCAAACCCTGCTATGTACCCTGTTATTTAATCAGTTCGGCCTGTTTATGACCTTCGGCCGCGCCGGCCTGCTGTTATTTGTACCAGGGGTCTGGCTGGTGAATATGATTTTCTCCGCCCTGTGGCTGCGGATATTCAGCCAGGGACCGATGGAGTGGCTATGGCGCAAACTCACGCGTTTAACCGGCGGCGGGCTTAAGGTTCAACTAATGTAGCCATGCTAATGTTTGGCTAATTTTTTTTCAGCACGGCAAAAGATAGAAGAGCACATGTCCCTACAGTCAGCTAAAGGATTTCCCCGACCAGTTGTTCACCCTTGGGTTTTCAATATAATTGTTGCGCTTATAATTACTTTTTTTCAAAATGTTATTTTCTTCAAAAAAATTTTGGGGTTAATGGATATATCGCAGCTCAATAATCTGCTGTTCTTCCTGAGTATGCCGGTTACGGTGCTGTTTACGCTGAATTTACTTTTTAGCTTTTTTCTGTTGCCTTATATTCGTAAGCCACTCATTATCCTGATTTTTATCAGCGACGCCCTGGCGCAGTATTTTATGCTGAGTTATGGTGTATTAATCGACCGTGGCATGGTGCAAAATGTTCTTGATACCACACCAATGGAAAGCCTGGCGCTATTATCGCCACAGTTAATCTACTATTTTCTATTTTTGGGCATTTTACCCTCATTAATCATTATCTGGATTAAAGTAAAACCAGTGGCTTTCTCCTGGCAGAACGCCGGTTTTCATCTGCTGAACATCTTGCTTTCGCTGTGCGTTATCGTGCTCGTGGCTACCTTTTTTTATAAAGACTATGCATCATTTATGCGGAATAACCCGCAGTTAATCAAAAATCTGGTTCCCAGCAATATGATTGTCGGCAGTTATTCTTATTACAAACACGACTACATTAAAAATATGCCGTTCGTGCAAATCGGATTGGACGCCCACAAAACAACCCCCGTCAATGATAACCAGAAAAAAAATCTGCTGATAGTGGTGGTGGGAGAAACCTCCAGGGGGCAGAATTTCTCTTTGGGCGGGTATGACAAGCTCACTAACCCTCGCCTGGCGCAGGATAATGTCATTTATTTTCCCAATACCAGTTCCTGCGGCACTGCCACGGCGGTCTCGGTTCCCTGTATGTTCTCCAACATGACGCGGGCGCATTTTAACGGCGATAGCGCGGCCCATCAGGATAACGTGCTGGATATTTTACAGCGCGCGCACGTCAATGTTTTATGGCGCGAAAACGACGGCGGTTGTAAATACGTGTGCAACCGCGTTACCACCGAGGATCTGTCGAAGTGGAAAGATCTGCCGCAATTTTGCTCCAATGGGGTCTGTTTGGACGAGGCGCTGCTGCATAATCTCGATGCTTATATCGATGAGCAAAATAATGATACGGTAATTGTCTTGCATACCATGGGCAGCCATGGCCCCACGTATTATCAGCGTTATACGGCCGCCCAGGCAACTTTTTCACCTACCTGCGATACGAATGAAATACAAAAATGTTCGAACCAGGCTTTGGTGAACACCTATGACAATACAATCGTTTATATTGATTATATGCTCGACAAAAGCATAAAACTGTTACAAGCCCATCAGGACAAATTTAATACCGCCCTGGTATATTTATCCGATCACGGCGAATCCCTGGGTGAAGACGGTTTGTTTTTGCACGGTATGCCTTATGCCGTGGCGCCGGTGCAACAAACCCATATCCCGATGTTGTTATGGATGTCGCCTTCTTTTATGCAGGCGCAAGGTATCCAGGACGATTGCTTAAGGAACCGGGCTAAGCAGCAGGCCTATTCCCAGGATAATCTATTTTCGACGCTGCTCGGGCTCATGAATGTCGGCACCAAACTCTATCAGCCTACCCTGGATATTGTGCAACCCTGCAGGATGACGCAGCCATGAAAATTCTGATCATCGAAGACGACCAGTTTTTGCAGGAGGGCTTGCAGCTGGCGCTGCAACAGGAAGGGTATGCCAGCGACTGCACGGGCAGCTTGCGCGAAGCGGAGAGTTTGATGGAAATAACCCCCTACAGCCTGGCTATCCTTGATTTAGGCTTGCCGGACGGGGACGGCATGTCGCTGTTGGTGAAGTGGCGTAAAAACGGCAACGATGTGCCGGTGCTGATTCTTACCGCCCGCGACGGTCTGGATCAGCGGGTGAGCGGCCTGAATGTCGGCGCGGACGATTATCTTACCAAACCCTTCGCACTGACTGAATTGCTGGCGCGGACGCGGGCGGTTATCCGCCGTCACCAGGGGGTCAGCAATAACTCGATTTGCGTGGACAATATCACGCTGGATTTAAACAGTCATGAGGTTACCGTTGACGGCGGCCCCATTGATATTACGCCGAAAGAATTCGCTATCCTTTCCCGTCTGATGCTGCGCGCCGGGCATCGCATTCACCGGGAAATACTCCACCAGGACCTGTATAACTGGGACGACGATCCCTCCTCCAATTCCCTGGAAGTCCATATCCACAATCTGCGGCAAAAGATTGGCAAAGACAAGATACGCACTTTGCGCGGGTTCGGTTATCTGCTCGTCAAGGAAAACGGTGAGAAGTCATGACCCCTTCCCCCCAGTCACCGCTGATCAGCATGCGCTGGCGCTTGATTGTCGTACTGGGCATTATTTTATTGTGTTGTCAGTTTATTACCGTCATCTGGCTGTGGCATGAGAGCAAAGAACAAATTGATCTGCTGGTGAATCGCACGCTGGCGGAAAGCGTGCGCAACGACCATGTCAATCAGGAGATTCGCGAGGCCATTGCCGCGTTAAGCGTGCCGGCGCTGATGATGGTCATCGTCACCCTGCTGTTTTGTTTTCAGGCGGTGAGCTGGATAACCTCGCCCCTTTCACGCTTGCAAGATGCGTTGCAAAAGCGCGGCGCCGAGAATTTCGAGCCGCTGCCGGAACAGAGCAATATCAAAGAAGTCATTGCCGTCACACGCAGCCTGAATCAACTGCTCACCCGGCTTAACGATACGCTGCAACAAGACCGTCAATTCACCTCCGATGTGGCCCATGAACTTCGTACGCCCCTGGCCGGTATCCGGCTGCATCTGGAATTGCAGGAAAAGCAGTTCGCCGTGAATAACCAGCCGCTGATTGAGCGGGTAGACAATATGTCCTATACGGTGGAGCAGTTATTAATGCTGGCCCGTATCCGGCATGATTTTACCTCCGGCCATTACCAGACGGTGAAACTGCTCGCGGATGTCATCACGCCGCAGCGGGAGGAACTGGAAGATTTGGTGCGGCTTCATCGGCAAACCCTGCGTTGGATCCTGCCGGAAGAAGACATTATGTTGCGGGGCAATGCGATATTGATACGCCTGCTGCTGCGTAATCTGGTGGAAAATGCCCACCGTTACAGCCCGGAAATGAGTCAAATCGATGTGCGGCTCATGGGCAACCAAGACGGCAGCATCCTGCTTGAGGTTATCGATGAGGGGCAGGGCATTGATCCCGCCAAAGCCGTGGAGCTGACGAAAAAATTTGTCCGCATGGATCAGCGCTTTAACGGTATCGGTCTGGGACTCAGCATCGTGACGCGCATTGCCCAGCTGCACAACGGTAAGTTTGAATTGGTCAATCGGCAGGATAGCCCCGGCACCATAGCCCGTTTGCTGGTTCCGGGTCATCACAGAGACAACAGCCCTTTAACCCTCTGACTTTCAACCTTCAACGTGTAATCTTCACCCTTCTTTCTCCCACCTCCCACCTCCCACCTCCCACCTCCCACCTTCAACCTTCAACCTTCAGCCTTCAGCCTTCAGCCTTCAATCTCCAATGTCATAATCACTGACCGCTGTTTTTATCGGGATAAATACCCTGTTTGTTAAAAACCGACCCCCTATGCCGCGGTTTTCTCCTTGATGGGCGCGATAGCGCTTTTATCATGTAAGCGCTTTCGGTCCTGTGAGCTGTTTCACGCTGCGCCGGTCAGAAAACGGTTAGGATAGCGCCTTATGTTTCAGACCTGTGACGGCAATGGGGAACATCACCGGTGCCTTAACAAGACGTGCTTCACCCGTTTGGTCAAATATTATCCTGGGCGGACGTAATAAATAACAGGGGATGACATGATCACCATACGTGATGTGGCGCGGTTGGCCGGAGTCTCGGTGGCGACCGTTTCACGAGTATTAAATGACAGCGCCATCGCCAGCAAGGAAGCCCGTGACCGGGTGATGAAGGCGGTGAATGAGTTGGGGTATCGTCCCAACGCCAATGCGCAGGCGCTGGCCACGCAAATCAGCGACACCATCGGCGTGGTGGTGATGGATGTTTCCGATCCCTTTTTCGGCGCGCTGGTAAAGGCGGTGGATACGGTGGCGCAGCGTCATAAGAAGAATGTGCTCATCAGCAACAGCTATCACCAGGCGGAAAAAGAGCGCCATGCCATTGAGGTTCTGATTCGCCAGCGCTGCAGTGCGCTGGTGGTGCATGCCAAAATCCTCTCCGACGAGGAATTAATTCCGTTTATGGAACGGGAGCCGGGTATGGTATTGATAAACCGAATTATTCCCGGTTACGAACACCGTTGCGTCGGGCTTGATAACGTCAGCGGCGCCGTGATGGCCACCCGGACTTTAATAAAACAGGGCCATCGGCAGATTGGCTATATCGGCTCCAATCATCCCATTGAAGACGAAGCGCAGCGTCATCAGGGCTATTTGCAGGTGATGCAGGAAGAAGGCATAACGCCGCCGCAAAGCTGGCAGGTGCTCGCCTCACCGGATTTACAGGGAGGAGAGGCGGCCATGGTGGAGCTGCTCGGCCGCAATCAGCAGCTGACGGCGGTATTCGTGTATAACGACGCCATGGCGGTGGGGGCGCTGGCGACCCTGCGGGAAAACGGCATTGCGGTGCCGAATCAATTCTCGGTGGTGGGATTTGACGATATCCCCATCTCCCGTTATACCAGCCCGCACCTGACTACCATACGTTATCCGATCTTCGCCATGGCGGTGGCGGCCACTGAACTGGCGCTACAAGGTACCGCCGGGCTATTGGATCCCAAGCAAACTCATTTGTTTATGCCGACGGTGGTTCGCCGCCATTCGGTGGCCCCGCTGCGAAATGTGGCGGCGATCACTTCCTCATCACAAGATGAGATGTAACCGTTTTCAAAGTGTGAGAATATTCACAGTTTATTAACATTTATCCCTTTATGCTAGCCATGTTTTACGGTTGACATGGACAAAACTCTTGTCCAGGGGGACCCTGAAAATTTTTACTCCGGCATTTGCTCCCTTTGCTGGCATAACCGGTGTATGAGTATTTGGAAATTGTTCTACCCAAAACGTAACCCTACAAATTTCCGGAGAATCTAATGAATAAAAAGGCTTTTGTTCTTACCGCCGTGGCCGCCGGCCTGTTGTTTTCAGTCGTGGCACGGGCTGCCGACACCCGTATCGGGGTAACTATTTATAAATACGACGACAACTTTATGTCGGAGGTGCGTAAAGCCCTGGAAGCAGACGCCAAACAAAGTCCCGGCGTTCAGCTGTTGATGAATGACTCCCAAAACGATCAGTCCAAACAAAACGACCAGGTGGACGTGCTGATTGCCAAAGGCGTAAAAGCGTTGGCAATAAACCTGGTGGACCCGGCGGCGGCGCCGGTGATTATTTCCAAAGCCCGTGGCGCCGGTATTCCGGTGGTGTTCTATAACAAGGAACCGAGCCGCAAGGATTTGGACAGCTATGACAAGGCTTATTATGTAGGCACCGACTCTAAAGAGTCCGGTATTATTCAAGGCGAACTGATCGCTAAGCATTGGCGCGCCAACCCGCAATGGGATTTAAATAAAGACGGCGTCATCCAGTACGTTCTGCTGAAAGGCGAACCGGGACATCCGGATGCTGAAGCCCGCACCACCTATGTGATCAAAACCCTTAACGGTCAGGAAAAACTGAAAACCCAGCAGCTGCAGCTGGATACCGCCATGTGGGATACCGCTCAGGCCAAGGATAAAACCGACGCATGGTTCTCCGGCCCTAATGCTGACAAGATTGAAGTGGTCATTTCCAACAATGACGCCATGGCCATGGGCGCGGTTGAAGCGTTGAAAGCCCACAATAAAACGGCTATACCGGTCTTTGGCGTGGATGCCCTGCCTGAAGCGCTGGCACTGGTTAAATCCGGCGCCATGGCGGGTACGGTATTGAACGATGCCAACAACCAGGCTAAAGCCACCTTTGATCTGGCGAAAAACCTGGCGGCGGGTAAACCGGCTGCCGAAGGCACCAAATGGAAGCTGGAAGATAAAATCGTCCGTATCCCGTATGTGGGCGTAGATAAAGATAACTTAACGCAATTCACCAAGAAATAATCCTGACTCCCCCCGGCGTCATTACGCGCCGGGGGATTTTATCTGTATTAAACCTAGCCGGGTATTATCATGGCCGACATTACGACCGAACAGCCCCGTGAGTGGCTGCTGGAAATGACTGATATCAGTAAATCATTTCCGGGCGTCAAAGCATTGGATAATGTGAATCTGAAAGTTCACTCGCATTCCGTACATGCATTAATGGGAGAAAACGGTGCGGGAAAATCCACCTTATTAAAATGCCTGTTTGGTATTTACAGCAAAGATTCCGGAAAAATCCTTTTCCAAGGACAGGAAGTCAATTTTAAAAATTCCAAGGAGGCGTTGGAGCATGGCGTTTCCATGGTGCACCAGGAGTTGAACCTGGTATTGCAGCGTACCGTGATGGACAACATGTGGCTTGGCCGTTATCCCCTCAAGGGGATGTTTGTCGATCAGAAAAAAATGTATCGCGACACCAAGGCCATTTTCGAAGAGCTGGATATCGATATCGATCCCTACGAGAAAGTCGCCGCTTTATCCATTTCGCAAATGCAAATGGTGGAAATCGCCAAGGCTTTTTCCTACGATGCCAAAATCGTTATCATGGACGAGCCCACGTCATCATTGACTGAACGGGAAGTCAGTCATCTTTTCAGCATAATACGTAAACTGAAAGCGCGGGGTTGCGGCATCGTTTATATCTCCCACAAACTGGAAGAGATATTTCAGCTGTGTGACGAAATAACCATTCTGCGCGACGGGCAGTGGATTGCCACCCAGCAGGTGGAAGGCCTGACGATGGACAAGATTATCGCGATGATGGTGGGACGCGAGCTTAGCCAGCGTTTCCCGGATCGGATAGAAGGAGAGCAGGGGGAAGTGATTCTTGAAGTCAAGGATTTGACCTCGTTGCGCCAGCCGTCCATAAGGAATATCAGCTTCGATTTGCATAAAGGGGAAATCCTGGGTATTGCCGGACTGGTGGGGGCCAAACGCACCGATATCGTCGAGGCTCTGTTCGGTATCCGTGAAAGATCTTCCGGGACAATCGTCCTGCACGGCAAGCCCATTAAAAACAAGAGCGCTAACGAGGCCATTAATAATGGTTTTGCCCTGGTGACCGAAGAGCGGCGGGCCACAGGTATATATGCCTTCCTGGACGTCGGTTTTAATTCATTGATTTCCAACATCCGTAATTATAAAAATAAAATCGGCTTATTAAGCAACGCCCGCATGAAAAGCGATATCCAGTGGGTAATAGACTCGATGCGGGTTAAAACCCCCGGCCATAAGACCAATATCGGTTCGTTGTCCGGCGGTAACCAGCAAAAGGTGATTATCGGCCGCTGGTTATTGACCCAGCCGGAAATCCTGCTGATGGATGAACCGACCCGCGGTATAGATGTCGGCGCTAAATTTGAAATTTATCAATTGATTACTGAACTGGCAAAGCGGGGTAAAGGCATTATTATTATTTCGTCGGAGATGCCGGAATTACTGGGAATTACAGACCGGATTTTAGTGATGAGTAATGGTCTGATGGCGGGGATTGTCAATACCAAAGAGACCTCCCAGAATGAAATTTTACGTCTTGCTTCCGTGCATCTTTAATTTTAAGGGTTCTTATTATGAATGCGTTAAATAAGAAAAGCCTGCTCACTTACTTAAAAGAGGGCGGTATTTATGTGGTGTTATTGGTATTGCTGGCGCTGATTATTATACAGGATTCCACTTTTTTAAGCCTGATCAATTTGAGTAATATCCTGACCCAGTCCTCGGTGCGGGTTATTATCGCCCTGGGCATGGCGGGGTTGATTGTTACCCAAGGGACCGACCTGTCGGCGGGGCGCCAGGTGGGTCTGGCGGCGGTGGTGTCGGCCACCATGCTTCAGGCCATGGATAACGTCAATAAGGTGTTCCCCGATCTGCATACCGTGCCGATTCCGGTGGTTATCCTGATTGTCTGCATCATTGGCGCGATAATCGGTTTGGTCAACGGTCTGGTTATCGCTTACCTGCACGTGACGCCGTTTATCACCACTTTGGGTACCATGACCATCGTTTATGGTATCAACTCGTTGTATTACAACTTTGTCGGCGCATCGCCCATTGCCGGCTTTGATAGCCATTTCTCCACGTTTACGCAGGGATTCCTGCAATTTGGCGAGTTCAAACTGTCGTATATTACCTTTTATGCGGCCATTGCCACGGTATGTGTCTGGATACTGTGGAACAAGACCCGCTTTGGTAAGAATATTTTCGCCATCGGCGGCAATCCGGAAGCCGCGAAGGTGTCTGGCGTTAATGTGCCGCTTAACCTGATAATGATTTATGCCTTGTCCGGCGCGTTTTATGCCTTCGGCGGTTTGCTGGAGGCCGGCCGTATCGGTAGCGCCACCAATAACCTGGGATTTATGTATGAGTTGGACGCCATCGCGGCTTGCGTGGTGGGCGGCGTGTCGTTCTCGGGCGGGGTGGGTACCATCGCCGGGGTGATTACCGGGGTGATTATCTTTACGGTGATCAACTACGGCTTGACCTATATCGGCGTGAACCCGTACTGGCAGTATATTATCAAAGGGGCGATTATTATCTTCGCGGTGGCGTTGGATTCATTGAAGTACGCCAAGAAGAAATAAGCCCGGAGCGCCGCGCCTTTTGGTGCGGTCTCTTTTTGACGCCTTTGCTTCAAGACCTTCACATACGCTCGTTGCCAGGATCGGTGATGGCGGGCGTGCCATGGGGCGCTAGGTCGGGCGGAAAAACCACGCCCGATTCGACCCCATTGGCGCGCTCTCCCTTTAACACGTTCTCACTTTAACATATGCTGCCTTTGGCAGGCTCGTTGCCAGGATCGGTGATGGCGGGCCTACCGCGCTGTGGGGCGCTCTGTCGGGCTGAAAAACCACGCCCGATTCGACCCCATCAGCACGGTCTCCCTTTAACATGTTCTCGTTTTAACATGTGCTTTCTGCAACACGTTTGCAGTAACGATTTGTGAAAGTGGTCCTCCTACCTCGCCTTCGTTTATCGCATATCCTGTAATACATCCGCAGAGGCGCCGTCCGGTTTTGGCTGAATTTCCAGCAGCTGCTCGGGAGAGACGGCGGGATAGTCCTGCGCGCCCTGGGGGACTTCTTCCTGGCGGGCGGGAATGGGAATCTGCGGACCGAGGAAACGCGGTTCGCGCTTCATAATATATAAATCCGCCAGAGTGCCCAGTCGCGCGCCGATTTCACGCATCCGCACCGAGAACATGTTTTTCGGCGAGGGGACCGCGTAGCACTGCGCCTGTATGCCCATATGCTGGGCGATAAACAGCGCCCTCTCGCAGTGGAAACGTTGGGTAATAATGGTGAAATCGTTGGTATCGAATACCTTACGGGTGCGGATAATCGAGTCCAGGGTACGAAATCCGGCGTAGTCCAGTACGATATCCCCGGCGGGCATGCCGTGGTGGAGCAAATCACGCCGCATGGTCACCGGCTCGTTGTAGCTTTGCAGCGCGTTATCGCCGCTCAACAGCAGGTAATCGGCCTTGCCGCTGTTGTAGACATTCATGGCCCCCTGGATGCGGTAGAGATAGTATTCGTTGATAACCCCGGTGCGGATATATTTGGCCGTGCCCAATACCACGCCGACCTGGCGATGGGGTAAAAGCCTCAAGTCTTCATAAATATAGGGCGCGGTTTTCCAGCTGATCCAGCGGTCCAAGCCGATCGCCGTAAACAGCAACACGCCCGCAATACCAATCAGGGAATATACCAGGCGCTTCCACATGCCGTAAGCCTTAACCGGATCCTGCTGCAATGTCATGCCCTCAGGCTACTTTACCTGTGAAGCTGAAGCAAGGAGCGTAACCGGTTGAAAGCCTTAAAGTCGGCAATTTGCGCTGCTCGCCGCAAAAATTGCGGAGCAATATCCTGCCTGCGGGGGACGGTCAGGTATGGGTGGGGGAGGACTCCAGTATCCGTAACGCCAGGGCCGCGGCGGAGGTGCGGTTGTCTACCGCCAGCTTGCGGAAGATCTGTTCGAGGTGCTTGTTCACCGTTCGTGGGCTCAGGGATAATATCTGCCCGATCTCCCGGTTGGTTTTGCCCTTGGCAATCCATGCCATCACTTCCGATTCCCGTTGGGTAAGGGCGAAATGCTGTCGAAAGATGGCGCATTCATCGTCTTTTTTCGCCGTTTCCTCGAGGCGCAGTAAAAATTCTCCTTTGTCGGTGATGCGCATGAGATGCAGACGCAAGGGGAGTTCCAGGGCGGACAATACCAGGGGCTGCGGATTGCCGGGTGCTGACCGCAGCCAGGCCAGCAGCCGGTTGATAAAGGGCCGGCTCAGGGCGAATTCCTTGTCGCAGAACTGTTCCAGAAGACGATAGGAGTGCGGTGTCGCCCACAGCAGCTGGCCCTGGGGGCTGAAGGCGCAGGTGAGCTGGCCCACAGACTCGAGGGCGTTGTAGGCGCTGGAGGTGAGCTGCGAATTGTGCAAATGGGTGCGCATCCGCGCCAGCAGCTCCTCTATGCGGATAGGTTTGATGACATAATCCACCACGCCGATATCAAAAGCGTCCACTACGTTGCGGGTTTCACTCAGGCCGGTCATGAAAATTATCGGCGTATGGCGCAGGGTGGGATTAAGGCGCAGGCGCCGGCTGGTTTCAAATCCGTCCAGATGGGGCATCATGGCATCCATTAAAATGATATTGGGCACGATTTGCTGGGTAATGGACAGCGCCTGGCTGCCTTCGAGGGCTACCAATACGGTGAAACCGGCATTGTCCAATGTATCGTTAAGCATACTGACGGTGTTGATATCGTCATCGACAATCAATACTGTCGGCTTGTCAGCGGGGGACATATTCTTTCTCCAGTAAGGCCAATTCCGTTATCACCGATTCAAAACGGAAACGGCTGGCCAACAGATCCAGTCTTTCGGCACTGGGCGTACTCACCTTGCCCTGGGTCGCCAATTGCCGCAGTCGCTCGCGAAATCCTTTGGCATAACCTAACCGCGCCAGGCCGATAAGTTCTTGGTACTCTTTGTCGTCCAAACCCTTTTCGTCTAAACCCTTTTTGTCCAATCCTTTTTCGTCCGAACGGATAGCGCCCGCCGGGGCGGATGGCGACATCGACTTGTCGGTTTCCCTGATCCATTCGATGCGAAGCAGAGAACCAATATTATCCAGCAGTAATGACATCCGCAGGGGTTTGGTTTGGAAACGGATTTCTCCCCGTTTTTTGATCTGACGCCATTTGCCCTCGTCCGCCTCGGCGGAAATCATCAGCACCGGCTGCTCCCATCCCTGAGCCCGCAGGTGATTGAGCAGTTCCCAACCGTTCATTTCCGGCATCGCCACGTCCAGTAAAAACAGATCCACCGGAGGTTGACCCAGCTGTGCGAGGCACTGGATCGCACTCTCGGCCATCAGTACCTCGAAACCCAGCGGCGTCAGAATATCGGACATCAGCCGTCGATGGGCATCGTCGTCGTCCACCACCATCAGCCGTTTGGTCGGCCCGCGGTACCTGACGATACGCCGGGGCACCGAGGGGAGATAACCGCCGGCATTTTGGCTCGACAACATCAGGCGCAGGGTAAAGGTGGTGCCGGCGCCGGGGATGCTTTCCACCTGTAGATCGCCGCCCATGACGTAGGTCAACAGCCGGGTAATGGTCAACCCCAGCCCGGTGCCGGCGCGGGCGCCCCGTTGGGCAACCCGCTCGAAGGGGCGGAAAATGCGTTCAAGATTGACGCTGTCGATGCCGACGCCGGTGTCATGGATGGCGAAAAACGCCACTTCGCTGCGATACTTGAAATCCAGCGTGACCGTGCCGATGTCGGTGAATTTGATGGCATTGGACAGCAGGTTAATCAAGATTTGCCGCAGGCGGTTCTCATCGGTCAGCACCACCTCCGGGAAGGTGGGAGGCGGGTTGTAAATAAACCGCAATCCCTTGTCCAGCGCCTGATGATGGAACAGCTCCACCAACTGCTGCATCAGTTCGCCGATGCGCACTTCCTCGCGCTGAATGTCGATTTTACCGGCCTCGATTTTGGAAATGTCCAGTAATCCTTCGATGAGATTGGCCAGATGCTCTCCGCTGCGGCGAATGACGCTTAAACCATGCCGCCGTGGCAGCGGGATATCCTGCGCCTGTTCCAGCAGCTGCGCGTAGCCGAGCATGGCGTTGAGAGGAGTACGCAACTCATGGGTAATACCGGTGAGGTAGCGGCTTTTGGCCAGATTGGCTTCATCGGCGGACTCTTTGGCCTTTTGCAGCTGTTTGTCGGTGGCTTCGTGGGCGATGATCTCTTCCAGCAGACGTTCGCTTTGTAGCCGCAGCTCCTCCTGCGCCACCTGGCGGCTCTTATGGGTGAGGATGAACAGCCAGGTGGTGATGCCGGTGATAATCAGCAGAATAAAAAATACCTTCCACAGGGTGGCGGCCAGGATCGGGTAGTCGGCGCCGAATTCATTGCGCATCTGCACATACACCAGCATCAGCAGTATGCCGATAATGCTGCTGAACAAGGACAATATGCTGATAAAGCTCCAGATTTTCGGGTCGAATCTTTTCAAAAACGAGAAGGGCAGAAAGCTGAAGGCCAGGTGCCGGATCTGTTCCGAATAATGGGACTGGGGTTTACAGGCGTCATTGCAGCGGACATCCAGCGAGCAGCACAAAGAACAAATCGCTCCTTCGTAAAGCGGGCAAAAGCTCATTTCCGGCGGTTCGAAATGATTGCCGCAGACGCAGCAAACGCTTGCCACTTCATGGGTTTCCACCCTGGCGAGATAATACTTTCCCTGGGTATACCAGGCGATAAACGGCGAAAAAACAAAGGTCATTCCCAGGGTGAGCAGTGAGGCGAATCCCTGCAAGCCGGCCCCCAGCCAGCCAAAATACGCCGCCAGCCCCAGGGCCATGGACAGCAGCATCGATCCCATACCCACCGGATTGATGTCGTACAAATAGGCCCGGCGGAACTCGATGCCCGGAGGGCTTAATCCCAGGCGTTTATTCACCGCCAGATCCGCCACCACCGTACCCAGCCAGGCGGTGGCCGCCACCGCATATATGCCGAGGATATCCTCGAACACGTGGTACACGCCTAATTCCATCAGCAATAACGCGATGCCGACATTAAAAAACAGCCACACCACACGGCCGGGATGGCGATGGGTCAGGCGCAGGAAAAAATTGGACCAGGCAATCGAGCCCGCATAGGCGTTGGTGACGTTGATCTTAAGCTGCGACAGCACGACAAAAATGCCGGTGAGGGCAAACAGCCAGGTGGACGAGTGGGTGACATAACTGAAAGCCACCAGGTACATATGGGTCGGCTCGCTGGCGGTATCCACATCCAGCCCATAATGGAACGCCAATACCGCCAGAAAGGAGCCCAGCATGATTTTTATTGCCCCCACCACCACCCAGCCGGGACCGGCGGCGATGACGCCGCACCACCAGCGTAACCCGTGACCGGGCTCTTTTTGCGGCAGGAAACGAATTTGATCCACCTGTTCCCCCACCTGCGCCACCAGGGAAAGCAGCACCGAACACACCGCGCCGAACCGCAACATATCAAAACCGCCGCTATCGGGCGGCATCAAGCCGGTAAAGGCCGTCCAATCGTGAAAAGTCCCGCCGTCCCGCAGCAGGATCAGGACAAACGGCATGAGCTGCAGGATAAGCCAGACGAACTGGGTCCACTGCTGAAAACGGGAGATAAAGGTGAAACCGTAAGTCACCAGGGGGATGACCACCAGCGATCCCACCAAATAGCCGAAATGCAGGGGCATGCCGAACAGCATATTCAGCGCCATCGCCATGATGGCCGCTTCCAGGGCGAAAAAAATAAAGGTGAATGAAGCGTAAATCAGCGAGGTCACCGTGGAACCGATATAACCGAATCCAGCGCCCCGGGTCAGCAAATCGATATCCAGTCCGTAACGGGCGGCATAGACGCTGATGGGCAGCGCCAGTAAAAAAATGATTACGCTCACCAACAGCACCGCCATGGCGACGTAATGAAAACCATAGGTCAGGGTCAGGGCGCCGCCGATAGCCTCGAGGGCCAGGAAGGTGATGGCGCTGATGGCGGTCAAAACCACCCGGCCCGAGCTCCAGCGTCGCGCCGAGTGGGGCGTAAAACGCAGTGCGTAGTCCTCCAGCGTCTGGTTGGTGACCCACTGGTTGTACTGACGTCTGGCCTTGAAGGCTTTTTGCTGCGCTGTCATGAAAAATCCCGCTGTTTACGCCATTACCGCGTTAATCGATGGCGCGTCCGGATGCGGGCGCGACTGACAAGATACGTAAGCAAAGCCCGTGCCACTCGTTGATGTTGTTGCCGGGGGGACATGGAATCGGCACCCCGGATCCGATGCGATGTTTTCAAGTCTCCAGGCCGATGTACCGCCGTGGCCTCGGTTTTGCCAAATCCCTTATCTCCTGATCAATGTCAGAACGCCGGCATTATCTGCGCGCCCGCGATGACGCCATTGTGCGCGCCCGGCCGTCTCCGGCCTATACGTCAAATGACGTAGGGCCTGCGTATATTGGCCCATTGCCGCTTTCTGGCACTGAACACACTATGGAGACCTTACAAAACCAGACAGCCATTTATCAGGGGATACCAATCATGCTCAACCAACAGCAGGCGGCGGACGCGGGCCAAGGCGCCATTCGTGCCGCATATCGGGGCGATAAAAGCAGGGCGGGGCGCTTTTGGCGCACCCCCTTGCTGGCCGCGGCGCTTCTGGCCGCCGGTCATTTCACGCCGGTTTTCGCCGCGCCGCCGGCCACCGCCGCCGTCAATACCAGCGGCCTTGCCGTCACCGACAGCACGGTGAAAGTCGGCATACTGCACTCTTCCACCGGCACCATGGCCATCAGTGAAACCGGGTCGATTCAGGCGGAAAAGCTGGCAATAGACCAGATTAACCAGTCCGGCGGCGTGCTGGGCAGAAAAATCGATTTTATTCAGGAAGACGGCGCCAGCGACTGGCCGACCTTTGCCGAGAAGGCCAAGAAGCTGCTGGTGAGCGATAAAGTCGCGGCCATTTTCGGCGGCTGGACTTCCGCTTCACGCAAGGCGATGCTGCCGGTGCTGGAGCAATATAACGGCATGTTGTATTACCCGACCTTTTACGAAGGACTGGAACAATCCCCCAACGTGATTTACACCGGGCAGGAAGCCACCCAGCAGATTATCACCGGCATTGATTGGTTGGTAAAAAATAAACACGCCAAAACATTCTACCTGCTGGGTTCGGACTATATCTGGCCCCGCACCGCCAACAAAATCGCCCGTCATCATATTGAAAAGCTGGGCTTGAAAGTGATTGGCGAAGATTATTATCCGCTGGGCAATACCCAGTTCAATTCGGTCATCAACAAGATCAAATTGAAAAAACCGGATGTGATTTACGCCATTGTGGTGGGCGGCTCCAACGTGGCGTTTTATAAACAGCTCAAGGCGGCGGGTATCGACATGACCAAGGAAAAACCGCTGCTGATGACCATTTCGGTTACCGAAGATGAAATCCGCGGTATCGGCGGCGAGAATATCGTCGGCGCCTATGCGGCTATGAAGTACTTCCAGAGCATGGATAACCCGGCCAATAAAGCCTTTGTGGCGGCCTTCAAGCAACGCTGGGGCAACGATATCGTCATCGGCGATGTCACTCAGGCGGCCTATCTGGGACCCTGGTTATGGAAAGCCGCGGTGGAAAAAGCCGGCTCCTTCGATATCGATAAGGTACGCGCCGCCTCGCCGGGCATTGAAATGAAAAATGCCCCCGAAGGTTATGTGCGTATTCACGAGAATCATCATCTGTGGTCAAAAACGGTGATTGGCCGGGCGCGGGCGGACGGACAATATGACGTCATCTACCAAACCCCCAACCTCATCGAACCCAACCCGTTCCCGAAAGATTAATGACAACGGCCCCCCGTTTCTGACGGGGGAATCATGGCATTTTACCCTAAATAATTCGTGTTGCAGGAAGGCCAACGTACCTGCAACTCGAAGTATGACGGGTAAAGGGGCATATCATGTTCAGTGGTTATAGCATTGCCGACCTGACCTCAATTTTTGTCATGCAGGGTTTCGCCGGACTGAGCCTGTTTTCGGTTTTTGTCCTGATGTCGTTAGGGCTGGCAATAATATTCGGCCAAATGGGCGTGATTAACATGGCCCATGGGGAATTTATGATTCTGGGGGCCTATGTCACCTGGCTGACGGAACTCTTTTTTAAACACTATTTGCCGGGCTTATTCGGCGGCTACTTTTTTGTGGCGGTGGTGCTGGCGTTTATCAGCGCCGCCTTATTGGGCATGTTTATCGAGCGGGTATTAATCCGTCATCTCTATCACCGGCCGCTGGATACTCTGCTGGCCACATGGGGCTTGAGTCTGATACTCCAGCAAACTTACCGTACCTTATTCGGTCCGCGGGAAGTGGGGGTGGATTTGCCGGACTGGCTGATGGGCTCTTATCACTTCGGCGACAATATCGAAATTCCCATCAACGGCGTCTTTGTCATGCTGTTGACCCTGGTCATCACCCTGCTGCTGGGCTGGCTTATGTATCGATCCCCCTGGGGCATTCATGTACGGGCGGTGGTGGCCAACCGGGCCATGGCCGGCGCGGTGGGCATCAATACCGCCCGGGTGGATAATCACAGCTTCGCCCTGGGCTGCGGCATTGCGGGTATCGCCGGCAGCGCCTTTACCATGATCGGCTCCACCGGGCCCACCGCCGGACAGCAATATATCGTCGATACCTTTCTGGTGGTGGTGTTCGGCGGCGCGCAGAGCCTGTTAGGCACCATTGCCTCGGCGTTCGCTATCTCGCAGTCGCAGTCGACGCTGGAATTTTTTCTCAGCGGCTCCATGGCCAAGGTCATGACCCTGCTGATTGTCGTCGTGATTTTAATGCTGCGTCCCCAAGGCCTGTTTGCCAGCCGGATTCGTCGTTAGGAGAATTATCATGTTTGCATCTATCAAACGATTAGCGGGACAGCGACAGGTATCTGGCGTCGTGCTGCTGTTTATCCTGATTGCCGTCGTGTTTCCCCTGACCATGGATATTTTCCGCCTCAACCTGGTGGGCAAATACCTCACTTACGCCTTCGTGGCGGTGGGACTGGTATTATGCTGGGGCTACAGCGGCATATTAAGTCTCGGCCAGGGAATATTTTTCGGCCTGGGCGGCTACTGCATGGCGATGTTCCTGAAGCTGGAAGCCTCCACCCCCGCCGCCACCAAAATTCAAACCACCCCCGGCATTCCCGATTTCATGGACTGGAATCAGCTGACCCGGTTACCGGCTTTTTGGCAGCCGTTTCACTCCTTCAGTTTCACCCTGCTGGCCATCGTGGTGGTGCCGCTGATCTTTGCCTATATCCTCGGCATCGCGATGTTCAAACGCCGGGTGGGCGGCGTCTATTTCGCCATTATCACCCAGGCGGTTTCAGCCATTCTGACCATCCTGATTATCGGCCAACAGGGTTATACCGGCGGCATCAACGGTATTACCGATCTCCGTACCCTGATGGGCTGGGATATCCGAACCGATTACGCCAAATACGTTCTTTATTATATTAACGCCGGCTGTTTACTGGCGGTGGTGCTGATGGCCTATTTTATCCTGAAAAGCAAATTAGGCCGGTTATTGGTGGCCATTCGCGATAAAGAGGACCGAGTCAGATTTTCCGGTTATGACGTAGCCAATATCAAGACCATGATATTTTGCGTCAGCGCCATATTCTCCTCCATCGGCGGCGCGCTGTTTACTTTGCAGGTGGGATTTATGTCCCCCGGTTTTATCGGCACCGTGGCTTCCATTGAGATGGTGATTTTCTGCGCGGTGGGCGGGCGTTTATCCATTCTGGGCGCGATATACGGCACCTTATTGGTGAACAGCGCCAAGAGTCAAATATCGGAAGCCTTTCCGGAAATCTGGCCCTTTGCCATGGGAGCCTTATTTATCCTGGTGGTATTAGGCTTCCCGAAAGGTTTGGCGGGCATCTACAGCGATATTTTGCTGCCGAAAGTAAAACAGCTGTTATTTCCCCGGCGGGTGAAAAACCTCCCCCCGGCCCCCCCTATCCTGGCTACCGATCCGGTAGACGATAAAGTTTCTCCACGGTGAATGCTGATGAAAACCAACAAGGACATCATATTGGCCGTTGAGGGACTCACCGTCTCTTTTAACGGATTCAAAGCGGTAAACGACTTCTCCATGTATGTGGATGAGGAGCAGATTTACGTGATTATCGGACCTAACGGCGCCGGTAAAACCACGGTGCTGGATTTGATTTGCGGTAAAACCGCCGCCACGGCGGGAAGTATTAAATTTAAAGGCCGCGAACTGAGCAAATTAAGTGAAAACCAAATTGTCCATGCCGGCGTGGGGCGTAAATTTCAGAATCCGTCGATTTATGAAAACCTGACGGTATTCGAGAATCTGGAGCTCTCCTATCCCCAGGCAAGAACGGCGCTTGGCGCCCTGTTCGCCCGGCGCGATCAGGCCATGACCGACAGCATTCTTGACGTTGCGCAACAAATCTTCCTTTCCGACTTTCTCGGTGTGCAGGCGGATTTTCTCAGCCACGGCCAGAAACAGTGGCTGGAAATAGGCATGCTGCTGATTCAAAACCCCAGCCTGCTGATGCTGGACGAACCGGTCGCCGGCATGTCGGTGGCGGAGCGGCGGCAGACCGCCGAGCTGTTGCGGCGTATTGCCACCGGACGGTCGGTATTGGTGATTGAACACGATATGCAGTTTGTGGAAAACATCGCCGATCACGTCCAGGTGATGCACCAGGGCAAATCGCTGTCGGAAGGCAGTATGCAAAAAGTGAAACAAGACCCACGGGTTATCGATGTCTATTTGGGACATTAAGGGGGAACTATGCTGAAAATCCAGGATTACCATGTTGCCTACGGACAAAGCCGTATTATTGAAAACCTTAATATCGAGGTGAAGGAAAATGAAATCGTGGCCTTGATCGGCCGCAACGGCATGGGCAAAACCACCCTGATGAAATCCCTTATCGGCATGATACCCGCGCAGTCCGGCCGGGTGTTATTCAAGGGCAGCGATATTTCCGCCTTAAAAAGCTATCAACGCGTACGGAAGGGCATAGGGTATGTGCCCCAGGGCAGAATGGTGTTTGCCACCATGACGGTGGAAGAAAATATCAAAACCGGTTTGGCGGCGAAAGAAAAAGGCAAAATTCCCGCCGCGCTGTATGCCATTTTCCCGGTGCTTGAAGAAATGAAAACCCGGCTGGCGGGCAATCTTTCCGGCGGCCAGCAGCAGCAGTTGGTTATTGCCCGGGCGCTGGCGGGAAATCCTAGTTTGTTGTTATTGGACGAACCCACCGAGGGGATCCAGCCTTCCATTATTAAAGAAATGGCGCAAACGCTGCGCAACATTCGCGATCGGCAGGGATTAACCATTGTGGTTTCCGAACAGGTATTGAGTTTTGTCCTTGATGTGGCGGATCGGGTGTTGGTGATTGAAAAGGGCGCCGTCGTGCATCAGGAAGAAAGGCAAACCATCGATGAAAAAACCATTGGGGCGTATTTATCCGTTTAAGAAATAGGTATTGGAAATAAGGACAATTTATGTTTTCGGAAACGGGCAGCCCCGAATGAAAATATTAATTATGGAGTCGTTATTAATTTTTAAGTAAGTGCCAATTTGCAGTTAGCTGTCGTGACGTATCTTGCGTTGGTGAACAAAGGGGCATGTCAATTTGTACTTATCGTCATTGTAAACGCTGAAATAATAATGTTTCGGCCGCCGTTAGTATTGCCAATCAATCGCTATAAGGGGTGATTTATGGGAAGTACCGGAAGTGTCAGTGCCTGGGAAGAAGCGTTATTGGTCGCCATGATTCAATATCCGGTTCCCGTGATAAAAGGACCTGAGGATATCCAGGTTCAGGTACAGCAGATATGTAAAGCCTTGGCCAATACCAAAGCAGGTTATCCCGATCTGGATTTAATCGTTTTCCCTGAATATTCCACGCAGGGATTGAATACCAAGATCTGGACCTATGATGAGATGCTACTGACCATCGATAGCCCGGAAATAGACTGTTTCCGTCAGGCCTGCCGGCAAAGCGATGTCTGGGGGGTATTTTCATTAATGGAGCGCAATGAGGATCCCGCGCTGCCTCCTTACAATACCGCCATCATTATTAACAGCCAGGGCGAGATTGCGCTCCATTACCGCAAGCTGCAACCCTGGGTCCCTATCGAACCCTGGATGCCCGGTAACTTCGGTATGCCGGTATGCGACGGGCCGAAAGGATCGAAGCTGGCGGTGTGTATTTGTCATGACGGTATGTTCCCGGAACTGGCACGGGAAGCGGCATATAAAGGCTGTAATGTTTATATCCGTATTTCCGGTTATTCCACCCAGGTGAACGATCAGTGGATCTGGACCAACCGCACCAACGCCTGGCAGAACCTGATGTATACCATTTCGGTGAATCTGGCGGGCTACGATGAGGTTTTTTATTATTTTGGCGAAGGGACCGTATGTAATTACGACGGTAATGTTATTCAGCAGGGGCAGCGCAATCCCTGGGAAATAGTGACCGCCGAGCTTTTCCCGCGTCTGGTGGATAAAGCGCGGGAAAACTGGGCGCTGGAGAATAACATCTTTAATCTGGGCTGCCGGGGTTATGTGGGCAAGCCTGGGGGCGAGCGGGAGAATTATCTGACCTGGGTGAAGGATTTGGCCAACGGGGAGTATAAATTGCCGTGGGATGAAAAGGTTCGTATCCGCGACGGCTGGAAATACTATCCGGACGGCGTGAAGCTCGGGCCGATGCCGAAGGAGTAAGTTGCGGCGCGGTCTCCCTTTAACAGGCTCGTTGCACGTTCGGTGATCGCGGGCCTACCGAGCCATGTGGCACTCGGTCGGGCGGAAAAACCACGCCCGATTCGACCACATTGGCACGGTCTCCCTTTAACAGGCTCGTTGCACGTTCGACGATCGCGGGCCTACCGAGCCATGTGGCACTCGGTCGGGCGGAAAAACCACGCCCGATTCGACCACATTGGCGCGCTCTCCCTTTAACAGGCTCGTTGCACGTTCGGTGATCGCAGGCCTATCCCTCCAGCGTCCGGCGATATATTTCCCCGCAGCCTAAGGCGCGTAGGGTGGAGCAGGTGGCGTCCCATTGCGATAACGGCGCGGCGTCGCGTTCCACCAGTACCGCGCGACGGATATCCAGGCAATTCCCTCCGTTGATATTCAATAAAATCAGCGCTGATTGCAGCGGCGGCAGGCTGGGGTTGAAGGCGGCGTTTTCAGCATAACGGCCGGCGAAGATCCGGCCGTCCGCCAGTTGTAGTGCTACACCACTGTGCGCCTGACTGTAGGGCGCATGGCTCTGGTTGGCCGCTTGTAATGCCTGTTGCAATAGGGGGTCGTTGGTGCTGAGCCCGTTCGCCGTGGCGGCTGTCAAACGATAGCCATGATCTACCTTATCCAATAACAGGCTTTGGATGGATAGATCGCGGGGGCCGAACGCATCGGGCAGATAATGGGAGAGGGTAGCGGGTGCGCGTCCGGGCAGGTGAATCATGATATCCACGCCGCTGTTCAATTCATTCATAAACTGCCGGCAGTGGCCGCAAGGGGTGTAATTAACCGTGATGCCGCGCAGGCGCTGTTCGTCACGCAGCCAGGCATGGTTGATGGCGCTCTGTTCGGCATGGACGGTTTGAGACAGGGGAACGCCTGGGAATTCCATATTGGCGCCGAAATAGAGATTCCCGCCGATTCCCCGGGCAATGGCGCCGACGCTAAAATGGGATACCGGCGCCAGGGCACAGGCGGCCGCCAGGGGTAATAAAGCCAGGCACAGATCGTCTTCATTCAGATTGCCGGCATTCATTAGCGCCTTAACCTGCGAGGCGCTCAGCATGCCGTTGAAAGCCGGTTCGGCGAGCATAGGCGCCAGTGCCGCCCGCAGCCCCGGTTCAAGGGTTGCCAACGGTGATTCAAAACGTGCGTGCATGGTGGAGATTCTCCCGGGATGCCAAGGGAGGATCATTCTAAACGCTCATGGAAAAAATAATATGATCATTATCTTATCCCGGCCTGCTATCAGCGAAAACCACCAGCGCTAACGGCATCCTCAGCCGTTCATTTAGCCAAAAACCGCCAGCAATACCGGGAACAGGAAGGGTGCGATCAATGAGGTGATAATGCCGCAGATCACCAGCGCCAGCGAACTGAAGGCCCCTTCCTGGAAATCCATTTCGGCGCAGCGGGCGGTGCCGAGGGCATGGGAGGCGGTGCCCATCGCCAAACCGCGCGAAGCCTTGGTGGTGATGTTGAGCAGGTTCAACAGGGTGTGGCCGAAGACCGCGCCGAGGATACCGACAAAAATAACGCAGACCGCGCTGATGGCGGGAATGCCTTTAATGGACTGCGACACCGCCATGGCGATGGGGGTGGTGACCGATTTAGGCAGAATTGACGCGGCGATTTCCGGGGTGGCTCCCATCCATAACGCAATCACGGTACCGGTTATCATGGCGGTGAGGCTGCCGACAAAGCAGATGCTGATGATGGATTTCCAGCGTGCGCGGATTTGGTGCAATTGCTCATAAAGGGGAAATGCCAGGGCCACCACCGCCGGTTGTAATAAGTCGTTAAGCACCCGGCTGCCGGCAAAATAACGATCATAAGGAATGCCGGTCATCAACAGAAAGGGAATAATCACCACCATCGAGACCAATAACGGATTTAACAGCGGCATGGGGTATTTAACCGCCAAACGGCGCGCGGCGAAAAATACCAGCAAGGTCAACGGCAGAGACCACCAGATATTGGCTAACATCATTTATCCTCGCGGGGTTGCGGCGGCTCATCGGCCACCGGGCGTTCGCGGTGAATATAATGGGAACTGTAACCCACCACCAGCATGACAATAAGGGTACTGACCATGCATGACACCACAATGGGTCCGAATTGCGATGAAAGTTGCTGGTAATAATTCATCACGCCGACCCCGATGGGCACAAACAACAGCGCCATATAACGAATCAGCAAATGGCAGCCCGGCTTGAGCCATGCCGGCGGCAGCAGCTGCAATGAGAGCAGTAAAAACAATATGAGCATGCCGATGATACTACCGGGAATGGTAATAGGCAGCAGCGAGGACAGGAAATTACCGGCAAAAAGACAAAGATAAATCAAGGCAAAAGCGCGGATTAAGGCCCAGCCATCCAACATTATATTGCGCATTATATCAACCTTATTACTCATCGCTTTCATCATACAATTAAACCACAGGACGTGCTACCGCGCTCTGCGTATCCCGGCAAAAGGTTTTAATGACATTGTCATAGATCATGGCTATGGTAATTCAGCCGCCCGGCGCGTTATACCCATCATCTTTCAAGTTGCAGCTGTGTTGGCTGCGCCCGTTCACCCCAGTCACTTAGTTATCTAAGTTCCTGGGGTTCACGGGCTTGCCGCCTTGCTGCAACTTGAAAGCTATAGTGTATATATTGCTGTCCTATTATTAATAACCTGTGCATTATCCGTTGACGGCTTGTCCGTCGTAACCAAGCCGCATGAGGTCTCTATGAAGGTGAAACCGGCTCCGCTTCAGGAGAATCTTATCACGTCCTTACCCACCCTATCGACAAAGCAATATGAAGACAGCCGGCCGTTGCTTTGGCCGGTGGAACATCATGTCGGGCCTTATGATGCCACGCTGTTTCTCGGTAACGGCCGGGCGGCCTGTGACGGGGAGTTACTGGCCGCGAGGGGCATCACCAGCGCCTTGAATGTGGCGGTGAATTTGCCGCTGGCGCCATTAATCCTGCCTGACGGCATGCTGTTGCGCCGCAGCCATGTGGGTCTGATCGACGGACGGGGCAACACCGCCCCTCATCTGCTGGCGGCCATGCTGGCGCTGGCCGGGCTGCTTACCCAGGCGAGCCCCGGTAAGGCCGGTTATCCCGCCCACAGGCCCGGAAATATTCTGGTGCATTGCCGTGGCGGGCGCAGCCGTGGGGTGGCGGTACTGGCGCTGTTTTTGCATTTGGCGCTCACCGAGCGCTACCCGACGCTGAAAGATGCCCTTGATCACCTGCGTGAGGTACGCGGCCTGGATAGCACTGAGCCCTGCGGACCGCTGTGGCAACTCATGGTGCAGTGCCTGAACAGTCATTTAAGCGCCTGGCTGAAGGGATTGCTGCACGGCTACTAATAAACAGTACCGGTTGGCCCCGGCGGCGGCGCGTTCTTCTTCTGACGAGACATGGAAGGCTGCCCGGCAGGGGACCGGTCGCCAAGGGCATTTTTTTGAACTGGCGCACGAAACAGAGCCAGTTAATCTGCTAACAAATATACCCGTCATACTTCAAGTTGCAGGTATGTTGTCTTTGTTACTCTGCTCAATTCAGCTATCAGGAGAAAGATTGATTATGGCGAATCCACGCTTTTATGGGGTTATCCCGCCGGTGCCCACGTTGTTTACCCCAGATGAACAATTAGATGAAACCAGTATGGCCAATCTCTTGGACAGCCTGCTTGCGTCGGATGTCAACGGTCTGTTTTTTCTCGGCAGCGCCGGCGAGTTCGCGCATATGTCCGAAGCTTTGCGTTTTCAGACCGCTGAATTTTGCGTCAACTATGTCAACAAGCGCAAGCCGGTATTGGTGGGTATTGCCCATTCCGGCACGCGGGAGGCCATCCGTTTCGGCCTGCATGCGCAAAAAATCGGCGCCGACGGCGTGGTGGCGGTCAATCCTTATTACAATCCTCTCAGCGAGGAGAATCTGTATCTGCATTATAAACATCTCGCCGATGCTCTCGAACTGCCGATCCTCATCTACAACTTTCCCGGTTTAACCGGTCAATCGATAGCGGTTCCGTTAATACGCCGTCTGGCGGAAACCTGTCCGAATATCGTCGGCCTTAAGGATACCGTGGATACCTTGAGCCATATTCGCGAAACAATCCATGCCGTCAAGCCGGTACGGCCCGATTTCGCGGTATTCTCCGGCTACGACGAATATCTGTTCGGCACCCTTATCCTTGGCGGCGACGGTTGTATTCCCGCCAGCGCCAATTTCGCGCCGCAATTGACCTGCGGCATTTACCAGGCCTGGCAGCGGCAGGATTACGCCGAAGCGGTGAGATTGCAGCAGCGGCTCTCGTTTATCCCCGAGCTGTATAACTACGATTTGCCCTTTTATAACGTGGTGAAATACGCCATTCAGCTGGTGGGGGTGGATGTATCGGTGAATGCGCTGTGGCCCGCCTCTCCCTTGACCGATGAACTGAAAGCCAGAATCAAGGCGGCGCTGCAGCGCAGCGAGGTGATTTGAGGCAGATATTTCCATCCCACAGGGAATGGGATCAGCCCAAAGCGGAAGATGTCCGCCGCGAATAGCGAAAGCCGCGGTAAAACAGCCCGAGGCTGATAAGCGTCGCGAGGATCAACACCCAAAACAGCGTCACCGGCGGCGCATAGGTGAGCACAAAACCGGTCAACAGCGGATTGGCCGCGCCGCCCAGGCTGCCCAGGTTCTGCATGCCGTAATAACTGCCCTTCAGGTGCGGCGGGGCGATAAAGTCGATAAACAGGTATTCCACCGGGATAATGATGATTTCCCCAAGGGAAAAAATGGCGACGCCGATAATCCACAGCGGCAGCGAATGATGGGCAAAGGTGAATATCACCAGGCCGATAATAAAAAACAGGCTGCCGGCCACGAGCCAGGGCATCAGGGTCTCCCGCCTGATGTTCCGGCTCACCAGGTATTGCAGCGTAATCACGATGGCGGCATTGGTGGGCAGGGTTAACCCCACCACCCGGTAGGCGAACTCGCTGTTGAACGCCACCATGAGAAACTGGGATATACAGCTGGCGAACTGGCTGCACACCAGGCTGCCTAACGCGCCGCCCAAGGTAAAATACATAAGCCGTTTATCATGGCCCAGCACATAAAAGACCTGGCGGAAGTTAACCGTCTGTTTCTTTGTCGGCGATTGAGGGGTCGGTATTTCGCGGGCCGATGTGTCATGAACAGATGCTTTATGGGCCGACGTTGAATTGGCCGATGTTTCATCGGTTTCGATAGTTACCGGCGGCTGGCCGCAGCGGGGCAGGATCCAGGCCATGATAAGCGTCGCACCGGCGCTCAATACGCCGGCCAGATAAAAAGGCAGGGTCGGATTGGTTTTGGCCACCATCACCCCCAGCGGCGGACCCACCGCCCAGCCCACATTCACCAGCGTATAGTTGGCGGAAAACGCCTTGATGCGCGACGCCACCGGCAGCCACTCGGCGATGGTGGCCTTAAGGGTAATGCTGAACTGCCCGTAGGCGCTGTTGATCAGCCCTATCAGCAGCACCAGCCCCATGACGGCGCGGCACTCCGGCAGCAGGAAAAACGACAGCGCGAACAGGATCATGGAACCCAATATCAACAGATGCTTGTTGAATCTGTCCACCAGGTAACCGCCGTACAAATTGAAGATAATGCCCAGGGTCAATCCGCTGCCCAGCACCAGTCCGATTTCACCGGGGGTCATGCCCCGTTGCCGGGAAAAATAGAGGGCCAGAAACGGCAGGGTCAGGCCGCGCCCGATGGTCAGCACAACGGAGGTCAAGACCAGGGCGTTGATAATCGGCGGAAATCCTTTCTTGGCAAACACGGCTTCCATGGTAAAACCTTAAAATATCCGGCCTCACCGAGGCCGGATAGGTTTGTCTACAGGCTAAGCCGGAGATTCTCTCCGGCGAGGGATTCTCTTATTTCACCGCCATGCCCGGCAGCGCGCCGGCGTCCGGGCTGAGCAGGAAGATGTCTTCTCCCCCCGGACCCGCCGCCATGACCATGCCCTGGGAAACGCCGAAGCGCATTTTGCGCGGCGCCAGATTAGCCACCATCACCGTCAAACGTCCTTCCAGCTGCTCTGGATCGGGGTAAGCGGCCCGGATGCCGGAAAAAACCTGGCGGGTCTCGCCGCCCAAATCCAGGGTCAGCTTCAGCAACTTATCCGAGCCTTCCACCAGTTCAGCCCGTTTGATCAAGGCAATGCGCATATCCACTTTGGCGAAGTCATCAAAGCTGATGGTCTCCAGCAGCGGCTCGTCCGCCAGGGGACCGGCGCCCGGTTTGTCAACGGAGGGGGTCCCGGCTGCGGCGGCCTCTTCTTTCGACTCGGCGATCATGGCTTCCACATGGGCCGGATCGATACGGTTGAACAGCGCCTTGAAGGTGCTGATGGTATGTCCGGTCAGCGGCGTTTGGATAGCGTCCCACTCAAGGGTGGCGTTCAGAAAGGCTTCCGCCCGCTGAGCCAGCGACGGCAGCACCGGCTTCAGATAGGTCATGAGCACGCGGAACAGATTTATGCCCATGGAGCAGATATCCTGTAGCTTCTGTTCACCGCCTTCCTGCTTGGCCACCACCCACGGCGCCTGTTCATCCACATAGCGGTTAGCCACATCCGCCAGCGCCATGATTTCCCGGATCGCCCGGCCGGATTCGCGGCTGTTGAACGCCTCGGCAATGCTCTGCGCCGCATCGGTAAAGGTGCGGTATAACGCCGGATCGGCCAGGGTATCGGATAAGCGGCCGGCAAACCGCTTGGCGATAAAGCCGGCGTTGCGGGAAGCCAGGTTTACCACTTTATTGACGATATCCGCATTGACCCGCTGGATAAAATCTTCCAGGTTCAGATCGATATCGTCGATATGGGACGAAAGCTTGGCGGCGTAATAATAACGCAGACAATCCGGGTCCAGATGTTTGAGATAGGTGCTGGCCTTGATAAAGGTGCCGCGGGACTTCGACATCTTGGCGCCGTTTACCGTGACATAACCGTGCACGAACAGATTGGTGGGCTTGCGGAAATCGCTGCCCTCCAGCATGGCCGGCCAGAACAGGCTGTGGAAGTAGACAATATCTTTACCGATAAAGTGGTACAGATCCGCATCGGAACCCACCCGCCAGTAATCGTTAAAATCGATATCGCCCCGCTTATCGCACAAATTTTTAAACGACCCCATATAGCCGATGGGGGCGTCCAGCCAGACGTAAAAATATTTACCCGGCGCGTCCGGCACTTCAAAACCGAAGTAGGGGGCGTCACGGGATATATCCCACTGCTGCAGGCCGGTTTCAAACCACTCCTGCATTTTGTTGGCCACCTGTTCTTGCAACGCGCCGGAGCGGGTCCAGGCCTTGAGCATGTCGCTGAACGCCGGCAGGTCGAAGAAGAAATGCTCCGACTCCCGCATCACCGGGGTAGCCCCGGATACCGCCGATTTAGGATCGATCAAATCGGTGGGGCTGTAGGTGGCGCCGCAGACTTCACAGTTATCGCCGTACTGATCCGGAGACTTGCACACCGGGCAGGTGCCCTTGACGAACCGGTCCGGCAGGAACATCTCCTTTTCCGGATCGTACAGCTGGGATATGGTGCGGTTTTTGATATGGCCTTTCGCTTTCAACCGCCGGTAAATCAGGTTGGATAACTCGCGGTTCTCCTCGCTGTGGGTGGAGTGGTAGTTATCATAGCTGACGCCGAAGCCGTTAAAATCCGTCAGATGTTCATGGTTCATTTCATCGATCATTTTTTCCGGCGCAATGCCCAACTGCTGTGCTTTCAGCATAATCGGCGTGCCGTGCGCGTCGTCGGCGCAAATGAAATAAACCTGATTGCCGCGCATTCGCTGAAAACGGACCCAAATATCTGCCTGGATGTGCTCCAGCATATGGCCTAAATGGACTGAACCGTTTGCATATGGCAACGCACAGGTTACCAATATTTTTTTCGCGACTTGAGTCATGTTGGGAATGCGCTTTTGTTGGGTGTCATAAAGAATTCTGATGGTAACCGATAGCGACACCCCGCGTAAACAAGCTCGGCCAGTTCTGTTATGCTATGGCCATCGGTGACCAACCCTATTTACTCTAAATAATTCGAGTTGCAGGAAAGCCAACGCACCTGCAACTGTAAGTATGACGAGTATAAACAGAATACAAGGAGCCGGGATGACATCTCCATCACCCGAACAATCAACCCCCGACGCGCTGCGCGCCCAGGTTGCCCAGGTCCTCGCCGCCTTTGGGCACCCAACCCTCAAGGGCAATGTGATCGCCCTCAAGGCACTGAGCCACTGCGCCCTGCTCGACGGGACGCTGCACATTGAACTCACCATGCCCTTTGCCTGGCAAAGCGCCTTTGATGAGATGAAAGAGAGCCTCAGCGCCGAGCTGCTGCGGGTCACCGGCGCCGGCGCCATCGACTGGAAGCTGTCGCACAATATCGCCACCCTGCGGCGGGTGAAAGATCAGCCCGGGGTCAGCGGCGTGCGCAACCTGATTGCGGTCAGCTCAGGCAAAGGCGGCGTCGGCAAATCCAGCACCGCGGTCAACCTGGCGCTGGCGCTGGCGGCGGAAGGAGGGCGCGTCGGCCTGCTGGACGCGGATATCTACGGTCCTTCCATCCCCGCCATGCTCGGTACCGCCCATGAACGTCCCACCTCACCCGACGGCCAGCATATGGCGCCGATCATGGCTCACGGCCTGGCCACCAACTCCATCGGTTATATGGTCACCGACGACAACGCCATGGTCTGGCGCGGTCCCATGGCCAGCAAGGCGCTGTTGCAACTGCTGCAGGATACCCTGTGGCCGGAGCTGGATTATCTGGTGCTGGATATGCCGCCGGGCACCGGAGACATCCAGCTTACCCTGGCGCAGAATATCCCGGTCACCGGCGCGCTGGTGGTGACCACCCCGCAGGACATCGCACTCACCGATGCCCGCAAAGGGATTATCATGTTTGAGAAAGTCGGCGTGCCGGTGCTGGGCATCGTGGAAAACATGAGCATGCATATTTGCAGCCATTGCGGTCATCTGGAGGCCATCTTCGGCTCCGGCGGCGCGGAAAAGCTGGCGGAACAGTTCAACTGCGCCCTGCTGGGCCAACTGCCGCTGCACATCAGCCTGCGGGAAGATCTCGATCGGGGCGAACCCACGGTGGTCAGCCGGCCGGACAGCGAATTCACCGAGCTTTACCGCCAGCTGGCGGGACAAGTGGCGGCCCAGCTATATTGGCAGGGGGAGGTAATACCTACCGAGATCGCGTTTAAGGCGGTTTAACCCCCCCCATCTTTACGGGGATGGGCGAGTGTCCCGTCCCCGGCAAGGTGCGGCAATGGGGTCAAAGAATCGAACATCATGAGATGTTTACGTCAGTACTGGTCATCATGGAGATTGAAAAGGGCATTCTGTTAAAAGAACGAAAAGACCCTGATCATGCTAAATTACTGCGCTCTTGGTATACAGAATCGGTTATGAAGAATTTTGACGGACGGATTTTGGACATAAACGTGCCCGTCGCGTTATGTTGCGCAAAAATGCACGTGCCGGACCGTAAATCCATTGCGGACTCGCCTATCGCCGCGACCGCCGTGGTTAACGCCATGACGCTGGTGACGCGCAACACAGCGGATTTTGCCCAAACGGGTACCGTTTTACACAACCCCTGGCTTTAGCCGAGCGCCCTCATCATGTTAATCCCTCAAGCTGAGGTTCTGTAACCCCCATATGGGCGAAGTATAAGGCCCGATGCGGCGTCAACGAGGGCGATGAGGTACAGATGAAAGACGAATTATTTGCCGATCTGCTGGCCAGTGCAGAAGAAATGGTAAGAATTGAAAAGGGCGAGCTGACACCGGAACCGGAGCATGTTCATACGTTTAGTCCGATTGATGTTAAAGCGATTCGTGAGGCGACTGGGTTGAAACAACAGGATTTTGCTGTCGCTGTTGGCGTCAGCTATGACCTTGTAAAAAGCTGGGAAACAAAACGGCGTCAGCCAACCGGTGCGCCGCGAAAGCTGCTGCTGCTGTTGCAGACCAACCCTTTTATTATCAATCAGCTTAAAGCTATTTAGTTTTGTGATGCGGTTGCGGTAGGAATAGTCGTTACCGGCTCTCACTGGCAACAAAAAAGCTCCCAAGAGCCCTTTTTCGATTGAATGTTAAACCCGGCATCTTTCGTTCATTTTTAATGAGGCTATCAATGATTGTGTTCAGTATCTCAATACTGGAAGTTAAACAAATTTTCACAAAAACGAGACGGAACGTGTTCAAAGGACCGGTGTTTATCCCAACCCGAATCAATAAGGCTAATGCCTTGTCTGGCCGGGACGAAGGTTTGCCTATGGCGCGTCGTCGGAAAAGTGACGCGGGTAAAAGCATATTCGATGCGCTGTTACCGCCCGAGGGTATATCTCTTGATCTTGAAACGAAGCGCGTGGCTATGCATAGTAGGCTGGCTGATTTTCGATAAATGCGTATCTGAACGATCCTGGAGGATAAAATATGGCAACCTTAGACGAACTGTTGGCGAAACGTACCCCAAAAAGCCGTAAGAGAATCGCCGCCCGGGCCGAAGAAATCCGGCGAGAAATCACTTTAGCCAAGATTCACGACGTTACATTGCCGAATGGGAAAAGCCTCGCATTTTATCAATAAACGGATTTTACATCGGCAAAACCCCTTGTGATTCAGTAACGTTGACGATATTGTTTGACTGCGCCTGAAATCCAGGCGTCGGGATTGGTCTCCTGAATACTACTCGTTGAAGACAAGAAGGCGCATCGGCGTCTTTTTGCCAGCGTCCGGCCCCGGCAGCGATCTCTAATCGCTTCCTTACCTCAACGGAGGGCTGTGATTATTTCAATTATTTTCTGGAGGCCACCTTATGGCTAATACCCCTATCCAAACGTATCAGCTAATCCCCCTTCCTTTCAGTTCCGCCACGGATTTCACTGTGCTTGCTGATTATTGCGAACATTACGCTGAATCGTTGCTGGAAAATAGCGATCCCGCACAGCGGCAGGGGCTTTGCTGTCGGCTGGCCGCTTGCCTTGATCTATTGCAACCTACTTTGGAAGATCCTATTCCGCCTCACCTGATAGATAGCCTGACCGTGGATGATCTTCCACTGACATCGCCCCGCTTCGAACCCGATTCAGACCTGCTATGCGGATATTGCCTGGTGCTGGTAAGGCTTTTAACTGAGCGGGTGGTGTTGCCGCAAATGGAGAAAATTCTCACGGGACTGCTGTTTGATCTGGTGAGCTATTTGGCGGATGAACTGCGGGCGCCGCGCTGGATACGAAACGACGATGGGGTGAAATTCATAGAAGAAACGGAGGGTTCTGGGGGGCGCTGAATGCCTTAAAAGCAAAAATCCTTTGATGGCGGATTGTATTGGCCGGCAAGGGATAACGCCTCATGCCGGTTTAAGATGAGTTAAATGCCGCATGGTCGCATGAGTGAGGGAACACCGGGTATGGAAAATCATGCCCGTTTCGGGTACAGTTTAGGAGTTGTGTTGGCATGAAGATTCACAAACATATAGATTTTGCACGATGGCAGTCAGGAGAAAAATTACCTAATGACGCCTTGTGCAAGGCAGTCAAAGAGATGGAAAACGGTCTGATTGATGCGGATCTGGGTGGTTTTCTCTATAAGAAGCGGGTAGCGCGTTCTGGTGGTGGCAAAAGCGGCGGCTACCGTACACTGCTATCAGCACGTATAGGTAATCACTATGTGTTTCTGCATGGGTACGCGAAGCACAACAAAGCGAACATCACCCAAGGCGAGAAAAAAGCGTTTCAATACTCAGGAAAGGTATTTCTGACTTTATCCGCGGACGAATTGTTTCAAGTAAAGCAGACTGGTGTGCTTTTGGAGGTAAATTGTGACTAGCAAGATAATTGAATCCCTACGCGAAGATATGGCCCTATTGTATAAAGTTGGCGCGATTGACAAGGTAACAATGCGCGGATTCGACGCGATCTGTCCTCCTCCAGTGAGGCAATTCAGCGCCGACGATATCAAACATTTACGCGAAAGTCTGAAATTCAGTCAATCTGTATTGGCGCATCACTTAAATACGACCGCCTCTACCGTGCGTAAATGGGAGCATGGCGATACTCACCCGGCCGGTCCGGCCCTTAAGCTGCTCAATATCATCGCGGACAAGGGCTTGCAAGCTATTATCTAATTTTCAATGGTGGGCTGTGCGGGGGCAACGAAAGGTGCGCCGTTATCCAGAGGCCGGTGAGGCCAAACCCGCTCAGCCCACCACCCGGCAAATTGGCATTTCCGGGCGGTAGAGAATAAATCACATCCAAAGGATATTATTGCGGGGTGATAAGAGAGGTATCCGGATCAAGACGGCCTTTGAGCAGGTCCGACCGCGTATACACATGCTGGATCGGCGCAATGGTCAGCGCGATGCGCTCCAACATGCCCTGGGTCGGCGCCTTTTTGCCCTGCACAACCAGCAGCAGGGGCAATAACAGCACCGCCGTCAGCTGGCCCGCCGAGAGATGATGGATGCGGGTCCCGCGGGAATACTGCATCAATAAAAACGAGGTGCTGATGGTAAAGCCCAGCGCCAGCCCGGCGATGACCTCGGAAACCGAATGGGCATGCAAAATGACCCGCGAAACGCCGATGGTCAGCGCCAGCAGATAACCGCAAGCCACCGCCCCTAGACGAACCCGCCGGGACGCCCGGCTGGCCAAAATCCAAATCATCACCGGCCAGATACTGGCGGACAACGCCGAATGACCGCTGAAGCCGGTAAAATCAAAGGTGCGGCTGCCGATGCCCCAGCCTAAAAATGCCAGCTTCGACACGATGACAATAGCGCCGGCCGTGCCGAACAGCAGCATCCACTGCAGGCTGGTACGACGGGTTTCCGCCTTCCAAAGCAGTAATGCGACGATGATTACCCCACAGGGCAGCAGCAGCATGCTATCGCCGAAAAAAGTCAGCCAATGCCAATTCATTCAATAGGACTCGGATTTTATAGGATATAGAGGAATGACCATGATTATACCTTACGCAATACTTTTTGTTTGCTCCAGCATGAATTATCTTAAATATGTGACTTCACTCGCTGCAAAGCACAAAATAAGTGCTCACCTCTAATGCAACGAACCGCTAACGCTGGCATCGTTTTCTCCATCACTCTATAATTGCCGCGTCAAACGCGCCGCAAACGCGTATCGCTTCTCTTTTTACCAGGCCATTAATTGTATGACTGACAAGTCCCACCAGTGCGTTATTATCGGCATTGCCGGCGCATCTGCCTCTGGAAAAAGTCTCATTGCCAGCACGTTGTACCGTGAATTGTGTGAACAGGTGGGTGACGAACATATCGGTATTATCCCTGAAGACAGCTATTATCAAGATCAAAGCCATATGATCATGAGCGAACGGGTGAAAACCAACTACGACCATCCCAGCTCCATGGATCATAATCTGCTCTTCCAGCATCTACAGATGCTGAAGGCCGGCAAGGCCATTGAAATGCCGGTGTACAGTTACCTGGAGCATACGCGCCGTCCCGAAACCCTTCATCTGGCGCCGAAAAAAGTGATTATCCTGGAAGGGATCCTGCTGCTCACCGACGTGCGCCTGCGAGAAGAGATGAATTTTTCCATCTTTGTCGACACCCCATTGGATATCTGTCTGCTGCGGCGTATGAAACGGGATGTCAATGAACGCGGACGATCCATGGACACGGTGATGGAGCAGTATCAGAAGACCGTACGCCCCATGTTTCTGCAATTTATCGAGCCTTCCAAGCAATATGCCGACATTATTGTACCCCGCGGAGGCAAAAATCGTATTGCCATCGATATACTGAAGGCCAAGATTTGTCAGTTTTTTGAATAAAACGCCGCACCCGCGCAACGTACGCCCGCGAGGATGACGGCCCCCTTTTTAGCGTCTTACGGAGAAACCCGCGATGAGACTGTGCGATCGTGACATTGAGGCCTGGCTGGATGACGGCCGGCTGGTAATTGACCCGCGTCCTCCCCAGGAACGGATCAGCGGCGCCACGGTGGACGTCCGGCTCGGCAATCAGTTCAGGGTATTTCAGGGACACAACGCGGCGTTTATCGATCTGAGCGGTCCCAAGGATGAAGTGACCGCGTCTCTGGATCTGGTGATGAGCGATGAAATCGTGCTGCCGGAAGGGGGCGCTTTCTATCTGCATCCCGCTGAACTGGCCCTGGCGGTCACCCTGGAATCCATAACGCTGCCGGATAATTTGCTGGGTTGGCTGGACGGTCGCTCGTCCCTGGCCCGGCTCGGTTTAATGGTGCATGTCACCGCCCATCGCATCGATCCCGGCTGGCGGGGTAGAATCGTGCTGGAGTTCTATAATTCAGGAAAGCTACCCCTGGCCTTGCGCCCCGGGATGTTGATTGGGGCATTGAGCTTCGAACCCTTAAGCGGTCCGGCCGCGCGTCCGTACAATCGCCGCGAGGACGCCAAATACCGTAATCAACAGGGAGCCGTTGCCAGCCGGATCGATAAGGATTAACCCGCCGGACGCAGGGTTAGGGCAGAGATAACAGATGGGGATTTCATGAAGAGATTATTGACTACGCTGGTCATACTGCTGGCGGTTCTGGTTGTCGGCATCACCGCGTTGGTGGTGCTGATCAACCCAAATGATTTTCGTCACTATATGGTTAGCAAGGTTAAACAGCGCAGCGGTTATGCCTTGGAGCTGGACGGCGACCTTCGCTGGCATGTGTGGCCGCAGCTCAGCATCCTTGCCGGGCATATGACGCTTACCGCGCCGGGCGCCGGCGTACCGGTGGTGAGCGCGGAAAATATGCGTCTCGATGTCGAGCTTTGGCCGCTGTTGTCCCATCAGCTCGCCATTAAACAGGTTTTACTGAAAGGGGCGGTCATCACCATCACCCCCGACAGCGCGGCCCGGCGGCCGGAAAACGCCCCCGTTGCGCCGGCCGGCACTCCGCCGCCGGATAGCCAACCGGGTTGGTCTTATGACATCGCCAGCCTGAAACTCACCGACAGCCTGATGGTCTGGCAAAAGCAGCCCAACGAACAGATCAACCTACGCGATCTTAACCTGGATGTGGAACAGAGCGCCACGCGCCAGGCCGACATCACCTTTTCAAGCCGAATCAACCGCGACCAGCGGGATTTGACGGTGGCCCTCAAAGGCAATGTGGATTTAAGCCATTATCCGCGTCAGATGACCGCACGCCTCGACAGCGTTAACTACCAATTGCAGGGTTCCGGGCTGACGGCGGCAGGGATCAAAGGTGTGGGCACACTAAACGCAGATTATTCCCGCACCAACCAGACGCTGGAAATCAGTAATCTCACTCTCAGCGCCAATGACAGCCACCTCTTGGGCCAGGCCAGCGCCAAGATGGATACGGTGCCGGTTTATCAACTGGATCTGAATGCGCAGCATCTGAACCTGGATAACCTGATGGGTTATAACCCGAATAACCCGGCCGACAATAACGGCCAGGCCGCCGACCATCAAAATAATGGCCGGCCGATCATTGTCTCCGCAGTGGAGGTCCATAATCCGTCATTCCTCAATGGATTCAACGGTCAGCTTAGTCTGACGGCGGATCAGGTCATCTATCACGGTTTGAACATCACAGGTTTCAAAACCCAGGCGGATAATCGCCACGGCCACCTGGCGCTCAATACCCTGAGCGGTAAATTGGGGGAAGGGGAGTTCAGCCTGCCGGGCACCGTCGATACCACCGGACCGCAGCCCAAATTCGAACTGCATCCCGATATCAAACGCATCGCGCTCGGACCTTTGATGCAAGCCTTCGCGCTGCCGCAGACCCTTACCGGGCTGCTGTCGGTGGAAGGACAAATCACCGGCCAGACATTCACCGCCCGTGATTTTGCGCAGAACTGGCAGGGTTCCGGTCATATGGCCCTGGATAATGCCCACTTGGAAGGGCTGAATATCCAGCAACTGATCCAGCGGGCGGTCACGCACAGCAATAGCAGCGTCAGCGCGGAGCAACGCACGGAAAACTACTCTGAAGTGAAACAGCTGACCGCCCAGGCCACCTTGGACCACGGCAACCTGCGGCTGGATAACCTGGCGGGAGACTCCGAAGTGCTGGCTCTCAGCGGCAACGGTACGCTCAATCTGCCGGGCCGCCAGTGCGACGTAAACCTGAATATCAGGGTCCTGAAAGGCTGGCAGGGCGATCCGCAAACGGTGGCCGCCCTGATAGCCACGCCGATCCCGCTGCGCGTCTACGGCCCCTGGGATGCTCTCAGCTACCAGCTGCACGTGGATCAGCTTATTCGCAAACAGCTTGAGGATGAGGTGAAGCGCCGCCTCAACGAGTGGGCGCAGAAAAACCAGAATCACCCGCAGAATAAGAATATCCAGAAGCTGCTGGAGAAGCTTTAATCTTTTCCGCCTGAATCGTCCGGCTATCGGGCGATTCAAGCGTGGTCAGATGTCAAACCTCATACTCCGTTTCCCTCATCGGGGTAATCAGCACTTTCAGGATCCGGTGGCTCTCCACGTCCAGTATCTCAAACAGGTAATTATCGATGCGAATCCGGTCTCCCACTTGGGGAATGGTTTGGCTATGCTCCATCAATAATCCCGCCAGGGTGTGATACTCCCGCCGCTCAGCCAGGGAAATATCGATATACCCCGCCAAATCCTCCAGCGGCAGGTAACCGTTGACAATCAGCGTGCCGTCATCGTGCTGTTGAATATCATGGCGTGGATCGATATCCTCGTTTTCCAGCGGCAAATTGCCGGCAATGGTTTCCATAATATCGCTCAGGGTAATAATCCCTTCCACCGAACCGAACTCATCCACGATAAACGCAAAATGGGTATGGGCCTCACGGAACTGCTCAAGGGCCAGCAACAGCGACAACTGCTCATGAAACACCAGCGGTTGTCGGATCAGGGAGCGGATATCTAGAGGCTCCTGGCGAAGCTGCTGAGTCAATAGATCAATCACATGCACCACCCCAAGCGGCTCGTTGGCAGCCGAATCCTCGGTGATCACCAGCCGGGTATGCTGGTTATTTTCCAGCAAAAAAACGATCTTATCCGACGGGTCTCGCAAATCGATATGTTCAATATCATGGCGCGAGGTCATCACGCTGCTGACGGTGCGCTGGGCCATGCCCAGCACCCGCTCAATCATGCGCCGCTCCTGCTCGTTGAACACTTCCTGCCCGTCCCCTTCGTTATCGGCGATTAACGAAGACGACTGGGGATCCAGCTCCGCTTCTTCATGTTTACCGTTCAGCATACGCAATACCGCCTCGGCGGTGCGCTTGCGCAACGGCACCGAGGAAGATAAAAAGCGTCGCCGATTAAACTGCGCCAGCTGATTAAGGCATTCTATTCCAATGGAGAAACCGATGGCGGCATACAAATACCCTTTAGGGATGTAGTAGCCGAATCCATCGGCCACCAGGCTAAAGCCTATCATCAGCAGAAAGCTCAAACAGAGGATAACAATGGTGGGATGAGCATTGATAAAGCGGGTCAGGGCTTTGCTGGCCAGCATCATCACGCCGATGGCTATTACTACTGCAACCATCATCACCGCCAGGTGATCCACCATGCCCACGGCGGTAATCACCGAATCCAGGGAAAACACCGCATCCAGGATAACGATCTGCGCCACCACCGGCCAGAATTTCGCCCCCTTGCGTTCGGATTCCGAATCTTCATCACTGCCTTCCAGCCGGTCATTCAGCTCCATGGTGGCTTTGAAGATCAAAAATATCCCGCCGGCCAGCATAATCAGATCCCGCGGGCTAAAGGGGTGACCCAGGGTGGTAAACAGGGGAGATGTCAGGGAGACCAGCCACGACATGGACGCCAGCAGCAACAAACGCATCAACAGCGCCAGGGCCAATCCCACTATCCTGGCGCGATCGCGCTGACCCGCGGGCAGCTTCTCCGCCAGAATGGCGATAAACACCAGATTGTCGATGCCTAACACCAGCTCCAACACTATCAGGGTTGCCAGTCCGGCCCATATTGTCGGATCAGCGATCCAGTCCATCATCGGCGATTTACCTTATGTATTAGCAGCTCAGTAGGGAATGATGGGAGTTAACCGGCTAAAACTCAACAGAAGCTTAACTAAAAATAACGGGTGTTTTTTAACCAATTCTGAACCCTGTTAACGGTAAATGACAAAAACATTAATTTAAGTAATTAATTTGTAACTGCCATCAATTAAATACATTTTAATGTTATGCATATTAACTATTATGGGCTTGAATTAATCCTATTGGGTTGTGGTTTTCAGTCCGCCTGTCGCCAGAAGGGCAGCAGCGATAAGTTTTATTTATTTCTCATAGGGATCGCACTTATTTGTTCCCCTTTTAGGTGTCAAAACGCCAAGTTGCGACCAGGGGTAAAACCGAAACGGGTAGTCTTATTCCTAAAACGCGGGACAGGGGACAGGGAAACCTTGTAAAGAGTTAATTAATAATTAGTATAACAATGAAGAGGCATATGTTGTGCCAATAGTGTCTTTTTGGGTAAAAAAACACCGGGGAACTACGGTTTTGTGACTAAGCTAACACTGGTTATCAAGCCCCAGCTAAGCAAAGCACCCGGAACTTGTATAGATTTCAGGCAAATAATGAAGTGCAGTGCATTGGTAGCTACAAGCCAAGGGCGGTAGCGTGTCTGGCAAAAAAACAGGCATAACAACACGTACCAGGTCTTTAACTGGCTGAACCATAATCGTTCGACACTATTTTAGTGACGAAACCTATCCAATGTGTCACGTACTGCATCAACAACTAGTGACACATCCTATTTTAGTGACTCTATGAGTTATTGCGCTAAATGCTCCTCATTAAGTTATGTCGCATACTATCGGCCTCTGCGGCAAAACCTTTAGCCAAAAAAAGATTTTTTTTAAATAAAATTCGGTGTGAAATTTTGGTCAATATTTAACCAAAAAAGTAAAATTAAGCAGCTTTTTGCCCACGTCAAAGGCCCCTGTTAATGCTGGGTCCGGCTGTGATATGAAATAGGTGCGTAATGTTAAGTTTTATAGTTGTATTCTTAGGCTATATTTGCTCAAGTAGTTCTAACTTTACTGTGAATGACATTTTAAGAGATGTGAGGCGATGACGCGGATCAACGCTTGCAAGTGGAGTACCTTGACCTATAGCGCGATGTTTTGGGACCTTTTTGGCATTAACCCCCTTTCGGAAGGCGGTATCAAAGACATGGATACGCTTTTTAGCCGAGCAACAACGAGAGTGACGATAACTCAATGATGAAAACAAAACTTAAGTTGATGCCGCTTTTGGTGTCTATAAGCTTGATCAGTGGCTGTACGGTGGTTCCAGGTTCAAATTTGACCTTGAGTGGTAAAGAAGTGATAAAACAGGATGATTCAAATTATGACATTGGTCATTTTGTGAATGTATTTGCCATGTCCCCTGCACTTCTAGAGCAAATGAGACCAAAAGAAATCATTGCCCAAAACAATGTTGAGCTTGAACACGAGCTCCAAAATTATGTATATAAAATTGGCATTGGGGACGTTTTGAGCATTACAGTTTATGATCATCCTGAATTGACTACTCCGGCAGGTACTTACCGTAGTGCGTCAGATGCGGGTAATTGGGTGAGTTCTGATGGAACGATATTCTATCCCTATATAGGTAAGGTTCAAGTAGTAAATAGAACAATTTCGGAAGTCCGCAATGAAATAAGTAGCAGGTTAGCTCAATATATTGAAAGCCCTCAAGTTGATGTTACTGTTGCTGCGTTCCGTTCACAAAAAGCATACATTACTGGAGAGGTCCAGAAGTCTGGACAGCTGCCCATTACAAATGTGCCTTTAACGATTATTGACGCGATCAACATAGCTGGGGGATTAACCGATAATGCTGATTTGCGAAATAGTGTACTGACACATGATGGTAAAGAACAAACAATTTCATTGCAAGCTCTGATGAAAAATGGTGATCTCTCGCAAAATCATCTACTTTATCCAAACGACATTCTTTATGTACCAAGAAATGATGATCTAAAGGTTTTTGTTATGGGTGAGGTTACAAAACAGACGACCCTCAAAATGGACAGAAGCGGAATGACATTGACTGAAGCTTTAGGAAATGCTCAAGGTCTCGATCAAACGACTTCTGATGCTACAGGAATATTTGTTATACGTTCGCTGCATGGTAAACAGGGCACAGGTAAAATTGCTAATGTTTATCAATTAGATCTATCCGATGCGACGGCTCTCATATTAGCTAATGAGTTTCAATTACAACCATATGATATAGTGTATGTTACCACTGCACCAGTAACACGTTGGAATAGAGTCATAAATCAATTGATACCGACAATAAGCGGTGCCAAAAATATAAGCGATTCAAAGTCAGATTTCTGAGCCAATTGGTGATGTTAATGGTCGAAAAAATATTAGTTGTGTGCATGGGAAATATTTGTCGCTCACCCACTGGAGAATTTATTTTAAAACATCTATTGCCAAATAAAATAATCACATCTGCTGGGATTTCGGCTTTAGTAAATCATACAGCAGATAGTAAAGCAATTTTAGCAGCAAAAGCACACAGCATCAATATAGAGCATCATAAAGGTAGACAACTGACCCAGAAGTTGTGCACAGGCAACGACCTTATACTAGTAATGGAAAAAAAACATATTGAGGCCGTATATAATATTGCTCCAGAGTCAAGAGGTAGGGTTATGCTTTTTGGTCATTGGCTTAAGCAAGTCGACATTCCAGACCCATATCGCAAAAGTGACGAAATGTTTGAGCTTGTGTATGGTCTTATAAATGATTCCGCCCACCAATGGGCGAAAATGCTAACTCAAAAATAATCAGGGACCAGAATGTCTGAGAAAATTAAAACTTCATATATTTCTACCGATAGCAAAGATGAAATTGATCTCGGCAAATTGATAGGAATGTTACTCGATTATCGGTGGATAATAATAAGCATAATATCGCTGTGTCTAATAATAGGGATTGTATATATTCTATTTGCTACACCAATATATAAGGCAGATGCGCTGGTGCAGGTGGAACCTAGTGTTGGTAATAGCCTAATGTCTGATTTAGCGAATGTTTTACCAAGTGCACAACCAAGTTCTGATGCGGAAATCGAATTAGTTCAATCACGAATGGTATTAGGTAAGACGGTTAAAGAATTAAATTTAGATTTATCTATCCGGCAAAAATATTTTCCTGTGATTGGTGAAGGTTGGGCACGAATCATAGGAAAAGAGCCAGCTGTGCTCAACATCAATGAACTATCAATACCAGAAAATTATTTTAATGAAGATTTGATTATTACGATTGGAAATAACGGAAATTATAATTTTTATGATAAAGATCATAAAATTTTACTTTCAGGAAAAATCGGAGAACTTAATACAAAAAATAGTATCTCTTTACAAGTTAAAAATACTACAGCTGAATCTGGAACATCTTTCATTATACGTAAAACATCACTTTTGTCCGCCATTAATACATTAAGACAGCAGCTTACTGTTATGGATGTTGGTAAGGATACCGGCGTATTGACGTTAACATTGACAGGTCAAGATTCTGATTTGATAGAAAACATATTAAATGAAATAACAACAAACTATTTATTTCAAAACATTGAAAGAAAGTCTGAAGAAGCTGAAAAAAGCTTGATATTTCTTAAAACACAATTACCTCAAGTACGGTCTGCTTTAGATGCTGACGAAGACAAATTAAACCAGTACAGGCAACAAAAAGACTCAGTAGATTTATCATTGGAAGCTAAATCTTTACTCGATTCAATTGTTAATATTGATACTCAATTGAATGAATTGACATTTAAAGAAGCTGAAGTTTCGAAATTATATACTAAAGAACATCCAGCTTATAGAACGCTAATTGAACAAAGACAAATTTTGGAGGACGAAAAGGCAAACCTTAATAAACAAATTAATGCTATGCCAAAAACTCAACAAGAAATATTGAGATTGACAAGAGATGTAGAATCTGGTCAAGCTGTGTATATGCAACTCCTTAACAAGCAACAAGAATTAAGTATTTCTAAAGCAAGTACCGTCGGAAATGTGAGAATAATTGATACGGCAAAAACATTACCTGGAATTGTACGTCCGCAAAAATTGCTGATTGTTCTTTTATCATTAATAGCCGGAATAATTATTTCTTTAGGTTATGTAATCCTCAAATCAATGCTCAATAAGGGAATTGAAAACCCAGCAATACTTGAACAAAACGGTATAAGTGTCTATGCAAGTATACCTCTTTCCATATGGCAGCAAGAAAAGGACCATGCTATCTTCAGAAAAGATAAAAAAGGTAATATAAGAAAGGAAATACATAGAGAACTTCTGGCAACCGGAAATCCTGGGGATTTGGCGGTAGAAGCAATCCGTAGTTTGAGGACGAGCTTACATTTCGCAATGCTTGAGGCAAAGAATAATATTCTTATGATTTCCGGGGCAAGTCCGTCAATAGGAAAGACATTTGTTTGTACAAACCTTGCTGTAGTTGTGGCCCAAGCCGGGAAAAAAGTACTCGTGATTGATGGTGATATGCGAAAAGGATATATTCATAATATATTTGGGTTAAAAAATGACAATGGGCTTTCAGATATTTTGTCTGAACAATGCAGTATTGAGGAATCAATCAAAGCAACGGATGTATCTGATGTCGACGTGATTACGAGAGGTAAAGTACCGCCTAACCCTTCAGAACTTATCATGGGAGCTGGTTTTGAAGCACTGATTGAATCAGTGAAAGCAAGGTATGATATGATTTTGATTGACACACCACCAATACTTGCTGTAACCGATGGTGCTATTGTGGGAAGGCATGCGGGTACGTCTCTAATGGTTGCACGTTATGCGGTAAATACCTTAAAAGAAATTGAAGTTAGCATCAATCGTTTCAATCAGAATGGGGTGGAAATTAAAGGGGTAATAATAAATTCAGTGATGAAGAAAGCGAGCGATTATTATAATGAATATGGATATTATGAATATAAATACCAATCAGTCGAACGATAATTAACAGTCGAGCAATAATTAAAAAATTATAGATAAATATCAAAGTTATATTTTTTGTTAATTAAAAATATATGTTTTGGAAGAAAATAAGTATCTTATCAATACAACCAATTATTAGCTTGTTATGGCCAAAGCTTTCAACATTATTACCGACAGAGCGATTGGTTATGACTCACCAAAATGGATCTTAATTGAGACAAAATATGACCAAAAAATTGGTATCAGTTTATATAGCTACCCATAATAGGGCTAAACTCCTAGAAAGAGCCATAAATTCAGTCATCAATCAAGATTATCAGTATATTGAGATACTGATATGTGATGATGGCTCAACGGATGATACTGTTGAACTAGCCGCTGACTATGCTAATAAATTCGGGAATATAATTTATCTTCGTAATGAAATTGCTCAAGGCGCCTGTTCAGCAAGAAATCTAGGAATTAATAATGCCAACGGCGAATTCATAACGGGGCTTGATGATGATGATGAATTTTGTGTTGATAGGATAAGTAAATTTGTCACTTTCTTCGAGAGAAATAACTATAGTTTTTTATCGTCTGGAATAATTTATGATTATGGAAAACATAAAAAGGAAGGATACACTCAAAAAGGTGAAATTAAGTTAGATAAGCTTCTTTACAACAATATTGTAGGTAGTCAAGTTTTTACGAAAACAAGTACTCTAAGGAATATCGGTGGTTTCGATGAATCATTCAAAGCTTGGCAGGACTATGATACTTGGATAAGACTAAGTCTAAATTATGGTGTTGGATTTAATATAGGAAATGCGACATATGTACAGCACCTTGAGCATGAGTACGGTAGGATCACCACAAGTAATAAACTTGATATAGGGTATAACCAATTTCTAAAAAAACACAAAAGTCTCTTGAATGAAAAAAATAAAAAAAGTTTGTATGTTAATTATAAAATGGCAAAAGGTGAAGCCCTTACATTATCAGAGCTTTATAAATATATGTATTTGGGGAATCTTGTTAGTTTATCGAAATTTCAGATAAAAAAATATCTATATAATTAACAATAATATTTATTGATAAAACCGTGGTTGTTTGATAGTGGGTTATAACAAAATATACTGTTCATTATAATAAATTATAGTGAATAACTTTATTTATAGAATTTTTGACAAAAAAAAGATAAGTTCAATGAAGAAACTTCTAGAGATAAAAGCTATAGCTATATTTACATCGTCAATATTGGGTGGACATGAACTGATGGCTTTGGCTCATATAAATCGGTTCAGAAAAAAAAAGCTTCATATTGAGATTTCAATACCAAGTAATAATAAGCAATTGCATAATTACTGTATGGAAAATAATATTGAATTTCAGACACATGACATCAATCATTCTAAATTGGAAATTTTACATACTTTTTTAGATATTCCTAAATTAATCAAAACCAAAAAATTTATTAATACGTTAATTTATAAGTATGATAAAATAGTTATAATTCAAGGCGATATTGAAATCGGCTCGAATTTTTTAAAAATGTCAAACCGACAGGGTATAAACGTAATATCTTATTTGCCTTATGCGCACAGTTTCAAATCTATGGGTTCAAAACTCGGTTATTTGAAAGACAAATTAAGCAAACTTGTTTATAGATATTGTGAAAACTACATAACTATCTCAGAATGTTTTAAAAACGATATTTTTCTATTACAACCCAAAGCTAAAATAAAGGTGTTAAAAAACTTCGTTGATAGCGTCCCAATATCGGAAATACGTGGGGTTGGATATAGGCTTGAAAAAAAACAGAATTCCTTTAACATATTAATGCCAGGAAGAATTAGTTTTCGTCAAAAAGGGCAGGATATATTAGTAAAGGCCTTGTGTAAAATTAAACATGACAATGTAAATGTCTTTTTTGTAGGTAGCGGACCTGATGAAAAAAAATTGAAAGAATTAGTTAAACAGTTACCAAAGAAAATCAATTCAATTTTTGTAGGTTGGAAATCAAATCTCTGGGAAGATGCAAATGATAAAGATATAGTTGTTATTCCATCACAATATGAGGGGGTTCCGCTGGTTATGTTGGAAGCATTAAAACGGAATATTCCCGTTATAGCAGCTCGCAGGGATGGAATGAAAGATTACTTATCTTCCGATTATACTTATATTGGCAAGAATAATGATAAAGAGTCGGAATCTCAAGCTTTAGCGGAAAAAATAGATGAGTTTATAGCGGTTTATTATTCTCAAAATAAAGAAGAGAGATGATGATATTTATACATGCAAAAAAAAATTTTACAATATCAAGCACACTTCTATTTTTAACGGCTATTGCTTGCCAATTAACTGACGTAACATTTGGTCCAGTTAAGGTATGGGAGTTGATGGCGATAATCATTTTCCCCTTGTTTACACGTAAAATAGAAACACGTTTTTTTATTTTTATAACTGTATTTGTCTTGTTTTTAATTTTATCGATGATCAAGGCCTCGTATACTGATATTTTTTATTTTGATTATGGTGGTTTAAAAAGCAAATATATAATATCGATTGTTAGATTTATAGAATTGATGTTATGCATTATAGTTGCAAGCGTCCCCTTCAATTTAGCCAGAATATATAATATTAGTTTAGATATTATGGTTAGGAGATTTATAAATTATAATATTATATTCACTCTGGCAATCCTTTTTTTATTCATAGCTGATTTCACCTTAGGAACAAATGTTGTCTCATATGGACCCTCTCATCGGCTCAGAGCATTTTACGTGGAAGGAGGGCCATACGGGTTATTTCTAAGCACACTTTTTTTTCTTGAGGCAATCTTCTTTAAACGGAAAATATTTTATGCAATTCTTCTAGTGGCATTATTTTTGACGCAATCAAAAGCTGGGTTTGCTTCACTAGCAGTTTTTTTCTTTTTGATAGTAGTATACAAATACCCCTTATTGAGAAGCTTTACAAGGCCACGCAATATATTTAGGTTTCTCACTATGGTGATAGTTGGGATAGCTTTTGGAGCATTTATACTCTTAAAAGTGAGTGAAGGTTATATAAATGAATTAAATAACATTTCCGAGTCACTTAACGAACGTGGTGATGATCCATCATTAGTTATGGGCCGAATAGCAGCTACATATATTGGGCCCAATATAATTTTAGATAATCCTTATGTTGGTGTTGGACTGGGTGCCTATTCTCTCGTAAGAAATGATCCACAATATAGAGGGCCTTTCCCAGTAGTATCTACATGGGATCTTACTGGCCTGGGTGGCTTTTTTAATTTATTAATAGAAAATGGAAGTATAGGTTTAATTCTTTTTATTTTGGCAATTTGGAAATATTTTGAATTTAAAGGGCAGCATTTGATTTTTGCAATATTGTTTATTATTCCCTTTATTTTTGGTGCGCAATTATACATGGTCTATCCCTGGTTTTACTTAGGTTTTTATAGTTTATATAGGCGTGAGCATTATGAATAAAAAAATTGTTTTTGATAATAGATGGCAGGGATTTGGAGGTATAGGAACTTTTTCTAATGAAATATTTAAAATTGCAAAATATAAAAGCGCAAATTTTGCAGGTGATCCTATATCTCCCTTAGATCCTTTTAAAACTTCAATAAAGATACCTTTTGTTCCTGCAGACTTTATTTTTTTTCCTGGATATATACCTCCTTTTTTTTCATCTAAACCTTATGCCTTTACCATTCATGATTTGAATCATCTTGACAGACCAGAAAATTCAAGCATTTTAAAAAAATTATTTTACAATTTATTTATTAAACGTGGTTGCAAAAAAGCACAACTTATATTTACTGTCTCAGACTTTTCAAGACAAAAAATCATATCATGGGCGGGTATCGATCCAAATAAAATCGTCAATGTTGGGAATGGGGTGTCACCAGCATTTAATCTAAAAGTGACTCTACATCGCTTTGAATATGACTATGTATTATGTGTAAGTAATAGAAAAATTCACAAAAATGAACAAAGGACAATCTGCGCCTTTGTCGAGGCCAATCTTCCAAATGGAATTAAGCTTGTATTTACTGGTGAGAAAACTGAGGAGCTTGAACTATTAATAAATGAATTAGATGCAGAAGACAAAGTTGTATTTACAGGTTTTGTTAAAGAAGATGAGCTTCCGGCCTTATATAAAGGAGCTTTAGTATTGATTTTTGTATCACTATATGAGGGATTCGGTTTGCCGGTCATTGAAGCCATGGCATGTGGTACGCCGGTAATAACATCTAATACAAGTTCATTACCTGAAATTGCAGGAGATGCAGCAATTTTAGTTGATCCTGAAGATACTAAAGAAATAGCGTTATCTTTAAACCGAGTTATTGACGATGATGTTTTAAGGGCTACAATGATAAAAAAAGGAATAAAGCAAGCTGAAAAATTTACTTGGGATATAACTGCCAAGAAAATTGAAACTTCAATCGAACAAGTCTTATTTGGAATTAAAAATGGAAGAAATTAATTTAGCATTGGTTGCTGACTGGCTTATAACTTATGGTGGCGGCGAAAAAGTATTAAGTGAACTATTAAAAATATTTCCTAATTCAGAGCTTTATTCTGTGATTGACTTTTTGTCTAATACTGACAGAGAAAAACTTCAAGGAAGAAGAGCTAATACAACGTATATTCAAAAATTTCCGTTTGTAAAGACAAAATACAAAATGTATTTACCATTTATGCCTTTAGCGATAGAACAGCTAGATATGTCAGAATATAATGTCATTTTATCTTCAAGCCATGCTGTTGCGAAGGGTGTGATTACAGGTCCAGATCAATTACATATAAGCTATGTACATTCACCTATCAGATATGCATGGGATCTTCAACATCAATATTTAACAGAATCAAATTTGCAAAGAGGGTTGAAGAGCTTATTAGCGAAATATTTTTTACATAAATTGAGGATTTGGGACTATCGCACAGTCAATAGTGTTGACCATTTTATTGCCAATTCCCAGTTTATTGCGCGACGCATATGGAAAATTTATGGAAGGGTTGCTGATGTTATCTATCCGCCTGTAAATGTAGATAGATTCAACCTTTATGAAAAGAAGGAAGAATTTTATCTAACAGCCTCCAGAATGGTGCCATACAAAAAAATGGATTTGATTGTATCAACGTTTGCAAAACTGCCTGATAAAAAACTAGTAGTTATTGGGGATGGCCCAGAGATGCAAAAAATTAAAAAAATTGCAACTAAGAATGTGGAAATTTTAGGTTATCAATCCGATGATATACTCACAGATTACATGAAAAAAGCCAAAGCATTTATTTTTGCTGCAGAAGAAGATTTCGGTATATCCCCCGTTGAAGCTCAAGCTTGTGGGACCCCTGTGATTGCATATGGTAAGGGTGGAGCCCTTGAAACTATTAGACCGATAGGAGTTGAACGACCAACCGGCATTTTTTTTGCTAAACAAACGAATGAATCGTTGGCGAAAGCAATTAATTTCTTTATTGAGAATGAATGCAAAATTTTAGCAATTGATTGCAGGCAAAACGCTATGAAATTTTCTGAAGAAAGATTCCATCATGAGATAAAAGATTATATTGAAAATAAATGGAATTTATTTCAAGACTCCAAAAAAATAAAGTATTAAGCATTTTTAACGAGAAGGTATTTCCCATAAGAATTTTACATATCAAATGAGATATTGTTATTGAAAATTTTACCGCATGTGAGTTTGGTCGCTTGAAAAATGTAAGTAAAAAAATCAACTTGGAGAGTGTTTATTAAATTCTAGAAATTTCCTAATATTAACTTCATAATTAAACAAAATTGATTTGAAGTTATCACCAGGTAAAGTTTTTTTAATTTTTATGAATTATCAACTTTTGAATCATTTTAAAAGTTTAATTATCAATAAATATACAGTTAGTACAATATCATTTTCTTATAAAAACTAATTAATTACCAGGTTATCATAATGCATACGAGGATTATATGAATTTTCAGAATAGAATTTTTTATTGGAAGTATGGTATATCCCCAGTTATAATGAAAAACTCTATTTTCAATAACCATAGAGTTTGTTCAACATGCATCTAAGGATATTTGCTAAAAATTTTAAGAACTTGGGCACAGATTTTAAGTGTTTTGCTTTGCAGAATAGATGTATCACCATAATTAAGCCAAAAAATAATTATGTAGGAATAAATAATAATCTGTTAGATACGTCTACTCGTTTTATAAAATAAAATATTTGAATTCATTTGAGTCTTACTAGTTTTTTCTTCATATCAGATATATTTTCTTTACTGCGATAATTGGTATACTAAATTTTAAACGCTCCTATTTATGGAGATAAATAAATTGTTTTATCTTGAAAAAATCAAAAATCAAAAATCAAAAATTAATAAAGTTTTTTAAATATGGATATATATTTATCTCCTTGATCTTGGCTAAATACTCGTGGATAAAGATTTTTTTTAATTATAATACAAGATTAGTAAAAAAAATTAACTTGATCTGGAAAATAAGCCTTTCCAAATTGATGCCATTGCTAAATATGCATTGGGGATGTTTGGATTTAGGCGGCAATCATCCATTTAATGAAAATTATTTTAACGATATATGGTTAACTTTGATTATCATCTAATGGCAAAATCAGTTTGACTAATTTATGACAAGTAAGTGCACGCAACAGTATCGATTATGTTCCCAATGTACGTACTGATGATTGGAATGCAAATAAATGTTCTTTGGTATTAAATTGTATTTTTAAGACCATAGTTGGATTTCTCTGGGGTATTTTTAAAGCGCCTTGAATTATTGATGTGGTAATCATTAGCATTAATAACCTTAAAATCCTTTCACATTATTGATGAGAATACCATGAAGAATATCCGAATTTTTTTTCGCGCTATTAAAAAACCTGTTACGGATTATTCAAAACGTAATCTATTATTTCGATTTGCTTTTTATCTTCCTGCCGCACTAATCATATCAAAGGTGAACTATAGCAAGGCATCAGACGATAATAAAAGTGTTTTGTCCAAGACAGCAAAAGAAGTGAATACTAATACTGATATTTGGCAAGAACCTAACTCTATGAATAACCTACCTCTGCTTCTAAGACAAAGGGATGGATTGAAATTATTAGGGCGATGTTCGAATATAGATCAACTGAGATTGACTGAACCAAGTATTTTGGGGCAAAAAATAGATGTTGTAAGTTATCATCCGGGATGGTCACAAATCGACAATGGAGCCATTGGGGGCGGAGAATTTTGGTATGATGCCGCTGATGTTAAATCAATAGATAATGGCGGGAGTGTGATAGTAACTGAAAAAGGTAGACGCTGGAAACGTATTACAGATCAATTGCTGCCTGAACATTTTGGGTGTGTGCCAGGTGCAAAGAATGATGTCACTGTTAGAATGCAAAACTATGTTAATGAATCTAAAAATAAAACTGTGATTTTTTCAAATGGTCCATGGTTAATCAGTTCAACACTAGATTTATCACATGTTTCTAAAGTTGTATGTAGTAGTTCAGCTATATTTATTGTTGATTCAACACATTTTAATGGTGAGTGGGCCATAACAATGGGGCTACCGGGGAAATGGAATAAAAACAGGGCCGATGGCCTTACGCTTGATGGAATACTTACTATTCATTCTCTAAATCGTGAATCATCATTGAATGGTATATATATAAAAGGCAGTTGGCTAAATATAGGGCATTTGCGTACTGTTAATTTCAATGGTATAGGCATATATCAAGATTCAGTGTGGGACTCTACAGTTCAAAGACTTTCTGCAGAGCTTTGCGGCAATATTACATCTCCGCAAATAAAACTAGGAAGCGAAGGGGATACGCATAATGCAACACATATTATCAGCATACAAAGTGAACAAGCATACCATTATGCACTTTATATCAATGTTGTACGCGATGTAATTGATAATATTCATGCTGAAAGAACTTACATTCTAAGTACAAACGATGGTTCTGAATTACCATCGGGCAGGAAATATAAAAATATCTACATTGTATTAGGTAATTCAATAATAAATCATTCTATTTTTGATGCTTCTCCTCTGAAAAAGACCCCTGATAATATAAATGTCGTGACTGACGAATTGTCTGTTCATATTAATGCTGACTATAGTTCTATTAATACGTTAAATTCTTCAAATGGAATATTGTCGACAACTTTTGGCACCTTGTCAGAATTTAATGTGTTTAGATGTAGAGAGTGGTACTTTAGTGAACCTGCGACAAAAAACACTATATGTAACGCCAAAATAAATAGATTGTTAGCTGCCTCAGATCATATTTTCGAAAATTGTGAAATCTCAGAAATGCTGGATTTTCATTATAACGCAAAAAATATTAACTTCAATTTTGTGGACATTAATACTATAAATTTAACTGCAAAATATCGTGGGGACCATGTATTTAATAACTGTAACATTAATAAAATTCTTAATTTATCAGCTCCTCAAGACAGTTACTTTGCAATCACTTTTTGTAATTGTAAAATAAATTCTATTCAGTGTGGAAAAAAATCAAGAGCCATTTTTAATGGTGGATATATTGAAAGTGTTAATTTAGACGACAGTGCGGCAATTGAATTTTTAAACTTGAGTTGTAACCAATTCAATTATAATGGTATAAGCGAATTTACAACTAGTAACTTGAATGTGCAAAATGTTATTAAATGGGATGTTCCACATGAATTTAGCTATCCACTTGGCAAGGTCACTAGTAAAATAGGAAATTTGGAGCAGGGTGGAGGTGTTTCATACGTGAAAATTGATAATAAAAATAAATGGAAGGCGATATCTTATGTTTCTCATTAATTTTTATTATTTTAAATTAAATCAATCACATGTTATTAATGATTATGAATGTACACATATGCTATAGCTAATTGGATTTCAGCATGAATGTCGCTAAGTTTCAGTGGTTATTATTAGTTATTTTATTGAAATAATAGGTTCTCATCTATAGGTCAAATTTATGAATTCATTAAGCACCCATGTTATCTATATTTTAGTGGTTTTATATAACAAAGAGCCAAAGGATTCAACGACACTGATATCTCTCTTAGATTATAAGTTTAATAATTGTTCATTGATTATTCTTAATAACGGACCAAAAAATATTGATAATGATAATGCGGTAATACTGAATTTAAAAGATATTTTTAATTATGTAGAGCTAGAGAATCATATCGAAAATGTGCCTTTAAGTATTGCATATAATGCATTTATTACTGCTCATAATGATGGTGATAGATATATATTATTAGATGATGATACTACATTAACTGAATCTTTCGTTGAACAGATCAATCAGCAAAAAACATTTTATGATTTAGAATTGCCAAAAATCACTTCTTTGATAAATGACATAATATATTACCCGTTAGTGGATGATAAACCCGTTATAAAAGATTGCATCATTTGCTCTAAATCTATTACATCAATAGGCTCAGGTCTAATAATTTCAAAAAATTTAGTCGAAAAATTTAGAAAACATAATCTAAATTTATTTGATACCCACTTTGCCTTATACGGAGTTGATTTTAGCTTCTTTAGACGTATGCGAAATGTGACACAAATGAATGAAAGATTTATGATTTCATCATCATCAACTCTCTACCACTCTTTGTCAAGAATTGAAGGCGACTCAAGTTTAGCCCGATCAAGGGAAAGATTATATGATCTAGTATTAACTGTAAAACATTATCCATCGAAAGATAATGTAAAATCTTTAATTAAAATATTTTTTAAATTTCTGTTTTTTTTGGATTTTTTTTCAATTCTTTTAATATGTAAAACCTACTTTATCGGTTATCACCCAAGATGTAGATTATATTTAAAGAAAATTAATGACATTAATGAAATTAATGTGTAAATAATAGATATGATATGTTTAATATGAATTTTCAAGGCCAAGCGCAAATGACAAAAAAATGGGTCACATTATTTGAGCGTTATGAAGAGTTCCATCTACAAAAGGACGTTGGACAGATACCTTATAATGCTCACAAAGTTCTAGGTTATGAAGTTGAACTTTGGCGCAAAGGTAAGATTGATAAAATAGATAAAGTTAGCAACTTTAATCTCGTCGATATCAAAGCCAATATTAAATTTTTTAATATATATTTTTCAATATTATTATACATTATCAAACATGCAAAGGAAATTGATGTTTTATCACTCTTCCATTTTAGAAAATATACTTTGATATATGCATTTTTTTTTAAATTATTTAATAGAAAAAGCATTGTATTAATCAAATGCGATTCCAGTGACAAGATTAAACCTTTTAATGATACCAATTTACTTAAAAAGGCAATTAATATTTTTTTGGCTAAAAAAGTTGATTATGCATTAGTTGAGCACAAATTTGTCTATGATTTTTTTGTTCGTAACAATATTAAGGCGATTTATATGCCTAATGGAATAAGTAGTGACCTCAAAGCAGCGTTTAGTGAATTTAGTACAAAAAAAGATACCAAGTTGGCAACGTTAATTTTTATTGGTAGATGTGGAGATCCTAGAAAAAATGCTGAGCTTGCCATTAAAGCATTAAGTGAATTACCTGAAAATTTAGGGTGGCGAGCTTTTTTCGTAGGCGGTGAAACTGATGAGTTCAAATTATATTATTCCGGTATTCTTAAGAGCAAACCTTATTTGGCTGCAAAAATCTTTTTTAAAGGATACATTACAGATATCAGAGTGATTGCTGAGTTATATGGCCATTCGCATATTTTTTTGATGACCTCATTGCAAGAAGGCTATCCGATATCGTTGGTCGAGGCATGCTGGAAAGGATGTATGCCGATTTTATCTCCAAAGTCTGGCGGCGATGATCTCGTTGGTAATTCAGCGGGTTTTATTTTTATGGACGAAACCCAGCTTGTATCGATATTATATTCATCGATAAGTAACATCCAAAATACGATTAATGCGGGAATTATTTGCAAAAATTATGTGATGCAAAATAATGACTGGGAAAAAAATCTTAAGAACCTTGCTGATATAATTAACCATGAATAAGTCTATATTAGGTACGGCATCCTTGTATGCAGGTGGATCTCTTGTAACTCAGGCCATAGGTTTTTTTTCGCAAATAATCCTCATGAGAAATCTTACCTTATCTGATTATGGATACTATGGTCTTTCATTTGAGGTTTTAATTTTATTACAAATGGTTGTTGGAGGAGCATTTAGAAATTTTTATCTGCAGTCCTTTAGGAATGATAAGGCTGACTTAAATAGTTTGACTATATATCAATTTTTCAATGGTAGCTTATATATTGCAGTATTTAGTGTTTTTCTCTATTTTTTATATGGAGTTAATTGGCTGATAAGTTTGAGCTTAACCGTTTCTTTTGTATTAACTTCCTTTGCACTTCCACTTCAAACTAAAATGTTAGCCGAAAATAGAAGAACAATACTTATTATAAAAGATATTGTGACAGCGTTATTAGCTCTTCTTACCATTTGGCTGAGCCTAAAAATATTCCGTCTCCCAGTAGAAAAGGTTGTAATGGTGCAGCTTTTACCTGCCGTCATTGTTGCATTTACTTATATGTTGTTATATCAAAAAGATCTTTTTGTTTGGTTAAAGATTAATAAGATTTTATTGTATGCAAAGCTTCGTTATGAAAAAGTTTTAATATCTTTCATTTTTGTTTTTTTGGTTAATTCTTTGCATAATAAGCTAGGGGTATTATATATCAAGCATTTTTCAAATTTGTCAGTCCTAGCACTTTATCTCGCTGCGTTTAAGTTTATAAATCCCACTCTCTTTATTCAAACTTCATTAGTTTCAGCATACATGCCAAAATTCGTTAGCGATGTGAATTTTAAATTTGATAAAAAAATATTTTTTACTTTTTTTATACCTGGTTTCGCAATTGTAGTTTTTCTATACTTACTTTTCCCTTACTTAATTTCTTTGCTAGGCTTAAGCCATTACCAGAATGTTTATCCGCTTATTAAAGTCGGATCATGGTTTATTCTAATAGTCTTTATTTATGGTCCGTTGTCTAATTATATAGCAGTGATAGGTGGGCAGCACTTCATATTGTTAGCCAACATTTTTGCCTTTTTGTTTTACATGATTTCCGCATGCATTTTTGGTTTTTTCTTTGAGAATCAAAGAATGGCATTAAGTATAACCTTTTGTTTTGTTATTGCTGAATGCATTATTTGTATTTTGTATTTCTTTTATTTGATTAAAAAGAAAATAGAAATATCGTTCTATTTCTTTTTCTCTTCATTGATTGTTATGATTTTGTGCTCGTTGACTTATTTGCAAATTATCTCACTTACAACTTTTAAATAAATATAATATTGAGGGAACAATCATTTTTTGATAATTTTTCATTAACAACATCCCCTGTAATTTAAGTGATGTTACAATTGTTAATTCCTCAAAAAAATTTATGAATTTTAGTGTAAAAATTTTTTTTGAGATCAAACTATTTTTGACATTTTTTGTTGCTTTCTTAGTTTAGATAAGTGTGAGTAAGGATATACTATATGATCATCGTAGGAGAATTAGCTAAGATTATTTTTAATATTCTTGGATGATCACGTTTAAATAGTTAACTTTATGCTTGATTGCATTGATTTTCCATAATGAGCGCAGTCATTAAACCATCAAACTAATATCTTCAGGATTTTTTTATGATTAAATGAAAAGGTCTAATATAGTATATTTTGAGGATTATATGAGTCTAAAAATGTAATTTAGCGTTTTATCAATTATTTTTTGCTTAATAATCAAAAAATTACATTAATTTTAGATTTATGAAAAATTGGGCTGTTGATAAAGATAAATGGAGAGTTATCTAGTTAACACGAATTTTTCAAATCTTAGACTTGCGCTTTTATTAATATTATTATTTTCTAATTGAGTCCAATAACATTATGGAAAAAAATTTATGAGAAATTTTAGCTGTTTGTTTTACTGATCAAAGATTACATCCAGAAGTTTTCTTAAAATCTAGTAAGTTTATGTTATGACCTTTAAATATATTTTATTAAACTTACTTCAATTATTTTCTGATCAAATTATTTGTCTTTGACGCTTAAATTGCTTTGTATGACTTTTTTTGATCTTTATTCTAATGCGTCGATATTCTTAATATGCTGGAAATATGTAATGGAAACTTTTAAAGAAACATTTTCAACTATTTTCTACGAAATAAAAGTAAATGATTCGAAGCATATTATAATGCTTTTAATATTGTTCAGAATCACCCATTTTTTACGCTCAAAAATAAAAAAGAGTATCTTTTATTCTTTTCTATTGCCGTTATATATATTGTTTTTTTTGTTTTTCAGATTTTTTTCGGTGTGTATTTGTTCTTGCGATTTGTATCCTAAAACAAGAATTGGCAAAGGGCTTTTAATTTATCATGGTTTTGGTCTTGTTGTTCATCCTGAGGTTGTGATAGGAGAGAATTGTATTTTACGACAAGGGGTTACTATTGGAAATAAAATTGGGCAAAAGAATATATTGAGTGGTTCACCAAAAATAGGTAATAATGTGCAGTTTGGTGCAAATTCTTGCGTCATTGGTGATATTATAATAGGTGATAATTGTATAGTGGGTGCAGGAGCTATCGTTACAAAAAATCTTAAAGAAAATAGCGTCATAGTTCCTGCAAAAATGATTAATTTATAGAGTATTTTAATTTTTTTATTTTACCTCCTCGCATTTTAAATGTTTTAGTCTGTTTTAGTTATTAGTATTAAAGTAATACTTTTCAAAAAAATTGGATTAGATTTTTTCTAAGACTATATATTTCGTTTTTATTTTGTATTTTATGCTTAGAGCTGACAAAGCTAAAATTCATTATGAGAGATTAACAATTTGGTCTTATGGTCTTTTTTTTATTATGTTTCATATCAACAAACTTGTTAATTTGCGTTTTTTCTACTGACTACTAAGGGAAACAAAATGCTCCTTCCTGTAATCATGGCCGGCGGTACCGGTAGTCGTTTATGGCCGATGTCCCGGGAACTCTATCCAAAACAATTCTTGCGACTCCATGGCGAGCTTTCAATGTTACAAGAGACTGTATCTCGTTTAAATGGACTTAATATTCTAGAACCACTAGTTATTTGCAATGAAGAGCATCGTTTTCTTGTAGCGGAGCAACTACGTCAAATTAAACAGCTTTCACATAATATAATTCTTGAGCCTTTTGGCCGTAATACTGCTCCGGCTATAGCCCTTGCCGCATTAAACGCTACTGCTAATGGGGATGACCCAATATTATTAGTTCTGGCGGCTGATCACGTTTTAGATGAGACTACTGCATTCCATCAGGCCATTCACCATGCCCTGCCTTATGCTACCTTGGGTAAGCTGGTGACATTCGGTATAGTGCCGACCGGTCCGGAAACCGGGTACGGCTACATTCAACATGGTGAGACGTTAGATACCAGTGGTAACGGTGTGTATAAGGTATATCGTTTCGTAGAGAAACCCGATACTGCCACGGCAATGAGCTATATCACCAGCGGAGATTATTTCTGGAATAGCGGCATGTTTATGTTCCGGGCGACTGTATATCTGAGCGAACTGGGTAAGTTCCGGCCAGATATTCTGGCCGCTTGTGAAAAAGCCATTGAAACGCCGGAGCCCGATGTAGCGCAGGATTTCATCCGCGTGAAAAAAGCCGCTTTCCTCGCCTGTCCTGACGAGTCGGTTGATTATGCCGTAATGGAAAAAACTGACGAAGCCGTTGTGGTTCCCTTGGATGCTGGATGGAACGATGTAGGCTCCTGGTCGGCGTTATGGGAAGTAAATGAGAAAGACGAAAATCACAATGCGCTGACCGGAGATATCTTCCTGCATAATGCCTCCAATTGTTATATCAATACAGATGAAAAACTAGTGGCCGCAATAGGCGTCGATAATTTAGTGATTGTGAATACTAAGGATGCTGTGCTGGTGATCGACAAATCCCAGGTACAAGACGTTAAAAAGGTTGTCGATTATCTTAAGAAAAATAACCGCAGCGAGTTTCGTCGCCACAGGGAATCGTACCGCCCTTGGGGACGCTGTGATGTCATTGTTAACGAGGCTCGATTTAACGTCAACTGTATTACGGTTAAACCTGGCGGTATGTTTTCTTTACAAATGCATCATCACCGTGCCGAGCATTGGGTGGTGCTGTCCGGCACAGGTAAGGTAACTCTTGAAGATAAGTCCTATCTTATAACGGAAAATCAGTCCACGTTTATTCCTATCGGTTCAGTGCATATGCTTGAGAACCCCGGCAATATTCCTCTTGTGTTGCTAGAAATTCAGTCGGGTTCCTACCTCGGCGAAGACGATATTATACGAATAAAAGATCATTACGGCCTTTTTTAAAATACAAGGAAATTAGACCATGGCTGCGCTTTCTTGCTTTAAAGCCTACGATATCCGTGGGAAACTGGGTGAAGAACTCAATGAAGATATTGCCTATCGCATCGGCCGAGCTTACGGTGAACTCCTTAAGCCTAAAACCATGGTGGTAGGTGGTGATGTCCGTCTCACAAGTGAGTCGTTAAAACTGGCGTTGGCTGACGGTTTGCGTGATGCCGGTACTGATGTGCTGGATATAGGTGTGAGCGGAACCGAAGAAATTTATTTTGCAACCTTTTATCTCGGAGTCGATGGTGGAATTGAAGTGACTGCCAGCCATAACCCACTCAATTACAACGGCATGAAATTAGTCCGGGAGGGGGCAAGGCCCATCAGTGGAGACACTGGTTTGCGGGATATCCAACTTTTGGCGGAAGTAAATGTGTACCCTGAAATTGATCAGTGCAAGCGGGGCGGCTATAAAACTATTTCAGTTCTTGATGCCTATGTCGATCATCTGCTGGGTTATGTCAATATCAATAATTTTAGACGTCCCATGAAATTAGTGATTAATTCGGGTAACGGGGCGGCGGGACATGTGGTGGATGCCATAGAACAGCGATTCAAAATGGTCGGTGCCCCGGTGGAATTTATTAAGGTGCATCATCAGCAGGATGGTACTTTCCCCAACGGTATCCCTAATCCGCTATTGCCCGAATGTCGACAAGATACTACCGACGCGGTCATCAAGCACAATGCGGATATTGGTATAGCATTTGACGGCGATTTTGATCGTTGCTTTTTATTCGATGAAAAAGGCAATTTTATAGAAGGGTATTACATTGTCGGTTTATTGGCGCAATCCTTCCTGGAAAAGCATCCTGGCTCAAAAATCATTCATGATCCCCGTTTGAGCTGGAACACGGTGGATATCGTCACCGCTGCCGGGGGCACCCCGGTGATGTCCAAGACCGGACATGCCTTTATAAAAGAGCGCATGCGTAAAGAAGATGCCATTTATGGTGGTGAAATGAGCGCTCACCATTATTTCCGTGATTTTGCATATTGCGACAGCGGTATGATCCCATGGTTATTGGTAGCTGAATTGTTAACACTTAAATATGAAAAATTAGGGGAATTAGTAAATGATAGGATGGCGGCATATCCCGCTTCCGGAGAAATAAACAGCTCCTTGAGCGATCCCAAATCTGCCATTAATCGCGTACTGGAAAAGTATTCACCTGATGCCCTGGCGGTGGACCATACTGATGGGATTAGTCTGGAGTTTCCCGAGTGGCGTTTTAATCTCCGTAGCTCAAATACAGAACCGGTGGTACGTTTAAACGTAGAGAGTAAAAAAGATACTGCACTTATGCGTGAAAAAACGGCAGCGTTGCTTACATTACTAAGAAGTTAGCGGCAGATTTTTTTGAACGTATATCAGTGCAAGACCAGAATATAGCGCTTAACAACACATTACGATGTTTAATATTCACATATATTTTATTATTAATCGTCTGTTTAGTTTTATGTTTACCAGAGTTTTTATCACCAGTGCTAAATAAAAAGAAATATTAATATAAGCATTAAATGCAATTCCTAAAAATAATCAAGGGATCCATTTCAAATGAAAATATTAGTTACCGGCGGCGCCGGATTTATTGGGTCGGCAGTAGTGCGACATATAATTATGGACACCAAAGATGATGTACTGGTGTTGGATTGCCTTACATATGCCGGCAATTTGGAATCGCTTGCCGATGTCAGATATGATGCCCGCTATAGATTTGAACTTGCCAACATCTGCAATTGCGCCGACTTGGATCGAGCTTTCGCACAGCACAAACCTGATGCTGTAATGCATCTGGCCGCGGAAAGCCACGTAGACCGTTCTATAGACGGCCCATCGGCATTCATGGAAACGAATATTATGGGTACCTATACCCTGCTGGAGGCTGCCCGTAAGTATTGGCTTGGCTTGGACGCCGCACGAAAAACCGCGTTTCGTTTTCATCATATCTCCACTGATGAAGTTTACGGCGACTTGCAAAATACCGATGATTTATTTACAGAAACCACTCCCTATGCCCCTAGCAGCCCATATTCAGCGTCAAAGGCATCCAGTGATCATCTGGTGCGCGCATGGCATCGCACCTATGGCCTGCCGACCCTGGTGACCAACTGCTCCAATAACTATGGCCCTTATCACTTTCCAGAAAAGCTCATTCCTCTCACCATTATTAATGCTATTGCTGGCAAGCCGTTGCCGGTATATGGCAACGGTGCGCAAATCCGTGATTGGTTATATGTGGAAGATCACGCTCGCGCGCTCTATCAGGTTGTCACTACCGGTGTAGTGGGTGAAACCTATAATATTGGCGGCCATAACGAGCGCAAGAATATTGATGTGGTGCGGGCAATCTGTGGCCTGCTTGATGAGTTGGTACCATCTAAGCCTAGTGGTATCAACCATTACGCAGACCTTATCACTTATGTAACCGATCGTCCCGGCCATGATCTGCGTTACGCCATTGATGGTGCCAAGATGAAGCGAGAACTTGGCTGGCAGCCTCTTGAAACATTTGAGAGCGGGCTGCGTAAAACTGTTGAATGGTATTTAAATAACCAGACTTGGTGGCAACGCGTTCAGGACGGCTCTTATTCCGGTGAGCGTCTCGGCTTAAATTAATACATAAGGGAAAGGTGATTTTTATGAAAGGTATAGTATTGGCCGGCGGTACGGGCACGCGTTTATATCCTATCACCCGTGGAGTTTCTAAACAATTATTGCCCCTATACGACAAGCCGATGATTTATTATCCTATCTCGGTATTAATGCTTTCTGGTATCCGAGATATATTAATCATTTCAACTCCTGAGGATATGCCATCTTTTCAACGCCTTCTTGGTGACGGTAGTCGTTTTGGCGTTAATTTTACCTATGCTATCCAGCCAAGTCCTGATGGGTTGGCTCAAGCTTTCCTGATCGGTGAGAAGTTTATTAATGGCGATCGCTGCGCATTAGTTTTGGGTGATAATGTCTATTTTGGCCAAAGCTTCGGTGCAAAATTAGAAAATGTGGCAGCCCGTACCATTGGCGCCACAGTTTTTGGTTATCATGTTGTTGATCCCCAGCGTTTTGGTGTAGTGGAATTTGACGATCAATTCCGCGTATTGTCACTTGAAGAAAAACCCCTAAGGCCAAAATCCGAATGGGCGGTTACCGGGCTTTATTTTTATGATGGGCAGGTTGTTGAACTGGCTAAGAAGGTAAGACCTTCCTCACGAGGCGAATTAGAAATTACCACGCTTAATGAAATGTATTTAAAACAAAATCAGTTGAGCGTTGAGCTACTCGGTCGTGGTTTTGCCTGGCTAGATACGGGTACACATGAAAGTCTGATTGAAGCCTCGGTGTTTATCCATACTATCGAGAAGCGTCAGGGTTTCAAAGTGGCTTGTCTGGAAGAAATTGCCTTTAAAAGAGGTTGGCTGGACAAAGAACAAGTTCTGGAAGAAGCGCAGCTAATGATTAAGACCGAATACGGCCAATATTTGATTCAAATTGCTGGGGAAAAATTTTAATGAAAGTACATGATACAAAAATTGATGATGTGAAAATCATCGAGCCAAAAATTTTTGGCGATGCGCGGGGATTTTTTTTGGAGACATTTGAAAAACAGCGCTACCGGTCGCTGTTAGGTGTAGATCTGGATTTTGTTCAGGATAACCATTCAAGATCCTCAAAAAATGTACTGCGCGGTTTGCATTTCCAAAAGATCAATCCGCAAGGCAAGCTTGTCAGGGTTGTGCGCGGTGAAGTTTTTGATGTGGCGGTAGATATTCGCCGAGATTCTCCGACTTATGGACAATGGGAGGGAGTAATTCTTTCAGAAGAAAATAAGAAGCAATTCTGGATACCCCCTGGATTGGCGCATGGCTTTGTTGTGCTAACAGACGTAGCGGATTTTGAATATAAATGTACTGATTATTATAACCCACAGCATGAAGGATGTTTATTATGGAATGATCCAGCAGTGGGAATCAATTGGCCGGTCACAGACCCCCTTTTGTCTGAAAAAGATAAATTTGGCAAATATTTGAAGGATCTGTGAATATGAGAGTATTACTTACCGGTGCTAATGGCCAGCTTGGCCGTTGTTTTCAGGATCGCGTACCTACAGACTGGCAAATAGTGGCCACAGATAGCGATTCACTTGATATTACCGACTTCCAACAGGTCAAAGAGACTGTAGATCGATTTCATCCTGATTTGATTGTCAATGCGGCGGCCTATACCGCCGTGGACAAAGCTGAGGTTGAAACCGAGCTTGCCCGGCTTATCAACGTTGTGGGTCCGGAAAATCTTGCTAAAGCCGCCAAGCGCATTAATGCCGGTTTTGTGCATGTATCAACAGATTATGTCTTTGACGGCTCATCTTCGTTACCTTATAAAGAAACCGATGCAACACATCCAATTAGCGTGTACGGAGCGACTAAGCTCGAAGGTGAAATGGCTCTGCAACGAGTTTATCCTCAAGCTATAATTATCCGTACTGCTTGGGTCTTTAGTGAATATGGTAATAACTTTGTCAAAACTATACTGCGTCTAGCCCGTGAGCAGGAAAGTCTGAATATTGTTGATGATCAGAGAGGCTGCCCCACTTATGCCGGAGATATCGCCCAGGCGATAATCCAACTCTACTGCAAGAATGCTAGTGGCATCTATCATTTCTGTGGGGACCGTGAAGTTTCATGGAAAGAGTTCACAGATGAAATTATAGCTACTGCCGATACATTGAAATTAATTAGCCATAGACCGATAATTAAAGGTATAAGTACTGCAGATTATCCTACGGCTGCGCAGCGTCCATCGTATTCAACCCTATGTTGCGAAAAGATTAATAGTTACGGCATCAATACATCGGATTGGGCTTCAGCATTAAATTCTTGCATACTGAAGTTGGGCAAGTAAGCGAGTCTTTAAGACATCTTTTGAGACTTGAAATTTATTAACTTTTATTCTTGATAAATAACCTCTGTATTTTTTTAGCTAATGTCAAAGTCCATATACTTACACAAAGTTATTCCATTTAAAGTTTTTTAATAAAACAACCTTGACCTTATTTAACTGATAATTTAGATATTTATGCACCGGATTGGATTGATCGGAAATTGGCATGTTATTGTCTTAAACTGCGTGCGCTTATTAGGTAAGGGCGGCGCGTTAGAGAACAGGTATCGAGAGATTTTTCGTTGAAACAGAAAACAAAAGATATATGTTTACTATCAAGAAGTTAACAATGAGAATATATTTTAAGAAGCTAGTGTTATCATCCATTTAATATACCAACCTACATTAATATGTCGGGTATCTGTCAAGTACATCAATTTCGATTATGAACTAATAAATTTTATTTCGAAATGCGAAATGTCATGAACATGATTAGGATAAAGTACCTTTATGTGAAAAAATTTCTTTCGGAAATTGGATTTTTTACCTGTCTGACTTTATAATTTTTCAAAAAAATTTCTACACTTTAAATAATGTGATTGCAAGATAAATATAAGCTATGGCCACGGCAAAAAGATTCATTTCATGGTATCTAAAAATATGGTGGTTCTCAATATGACTGTGCGCCCAAATTTTTTTTATGAAAAAGAGCATCATATGAGTAAAAATAATAGTTCTGTTCATTCAGTTATAGGAAAAATATCTTTGGCATTTTCAGATTTGTTCTTCCTTATTATTTCTTTAGTTTTAGCTTTAACTATATTAGATCTAACGACAGATGACCTTTATGCCTTTGTGCCAAGGGATGAAATGCATGCTAGATATTATTCCCATATTATACTTTCGGTCGTCTGCGTCTCATGGTTTTGGACTCGACTACGGCATTATACATATAGGAAGCCTTTTTGGTTTGAGCTAAAAGAAGTATTGAGAACGATTATTATATTTTCGGTTATAGATCTCGCTATAGTTGCTTTTTCTAAATGGGAATTGTCCAGATATGTCTGGTTTTTGACCTGGGTTTTCGCGAGTCTGCTTGTTCCTATTGGCCGAGCCATCGTAAAGCGTACCTTGAACTGGGCCGGTATTTGGAAAAAGCAAACTATTATTATAGGTTCCGGTAAAAATGCCTGCGACGCTTATTCTGCCTTGCAGAGTGAAGAGATATTGGGTTTTGATGTCATTGCATTCTACACTGTGGGAAATCACGATAAATCAACCTTATTCGACAAACAAATTCTTCAAGATGAATCAGAATTGTGGTCAATGGTTGATACGGATAATACTCAATTTATCGTTGCTGTTGAATTTGAACAGCACGCTGACAGGGATTATTGGTTAAAAAATCTGGCTAAGCATGATTGCCGCTCTGTATCTGTTATACCAACTCTCCGTGGTGTACCATTATACGGTACCGATATGTCGTTTATATTTAGTCATGAAGTCATGATATTAAGGGTCAGTAATAATCTTGCAAAACGTTCTTCGCGTTTTCTTAAGCGCGCTTTTGACATCTTTGGGTCTGCGATGATCATGTTATTCTTATCACCTGTAATAATATTTATACTTTACCAAGTCTCTCGAGACGGGGGCAGTCCTATTTATGGCCATGAAAGAGTGGGATTAAATGGGAAAAAATTTAGCTGTCTTAAATTTCGGTCAATGGTTTTAAATTCACAGGAAGTGCTCACCCATCTGTTGGAAAATGATGAAGAGGCTAGGAAAGAATGGGATAAAGATTTCAAACTTAAAAATGACCCCCGGATAACGAAAGTTGGGCAATTTATCAGAAAAACCAGCCTTGATGAATTGCCCCAATTGTGGAATGTTTTTAGAGGGGAAATGAGTTTGGTGGGCCCGAGACCTGTCATTGAAAAAGAACTTGAGCGTTATGCAGGTGATGCTGATTACTATCTCATGGCGAAGCCGGGTATGACGGGTTTGTGGCAGGTTAGTGGCCGTAATGATGTCGATTACGATGTTAGAGTTTATTTTGATGCGTGGTATGTTAAAAACTGGTCGCTTTGGAATGATATTGCCATTTTATTTAAAACGATAAATGTTGTATTGAGACGAGATGGCGCCTATTAAAATATCTGATTATTTTGAAAGCTAAAGGTCAAACTTTCAACCTACCTAGCTCCAATAATGAGCCGGAAATGCAATGCGTTTGAATGACGAGAGCAAAAAAATCCTGCACTCATGCATGAAAAAATAACAGCGTTGCTGGCGTTGTTAGGAAGATACCTCCAATGAACTTGAAGCCTTTCTGTAAGCCCGGGTGAAAAAAACACCCTGCTGAAATAATTGTAGGAGAATTGTCCGAAGGGCCTGATCATAATGAAAGCACCAGGGAGAGTCGTTGGGGCTGGGTCATGCAATTAAGTGTCAAACTGATGTTGGTGATCCGCTGTTCGTGGCAGTATTACTGGATATGCACTTTGATGACTCTATTTATAACAACCTTACATTTGTAGCATAGCATTCTGTTTTACCTAGAAGGGTTGCGCTAAATATTTTTTTAGTTCATATGGCGATTCCCGTCACCGGCGGGGCGGGGTACATTGGTTCGCATACGGTTTATTTCTATTGGAGCGCGGCGATGAATTAGAGGGGCTATTTGACTATTGACGTTTTGATCTAGCAGCTCAAACATCAGGCGATGATACGTTTGAATGTTGAGACAAAAAACAATACTGCACTTTTGAAAGAAAAAACGGCAGCATTACTATCGCTGTTAAGAAGCGAGTAATGAATATATGTTATTTTAATGTAACACTTCTAATTCTTTCCAATAAAGAATTTTCGATTATGTGTAATGGTTAGTTACTTTTACTTCTTTGAGATTTTATAGATAACTCACATCCCTATAACTTCTAACAGTTTACAGTAATGGCTTTCCAATTTTATTGTTGCAATAACAATATCGAAAGGAAAAGCTATGAATCCTGGAAATAATCTTTATAACAAGAAGTACCGGAAAGACATTGATGGACTGAGAGCTCTAGCGATTTTATCGGTTGTTTTATTTCATGCGGGAGTCCCTCTCGTTCCTGGCGGTTTTGTCGGTGTCGACGTTTTTTTTGTCATTTCAGGTTTTCTTATTGGGGGTATTCTTTATTCTGAAATGAAAGAAAACGTATTCTTTTTTCGTAAGTTTTATATGAGGAGAATAAGAAGGATCGCCCCCGCGTTGATTTTTATGTTAGTGATATGTGCAATTTTTTCATATTTTTATTTAGCACCTTTAGAGTTCAAGGATTTTTCATACTTTTCGATTTCCACCCTAATGTCGGTTTCAAATATCGCCTTTTGGCAAAGAATAGACTATTTTTCACCCGGGTCAAACCTTAATCCACTACTAATGACTTGGTCTTTGGGTATTGAAGAACAATTTTATATATTCTTTCCTATATTATTATTGTTGTTGCTTTTTAGAAAAACAACAAAAGCAATCATGTTAATATTCTGTATAACTTTACTATCATTTATTACCAGTGTGTTCTTGACGTTTAGTCACCCGATGTTGTCTTTTTATATTCTTCCAACCAGGGCCTGGGAATTAGGGTGTGGCGCTATTTTGGCAATGTTACTCAAAGAGGATAAAATAAGAATAACAAGTTTAAAAATAAGAGATATATTCTTTGTAAGTGGATTTATATTTTTGATAATATCATTTTTATTTTTGACTGAAAAAATTCCTTTTCCGGGTTTCATAGCACTGATGCCAGTGATAGGCAGCCTATTTATAATTATGGGAAACGGGAAGATAAGTGATTTTATTTTAGGAAATAAGATCATGGTTTTCTTTGGGGTAGTGTCCTATTCATGGTACTTATGGCATTGGCCTCTTCTTAGCTTTGCACGCTTAAGCTTAAATGGAACCCTCCCCGTTGTCTCGGCCTTAATCATCTGTTCGATTTCTTTATTCATTGCATATTTATCATATAAATATATTGAAACGCCTTTCAGAGTTAAGTTTAGATTTACAGATAAGCGAATTATTTATGGCTATTTAATAGTCTGTGTATTGCTGATTTTTCCTTTTTTGTGGATTTATTTTCAAAATGGAATACCTAGCAGGGTAAGCCAAAATGTCATTGCCGCTGAGAAAAATAGGTTATTTAGCATTCATGATGAATGTTTGGTCAGATATGGCCCGACAGATTTTTCCAGAAGCAATAGATGTATACCGGAAGTTGAGAATAAACCGGGTGTCGCATTAGTTGGAGATAGTCATGCCGCGGCGTTAAGGGGAGGCATTGACTTATATGCCAATAAGAAAAATTTCTTAGTTTATCAGTTAACAAAATCTTCATGTCCATTTTTGATCGGTACAACATTGACTTTGGAACAATACCCTGATCACGGTTCCGAATGTGCGGTTTATAATAAAAACGTATTAAATTATATTTTAGGTAACCCAAATATTACAGAAGTTGTAATGTCCAGCTATTGGGATTCTGGTGTTGGAAACAACGATAACAGCGAGGGTTATGTCCCGTTAAAAAATAATTTGACGCTTGGCAGCATTGACGCGTTGCGGCTTGGGCTTACTAATGCCATTGAAAGTTTACAAAAAGCAGATAAAAAAATAATAATCATAAAAGACGTACCCTTTATGAATTTCAACGTCGTTAATTCAGTTTATAATAAAGATATAAAATTGAGAAATTTTGTTCATACTTTGATAGTAAAAGATTCCGTTCAATTATCTGATGACTATACATCGAATATTATGGCTAAAAATCCTGAAATTGATAAATTTCTTGATTCGCTGGTTTCTTCGAATGTGCAAATTTATGATCCAAATGCTATTCTTTGTAAAAATGATGAGTGTAAGTTTTTGAATCATGGACAGGCTCTATACTACGACAGGCAGCACCTGAATTATCTGGGTAGTGCCATAGCATTAAAAGATATTTAAGGATCGTTAAAAAGGAGAATCCCGCGCTGATGTACAAAAAAACAGCAGCATTGCTGGCATTGTTAAGAAGTGAGTAATCATATCTCTTGTCCTGGTGCTATTATTGTAACTATGTTTATAAAGTTATGTCTTTTTTTTAACCACTTGGTGCTTATTGAATGAAAATTTTAAAAGCTGTTATACCCGTTGCAGGCCTGGGCATGCATCTTCTGCCAGCCACCAAAGCCATACCGAAAGAGATGCTGCCCATCGTCGATAAGCCGATGATCCAGTACCTGGTTGAAGAGTGCGCGGCCGCAGGCATTAAAGAGATTGTGCTGGTGACCCATGCATCAAAAAATGCCATTGAAAACCATTTTGATACCTCTTATGAACTGGAAGCCCTGCTGGAAGCCCGGGTGAAAAATACCCTGCTGAAGGAAGTGCAGGCGATTTGCCCCAAAGGCCTGACCATTATGAACGTGCGCCAAGGCGAGCCGCTGGGTCTGGGCCATGCCATTCTGTGTGCCAAGCCGATGTTGGGGGATTCGCCGTTCGTGGTGGTGTTACCGGATATCCTGCTGGATGATTCTACCTATAACAACCGCACGCAAAATCTGGCCGATATGGTCAAGCGGTTTCATGAAACCGGTCATAGCCAGGTGTTGGTACAGCCCATGCCCCGTGAACATTTGCCGGAATATTCAGTTATCAGCTGTGATGAAAAAATCACCAATCCGGGTGACAGCGCGCATATTCAATCTTTTATTGAAAAACCACAGGACCTGAGCACGATAGATTCCGATCTGGCGGCGGTGGGGCGTTATGTCCTGTCGGCGGATATCTGGCCATTACTGGAAAAAACCGAACCGGGCGCCTGGGGCCGTATTCAGTTAACCGATGCTATCGCCTCGCTGGTTAATCATCAGCCGGTGGATGCCCTGTATCTTACCGGTAAAAGTTTCAACTGCGGACGTAAGCTGGGTTATATGCAGGCTTTTGTGACCTATGGCCTGAGAAATGAAAAATTCGGCAAAGATTTCCGTGAGAAGATCAAAAGCCTTCTGTAGCATGGCTTTCTGTTGTAAAAAAAGCTGTGCTAAATAACTTCAGGAGTTCTTATGGCGATTCTCGTCACTGGTGGGGCCGGGTACATTGGTTCGCATACGGTTTTATCGCTGCTGGAGCGTGGCGATGAGGTGGTGGTGCTGGATAACCTTTGCAATGCGTCCGATGTCTCACTTGACCGGGTGTCTGAGTTAACGGACAAGGACATTATCTTTTATCAAGGTGATGTGCGAGATCCGGATTGTCTGCAGCGTATTTTTGACGATCATGATATTACGGCGGTGATTCATTTTGCCGGCCTGAAGGCGGTGGGGGAGTCCACCCATAAACCGCTGGAGTATTATCAGACCAACGTCAGCGGCACCCTGGTGCTGCTGGAAGAGATGCGCCGCGCAGGCGTGCATCGTTTTATCTTTAGTTCCTCAGCCACCGTGTATGGGGTCAATGCGGCGGTGCCTTATGTGGAAACCTCGCCCATTGGCGGCACTACCAGTCCTTACGGTACCTCCAAGGTGATGGTGGAACAGGTGCTGGCGGATTTTGCCAAGGCCGAACCGCAATTCTCTATTATTGCCCTGCGCTATTTCAATCCGGTGGGTGCCCATGAGTCCGGCCGTATCGGCGAAGACCCAAACGGCATTCCCAATAATCTGCTGCCGTTTATTGCCCAGGTGGCGGTAGGGCGCCGTGACCAGTTGCAGATTTTCGGTGGCGACTATCCCACCGAGGACGGCACCTGCCTGCGCGACTATATCCACGTTATGGATCTGGCTGACGGGCATCTTAAAGCCATGGATCATCTCGCCAACCTCAAAGGCTTTAAAGCCTATAATCTCGGCGGCGGGGTGGGTACGTCGGTGCTGCGGATGGTGAAGGCGTTTGAACAGGCCTCCGGCAAAACCATTCCTTATGTTATCGCGCCAAGGCGCGAGGGGGATCTGGCGGCGTTTTGGGCCGACCCCGCGTTGGCGAAAAAGGAACTGGGGTGGGCGGTGACCCGCGATCTGGACTGTATGATGCGGGATACCTGGAACTGGCAGAAGAATAATCCGAACGGTTATAAAGAGTGATTGTATAAAGTACTCTCGGCGTGAAGTAATAGTTTAAAAGACCAGATTAAAACCTGGTCTTTTTTTGTGGTACGTCAATCACGTTGCTCAGATTGGGCGACTATGTTGAAAGATCGCCGGGCAAGTGCAAACGTTATTCTTTTGTCATACCATCACGCATAAAATCGGATGTCTTGATAACGATGCAATTATCCCTGCAGGCATTTGACGGCGTGACAATCACATTATCCCTCATGGTGAAATGATAGCCTTTGGCCCTTTGCAGCGACAAGGCCATGCCTTGCGGCGCCCATGGGGTCGCAAGGCTGATATTGCCGTATTCATCATAGCGGGAGAGCGGGGCAAAGGCATTCCATGCGGTATCGGTGATATCGAACATGACTTCGCCGGTATAATTTTTATCGACTTTAGAAGCCAACGCAAAGGCCAGCGTCTGGTATTCAGCCTGTTGCGGCCTGATAAAATAGCTATAGAGATTGTTTTGCGTCGCTATCACTAGTATGGCAAACAGCGCCGTTACCACCGTGCGTCTCAGGTCTTGATCGAGGAATGAAACTACAGCAAATACGCCCATGACAAACACCGCACAGACAATGGACTCTAATGCCACCAATGAGCGGAATGCACCCCAGCTCTCGGCCACAACGAGATTGGGCGCAAAACTGCCCACTGCCAGCATCAGCGCCAACAGAATCTTCAGCAGCCCCTGTTTTGAGCTGGTTAGTTTAACCAGCCCCGCCAGCAAAATGAGCACGCTGAAAAATGTCCAGCCTAAAACCGGGTTGATATTGTAATTGCTGACCGCGTTAAGTAGCGGTTCTTTCCAGAACCACGCCAGCTTACCGGTGATATCCCGAGTGAACGCGCTTCGGTCAAGGGTATGGTGGTAAAGCGCCATGGGCAATGCTTTGGCCATTAAGAGACAGGCCAGCATCCCCACCGCCAGCGTAATAAGACTGAGGATCAGTTTTTTAAACGAAAGGCTGCCTTTTTTGACGCAATTATCAAAAAAAACGAACAACATAAAGGTCATCGCGGTGGGCTGATAGATAGCGAAGGCCAGGATCAGGAGCAGTATGCCGAAAAGCAACCGTAATCCTAGGACAAGTTTTTCGTGCGTAAGTGTGTGATAAGCCAGTCCGCTCAGCAGCAGGGACAGGGGAAACGGGAAGCAGGTTGCCCAGGCGCTGTAAACCACTACCGACGGTACCAGCGACAGGCTTAGCGGCATAAAGAAGGTGATTAACGGCGTGGCGAATATTTTTCTCGATTGGAGAAAAAAACGCAAAAAGCAACAATACAGACTGGTAAAGATGACGGAAATCCAGCGCAGGCGGGAAAAGCCATCAATATTGAATACCGTTTCCTGCCCTAGATAGCGCAGCAATGCGAAGGCCGGCCTGCCGGATAGCATATCCCACTGTACAGCATCATGATGACCTACAAGTATGTTGTATAACGTGGTGTAGTCATCGGAAAAAGCATAGTCGGAGAATAATATTGGTGACAAACTGACGACAATTATCAATAAATACAATAAGTAAACATATCGTTCTTTAACAGGGATTTCAACGTTGATAAAGCTGTGACCTGTATGAATTCCCATCGTTACACCTGAATATCAGGCCATTCCTCATTAATTTTGATCTAAAAAAGGGTAGATTCTTGGGCTGTTTCGAGCCCGTTAACCTTTCACGGACTCGCCATTGATACAATGTTGCCGTCATTGATGAAATTACTCTTTTACACCGTATCGCAAGGTCACCGAATCGAGTCGGGTTCCCTGCAAAATTGATGAAATATATTAGCAATATTTATAATTAATGACAATATAGTTATCATGCATATACATAATGCTGCTACTCATTCGTGATTCAGGGCGAGGCGCTGTTTGGGGGCTGTGTCTGATAGGCGGTGGGTCCGTCTTTTACTCTTTGCAGGATAATGATAGCATTCACATCGAATTAGAGCATAACGATCCCGCGGATGTATAAGGGTGTATCGTATGCTCGATAGGCTGGTTGCACTCCATGTTTGCACTACCAGGGGCAGCACTTTCTGGTTGTACTATCGCCAGGGGCGGTAGCGTGGCTCTCTTTTAACGCCACTCTCTGGACAATATCTAATCATAATTTGAGCAATTCATATGAAGTATAGTGTGGGATATCTTTTAGACTTGGCTACGGTCATAACTGAAAAGGAATTAAAAGTACGCTATAAGAGCAGTTTTTTTGGTTACTTATGGTCAATCGCGAATCCGTTGCTGTTTGCAATGATTTACTACTTTATTTTCAAATTAATCATGCGGGTGCAAATCCCAAATTACACCATCTTTTTGATCACCGGTCTTTTCCCTTGGCAATGGTTTGCCAGCGCAACCACCACCTCGCTGTTTTCATTTATCGCCAATGCACAAATCATCAAGAAAACGGTTTTTCCACGCTCGGTGATCCCTTTTAGCAACGTCATGATGGAATGCTTGCACTTCTTATGCACCATTCCGGTGATTATCGTTTTCCTTTATGTCTATGACATGCGTCCATCTCTGAACTGGCTGTGGGGAATTCCGCTGATCGGTCTCGCCCAGATGATAATGACGCTTGGTATTGCCTTGATGCTCTCCACGCTGAATTTGTTTTTCCGTGATCTTGAGCGGTTTGTAACGCTGGGGATAATGTTGCTTTTTTATTGTACGCCGATTTTGTATTCAAACGATATGATACCGGCGAAGTATCAGTGGCTGGTACATTACAATCCGATGGCTAACATGGTCGTAAGCTGGCGTGATCTGTTTATGAACGGAGTGCTCGATTATCAAGATTTGGGCATAATGTATCTGTACGCACTTGGCTTTTTAGCGGTGGGCGCTTGGATTTTCAATACATTAAAATATAGATTCGCAGAGATTTTATAATGAATCGAGTCATTGAATTCAATAACGTCACTAAACGTTATCCCCTTTACCATCATATCGGTTCGGGGATTAAAGAACTGATTTTTCATCCACATCGCGCGATGGGGTTGTTGACCGGGCGAAGTTATCTGGCAATAGAAAATATTACTTTCTGCGTGGATAAAGGGGAATCTGTTGCGCTAATCGGGCGTAACGGTGCGGGCAAAAGTACATCCCTCGGGCTGGTTGCCGGCGTGATGAAACCCACCAATGGCACAGTGAAGGTCGTTGGGCGGGTGGCGTCAATGCTTGAATTGGGGGGGGGGGTCCATCCCGAACTCACCGGGCGTGAGAATATTCGCTTAAACGCCACGCTGCTCGGTTTGCGTCGCAGGGAATTGAATGCGCGGCTGGATAAAATTATTGAGTTTTCCGAATTGGGTGAGTTTATCGATGAACCAATACGTGTCTATTCAAGCGGAATGCTTGCCAAACTTGGTTTTTCGGTCATTACCCAGGTCGATCCGGATATCCTGATCATTGATGAGGTACTGGCGGTGGGGGATATTTCCTTTCAGCGTAAATGCATCAATACAATCAATGAATTCAGAAAAAAAGGAGTGACCATACTGTTTGTCAGCCATAATTTGTCAGATATTAAGCAGATATGCGATAAGGTTATTTGGATTGAAAGCCATAAATTAAAAGAGATCGGCGACGCCGAGACGGTAATTGCTCATTATCAGGCCGCTATGGCTTGATTATTTTGCATTTTTACCGTTTTTTGTTTTGATTCGGACTATTACATGAACAACACCAGGATTTATACATGCCACCATAAGCCGAGTGCTTTTTTGCATGCGGCTTCGATCATTCCTCTTCATGTCGGTAAAACCAACAGTTTCAATGAGATTGGCTGCCTAGGGGATGATTCCGGGGATAATATCTCTTATAAGAATGCGTTTTACTGCGAATTGACCGCGCAATACTGGGTATGGAAAAACGCGCCGGACAGTGATTACATTGGCTTTATGCACTATCGTCGCCATTTTAACTTTTCCACTGATCAAAGTCATGGTGAAGATAATTGGGGCGTGGTGAATGATGAGATGATCAGTCGCGAATATGAGGAAAAATTCGGCTTAACTGATGAGGCCATTGGCGAATGTTTGCGCGATACCGATATTATCCTGCCGAAAAAATGGGACGTGCGGGCCGCCGGCAGTCAAAATAACTATGCACACTACAAAGTTTCCCCCAATCTGCATATCAATGATTACCAGACTGCCATTGATTGCCTGTTAACGCTTTACCCGGAATACGCGTCGGCGGTGAAGCAATTTAATGATGCCACCGACGGTTATTACACCAACATGTTTGTCATGCGGCAGGATATTTTCCGTCACTACTCCGCATGGCTATTTTCAATCCTCGCGGAGATGGAGGATCGCTTCTCCTTTAAAAATTACAACATACAGGAGAAACGCGTTATCGGCCATGTCGCCGAGCGGCTGCTTAATATCTATTTGCTTCATCAAGTTAGCCAGCATGCATACCGGGTCAAGGAATTGCAGCGTACGTTTATCCGTACTGAAACGTTTAACGGTAAATTGCAGCCGGCATTCAGTCAAAATAATGTGCCGATTATCATCTGTTTCGACGATAATTATTCGCTGAGTGGAGGCACGCTGATCAAATCGATTATCAGTAATGCTTCTGACTCGCTAAATTACGATTTAGTGGTGCTCGAAAACGGTATCTCTGTGAGAAATAAGCAACGTCTGATGTCGCTACTGGCCGGGCGGAAAAATATAAGCCTGCGCTTTTTTGACGTTAATGCTTTTAGCGAGCTTAAAGAGGTCTATGTCCGGGCCCATTTCAGTGTGGCCACCTATGCCCGGCTATTTATCCCCCGCTTGTTCAGCGATTTCAGCAAAGTAATCTTCATTGATGCCGATACCCTGGTCGAGAGCGATTTGGCCGAGCTGATGGCGGTCCCCATGGGTGAAAATCTGGTGGCGGCGGTAAAAGATATCGTTATGGAAGGTTTTGTTAAATTCGGCACCATTGCCGACACAGATGGAGGGGGGCTGACAGCCGGCCAATATCTGAAAAGCAAATTGGGCATGGATAATCCGGACAAATATTTTCAGGCCGGGATTATCGTATTTAACGTGGTGCAAATGAAGAAGGAAAATACCTTCGGCGCGTTAATGACCGCAATGAAGGGTCAAAACTACTGGTTTCTGGACCAGGATATCATGAATAAAGTGTTCTACGATAGGGTCTATTATTTACCGATGGAATGGAATGTTTACCATGGTAACGGTAATACTGATGACTTTTTCCCGAATCTGAAATTTTCCACCTATATGCGTTTTCTAAAAGCGCGTAAGCAGCCTAAAATGATACATTATGCCGGGGATCAAAAACCCTGGAATAATCCTCAGGTGGATTTTTACGATAACTTTGCAAAATACATCGCAAATACACCCTGGCAAGAAGAGCTTTATGAGCATCTGCTGGGGCGGCCGATCTCCACCGTCATGTCCGGCATCATTATGCCACCGGTTCATTTGCAAACTAAAATCAAGCGCCGTCTGATGCCCTGGGTTAACCGCTGTGCACCGGTTGGTTCTGCACGTCGCCAATTATGGGCTAAATACTATTACAAGGTCCGCCGTATGGTGCGGGGCTGAGACAGGGAACAGAAAAGGAGAACTAATATGTCATCAAAAAAAATCCTGATCGTCGGCGCCGGCTTGTCTGGTGTGGTTATTGGCCATAAGCTGGCCTTGCAGGGACATAAGATCGATATCATCGACAGCCGCGACCATCTGGCCGGTAATTGTTACAGCGCCCGCGATGAACAGAGCGGTGTGATGGTTCATACTTATGGCCCGCACATTTTCCATACCGATAACGAAGCCGTATGGGAATTTGTTAATCAATTCACGGTCATGATGCCTTATGTCAACCGGGTCAAAGCCACGGTCAACGGACAGGTTTTCTCGCTGCCGATTAATCTGCATACCATCAATCAGTTCTTTAATAAGACCTGTTCGCCGGACGAGGCACGGGCGTTGATAGCAGAAAAAGGCGACAGCTCCATCACGGATCCGCAGACGTTTGAACAGCAGGCGCTGCGTTTCGTCGGCAAAGAACTGTATGAGGCGTTTTTCAAAGGCTATACCCTCAAGCAGTGGGGCATGTCCCCTGCTGACCTGCCCGCATCAATACTTAAGCGTTTGCCGATCCGTTTCAATTATGATGATAACTATTTTAACCATAAGTTCCAGGGCATGCCTCGGGACGGCTATACCATCATGGTTGAAAAAATGGCCGATCATGAAAATATCCGTCTGCGGTTAAATACCCGGTACGAAGCGGCTGACCGGTTGCGATATGATCATGTGTTTTATAGCGGTTCGCTGGATGGTTTTTATGGTTACCGCTTCGGGCGGCTGGGTTACCGGACACTGGATTTTGACAAGTTCAGCTATCAGGGTGACTACCAGGGCTGCGCGGTAATGAACTACTGCGAGCAACAGGTGCCTTATACCCGGATCACCGAGCATAAATATTTCTCCCCATGGGAAAAGCATGAAGGTTCTGTTTGCTATAAAGAATACAGCCGGGCCTGCGAAGCGGGAGATATTCCCTATTATCCCATACGCCAGGTAGGCGAGATGGCGCTGCTTGAGCAATACCTTCGACTTGCCGAGGGTGAAAAGGGCATAACATTTGTCGGACGTCTGGGGACCTATCGTTATCTGGATATGGACGTCACCATTGCCGAGGCGATGAGCGCCGCCGAGCGTTACCTGGCCAGCCTTCGGGATGGACAGATGGCGGCGATGCCGGTGTTTACGGTCAACGTCAGATGAATCATGTGGGAAAAGGCGCGGGCGAAAGTGCTGTGCCCCGTTGTGCCTCGCTTATTGTCACTTATAATCGGCTGGAAAAACTGCAAAAATGCTGGGCAGCCACCGCCGCTTTGCCGTTTGGGTCAATCATTATTGTTAATAACGCCTCCACCGATGGTACGCGCGAGTGGCTGACGCAGCTGAACGATCCCCGGCTCTGCGTTATCAACGCGGACAGTAATCCCGGCGGCGCCGGTGGTTTCAGGCGCGGGGCAGAATACGTGACGGCGAATGTCGATGCCGATTGGGTTGTCTTTCACGATGACGATGCCTATCCGCCGCCGGATTTATTGTCCTGTTTCGGCGCTGTCGCCGACCCGCGGTGGGATGCCTATTGCTGTAAGGTGGTGGACAATGAAAACGGTCTTTGCAAGATGAATATGCCCTATACCAGATTACCGCATACCGCCGGTCGGGATCTGCGATTTATGCTGGGCGGGGTGAATTTCGCACCCGATGGAGAGCACCCCCGGGATGTCTGTTCAGCCTCTTTTGTCGGGCTGATTATCGATAAAGGGGTACTTCGAGCGAATACAAGATATATATATCCGGAGCTGTTTATCTATTTTGATGATCTTTATTTTTCCTGGCATTTAAGGCTGGTCGGTTGTCGAATACGTTATTCACCGGAATTGGTTTTTTTTCACGATGTGCCGCCGGCCAAAAAAGGCATTTACCCGGAGTGGAAAGTTTACTATCTGGTCAGAAATTTATTGCTGTCGCGCGATTTTTTCAGCCGGCAGCGTCCCTACAGCAACGGTGCCATTATTATTCGTGTTTTTAAATACTTACTTACCGTTGCGACGCAGACACGAAAAAAAGAGTACATCGGTTTTGTGTTTCGCGGGATCATTGACGGTTTAACCCACAAAACGGGCAAACGACACTAGCCGGTAAGAGTTAAATGAAAAAGATTTGTTACTTTATCAATTCAGACTGGTATTTTGAGTTGCACTGGGTTGAGCGCGCGATGGCCGCACAAGCGGCGGGTTATGAAATACATGTGATAAGTCATTTTGTCGGTACAGAAATCAAAACAAAGCTGACGTCGCTAGGCATGACGTGCCACAATTCATCGGTATCCGAGCAATCGATGAATCCGTTTGATTTTATTCGATCGCTGTATAACAGTTGGGGTTTACTGAAAAGCATCAATCCCGAAGCCTTGCATTGTATTACCATCAAGCCCTGTCTTATGGGCGGATTTTTTGCCCGTTTTTACCATAAACCGGTTATTATGAGTTTTGTTGGCCTCGGCCGGGTATTTATGGAACGTAAGCTGAACATGAATATCATCCGCTGGCTGACGCTGCATTCCTATAAGGCCATTTTCAGTAATAAAAAATGCCTGCTGGCGTTTGAACATGAACATGACAGAAATACATTGGTTGAGCTCACTCAGGTAGACCCTCTCCAAACGGTGGTGATCGACGGTGCCGGTATTAACCCCGATATCTATCATTATTCCCTTGAAACCCCTCATGATAAGCCGGTGGTCCTGTTCGCCAGCCGGCTGTTGTGGAGCAAGGGCCTGGGCGACCTGGTGGAAGTCAAAAAAAGGCTGGCGCGTAAGGGTATTGATTTTCAGCTCAATGTCGCCGGAATTTCCGTGGAAGGCGATCCTGACGCTATTCCCTTGAGCCAGATCGAACAATGGCAACGGGAGTCGCTGATCAATTGGCTTGGTAAAAGCAATGATGTCTACAGTTTGATCGAGGCGTCGAATGTGGTGGCCCTGCCTTCCGTCTACGCGGAAGGTATTCCACGTATCCTGCTCGAAGCCGCATCGGTGGGACGGGCCTGCATCGCCTATGATGTCGGCGGTTGCCAAAGCCTGATTATTGATGAATATAGCGGCTGCCTGGTTGAGAAACGTAACGTCGGTTTGCTGGCGGATAAACTGGAAGCATTGCTTACCAGTCCAAACAAGCGGGCGGCAATGGGAATACGCAGCCGGGAACGCGTGGAAAACAAATTTGCCTCTTCGCTTATTATTAACGCCACCCTCAAGCTCTATCAGCGGGCGATGTCCGCCGGCGGTTATTGATTTTCGCACTTGGGATCGTCGTGCTAAAAAATCATTAGAAAAATTCATTATTCATGGCGCTATGATCCAGTCGGCTGATATCGGCATTGACCTTGATTTGTGGCTTTTTTCTGCGGCCGGCGCCGGTTTTGGGGATGAGGTAGAGTGAATACGTTTAAATTAATTTCTCCACCACTTTTGCAACTGCTTAAATATTGTCTGGTTGGCGGTATAAATACACTGGTCTGTGCCGCGGTTATTTTCACTCTAATGCACTATGGCTTGTCCCTTTATCGTGCCAATATTTCAGGCTACATCGTGGGGGTGTTATTCAGCTATGTGCTTAATAGCGTGTTTACCTTTGCTAAAAAAATAGAGTTGAAAACCTCATTAAAGTTTTTAATATGCGTTGTCATATCTTGGTTGGCCAATGTAGTGGCCATCACCGTTGCGCTCCATTTTTTACCTGCTCATTCTTATATCGTTCAATGCATGGGCATGGTGGTTTATACAATAATCGGTTTTGTGATAAATAAAATGTGGGCCATGAAATAAATGAACAGTCCGGTAAAAAATTTAGGTGATATGAGGGAGAGACCGCTTTCTTCCAATGTGCCGCTCGTCCTCACTATCGTGGTGCCTTGTTATAATGAGGAAGAAGTGTTTCCCGATTGTCTGCTGCGTTTACGGCAGGTGCTGTCGCAATTACGGGAAAACGGCAAGATAAGCGAAAGAAGCTGCCTGCTGTTTGTCGACGATGGCAGCCGGGATCAGACATGGCAGCTGATAAGCGCGGCCCACCGGCGGTACGACGATGTCCACGGCTTGAAGTTATCGCGCAACCGCGGTCATCAACGGGCATTGTGGGCGGGGTTGGAACATGCGGACAGCGACATTACCGTCAGCATCGACGCCGATCTGCAGGACGATATCCAGGTGATTGGTAAAATGGTTGATGCTTACCTGTCAGGCAAAGATATCGTTTATGGTGTGCGGGAGAATCGTGATACTGATACGGTATTCAAACGTAACACCGCCCTCTGCTTTTACAAGCTCATGAAAATTCTTGGGGTTAACCAGATCGAAAACCATGCGGATTTTCGTCTGTTAAGCGCCCGCGCGCTAAAATCACTGCTTTCTTACACCGAAGAGAACATCTATATCCGGGGCCTGGTACCGCTGGTGGGTTTTCAGACCGAGCAGGTTTTTTATAGCCGCGGCAGCCGTCTGGCCGGCGAGTCCAAATATCCGTTGAGGAAAATGTTGGGGTTGGCGCTTGAGGGCATTACCTCGCTGTCCATCACTCCTCTGCGCATTATTGCCTTTACCGGTTTTGCGATTTCGCTGTTATCTTTTTTGACGGCAATTTACGCGCTGGCTGAAAAAATCCTCGGTAGCACCGTTGAAGGCTGGACATCGGTGATGATAGCGATTTTTTTCCTCGGCGGCATTCAAATGCTCTCGATTGGGATAATTGGAGAATATATAGGGAAAGTATATTTAGAAGTTAAACATCGGCCAAAATATATTGTTGATGAATACCTACAATAAATGGACTATGCATGAACATGACTTTGGGCGTTAAAAAAAACGTTGTTTTTTGTGTACTGGCGTTTTTTATCTTAGTGAATACTTGGATTTACATTGCCGGCGAACAGCTGGTCTATGTTTGGGACTTCCATGGCTACTGGAGCATTTGGCAAAAGTACGGCGAGATGTTCAGCCATCACTTTTTCCAATGGCTAAACGAAAACGAGCATAACATCCGGGGTAACGATTATAATCCGTTGCCGGTTTCTCTGCTGTTTCCGTTTTACGTTGTATTGGGCGACAGCCGCTTTGCTTATATCCTGGGATTGTCGCTGGTGTATCTCGGGCTGACCAGCTGGTTCCTGTCGCGGCTGTTTGAACGGTTATATGACGATCGGACCGCGGCGGCGTTTTTTTCTCTGGTCATGGCGGCGCTGTTTGTACCGTTCTGGCGGCCGACGCTGCGCGGATTTCCGGATATCGTCGGTTTGATTCCGCTGGTTGGCGCGATGTTGTATGTTATGAATGCCAGATTTTCGTTGCGCGTATCGTTGAAAAAATCGCTGCTGCTTGGTCTGTTGCTGTGGACACCGTTTTTGCTGCGCCGCTGGTATGCCTACATCGTCGTCACGCTGTTTATCACGCTGCCGGTATTATCGTTCTGGTACGACAGGCTGCGCATGACCGCTACGGAATTTAATGAGATACCGCTGACCACCCGTATGAACCGGGTATTTATCGGCTTTCTTTTTGCCGGTATCTCAACGGTTATCCTGGCTTATGCGTTTCAGTCTTCGCTTATTTTGCGGATTCTGCGTACCAACTACAGTTACGAGTACTCAGCCTATCAAAGTTCCTTTTTATGGTCGGTTAAATATACCCTGAACGGTATCGGTTATTATATCCTGCCATTTGCGGCTCTTGGGCTGCTGTTCGCATTACGCTGGCCGGGACGGAAAACCAGCCTTATCTGTTGGTTTTCACTGGCGAATCTGATTATCAGCTTTGTGATGTTCACCCGCACCCAATCGCCGGGTATTCAGCATCAGCTGCCGTTTGCTTTGTGGATCTTCATTATTGCATTGACCGGTTTGTTAAACGTCGTCTTTGTGTTTCAATCCCGTATAGCGGGCGCGGTAATGAGCATTGCTATCGCGCTATGCGCAGTTATGCTGATCGGCGCTTTGTATCGCGGCGGACCCAGCGTCCCCGACCCGGTGGAAAAAATTCTTCCGGATAAAAATTACAGTCTCAGACTGGACCATTTTGAAAACTATCGCGCACTGGTCAGCGTGCTGACTACCTTAACCGGCAACCAGGAAAAATTCGCTGTGCTCAGTTCAAGCGGTCGGTTAAGCGATGATTTGATATCCACTCTTTCAAGCGGCAGGCTGGACGCGCAAATGATGAAAATTTCCCAGATCGATTTGCGCGACAAGCTTAGGCTAGAACCCTTTATGGCAAAATATATGGTGGTGGCCGATCCGGTGGAACTGCATCTTTCCAGCGGCCAGTACGTGGTAAAATGGCCGGCGGAAGCGTTGTTGAGCGCTCAGGGCATAGGGGCGGCCTATAAAAAATTGCCATATGATTATGTTCTTGACGGCAATATCCACGCATATATCTTCGAAAAACAGCGGGGTTTTACCGACGCCGAAATAGCGGCTTTTCTCGAGCGTTTTTTTGAACGGTATCCGGAGTGGCGTGATTATTATGCACACTCTCTGCAGAAGGTTTTTTTGGATTCGCAAACCCAGCTCGGTGATAAATGGGGACGATTTGACTACGTCGATGATCGGGCACTCAGCGCGCACCCAGGGGAGAACCACCCCACCGTCAGTCACTTTACCTGGTATATGGATAAGCTGATAGTGCGTTCCGGTGATCTGAGCTGCAAAAATGCCGACGGGGTGGTGGTGACCATTACCGGTCCGGACAGCACGGAGCAGACAGCCAAAATCAGCAATGGCGCGTCACATGCCTTTGATATGAAAGCGTTAATCGGTAAGCGGATAACGTTCACGTTGGACAAGAATCAGAACAGCGCCTGTGATTCGGTTGCCATCACCGGCGACTAAAATCCTATGTACAGGGGTAACTATTACATCAATTACTACCTGCATACGCTATCATGAGTTAACATATTTGCCACATGTTTACCCCCTCCCCACGTGTAACCGGGTAAGGAGGGGAAATCAATCAGACAGGAGTTGCTTAATGTCCACACAACAGATCGGCGTAGTCGGTATGGCGGTAATGGGGCGCAATCTGGCGCTGAACATCGAGAGCCGCGGTTACAGTGTTTCGATCTTTAACCGTTCCCGTGAGAAGACGGAAGAGGTGACTGCGGAAAATCCAGGTAAGAAGCTGGTGCCGTATTACACGTTGGAAGAGTTTGTCAATTCTTTGGAAAAACCCCGCCGTATCCTGTTAATGGTCAAAGCCGGCGAAGGCACCGACAAAACCATCGAATCGCTGAAACCTTACCTGGACAAAGGCGACATCCTGATTGACGGCGGCAACACTTTCTATCGCGATACCATTCGTCGCAATAAGGAGTTGTCCGCCGAGGGGTTCAACTTTATCGGTACGGGCGTCTCCGGTGGCGAAGAGGGCGCACTGAAGGGGCCGTCGATTATGCCGGGTGGGCAGAAAGCCGCTTATGACCTGGTGGCGCCGATCCTGGAAAAAATTGCCGCGCGCGCTGAAGGCGAAGCCTGTGTGACCTATATCGGTCCGGATGGCGCCGGTCATTATGTCAAAATGGTGCATAATGGTATTGAATACGGCGATATGCAGCTGATTTCAGAGGCTTATTCGTTATTGAAGAATGCCCTGCATCTGAGTAACGAGCAGTTGGCCGCGACGTTCAGCGAGTGGAATAAGGGCGAGCTGAATAGTTACCTGATTGATATCACCAAAGATATTTTTACCAAGAAGGATGAAGAGGGTAAATATTTGGTAGATGTGATTTTGGACGAAGCCGCCAATAAAGGTACCGGTAAGTGGACCAGCCAGAGTTCGTTGGACCTGGGCGAACCGCTGAGCCTGATTACCGAATCGGTGTTTGCCCGTTACCTCTCTTCTTTGAAATCACAGCGGGTTGCCGCCTCAAAAATACTCACCGGCCCGAAAGATGAGGCGTTTACCGGTGATAAAGCGGAGTTTACAGAGAAGGTGCGCCGTGCGCTTTATTTGGGTAAAATCGTCTCGTACGCGCAAGGTTTTTCTCAGTTAAAAGCCGCCTCGGAAGAGAATAACTGGAACTTGCATTATGGCGAGATCGCGAAGATTTTCCGTGCAGGTTGTATTATTCGGGCGCAGTTCCTGCAAAAAATCACCGATGCCTATGCCGAGAATGCCGATATCGCCAACCTGCTGCTCGCGCCGTATTTCAAGAAGATTGCCGATGAATATCAGCAGGCACTGCGTGATGTCGTGGCGTTTGCCGTTCAGCACGGTATACCGACGCCAACATTGTCAGCGGCCATTGCTTATTATGACAGCTATCGTTCCGCCGTGTTGCCGGCCAATTTGATACAGGCTCAGCGTGACTATTTTGGTGCGCATACCTATAAACGCACTGATAAAGACGGCGTATTCCATACCGAGTGGTTGGATTAAAATATAATTGCATGCACCGTTAGTATAGCGTGAGTGCGGGTATAAGGTAATGATGAAAGCCGGTCAGGAAACTGATCGGCTTTTTTTTGTTTATAAAATATATGAAATTCCCCACCCACCATTCTTCAACATATTATTTTCCTCCCAAATTAGGTATAGCTTTGAGATTAACATAACATTTGCGTAAACTACGGATATCTAGATTTATGTAATTCATTATAATCAGGAGTGAGTAATGTTCCGCTTGACATGGAATTGTTTCCACCAGGACAAGGAAACCGGAGAAATTGAGCCGTTCATACATTCGTTTCATAAAAATCTTTCTAATTCCTCCAGGCAGGTAAATATCACCGGCGTCGGTAATCAGCCCGATGTCTCTCTGCCGACGCTCGAGGGGATGGCGCCAAAAGGAAAAGATTGTTTGGCGAATATTAACTCACTTAATGGCAAAGACAGCCATCATCAAGTAAAAGAGCACGCGGGACCTTGCTGGGCGCAAAAGCTGTCTATATGCAGGTCCTTTAGTAAGTCCACATCTATTATCAAGAGAGTATTTACCGGTGGGGCAGTGTGCGATCGGGACAGATTAATCCCGGCGCAGGATGAAATATCTGAGCATAAGCAGATGCTCACTCGTGCCCGTGCCATTACCGCGGATTGGCCTCCCAGGTTGCAACAGTTAGCCATTAATGTTTTCAAAGAGCAAGGACTGGCGCAAATAGAAGAGGGCCAGCTTTTGTGCGCCTGTATTGATTTGCTCTCCAGATTCGGCGAGTTCCCACCACCTTATCAATATTATCTTTCAATGCAAATCAACGGTAATATAAAAAGACTGTCATTAAATGAAAGGTACAGCCTTTGTTATTTTGTAACGGATCTTGCGAACGAGGGTTCGTTTTTGTGTCCTACCTGCCATTATCTGACCACTATTTTGGACCATGCCAAGGACTCAATATTGTATCAATAGAATCGTAAAAAGGGGAGTATCTATCATCAAAGCAAGATACTATATGTATATTTGAAAGGGTTGCCGATGGCTTGGTAAAAAAAGTTGTATCAAATACTCATAAGGCTATTAATTTGTCTGGTAATATTAATTATTAAAATTAAAATAATTCCCGTTTCTTGAGGGTGGATGGTTTATGGCAGATAGCTGATGGCAAATGTTAAAAGGTAAATATATTGAAGACAAATGGGTCGATGGGAAATAGTTTGATGGTAAATGATCTTGTGGTAAGTAGTTTGAAACTGAGTCACGACCTCAACAACCAAATACCCAGGAGAAATATCCAGGCACCAGCCATTGAGAGGTTAAACAGGGTGCATAATTCGTCTGTTACAATAACGTCGTGTGCCGATGTTGCGTTAATTCGCCCATCAAGGCAACTGAGCTTAAGCAATCTAAATAGAAATCAACGCAGCGCAAATCATCCGGGGACGATCATGGACGCCGGACGTCGCGCTGTGGTCGAAACAGATGGCAGGGAAAGGACGGCTCTGAGAGAAAAACCGAATCTTTCCATCGGAACAACCGCACAGAATGAACAAATCATTAGGGGTCTGTGGAACAACTGTGATTTTAATCTGTTGCAAATCCTCTTGGGAACGTCTTCCCAAACCGGTATTATCGCCAGCTTCAGCCCGCATAACCAGCTTAAACAACTATTGACGGTAATGGATAACTTTAGCGCCCTGGAGAAGAATCAACGGATTTTTGTCTATGAAAAAATTCAGCGCATCACCTCCGCATGGCCAGCTCAAAAAAAACTGGATGGCAAGAAAGCCCAATTGCAAGGGACTGCTTTGGCCTATTTTTGTAACTTTTGCCTGATGTCTCTGCCAAAGCAACATTATCCCCAAGCCTATGATTTTATACTTAAAATGATGCCTGGATTAGGCCAAAAGTATTGTAATGATATTACCTTTTACCTTATCAAAAACTTCCGTAAATTGTGCCAAAAATCTGACCCAAGTAAAAATTATAACTATTTCAAAGAATTATTAAAGTCGTCTTATCGCTGCACTCCTGAAGTCAGGCTAAAAAATTTGCTGAATATTTCCAAAACGGTTTTATTTCTGCCCGACAATATCACCAAAAGAGCCGCGAGATTGGTTTTGCTAAGCATCAGGGATACAACGCCTAAGCATTCACAGGCAGGCATTGAACAAAATTTAACCGCATGCCTTAAATATGCACACCTTCACTATCGGATAAATCCGTTGAATTTGACGTCTTATGCGAAAGACGTTTCGCCAATAAAATTAATCAAATAAGTTCGTAGGCTATTTGAATGTATGACCTTGCGTTTTGTTTGAATATAAAATGATGGTGTCAACGGGTGGGCTTTTAAGAAAAACAATCATATTGATGAAGATTTTACACATGTTCGGTCTTTTTTTTATTAGCCAGGAGCCCCAGATATGATTCGGTTTTTATGCTGTCGCAATGATGAAGCGTCTTCTCCGGATAGGCATTCCTCCACCTCGCAAATGAGTAAAGTGGCGACAGGCTTAACGACGGTGTCAAATCATATTCCCTTATCAAGTTTTACGAAAAAGCTAGCCGGGAATAGTGAGGGTAATAATGCCGATAACACTGAAAGGCGCCCGGCAAGGGCGCGCTCCCTGGAGGCTATTCCTGAGAGTGAAGGGGAATACCGGCCCTCTCCAGGTTACATCGCCGCAATAACAACGTATCCGGGCAAAGGCCGTTTGTCAGGTATTTCAATATGCTCCCGGAGCGTTGTGAACCGTCAACCGAGCTTTAACGCCGATAAGAAAAACGCTGCCGCTATGGATACACCCGTACCTTCAGGTGCTCAAGCATTAGCGCCGACAACCCGCAGCGGCCGGCCTTTGGTTAAACGCACGGTGAGTTTTAACCTGCCGGCCGACGTAGCAAGGGATAAATATTGTCCCGCCGCATCGCCGAAAATAGACTTTCAGTACCTGTGGCTATTGCGTAGTCTCGATAGAAATTGTACCGGGCCGGCAATAATGAGGTTATTGGGAACCGATGATAATCCGGGAAAGGTTTCTGTTTATAAACCACTAAAGCAATTAAGAATGTTGAAAACCATGTTCCAAAAATCAATTATTGATGATTTGGATTTATTTGATTCCTTTTTCCAGAGAACACAGCAAATTGCTAATCAATGGTCTAAACAGCCCATTGAAATCAATGAAATTAGTGGAAGCGGTAGCTATATGCTTGATGGGACAGACCTGGAAGACCGGCTTGAGATGCCTGTCCTCATCAAAACCCGAGAGGCATTTCAGTTACAGGGAGAATTATGGTTGAAATTCTGCAAGGAAATGTTTATACGGATCCGGCCAGAAAGGTATGCCATGGTTTGCACGGATATATTTATCGCGCTGAAACCACTTTGGCACGAATATCAACTTGCCATCACCCGACTTATTTTGATCTATTTTAGTTACATTCCTCAAAAGGATAACTTGTCTGTTTTTTTAACCTTGGCGAGGCTATGTGAACCACCTAATGGTTTGCATTGCTATGAACATATCAGGATGCTGGCGCAAAATATAATTTATCTTGACAAAAAAAATCAATTTGGACAGGTAAAAAATATAAAAAAACTCAGCGCAGCTTTGCACAAACCAGGCAATGAAAACATCCAAGCAATATTATGTATTTATCGAAATTAGATTCACAAAAAAACTTTCCCCTGGTCTCGTCCCTCCTGGCCGTACATTTTATTCAATGTGATTAGTTAATTTTAAGCACCCGCTTAAAAAGTAGCCCCCTGCATTAAAAAAATTCATGGAGGGGGAAGTCGGGCTGGTAGCGGTATCGGGGTGGGGGTAGACAGCCACTCGACTATTCAGCGTCTATTTGTTATGGCGTTGTCGCAAGCAGTCGATGACACGGCTTAGATCCAAATCCTGATCCTGCAGTAAAACCAGCAGGTGATAGACCAGGTCGGCGGCTTCGTTGGTGAGTTCTTCCCGGTCGTGTACCGTGGCGGCCAGCGCGGTCTCTACGCCTTCTTCTCCTACCTTTTGCGCGATGCGTTTAGTGCCGCTGGCATAGAGCCGGGCGGTATAGGAGCTCTGGGGATCGGCGTTTTTTCTCCCTGCCAGCAGGGTTTCCAGCTTGTACAAAAAGCCCCAGTCGGTGGCGGCGGGGGAAAAGCAGCTGTCGGCGCCGGTATGGCAGGTGGGTCCGTCGGGATTGGCCAGGATCAATAACGTGTCGTTGTCGCAGTCGGCATGGATGCTGACCACATTCAAAAAGTGGCCGGAGCTTTCTCCTTTGGTCCACAAGCGCTGTTTGCTGCGGGAAAAGAAGGTGACCTTGCCGGAATCTTGCGTGACTTGCAACGCTTGCGGATTCATATACCCCAGCATCAGGACTTCGCCGGAGACGGCATGCTGGATAATCGCGGGCATCATTTGATCGGTTTTAGTCCAATCCAGCTGGGCGCGTTGTTGTTCGGTTAACATAATCTGATCTCTACTCCCTGTTGTGCGAGAAAGATTTTCAATTCTCTGATATTGATAATTTGTTTATGGAACACTGAGGCCGCCAGCGCGCCATCCACTTCGGCGTCGCGGAAGGCTTCCAGGAAATGTTCCGGCGTTCCGGCGCCGCCCGAGGCGATGAGCGGTACATGGCACAGTTCGCGGATAAGCTTAAGCTGGTTCAGATCGTAGCCGTTGCGGACGCCGTCCTGGTTCATCATATTCAAGACAATTTCACCGGCGCCGCGCTGTTGTGCTTCTGTTACCCAGTCGGGGGTCAACCATTGGGTCACTTTGGTGCGGGTCTCGTCGCCGGTATATTGATTGACCTGGTAGGTGCCGCTGTCGGCGTCGAACCAGGTATCGATGCCCACCACGATACACTGCACGCCGAAGCGATCCGCCAGGCGGGTGATAAGCGTCGGGTCAGCGAGCGCCGGGGAGTTGATGGAAATCTTATCGGCGCCGAACGACAGGATGCGGCCGGCTTGTTCAAGGGTCTTGATGCCTCCCGCCACGCAGAAAGGAATATCGATCACCTCTGCCACGCGTTCTACCCAGCTCTGATCCACGACCCGGTCGTCCGATGAGGCGGTGATGTCGTAGAACACCAGTTCGTCGGCGCCTTCTTCAGCGTAGCGGCGGGCCAGGGGTACGATATCGCCGATGATTTCATGGTTGCGGAACTGTACGCCTTTCACCACTTGTCCGTCCCGGACATCCAGGCAGGGAATTATGCGTTTTGCCAGCATGCGATGGCCTCCTCAAGGGTGAATTTACCTTCCAGCAGGGCACGGCCCACGATCACTCCCTGGACGCCGCTGGTGCGTAACTGCCTGATATCCTCCAGGCCGCCGATACCGCCCGAGGCTTGGAAAGCGATGGTGGGATAGGCGCGACAGATGTCCCGGTATAAAGCGACGTTCGAGCCTTGCAGGGTTCCGTCGCGGGAAATATCCGTGCATAGCACATGTTTAAGTCCATAGGCCTGGTACTGCCCGATGGCTTCTTCCAAGGTGATCCCAGAGTCTTGCTGCCAGCCGCTGACCGCCACCCGGCGCCGCCCTTTGTCGTCGATGCGCACATCCAGGGCCAGCACCAACGCATCCGGGCCGAAACGTTCAAACCATCCCTGCACCTCCCGCGGTTGTTTCACCGCGGTGGACCCCACCACGACCCGGGTGGCGCCGGCATCCAGCAGGGCTTCCACGTCCGATAACGAACGGATGCCGCCGCCAATCTGCACCGGCGCGGGCGTCACACCGGCCAGCAAGGTTTTTAACAAGGGGATTTGGCGGGCCGTCGGGTCCTTGGCGCCGGTGAGATCCACCAGGTGCAGCAGTTGCGCCCCTTGCCGAACATAATCCTTTAGGCGGGGCAGCGGATCGTTGCCGTACTGTCGGCTTTGCCCGTAGTCGCCCTGATGCAGCCGCACCACCTGGCCATCGATTAAATCCAAAGCGGGAATAATCACCGGTTACATCTCCAGAAAGTTTTTCAGTAAACGGGCGCCGGCGGCGCCGGAACGCTCGGGATGGAACTGTACGCCGAAGAAGTTATCCTGTTCCACCGCCGCGCTGAACGGCTCGCCATAATTGCACTGGGCCAGGGTGGCGGCACAGAGCGGCATGGCATAGCTATGGACAAAATAGAAATAGCTGCCGTCGTCGATGCCGCGAAATAGCCGGCTGTCGCTGCGGGCTTGTACCTGGTTCCAGCCCATGTGCGGCAGCGGTAAACCGAAATCGGTCATTTTGGCCACCGGGGTAGGGATGATGCCCAAGGTGGCGATACCGCCGTTTTCCTCGCTTCGGCTACCCAATAACTGCATGCCGAGGCAAATGCCCAACACCGGCTGAGTGCAGGATTTCACCAGGTCAATCAGGCCGCGTTCCCGCAATTGATCCATGGCCGCACGGGCGGTGCCTACCCCGGGCAGGAAGAGTTTATCCGCCCGCAGGACGGTGTCGGTTTCGCGGCTGACCACCGGTTGATATCCGAGGCGGCGCACCGCGGCGGTGACGGAAAAGAGATTGGCGCAGCCGGTATCGAGGATCACGACGTTCATTACAATACTCCTTTCGAACTGGGCAGGGTGTTGCCTTCCACCCGGATTGCCTGGCGCAGGGTACGTCCGAACACTTTAAATAAACTTTCCACCCGGTGATGATCGTTTTTACCCTTGGTTTTCAGATGCAGGGTGCAGGCCATGGCATAGGACAGGGAGCGGAAAAAATGCTCTACCATTTCAGTGCTGAGATCGCCGACCCGCTGATAAGTATATTCCGCTTTGTATTCGAGGTGCGGCCGGCCGGAAATATCCAGCGCGCAGCGCGCCAGGCATTCGTCCATGGGCAGCACAAAACCGAAACGCCCGATGCCGCGTTTGTCTCCCAGGGCCTGATTAATGGCTTCTCCCATCGCCAGGGCGGTATCTTCCACCGTATGGTGGTCGTCAATGTACAAATCCCCTTTGACCTCAATGCGCAGACGGAAGCCGCCGTGGGTGGCAATCTGATCCAGCATATGATCAAAAAAGCCGACGCCGGTATTGATGGCGCTGTCGCCTTCCCGATCCAGCCAGACCTGGACATCAATAGCGGTTTCACGGGTGACGCGGTTAACATGGGCGTAGCGGTCGCGGCGGGTCAGCTGTTCGGCGATCGCCGGCCAATCCAGGGCCTCGGGTTGGTAACGCAGTCCGTTGATGCCCATATTGTTCGCCAGTTGCATATCGGTTTCCCGATCCCCTATCACATAGCTGTTGGCGGTATCCATCAGGCCGTTTTCCATATAGACCTGTACCATGCCGGTGCCGGGTTTGCGGCATTCGCAGCCGTCGGACGGCAGATGCGGGCAGATCAATACCTTGTCGAAGCGGATGCCCTGGGAGCTGAAAATCTGCATCATCAGTTTGTGGGGCGCATCGAAATCCGCCTGCGGGAAACTGGCGGTCCCCAGCCCGTCCTGGTTGGTGATCATAATCAGGATGAAGCCGGCTTTTTGCAGCGCCAGCAGGGCGGGGATGACCCCCGGTTCCAGCGCCAGTTTGTCCAGCCGGTCAATCTGGAAATCTTCCGGTTCGGCGATCAGGGTGCCGTCGCGATCGATAAACAGTAATTTCTGCTTCACAATGCCTCCTGGCGGTGAGTAGCGGTCACAGGCAGTTCACGGAGCGCGGCCACCACCCGCCGGCACTCTTCCCTGGTGCCGATGGTGATGCGCAGGCAATCGGCCAGGCCCGGCTGTTTGCTTTGATTGCGCAGGATAATACCTTGATCCCAGAGGCTTTTAAACGCCGGGCTGCCGGGCGCGAAGCGCACCAGTAAATAATTGCTTTCGCTGGGATAGACCTCAAGCACCGCTTCGCACTGTTGTAACTCGACCGCCAGCCATCCTCGGGTAGCGGTGATTTCCGCCACCCGGTCGCGCATCAGCGTCAGGCCCTCCGCGCTGAGTGCCTGCTCGGCGATATCCGCCACCGGCAATGAGACGGGGTAGGGGGCGATGACCTTCAGCAACAGTTGGATCACCTCGGCGTCGGCCAGTACGAAGCCGCAGCGTAATCCCGCCAGGGCGAAGGCTTTGGACAGAGTCCGCAGGATAACCAGGTGCGGGTAGTGCGCCAGCCAGCCAGCCAGGGTCGCCTCGGGGCAGAATTCGATATAAGCTTCGTCCGCCACCACCAGCGCCCGGCCGCGGGTCATCTCCAGCAGCGCTTTGAGCTCTTCCGGCTGGATGATGTTGCCGGTGGGGTTATTGGGACTGCAGACATACACCAGCTTCACGCCGTCCAGTTGCGCTTCGATGGCGGGCAGGTTCAGCTGCCAGTCGGGCAGCGCCGGGACAGTGCGGCGCGCCACGCCGAAGGTTTCGGCGCTGACGGCATACATGCCGTAGGTGGGCGGGCAAAACAGGATGGCATCCCGGCCCGGTTCGCAAAAGGCGCGAATCAGCAGCTCGATGCCTTCATCGGCGCCGCGGCAGACCAGGACCGCATCTTCCTTAACGCCGGCATAAGCGGCATAGCCGTTTATCACCCCTTCCGGCTGGCAGGCGGGATAGCGGTTCAGATTGCCTTGGCGCAATGTGACGGACGGCGGCAGGGGATATTCGTTGGCGTTGAGCCAAACATCACCGCTGCCTCCGAGACGGCGCGCCGACTGATAGGGTTCCAGCGCCAAGACGTTGGCGCGCGCCAATTGGCTGATAGTCATGGTTGCTCCTGTAATGCGTTGATCGCGGCAACACGCACGGTGACGGCGTATTTATGGGCGGTGAGCTGTTCCGCCGCGGCCAAGATTTCAATGGTGGGCGCCAATCCCAGCAAACCCTGCGGCGTGAGCTGCTGAACGGTCATGCGCTTCTGGAAATCCGCCAGTCCCAGGCTTGAATAGGTGGAGGTGTAGCCATAGGTCGGCAGTACATGGTTGGTGCCGGAGGCATAATCTCCCGCCGACTCCGGCGACCAGTCGCCGAGAAATATCGAACCGGCATTGGTGATGGCCGCTACCCACTGTTCCGCATCGCGGGTCTGGATAATCAGGTGCTCGGGACCGTATTGATTGCTTATCTCGATGCATTGCGCCAGGTCGCGGGCAATAATCAAGCGGCTGCCTCCCAGCGCCTGGCGGGCGATATCGCCGCGGGAGAGCCGGGCGAGCTGCGTGTCGGTTTCCAGGGCCACGGCGTTGGCGATGGCCGGGTCGGGGGTGAGTAAAATCACCTGTGAATCCGGGCCGTGTTCCGCTTGGGACAATAAATCGGCGGCAATAAACGCCGGGGTGGCATGGCTGTCCGCTATCACCAGCACCTCGGAGGGACCGGCGGGCATGTCGATGGCCGCGCCGCCGGCCAGCTGGCTTATCTGGCGCTTGGCCTCGGTAACCCAGGCGTTGCCGGGACCGAAGATTTTATCCACCTTGGGTATCGTCTCGCTGCCGAAGGCCATGGCGGCAATGGCCTGGGCGCCCCCTACCTGATACACGTCCTGTACGCCGCACAGCTGTGCCGCATAAAGGATTTCATCGGCGATGGGCGGGGGCGAGCAAAGGATCACCTTGCCGCAGCCGGCGATGCGCGCCGGCGTGGCCAGCATTAACACCGTTGAGGGCAATGGCGCCGAGCCGCCGGGTATGTAAAGGCCCACCGAGGCCACCGGCCGGGTCAGCTGGCGGCAGCGGACTCCGGGCTGGGTTTCCACGTCCACCGGCGGCAGTTGCTGGGCGCGGTGGAAACATTCGATATTTTTTACCGCCGTCGCCATGGCCTGTTTCACTTCGGGCGCCAGGCGTTCCGCCGCCTGCCGGATAGCCTCTTCGCTGACCCGTAATTGTTCGGTGGCGGTGTGGTCGAAGCGCAGGTTAAAGGCTTTGATGGCGTTATCGCCACCCTGGCGGACCTGGCCGATAATGTCGCGCACCGCGTCGCCAATCCTGTCCGAGGCCGCCACCGCGGGACGGGCCAACAGCTCCGTCCGCTGCCGGGGCGAACAATCGTCCCAGCGAACCGGCGTTGAAAAAGGGGAAGAGGTCATGACGCTACTCCATCATTTTTTCAATGGGCAGCACCAGAATGGAGCTGGCGCCGAGGGCTTTCAGGTTTTCCATCGTTTCCCAAAACAGGGTTTCGCTGCTGACCATATGCATGGCCACCCGCTGTTTATCGCCGGCCAGCGGCAGGATGGTGGGGCGTTCGGCGCCCGGCAGCAGGGCCACGATATCGTCAAGGCGCTCGGTGGGCGCGTGCAGCATGATGTACTTCGATCCCCGGGCCTGAATCACGCCCTGGATACGAACCATCAGTTTGTCGATCAAAGCCTGTTTGGCCGGCGGCAGTTCGACATCGCTTTGGATAAGGCAGGCTTTGGAGCGGTAAATTACCTCTACTTCCCGCAGGCCGTTGGCCTCGAGGGTGGCGCCGGTGGAAACCAGATCGCAGATGGCGTCCGCCAGGCCTGCGCGGGGCGCCACTTCCACCGAGCCGTTCAGCAGGCAGGATTTGAAATTGATGCCGAGTTTGTCGAGATATTGTTTTAGCAGGTGCGGATAAGAGGTGGCGATGCGTTTGCCTTGCAGGCACTGCGGTCCGGTGAAGGGCTCGTCCAGGGGCAGCGCCAGGGAGAGCCGGCAGGTGCCGAAATCCAGGCGACGCAGGATATAGTACCGGGGATCTTCGCCCTGGGCGCGACGATTGAGCAACTCTTCTTCCAGTACGTTTTCGCCGATAATGCCTAAATCCACCACGCCGTCCATCACCAGGCCGGGGATATCGTCGTCACGGACGCGCATGATGTCGATGGGCATGTTTTCCGCGAACGCCAATAAGCGCTGCTGTTGGAGATTGATTTGGATACCGCAGTGCTCGAGCAGTTTCTGCGAATCCGTGCTCAGTCTGCCTGATTTTTGCATCGCTATCCGTAAACGTGATTTGTCCAAAGTGAAACCCTCTAACCTGAAAATTAAATTTATTGAGCCAAAAAAAAACCCTCGGAAGAAATCTTCCGAGGGCTCTCTTAAGTTCTGCGCCACTGGAAGATTTTTGTCTTCCAGCACCAAGCGCCTGAAAGACTAGTCAGGGTGATGGTGGTGATGGTGGCTAAACAGAACGCAGTTCATAAAAATTCTCGCAATAAGCTGATGATGAAACGGTGTGTTACCTTTATAGTTAACCTAACGATATTTGCCGCCGAGTGCAACATTTTTTTGCCCATCGACTTGATGTTTAGCGGCGAGGCTACCGATCTCTGTTGAAGCGGCGCCTCGCAGACGAGGGAAAGGGAATATGAAAAAAATTGCGATTGTGGGGTTGGGGTGGCTGGGAATGCCACTGGCCCTCTCATTATTGGCCAAAGGCTATGGCGTTACCGGGACGAAAACCACGCCGGACGGGGTTGACGCGGCCCGGATGTGCGGCGTGGAGTGCTATCCGCTGCTGCTGACGCCGGAAATTCAAGCTGAGCCTGAAGACCTTTCCGCGCTGTTCCAGGTTGAGGCTCTTATCGTTACCCTGCCGGCCGGTCATACCGTAGAGCGTCCCGCGGATTATTTCCTGGCGGTGCGGCAAGTGGTGGACAGCGCCCTGGCCTTCGGTGTGCCGCGAATTGTCTTTACCAGTTCCACCTCGGTATACGGCGACACCGTCGGCACCCTGCGGGAGCGCAGCCCGCTGGCGCCGGTCACCCCCACGGCGATTTGCCTGATGGAACTGGAGCAGTGGCTGCATCGCCTGCCTAATACCTCGGTGGACATCCTGCGCCTGGCGGGGCTAGTGGGCCCGAGCCGCCATCCCGGCCGGTTTTTGGCGGGCAAGACCCATTTGCCCGGCGGCTCCCACGGTGTGAACCTGGTCCATCAATCCGATGTTATCAGCGCCATCGAATTATTGCTAAAACTGCCCAAGGGCGGTCATCTGTATAATATCTGCACGCCGGGGCATCCGGCGAAACGGGACTACTATCCGGCACGGGCGCGGGAACTGGGCAGTAAGCCGCCGGAATTTTTGCCCGGCGATGATAAGGAAACCGGTAAAATCATCGACGGCAACCTTATCTGCCGCGAGCTGGGATTCGAATACCAATATCCGGATCCGGCCCTGATGCCCATACGGCTGTCGTAACGGCGGGGCAGGCCCGCGATCACAGATCTCGCAACGAGCCTGTTAAAGGGAGAGCGTGTCAATGGGGTCGTAGCGGGCATGTTTTTTTTGCCCGCCGAGCGCCCCATGACAGGCTAGGCCCGCAATCATTGATCGTGCAACGAGCGTGTTAAAGGGAGACCGTGCTGATGGGGTCGAAGCGGGCATGGTTTTTCTGCCCGCCGGAGCGCCCCACAGCACGGTAGGCCCGCTAACACCGATGCTGAACCGAGCCTGTTAACGGGAGACCGTAACTATGGGACTGATTTCTCAAACCCCGAGCCGATCCCGCAGGGCATAATACGCCGCGCCCAGCAGGGTAAGGGGCACCTGCAACCGCCGCCCGCCGACAAAAGGCAGATGGGGTAATTTGGCAAAGGCGTCAAACCGCTCCGCATCGCCGCGCAGCATTTCCGCCAGGAGCTTGCCCGCCAGATGACTGCACGCCACGCCATGGCCGCTGTAACCCTGCATAAAATACACATTGTTTTCCAACCGGCCGAATTGCGGCATTCGGGCCAGAGTCAGCAAAAAATTGCCGCTCCAGCGATAATCAATACCGACCCCCCCTTAACTGTGTAAACGTCTTCAATAGCTTGGGCAAAATAAGGCTGTCGATATCCTCCGGTTTCCGCGCGCCGTAAACGACGCCGCCGCCGTAAAGCAGACGGTTATCGGCGGTGGTCCTGTCGTAGTGCTTTTCAATAATGTCGATATCCCGGCTATAGGAATTCACCACCTGGCCGCCGTTGCGGCCGCTGGCGCCCCAGCCGAAGCGCGCCCCTTCAAGCAACACCACGTCATAACCGGCTTCGATGAGAAACAGCGCTGACGAGAGGCCGGTGAATCCGCCGCCGATGATGCAGACATCGCAGGTGATCGCTTCCTCCAGTGCCGGATAGCGCGAGTGATTATTGATGGTTGCGGCATAATAGCTCGCTATATAATCCGTCATAAAGATCTCCTTGAGTTCCGTCCAAACGCTATGCCGCAGGCAACAACAATCTGATTTACCGAGGCGAAACAGTCAAAACGTCTGTGAAAAAATGAATTATCAATTATATTATTAATTTATTAGTCTTGGGCCGATTATTCAACTTTCAGGGGTATGTTTGCCAAGAATGGCGATTGCCACTATGTTCTTTAAAGCGGGCGTAGTGTGCGCCCACGGATTTGGTGCAGGCCATAATCTCGTCAGCAGTATGTTCATGCGGGTGATATATGCATAATCTCAAGGAAGTCGAGCTTTGTACGGCTCCTCGCCGTGAAGCGCATTACCGGGATGAAAAACGAACCAGCGCGTTCCAGCGGGAGGTTGATGCTTACCTGGAACGCTATCCCCATACGCAGCATGTCGATATTCTCCTAACAGATCTGAATGGTTTTTTTCGTGGTAAACGTCTCCCCATCGCCGGATTGTCGAAAATTGAAAACGGCTGTTATTTCCCCTCATCGGTTTTTGCCATCAATCTGTACGGTCATACCGTCGAGGAGGCGGGTCTCGGGCAGGAAAAAGGGGAGCCGGATCACCTTTGTATGCCGGTAGCCGGTACGCTATTGCCTTCCGCCGCCGATCCCACACAGGTGGCACAGCTGATGCTGACCATGCTGGAGGAGGACGGTATGCCTTTTGATGTTGAACCGCGCAATGTCTTGAGCAAAGTATGGCAAGCGCTTAAACAGCGGGATATTTTCCCGGTGGTGGCGGTGGAAATGGAGTTTTACCTGGTGGATCAGAACCGGGATCCCACCGGCATGCTACAGCCGCCCTGTGCGCCGGGAACCCATGAACGCCATACCCAGCCCCAGGTCTATTCATTGGAAAATCTGGATAATTTCGCCGCGGTGCTGTCGGATATCCACCGGCTGGCCGGTTTACAGAAGCTGCCCATCAACGGCGCGGTAGCTGAATCTTCCCCCGGTCAGTTCGAAATCAATCTGCTTCATGGCGATAATCTGCTGAAGGCCTGCGATCATGCCTTGCAGCTGAAACGGCTGATACGGCTGGTGGCGGAAAATCACGGCATGAACGCCACCTTTATGGCGAAACCTTATGAAGACTTCGCCGGTAGCGGGATGCATCTGCATATCAGCCTGCGGGACAGAGAGGGCAATAACCTGTTGTCCGACGGTGGCCGTGGGGATTCTCCGCTGATGCGTCGTATCCTGGCCGGTATGCTGGATTTGATGCCGGCTTCCATGGCGGTGCTGGCGCCGAACGTCAATGCTTTCCGCCGTTTCCAACCCGGAATGTATGTGCCGACGCAGGCCAACTGGGGCCATAACAATCGTACCGTGGCACTGCGTATACCCTGCAGCGACAGCGCCAATCACCGGGTGGAGTATCGGGTGGCGGGGGCGGATGCCAATCCCTATCTGGCCTTGGCCGCGGCGCTGGCCGGCATTGCGCACGGGCTGGAATATCCGCTGCCGTTACCCCTGGAGGTCACCGGCAACGGCGAGGAGTCCCAGGGAGTGACGCTGCCCATCCGTCAATGCGAGGCACTGCAAGTTTTTGCCGGCAGTCAGGGGTTGACTCGTCAATTGGGCGAGCATTTTTGCCACGTTTACCATACCTGCAAACAGGCGGAACTTCGCCATTTTGAACGTATGGTTACGCAAACCGAAATCGGCTTGATGCTGAAAAACGCCTAAATCAGCTAAAACTCTGACGCTGCTGGGAAACCTGACGCTTCGCAACTTAAAGCTGCTGTAAATAGTCATAAAGCGCTTTCAACAGCCGAAGGTGGTTTTCATTGTCCTGATGTTCGACATAAAGCCCCTCAAGCGTAGCCACATAGGTTTGCACGCGTTCCGGGCTGAACAGGTTCTTGCGGTAGTCCAGCCAGCGCCGCTGTTCGCTGTCATCCAGCGTGTGGGGAAAGTTTCGCGCCCGATAGCGAAACAGCAGCTCTTGCAGGCGGCCGTCGACAAAACTGATGTCCAGCGCCGGCAGATTGATGGGGTCGGTTTCCAGGATAATGCCCATCGCGGTCCGATCGGCGTCGCTGAAAAAGCCGTTATACAGTTGGGCATCCACGTCCCTCGAGGGGACATAGGGTTCAGCCTCGCTAAATACCGCCAGGACCTTTTCCCGCACTTCGGCATGCTGGCGCAGGATATGCAGATTATCCAGGCAACGCTTACGATCGATGCCCAGCCGCTCAGCGTCTTCAGGTCGCAGGGTATTGGCGGGTGCCAGCACCGGGCATTTATTGATATGCACCAGTTTGATGGGTACCGGCGCCTGTTTTCCAAGCTGATCCCGTCGGGTATAGAGCAGGGTCCGCAACCGGTCCGCATCCAGGTCCAACAATAACGACATATCACCGGCCAGGTCGCAGACAATCAATGCGTTCTGGTTATCCGGATGCCAGGCCAACGGCGCTATCCAGGCGGTATTGCCGCGCCCGGCGCCGAACATGCCCGACACGTGCACCAGGGGTTTCATGGTGGCAATATCGATCAGGGCTTTCAACGGCTGTTTGCCCCGGTGCCGGTAGAGATAATCAAACAGTTTCGGCTGTGCCTGACGCGCCAGCCTGGCCATGGCCAGGGTGGCATAGACATCCGCCATGGCGTCATGGGCATGGGCATGCTCCACGCCGTTGGCCCGCGTCAGGTGTTCCAATCGGAAACTGGGCAGGCCGTCATCGTTCAGCGGCCAGTTGATGCCCTCCGGACGCAGGGCATAACAGGCGCGCATCACATCCAGCAGATCCCAGCGGGAGTTTCCCTGCCGCCAGCTGTAGGCATAGGGATCATAGAAGTTGCGGTAAAAGATATTACGGGTCACTTCATCGTCGAAACGAATATTGTTGTAACCGAGGATACAGGTATCCGGCACGCTGAACATGGCATGGATGCGACGGGCGAATTCCGCTTCGGTTACCCCCTCGCGGGCGGCCTGCTGCGGCGTAATGCCGGTGATCAGCACCGCTTCCGGATCGGGCAGGTAGTCGTCCGACGGCCGGCAGTAAAAAACCTGCGGTTCCCCCAGCGGGGTAAATTCCAAATCGGCCCGGATGCCGGCAAACTGGGCCGGGCGATCCAGCGCCGGGTGCTTGCCGAAGGTTTCGTAATCATGTACCAGGAAAGTCGGCTGTTTGATTGGTTTTGTCACTGTTTACGGATGTCCGGTCAGATCGTTAGGCTTGGATCCCCGAAGGGATGCAAGCTGTGCAATGGACATGGTAAACCATAATCGGGCGGGCCAGAAGAGGGGAGGTTTAAACCAGGGATTTTTGCCGCGACAGAGGGACATTTTGCTCTTTAACATGGCGCAAAGTTGCTGGCTCAACATGATGACAAAAATGTCCATTAGCCATCCCAAGACCGTATAAGGTTTTATTCTATTATCTTTCAAAAGAATTTTATTGATATTTCCAGAGCGTGCGGCCGCCGGAATTTTGTTTCAAATGATAATTCAGACTAATGAACAAGCGCCATGATGACTCCCGTATCGTTCGCAATAACGTTGAAAAAATCGCTGATATTCTTAGCGGACTGAAAAATGCGAATCAGGGCGTTCAGCATAATAACTTCATCGTCATGATCTTCCAGTTTGCTCAGTATGCCGATCATTTTATTCATGGCATCCCGCTTCTCTTGCAGAATTGAATCTATGTCATTTAAATAATTGATTCCTAAATTATCAAAATCCTTCACTTCCAGCGCTCTCTTGGCGAGTATGGACAGAAATGTTTTTTTCAGGTCTTCCAACGTTCCGGGGATGACCTCCTGCGGGAGCTTTGAATGCAATAAACGGGGTCGCAATATCGGTACAGGCTGTGTTTTCAATCCAAACAGTGTTTTCAAACTTTCATTTTTTTGCGCAGAACTACGGGATAGCCGAGGGCGCATCTCCGGCGACAGGGAGGGGGGTGAGGGCGGCAATGGTCGCGTAGGCGGCGATTCCGGCATGGATAAACGTGGGCGGGGAACCGGCTTTTGTTTTCGTAGGATGACGGGAGGGTTTGCGCAATCGTCCGGATCGTCGTAATGGCCTTGCGTCCGGGATAATGCGGCGCTGTCCGCGGCGGCGGACTGCCTATGAGAAGTGCTGGGCGTGTTAAAGCTTCCAGGCCGGGAAGCTGCGCCCCATTGCTCCACTGGCACGAAGCTAAATCTTTGCGCAGCTTTCGGCGCATCGTCGGTGATGTGTCGCGATGCGCGCTTTTCCTTTGCCCGAAGGGCTTCCATCGCCAAAAGCTGCTGTTGCATTTTTTGAGCTTTAACGGCTTCCAGCACGCACTGTCTGGCCTTGTTTTCCAACCTCCGGGTCTCTTCGTCAATGAGGGCTATTTGACCGCCGGTTTCATGTTGGTCAATGGCCGGCGATTGGGCCCGGTGAGGGACAAACGCGGCCGATAAGGAATAGGACTGTTGTCCTGCTGTTGAGCCTGGTCCTTTTAATACGACGTTTGCAGCATTTGTCATTGAATTTAGCGGGCTTTGTGGATCATAATTTACCGGTTCATTATTGTGCTGACCGGCGGTGGTTTCATTTAAGCTGATTGAAAAATTATCCATACTGTGAAGGTCCTTTCCCTTGCTGAACAGAAATCCGTAAAAAAGCTGAGCGTGTAAAAATCAACGTCATGACGAGGAAATACGTCTGCTGAAACGTATATTCTCACGGCCATCAACCCTAAGTAAATAAGGTGTTTCTAAACTTTATATAAATGAATGTTTGATGCTTTTTTAAACGGAAATAAGGACTACTATAAATAATAATAAATATATATTTTTCCCTTAGAATTATACTGATCTCGAGAAGTAAAACGATTAAAGCTTATTTTATAGAATATTCCATGAATTAACACTTATTAAATCATATGGCTGCGTTCTTTCTAGAAGAGTTTGTGTCTGAAGCTTAATGCTCTTCTTGAACATGGATCCCGATTTTGTATGCTCAGGGACCGCCATCCCCATGCTGCGGGTTGTTGTAAGATTCGTCATTTAGAGATGACGGCATGGGTTGGTTATGTTATGCATAGCAGGTTATCTATCATTTGCGGGACTTATCCCATGCATACAGTGTTAGTGGTTTCTGGCGGTCTGGTTCTGCTGGGGGTGTTTTTGCTGGTGGCGCATTTTATTACCGCCATAACTGTGTTGGCGGCGGTCAAGGCCTTTATCCTGGTGTGGCTGGTTATCTCACTGTTCAATTTATGGGGCGGCGTAACCCAAGGGGGCTATGGGCTGCTGGAGGAATTGCCGATGCTGCTGTTGGTGTTCGGTATTCCGGCCATCTTTTCACTTATACTGCTGAAGTGGGTTACCGTGGGATGAATACCGCCGACGGGGTATTTTAAATACGTGATCATAGTCGCAATTTATATCGCCGTGTCGATATCAGCACCTGGTTTAATTAACTCTGGCTATTAGTTGTCATTGTTACAAGGTTCGATAATAGAACCGCGATTATAGACTACCTCGGATTTTCAGTGAGAGATTATCAAAGCTTTCTTAGTGGATCACAAATATGAATCAAGCGCCTGTCAATATTGTTTACGCAATGTTATGAGAATGGGGAATACAACAGTGGGGTCTTCATCAAACGTGGTCTTAATGTAGAAAGCTAAAAAATCAGTATGGAGGGGTTTATGCGGAACATCACTTCCCATCTTGTCTGGGTCTTGGTTGCTATTGCCGGTGCCTTTGGATTAGGGATTATCGCGTTGCATAACGGCGAGAAAATTAATGCGCTGTGGATTTTAGTCGTGGCGGTGTCGGTGTATTTAATTGCCTATCGCTATTACGGCCGTTTCATTGCCCGCCGGGTATTGCAACTGGATCCGACGCGTATGACTCCCGCCTATCGCCATAACGACGGGCTGGACTTTGTGCCAACCAATAAATATGTGCTGTTCGGTCATCATTTTGCCGCCATCGCCGGCGCGGGTCCGCTGGTGGGGCCGGTGCTGGCGGCGCAAATGGGGTATTTGCCGGGCATGATCTGGATTCTGGCGGGCGTGGTGCTGGCGGGGGCGGTGCAGGATTTCATGGTGCTGTTTGTCTCGCTGCGGCGGGACGGCCGGTCGCTGGGTGATCTTATCAAGCAGGAATTGGGTGCCGTGCCGGGGGTTATCGCTTTGTTCGGCACCTTTATGATCATGATTATTATCCTGGCGGTGCTGGCGCTGATTGTGGTGAAGGCCCTGACCAACAGCCCCTGGGGGGCGTTTACCGTGGCCTTTACCATTCCGCTGGCCCTGTTTATGGGAATTTACCTGCGCTTTATCCGGCCGGGGAAAATCGGTGAAGTGTCTCTTATTGGCTTTGTGCTGTTAATGGCCGGCATTATTTTCGGCGGCGATGTGGCCCGTAGTCCGGCCCTGGCGCCCTTTTTCACCCTTGACGGCAAGCAGCTGACCTGGACCTTGGTGATTTACGGCGGCGTGGCGTCTATCCTGCCGGTCTGGCTGCTGCTGGCGCCGCGTGACTATCTGTCCACCTTTCTCAAAGTCGGCACCATTATCGGCCTGGCCATCGGTATCGTCTTTATTGCCCCGACCCTGGAAATGCCCGCCATGACCCGTTTTGTGGACGGCACCGGGCCGGTGTGGTCGGGTTCGCTGTTTCCCTTTCTGTTTATTACCATCGCCTGCGGCGCGGTGTCCGGTTTCCATGCGCTGATAGCCTCCGGCACCACGCCTAAAATGCTGGAAAATGAGAGCCAGGCGGCTTTTATCGGCTACGGCGGCATGCTGATGGAATCTTTTGTGGCGATTATGGCGCTGGTGGCCGCCTCGGTTATCGACCCGGGGGTTTATTTCGCCATGAACAGCCCCGCCGCCGCGCTGGGGGGCTCGACGGTGGAAGCGGCCGCCGCTACCGTCAGCGGCTGGGGCTTTGAAGTGACGCCGGCCATGCTGACGCAGTATGCGCAATCGGTGGGGGAAACCAGCATTGTCTCCCGCGCCGGCGGCGCGCCGACGCTGGCGGTGGGCATGGCCCATATTCTCAGCCAGGCGGTCAGTTTTATCAGCATGGCCTTCTGGTATCATTTCGCGATCCTGTTTGAAGCGCTGTTTATCCTGACGGCGGTGGATGCGGGCACCCGCGCCGGGCGGTTTATGCTGCAGGATCTGCTGGGCGTGGCGGTGCCCTCTTTGCGGCGCACCGAATCGCTGGCGGCCAATGTTATCGCCACCGCGCTTTGCGTGGCGGCATGGGGATACTTTCTTTATCAAGGCGTGGTTGACCCTTTGGGGGGAATCAACACGCTGTGGCCGCTGTTCGGTATCGCCAACCAGATGCTGGCGGCCATGGCGTTGACGCTGTGTTTTGTGGTGCTGTTCAAGATGAAGCGGCAGGCATATGCCTGGGTAGCCGGCGTGCCGATGGTATTTTTGCTGGTATGCACCACCTCCGCGGGCTTGATAAAGATTTTTTCCGCCGATCCCCGGGTGGGCTTTCTGGCCCTGGCCAATAAATACCAGGCCGGTATTGATCAAAATCAGATTATCGGCCCGGCTAAAAGCATGATCGAAATGAGCCGGCTGGTATTTAATAATCAGCTCAACGCCGCACTGACCGCGCTATTTATCTTTGTGATGGTCAGTATCTTTCTGTTTGGCATTCGTGCGGCTTATCAGGCTTACCGCCTGGATAAACGCAGCGATCGGGAAGTACCTTATCAGGCGCAGCCTTCACTGAAATAACCGGTTTGCCCGCATCTTTTTTGGACGCGGGCAAAGTGGCCGCGTTAAAGCCAGGTGATTAATCCGATGACCGCCAGCCAAAATAGTGAGGATAATAAAAAGACCAGTTTCCAGGCTAAAGATTTAGAGATATTTATCATAGGTAGGTACATAATTGAATGTGTATAAATAATAAGTTAACTATTTTTATATGAAGCTAAAAATAATGGGATGAGATCAATTATTCCGGCAGCATAACCTAAAATATATCTATGGGCCAGCAGCCAGAGGTAAAGATTGTTGGAGTTGAGTAAAGTATAAATTGAATATTAATGATATTGCACATATTAAAATAACCGCTACGCCTCAATGTATATAATATTAGGCCGGCGAAACAGAACGATTATATTAGCCATGCATAAATTATCAAATATTCACCGGCGTGTTAAAGCCCGCGGGTCGCCTGGGAAGGGCGCGGGGGTGAGCCTTCCACAGCATAATAACCTGTCGTATGGAGGCTGATAAAAGACGCGGATGAGTTAATTAAAATCAAGTGCTGCTGATGTTTTTTCATGTGTGCCGGTGTTGAATACCGAGGCTGGAGGGACAGGACGGGGATATCCCGTACCCTGCATGCGCCCGGTGCCTTTGGGAAGCAAAAAAGTATGAGAAGAGGCCGCTCGTGCTGACGTCCCCTCATACTGGTTTTCCCTGATATCATAAGTTACGGCTGCAGGTTTTTGCGCAGACGCTGGACCTCGGCGGGTTTGACCGGTTCCGCGGCATTGCCCCAGCTATTGCGAATATACGTCAGGACATTCGACACCTGTTCATCGTTGAGGTTCCAGGCGAAGCTGGGCATCGCCGGCGCGGTGGGACGGCTGGCGGTTGAGCCGGCACGGCTTCCCGCCAGCACCACGTTAACCAGCGAGGTGGGGTTGGCGGCGCGGATTAACGGGTTATCCGCCAGGCGCGGGAATATATTCGGCTCGCCGGTGCCGGCGGAATTATGACAGGCGGAACAGCGATCGAAATATATCGCCTTACCCGCCACCATGCGGCTGTCATCGGCGCTGAGGGCTTGGGGCGCCGGTTGCTGGATTTTGTCGCTTTTGAGATATACCGCCACCGCCTTCAGATCGGCATTGTGCCAATGCTGGGAGGAGTGTTCCACTTCTTCCGCCATGGGGCCGGAGGCGATGACGAAGCGATTGACGCCGGTGCGCAGATAGCTGATCAGGTCTTCTTCAGTCCATAGACCGATACCGCTGTGATCGTTATTGGTGATATCCGGTGCCCACCAGGCGCCAAGATTGTTTCCCTGCAGGAAATGGCTGTTTTTGTCGCCGCCGAGGGGATTTTTCGGCGTATGGCAGGTGCCGCAATGGCCGGGACCCTCCACAAGGTAGGCGCCGCGATTCCATTGGACGGATTTCATCGGATTGGGTTTGAATTCGCCTTGATCGAAGTTCAGCCAATCCCAGACCAGCAGGCTGGTGCGGATATTGAAGGGAAACGGCAGCTGATTGGTGTTAACTTCATTGGCGATGGGCTGCAGGGTTTGCAAATAGGCCCATAAATCCCGGTTGTCCTGCTGGGTCATTTTGGTATAGGCGGTGAACGGCATGGCGCCATAGAGCCGCTTGCCACCGTGGCCGATACCTTCCGACATGGCGCGCTGGAAGTCGTCAAAGGTCCAGTTACCGATGCCGGTCACCACATCCGGCGTGATATTGGCGCCGAGCAGGGCGCCGAACGGCGTATCGATGCGAAAGCCCCCGGCGAAGGGTTTGGCGGGATCGGCGGTATGACAGGCGCTGCAGTCTCCCACCACCGCCAGGTAACGTCCTCTTTCCACCTGGTCGAACTCCGGCTGCGCCAAGGCCGATCCTGCCCCCACCAACAGCGCCAGCAGTCCGACGTATAAACACGTTAGCGTTCTCATGCGGTGATCATCTCCCCGGGGCGTTTCATATAATAGTTGCGGATGGCGTGAGCGGCTTTGAATGCCAGCGCCCCCACGGTACCTGTGGGGTTATAGCCGGGATTCTGAGGAAAAGCCGAGGCGCCCACCACAAACAGATTGGGTACATCCCATACCTGCAGGTGTTTGTTCACCGAGCTGGTGGAAGGGTCGGCGCCCATGATAAACCCGCCGACAACATGAGAGGATTGATAGGGTAAAGAGTTCCAGTGTCCTTTCATCGGATGCAGAAAGTATTCCCGCGGGTTCATTGCTTTGGCTATCTCGCCTACCCGGTCGGTGCAATATTTGGCCATCTTTAATTCGTTTTGCGTGAAGTCGAACGTCATGCGCAGCAACGGCCGTCCCAAGGGATCTTTGTAGGTCGGGTCCAGGGACAAATAATTGGTACGGGTGGAATAATTGCTGGCCTCGCAGCCGATACTCATGCTGCTGAGATAATTTTTCTTCACCTGGCGCTTGAATTCACTGCCCCAGGTTGGTGTGCCGTCCGGGGTGGGATGATAAGCGATGGGCGCCGAACCGATGGGGGTGACGCGAATGCTGCCGCCGCCAAAAAAGCCCAGTCCGGCATGATCGAAGTTATCATTATTGAAATCATCAATGCCCATGCCCACCGCGCCGCCGCCGATAAAGGGGTTGAAGTTTTTATCGTCGAAAAACACCTGTACCGAGTTGGCGGTTTGGTAGGCATAACTACGGCCGGTGGTGCCGGTATTGGTCACCGGATCGTATGCCTTGCCGACGCCGGACAGCAGCATAAGGCGCACGTTCTCAAAGGTAAAGGCGGTCACAATCACCAAATCGGCCGGCTGTTCCCACTCATCACCTGATGAATCCATATAGACCACGCCGGTGGCGCGTTTGCCCGTGGAGTCCAGGGTGACTTTCATCACTTCGCAGTGGGTGAGAGTGGAGAAATTCTCTTTACGCACCAGCACCGGCAACACGGTGGTGATGGCGCTGGCCTTGGCATAGTTGGCGCAGCCGTAGTTGGTGCAGTAGCCGCAGAAGGTACAGGGTCCCATGGAGACGCCGAGTGGATTGGTATAAGCCTGCGACACCAGGGACGAGGGAACGGGGAAGGGAGTATATCCCAGACTTCTGGCGGCTTCGGCAAACAGCGTCGGTCCGTAGGGTTGCTTCAGCGGCGGCGTGGGATAATCGCCGGAGCGCATGCCCTCAAAGGGGTTGCCGCCCTCGCGTTTTATGCCGTTGAGATTGGAGGCATATCCCGAGGTGCCGGCTAAGCGCTCGAACTGCATATAAAACGGTTCCATTTCCTGCCAGTCGACACCCCAGTCTTGCAGGGTTAATTCCTCGGGCATGGCGGCGGCGCCATAACGCTCGATAAGATGGCTTTTCAGGCGGAACTCTTCCGGCTGAAAACGAAAGGTGATGCCCGCCCAATGATTGCCCGCGCCGCCGGTGCCGTTACCGGGGTGAAATGAGCCCCAGGAGCGCATGGGCAGCGCGGTTTGAGAAAGATTATTACGTATGGTGAGGGTATTTTGCCGGGTGCGCAGCATCAGCTCCTGACTGCGATTGTAACGCAATTCATCGGTTACCGAGGCGACGTTGAAATCCCGTGCGGTATCGCGCCAGGGGCCGCGTTCGATAGCGATGACTTCCAGGCCGGCATCGGTTAATTCATTGGCGATGATGGATCCCGCCCAGCCCAGTCCCACCACCACCACATCGGTTTTAGGAAGTTTCTTTGCCATGTCGGTTTAGCCCTTGGTTTTCCATTGTTCTCCGCCTTCGATGCTGACCGGCGAAAGATGAAGATCCTGATTATGTTTTTCAACCAGATCGCGGTAGTCATAGCGGGCACCGGGAAAACCAATCATTTTCCAGGACACCATGTCACGGTTACCACCATACATGGGGTCGGCAAAGAACCCTTCCATGGTGTTGTTGAGCACCTGGGTCATAAACAATTTTGCATCGATATTCGCAAGCTTGACGTCGCCTTTCTCCAAACCGTGCAGGACCAGGTCCTGCTGCTCGGCGGTGATCTGATGAAAAGGCTTGTTGAATTCCTGCTGCGTATAGTCTTCCAGGTCGGCCAGGCCGATCCGGTAACGCTGCTGCGGCACCAGCGGTGATTGATCCCCCTGTTCCGGTGTGCCCTGCTGAAAAGGACCTTCCATATAGAGACGGGAAAACGTGCCGTAAAAACCTTTTAGCTGGCGGTCGATAAACACCACGCAGCCGGCATCTCTACCGCCGACGCTGAGCTCATCGGCGGGAATCAGCCTGTCCACTATCGCCTCAAGCGTGGCGACTTCCTTTTCGTTGAAGAATAACCATCCTTGATGCTCAAAGGTCTCGATGGGATTATGGGCGAAGGGTTGCCATCCGGGGGTGCCTTTTAACACGGTGGCTTTGGCGGCAACGGAGGCGCCGATGGCGAGAGAGGCGGCGGAATAGGAAAGAAGCTGTCTGCGGGTGACGCCCGGCAGGGTTTTTTGTCTCTTGGGCATTATGACATTCCCTATTTTATTGTAATGATGCATGAAGGCATCTCGGGTTTTTTGGATCTCACGACAGAACTCATCTTGTTGTTGTGAATAAACGTTGTGGACAAATTATAAATTATTTTACATTGTTGCAATAAATAAATATGTTGCTAACAAATGCTTAACTTTGCAATGGTACCGGTTCTATTGTTTCCGGACATGTCGACAGCGGCGGGTCTAATTAAAGCGGATCATTAAGTAATTGTTTGATTTAAAACATGATAAATTCCATTTGGTTGTTATGGTTAAAATGTAACAACCTGTAAATTTTATAGCGAAAGACAATCCTCCGCTTCCTTAGCGCCGGTATGACGTGACGGGCGGGTAAAAAGCACCGTCCAAGGCATAGTCCTTTGGAAAACAATGATAAAATTTGATCAAAGACCGGCTTTAACTCGCCGTTGAGGGTATAGCGTTTGGAAAATAGTTTTTAAAACCGCTATGCGCCTGTCCTGAGGGGTGCCCAGGCGCGGCGAATGTGCCTTTATCCGCCAAGAATCCCCTGTTTTGAGGAAAATCGGCGCAGGTTACATTCCGACATGTATAAGAAGAATTTATGATGTGAAAACCATTTAATTTCTTTAAAATAATTTTTTAGCTTAGTCATTCCAGGTTGATAGCCCGTGCGTTTGGATAGAAAGATTTCCTCCCTCGAAAACACCATTTACCAGAATTACCGTATTGCCCACGGCTTGCGCATCGGACTGGCGTTTGTTCTGACGTTTATGATCATCCGCCTGCTGGATATTCCCGAAGGGACCTGGCCGCTGATTACCCTGGTGGTGGTCATGGGACCGATTTCATTTTGGGGAAATGTGTTACAGCGCGCCGGGCAACGGATTATCGGCACCATTTTCGGCGCCGCTTCGGGGTTGATAGCCCTGCGGCTGGAGCTTTACTCCCTGCCGATAATGCTGGCCTGGTGTGGTGTGGTAATGTTTGTCTGCGGTTATCTGACTTTGGGCAAGCGGCCCTATATGGCGCTGCTTATCGGTATTACCCTGGCGGTGGTATGCGGCGCCGGGGCCGGTGATATGCAAACCGCGCTATGGCGCAGCGGCGATGTGATTATCGGATCGCTGCTGGCGCTGTTGTTTACCAGTATCTATCCGCAGCGGGCCTTTATTCATTGGCGTATGCAGATGAGTTTTAATCTCACCGCCCTGAGTAAAATCTATGCCGCGTATGTCTCGCCGAATATTATTGAGCGGCCGCGCCTGGAAGGCCGTTTGAAAAAACTGCTTAACGACGTGGTGAAAATGGGGACGCTGGCGGCGCCCGCCGCCAAAGAGACGGCTATCTCCAAGGAGATATTCGACCGGATCCAGAATCTCAGCCGCAATATCGTCTGTGTGCTGGAATTGCAAATCGATGCCTGGTGGTCTTCGCGGGAAAGCCATTTTATCCTTCTGAACGCCACCACCTTGCGCAGTACCCAAATGGTGACGTTGCGTACGCTGCTAACCCTGGCAGAGGCCCTGCGCCAGGGGAATCCCGCGCCTATCGTCGCCAATAGCGGAGAGCTGGATACCATCGCGGCCGAACTGAGGCAATTGATGGAGCTGGCCAGTCGCCGCGAGCAGATTGAAGCGCCGATATTCGGTTATGTCTGGCTGAGCCTGAAGCTTACCGGGCAACTTGAGCAAATGGCGCAATTGCTTTGCCTGGCGCTACGTAAGCCTTTGCCTGCACAGGAAGATTGAAGTAGGGTTCGAGGTTGAAAACGGGTAAAATGGCATTAAGCCATTGCATGGGTTAGCTGCTACTCTGTAAGGTAACGACTATCGATTTGCCATCGCAAACTCTTCAACCTATGACTTAAGCAAGGAAACCGAAATGGATCATATCAAGCCCTCTTTCCAGGATGTACTGGAGTTTGTGCGTATGTTTCGCCGCAAAAACAAATTGCAGCGTGAAATCGCCGATAACGAGAAAAAAATCCGTGACAACCAAAAGCGGGTCCTGTTGTTGGACAACCTGAGTGACTACATCAAGCCGGGCATGTCCATCGATGAGGTTCTGGCGATCATTGCCAGCATGCGCAGTGATTATGAAGACCGTGTGGATGATTACATCATCAAAAATGCCGAGCTGTCGAAAGAGCGTCGCGAACTGTCGAAAAAACTGAAATCCATTGGCGAAGTGAAAGCGCTGGTCTCCGCCAATACGCCCACCGGCACCCCCACCGCCTGAGAAGAGTCGGAACGGGTCAAGCCGGTTTCGCCGGTTTGCCGCCGGGACCGGCACTCACGCACGTCTTCCCGTCATTCTAAGCCCAAAGCCGGATGCTGTCCGGCCATATGGCCCTATTTTCCCCGTCCGGCGCTTTTTCCCCTTTCAACCGGTTATCACTGCTAATGGATGTTTATCGCTAGTGGAATATTTTATTTAAACTAATTCATTAATTCTTTATAAAATTATAATTGCACGGTTATGAATAAATAACCAAAAGTGATAAAAAAAAGTGATAATATGAATGCATCTTGGTTATAAACAGAAATGGATTTTGACGTTCCATTATTGCATAGCCACACGTATCTGAATAGTATTGTAGACTTGTGGGGTTATTCGTATATTAACGCTACCATCTCTTAATGGTAACGCTTCATCCAAATATTGAATGTATTGTAAGTATTATTTTTAATAAAATTTATAGAATGTTATCTAATTATCCACAGAGGACGGCAGAAAATTCTCCCATCGGCAAGGTATTTCTCTGTGAGATGGGAAACCGATAATGGCATAAGTGAAAAGCAGGTACGTTATTTCATGACCATCAGAAAAAATCAGCTCAGTGTAATATTGCGCTCAGTTCTATTATTATCAATGATAATGATTTTACTTCAATCATTGGACCCACCCAAGCTGCCGATGCCAATGATGCCCCCTCCGCTACCGATGCATTATTATCCGATATTTTCTCCGGTCTCCCAGCAGGCTAATCCGTTCTGTTCGATTCCGGTTTGCGACCGAAAGGCCCAACCGGCGCATTGCCCATGCCATTCGCGGCGGGGGGAATTGACTTCGAATTATGTCAGTGCGGTAAATAATGATCTCCATTGCCAATGGCAAACCAAAGGCGATCGCGGTACTTATCGTTTCGTCAAGTATGATGATTTCAAAAAAAGATTAAAGCGCATGGTAAGGCGATTGCTGCGTGTCAAATAAATATGCTGTTAGTGATATCTCTCACAGGATAATGAGCATTTTCATTTTTATTTATCGGCATCAAGTCGGATTCGGTGGAGTATTCCCCGGACCCAGGGCGTCGCTGTCCGGAAAATAATGGCGGATAGCGATGTGTTAATGATGAAGTACCGCCAAACGTTGAATATTGATTTTTATGGCCGCCGCCGAATCATCAAACTGACGTTGCTCCAGCTCGTTAAAATCCAGCTCGATGATTTGCTCAATGCCGCGCTGGGTTAATACCGCCGGAACGCCGATGGCCAATCCTTCCTTGCCATATTCGCCATCTAATACGCAGGAGACGGTGAGCGCCCGATGGCTGCTGGTAAACAGGTTACGGCAGATTTCGGTAATGGTGCCGGCAACACCGTATTCGGTGCAGCCCTTTTGCGAATAGATTTCAAAGCCCAGCTGGCGGGTGCGTTCGCTCAATGCCGTAAAGTCCAGCTCCTGTCCGGTTTTCGACCGGCTGTATTCATTGAGCGTCATGCCGTACACCGACGAATGCGACCAGACCGGAAACTGCGTGTCTCCGTGTTCGCCGAGAATAAAGGCATCGACGCTTTGGGCCGCGATGTCGAAATGTTCGGCCAGGATGCGCCGCAAGCGGGTGGTATCCAGCCATACGCCGGTGCCCAGCACCTGATGACGGGGCAGGCCGGAGAGTTTCCACACCTGGTAGGTGATGATATCGCAAGGATTGGTGGCGACTAAAAAAATCCCCTTGAAGCCGTTTTGCATCATTTCCGGCACGATAAGGCCGACGATGCGGGCGGTACCGTCCAGTTCATCCAGCCGGGTCTGGCCGGGTTTCAGGCTGCCGCCGGAAACGGTGATCACCGCGATATCAACATCGGCGCAGTCGGTAGCCGGACGGGCGCTGATAATGATTCGGCCGGGCATATAGGCTGCGGCATCGGCGAGATCCTGGCGATGCCCTTCCACCAGGGACTGGTTCAGGTCCACCAGGATCAGTTCCTGGCAAATCTGCTGGTTCAGCAGCGCATAGGCGGCGGAGGATCCTACGTTGCCTGCGCCGATGATCATCACTTTACGTGGTTTCATACTGCCTGCCTTTATGATGAGGGAAATGAAATCCGCTGCCCGGATAAGGGCATGCCGCGTCTTCATTTATAGCATTTTTATAAATTAATGCCTAACGAACAAAATGCTATGCTGGACGCGGTATGTCTGTCCCGGCGTCTGAAAAAGTGAGCGTTATTCATGGTGCGTTATTTATGTTAAGAGTTGACTATGGTTCCAAGGCGCTATCCTGGTTGGCGAAAAAAGACAAGCGTATGGCCGAGGCCATTGAGCGTTTTGGCGTCATTAGCCGGCCGATGATGCCGGATTTGTTCGCTGCCCTGGTGCGTAATATTGTCGATCAGCAGATATCCACTAAAGCCGCTCTGACGGTGAATAATCGCCTGAGGGCGCTGGCGGTTGCCATCACTCCGGCCACCATGGAACAATTGACGGCGGAGCAGATTCAATCCTGCGGTATGTCGATGAGAAAGGCATTGTATATCAAGGGTGCGGCCACGGCGGTAATGAGCGGTGAGCTGGATTTGGCGGCTATCGGCGGGTACACCGACCAGGAGGTGATTGCGGCGTTGTCGCGTTTGCCGGGCATCGGCGTCTGGACCGCGGAGATGCTGATGATGTTCTCCATGGGGCGTCCGGATGTTTTAAGCTGGGGGGATTTGGCCATCCGGCGCGGCATGATGAATCTTTACCGGCATACTGAATTGCCCCGGGAGCGTTTTGAACGCTATCGTCGGCGCTACTCTCCTTATGGTTCTACCGCGTCGCTGTATCTGTGGGCGTATTCCGCCCCGGAATTCAGCCTGCGGCCAGTTATCCGGTCCTCAAAATAACAGCCGTGGTAGCTCCAATTCAGACTTCTGGCAAACGAGCGTGGAGTCAAAGAGGCGGGGCAGGGTGATAGAGGAGTAAACCGTCCGCGCCAGGGATGGCGCGGATCGAGCCTCCAGGGACGGATTTACGGCGTGTTTACGATCTATCGCTCTGTCCCGACCGGGCTCGCTGAGACGACTGTGCTGGCGGGCCTACCGTGCCATGTGGCGCTCGGTCGGGCGAAAAAACCACGCCTGCTTCGACCCCATCAGCGCGGTCTCCCTTTAACACGTTCTCGCTTTAACATGTGCTTTCTGCGGCACGCTTGCTGCGATAACGGATGATAGCGGGTACGGCCTGCCCTTTAGGCGCTGAGCCAGCCCAGCTTGATGACAAACAGCAGCGACAAAATCACCAGCGCGGCGTTCAGATCGCGATAACGTCCGCTCAGTAGTTTCACTACCGTCCAGGTGATGAAACCGAAGGCGATGCCGTTGGCGATGGAGTAGGTCAGCGGCATGGTCAGGGCGGTCACGGTGACCGGGGCGGCCACGGTGATGTCCCGCCAATCGATTTCCGCCAGGCCCGAGGTCATCAGCACGGCGATAAACAGTAACGCCGGCGCGGTGGCGAAGGCCGGCACGCTGCCCGCCAGCGGCGCGAAAAACAGGCTCAGCAGGAACAGGATGCCCACCACTATGGCGGTGAGGCCGGTACGGCCCCCGGCGCTGACGCCCGCGGCGGATTCAATATAACTGGTGGTGGTGGAGGTGCCCAGCAGCGAACCAAACAGTGCCGCGGCGCTATCCGCCACCAGCGCTTTGCCCATTTTAGGAATGTTGCCGTCTTCGTCCGCCAGTCCGGCGCGTTTGGTCACGCCAATCAGGGTGCCGGAGTTATCGAACACATCCACGAACAGGAAGGCGAATACCACGCTAATCATGGAGACGTCGAATGCCCCGCGAATATCCAGGTGCAGGAAGGTCGGCGCAATGGAAGGCGGCATGGAGAGCACGCCGCCCCAGGGGCTGAGGCCCACGGCGATGGAAATAAACGTGATAGCCAGGATGCCTATCAGCACCGCGCCCGGTATCCGCCGTGCTTCAAGCACCACGATAATGACAAAACCCAGCATGGCCAGCAGCGGGCCGCCTTTGGTCAAATCCCCCAGACCCACCAGGGTGGCCGGATTGCCCACGACGATACCGGAGCTTTCCAGGGCGATAATGGCCAGGAACAGGCCTATGCCTGCGGCGATGCCCGATCTGAGCGGCAACGGAATACTTCTGATAATCCATTCGCGGATTCTGAAAATGGATAAGGCGAAAAAGATCAGTGCCGACAGGAATACCGCCCCTAAGGCCACCTGCCAGGTATGACCCATATGCAGTACCACGGTGTAGGTGAAGAAGGCGTTCAGCCCCATACCGGGGGCCAGCGCGATGGGATAGTTGGCTATAAAGCCCATCAACGCTGAGCCGATGGCGGCGGCCAGACAGGTCGCCACGAACACCGCGCCTTTATCCATGCCGGTCGCGCTCAGGATAGAAGGATTAACAAACAGAATATAAGCCATTGCCAAAAAAGTGGTCAGCCCTGCCAAAATTTCGGTTCGAACGTTAGTACGATGAACCTTTAATTTAAAAATTCTTTCTAACATGGGAGTTATCTCATTGAAGTTGTCAGCACAGCCTAAGCAATAGCTATGCCATCATTCCGCCTGTTATCAGGCGGCGGCAAACCATGAAGCAGGCGCATTATATAAGGAAACAAGGAATTGGGCGCGTAAAAAGAGAGTGACTTTATCCCACAGCGGCATCTAAAGAGGGCCGGCAGCTCACTCTTTTGGTGCAATGGCACCGATCCGGTGCGCCGGAGCAGTGGTTTTGCGCCGTCGGCTGTCTCAAGGTATTGCTGGTGGTGACGTTTCCTTTCTTTTCATGTCCAATTCATTGGACAGTTCATCCCGTTGGCATAAAATCTGCATGTTAGTGTTATAACATTTAACAAAATAGTGTTAACAAAATAACATGACAGCCACGTCCACCCCATCAGACATTGTCGCCCGCATTGAGGCTTCATTTGTTCATCAGACGCCCTCCGGTAAACGGATTGCAAGCTGGCTGCTGGCCAATCTGGGGCAAATCCCCTTTGAGACCGCCGACAGCATTGCCCGTCGCGCCGATACCAGCGGTATTACCGTCGGCCGCTATCTGCGGCGCATCGGCTATCGAAATCTGGACGATTTCAAACGGGAGCTGCGCGAGGAGAGCGGAGCCCTTTACCAAAGCTGGGGGGTAACCGACCGTCTTGACGCCTATCGGCAGCGCAGCGAACAGCCGCGGCGGCAAAAGCTGCAGCAGTCCTTGGGACTGGAGCTGGAGGCCATTCAACACGCTTACCAACTGGCGCAAACCGAGACCTTCGATACCATCTGCCGTCAGTTGGCTGTCGCCGATGCGGTATTCGTGGTCGGCATACAGTCGACGCGGGGTATCGCCAACGCCTTTTTCAGCCATTTGGAATATTTGCGTCCAAGGGTATGGTTCGCCGACGGGCTGTCCGGCACCTATGTGGAGTCGCTGAATTCCGAATTCGCCCATCCTTATCTGGTGGTGACCGATACCCGCGCCTATTCGGTGATGGCGCGAAAATATTGCCAGGTTGCCAGTGAGCGCGGACTGCGGTTAGCGTTGATAACCGATCTTTTTTGCCCCTGGGCTCGGGATTATCCGGCGGATTTATTGCAGTTGAAAACCGATACCGGCCATTTTTGGGATGCGCTGTCGCCGTTCAGCTGCCTGTTTAACCTGATGTTGTCGGCGGTGGTGGAGCATCTGGGGGACGATATGGAACAGCGCCTGGCGGCCAACCGGCAATTGCAGCGGGAATTGGGCCAGTTTGAGCCTTAGTGGTAGCGGATACCCCTGAAGAACCTGGGAGTTATAGCCGTGGCATGTGCAATCCAAGCCTCGGCGCGATGAGTGCGACGATGTTGAGGAGACATCACCGCGGTCCGACGCGAGATCAATACTCTCTGTCGGCGGTAATGGCATGGCGGACCAGGCTTGGCGTTGTGAATGAGAAGAGAGCAGATGATGAGTGAAGACATTGAGCTGATTGATATCTCCCGTAGCCTGCCGGCGGTTGAAATCGATCTGAAATATGCCACCGCCGACAATATCACCGGCCGGGCGATTTACCGGGAAAACCGCTGTCTGCTGCATCCCGATGCGGCCCGGGCCCTGGCCCGCAGCGTTGAGGTGGCCTCTATGGCGGGCCTCACCCTTATTCTTTATGACGCCTACCGTCCTCGTGTGGCGCAACAGTATCTGTGGGATGCCTGCCCGGATCCACGCTATGTGATGGACGTTAACCTCGGTTCCCATCACAGTCGCGGCGTTGCGGTGGATGTTGCCTTGCGGGAGGGGCCGGTGTTGGATATGGGCAGCGGGTTCGATGAGATGACCCCGCGTTCCCAGCCGTTTTTCCCCGGTTTACCGGTGACGGCGCAGCGGCATCGCCTGTTATTGAACGCGATCATGGCGGCGGGTGGGTTTCGCGGAATCACCAGCGAGTGGTGGCATTTTGAGCTGCCCGACGCTGCCGGTTATCCGCTGCTCACCGATCGTTTTGGTTGTTATCCCCCCGGCAATGCGGAGTGAATTCCGCCGCCGGTACCGTTCCTGTCACTTGCTGGAGTCCTTGTATGAGCAACCCCGTAGCCAAGCCCTGGTCATTATTCAGTCGCACCTGCATTGCCGCCGCCGTCGCGTTAACCGTCTCGCTGTCGCCGGCGGTTCAGGCCGCGGTGCCGAAAGATATGCTGGTTATCGCCAAAGCGGCGGATCCGCAAAATCTTGATCCGGCGGTGACCATCGATAATAACGACTGGACGGTAACCTATCCCGCCTATCAGCGATTGATTCAATACAAAACCGCCGGCGGCAAGGGCTCCACAGACATCGAGGGGGATTTGGCGTCCGGCTGGACGGTGAGTGCCGATCAATTGACCTGGACCTTTACCTTAAAACCCGGGCAGAAATTCGATGACGGCAGCGCGGTGAACGCCGATGCGGTGAAGTGGTCGTTTGAAAGGCTGATGCAAATCGGCCAAGGCCCGTCGGAAGCCTTTCCCAAGGATATGGTGGTCGAGGCGGTGGACCCGATGACGGTGCGATTCACGCTGAAAACGCCGTTCGCGCCGTTTTTGTATACCCTGGCCAACGACGGGGCGGGCATCGTAAACCCGGCCATCGCCAAGCAGCATCCGGAGGACGGCGGTAAAGCCTGGCTGGCGGGCAACACCGCCGGTTCCGGGCCCTATAAGCTGGAGCGCTGGCAAAAGGGACAACAGCTGGTGCTGGTGCCCAACGGCTATTACAGCGGCCCCAGGCCGGCCTTTAATCGGGTCCTGGTGAAGATTATCGGCGAGAGCGCCACACGGCGCCTGCAATTGACCCGCGGCGATGTGGATATCGCCGAATCTCTGCCCATCGATCAGTTAACGGCGTTAAAACAGGAAAAAAAGGTGGCGGTGGATGAGTATCCTTCGCTGCGGGTGACCTACCTTTATCTCAACAATAGCAAAGCGCCGCTCAATCAGGTGGATCTGCGCCGGGCCATTTCCTGGGCGGTGGATTATCAGGGCATGGTGTCGGGTATTCTGGCGGGCGGCGGCAAACAGATGCGCGGGCCGATCCCAGAAGGGTTGTGGGGTTATGATCCCGCCGCCATGCAGTATGGCCATGATGTCGATAAGGCCAAAGCGGCGCTGGCCCAGGTGAAGGATAAACCGCAGTCGCTGGATTTCCTCTATTCGGTGAATGACCCCAATTGGGAAGCCATCGCCCTGTCGGTGCAGGCCAGCCTGTCGCAAATCGGCATCCAGGTGAAACTGGAAAAACTGGCCAACGCCACCATGCGCGATCGGGTGGGGCAGGGTAACTACGATATCGCCATCGGCAACTGGAGCCCGGATTTCGCCGATCCCTATATGTTCATGAACTACTGGTTTGAATCCGATAAAAAGGGCCTGCCGGGCAACCGTTCGTTTTACAGCAATCCACAGGTGGACGCCCTGCTGAAAAAAGCGGTGTCGGTAGCGGATCAGGCTCAGCGCACCGTGGATTACCGGGCCGCGGAGAAAATCGTTATAAACGAGGCGGCCTATGTTTATCTGTTCCAGAAAAACTATCAGGTGGCGATGAATAACGAGGTTACGGGTTTTGCATATAACCCAATGCTGGAGCAGGTCTTCAACGTCGCCCAGATGAGTAAAAAATAGGGATCCAGAGGTCATGGGCTTCGTTTATAACCCTATGCCGGGGCAGGTCCAACGTCCCGCGGATAAGTAAAAATCAGGGCCTCCGTCCGGTTTCCCTTCGATGCCGGACCATCCCGTTACAGGGGGAAATATGACGTTCTGGAGCATAATCCGTCAGCGCTGCTGGGGTCTGGTGGTGGTGGTGATAGGCGTCTGTGTCATTACCTTTATCATCTCCCATTTGATCCCGGGCGATCCGGCGCGGCTGTTGGCCGGGGATCGCGGCAGCGACGAAATAGTGCGGCATATCCGCCATCAATTGGGGCTGGATCAGCCGCTTTATCGACAATTCATTCGTTATATCACCGATTTGCTGCACGGCGATCTCGGCACCTCTATCCGTACCGGACGGCCGGTGGCGGAAGATCTGCGGGCCTATTTCCCGGCCACGCTGGAGTTGGCATTAACCGCCATGACCCTGGCTATCGTTATCGGCGTGCCGCTGGGCGTGTTGTCGGCGGTGTACGCCAACCGCTGGCTGGATCATCTGGTTCGCCTGCTGGCCATCAGCGGCATCTCCACCCCGGCGTTCTGGCTGGGGCTGGGGGTGATTATTCTGTTTTATGGCCGCCTTAACTGGCTGCCGGGGGGCGGACGGCTGGATGATTGGCTGGATCCGCCGCGGCATATCACCGGTTTTTACGTGCTCGACGCGCTGCTGACCGGTAATCGCGAGGTATTGGTCAACGGCCTGCAACACCTGATTTTGCCGTCGCTCACCCTGGCGTTTGTCCATTTGGGCATCGTGGCGCGCCAGATCCGTTCGGCGATGCTGGAACAGCTTGGGGAGGACTACATCCGCACCGCGCGGGCCAACGGGCTCTCCGCCGTGCGTGTGGTGCTGGGCCACGCGTTGCCCAATGCGCTGATCCCGTCGGTGACCATCCTCGGCCTTGCGCTGGGGGATTTGCTGTATGGCGCGGTGCTGACCGAAACGGTTTTCGCCTGGCCCGGTATGGGAGCCTATGTGGTGGATTCGATCCAGGCGCTGGATTTCCCGGCGGTGATGGGATTCGCGGTGGTGGTGTCATTTGCTTACGTCGTGGTGAACCTGGCAGTGGATTTGCTCTATTTATGGATTGACCCACGCATGGGCAGGGCGGCGCCATGAGTTCGCAAATCATCATCCCGCCGCCGGTGGCGTCGGCACCGCGGCTTCTGCGCTTGCGCCGGGTCGGCTGGAGGGTACGCCGCAGCCCGCTGACCCTGATTGGCGGCCTGATTATGGCGGTGGTGCTGGCGGTGACGTTATTCGCTCCCTGGCTGGCGCCGCAGGATCCCAACGCCATTGATTTGGCCCTGCGCCTGCAGGCGCCTTCCCCGGCACATTGGTTCGGTACCGACGAAGTGGGCCGGGATCTGTTCAGCCGGGTGGTGGCGGGCAGCCGGCAGTCGGTGGCGTCGGGTTTGGCGGTGGTGTTTATCGCCGGTACCCTGGGGTCCCTGCTGGGCTGTTTCTCCGGCATGGTGGGCGGACTGGCGGATGCGCTCATTATGCGCTGCATGGATATCATGCTGTCGGTACCGTCTTTGGTGCTGACCATGGCGCTGGCGGCGGCGCTGGGACCCAGCCTGGCCAATGCCATGCTGGCGATTGCGGTGGTGCGGATTCCTTTTTATGTCCGTCTTGCCCGCGGACAGACCCTGATGCTGCGGCATCTGCCTTATATGCAGGCGGCGCGGACCTTTGGCGCTTCACGATGGCATTTGATCAGTTGGCATGTGCTGCGCAATGTCCTGTCGCCGCTGGTGGTGCAGGCGTCGCTGGATATCGGCACCGCCATCCTGATGGCGGCCACCCTGGGTTTCATTGGCCTGGGGGCGCAACAGCCCACCGCGGAGTGGGGCGCCATGGTGGCCAACGGCCGCAATTACGTGCTGGACCAGTGGTGGTATTCCGCTTTTCCCGGCGGCGCCATCATGATTACCGCCACCGGATTCAATCTGTTCGGCGACGGCCTGCGCGATTTGCTGGATCCCAAAGGGCGGGGGCGCTAGATGAGCGAATCAGAGACGAATCCCGGCGTCGCGGGTCCGGTGCTGGATATTACCGCCCTGGAAGTGAATTTCCCGGTATACGGCGGCATGGTCAAGGCGCTGAACCGGGTAACGCTGAGGGTGGGGAACGGAGAAATCGTCGGGCTGGTGGGGGAGTCCGGTTCGGGTAAATCCGTTACCGCCATGATGGTGATGGGACTGTTGCCGAAGGGGAGTTTTCAGGTGGCCGGCGGCGGAATCCGGGTCTTGGACCGGGATATTCTTCAGGCCGGCGAGGCGGAGATGCGCACTCTGCGCGGGTCGCTGATGTCAATGATTTTCCAGGAGCCGATGACCGCCCTTAACCCGACCCGGCGCATCGGCAGGCAGATGTGCGAGGTTATCCGGTTGCACCAGCGGCTGCCCTTGCCGGCGGCCAAACGCAGGGCCATCACGCTGCTTCAGGAGATGCATATCGCCGATGCCGCCGGCGTCATGGAGCGTTATCCCTTCGAGCTTTCCGGCGGTATGCGGCAGCGGGTGCTGATCGCCATGGCGTTTTCTTGTGAACCGCAGCTGATTATCGCCGATGAACCCACCACCGCGCTGGATGTCACCGTGCAGCGGCAGGTGTTGTTATTATTGCAGCGCAAGGCGCGGGCCAGCGGTACGGCGGTGCTGTTCATTACCCATGATATGGCGGTGGTGTCGCAGCTGTGCGATCGGGTGTATGTCATGTATGCCGGTACGGTTGTTGAAAGCGGACCGACGGCGCAGGTTATCCGTCAGCCGGCGCATCCCTATACCCGCGGCCTGATAAACGCCACGCCGGAAGGCGCGATCCCCCGCTCGCCGCTACCGGCCATTCCGGGCACGGTACCCGATTTAACGCAGTTGCCGCCGGGCTGTGCGTTTCGCGATCGCTGCCGTTACGGCGACGACCAGTGTCAACGACGGCCGGCGCCGGATACCTTTCTGACTGCCGACGGCCAGCAGGCCGCCTGTTGGCATCCGCAATACCGACGGTTGGGGGAGATGCCGTGATGAACACCGAAACCTTATTGGAACTGCGGGATGTGCGGGTGCGTTTTCCCGTCGGCGCCAACTGGCGCGGCAAGGTCAAAAGTTATGTCCACGCCCTCAACGGCCTGGATCTGGCCATACGGCGCGGCGAGACGCTGGGTATCGTCGGTGAATCCGGCTGCGGCAAAAGCACGCTGGCGCAATTGATGATGGGCTTGCTGGCGCCTTCCGGCGGCGAAATACTTCGCGCCCGTTCCCCCGGATCATGGTATGGTTCGGGTATGCAGATGGTCTTTCAGGATCCTCAGTCCTCCCTGGATCCGCGCTTGCCGGTTTGGCGCACCATCACCGAACCGGTGTATGTGCAATACCACAACACGGTCCGCGAACGGCGTGCGCTGGCGGACACCCTGGCGGAGCAGGTGGGTATCCGCAAGGGCTATCTGGACCGGTTGCCCCATGAATTCTCCGGCGGACAGCGCCAGCGTCTGTCCATCGCCCGGGCGCTCTCTTCCGAACCGGATATCGTGGTGCTCGATGAACCCACGTCGGCGCTGGATGTGTCGGTGCAAGCGCAGATCCTTAACCTGCTGGTGGAGTTGCAGCGCCGTCGCCAACTGACCTATGTGCTGATTTCCCACAATGTTTCGGTGGTCAGGCATATGAGCGACCGGGTCGCCGTCATGTACCTGGGACAAATCGTCGAACTGGGGGACAGCCAGCAGGTTTTGAACCATCCCAAACATCCCTACACCCGCTTGCTGCTGGACTCCGTACCCCGCGCCGATCGCCCCCTCGGCGAAGCAGGCTATGGGGTGGAGGAGTTGCCTGACAACCGTCAGCTCCCCCAGGGCTGTTTTTTCCTGGATCGCTGCCCCTATGCCGGCGACGGTTGTCAAATGCCGCAGCGGCTGGAGGCCAAAATACCCGGCTTCGAGGTCCGTTGTCATCGGGTTTAGGCGGCTTTAAAAGAAAACTCTGCTACGCTTTTAATAGCGATAACCTCAGGATAACTACCTTTATGTTCAATAACCTTGCCGTTTGCCAGGCGGTGCTGAATGCCTTGCCTGATGCCACCTTTTTAAAGGATCGGGACTATCGGCTGGTGTTCTTGAACCGCAAGGCCTGTGAACTGTTCGGTAAAACCGCTGAGGAACTGATTGGCCAAACCGCGCTGGAGGGTCTGGATGATTTTCTGGTGTCGCATATTCTGGAAAGGGACAAGCTGGTGTTGGAAAACGGTGAGCCTATGGAATATGAAGAACGCGTTACGGGCCGGGATAACCAAATTACCGTCTTTATGGTGCGTTCGTCGCGGATCATGTTGAATTCACTACCCTATTTGCTGATTTCATTACATGATATTTCGGTATTACGCGAGTCCGAAGCCCAAACCCGCTATCTGGCTTATCACGATATTCTCACCGGTCTGCATAATCGTACCGCCCTGTATGAACAGCTGAATCATGTCGTGGCGCCGAGCGATAGATCGGGACAAACCGGCGGGCTGCTGATGCTGATGGATCTCGACGGATTCAAGAATATTAATGATACCTACGGACACCAGGCCGGAGATTTTGTGCTGTGCGAATTTGCCCGGCGTTTGCAGCATGTCGTGCCGGAAGACAGCTTGGTGGCACGGATGGGCGGCGATGAATTCGCGCTGCTGATCGGCAGCGATATCCTGCGTCAAGACGCCGAGTTGTTATGCCTGAAGATCGTAAAACAGACGCAATTACCCTTCACCATTACCGGCGCTTCGCCTTTTGTTACGGTATCCGTGGGCGTTATTCATATTGCGGAATCGGATACCACCGCCGGCGAGCTGTTGCGCAAAGCGGATGCCGCCTTGTATGAAGCCAAACGCAAGGGTAAAAACGTGCATTGTTTTTATTCCGAATCGCTGGATGCCAGCCTGACCAGCAAGCGGCGTATGGAAAAGGCCTTGGCTACCGCCTTGTCACGCAATAGCGGTATCAGCTGCGCCTATCAACCGTTGGTGCGGGCATCGGACAAGAAAATCATCGGGGTGGAAGCGTTGGCGCGCTGGGAAGATCCGGTGTTGGGGGAGGTATCGCCGGTTCAGTTTGTACCGCTGGCGGAAGAAACCGGCCTGATTATTCCCTTGGGGAAATTTATCCTGCGCCAGGCATGTCGCGAGATGCGGTGTTGGGACGTGCTTTCGGTGTCGGTTAACGTTTCGCCTATCCAGCTCAGGGACGGCGCCTTTGCCCGCATGGTGCTGGAGCTGCTGGTGGAGGAAGATTTCCCGCCTCAGCGGCTTGAGCTGGAGCTGACCGAAACCGCTATCATGAATTCCGATGCCAACAGCAAGGAGCAACTGATTGCCTTACGGCTCGCGGGAGTGAGAATTTCTCTGGACGATTTCGGCACCGGCTATTCCAGTCTCAGCCTGTTAAAGGACATTGTGGTGGATAGCGTGAAAATTGACCGATCGTTTGTTCAATTCGTCACGCAGTTAAAGGATACCGCCGCGATTGTGACCGCGGTATCCAATCTGGGGGTAAAACTGAATTTGCAGGTCATCGCGGAAGGGGTGGAAACGGAGGAACAACAGCAGTTTCTGGTGGATGCGGGTTGTACGCAATTGCAGGGCTTTTTATTCTCCAAACCCTTATCGCAGGAAAATCTTGAGCATTTGCTGACCGACAACGGGATGGATTGTCTCTCCCTTGCTGCAAAGGAAAAGTAAACGTATTCACCGCGGCTGATATGGTCGCCCTTTAACACGTTCGTTGCACGATCGGTGATCGCGGGCCTAGCGTGCCATGAGGCGCTCCGGCGGGCGAAAAAACCACGCCCGCTTCGACCTCATTGGCGCGCTCTCCCTTTAACACGTTCGTTGCACGATCGGTGATCGGGGCCTTATTCTGTTTCCGCCGTCTGGTTCAGGATAGCCGAGTAACGGTGAAACAAAAACGCGCATAGCCCCAGCGCCAGCGCGCAGAATACCGCGCCGACAAAGCCGATGTTCTCCATGCCGATGTGGAGACTCACCTGATTACCCAGCAGCGCTCCCGCACCGATACCGATATTGAATATGCCCGAAAAGAGCGACATGGCGACATCGGTGGCGTCCGCCGCCATGGTCAATACCTTGACCTGCATGCATAGCCCTATGGCGGTCATGGCGATACCCCATACCAGGCTGAGCAGCGAAATGCTTAACTCGCTAAAGGAGAGCGGCCGCAATAATATCAGGCAAATGAGCAGAACGCCGATGGCGGTAATCAATATCCCCGAGGGATAACGGGTGCTGAATCGTGAGAACATCAGGCTGCCGATAATGCCCGCCAAACCGAACAGCAACAGCACCATGGTGGTGAAGTTTTCGCTCATGCCAGCGATTTTCTGCAGGTAAGGTTCGATATAGCTATAGGCGGTGTAATGGGCGGTGACCACGGTGGCGGCGAGCAGATACATGCACACCAGCGCCGGCCGCCTGAACAATTCGGGCACGCTTTTCAACGAACCGGAGTGATGGCTGGGCAGCGTCGGCAGCAGTTTGAACAGGATCACCATAATCACGCAGGCCAGCACGCCGATGATCATAAAAGTGGTTCGCCAGCCCAAGGCTTCGCCAATCATACGTCCCAGGGGTAAGCCCAATACCATCGCCATGGCGGTCCCGGTGCTCAGCAAACCCAGCGCCTGCGCCTTTTTACCGCTCGGCGCCACCCGCATGGCCAGCGAAGCGGTAATGGACCAAAATATGGCATGGGCCATCGCCACGCCGATGCGGGCAATCATCAATACGCCGAAATTCCAGGCGAAGGCGGACACCACATGACTGGCGATAAAAACCAGGAAGGTCAGCATCAATAAGGTACGCCGTTCAATCCGGCTGGTAAGCAGCATAAAGGGCAGGGACATCAGCGCCACTCCCCAGGCATATACCGTCAATATCAGGCCGACCTGGGCGGCGGTCATGGAAAAACTCGCGGCGATATCGGACAGCAGGCCGATGGGAACAAATTCAGTGGTATTGAAGATAAACGCGGCCAGGGTCAAACTAACCACTCTTAACCAGGCGGTGGAACGGGAAGAACGCGATATTTGCATAAAAATAACAGCCAGAATTTTTGATGGAAACTAATACTCTCTTCGGCTGTTAATGATAGCGCGTTTTTCCCGCAGTGTTATCGGTAATTTGCCTGGTAATGGTTCTAAATGTAAATCGTAATGGCTCTCTTTGTTATTGCTGCTTTCGGGTTAACCTGCGATGGGTGGCCCGTCCGATGGCCCGTCACCGTTGATTTTAATGCCGGCAAGCGATGGATATGGTTAACCCGTGCCACGACTTCATGCCTTGATGGTTTGAATGCCCAGCGGATAATTGCGGCGAATAAGTCCATACAGCAGCAGGGACAGCCCGCCCAGCACCACCAATCCCCCGAGGATCATGAAACCCGACATATAGGAGCCGGTTGAGGCATAAACCCGCGCCACCATCAGGCCGGCCAGTGTCCCGCCGCCACCGGCGCCAATGCCGTTTACGATACCGGAAGCCGCGCCGATGGCGTGGGGACGGACATTGGATTGGATGATTGACCAGATATTGGGCGTAAAGCTGCTGGCGTAGTAACCCATGGCGACGGTTATCAACGCCAGCTTGAGATAACCATTATCCACCGCCGGCAATAACAGCAACAGAACCCCCGGAATCAGCAAACCCAACGCGGCGATAAGTATTCGTTTGCCGGTTTTATCGCTGATATACGCCATCGGGATGGCCAGCGCCACGGCGGCCAGATAGGGCAGTGCGCTGCCGAAGGCCTGCCCCATTCCGCTAAAACCAATGGATTTCACCGCCATCGGAATCCATAAGGTAATACCCCAGAACAGCATGCCTTGGGTGAGATAGGCAAAAATCACCAGCACGAAAGAGACACCGCCGAAAGAAGCCAGCGTCAGTTTGGGCGGTTTTGCCGCTGCCGCATCCTTGGGTTTTTCCGGATAGGGGGCATCGGCGGTGCTTAATAATGTTTTGGCATAAAGCGGAACCATGATAAACAGGCCAATGGCGCCGCACAGATAAAAAAGATTACGCCATCCCAGCGCGGCGTGAATCGGCGTCAGAATAATGAAGCCCAGCCCCAATGCCAGAAATTGGCCGTAATACTGAATAACGCTGTTCGCCCGGGTCAATTCATTGGGGGAAAACCAGAGTTTGACAAAACGTGACTGCTGCGGCCAGTAGATTCCTTCGGCTACCCCCAGGACCAAACGGCAAATCACCAGCAGCATGACCGATTGCGCCATGCCGGTGATCAGGGTGGAAACCGACCATAATCCCATCATTAAAACCGCAACCGTTTTCGGATCGAGGCGGGAGGTAAAAACACCGCCGAATATATTGGCAAAAATGTAGCCGATCAGAAAGGCGGTTAATACCCAGCCTGAAACAGTGGCGAAAGTAGCACCGGAAAAACCGAGGTCATGGGCTACCGAGGGTAACGAGACGGATAAATTTGTTCGATCGATATAAGAAACAAACATGCCGAGCATAAGCGTTCCGCCGATACGTAACCAACGAGCGTTCATAATGTTATCCTCGAGTAAGCAGTTTAAAATCCGTTTTGGCGGAATACTTTTTCGCCGGCGAGAAAGGTCATTTGTGGTATGAGTAAATTCTCCCCTGCCTGTATTTCGCCGTGAATATCGGTAAAAGTTGCGTTCCGTTGGGCTAATTTAAATAATGCGATATCGGCACATGCGCCGGGAGCAAGAGTACCGATTTCCCAAGGCATTTTCATAACCCTGGCAGGCGTTGCCGTGCAGGCGGCGATAATGTCGTAGAGCGGCATGCCCAGGGCCAGTAATTTCGACATCACCCAGGGTAAATTAAACGTCGGTGAGGTATTAAAACTAAAGCGGGATGAATCGCTGCTGATAATATCCGGGTAAAAACCGTCATTAATGGCGCTTCGAGCCGTTTTTATGGAAAAATGGCTGCGGCCGTGGGCACAGTCAAAAATAACCCCCCGTTGGCGGGCTTCTTTTACCGCCGTCAGGACATGGCCGTCGCCGCCGATGATGGTGCTGCCCTTACCATGAAAGGCGTGGGCATAAATATCCCCGGATCGGAAAAGCCCCACCAGCTCCTGGGTGGAGACCACCGGATCGGTGGTATGTACCGCCACGGAGCAGCCCAGTTCCTCCGCCAGCGCCACCGCGGCGTGCATCGGCTTGACCCCGAGTTCACCCACCACGCCGGCTTCCTGTTTGATTTTCAAGCCCAGCAGCGTATCCGGATAACGTCGGAATAAAGCTTTGATTTTAGGGATATCATATTTAGCCGGATCCTGGTTTTCCTCGTCCCAGGTTTGTCCGGGTGATGAGGCGGCCAGAAAGCTTTTAATTCTGACCAGGCTTTGGGAAATAACCTGCCGGTGAAACGATTCATAATTTGCGCAGCCGGCCGAACCGGCATCCACCACCGTGGTAACGCCGTAGGGCAAGGTGGCTAAATCGGCGGGAACGCTATATTCAGTGCCCCGGTAAAACACATGGGCGTGGAAATCGATTAAGCCGGGGAACAGGTAATAACCCTCGGCATTGATAAATTCAGTGGCGGAAGAGGGGGGTGTATCAGGGGCGACAATACGGTCACCGATAAAACGTAGCGGTTGTATTCCGTCTATCCCTTGCGCCGGATCAATGATATGTGCGCCGGTAATGAGTATATCTGGATTCAGCATTGTATTTTCTAGAGCGGGAAACTCTAGCCTGCAACAAAAGTATGAGGGGTAAAGGCAGTATTTCATTGCGGCATGGCCTATTCATTAGGCGAATGCATAAATTGCTATTGATTAAAAATCGGTTTTGGGCGGTATTTTACAAGGCAATGTCTGTTTGATCACAATTTCAAGGGTTAATTTGAAGTGGATCACAGCGCTATTTTTTTGGGATTTTTTATTGCGGGAATAATGAAAAGTATTTTTAAGATTTTTAATAATATATTTTAAAACCCGTCGGGGATCATGACGGTTGTGGCATAGCACTACGGCGGGTGGAAAACCACGACCGCTTCGGCCCGGCCTCAGCAAACGCGGTCTCCCTTTAACAGGCTTGATTCAAGCACCGTCGATCGCGGGCCTACCGTGCCATGTGGCGCTCGGTCGGGCGGAAAAACCACGCCCGATTCGACCACATTGGCGCGGTCTCCCTTTAACAGGCTTGATTCAAGCACCGGTGATCGCGAGCCTACCGTGCCATGTGGCGCTCGGTCGGGCGGGAAAACCACGCCCGATTCGACCACATTGGCGCGGTTTCCCTTTTACAGGTTCGTTGCACGCTCGGTGATAGCGGGCTCACCTTGGAGTTCCGACTTAAAATCCCGCCGGGCTTTGCCGGTATAAACCTGATGCGGCCGGTAAATCTGCGGCCGCTGGCTGTGCATTTCGCTCCAGTGGGCAATCCAGCCGGTGGTGCGGCCCACGGCGGAAATAACCGTAAACATGGAGGGCGGTAATCCCATGGCTTTCAGGATAAGCGCGGTGTAGAAATCCGCGCTGGGATAAAGCTTGTTCTCCAGGAAATAGGCATCGGTCATGGCGATATGCTCAAGTTCGATGGCCACTTGCAGCAGATTGTCTTCCATGCCCAGTTCGGCCAGAACCTCATGGCAGGTTTTACGCAGAATGGCGGCGCGCGGGTCGAAATGATGATAAACGGAATTGCCGAAGCCCATTAAGCGGAAGGAGTCATGGCGATTTTTGGCGCGATCGATAAATGCCGGGATGCGATCCACCGTGCTGATCTCTTCCAGCATGCGCATGCAGGATTCATTGGCCCCGCCATGCAAAGGACCCCACAACGACGCGAGGCCGGCGGCGATGCAGGCAAAAGGGTTCGCCCCGGAAGACCCGGCGGTTCTGACGGCGGTGGTGGATGGACACTGTCCGTGATCCGCATGCAGTATCAGGATGCGGTTCATGGCGCGTTCCAGCACCGGATTAACCTCTGACTTTTCCGCCGGGATGGCAAGCAGCATATGCAGGAAATTGCCGGCATAGGAAAGCGCGTTATTAGGATAGACCGCGGGCTGTTCGATGGAATATTTATAACACATCGCCGCCACGGTGGGCATTTTGGACAGCAGCCTCACCGCCGCCAGTTCCCTGTGTTCGGGGTTATCCACATCCAGCTGATCGTGATAAAACGCCGCCAGCGCCCCTACCACCGCGCACATCAGCGCCATGGGATGGGAGTCGCGGCGGAATCCGCTGAGCATGCGGCTCATCTGCTGATGGATCATGCTGTGGCGGGTGATGGTCTCGTTAAAAACGGCGTACTCCGCGGAGGACGGCGCCTCGCCATGCAACAGAATATAACAGACTTCAAGAAAGGAGCATTGGGCCGCCAACTGCTCCACCGGAAAACCCCGGTGCAACAGCACGCTGTTACGGGCGTCGATAAAGGTAATGGCGGATTCGCAGCCGGCGGTATTGATAAAACCGGGATCGTAGGTAAAAAATTCCTCGGCGCCGAAAGGTCGGATATCCAGCGCCGCCGGTCCCCCGGTGCCGGCGTTAAAGTCCAGTACGACGGCCTTTTGGTCGTTGAGGATGAGGGTTGCTTTTTTTTCGGTCATGTTTTTTCTCCAGCCCAAATTTTAGACAAAACAGAACCTGTGGGTGAGTTCTGAAATCGCCATCCCATAATGATTTTACATTACTCGTCTGGAGAGGATTTAACCAGAGGAAAGCCCGTGGGGGACAATATTCAAACAGACCGCATGGGGCTGGCGGTCATGGCGCGATGGCGTATGGGTCCGGCCTGGCCGGGGTATGCTATCCCGACAGGGGAAGTGCGGGTCCGGCCGGGTCAGAGCCGCCGGCTTACCTCCGGGCCGAAGCCATGGAGGGTGAGCGCCGATCCCTGAAGTTCGACGATGGCATAAGGCGTCTGCTCCGCGCCGTCAACCATGCCCTTGAGGGTGATGAAATCGGTGCCGTCGATGCGCTGGTAACCGCCACTGTGCTGATGTCCGCCGAAATAGGCCCGCACCTGATATCGGCACAATAGCGCCGTCACGATCTCGTCGTTCCAGAGATTATGGGTGTTGACCGGGGCAACAGGATAATGCCCGAAAACAATCACCGTTTCCCGACGGGTTTGGGCCTCTTGCAGGGTTTTTTCCAGCCATTGCAACTGCGCCTGGCCCAGCGCGCCGTTCCAGCTCTGCGCCTGGAGTTTGCCGTCGGCGGTGAGCTGCGCCAGCATTCGCTGCGCCGCTTGACGATCGTCGCCGTTGGCCTGGTTGCAGTACAAACTGATATCGTTGCCGTCAATCACGATAAAGCGATAGCCGTTAACCAAAAAGTGGAAATAGTGCTTCGGCAGCCCCAGCGGCGGTTGCCGGCCGGCTAAATAGCGGGAAAGGGTATCCGCATCGTGATTGCCCATGACCGTCACATGGGGATGTCGCAACCGGCGGTAAAGCGGCAGTATATCCCCATAACTGGACCATTGGCGGTCCACCAGATCTCCCAGGGTGGCGACGAAGTCCAGCGGCGATTGGTTAAGGTCGGTGATGGCGGCGGCCAGCTTGCGTAAACTGTGGCGATAATAACGCAGATGGCGCATATCGGGATCCGCGTCGGCATATTGCGGATCGGCCATCAGTCCAAAGCGCACCCTGCCGGGGGGGGTGGTTTCGGCAAATCCGGGCAACCGGTAAAACTCGCCGACCTCCCCCAGCGCCTGCCAGTGCCCGTCGGTCAGTAGTGTGTTCATCATGTTCTCCGCCCATGGCTGACGCTGTAGGCCAGTCGTCGCGCCAGAAAGGTCGTTTCTTCCTGTCAGGACATCAAAAGATAGAGTGGGGGTGTGACGGTTTTATAGCAACATTATGACGGTTTTATGGCAAAGGCCGACCGGCTATAGTGTCAACAAGCTCAACCCGCCGGTATTCTCCGTCGGGTCAGACTGCCGACAAAGTACTCGGAGTTAATCAGGAGAGGCAGGTTGCCAGAAGAGTAAACCGTCCGCGCCAGGGATGGCGCGGATCGAGCCTCCAGGGATGGATTCACGGCGTGTTTACGATCTGGCAGCCTGCCCCGACCGGACACTTTGTCAACAAACTCCCCCGCCGTATTCTCCGGTGGGTATCAATCATCAGCGTCTGGCCGCGGCGCTCAGCTTTCCGGCACGTTTGTTTCCAGCTCCTCGATCCAGATGCGGGCGTTGCCGTCCGAGGGGGCGCGCCAGTCGCCGCGCGGCGATAAGCTGCCGCCCGCGGTGACTTTAGGGCCGTTTGGCGAGGCGGAGCGTTTGAATTGGCTGGTGGTAAAGAAACGATAGAGGAAAACGCGCAGCCAGCGGCGTATTTCCGGCAGCGGATAACCGGGGCGTTTTTCTTGCGGATACCCCGGCGGCCAGGCGCCCGCCGCTGCGTCTTCCCAAGCGTGGAGCGCCAGGAAGGCTATTTTGGACGGCCTGAAGCCGTAGCGCAGGGTATAAAACAGGTTGAAGTCCTGCAAGTTGTAGGGCCCGATGATGGACTCGGTGCTCTGTATCGCGCCGGCATCGTCGGCGGGCACCAGCTCCGGGGAAATCTCCGTCGCCAGAATGGCTTCCAGTGTGTTTGCCACCGGCTCTTCAAACTGGCCGGAGGAGATAACCCAGCGGATCAGATGCTGGATCAGGGTTTTCGGCACGCCGGCATTCACATGGTAATGGGACATCTGATCGCCCACGCCATAGGTGCACCAGCCGAGGGCCATTTCGGATAAATCGCCGGTGCCCACCACCATGCCGTTCTCATGGTTGGCCAGGCGGAACAGGTAATCGGTGCGCAGACCGGCCTGGACGTTTTCGAAGGTAACGTCATAGACTTTTTCCCCCCGGGCATAGGGATGGCCGATATCCTCCAGCATGCGCAGGGCGGCGGGGCGGATATCAATTTCACGATGGGTGGCGCCCAGCGACTGAATCAGGCTCAGCGCGTTTTGCCAGGTTTCATCGCTGGTGCCGAATCCCGGCAGGGTGCAGGCAATGATATTCTCCCGCGGCAGCTTCATGCGGTCCGCCGCCTTGGCGATGACAATCAGCGCCTGGGTGGAATCCAGCCCGCCGGACACGCCGATGACCAGGCGCTTGATACCGGTTGCAAGCGCCCGCTGCGCCAATGCCACCACCTGGATGTTATAAGCTTCGTAGCAATCCTGGGCGAGCCGTTCCCTATCGGCGGGGACAAAGGGAAAACGCTCCACGGAACGTACCAGGCCGTGATCCTCGTCGCGCGGCGCCAGGGTAAAGGCAATGCGTCTGAACGCCCCCACCCGCGCCTCATGGGTCCGCCGGTTATCGTCAAAGGTGCCCATGCGCAGGCGTTCCTGGCGCAGCAGATCGAGATCGATATCCGCCATGGCCCATTGGCTTTGCAGGGCGAAACGCTCGGTTTCCGCCATCAGTTCGCCGTTTTCGTAGATGACGCATTGGCCGTCCCAGGCCACTTCGGTGGTGGATTCTCCCAGACCCGCCGCGGCATACAGATACGCGGCCAGACAGCGCATGGACTGCGAACGGCACAGCTGCCGGCGCGTATCCGCCCGGCCGATGGTGATGGGGCTGCCGGAAAGGTTGGCCAAGACCGTGGCGCCGGCCAGGGCGGCTTCAGCGCTGGGGGGGATCGGCACCCAGAAGTCTTCGCAAATTTCCACATGCAGCACAAAACCCGGCAAATCCTCCGCCTCGAACAGCAGGTCCGGGCCAAAAGGCGCCTCTTGGCGCGCCAGGCGGATAGTGCCTTTGGTTTGGTCGCCGGCGGCACACTGGCGGCGTTCGTAAAACTCGCGGTAGGTGGGCAGGTAGGATTTCGGCACCACTCCCAGCAACCGGCCCCGGTGCAACACCAGGGCGGTATTATAGATGCGGCCGGCATAACGCAGCGGCGCGCCCACCACCAGTACCGTCTGGAGCGCGGCGGTGGCGTCAAGCAGCTCGCTGATGCCGCATTCCACGGCGTCAAGCAGGGTGTCCTGCAACAGCAGATCCTCTATGGAATAACCGGACAGGCATAATTCGGGGAAGATGCCCAGCGCGACGCCCTCGGCATCGAGACGGACGGCCGTCTCGACGATGGCGCGGACATTTTTCGCGGGTTCCGCCAGGGCGCAGGGCAGGGTACAGGCCGCTACCCGGGCGAAACCATGCTGATAAAGGGAGCGAAAGCTCATTGACATAATACGTCTTCTCAAGTTGGGCTAAATAATAATGACCGACTCCCGAAACTATAGCAGATGGGACTGCCTGTTCTGTAGCGGTTTACCCATATCATGAGAGCACCCCTTTATCTTTTCAGAGGGAAGGAGCGGGAGTGTAACGGGTCTGTATCATAATCTGGCCGGCGCTGGTTTGCCGAAACACCTTTGGCGACAGGCCGAAGCTTTTCTTAAATGAACGGGCAAAGTAGGGGCTATCGCAAAAACCGACATTTCTGGCGATTTTATCAATGCTCCACTCCGTTTTTTCCAGCAGATAACGCGCCTCATCCATTCTTTTATTATTTAAATAAGAATTGAACCCCACGCCAAGCAAACGTTTAAACAAACGGGAAAAATAAAACTGGCTCAAATTGGCCATATTCGCCATTTGTTCAAGGTTGAGATTGTCGGAGAAATTCTGATTTATATAATTGACGATTTTCTCGATTTTTGCCCGATGAATATCCGAGGTGCCGATATAGGTCTCGGTGTCATCGTCCGGATTGATACTCTTAATAATACGCACGTCGTATTGCTTGCAAAGATAATTTTCAACGATAACATTCAGTAATTGCGCCGCGGCCCTGATTTTCATCAGATTCATTACCGGGACTTCATGATAAAGGTCGAGCAAATGCGACTCCTTACGCATATCGTTATTGTCGCGCAGGATATTCGGGATAGGCGAGTCGTCCGTTACCCGCGCCTGGCCACAGGCCAAAAATCCCACCAGACTGTCGTTGATAACAATCGGAATGGAAAAATCCACTAAGCCGGCATGGCAACGATAGCAATTGACCTGTTTGATTTTTGAACTTTCAAGACCGCCGCTGCGGTCGCATTGCTGGCAATAGGGATAAAAAGCAGGATTTTTTCTGACATGTTGACAAAAGGACGTGAAATTATACCAAGGCGAGATTTCTTTGCCGTTAAGATCGACCACAACAGAACCCAAACCGGTGGCATAGGCAAAATCATACGAGATCTTATCGATAATATCTTTGGATGGTCGCATATTTTAACCGTAGTTGCTAATGGTAATTAATTAAAATATCTTATGAGTCATCCTAACCTATAAGATAACCTATTTATATCCACAATGGGCGTCATTCCTGCAAGATTATACTATCCCGCATCGCTCTGTTAATCAGAGTAAAATCACATTTTGTCCACCTCCACTCAATGAAAATCAATATTAATTATTAGCAAGTATGTTGGTTTTATGAAATGTTCCGGTAAATTGATATGCCTTATTTAATCCCCGTTTTTTTATTTATTCCTTCAGCATAAAATTGATCCTGAATAAGATTCTTGTGAAAAACCTCCGGCCGCGCCAAGGACCCCGCATAAGAATATATGAAGATGTTTTCTCAGGCGAACGGCTTGAATTATTTAGGGTATAGACTGATGCGTACCATAGTCATCTTTTACGTTTGCTATAAACAGCCGTTGATCGGTTGTCCGATCAACAGCGCTTTTTTTAACCGCTTTACCTCACCGATTCACATGATACCGTGAATAATCCCCCTGATATCGGCCACGCTTGCCGGCAACGGATTGCTTGCCAGCGTCGCGTCCAGCAATGCCGCCGCCGCCATGGCGTCCGTGGCCTCAAGCACCTGGCGCCGTTCAATATTCAGCGCGCTTAGGGTGGCGGCGACATTGAGCTGCAGCATAAGATTGCGCAGATGGTTTATCAGGTTGGCCACGCAATAATCATCTGTTGACTGAAAGTTGGCCAGCCCGCAAAGCTTGCTCAACCGGGCATATTTGGCCCGGGCGGTTTTGTCCCGGCTATTGAAACGGATCACGTGGCACAGCAGCAGAGCATTGGCCAAACCATGGGGAATATGCAATTGTCCGCCCAACTGATGGGCAATGGCATGGTTCAACCCCAGGCCGGCCTGGCTGAAGGCGATGCCCGCCAGGGCGGAGGCGTTGTGCATTTTATCCCGCGCTTCCGGTTGCCGGCCGTTTTGATATGCCTTCTCCAAATTGAGCAACACCATTTGCACCGCCTTCTCCGCCAGGGCGTCGGTAAAGTCGGTGGCGCCGACGGCGACGTAGGCCTCCAGTCCATGGGTCAGCACGTCCAGACCGGTATTTGCCGTCACCGCCGGCGGTACGCTCATCACCAGCCGCGGTTCCAGCAGGGCAATATCGGGATAGATACTGTCATCGAACAGTGGATATTTCACCTTGGTAAGCGGATCGCTAATTACGCAGGCGCTGGTGACTTCAGAGCCGGTGCCGCTGGTGGTGGGGATAGCAATAAAGGTTTCTATCTCGATGCCCAGTTTGCGGCCGAAAAAAATCATCGCTTTGGCGGAATCCAGCGCCGAACCGCCGCCGAAACCGATCACTATCTGCGGCTTAACGCTGCGCATCGCGGTAATGCCGGTCACGACTGTCGCAATCGGCGGATCCGGGATAATGTCGGTAAACAGCGTGGTTTCATTATCCGCACCGATATTATCGGTTACCATCTTGAGGTTTTCACTGCCGGCCAAAAAGCCGTCGCAAACAATCCAAACCTTCTTGCCATGGAGGGTTCGTAGCCGGGACAGGCTTTCGGCACCGCTGTAAATCCGCGTCTTTACGGTAAAAATAGCCATGATTCACCCTTTGATCCCCTAACGAATGGAAAACCCATTGGTGAGCACACAGCGGCGTTTGCGGGCAAAGGTCCGCGGGGACGTCGTCCCCTCGCCGGTGGGCGTGGCAATGGTGAAGGTGGTAAATCCCTCGGCGCCGATACCCAAACCGGCGTAGGAAGGGCCGTTTTTAACGAATATCGATGTCTGCATGGTTTTGGCCGCGCGATTCAACCGGCTGACATTCTGCGAATGCATGATAGCGGTGTGGTGCAGATCATTTTCCACCACCAGCGCCAGCGCCAGACCCTCTTCGAAATCCTTGACCCTCACAATGGGCAGTACCGGCATCAGCTGTTCCACCAGCACCAGCGGGTCGTCTTGACCGACTTCCACGATAATCAGCCGCGGCGAAAATGGCGCGCTCAGGCCGGCCGCCTGCAGAATGACCGCCGGGCTTTTGCCCACCAGTTTTTTATTGGCTTCGCCTTTTTCGGTTATCACCACCTGACGCAATTTCACCACGTCGGCGGCGGCGCTCACCAGCAGGGCGCCGTTCTTTTGCATATTCTCCACCAGACGGTCAGCAATGACGTCAACGACAATCACGCTTTTTTCCGCGATACACAGCACGTTGTGGTCAAAGGAGGCGCCATCGACGATGTCCTTGGCCGCTTTGATCGGGCAGGCGGTTTCATCCACCAGCACCGGCGGATTGCCGGGACCGGCGCCAATGACTTTTTTACCGGTTTTCATCGCCATGTCCACAATGGCCGGGCCGCCGGTGACGGCCAACAGCGCAATGCGCGGATGCGCCATCATTTCCCGGGTGGCGTCAAAGGTGGGATTGGCCACTGTGGTCACCAGATTGTGGATGCCGCTGGCGCGATAGATAATGGCTTCGATTTTTTCTATCAGCCACAGCGAGACTTTCTTCGCCCCGGGATGAGGGCTGAAATAGACGGCGTTGCCGGCGGCGAGCATGCTGATGGTATTATTGATGATGGTTTCGGTGGGGTTGGTGCTGGGGGCGATGGCACCGATGACGCCAAAGGGCGAAAGTTCGAACAACACCATGCCGCCGTCGCCGGTGAGGGCGCGGGTGGTCAAGTCTTCAATACCCGGGGTATTGGTCAGCGCCGCGCTGTTTTTGGCAATCTTGTCCGTGGTGTTGCCCATGCCGGTTTCGTCGGCGGCGCGTTCGGACATCTCATTGATAAGCGGCGCCAGTTCTTCCCTCAGGGTCGCGATAATCTTGGTGCGCAATGCCAGGGCTTCGGACATATATTGCCGGTAGGCGCCATAGCCAGCCATAATAGCATCTTCAACCTGGTCGAATACGGCATTTGGCGTAGCCTTGGAGCCCGCGGCACCATTCAGGTTATCGGCGAGAATGGCGCGGATCATGTTCTCCAGTTCAGTGCTGTTCATGTTTTACTCCCTGATTAAGGCTGTTAACAGCCTCTGTTGCAATAGGTATACCCGTCATAATTCAAGTTGCAGTCGCGTTGGCAATACTCGGCCCCTTCCTGCAACTCGAATTATTTAGGGTATAAATTTTGTTTAACGAAAGCGCTGTTAATCGCGATTCCGCTGGTTAATGTTTCCGGTAAATAAACAGGATTCGCGCCATTGGCGGCCCTGCGTTCACCTTGGGTTTCCTGCGCCTGCAATTGGGCAATAACCTCTTTGATGGCATATTCCAGCAAGACGCGGTGCTCTTTAATAAGGGCGGTTATATCGTCGTCCGGCATCATTCATTCTCCCTTGGGGCTATACCCTGAAACTAAAACCTGTCGATGGTATCGATAATGCCGACAATCGCTAAATCGATGGCCTGGTTCGGCTCCGGAAATATTTTCCTGGCCGAGGAACCACGTGTGACCAGGACCAATTCACCCACGCCGGCCCCGACCGAATCCACGGCAATCTCTTCCAATTCCTCGCGTCGGGCCGGTCCGGAGCCGTCCAGATTCACCCAACTGATCACCATCAGTTTTTTGCCGAACAGTGATGAGGATTTTTGCGTCGACACTACCGACCCTATTACTTTTGCTAATTGCATTTGGTTATTCCCGCCGTATCAGTTTGATATTCCGGTTTTCCATAACATCCCGCGCCAAGGGAGTTATCAGCGTTTCTCTTTCTGTTAACAACCAGCAGTCATGTAATAAAATCGCATCGGCATAACTGATACTGCCGCCGACGGCCATATGCACCGGGATCTCCTGATTATCCACCAGGGAAATCGGCAAACGGCGTAATTCACGAAGCGGCAGGGCGGCTAATAGCTGCCGATGCACCATCAGGCGTAACCGCACGCCAAAGGCCCATGCTTCCAATAGGGTCGCCACGGCCGGATTGCGGGAATCATATACCGACAGGCTTTGAATAAAGGCTAAATCCGGTAATAACAAATACAATTGCCCATGATGCAAATAAATTGTTTTTGCCAATCCGGCGGACAGCTCGGACATATTTACCGCATAGATTTTATATTTCCTTTCCCGCAGCAGCGCGATAACCCGGGCGACAATGATGTCAAGCATAGGTCCCCTCCCCATCAAAACGGCGTCAGCAGGAGTTTCGCTATGGGCTTGCCATCGCCGATATCCGCCGCGTTGGCTTCGTCTGTATCAATATGCATTTCAAGACGCATATCGTCGGCAACCCGAATGCAGACATCGCCAAACACCAAGGTCCGTTCGGTGCCTTTAATTTCGACGTTGACTCTTTCTCCCTGCTTGACGCCATATATCGCCGCATCCAGCCGTGACATATGAATATGCCGGCGGGCAATGATGACGCCTTCCGCCAGGGTTATTTCAGCGGAATCGCTTACCAGGATAATGCCGGTTGAACCGGCTAAATCACCGGATAAACGCAGCGGCGCCGTGATGCCCAGCAAGCGGGCATCGGTACGGGATATTTCGATTTGCGATTGGCTGCGCAGCGGCCCCAACAGGCGGACATTTTTCAACTGGCCCTTGGGCCCTTTCAGGGTAACGGCCTGTTCCGCGGCAAACTGGCCCGGCTGTCCCAGCGCGTTTTTAACCGTCAGCGGCTGCCCGGGAAATAAGCGCTGATAATCCTTTACCGATAAATGGACGTGCCGATTGGATATCCCCAAGGGAATCGCCCGCTGCCGCATTTGGACAATGACCCGATCGGTGAGCAGCGTAATCTCTTTGTTATCCATTTTTTACCTCAATACCGGGTGTTGATAGTGAATACATTTACTGCGGGGTTCCCCTTTATGTCTGCCGCAGCGGGGATCGCCACAGATTTTGCAACTGGCCTGCAGCGCTAGGGAAGGTGCTAATGAAGCTGGGGCGGAAGGTACCGGCACCGTTTTCACCGGCCTGATCAGGGTGTCGGCGAATCCCGCCGTCTTCTCCACAGAGGCCGCGCTGTCCCTCGGACGGCCTGCGTCCTCTATGTCCGGCACCGACGCATCACTGCCGGCGGAAGCCGGCGTTGCAGCGGCGACAGCGTTTATATTTTCCCCGGTGACTGCTGTCCCGTCCGGCGTCCAGGTCGCGCTGTCATCGGTCTCCCCTGTGCCGTTGGCGACGGCTTCCGGATTTTCCAAGATGTCTGCCGCCTCGGCCGGTGCCTCGTTATCATCGGTTTCAGCGGTTTTAACGGCGACAATCTCCCGGGTTTCACCGAGGGTTGTTGTCCCGGCCGGCGTTATCTCGGCACCGACATTGTCCGCCATTACTCCCTCGCCTTGACGGAGCGCCGCTGAAACAATTTCGCTGGTGCCTTTGGCCGGACGGGCGATGGCGGTGCAAGCGATAAAACCCGAACAACGCCGCGCCATCTCTTCGCCGGCGGACAGCGCCGTACGCACCGATGCCACGTCGCCATGGATTTTTACCAGCATCCAGCCGGAACCGATGGTCCGCTCTACCCCAAGTAGGCTGACGGATGCGGTTTTAGCCATCACGTCGGCGACGGTTATCGCCAATGACAAACCCGTGACTTCCAATAAGCCGAGAGAATGTTGCACGTGGTCCCCCCTTATCCTGGTTCAATGGGTTACGCGGTCACCAGGGTCTGGTAAACGGGTAACAGGACTTCCACATCGCTGTGGGGCCGGGGGATGACATGGGTGGATTTCACTTCCCCTACGCTGGCCGCGGCCACCGCGCCGGCTTCCACCGACGCTTTCACCGCGCCGACGTCGCCGCGCACCATGACGGTAACCAGGCCGGAACCGATTTTTTCGTAGCCCACCAGTTGGACGTTTGCCGATTTGACCATGGCGTCCGCGCCGACGATGGCGCCGATCAGGCCATAGGTTTCAATCATGCCAAGTGCATTGTTCATTGATTGGTCTCTCCAGAAATGCTTTTAGTTAACGATCCTTTCTCCCTGGCGGCGTCAGGGTTATGACGCTTGTTCAGGGAGATGCTTTTTCTCTTTTGCTTTGCCGGGCAGCGGCATATTGACCAGACTGCGGTACAGCACCGCGCCGAGACAGGCGCCGACAATCGGGGCGACAAGGGGAATGATAAAGTAGGGAACCTCGCGGCCGCCGGTGAGGGCATTGGTGCCCCAGCCCGCCAGGATACTGAACAGCCTGGGGCCGAAATCCCGCGCCGGATTTAATGCAAAACCGGTCAGCATGCCTTGGGCGACACCGATAAGGGCAACGGTAATGCCTATCAGCAATGGCGCCAGCGGGCCGCGCGGCACGCCGTTGCCGTCGTCGGTCAGCGCCATAATCAGGCACATCAATGTCAGGGTGCCGATCATTTCGCTGGCGAATGCCTGCACCATGTTAATGGCCGGGTTGGGAAAGGTACTGAAAATGCCGGCCTGCGCCAGGCTCTCCATACTCCCGCGCTGGATATGGTGGGCCAGTTCAAAATCGATGAACAAATTGTAATACAGCAAATAAGCCACCAGCGCGCCGCCGAACGCCCCCAGGGTTTGCGACAGGATATAGGGCAACACTTTTCGGCCTTCAAAATTGCCGAACAGCCACAGGGCAATGCTCACCGCCGGGTTGATATGGCCGCCGGAAATTCCCGCCGTCATATACACGCCAAGTGAGACGCTTAATCCCCAGACAATACAGATTTCCCACATGCCGAAACTGGCCCCGGCCAGCCGGTTTGCCGCCAGGCAGCTGATACCGATGAATAAAAATAATCCGGTTCCGAGAAACTCGGCAAGGCATTGTTGCTTTAATGAGGGTGAGGATGTGTTCATAATAAGATCCTGAATAAAGGTTTTTATATAATAACCATCTTTTTTTATCGCTAACCGCCGATAACACAATCTATTCCCAGGGATTCGACAATGCTTTTATATTTCTGAAGACGGCAGTCTTCAGGGGGCTTTATATCAATCAAGCCGTATTGCCTGCCGAGCAGGGTATATTTATTCTGGCCGTAATTATGATAAGGCAATAAATGCAGCCGGGAGACATTTTTCATATGCGTGACAAACGTGGCAATGGCCCTGATACTCTGTTCGTCATCATTAAATGTCGGAATCACCGGTACCCGGACGGCAATATTTTTCGCCAGGGCTGAAATAGCCAGGGCATTGCGCAAAATCACGTCATTCGGGTGGCCGGTGAATTCTTCATGCCGGGCGCTGTAAAAGGTCTTGATATCCAGCAGCAGTAAATCCAGCAACGGGATAACCCGCTCCAGTACCTTCAGAGAGGTAATACCGGTGGATTCCATCGCCGTATGCCAGCCACGGGCTTTACACGCCTTCAGCAATGCCTCGGTAAAGTCAGGCTGGGCCAGCGCTTCGCCGCCGGACAGGGTGATGCCTCCGCCGGAGCGCCGGTAATGCACTTCGTCCTTGCGCAGATCTTCTATGACCTGCGCCACAGTCATTTTTTGACCCGACTGCACCATCGCTCCCGCCGGACAAACCTTCCCACAGGCGCCGCATTGGGTACAAGCCTCCCGGTCGATAAGGCCCGGCCGTTTGGGATCTATCGCGCCGACGGGGCAGGCGGCCACACAGCGCCCGCAATGGATGCAGTTGCGCTCATGATAGAACATCTCCGGCTCGGTTTTTTGCGATTCAGGATTACTGCACCATTTACATGCCAGATAACATCCCTTTAAAAAAACGATGGTTCGAATTCCCGGTCCGTCATGCAAAGAGAACTTCTGAATATTAAACACGGTGCCAGTTTGTTCATAATCAATTGCCGCCATGTCATCACCTTTCATTAAGCAATTCCGCCATCTGTCCGTCGGCTTATATTTTCCCGACCGCGGCCGGGTGAATATTTTTTTGCCGCGGCGTATTCCCGTCGCGGCAAAAAATCCCTATTAAAAGACGTGTTCGGTACGCAGGATAATGTCATCCTGAACGCCTTTATCCAGCGAAACGAACTGCGCGCTGTAACCGGCGACCCGCACCACTAAATCCCGGTATTTCTCCGGTTCCTGCTGTGCGGCCAATAACGTGGCGCGATCAACTACATTAAACTGGACATGCATGCCTTTTTGATCGAAATAGCCGCGCAGTAACGCCGCCAGGTGATGCAGCCCCTCATCGCCTTTCAACGCCGCCGGATGGAATTTCTGATTAAACAGCGTGCCGTTGGAGGCCAGGAAATGATCCAGTTTCGCCACCGAGTTGGCCGCCGCGGTGGGGCCCTTGGTATCCATGCCGCGACTGGGTGATACGCCGTCCGGCAGCGGTTGGCCCGCCAGGCGTCCGTCCGCCGTCGCACCGACGGTTTCCCCCAGCGCTACGTTGGCCGATACCGGGTATAGCCCGGCATGGAAGATCCCGCCGCGGGGGTTGGTGTATTTTTCCACTTCCCGACAGTAAATTTCGGCGCCGACGCGCGCCAGCATATCCACTTCATCAATATCGTTGCCGAATTTGGGCGCGTTATTGATCAACAACTGGCGTACCGCGGTCAGGCCGCCGTTGCCGTTCGACGCATTTGCCGGTTCCCGGGGGGCGATGTTGAGTGAGGAGAGGGCCAGCGCGCCGTTTTCACCCAGGACCTTTTTTACCGCTTCCAGCACCAAATCGTAGGCGGCGTCTTTTTTCACGCCCCCTGCGGCGGATACCGGCGCTGCATCCACCGAACCCACCGGAACGCCGAAATTGGCGTCCAGGGCCTCTTTTAAATGGGCCAGGGACAATTTGCCTTCATCGAACACCAGGCGTTTGATGGCCATCAGCGAATCGCCGACGTTGGCGACGCCCACGCCTTGCGGGCCGGTAAAGTTATAATGCGCTCCCCCTTCCTGCACCGTTTTACCGCGGCCGATGCAGTCGTCCACCATGCTGGAAAGAAACGGCAGCGGCGCCCGTTCTCCATGGGCCAGATCCACACTGTTGTCCGCCATCGCCAGATGGTAGACAAAAAAGGCATTCTGCTTGCGGTAAGCCTCGATGATATCGTCGATATTATGGAACGAATCCAGTTCGCCGGTTTTGGGTCCGAGCTGTTTGCTGCCGCTGCGCCCGTTATTTAAGGCGATTTCCAGCACTTTACTCATATTGTAAAACGCGGCATCGTGCCAGCCTTCGGTTTTGCCCGGCTTTTGCGGTTCCACACAGCCGATAATGCCGTAATCCCGCGCATCTTCCAGGGTCAGGCCGCGATTGATCAAGGACGAAATGATGACTTCATCGTTGTAGTAGGCCGGGATACCCATGCCCATGCGGCTGATTTCACAGGATTTCAGCAGCAGATCATCGGGGGTTTTCGACCACATGCGCAGCGACAGCGAAGGTTCATGCAGCCGTACATGGGCGGTGGCCGCCATGGCCATAAACGATAGGCGGTTGGTGGCATCCTGCCCGCCGCGGGTCTGGCCGCCGACAATCAGATTCTGGAACATCGGATAGCCGCCGAAACCCTTGGTGGAACCCTCGTCGCGCACCTTATTGACGTCGTTGAATTTAACCCACAGGCAGTCCAGCAGTTCCTGCGCCTGTTCATTGCTCAGGGTCTGGTCATGTTCCAGAAACGGGAACATATATTGATCGAAACGGGCCGGCGAAATGGAGTGGCCGTTTGATTCAAGCTGGATGATGGCGTGGGCGAACCAGAATGACTGGCAGGCTTCATAAAAATTACCGGCGCCGTTTTCCGGCACGGTGTCGCAAATTTGAGCAATCTTCAGTAATTCCTCTTTGCGCTCCGGCGTGGCGCTATTTGCCAGGGCGCGGGCCTTGGCCGCATAGCGGTGGGCATAATTCACCGCGGCGTTGCAGGCGATAATCACCGCTTTGTAAAAAGATTCCTGCTTGAGATAATCGGGGGAGGTTTTATCCGCGGCGGCCATGGCGGCCAGCACGTCCTGGATAATGCCTTTATAGCCTTTGTTCAGGACCTTGGCATAATCCACCGCCACATGGCCGACGCCGTTAAAATAATAGTTGCCGACGGTAAAAACGTTTTCCGCCATGCATTCAAGGGTGGCCGGCAGCATATAGGATGTCGCCAATTCATTGGTGGTTTTGCCCTGCCAGTAAGGGAAGACCGCGTCCAATTCCTGCTTGGCCTGCTCTGAAATGGTGAACCGGTCGCCCTTGCGCAGGTTCAGGCGTTCGAATTCATCTTTAATCCAGATATTGGAGTATTCCGGATAGATCTGCGCGGAATGGGGAGTGACCGTCAGGCTGCCGACAATCAGCTCGCCGTCCCGGATGGTGACCGGCAGCTCCGCCAGGATTTTCTCCAGCGCTTTGGCGCGGCGGATAACGATGGGTAATGCTTCCGTTTCTTGGTAAGACGCCGTAATCAGACGGGCGCGATCGGTTTCAATGCAAGGGGTGCTGGCGAGGATTTGTTCCCGCAGTGCGTTGACTCTCGCGGTAGGTTCGCCAAAACCCTGTGATATAAGACTCATTATGTTTTTCTCCGCAACAGGCAGCTAGATGTAAGGTGTGGTGGCCGAAGGCGCTTTGCCGCCCATGGTTTCAAGCAAAACCAGGCCGACTTCCCGCGCTGAGCGCACGGCTTGGCGAACCGCGCCGGAATCGCCGGATACGATCAGAATGACTTCATTGGTGAAACTGGTGCCCTTGGCCGGCGAGCTGTAGGCCACCACATCCACATTGGCCGCCTTGATGGCGGTATCCGCCATCAAGACTCCGATGGCGGCGGGAGCGCCGACGATAACGCCGCAGGCCCGGCCCAACGGCGCGCCGAAGGCTTTTTCCAATGCATAGCTGGCCCGTGCGGTATATTGCAGCTCCACATGGCCGGCATCATTGGCGTAAATATCGCCGAAAGTGCGTTCCAGTTCGTTAAGGGCCACTTCCACCGCCCGTTTGACGTCCGATACGTCCTGGCCGCCGAACAGGACCAGCGAGCCGTGGCCGGCGCCGCCTTTGGTATCGCGTGCCAGTTCAATGGCCACCACTTCGGTATTGGTGGCCTTCACCGCCTCATCCGCCGCCATGATCTGCGGGCCGGCGCCGGTGCGGGCGCCAAGAATGCCGATGGAGCGGTATTTTTTTTCCAGATGCATCGCTTCGAGCAACGCGCTGTCGACATTGGCAATCACCAGGCCGATAGAGTCACCGATGGCGGTGCCGACAAATTCGGTTAACGTGCATATTTTTTCTGACATGATAGGGTCCGCTTGGGGGCTGTATTCCAAAGATGCCGTGGCGGGGGTCTTTAGTTCCCCCACTTTCCCGAGTACCTCGGCGATGATATTTTCCACCAGGTCGTCGGTATTCATGCTTTAAGGCCTTTCGGCAATAAGTTTTCCACGTCGGAGTGCGGACGCGGGATGACATGGGTGGCGATGACATCGCCAATCTGGCGGGCTGAGGCGCAGCCGGCATCGGTTGCGGCTTTCACGGCACCCACATCGCCGCGTACGAATACCGTCACCAGGCCGGAGCCGATCTTTTCGTAGCCAATCAGTACCACGTTGGCAGATTTGACCATGGCATCCGCCGCTTCAATGGCCGCGGTTAGCCCTTTGGTCTCTACCATACCTAACGCTTCTTGCTGCATGTTGTTCTCCTTGGCGCAAATCATGGGTAGGGGGATTAATTTCACTGGGGTAGGGTAAGGGAGAAAAAAATAAAATAATTGCCCTGTTAAATTTTCTGGCAAATACGGTCTTGCGATTAACGGTGTTTTATTGCGGTTGGAATAATGTATATAATTGAATGGTATGGATAATGTTATATTTTTATACTATCCAAAAATTGCGAAGAGCCTATTTATTTTTACATCATGGCTATTGTTTCGTTTGTTTTTTTATGATACACGGCTCGTTCTTTTATCCACCAGGCCTACCACTCCCCTCATCGCGCCGTCGTATTGTTTCCCCTGATTTGCACCTAGCCTGCCGCCGTGCCTTTTATGTCCATAGAGCAGACGATGTTGCGGTTGAACCTAATTCTATATTCTGTGAACTTCATCACCCTTGTCTTCTTGACTGATTGTATGACGATAATATAGTTTTATTCTTATTCAAAACGTTTAGGTAACTCTGTATTAACTCAAAAACAACAATTCAAGGGTCGTCATGAAGGTTCAACCGGCCGATATCGTTTAGGGCGCCGGGCCCGGCAGAAACGGTGATTGAACGTATTTATCACGAGAATTCAATAAGAAATGTGGAGATAGACCATGTCTTTACCCCTTGAGAATTACCGTATTTTTGCCATTAAATATGCTCACCACCACCGTTTGGCCCGTGAAAATTTCATTGGCGGCGACCTGCATGACGGCCCGATGCCCATTGATTATTTTGTCTGGGCCATTATCGGCGGCGAACATACCTATATTGTTGATACCGGCTTTGATGCCGCCATGGCGGATCGCCGGGGCCGCACCATTACCCACCAGGTGGGGATAGGCTTGAGCAAGGTGGGCATCGATACCGAAACGGTGACCGATGTCATCATCACCCATATGCATTATGACCATGCGGGCAACCATCTGTTGTTTCCCGGCGCCCTGTTCCATATACAGGAACGTGAAATGGCCTTTTGCACCGGCCGCTGCATGTGCCATGGCGAATTGCGCCATCCCTTTGCGGTGGAAGACGTGAAAGCCATGGTGGACAAGCTGTTCGCCGGACGGGTGCGGTTCCATAACGGCGACGCCGAGCTGGCGCCGGGCCTGAGCCTGCACCGGGTGGGCGGCCACTCGGATGGATTGCAAATCGTGCGGGTGCATACGGAGCGCGGCTGGGTGGTGCTGGCCTCGGACGCGGCGCATTTTTTCGCCAATATCCAGCAGCAGCGACCCTATCCGGTGGTGTATCACATCGGCGATATGCTGGAAGGGTATGCCACGGTCAATCGTCTGGCGGCATCGGCGGAACATGTGATTCCGGGCCACGATCCGCTGGTATTGGAACGCTATCCGGCGATGGATGAGGATACTGAGGGATGGATTGTCCGGGTGGATCTCTCTCCCCTGGAAATGGCATAACGGCGGCGGAAAGCCTGATAAAGCTGACGGGCCGCGGAATAAATGCGTCATAATCAGGTCGAAAGTAAGTCCGTGGCATAATCGCCCGGGCTGAACTATCGTCGTCCCGGGATGGCATCAGGGACAAGGCAACATTCCATCGGAGAGAAATCATGATTGTTGAAATGCGGGTTTATCATTGTTTGCCGGGACGTTTACCGGCCCTGCAGGATCGTTTCAGAAATACCACTCTGGCTTTTTTTGAAAAATACGGCATTGAGCCCATCGGTTTTTGGACCACGCTGGTGGGTGAGAGCAACCAGTCGCTGACCTATATGCTTAAGTGGGCCAGCCTGGCGGATCGTGAAGCACGCTGGGGCGCCTTCCAGTCGGATCCGGAATGGCTGGTGAAGCGGGCCGCCAGTGAATCGCAAACGGCGATTGTCGCACGTATCGAAAACAGCTTTTTAACGCCGACGGATTTTTCTCCCCTGCGCTGAATCCGGGCGGGCGGTCGGCAACCCTGACTTCAAAAGGATAAATGCAAATGAGTGATGTGTTAAACATCGGTTTTTGCGGCCTGGGTATGATGGGAACCCCCATGATGCAGTGCCTGGCCGACGCCGGCTATACACTCTGTCTTGGCGATGCCGATCGTCGGCGCCAGGAGTCGTTAATGGACCGGCTTCACGCCGGTCCGCTGGATGCCGCCCACGCGGCCGGCCTGGATGCGTTGATTACCATGTTGCCCAATTCGGACATCGTGGAAAACGTCTTGCTGGGGGATCCGTCCCCCGGGTTGGCGTCGATGCTGCCCAAAGGGGCGGTGGTGATAGATATGAGTTCTTCTGAACCGGCGCGATCGCGCCGGCTCGGCGCCCGGTTAAACGAAATGGGCCTGAATTATCTGGATGCGCCGGTGTCCGGCGGTGTGAAAAAAGCCGTGGTCGGTGAACTGGCGATTCTGGTGGGGGGAGAGGCGGCGGTGCTCGACCGCTGCCGGCCGCTGTTGGCGGCGATGGGCAAAAGCATTCTGCATATCGGCGCGGCCGGCAGCGGCCATGCCGCCAAGGCGCTGAACAATTATGTGTCCGCCGCCGGGCTGCTGGCGACGGTGGAAGCCCTGCATATCGCCGAAGGTTTCGGCATCGACCCGGCGGTGATGACGGATGTGCTCAATGCCTCCACCGGCCGCAGCAATACCTCGGAAAACAAGGTTAAGCAATATATGTTAAGCGGCGCCTTTAATTCCGGCTTCGCTTTGCAACTGATGAACAAGGATCTGCGCATCGGCCAGGCGCTGGCCCGGGACCTGAATTATCCCATGCGGTTCGGCGCCGTTTGCGCACAGCTGTGGGATGAGGCGGCCCGGCGCGCCGAACCTGACGCCGATCACACCGAAATGTACCGGCTTGTTAACAGGAGTAAACAATGACTCATGCAGCTCAGTTCTATATCGACGGACAGTGGGTGGCGCCGTTGTCCGCCGCCGGACTCGATTTAATCGATCCGGCCACCGAACGGACGTTTGCCCGATTAGCCATGGGCAACGGCGCCGATGTGGACCGCGCCGTGTCGGCGGCGAGAAGGGCGCTGCCCGCGTATGCCGCCGGCCCGGTATCCGACCGTATCGCCCTGTTGCAGAGCATTCTGCACATTTACCGCCGCCGTTACGACGAATTTGCCGAGACAATGCGCCAGGAGATGGGTTCACCCATTACCTTTGCCCGCGACGGACAAGCGGTACGCGGGGTGGCGCATCTGGAAGCGATACTCAAGGTGCTGGACGGTTTCGCCTTTGAGGCCCGGCGCGGTACGACTCTGCTGCGGCTGGAACCGGTGGGGGTTTGCGGACTTATCACTCCCTGGAATTGGCCGATCAATCAGATCGTGGTTAAAATCGCCCCGGCGCTGGCCGCCGGTTGCACCATGGTCATCAAACCCAGTGAATATTCCTCCCTCAGCGCGCTGCTGTTCGCCGAAGTGCTGGATGAAGCGGGCGTCCCCGCCGGGGTATTCAATCTGGTTAACGGCGACGGCCCCACCGTCGGCGCGGCCCTGGCGCGCCATCCCGACATTGACATGGTGTCGTTCACCGGTTCCACCCGGGCGGGCATCGAGGTGGCGAAAATGGCTGCCGGTACCGTTAAGCGGGTTGCCCAGGAGCTGGGGGGCAAGTCGGCCAATATTCTGCTGGATGACGTTGATTTGCCTGAGGCGGTGAAGCGCGGTGTTGCCGCCTGTTTTACCAATTCCGGCCAATCCTGTTCCATTCCCACGCGCATGCTGGTGCCGAACGCCATGCTGGAGGAGGCGGCGAATATTGCCAAAGCCGCGGCCCAGACCTTTCGCCTTGGGCCGACGGATTCTCCCGCCACCCAGCTCGGGCCGCTGGTGAACCGCAACCAGTTCCAGCGGGTGCAGGCCTTGATTCAGTCCGGCATTGATGAAGGCGCCCGCCTGGTAACCGGCGGCACCGGACGGCCGGAAGGATTTGAGCGGGGCTATTATGTCAAGCCGACGGTTTTCAGCCACGTGACGCCGCAGATGACCATTGCCCGGGAGGAAATATTCGGGCCGGTGCTGTCCATCATGGGATATGAATCGGAGGCGCAGGCCATTGAAATAGCCAACGGCACCGATTATGGACTGGCGGCCTATGTCCAGTCCGGCGACCGGCGGCGGGCGCAGCGGATAGCGCGAGCCCTGCAGGCCGGCGGCGTCCATATCAATTATCCTCCGGCGGATTTCCTGGCGCCGTTCGGCGGCTACAAGCGCTCGGGCAACGGCCGTGAATGGGGAGAAGCCGGCTTGCGGGAGTATCTGGAGATAAAATCCATCGTCGGTTACGGCGAGGATTAACGGGCGGAAATTATTTTTTTTGCCTGAAATTGCTGTCATACAATCATACGATATTAAGTTCGCTGAAATAGCCTGAGGAGTCACCATGGAATTCGAAGAGCGTTTTGAGCGTGGTTTTGCAAATCGTAAGGAAGTGCTTGGCGCCGCCCATGTGGAAAAATCCTGGGCCGCCGCCGATGATTTCAATCGCCCGATACAAAAATTGGTGACCGAGTATTGCTGGGGCGAGGTCTGGGGCGATCCGACGCTGTCGTTCAAGACCCGTAGTATGCTGAACATCGGCATCCTTACCGCCATGAGCCAGCATCATGAACTGTCGGTGCATATCAAAGGGGCATTAAAAAACGGCGTGACCCGCGAGGAGATCCGCGCCGTACTGATCCAGACGGCGGTCTATTGCGGCGCGCCGCTGGCGTTGGCCGCTTTCCGCGTGGCCAGCGCGGCCATCAAAGCCTATGAGGATGAAAGCCACGGCGCCTGACGGAGCGCCCTCACACGCCTTACCCTGTATTCCCTACCTGCCCGCCGCGACTGTTGTACGGCGGATCGCAACCCTACGCATCCGTAAGAGGTGCGCCGAATAACGGGAGACTGATATGGAAACGTTAAGCGACTATTCCATCGCCTCGGCGAAAGAAAGCGAACAATCCATAGAAGTAAAAAGGAAGAACGCCATCAAAGGCGCCTTCTTTTCCGAATACATCGATATGTTTGATATCTACCTGCCGGTGGTGGCGTTGTCGCCGGTGCTGTTCTACTTCCAGCCGCCGCAGCTCTCTCCCGGTCTGGAAACCATCCTGGCGTCGCTGGTCTTTATTACCACGCTGCTCGGCCGACCCATCGGCGCGCTGCTGTTCGGCATCGTGGCCGATCGCATCGGCCGGAGGAAAGCCTCCATTTATTCGGTATCGGGTTTCGGTGTGGTGACCCTGCTGATTGCACTATTGCCCGGTTATGAAAGCTTCGGCGTGGCGTCCTATGTGTTATTGGTGATCTTGCGGTTTGTGGACGGTATTTTCCTCGGCGGCGGTTATACCGGCGCCATGCCGCTGGCTATCGAGTATTCGAAGAAATCCCAGCGCGGATTTGTCGGCGGCCTGATTATCAGCGGTTTCCCCGCCGCCTATGTCAGCATTAATCTTATCACCTGGCTGGTGCTGATGTTCTCTCCCCTGCACGGTTTGCACTCTCCGTTCGCGCAGTGGGGCTGGCGCATACCCTTCGTGATCGGCGCGCTGCTGGCGGGGGTGCTGACGCTTTATTACATGTTCAAAGTGTCCGAGTCGGAAATCTGGCAAAGCGAAAGCAGCGAGAAAAAGGAGAAATTGGCCCTTACCGATCTGCTGCACGGCAAAAGCGGGCGCAACCTGCTGCAGGTGATTGTGATGATGACCGGCTTCTGGCTGACCCAGAATATCATCACGATTTTCCTGCCCACCGGCCTATTGGTGAAAACCCTGCATTTTAACGGCATAGAAATGACCGCGACCCTGATGTTGACCTATTTCGTGCTGTTTTTCACCTATATCGGTTCCGGCATGCTGGGGCAAAAAATCGGTCGCCGGCTGTTCTTTCTGATTGTCGGTCCGCTGATTGCCGTGGTGGGCTCGGCGCTGCTGTATATCCTGAGCACCCGGCAGGGCATGCCGGTACCCATCATTGTTGCCCTGGTCTGCCTGCTGGCGGTATTGGTGACCTCGCCCTGGGGCGTGATTGTCACCTATATCAATGAACGCTTTGTCACCGATGTCCGCGCCACCGGTTTCGGGGTGGGCTTCAGCCTGTCGGTGATCATTCCCTCGTTCTATGCTTTCTATATGGATTGGCTCAGCGCCTGGATGCCGCTGGCCCTGACCGCGGTGGCGCTGCTGGCCCTGGGGGGAATCATCGGCACCCTCGGCGCCGCCATGGGACCGGAAACCAAAGATGTGGACTTTTCCTGAGGGGGATCGGCCCGGCGCGAGGTGGTAACTTTTCACCACCGGCGGGGACCGGCACTATCAGATGCCTATAAAGAGGGTGAAATGATGAATATCGATCGGGCGGGATTTATCGGTTTAGGCAATATGGGGGGGCGCATGACCCGGCGGCTGGTGGATGCCGGCATCGCGGTGCGGGGGTATGACACCGATACGGCGCGGGCCGCCGCCGCGGGTGCCCAGGCCGCCGCATCGCTGCGTGAAGTGGCGGAGTATGGGGACGTGCTGCTGCTGTCATTGCCCGACAGCCGGGTGGTGGAGGCGGTGGTTGAAGGCCGGGACGGACTGCTTGCCCATTGCCGCGCCGGGCAAACGGTGATTGATCTCAGCACGTCCGCCGCCACCTCCACCCGGCGGCTGCACGGCCTGTTTAACGCGCGGGGCGTGGCTTATATCGACGCGGGCATTTCCGGCGGCGCGGCGGCGGCGGAAAAAGGCGCGCTGACGCTGATGGTGGGAGGGGAAGCCGCTGCCATCGACGCGGTGCAATGGGTGTTCCGTCCCATCGCCGCCAAAGTGGTTAATATGGGGGACAGCGGCACGGGGCATACCGCCAAGCTGCTGAACAATTTCCTCAACGCCGTCAGCCTGGCGGCCACCTCGGAGGTGATGGTGGCGGCGAAAAAGGCCGGGCTGGATCTTCATTCGCTGCTGGAGGTGCTGAACAGCAGCAGCGGCGTCAATTTCGCCACCCTGAATCGCTTTCCGAAAATTGTCGACGGTGACTATCTGGACGGGGGACTCACGTCCCGGCTGATGACCAAAGATGTGGTGCTGTATACCGACCTGACCCATGAACTGGGGGTCGCTTCCCTAAACGCGGCGGGTCCGCTGGCCAGTTTCGGCTTGGCCAGCGCCCTGGGCTACGGCGATAAAATCAGTAATCGCGTGGTGGACGCCATCGGCGATATCTGCGGAGGTATCAGACTTTATGATGCCGGTCCAACCCTAGAGGGAGAACATACATGAAGATTTTTTACGGCAGGGCGCCGGATGCGGTATCCGAGCAGCGCACCGACAGCTTCAGCGGCGTGGTTTGGGCGGATCCCGTCATGCCCGCTACCGATAATATCACTATCGCCAACGTGTTTTTCTCGCCGGGGGCGCGGACCTATTGGCATACCCATGAGCAGGGTCAGATTTTACAGGTCACGTCGGGCTGCGGCTGGATTTGTGTCGACGGCCAGGAGGCGCAAAAAATCCGCCAGGGCGATGTGGTATGGATTCCCGCCGAGGAACGCCACTGGCACGGCGCCGCCCGCGACAGTTACCTGGTGCATACCGCCACCTCCCTCGGCAAGACCCGCTGGCAAGAGGAAGTGACGCAGCAGGACTATCAGCGCGCCGCGGGCTGATGGCGCGCGGTAGTCCGCAGCAGCGGAGGCCGGCTTACGGCGTTACCCTTTTCATTTTAAAGCGAATGGAGCGAAATCATGAGCTTAAAGGAAACATCCCTACCCATCGACGAGACCGACGTTTCCTCCCAGGGGGAGTGGGGTGCGCAATGGGCAAGCATCCGCCGTTTGGACGCCGGGTTTTATGACGCCTGCCGGCAATTGGCGGCGGTGCCCTGGCAAAAAAATCATCTGGACAACAAGACCAAGGCGTTTATCGCCCTCAGCGCCAGCACGGCGGCGACCCATGTTTATCTGCCCGGGATCGGGCGGCACCTGCGTTTGGCGTTGTACTACGGCGCCACTCGGGAGGAGTTGATGGAAGTGCTGGAACTCACCGCCACCCTGGGCATTCACGCCGCCAATATCGGTGTCCCGCTGTTGATGGAAGTGCTGGAAGAGGAGGGATTGCGCAGCGGTTCATCTCCCCTGGACGCCCGCCAGGAAACGCTGAAGCAGCGATTTATAGAAAACCGCGGCTACTGGCACGCCTTCTGGGACGGTATGCTGGAACTGGACCCGGAACTGTTTGACGCCTATGTGGAATTTTCCTCGGTGCCCTGGCGCGCGGGCGTGCTTTCTCCCAAAGTGAAAGAGTTGATTTATTGCGCCTTTGACGCCTCGGCCACCCATCTCTATGTCCAGGGGTTGAAGCTGCATATGCGCAACGCCATCGGCTACGGCGCCAGCGCGCAGGAAATCCTGGCGGTGCTGGAGATCGTCAGCGCCATCGGCATGCATGGCGCCGCCGCCGCCGCGCCGTTGCTGGAGCAGGCGCTGAAGGAGTCCGCGACCGATGGCCGGCGGATGTAGCACTTGGGCGGGGGTACTGCTGGCGCAAGAGTGACCACCGGCTCTTGTTAGCGGCAGGACGGATATGGTACAAAGAAGTCATATTTTGTCGGACAGGAATACAATAATGTCAGCAGAACTGGAAATGATACGGCCCGAATCACTGCGTCACCAGGTCGAGAATGTCCTGCGGCAGGCAATCATGACCGGGCGTTATGCTCCCGGAGAACGGCTTATCGAGCGGGAACTCTGCGAAACCCTCGGCGTCAGCCGTACGTCGGTGCGCGAGGCGCTGCGTAAGCTGGAAGCGGAGAAGCTGGTGCATATCGTGCCGAACAAAGGGCCGATTGTGGCGATCATTTCGCAACAGGAAGCAGCGGAGCTGTATGCGCTGCGGGGTCTGCTTGAGGGCTTTGCCGCCCGCGAATTTGCCCAGCGCGCCAGCGAAGCGGATATTGCCCGCTTCGGCGCCGCGGTACAGCAGCTGCATGCCGCCGGCGCGGCGCAGGATCAAGGCCAGGTATTGGACGCAAAAAACGCTTTGTATGATGTTTTGCTCAACAACTGCGGCAATTCCCTGGTAAAAGAGATCCTCAGCAGCCTGCATTCGCGGATAAATCTGCTGCGCGCCACGTCGCTGATGCATTTGCAACGCCTGCCCGCCAGCCTGGGAGAAATTGATAATCTTTATCAGGCGATACAGCGGCGGGATGCGGATGCCGCTCAGGCGGCGGCGCAGCTGCATGTGGCCAATGCCGAAAAAATGGCCCTGCGCCTGCTGGCCGGCTTGCAGCGCTAGCTCGGCATTGACCGCATCTGACGGTCGGCTCGCAGCATTAACCCGCTATTGACCGCATCTAACGGTCGGCTTGCAGCATTAACCCGCCATGGGCCGCGTCTGCCGACCGGCTTACCGCACTTGCATTAATCCCCGCCGGCGCGCCCGGTAATCCCGTCTGCCGGTCGGGAACGAGAGAGAATAAGGTTGCTTCGTTCAAGATATAAAATATTATACAACGATAACCTTACTAAAATAATGGAAATCACATGCGCTCTTTTCCCTTAATCGGTGCTGCACTGGCGGCGTTATTCCTGGGTTGTGGCTTGAACGGCGGCCTGACCCAGGCTGCTGAACTTCATCTCTATGCCGGCGCCGGGCTGCAACCGGCGGTGGCGACCGTCATTGCTAAATTCGAGCAGGATACCGGCAACCACGTCGTGGTGGAGTATGGCGGCAGCGGGCAGATCATGACCCGTTATCAGCTCACCGGGCAGGGAGATCTGTTCCTGGCGGGCTCGGCTTTCGATATCAATAAATTACAGCAAAAAGGCAAGGTAACGGCCGCCTACCCGTTGGCGCTGCATATTCCGGTGCTGGTGTTGCGGCGGGATAAGGCGCAAGGCATCAACAACTATGCCGATCTTGCCGCCAGCCATCTGCGCCTGGCCATGGGGGACCCCAAGGCTATCGCCCTCGGCCGCAGCGGCGAGAGATTGCTTGATGCCACAGGTTATGGCACCCAGCTGCGCGCCAAAGTGGTGGTGCGCACGGCGGATATGCCCCAGTTGGTGCTGTACGTCTTGCAGGGCAACGTGGATGGAGCGGTGGTCGGCCGTTCCGATGCGGTTAAGCATCTGGATGTCTTGAAAGTCCTGCCGTCTCCCAATAATGTTCCGGCGGAAGTGGTCACGCTGGCGCAATTAACCACCAGCCAAAACGTACCGTTAACCAAACAGCTGGCAGGTTACTTTACGTCCCCGCAGGGCATCAAGGCGTTTGCCGACCAGGGTTTTCTGCCCATCGGACGCGGTGTTAAACTCAATCCATGACCCGACTGGCGCTGGTTCCGCTGTTTATCCTGCTGACGCTGGTTATCGGTTCGCTGCTGGCACTGATTTTTCAACTGGATCTCGCCACCCTCGGACACATTTTGTTCGAGCCGGAACTGCATTTTGCGCTGCTGCTTTCATTAATAACGGCCGCGACGGCGCTGCTGCTGTCGCTGCTGCTGGGCGTCCCCGCCGCCTGGGCGCTGGTTCGCCAGCCGTTGCCCGCCAAGCGGTTGATGAATCTGCTGCTGGATTTGCCGCTGGTCATGCCGCCGCTGGTGGTGGGCATGGGATTATTGCTGCTGTTGGGACAACAGGGCCCCCTGAGCGCCGTCGCGCCGCAAATGTCCCGTCTGCTGTTCTCGCCGCTGGGTATCGTGATTGCCCAGACCTATGTTGCCAGCGCCATCGTGCTGCGTTCCGCCAGCGCCGCGTTCGGCGCGCTGGATCCGGCCTATGTCACCACCGCGTTCAATTTGGGACTGTCGCCGATACGCACGTTCCTGCTGGTGGAGATTCCGCTGTGCCGCCAGGCGTTGTTAAGCGGCGCCGTGCTGGCCTTGGCGCGTGCACTGGGGGAATTCGGCGCCACGCTGATGCTGGCCGGCATGGTGCGGATGAAAACGGAAACCCTGCCCATGGCGATATTTCTCAATATTTCCAGCGACGATTTCCCGCTGGCGGTGGGGTGTGCCCTGCTGCTGATGCTACTGGCCTGCGTATTGCTTCTGGTATTGCAGTGGCTGAACCCTCCCGCCGTAAGATCCTATGCTGGACATTGATCGATTGAGCGCGGGCATTTTACAGCAGGTCTCTTTCCAGGGGGCAACGGCGAGCTGCAGCGCGATACTCGGTCCCTCCGGGGCGGGGAAAACCACGCTGCTTAACGCGATTGCCGGCGTCATCCCCTATCAGGGCAGCGTCCGTTTCGGCCAACAAACCCTGGACGGACTGCCGTCCTGGCAACGTCCGTGCCGCTACCTGAACCAGCGGCTTTATCTTTTCCCGTATTTGACCGTGGAGGGCAACCTGAAGCTTGCCCAGTACGGCGCCGGCCAACGGCGCGCCGCCGGGCCGCGGCGGGAACTAATGCAACGGTTAGGCATCGCCCATCTGGCCCGGCGTTATCCGCAGCAGATCTCCGGCGGCGAACAGCAACGGGCCGCACTGGCGCGCGCGTTGATCGGCCGCCCGGCATTGCTGCTGCTGGATGAGCCTTTTTCCAGCCTGGACTGGGAGACCCGCACCCGGCTTTGGCAGGTGCTGCGGGAGATTCACCGGCTGTTTGCCGTCACCATCCTGCTGGTGACCCACGAACCGCGCGAGGCGGATGCGCTGGCCGACAGCCAGTGGTCGTTGCAGCGGGGCGTTCTGCGCCGGCTATAAAGCGGCATCCTTTCCCCGCGAACCGGTGGTTTTTTTCTGACGGTTAGCCATCATTATCCTTGGGCAATCTAGGGCTTTTTCTGTCTGGTCAAGGAAAGTCTTCCAATCCAAGGGCGCTTGCCTTCTGAAACTCCTTGATTGAACGGCGCCTTATCCGTATAGCTGAATGTGCCTAAAGTTAAATGTTAGGAAAGCGAATGTCTTTGGTGGTTGGAGAGCGTGATATGTCAGGAAAAACCGGCAAAAAGTCCCCCTGGGCCATGATGGCGTTTTTGAGCAGCCTCAGTTTTTGGTCAATATTGCCCGCCGGCGCCGCCACCGTGCCGATCGGCGTTGAACTGGCGGTCAAGCAGGAAATTGTGCGCAATAACGGCAGCGAACCGGCATCACTCGACCCGCATAAAGTGGAGAGCGATGTGGAATTCAATATCATCAGTGACTTTTTTGAAGGGCTGGTGAGCATCGACAATGACGGCCATGTCCAGCCGCGCTTGGCCGCCCGCTGGGAAAACAAAGACAACCGCGTGTGGACCTTCCATTTGCGTCCGGGGCTGAAATGGTCGAACGGCGATCCCCTCACCGCCGACGATGTGGTCTACAGCTGGCGTCGCCTGGTGGATCCCAAAACCGCCTCGCCTTATGAAAGCTACCTGGCCAATATGCATCTGCTGAACGCGCGGCAGATTATTGACGGCAAAAAGAGTACCGAGACCTTGGGTATCCGGGCGCTGGATGCCGCGACGCTGGAGATAACCCTTGAGCAGCCGACGGCGTATTTTTTGGCGATGCTGGCCTATCCCTCGCTGGTTCCGGTGCCGCAAAAAGCCATAGAGCAGTTTAATGATAAATGGACCCAGCCGGGACATTTTGTCAGTAACGGCCCCTTTACCTTGTCGCAGTGGGTAGTGAATGAGCGGCTGGTGGGAGTGCGTAATAAACAGTACTGGGACGACAGCCATACGCAAATTAATCGGGTGACCTATTTGCCCATCGGTTCCGAGACCGCCGATGTCAACCGTTACAACGCCGGTGAGATCGACATCACCTATACCGTGCCGCAGACCTTATTCAAGTCGTTGCAGCAGAAATTGGGTCATCAGGTTCATATTTCGCCGAAACTGGCCACCTATTATTATGAGTTTAACACCCGCAAGGCGCCGTTCAATGACAGCCGCGTACGGCAGGCGCTTAATCTCGGTCTGGATAAGGATATTATCGCCGATAAGGTGCTGGGACAGGGGCAGATTCCCGCCTGGCTGATAAGCCAGGAAAACATTGGCGGCGTGGCGCTGCACAAACCGGACTATGCGGGCTGGACCCGGGAAAAGAGGCTAAGCGAAGCGAAAAAGCTGCTCACACAGGCCGGATTTACCGCCGGGCATCCGCTGACGCTGGACCTGTTGTACAACACCTCCGAATCACACCAGCGCATTGCCATTGCCGCCAGCTCGATGTGGCGCAAAAATCTCGGCGTCGAGGTAACACTGCATAACCAGGAATGGAAAACCATGCTGGATACGATGCACGGCGGTCAGTTTGATCTGGTGCGTTATGCCTGGGTCGCCGATTATAACGACGCCTCCACTTTCCTTGATAACTTCCGCACAGGCGACAGTGAAAACACCTCGTTGTACAGTAACCCGGACTATGACAAGGCGCTGGAGCTTGCCGCCCGATCGGGCACCACGGCGGAACGGGGGAAATATTATCAGCAGGCGGAAGATATTCTGGCCCGGGATGTGCCGGCGATTCCGGTCTACCATTATGTGTCGGTGATGCTGGTGAAACCCTATATCGGCGGCTTCAGCCCGAGTCCTCTGGGGGTGTATTACACCAAGGATCTTTACGTGATCAAACATTGACGGGAAAGCGCGCCGCGGTGGTCCGGCAAGAGGAAAGTCGCAGTCCGGGGTGTTGCAAACTGAAAGGGGGCAAATCGAAACCTGATCGCTATGTCCCACAGGGATTCAGTCGCGATTGTTAAGGGATTGCCTCGCCATTCCATCCAGCATTCCCTCCTGTTTCAGCTGCTCCGCAATAGTCATCAGTTCCTCCCTGTAACGTGGCGTATTTCCTGCCAGAATACTGAAAAGACTTTATAGTCAAGGGCATTTCCCTCTTGAGTCAAATAGCGGAACAGCGATTTCACCTGTTCTTTACTGTACTCCGCCAGCTTTAGCAAAAAGGCGATATTCAGCAAACTGATTATTTTTCGTGGGGCATCGCAATTTAATGCAACGAACCGGCTCTTTTCATTTAATTATTATAGGAAACGAATTTACGCGAATAAAATATAGACATGACGCTATTAGAATTGAATATGACTATTCTAATAGCGAGCGCCGGTTATTTAAACCGTGTGCTAAATAAACGCGCTTATTATCGCTGCTCCTATTTTTTGAGCATGCTTCAGTTGAGTTAGCGCAGGAAGTAACAAAGGGTTGGCGAAAGTGAAGCACTATTTGGCGCAGTTATTCATGTATAAAGTACCGTCAGCAACCGCCGCCATTGAGGGTAAATGGCGGCGGCGGATGCTGGAAGATCCGTGGTTAAGAATTAAAAGATCCCGCTATGAAAGATCCTTATGGGACGAGATAATCTGTCCCACAATCCCATAATCCAGGGCTTCCGGCGCGGTGAGCCAGAAATTGCGATCGGTGTCTTTTTCTACTTTTTCCAGCGGTTGCCCGGTGGCGTCGCTGATAAGTTTATTGACCCGGTCCAGCATGCGCAGGATTTCCCTGGCTTCGATCTCGATATCCGTCGCCTGTCCCTGCACGCCGCCGAGAGGCTGATGGATCATGAAGCGGGTATTGGGCAGGGCGAAGCGGTTCTTCTTCTCCGCCGCCAGAAAAATGGTGATGCCGGCGCTGGCCACCCAGCCGGTGCCGATAATCTGCACTTCCGGTTTGATAAATTTAATGATGTCATGGATAGTATCGGCCGCTTCCACATGTCCGCCCTGGCTGTTGAGGAAGATCTTTATCGGCTTGTCATTCACTTCCTGCAGGATAAGCAGCTGCGACACCACCTTTTCGGTCAATGCCTGATTGATCTCGCCGGAAATAATCAGTGAACGGGCATCCAATAGCTTGTTCAGGGCAAAGGAAGAAATCGCCGGCTGATCTTTCTCTTTATCATCATCGTTATCTTTTGCTTGAGACCACATAGCATTCCTCTCTTGTGCATAAGGTGAATTTTTTGACGTTACCTAAGCTTACCTCAATGAAGGCACGGAAGCATACCTTTGTGGCGTTCGTCCGGGGGAAAAGAAAGATCCCCCGGGCGGCGCATCGCGTGTCGCCCGTTGTCGCCCGACATTCTGGTTTTCACTATCACAGGCGGTGGCGGTAACAGACGGCACCCCTATCTCATGGTTATCGATTTTAGGTAGGGAAGATTGCCTGAAGGAGGGCGGAATCGTTTTTACACAAGAAGGATTGCCCGAAGGAGAGCGGACAGATTACTATCTGCCGGTCAGTGCGGAAAAATGATCTCATGGGCGACCCCCTTTTATTAATCAGCACTCTTTGTTTTCGAGACCACGCTATGTTAAATGTGCCGTCGCTTTCTCCTTCCCTGCGGGAAAATACCTTACGCCTGGAGGCCACTCTTTCGGATATTACCGATGAGGTATTTTCATCGTTATTAAAAATGAAAGAATATACCGAGCTGACGCCGGTGGTCAGGCTGGATGTGAATGAGTCCATAGCCTTTTCCGCCCGTCTCTGGTTTCAGTCTATTTTAGGCGGTACACCGCCTTCCCAAGAGGATTTACAATTATTCCAGGAATTCGGCAAACGGCGGGTGCATCAGGGTATGCCGTTACCGGCGCTGTTGCGGGCATTTAGGCTCGGGTCTCTTGAGTTATGGCGCAGTTATATCCGCATTGCGGAACGAAACCAAGGTTTGCGTGAGGAGCTGTTGTTTAACATCTCACCTTATCTGCTGGAGTATTTTGACGATATGGCCCAGCTGATTTCCCAAGCCTATCTTCTGGAACAGTTCCGTCAGGCACGCTGGCGAGAATCTTTGCAGCATCAATTGTACGGCCTGATTTTCAATTTTCCCGAGGATAGCGGGGAATTTCATAAAACCGCCGCGGCCCTGGGGCTGGATCCGGCTGCCCCCAGGATTGCTTTCGCCATCGAACTCCCGGATACAGACAGCCATTCCCCGCGATTTACCCACCAGCTTGACCGGGTGGTGGCGGAGATTGCCCGTCGGCTTGAAGTCGCCGAGGACTTTCTGGTGAGCGCCTGGCATCATGGCCGATTAATTATCTGGGTGCCGGCGATGCCGGGCAATGTCATGAATGCCAACGATCGCATTATGGCGGGGCGCGCTGACGCGTTGCGAGAGGCATTGCCCGCAGCGGCCATCATGGGGGTGGGGCTGATGGGGCAAGGCGCCAAAGGGTGGGCCACTGCCGCCGAGGAGGCCATCCGGGCCCTCGATGACGGCGCGCGCTGTCGCGATGACAGCCGGGTTTACTTCTACTCCGATATTGTTATGGAAGAGAGCGTACGCGGTACCGATACGATTTTACGTTATCTGGTGTCGTTGATAGAACAATTATCCGGTGAGCCGGATCTGCTGCTGACCCTTGAAACCTATTTCGAACACTGCCAGCGCCGGAAGGTGGCGGCAAGCGTACTGGGTATTCATCCCAATACGCTTAACTATCGGCTGGAGCGAATCGAAAAGCTGTTGGGGGCCCGGTTGGATGACGTGGGCTGGACGACAAAACTCTCCATTGCGCTCAAGCTGCGTCGCTAATAAAGGAAATCATCCTGTTTAAATAAGCCGCCATTAACTATCAATTCTTTTCTATCCACTCTTGTGCGGCTCTTTTGGAAAAAGATCGACATGAATTGTGATTATTCACAATTCATCTTTACCTGTTTATTTACCCTAAAACACCCATTGACAGTGATGAGGTTCATATATACTTTAAACCCATCCCAGCAACGATAAATCCTGTAAAAGACGTCCGCAGTTTAACGTCCCTACGTCGGGGTTTTTATAATGGTTGAGATTATATGAAAGATCTTACACTGGGAGCGTTAATATTTTTCCCGACATTGATATGGGTGATTTTTTTGGGTTTTTTTATCTGGCTGCTGGTCCGCATAGCCTATCGCGATGTTATTTTTAACGGCTATTTTTGGCATCCAAATCTTATTGATCTTGGCGTTTTGTTTTTGTGCATTTATCTAAGCCATATGCTGATGATATCGTTGGAAGTCTGATTATGAAAACCATTGGTAAATATATCTTCAGTGTGGTCATGCTATTTATGATTGTGGTAGTCAGTTATCGCCTGTGGAATTTTTATACTCTCGGGCCCTGGACCCGGGATGCCAAAATCCGTGGAGAGGTCATACAAATCGCCGCGGAAGTCCCGGGCAAACTCATTAACCTGCCTATCGCCGACGATCAAAAAGTGAAGCGGGGCGACCTGCTGTTGACAATCGATCCCAGCGATTATCAGATCAACCTCGACAATGCGCTGGCAAAATCGGCGCAGTTGAGTATCCAGCGGGATCAGGCGCTGCATCAATACACCCGGCGCGCGCGGTTAACCCATCAGGTTATTTCGCAGGAAGATCTTGAGACGGCAAAAACAGCGTTAGCGTCGTTAAACAATCAGATAGACCAGGCAACCATCGCCATTAAAAAAGCCCGGCTGGATTTGAGCCGCACCCGGATATATGCCCCCGCCGACGGTTACGTTACCAACCTGGGGTTACGGGAGGGAAATTACATTAGCCCCGGGCAATCCTTATTGGCGCTGGTTGATGCGAATTCTTTTTATGTCATGGCCTATTTTGAAGAAACGAAAATGCGGTTTATCGTCGCCGGCAAACCGGTGGAAATCATACCTTATAACGGCGGGCAGCCTATGTACGGACATATTATCGGTATCGGGCGGGCCATCGTCGATCAAAGCGCGTCGACGGGAGAACAGCTGTTGCAAAACGTCGAACCCGATTATCCCTGGGTCCGGCTGGCCCAGCGGATCCCGGTGCGAATTGCCATTGATCGGCGGGATGACGGGGCGGCTACTCCGCCCCTTATCGCCGGCAGTACCTGCACCGTAAAAATAAGGGACCGCTAATGGGCGTAGCGGCCGGCGGCAAAACCGTGCCGATGGCGAAGATCGCCCGGTTTTTCCAACGACCGGATTACCTTTTTGCCCTGCGTTTTTGGCTGGCGGCGCTGCTTGCCTGGTGGGCCGCCTTTTCCCTGCAGCTTGATAAGCCTTATTGGGCCATCATGACGGTGGCGGTGGTCAGTTATCCAAGCCAGGGGATGCTCATCGCCAAGTTTATCGCCCGGCTGTCGGGCACCGTGATAGGCATCCTGATGGTGACCTGGATTGCCGGCATCAGCCTGGACGCGCCCTGGCTGATGTCGCTCTATCTGGCGTTATGGCTCTCCCTTTGTACCTATGTTGCCGGCTGTTATAGCGGCATGGTCACCTATGCCTGCGCCCTGTGCGGCTATACGTCGGCCATTGTGGGATTCGGCATCTCGGTTTCACCGACGACCTATGCGCTGTTTTTTATCAGCCAGGCCAGGCTGTCGGAAATCGCGCTGGGCCTGACGGCCGCGCTGCTGGTGACCTTCCTGCTGCCGTCGCGGCTGGATAATCGATTGTTTTTGCAGGCGGCGCAGGGTAATCGCCAAAGGATGCGGGGCCTGATCAGTGCCTGTTTACAAGAGTATGTGCCCGAGCGGGCGCTGTTCCTGCGCTGGTATGAACTCGTTACCGGTTTGATGAATGCAAAACTGCTGGAGGTGAACGACTCCTGGTCCCTGTTGACCGATAAAACCCTGAACCGGCGGCAGTCCGGCCTTACCCGCCGGCAACTGGGACTGGCGAGCGGTCTTTTGTCTCTGAAAACCCAGTCCTGGCATCTTATGCGGGACGGCGGCGGGGATGCGGTGTCCTATCTCAATGAGTTGGAGATATGGCTGAACGAGGGCCCATTTCCACCCGACACGGCCCCGCCGTCGCCGCCTACCGGCTTAACGGCCCGCCGCGCAGGCAAACACTTCTGTACAACCCTGCTTTCCTGCCTTGAAGAGGAGCGCCCCCAGGCCGCCGCAGCCGGAGAAAAAAGAACCGGACCGGTATTTGCCGGGTCCCGTGTGTTCCGCGATCGTCACGAATTGCTGCTTAATGCCGCCCGGACCTTTTGCAGCGTCCTGATCGGGGTGTTCTTCTGGCTGGGGACCGATTGGGATATGGGCTATATCCTTACCGTGCTCATCGGTATCTCATGTGCTCTGGGCGCCCATTATCCCATGGTGAACAAACTGGTGCTGGTGGTATTGGCCGCCGTCGCGCTGGCGGTGCCGGTGGCATACACTCTGTTGTTTTATGCGTTCATTTCCACCACCGAACTGCTGCCCGCCATGCTCGCCATGACGCCGGTGCTGTTATTCGCCGGCGTGGGGAAGACGCTTTCTCCCATTGCCTTTATCTTTTTTCATGTGTTTATCCTGGGGGTGATTTTCCTGATCAATTTTGCCAACCCCATGGGCTATGACTTTTCGCGCTTTGCCAATATGGCATTGGCGGCGGTCTTCAGCGTATTGATCGTCGTCCTGGTATTTTATTTCATTCCCCAAAGCCCCGACCGGGTCAAACTGGCGAGGATGTCTCGCGCCATCGCCGGGCGTTTCTCCCGCGATATGGCACGGGAACCACGGCACGCCGCTTTTGAAGACTACGTATACAGCGCGCTTTTTGTCACCCGCGTTATGCCGCGCTCCTGGGAAAAACAGCGCTTTATCCGGTTGTGTTGTTTGACCCTCGCCATCAGCCGGATACGATCAAGGGCCTGGCTGCACGCCTCCAGAGAACTGGTTTTGCCGGCGGCATTTATCGACGCGTTGATGCGGGGCGAGTATGCCGTTTGCCGAGTTTTGACCGGGCAAAAAATGGCGGAGGGTGATGAAGATGCCTGGGGATATTGGTGGGAAATAGGGACTGTTCTGGGCTATATGAATGGGAATATGAATGGGAATATGAACGGGAATGCAGTCGGGGAGCTGAACTGAAAACCTAAAGGAAATGCCACGAATCGGGACCGGGGGAGGCGAATGTGCGATGCCCGGCAGATTCCGGCACGGTAGCGCCGCGTACCGGCTGCGGTTGACGCGGCATTGTGTCGTCGCCCGGCAGCGGCAACCGCCGGCGAACTAGATCAGCGGTTTATGCAGCAGGGACTCCAGTACCTTTACCGGCGCATGGCGGGGATTTTTCATGGCATCCGGCGGTAATAAAAAGGTTTGCTCCAGCATAAATTGTCCGTTCATTGCCGCGTGGGGGGTCTGATCGGAAAAACAGATCCAGCTGCTGCCGGGGGGAAATTCCACCGCCAGCTGAGGCCCATACTGTTGGTAATCCCGATCCGCTTTCATGGCATCGTGCAGCTGTAGCATCAGTTGATCATAGGGGCTGCGGCGGGTTTTGGTGATGCCAATCTTGTCCAATAGCCAGCTTTTCAGCGGTGAATAGCCACCGAGATTCGGCAAGAAGCGCTGCGCCAACTGCGGAAAGGGTTCGCCTACCCGCCAGGAGCGGTTTTCCCCGTTGGGATTGATATTGGTGAAGATGCGCAGTATGCGCTGGCCGCGGGTAGGGCGGGAAGGAAAGGCATCCACATGCAGGCGACTGTCGTCTTTGCGCCATGAGGTGGTGTTTTTCCAGGCGGTAATCGGGTGCAGCCGCAAGGTATCGGTGGGGCTGTGCAGGGTCTGCCGGTAGAAGGGCAGTATCGCCTCTATCAAGCGACAGCTGTCCTGGTAGTAGCGTTCGAGCAGTTGCCGGATCGCGGGGAGCCTTTCCGTCAACGCCACCCCGGTGAGCCGGTTTTTCAACGGCTGGAAGCTGATATTTTTACGTTTAGGGTCAACCAGCTTCGGATCCAGCAGGGTGAGTTCATCCGCGGTCAGGGTAAAAGAGAGGTGGGGGAAAAAAAGTATCTTGCCCTCTTCCAGCGCTTCCAAAGCCAGAGGCGCGTCTTGCCCGTCGGTGTCCCAGCGTTCATGATCCAAAGTGGTTACGGCTTGCTCAAAGACAATTTTATTATTAGACATATCATATCCTTGCCATATCTTTGCTAGACGTTTTCTATAGCTATAGAAGGTAGATCGCCAATTTTCTCACAATATTTTGTAGCGAAACAATACTGGGGTTAAATGAAGTGTAAATGCAATGACATTATTTTTCAGGCAAAAAAACGTCATAATTTATTTCCGTTGGTTTTCCCCACCGGCTTCCACTGTGATAAGCATCACCTTTTGCTGGACAGACGGCGCAATAAATATGCCTTCTCAGGCTGTTTTTTATCCATCCGGACATATTAAATATCCGGCGGCCACCGGATAATACTGCCAGGCATTAAACTAACGCAGGAAATAATAATGAATGAAATATTAAAAAATTAAATCGAATAAAATGATGATCTATACATTACATAGATAATGAACCTTACATCTAAAACGGGAGTTTATTTATCATGCAAGATTTGCCATTGGCTTGGTATGGCGCCATATTGGGCCTTTTTATAGCCATATTTTTAATTTTAAGAAAAATCAATCCTGTCTATGCTCTGTTTTTTGGCGCCATAACCGGCGCCATTATCGGCGGCGCTAATTTACAACAAACCATCACCGTGCTGATTTCGGGTACCCAAAGTATTATGGGCACGGTAATTCGAGTATTGGCGGCGGGGATCCTGGCGGGTGTTATGATGGAGTCCGGCGCCGCCAATACCATTGCCCGGGAAATAGTACGCAGGATGGGCGAAGGAAAAGCCATTTTTGCCCTGGCGCTGGCTACCATGGTGATAACCGCTGTCGGCGTATTTATTCCCGTGGCGGTGCTGATTGTGGCGCCGATTGCTCTCTCGGTGGGCAACCGCATGGGTTTATCCAAAACCGCTTTATTATTGGCGTTATCCGGCGGAGGGAAAGCGGGTAATATTATTTCCCCCAACCCAAATACCATCGCCGCCGCCAATGGTTTTCACCTTGGTTTGAGCGATGTCATGATTGCCGGTTTTATTCCCGCCGTCGGCGGACTGATTATTACCGTATTACTGGCTTCGTTAATCAAGCATAAGGGTCAAATGGTCACGGACGTGGAGGCCGACACCGATAATTCCGCCCAGGCCGCCGGCCCTTCGCTGGGAAAAGCCGTCGTTGCACCCGCCGTGGCGGTGATATTGCTGATGATAAATCCCCTGGGCTCCATTTTACATATCACCGCCCTGAGCGCATTTAAACTGGATGCGATGTATGTGCTGCCTATTGCCGGCATTATCGGCATGGTGGCCATGGGGCAAAGCGGGAAAATAGTCCGGTACACCGCCTCCGGCATTGAAAAAATGACCGCCACCGTGCTGATCCTGATTGGCGCCGGCGCCATTGCCGGGTTAATCGGCGCGTCCAATCTTTCCCAGCAGGTGATTGCCTTGATTAATGTAGCGGGCATTTCGGGAACCTTTCTCGCCCCGATTTCGGGCATCCTGATGGCCGCCGCCACCGCGTCAACGTCCACCGGTGTGATTCTCGCCACCGGCACGTTCGGCGCCACCATTACCCATATGGGGATTCCCGCTCTGGCATCGGCGGTCATGGTGCATACCGGCGCCACGGTCATTGATTCCCTGCCGCAGGGTAATTATTTCCATGTCACCGCCAACAGCATGTTTATGTCCATCAGGCAGCGTATGTGCCTGATTCCTTACGAGGCGCTGGTGGGCGGCACCATGACCATTATCGCCACGCTGCTTTATGGTTTTATTCTGTAATTGTAATAAGGTAAGTAAAATGACTCACATGAAATTCGTCCTGGCGCCGGATTCCTTCAAGGAGAGCATGACCGCCAAACAGGTCTGCGTGGCGATGGAGCAGGGGTTTAAAACCGTTTTCCCCGACGCCGAATTTGTCCATGTGCCGATGGCCGATGGCGGCGAAGGTACGGTGCAGTCGCTGGTGGACGCCACCGGCGGGAAGCTCTTCCAACAGGAGGTCACCGGCCCGCTGGGAAGCCGGGTCAAGGCCGGCTACGGCGTGCTGGGGGATGGTAAAACCGCGGTGATTGAAATGGCTTCCGCCAGCGGGATTCAGTATATCAATGCCGAAAACCGCAATCCCCTTATCGCCACCTCCTATGGTACCGGGGAACTGATAAAAGCCTGTCTGCACCGGGGGATCCGTCGCATCATCATCGGCATCGGCGGCAGTGCCACCAACGACGGCGGCGCCGGCATGGCCCAGGCGCTGGGAGTGAAATTACTCGACGGGGACGGCGGCGAGCTGCCTTATGGCGGCGGCGCCCTGGGACGGCTGCATGACATCGATCTGTCGGGACTGGATCCGGCCATCGGCGAGACGGAGATTATCGTCGCCTGCGATGTCACCAATCCCCTGTGCGGCGAGCACGGCGCATCCGCGGTGTTCGGTCCGCAAAAAGGCGCAACGGCGGAGATGATCCAAACCCTGGACGGCAATCTTGCGCATTACGCGATGATTATCCGGCAGCAGCTGCGGCGCGAGGTGGGCACCATTGCCGGTGCCGGGGCGGCGGGAGGATTAGGCGCCGGTCTGCTGGCGTTTACCCAATGCGAATTGAAAAAAGGCATCGATATTATTATCGACTTCAGCAAACTGAATGAAAAGCTGGCCGGCGCCGATTATTGCATTACCGGGGAAGGGGGTATCGATTTTCAAACCAAATTCGGCAAGACGCCCTATGGCGTGGCAAAAGCGGCCAAAGTCCGCAACGTGCCGGTAATTGCGCTGGCGGGACGCATTGGCAAAGGTACCGATGAGTTATACCAGGAGGGAATCGATGCGATATTCGGCATCATTCCGGATATCGGCGAATTGGAATCGTTATTGTCCGCCGGGCAAATCAATATAACCAGAGCCAGTGAAAATATTGGCAGATTGTTGAAAATAGCCACGCATAAGCCAAAAGTGATGCGGTAAAATATCCATTTTTTTTATTGATGGTATTTGCCGTGGCAATGTTTGTTATTAATTAGTAGCCGAAACGCAAGACATGTAAAATATCATGTTGCATTATTTAAAGCGGCGCTGGAATTTTCCGCGCTGCTTTTACTGAAAATGAAAATTTCGCTAACAAAACTCCAGGGAATGATTGATTGAAATAATTTGAAATATATGTGATGTTAATTAAAGAACATCTGTTTCTAAATCATCATTTCACCATAATACCGGAGGAAAATATCCTGAAATATATTTTCCCTTAATGTGGAATTTTTTCTGCTTAAAGGGTTAATGTTTTTTTTGGAAATAATTACAATGAATGATTATCTGGAACCTAAACTTGCCCGGCAAATTGTTGCAAAGACTATGCAAATTATTCATTGCAATGTTAATGTTATGGACGGCCAGGGGAAAATAATTGCCAGCGGCGATCAGGATCGCATTGGAGAATTACATGAGGGCGCGTTATTGGTGCTGTCCCAGGCGCGCATCGTGGAAGTGGATGACGGCATGGCTAAACATCTGTTTGGCGTCCGTCCCGGAATCAATTTGCCGCTGAAAATCGACGGCAGAATTGCCGGGGTTATCGGTCTGACCGGTAATCCCTCTCAATTAAGGCAATACGGCGAGCTGGTTTGCATGGCGGCGGAGATGATGGTGGAGCAGGCGAAATTACTCTCTTTCCTGGCGCAGGACAGCCGGCTGAGGGAAGAGCTGGTGCATAACCTTATCCGCTCCGATGAAATCTCTCCCATGCTGGCGGAATGGGCCGAGCGTCTGGGTATCGACCTGCACCAACCCCGGGTCGCCGCCGCGGTTGAAATCGACAGCGGCCAGCTCGACGTGGAGAATCCCATCGAGGAACTCCAGCAATTACAGGCACTATTAACCCAGCCGGGGGAGAAAAATCTCATCGCCATTATTTCCCTCACCGAACTGGCGGTGCTGAGGCCGGCGCTGAATAAATACGGCCGCTGGGATGAAAATGAACACCTGCGGCAGTTTAAGGACATGCTGTCGCTGCTGAAAACCAAGGGCCATTTGCGGATACGTTTTGCTTTGGGCAATTATTTTTCCGGCGCCAACAGCATTGCCCGATCCTGGCAAACGGCGCACTCCACCATGACTATCGGTAAACGGCGTATGCCGGATGAGCGTTGTTACAATTACCGTGATTTAAAATTGCCGGTATTACTGCAGCGACTACAGGGGGGCTGGCAGGAAACGGAACTGCTGCTGCCCATGACCAAACTGAAAATGATGGACAAGAACGGCCAGTTGCTGCACTCGCTGAAGATCTGGTTTAAGCATAATAATCAGACCAGCGCCGCCGCCGGCGGGCTATTTATTCATCGCCATACCCTTGAATATCGCCTCAATCGGATCGCCGATATCACCGGCCTCAATCTGTCGGATTTTGACGACCGGCTGGCCCTGTATATCGCCGTGCAGCTTGACGAAGAGAGCCAGATGAAAAACAGCGCGTTGGCCGTTCATTCTCTTTGATGCCGGTAAAACCGGTACGGACGGCTATTTGATGCCGGCATCGTGCAGTTCTTCCACCAGCGGTTCCGGCGGCTGCGGCACCAGATGATCCAGTATTTGCCTTTGCACCCGATAGAGATGATTGCGCATAGCCTTTTCCGCCGCATCCGGGTTTCGCGCGGCGATGGCCCGGGCGATTTCGCCGTGTTCATGGTTGCGCACCGTCAGGCGGTCTTTTGACAGCGGCAGGTCGTTTTTCTGGATATGCAAACGCACATCGGAGCCGATCTGCCGCAGCAGACCGTAGAGCTCCGCCGCCAAACGGTTATTGGAGGCGGCGGCCACCTGTTTGTGAAAGGCCAGATCCACCTTGCCGTTATCATGACCGCCCTCCATGGCCGCGGTGCGCAGAATACGATCGATGTCCTGCTGCGAGGCGCGAATGGCGGTCAACCGCACCAGCATCGGTTCAAGCAGCAGGCGCAGTTCGATGACCTCCAGGGGATTGGTGATTTGCGTCAGGCTTTTTTTACTGGCCTCGAAGGAGGTTTTGGCGCGCCCGGCGGAGGCCGCCGGCATCAGGCCCGATTGCCTCAGCTGCTCCAGGGCCTTGCGCAGGGCATAGCGTTTCACCCCCAATTCATCCACCAGCGTCCGCTCCGAGGGCAGAATTTCCCCCGCGGCCAGACGCGGGGTCAGGATCTCAACAATGTGTTCAACCAGGTCTTTTTTACTGTCATGGTGATGTAATGGCATGTTTGATTGCATATCGCTATCGGGTTACCGTAAAAGTGGAAAAATATCCGCCGGCTAACAGCATGAGCCGCAGGCGACCTCTGGATTTATCAGGCCGCCGGGATGCCATCCGTCGCGACCGAACCCCAGGGCGGCGATAAGCTGCTCGGCCGCCTCCATGGCGGTGATAAGGTCCAGCCCCGAACACGCCTCCCCTATCTCTACCCGTGTCACCCGGATCCCCCTGTGCGTCAGGGCCGGCAGGTCCATGGCCGCGTGTAAGGCGCCCAGCACGCATACCGCCTTTAATAACGGCAGGCGAGCCAACAGGCCGGCATCCAGACAATGTCGCCCGGTGATCAGTACCGCCGCGTTGCCGGCCAAGGCTGAATAAAGATCCTCGCCGCACGCCTGGTGCGGGGCGGTTTGCCGGACATCGAAGAAGTGTCCCAGACGTTCAACGGCGGCGGCGGCCAGCGGCGCGCACAGCAATATCGGGTGTTTAGCTAGACTTAAGCTCATTTTATACCTCAATGCAAGAGGGGTGAATTCATCGCCGGCTCACCCTGTGGGTCAGCGCTTGACCGGATTGGCCGCCAGCAGGAAAGAGGCGTCGAAGGCGGCGTTATAATCGGCGTCTTTAGCAAGCACCTGTTGGGATATCAGGATATCGGCGGTTTTTTTCCACTGTTCGGCGGTGATGATCCCCAGCCCCCGGCTTTTGGTGAATTCGCTCATGGCGGTATGTTTAATGTCCTGATCAAGCTCCTCGGCCAGGACTTTTTCCTTGCCCTGGTATTCCGGGTTGTCTTTCACCAGGATGGCCACCGCTTCTTGGGGATGATCCAGGCTATAGGCGAAGCCTTGCAGGTAGGCTTTGACAAAACGCTTAACCACCTCGGGCCTGGCGGCGATCATTTTGTCGGAGGTAAATACGCCGGAGCCGTAGGCGTCGTAACCAAAATCCCCGCCGTACAAAATCGACAGGGATCCGGCGCCCCCCGCTTTGGCTTCCAGCTCAGGCACCTCCGCGTCGACGTACCCCGGCACGCTGTCCACCCGGCCCAGCAGCAGGAAGCTCTCATAGGGCGGCGAAACGGTGCTTTGCTTGATATCCCCCAGGGCCATGCCATTGGAGGATAAAAACGCCTTAAGGAACACAAAGGTCGAGCCGGACGGATGTACGCCGATATTCAGGCCTTTCAGGTCGGCGGGTGTGTTTAGCGGATGTTTGGCTTTGATGCTCAGCATCGCCAGCGGCGTTTTCTGGTTGAAAGCAATCAGGGCTTTGTCATTGACCCCCTGGAGAAATTTTTTTATAAAGATCGGTGTTTTGCAATGGACATGCAGCTTTTCGCCGTCAAAAACCGCGGCACATCGTTACCGGGCGAATACCCTTATATCCGCCACGACAATGCTGATACAGGTTAAGGCGCAGGCGATAATCACCGTCAGCGACACCGCACTGAGGATGTGGGGTGAAATAATTTTCAAGCCGTTTTTTCCATAGGCGGGGGAAAAATGGCGGGTAAGCACGATGCCCAGGGTGAGCAGCAATAACAGCCCCCCCGCCAGGCAGGTAAAAATATTGCTGTTTATCAGCCCGATGCGCAGGAAAAATACAGCGTCGAGCATAATGACTAACAGGGTGCGGTCCCATGCCTGCCGGGTGCGTTCCGGCTGCAGGCCGGGGTCGTTGTTTTGCCCGGGGATGTTCTGGTCTTCCGGGCCACCGGCTGTGCCCCGCGCCATTTATCCCCAACCGCCGATAATGATAAACGCGATAAAACAAACCGCCGTCAATACCACCAGGATGGTAATAGTGGGTAACAAGCGGGTATAAGGCAGCGGCCGATCGTTGCGCATCGCCTGTTCATTTTCTTGCCAGCGCCGCAGGGCAACCAGGGCCAGCACCGCTCCCCCCAGGGACAGGAATATCGCCAGCAGGCTGCGGATTAACGGCGAGGCAAACCCCGACGCCAGCTGATCCAAGGCTATGGAACCCGCCAGAAAGGCGAGGGCGGTGCGTATCCACGCCAGATAGGTGCGCTCATTGGCTAGCGAAAAACGGTAATCCGGATCTTTACCCTGCCGCTGCCAGCCGTTGTTTTTAAAAAACATGTCTCTTCCCGCGATGAGCTTAGTATTCCAGAGTATGTAAACGAGTACTGCAAGTAAATGACAGACTGCTTACGCCCGGCAGATTGTCAGCTCTGGCGATCGCGGGCCTACCGTGCCATGTGGCGCTCGGTCGGGCGTAAAAACCACGCCCGATTCGACCACATTGGTGCGGTCTCCCTTTAACACGTTTGTTGCACAATCAGTGATCGCGGGCCTACCGTGCCATGTGGCGCCCCGGTTATTGCGGGTACGGCACCCAGTCGCCGCCGTCAAGGCGGATAAAGGTCTTGCCCTGATAATTGATCACCGTGCTGGCATCGTTTTCCGACACGGCGGCGGTCTGGGGCAAATCCTTGGTCAGGGCGGTCCAGTCGATTTGCTGCGCCTGAAACACCTTGCCGTCCACCAGGCGGGAGACCAGCTCCGACAGCGCCAGATAGCTGCTGGGGGCGGTTATACGCAGCGACGGCTGCTGGTGGGGCGCCTTGATGCCGATAAATTTGATGCCCATCGGCACATGGGTAATGGACGGGCTGGGAATATCCCGCAAACCGGGCATCTGCATCTTATCTCCCACCAGGGCGGCGCCATGTTCGGGCACCACCACCACCACGACCCGGCGGCCTGATTTCTCCAACTGGTCAAAGAAGCTGTCCAGCTGATTAAACAATGTGGTGGCCCTGGAGGCATAATCGGCGGCGCTGTGGGCGCCCACATAGCGGTTGCCGTCATGCAGGGTGATAAGATTAAAAAAGGTGGCCGTGCGCAGATCGCCGTAATGGGTTTGCTGCGTCAGCCAGCGATCGAGCAATTGCAAGTCATCATAGATGGGTTCGCCGTCAAATGAATTTAACGAATGCCCTATCCCCGCCTGAGACATCAGCGGCTCCTGCATATTTCCATCATCGCGGATGTTTTGCAAAAAATTACCGAACTGGCCGCTGTGATCGAGCATGAGCTCGGTCTTGAAACCCAGCTTCGCCAGATTATCGAACAGATAACACTGCTGGTTGGCGGGGGAATAGAGATCCTTGTGTTTTTCCTGACCGCAACTGGCGCGCAGCAGACGTATGGCCGCCGGGCCGCTATAGGCGGTGCCTGAGTTAAAATTATCGAACATCAGATCAAATTTGCCCCAGAACGGTGACGTCTTCATCTGGATCGCTTCAAGATCGGACCAGGACAGTGAGCAGATCTGGATGATCAACAGGGAAAAAGGCGCCGCGTCGGCGGGCAAGGCTTGGGGAAATTGGGTGGCGCGCTGGCTTTCCCGCTGGTAAAACCCATTGAGGTAAGCGGTGAGATTCCCAGTGGTGGGGGGGGCGATCATTGCCGCCGGAACGCTGCCGGCGGCGGCCGGCGCATCGGCTGGCCCGGCGGCAACCGACGTAATCGGGCCCAGCTGGAAGAGCGGCCCGGTAATGTGCATCACATTGAGGCCTATCAACACCGCCATGGTAAATACCGTGATCCGCAGCCACTGCGAGATAAACAAATAAGCCACCAGCAGGGCAAAAGCCGCCCCTACCCATTGCCAGTCGATAAAGCGGTTAATCAGCTCCAGCAAGTACATGGCGCTAAAGCCGGCTACCTGCGATCCCGCCGAGAGAATAGAGTGAATGCCCGGCAACCAGGTATCGCTGTAAAACACCGCGAAGCCGATGGGTATGCCGATAATGTTTCGCCAACGATGCAGGCGCGCTGATGACAAGGGAAACAGCAAATAGGCGGCAAAGACCAGATTATCCAGCGCATGAAAATTAAGATAGCCCAGCCACAACAGCGTAAATTTAATCAGGAAATAATAATTCCACGCGCCAAGACCGCGCCAATGATGCCTCAAACCCGACGTGTTATTCAGATTCATGATTTTCTATTTTTACCTGACGGAAGATCTTTGCGCGTCCAGATGCCTGCCGATTTCAAATAACGCGGAGAGAGAATATGGGATTGCAAAGTGGACAACCAAAAAGGAAACCGGCGGTGAAAAAGGTAGCCCAGAGGGAAAAAAATGATGGCGCAAAATACAATCAGCTGCAGGATATCGTCAATATTCATGGCCGTACGTCCTGTGGCGCAACAAAGGACAGCGTCAGGGGCCGGGGATTATGCCGCACCGAGGCGGGGCGCGTGTAGGCCACGGCCGCCGTGATCGGGGTATCGTCGGCCTGCGGCGAACCGGCTTTGCCAATCTGCCTGACTTCACTGATGATTTGCACGTCATGGGTCCAGACCTGGCGATTGCTGAACGCCTCGGCAATGGGCAGACGAAAGATATAGCCCAGCACGGTATCAAGATCGTTAATGCGGCAATTGGACAGAAACAAGTATATCCGGCGCGGCGTTGCGGTCACCAGATCGCCCCCGCGCCGCAGGCGGCACAGGGATAACGCCTGCCGGGGCGGCAGGCCCGGCACCGGTCTGAGCGCGATGAGAATTCCCTTGTCGTCTTCCGGCATCAAGGGATTCTCAATCAGGTTAGGCACTACCTGGCGAAACGTATCATTGCTTACCGCGCCCTTTAACCGCGAAGGGTTGACGGCGGCCAGCAACGGGTCGACGGTGGCCGGTACATGACGGGTAAAGCGCTGTCCCTGTATGCTTTCCAGCAGGGTCAGAAAGCTCGACAACGGGGCGATGTAGGGTACCACCAGATTGGCGCCGCAGGCCTGCAACAGCCTTTCATCGGTATAACGCAGGCTGGCCTTCATTTCCCGGACCACGATTTTTAAGGCGACGCCGCGCTGACGGCGCAGGGTATGGATCTGCTGCGCCAGTTCGGCAACCTGTTCACTTTCGGTCAGGGCGAAAATCAGCGTGGCGGAGTGTCTCAGCATGCCTTGCTGCATCAGCAGGGCGTTGTCTTCCAGCAGCCGCCAGTTTACCGACAGGGGCGGCGCGCCTTCCAGTACGCTTTTTTCCGCCAGGCACAGCTGTTCATCATTGACCGAAGGAGAATAAGACGGCAATAGGATACTCTGCACAAACCGTTGCCGGTCATCCATTTCCCAGGTCATTGCCTGATTGGCAATTAAACCTTTACCGCTGAACCACCAGGAAACCTGATATCGCACGCAATCTTGCAGTGATTGCACGCTCGATAAACCGGAAAGGGAGGGGAATTGGGAAATAAGTTGATTTTTTAATTGCGATACGCCGCTGCCGTAACTAAGAATTAAAAAAGTGGCGCCGTGCTTTATTAACCACCGTCGGGTATTTCCCAGCCAGTCGTCAATTTCCGTTTGCGAAAAGTCTTGCCATGCGCTAGCGGTGAAAAGAAGGATAAAAAGGCGGTCTTTGACATTACACGCCCGCAATAAATCAGACGTCAGCCGACGAAGGGCCGATTTTTTTTCCGGCAGCCGGAACAGCGGCAGCGAAGCCGGCGGTCCGGCGTTCTCCGTGTCGGGGGGCGGCAGGCCCTCCAGCAGTTGCTCGGGGCTATCGCCGCAGCATATCAGGGCCGCGCGGGTTGCCGCCCCCTGTGCGTTAATGATTTGCCGGCATAACTGGCGGGCATCCCCTTGACGTTCTATATTGACCCAGTAGCAGCCGTGAGACTGCATTACCGATAATTCTTCAAAGCTGTGGTAGATACCAAATGAAAAGGAGAGCGCCATGTGTTCTTTTGCTTTTAGTTAAAAGTCTGTTGAGGTAATAACGCTTTTGAGAGTATGCTAAATTGTCATCTCGCTATTAGCAATAACTAAATCAACTATAGTTCAAACAAAAGCGCAGGGCGAATCCCGAAATTATTAAATCAATGTAGAAAGTTATTGGAATATTTTAAGGCGCGACATGGAAAATAATTTATTTACTCCTGGTGTAACTTCGGTTGCAGAAAAACAAGACGATGTCCGTGTGCTGAGTCATATTTTCGCCCTACCGAAATTTCATTACGTCGATATCAATTTGCAAGAGCAATTTCCACATATTTTGTCGTGCTGGCCCCTGTTGGCCGAGTTTGTTTATTCCGACGGCCTGGATGCCTTGTCCCCGGCAACCGACGGCTCACAGCGGCAAGAGTAAAGCATGCCGATTATCGCCTTGTCGGGTATTCGCGGCGGCGCCGGGACAACCTCAATAACGGCGGCCCTGGCCTGGGCATTATACCAGGCCGGTGAATCCGTGCTGGCGGTGGATCTGTCGCCGGATAATTTGCTGAGGCTGCATTTTAATATGCCTTTTGATCACCCCCGTGGATGGGCGCGGGCGGAATTTGACGGCCAAGGCTGGCACGAAGGTGCGATGGAATACCTGGAAGGGCTGGCGTTTCTGCCGTTCGGGCGCACCACGGCGGAGGAGCGGCTGCGGCTTGAGCACCCGCTGTCCGGGCGGGAGGGCTGGGGGCACGACCTCGCGCGGCTGCGCGCCGCCAAAGGTTACCGCTGGATCCTGCTGGATATACCTGGCGGCGATAGCCCCGCCACGCAACAATGCCTGTCTGCCGCGGACCATATCCTAATGGTCATTAACCCGGACGGCAATTGCCATGCCCGTTTGCACCAGCAGGCGCTACCCGCCGGCTGCCGGCTGCTTATTAATCAATATATGCCCGCCAGCGGGCTTCAGCACGATATCAATCAGCTTTGGCAGCAGACTCTGGAAGGCGTATTGCCGGTGATCATTCATCGCGATGAGTCGATGGCCGAAGCCCTGGCGGCGAAACAGCCCTTGGGGGAATATCGGCCGGACAGCAACGCGGCCGAAGAGATCGTGACGCTGGCCAATTGGTGCCTGATCCATTGTTCAGAATCCGCCCCATGAGCATGCTGTTGCGGTTCTTCCTGATGCCGCCGGTTTCATGGCGCCTGCGGCGGCGCTACCTGGGGTATCGCGGGCAGGGCGCATCGCGGTCGGCATCCTGGCTGATGAGCGCCATGGTGATCCTGTGCTGGATGTTCCTGCGCCTTGAGTCGGCCTCCTGGCGGCGGGTGCGCTATCGCCGCCGGTTATGGTTTCCGCATATTTCCCCGGAGCGCCCCCGTCTGATGGACGGCTTGCGCTATCTGCTGCAAGGGATCTGGCTGATGGTGGTTATGTCCGGCCGGCGGCGGGAAAAGTGGCTGACGCCGCCTGCGTTCATTATCCGGGGGCGGCGATATTATTATCAGTGGCTGCACATGCTGCCCCGGCGTCTTAGCAACGCGGGGTTGGGGCAGGAGACCGTGCAACGGCTGGGCCATCTGAATCGCGGTCTGCGCCGGGTGATGCTTTACTCCCTCAGTCTGGTGGCGGCGGTGACCACGCTGTTTTGCATCTCGCAGCCCTTCAGCCTTTGGGCCCAGTTTGTCTTCGTCTTGTTGCTGTGGTGTATCGCCATGGTGGTCAGACGGATTCCCGGCCGGCTGCCGGCGCTGATGCTTATCATTTTGTCCCTGACCATTTCTTGCCGCTATATGTGGTGGCGCTATACCTCGACCCTGAACTGGGACGATCCGGTGAGCCTGGCCTGCGGCCTGCTGCTGCTGATGGCGGAAACCTATTCCTGTCTGGTGCTGGTGCTGGGCTATTTCCAGACCATCTGGCCCCTGCACCGCAAGCCGGTGGCGATGCCGCCGGATGTGGCGTCCTGGCCGACGGTGGATATCCTTATCCCCACCTTCAATGAAGATCTGGCGGTGGTCAAACCGACGCTCTACGCCGCCCTGGGCATCGACTGGCCGCATAAAAAGCTGGCCATTTACCTGCTGGACGACGGCAACCGGCCGGAATTCAAAGCGTTCGCCGCCGAAATAGGCATTCATTACATCGCCCCGCCGCCCCATAAATATGCCAAGGCGGGCAATGTTAATTACGCCCTGGCGCGATCCCGGGGGGAATTCGTGGCGATTTTCGACTGCGACCATGTTCCCACCCGCTCGTTTTTGCAAGTAAGTCTCGGCTGGTTTTTCAAAGACCGTCAGTTGGGCATGTTGCAAACTCCCCATCACTTTTTCTCCCCCGACCCCTTTGAGCGCAACCTGGGCCGCTTTCGCCGCGCGCCCAATGAAGGCTCTTTGTTCTATGGCCTGGTACAGGATGGCAACGATCTCTGGGATGCCGCCTTCTTCTGCGGTTCGTGCGCGGTCATGCGCCGCTCCGCGCTGGAAGAGATTGGCGGGCTGGCGGTGGAAACCGTGACCGAGGATGCCCATACCTCGCTGCGTCTGCATCGCCACGGCTACTCCTCCGCCTATATTCGCATTCCCCAGGCGGCGGGGCTGGCCACTGAAAGCCTGTCGGCACATATTCGACAGCGCATCCGCTGGGCGCGAGGCATGGTGCAGATATTCCGGCTGGATAATCCGCTGCTGGGTAAAGGGTTGAAGCTTCCGCAGCGCCTGTGTTACGCCAACGCCATGCTGCATTTTTTATCCGGCGTGCCGCGGCTGATCTTTCTTACCGCGCCGCTGGCTTTTCTATTGCTGCACGCCTACATCATCTTCGCGCCGGCCATTGCTATCCTGCTGTATGTCTTGCCGCATATGGTGCATGCCAGCCTGACCAACTCCCGGGTGCAGGGCAAGTACCGCTACTCGTTCTGGAGCGAAATCTATGAAACGGTGCTGGCCTGGCATATCGCCATGCCCTCCACCATGGCGCTGCTAAACCCCCACAGCGGAAAATTCAATGTCACCGCCAAGGGCGGCCTGATTGAAAAACCCTACATCGATTGGGCGCTCACCCGTCCATACCGGATATTGATGTTCCTGAATCTGTGCGGTTTTATCGCCGGCCTCTTTCGGCTGGGGTATGGCGATGTCAATGAAATCATGACGGTTTTCATCAGTCTGGCCTGGACGCTTTACAATATGATGATTCTCGGCGGCGCCATCGCCGTCGCTTTTGAGGCCAGGCAGCTGCGCCAGGCCCACCGGGTGGAGATTGACATGCCGGCGGCGCTGATGGTGGGGGACGGCCATATTTACACCTGCACCCTGCATGATTATTCCGATTCCGGCGTCGGTGTCCAACTGAGCTATGCGGAAGACATCGCCGTCGGCGATCGCGTCACCCTCTTTTTGCGGCGGGGTCAGCAGGAATATACTTTTCCCTGCGACATTACCCGCGTCTACCACGACAGGCTCGGTATGAAGCTGGGTCCCTTGAGCACCCGCCAGCATGTCGAATTTATCCAATGCACCTTTGCCCGCGCCGATACCTGGGCGTTATGGCAGGACGGTTTTCCCGAAGACAAGCCCATCCATAGCCTGCGGGACGTGATTGCCCTTGGGTTTAGCGGCTATCAACAGATGGCGGAGTATGCTCCGCCCTTTTTCCGCCGGCTGTTTTTTGGCCTGACGGCGGTGGTTACCTGGTTTATATCCCTGATGCCTCGAGGCGTGGCGGCCGCGCCCGCCGCCCATCTTAACGACGAGACGGCGTCATGACGCCGATGATAATAATATGATGAAAAACCTGACCTGCTTGACCCTATTATTTTTCACCCTGGGCGCCGCATACGGTGCGCAAGGCGTGGAGTATCAGACGCCGTCGGCGGTGGCGTCCCCGCCGACACAGCCGGCGGCACCGGCTCAGGCACCGGTGCGCGACGTGCGGCTGCGGTTCGCCGATGTCGCCCCGCCGCCGGGCACCTTTGTGCTGCGCGGCGTCAGCCCCGAAGGGCAAATCGAGTTCGGCGTGCGCAGCGATGAAGTGGTCACCCAGGCTCAGCTTGCCCTGGAATTTACCCCGTCGCCCTCCTTGATCCCCATAGAGTCCCATCTCAAGGTCTATCTCAACGACCAACTGGTGGGCATCACCGCCATTACCAAGGATCAACTGGGTAAATCCAATCATGTCCTGATAGATATCGATCCGCTGTATATCGGCGATTTTAACCGGCTGCGGCTGGAATTCATCGGCCACTACCAGGATATCTGTGAAAATCCGGCCAACAGCACGCTGTGGCTGGATATCGGCAAATTCAGCTCGCTGAACCTGCGCTATCAGCGGCTGCCGCTGCAAAACGAGCTGTCGCATTTCCCTGAGCCGTTTTTTGATGCGCGGGATAACCGGCCGCTGGTGCTGCCTATGATGTTTGCCGCCTCGCCGGATGCAGGACAACAGCGCGCCGCCGCCATATTGGCCTCATGGTTCGGCGGTCGCGCGCAGTGGCGCGGCCAGTCCTTTCCCGTGCTTTTTAATCACGTGCCGGAAAGCCACGGCATTATTTTCGCCACCAACGCCCGGCGTCCGGATTTTCTCCACGACCATCCGGCGGTGAACGGTCCGACGGTGGAAATGATTGCCCATCCCACCGACCCCTATGTGAAGCTGCTGCTTATCATGGGGAGGGATGACAACGATCTGATCACGGCGGTGCAGGGGATAACCCAGGGAAATATCCTGTTCCGCGGGTCGCGCGTGACGGTGAATGAAGTCAGCCAGCTGGCGCCCCGGCTGCCTTATGACGCGCCGAACTGGGTGCGTACCGATCGGCCGATGACCCTGGGAGAGCTGAAGCAGTACCCGGAACAGCTGTCGTCCAGCGGCATCCAGCCGTCGCCGATTCCCTTAACCATCAATTTGCCGCCGGATTTGTTTCTTATTCACAGCTCCGGTATCGATATGCGGCTGAAATACCGCTACACCGCGCCGCAGCGGGATAATGATTCGCGGCTGAATATCAGCCTCAATAATCAGTTTGTGCAGGCCTATACCCTTGGGCCAGAGGGCCAGCCGGGCAATGCGGTATTGCACCTGCCCCTGTTGCGGGGACTGTTCGATTCGGCGAAAGCGCTGACCATTCCCGCCCTGAAACTTGGGGAAATCAATCAGTTCAAATTTGACTTTGATTACACCACGCTGCTGGCCAGCGGCGCGGAAGGGCGCTGTGAAACCTATACCACCGCCGTCAATCATGTGGTGATCGACGATAGCTCGACGCTGGATTTCTCCGGCTATCGCCACTTTTTGCCGATGCCGGATCTGCGCGCCTTCGCCAGCGCCGGTTTCCCCTTCAGCCGGATGGCCGATCTGTCCGAAACCCTGGTGCTGGTGAACAAACAGCCGCAGCCGGTGCAGGTGACCACGCTGCTTAACGCATTGGGAGGGATCGGCGCGCTGACCGGTTATCCCGCCCTGGGGCTGCGCCTGAGCGACGACTGGTCGCAGGCGAAAAATCTCGACAGCGATATCCTCATGGTGGGCACCATTCCCCAATCCCTGCGGGATGACCGCAAGATGAGCATGCTGGTGGACGCCACCCAGAGCTGGGTTGAGCAACCTAACCGCCAGGTGCCGCTGCCCGATATGGCCTTGCCGGTGAGCGATGCGGCGGCTGACAGCCAGACCACCGTCAGCGCCCAGGGACCCCTGGCCGCCATTATCGGCGTACAGTCGCCGTCACACTCCCAACGCAGTATCGTCGCGCTGCTGGCGGATGGCCAGCAGGGCTTTGCACTGCTCAACCAGGCGCTGGGGGACAGCGGCAAACGCGCGGCCATGTTCGGGTCGGTGGCGATTATCCGCGATTCCGGCGTCAACAGCCTGCGGGTCGGGGACATTTATTACGTCGGGCATCTGCCGTGGTGGGAGCGGATTTGGAATGCCCTGGCCACGCATCCGGTGCTGATGGCGATTATTGCCATGCTGTCGGTGGTCCTGGTGGCACTGTTATTGTGGCGCGGACTGCTGATATTGACCCGCCGCCGCCTATCCCCCGATGACCGGGACTAAGGCGTATGCATAACATTTCCCTCCTCCGCGGCGTTATGCTGGCCGCGGTGATGCTGCCCCTCTGCCCGCCGCCGGCTTCGGCGGACGTGTCGCCCCGGCAATGGCTGCTGAAACAGGTGCGGGTCGGGGAAGCCGCCCATGACGATCTTCTGGTGCGGCAGTCTCTTTACCGCCTGGAGCTGATGGACCCGGACAATCCCGACGTGATAGCCGCCGGGCTGCGTCTGGCTCTGCGCCAGGGCAACCTGGCCCTGGCCGGCCGGCAGCTGGATAAATTGCAGCGTTTGGCGCCGGATTCGGCCATTACCCGGCAGGCGCGGCTGAACATCAGTCTGACCACGCCGACGGTGCAGCAGCAATTGCAGCAGGCCCGCTTATTGGCCACGGCGGGGCGTTTACCCGAGGCCAAAGCCCTGTATGACGCCCTGTTTCAGGGCCGGCCCCCCACGGTGGATCTGGCGGTGGAGTACTGGCGGCTGACGGCCCGTCTGCCTGGGCAACAATCCCTGGCCATTGACCGGCTGCAGCAACTGGATGGGGAATTTCCCGGCAATGCGGATCTTCGGATACTGCTGGCAAAATTGCTGTTTGCGCAGCACCGCGACGACGAGGGATACGCCTTGCTGCGGCAGTTGGCTGATTCCCCGGCCGGTCGCGGCGACGCGGCCGACATCTGGATGCGAAATATCAAGGCCATGCCGGTGGGGGACGCGAGCATTGATGCGCTACGGCAATTTATAGCGGTTTTTGGCGACGGACCGCCGGTGCGGGAGGCTGAGAAAGAGCTGGCCCGCCAGCAAAGCCTGGCGGCCGATCCCCGTTATCAGGCACGAGTCAAAGGCCTGGCGGCGGTGGAGGGTGGGGCAAGCGCCCGGGCGGTAGCTCCCTTGAAACAGGCCCTTCAGCTGGCCCCGGACGATGCGGAGGTCCTGGGGGCGCTGGGACTGGCTTATGCCCGCAACGGGCAGCGGGAGCAGGCCATTGCGCTGTTCGAGCAGGCGCAAAAGGACGACCAGAACGGTTTCCACGGCGATAAGTGGCGCAGCCTGATCGCCAGCAACCGCTACTGGCTGCTGCTGGACAGGGCCGACAGCGCGCTGAAAGCCCATAACCTGCCCCTGGCTCAGCAGCAATACCGTCAGGCCCTGCAAATCGACAGCGGCCGCAGTCAGGCCTGGGTGGGATTGGGGCAGGTGGCCACGGCACGTTCCGATGATGCCGCCGCCGAAGGCTATTTTCTGCGGGCGTTGCGCATTGAATCGGACAACGGCGGCGCGATACGCGGTCTGAACGGTATATATCAGCGCCGGTCGCCGCAAAAAGCCCTGGCTTTTCTCACCGGTTTGCCTCCGGCCCAGCGTGCCGCCATGCATGACAATATCATCGATTTACAGATTGAGCTGTGGAGCGCGCGGGGGGATGAACATGCGGCCCGGCAGCAGTGGCCGCAGGCGGCGGATGACTACCGTCGGGCGCAGCGGCTGGCGCCGGACCGGGTATGGCTGACCTACCGTCTGGGTAAAGCGTTGCAGAACGGCGGACGGATGGCGGAAGCGGACGCCGTTTTTGCGGCACTGGCCGCACGCCGGCCGGACGATGGGGAACAGGTCTATGCCTACGCGCTGTATCTTTCCTCCAGCGGCAGGCCGGACCGGGCGCTGGCCCATCTGGATACGCTGCCCTCGGCAAGATGGAGCCGGGGCATGGGGGAATTGGCGGCGCGGTTGCGGTTACAGGCCAGGCAGGACAGGGCTTCCCGCCTGCGGGCGCAGGGGGATGAAACGGCGGCCATCGCCTGGCTGTCGGCGCCCCCGGTTGACAACGGCAGCCGGCTGATGCTGGCGGACTGGGCTTTGGCGCGCCGGGACTACGCCGGCGCGCTGGCGGGTTACCGGCAGGTCAGCACCGCCGAACCCGGCAATCGCGATGCGCAACTCGGGGAAATCGAGGCATTGCTGGGGCTGGGGCAAAAAGAGCAGGCGAGACAACGGCTGGTTGCCGTCACGGCGTCTCCCGCCGCCGGCCAAAACGACAGCTTCAATACCCAGCGCAGAATCGCCGTTCTCTGGACCGACGTGGGAGAGCCCCGTCAAGGCCTGGCGCTGTTAAGCCGGCTAAAACCCGCGGCGCGGCGGCAAGGACCCTCACAGGCCGATGCCTTGGTCTTTCGCGACAGCGCGCGGCTGGAACAGCGCTTTAACCAGCCCGGGGCCGCGCGGGAGGACTATCGACAGGCCATGGCGGACAGCGGCATAACCGCCGCGTTGCCGACGGATAATGATGATTACACCCGGCTGACCCGCTACCAACGGGACGATGACTGGCTCAAACGGGGAATTCGCAGCGACGCGGCGACACTCGCCCGGCAGCAAGAGGTCAACGTCACCCTTGCCCATGATTACTCCTCTTCCAGCGGCACCGGCGGCGTTTCCGATTTGACGTCCCATGACACTATGCTGCAGGTGGATCTGCCGTCATGGGACGGACGGGCTTTTTTCCGCACCGACTCCATTGAGATGAACGCGGGAAGTTTCGCTACCCGTCAAGGGACCTACGATAATATCTTCGGCACCTGCGCCGGAGTCAGCACCGGTTGCCATACCGATAGAGGGCAAAGCGCCAGCGGCACCAGTCTGGCCGCCGGCTGGCAAGATGACCGTTGGCAGGGGGATTTGGGCACCACGCCGCTGGGATTCGACGTGGTGGATTGGGTGGGCGGCTTGAGCTATAGCAACGACTGGCGGAATATCGGCTGGACCGCCACCGCGTCGCGCCGGCCCATTTCCACTTCCCTGCTGGCGTTCGGCGGCGCGCGCGATCCCGTCTCCGGCATGACCTGGGGCGGCGTGCGCGCCACCGGGGTAACCCTGTCCGCCAGTTATGACCGGGGGGAAGCCGACGGCCTGTGGGGTAACGCCGGACTGCAGCGGCTAACCGGGGAAAATGTCGCCGATAACCAGCGCGTGCGGCTGATGGCGGGTTATTACCATAAGTTCATCAATGACGATGACCGCCGGATGACGGCGGGGCTTAACAGCATGTGGTGGCATTACCAAAAGGACCTTAGCGACTACGCCCTGGGCCAGGGCGGATATTACAGCCCCCAGCGCTATGTCTCGCTGTCGGTGCCGGTGAATTATCGCCAGCGCAGCGACAACTGGTCATGGCAGCTTGGCGGGACGGTGGGCTGGTCACAGGCCAAAACCCGCGACGGGCTGCGCTATCCGCTGCAGGAACTGATCCCCGATGATAATAGCGACAAGGCGGACATTGAACAGGGGGGCACCAGCTCCGGCATCGGATATACCTTACTGGCCATGGTGGAACGGCGTCTCGATTCACACTGGACGTTGGGGGCAGGCATCGATATCCAACAGGCCAAGGATTACACCCCCAGCCACGGATTTATCTATCTGCGCTATGCCCTGGCAGGCTGGCAGGGGGATCTTGACTCCCCGCCGCAGCCGCTGACGCCTTATGCCGATTTCCGATAACCCGGCGGCCATGGCCGCTGCGACCCGGCCTTGCCACGGTCTTCCTTAAACACCCTAGCTGCACGTTCGGTGAACGCGGATTTGCCGCGCCATCAGAGGTTTGGTTGGTTTTTGCCGCTGCGGTAGGCGGTTAAACCGCGCTTTGGCCGCCGTCTACCACCAGTGCCTGTCCGGTAACGTAAGAGGATCGGTCGGACAGCAGAAACAGCGCCGCCTCGGCCATCTCTTCCGGTTCAGCCAGACGCCCCAACGGGATACCAGCCCCGAACGGGTGAGATTCATGGCCCTGTTCATCGGTGCTGATCCGTGATTGGGTCATAGGCGTACGGGTGATGGAAGGGTTAATGGAATTGACGCGAATGCCCACCGGCCCGAACTCCACCGCCGCCGCCTGTGCCAGCGATACGATGCCGCCTTTGCTGGCGCTGTATATGGAGGTGCCCGGCTGGGCTATCTTCGCCAGCACCGACCCGTTAAACACGATGGCGCCGCCGTCGCCCTGGCGTTTCATCTGCGCCACTTCCGCCTGCAGGCAGAAAAAGGCGGCCTTGAGATTGGTATCCACCACATTATCCCAAACGGTTTCATTCAGTGTCTCAATGGGACCGCCGCCGGACACGCCGGCATTGTTGAATGCGCAGTCCAGCCTGCCATAGACTTCCACCACCCGGGCGATGACCGCCGGTATGGCGTCGATGTGGGTCAGATCGACCTGGATAAACAGCGCGCTGCCGCCGGCGTTTTCGATTTCCGCCACCACTTCGCGTCCGGCCTGCTCCTGCCTGCCGGTAAGGGCGACCTTGGCCCCCTCGCGGGCAAACAGGATGGCGCTCGCCCGACCGATACCCGAGGTGCCGCCGGTGACAAATACCACTTTATTTTTTAACAGTTCCATGGGTTTTCCTTTGTTGGCTGAAGATGCGTCGGCTCGACTGAACTCAGGCTAAAGAAACGTCGGCGGGATATGTGATATTCATTAAGTGCTCCAGGTTTGTCATAGGCAAAAGATTCAGTTCAAGCCAGATAAGCGACATAGGCTTTTTAGATTTCAGTTGTAATCTAAACTAAATTATATGATCACTGACATCTATATTGTCAACAGAAGGATTGTCTACCCAGGCATATCGACGGCGAGGAATGGTTGACCAGGGCGCTTTAAATCCGGAGCGGGTCAGATTAACGGGGATATCAGTGGATCATGTGGCGTAGAGCCGGCAAAAGTCGCAAACCCATCTTGGCGGTTACTCTCTGCAGATTCGCCTTCCGCCCAGCGCTTCACCGCTTGCGTGTGCCGAACGGGAGATAAGCCGAACATCCGGCCATACTCCCGGGTGAACGTGGTGGCACCGGGTGCCATCGAGACCGACTTTGGCGGCGGCGCGGTGCGCGACAACCCGGAAGTAAACAAAATCTTCGCGGATATTACCGCCCTCGGACGTGCCGGCGTGCCGGACGATATCGGGCCGATGATCGCCGGCCTGCTGTCCGAGGACAACCGCTGGGTTAACGCCCAGCGGATTGAAGTGTCCGGCGGCCAGGGTATCTGATGGGGGTGAAATACCGTCGCCCGCGGGCGCCGGGGCGGTAAGAGAGGTTTTACCCGGCAGGAGAGGCTTGTCTTGCCGGGCGGGTACCCTATTATTGAGGCTCTTTTGCCAATAAAGGCGGGACGGTGGGAACTTCCGGCGCCTCATCGATATCTTTTTGCGTCATGCGGAAGGCTACAGGATAGTGATCGCGATGGGTTCGGCGCAGGGGTTCGGTGGAGCGCCAGGTATATAAACAATGCTGGCACTGATAAACCGTCCAGACATCGGCAACCGGCGATTTTGCCATTAACTCAATATGTTCATCGGCACAACGTGGGCAAATCATGGTTATTCCTTATTCATTGATGAGCGGGTGGCCAGCAGTAGGGTCAGTTTATCTACCCAGGCTTTTGTTTCCGGCAGGTCTTTCACCGGCTGGCTATAATGTCCGCGCGTATCGGGGGCCACCGGCGTGGTGGCATCGATAATCAATTTATCGGTGATCCCCGCCGGGGACGAGCCCGGATCCAGTTCAAGCACCGACATATTCGGCAACTGCACCAAATCACCGGCCGGATTCACCTTTGCCGAGAGCGCCCACATCACCTGCGGCAGGTTAAAGGGATCAACGTCCTCATCCACCATGATGACCATTTTCACATAACCCAAGCCATGGGGGGTGGTCATGGCACGCAGGCCCACGGCGCGGGCAAAGCCGCCGTAGCGTTTTTTGGTGGAGATAATGGCGAGCAGGCCGTGGGTATACATGGCATTCACCGCCTGGACTTCCGGAAATTCGGCTTTTAACTGCTGATAAAGCGGAACGCAGGTTGCCGGCCCGATAAGATAATCTATTTCTGTCCACGGCATGCCGAGATAAAGCGATTCAAAGATGGGTTTGGCGCGATAGGAGACTTTATCGATACGCACCACCGCCATATTGCGCCCGCCGGAGTAATGGCCGGTGAATTCCCCGAACGGCCCTTCAATCTCACGTTTGCGGCCTTCAATGACGCCCTCCAGGATAACTTCCGATCCCCAGGGAACATCAAAACCGGTCAGCGGCGCGGTAGAAATCGGATAGGACAAACCCCGAAGCGCACCGGCCATTTCATATTCTGATTGATCGTATTTGAGCGGTGTAGCGCCCATCAAGGTGATAATGGGATCATTGCCCAGCGAAATCGCAATGGGCAAGTCCTCGCCGCGCTCTTCCGCTTTATGCAGATGTAATGCGATGTCATGCATGGGAACCGGTTGCAGCCCAAGTTTACGCTTGCCTTTGACTTCCATGCGATAGATGCCGACGTTCTGTTTGCCGAAACTATTCGGATCCTGCGGGTCCCGTGAAATCACGCAGCCTTTATCAAGATAAAAACCGCCGTCTCCATCATTCAGGCGGAACAACGGCAAAATATCGAACAGGTTGATATCTTCTCCATCCACGGTATTTTCGGCCCAGGCCGGATTTTCCCGGCGTTCAGGCGGGACCGGGAAGGTCTCCCAGCGGCTGATAAACGCATCAATCTGCTGTTTGACCGGCGTATTTGGCGGCAGGCCCAGGGCAATAGCGTGGTTTTGCCACGATCCCAGAGTGTTGAGCACCACCCGTGCGTCGGTAAAACCGTCGATGTTATCGAACCACAGCGCCGGCGCGCCTTCGCCGATCCGTCCGGCGGCATTGGCGGCGGCGGCTAGATCCGGCTCAGCGGCAACGCGCTCGCTGATTTTCAATAACTGCCCGTGCTGTTCCAGCCCGTGCAGGTAACTTCGTAAGTCATCGAATACCATAAATTTTCTCCTGGAATGAATAGCTGTGTAAAAATCTGGGGCCGGCGACAGCATTAAGACCACGCCGAAAGGGTGCTTTTATATTTTTCGGAATAATGTTCGTGTACGAACATTATGTAAATTAACGCTAATTATTTCAGTCTGCAAGGGTATTTTTTCAGCTTTGGAAGGGGAACGGGTAAACCAGGGCAAGAGCCTGTAAAGCAATTTCATAAAAATGATTCAGTTAATGTATTCTTTGCCACAATGCTTTATGACCTGTGGGACAGTAAGAACCATGAAAGTTGAACATCAAGCTTTCCATCTGATGCGCCGAATCTTTCAGCAACATACCTCTAATTGGCAACAGCTGTTGCCGGATCTCACCAAGCCCCAGTATGCGGTACTCTGCGCGATTGCCGAGCATCCGGGTATCGAGCAGGTTCAGCTGATGGCGGCGGCCGTCAGCACCAAAGCGACGCTGGCGGAGCTGCTGGCGCGTTTAGAAAAACGGGGATTGCTGCGCAGGGTTCGCGATGCCGCCGATAAGCGCCGGCGTTTTATCTGGCTGACGGACGAAGGCCAAGCCATGCTTGATGTTTCTCAGCCGTTGGCCTTTGATGCGGATCAGGCGTTTTTGAAACGCCTGTCCGCCCTGGATCAGCAGGTACTGTTGCGTCTGCTGCTGCAGATGGCGGATAACAAAGAAACTGGCTGAAACATCATCAAGATTTAATTTTTACTCGCAGGGCGGGTGATTATCGCCGTCAGTAAAGCCGGCGCGCTCAGGCCGTTATGGATGTTTGCCGAACTCGGCCTGTTGCACTGTCCAGGCCAGGGCCTGTTCGCTTAATGTAAATCCGAGACCGTGGCGGTCGGAAATCAGCATGCGGCCGTCGCGCAATTCAAGCTGCTCATTGAACAGGGGGTTCAGCCATTCGAAATGTTCCAACCAAGGCTCGATGGGATACGCCGCCGCCAGATGCAGATGAATTTCCATGGCGAAATGCGGTGCCAGTTTTCGGCCGTTCCTGGCGGCCAAGTCCATGATTTTCAGGAACGGCGTGATGCCCCCTACGCGTGGGGCATCGGGTTGAACAACATCACTGGCATTGCCCAGGATTAGCTGTTCGTGCTCGCGAAAGCTGGTGAGCATTTCCCCGGTGGCAATAGGCGTATCGAGGGCGGTGGTTAATGCGGCATGGCCTTCCACATCGTAGGCATCCAACGGCTCTTCAATCCACACCAGGTTAAATGCTTCCATTTTACGTCCGATACGCATGGCGGTTGCCCGATCCCACTGTTGATTGGCATCCACCATCAACGGAAAATCATCCCCCAGCTCTTTACGCACCGCGGTGAGCCTTTTCAGATCTTCAGCGGTATCGGGCTGCCCGACCTTTATTTTAATCCCGCCGATACCGCTCTCCCTTGAGATGGCCACATTCTTTATCACCTGATCCAGCGGTGTGTGAAGAAAGCCGCCGGAGGTGTTATAGCACTGAACCGAGTCCCGATGGGCGCCCAATAGCTTTGCCAGCGGCAGCCGGGCCCGTTTGGCTTTCATATCCCAAAGGGCGATATCAAACGGTGAAATGGCCTGCACCGCCATCCCGCTGCGGCCCACCGAGGCCCCGGCCCATAAGAGTTTTGTATAAATCTTATCGATGTCGTTGGGATCTTCACCCAGCAAGTTATCGGCGATTTCCTTGGCATGGGCGTATATGCCCTGGCCTCCGGCCCGTTTGGAATAACTGAAGCCAATGCCCTCAAAGCCATCCCGCGTCCGGATTTCGGCAAAAATAATCGCGACCTCGGTCAAGGGCTTTTGCCGTCCGGTAAGGACCTTTGCATCGCTGACGGGAGTCGCCAGGGGCAAAAACGCCAACGAGACCTTGACCCATTCAATACGGTCCCCGCTTTCAGCGGCGGTACGTATATGTGAAACCTTGGCATAAGAAACCGCATCAGAGTTAGCACTGGCTGTCATATTCATCTCTCCAGGTCGGACGGATAAAAAACATTAAAATGTTTGCGCTAACATTTTTAACCTATGCTGTTTTACACGCCATCGGTTGAAGGTTTATATGAGAGATTGATCACAAAATATAAGGTAGTGCCGTGCCCTTTAGCACCCTGTAATGCGGATTGATCCCGAAAGAGGCTGGCTTACGCCAATAGACGCCTTGGCCGAATGGCCTTGATGGCCGCCAAATGAGCATGATTGATGCCGTTGATGCCGAATGGCATCAACGGGCGCCGGATGATAATGATTGATACAGAATGGCGTCTACGAGTACCCAGCGGTTCCGTGAGATAAAGATTTAAAAACCTGCCATTGAGAATAATGATGGGTCATTAGCCTATTAAATGATTGCGCAACCATTTATTTTTTCGTGGGTTATCATGCCTCTTTCCATGTGGTTGCCTCTCTATACGCCGGCGGCGGGGCAGACGGCGGCGCCGTTTCCCGTCCCATGGCGTTGTTATTGGGCCAAGCCGCATTTTTACGGTAATCTATGCTCATTTAGCGTCGCTCAAGGACCGGTATGAAGGCTAAGAATACGCATAAAAACCCTGGTAAAGTGAAATCCCCTACGCTGGAAGATGTAGCGCGCCAGGCCGGCCTATCACCCATGACGGTAAGCCGGACGCTCAACAATCCACATTTGGTTCGCGCCCTTACGCTGGAAAAAGTCAAGGAAGCCATTGTTTCAACAGGTTATATTCCCAACTTGTTGGCGGGCGGACTGGCCTCCAGGCGAAGCAAGCTGATAGCCGTGGTCGTTCCGCAAATCAATAATAATATGTTTGTGGATACCGTTCAGGCATTAAGCGACCAACTGGCGGAACGCGGATATCATATGCTGTTATGCGTGAGTGGATATAGCCCGGAGCGGGAGGCCGAGATTGTTTCCGCGATTTTATCCCGGCGCCCGGATGGCGTGGTGTTAACCGGCATACAGCATTCGCCCGACATGAAACGTATTATCCTGTCCTCTGAGCTTCCGGTAGTGGAAATATGGGATTTAACACCGACACCGTTAGATATGCTGGTGGGCTTTTCACATGAAAAAGTCGGTAATAAAATAGCCCACTATATGCACGGCAAAGGCTATAAAAAAATCGGACTGATATGGGCCGAGGATAACCGGGCGGCGGTGCGTAAAAAAGGCGTCCTGGATACACTGGATGAACATAAGCTGAAAACGGTTGCTTCCATTTCCGTCCCGTTACCGGCGACCTTATCGAAGGGCAGAAGCGGCTTGAGCCAATTGCTTGATGCCGGGCATGAATTCGATGCTGTTATTTGCAGCTCCGACACGCTCGCTCAAGGGGCCATCATTGAGGCGGCCCACCGTGGGCTGCGCGTTCCCCAAGACCTTGCCGTAATGGGTTTTGGCGATCTGGATTTTTCGCAACATACTGTTCCTTCCATCTCCACGGTACAAATAGACCGCTGGCGTGTGGGCATCGATGCCGCCAATATGCTGTCGGATAAAATCGAGGGGAAAAAATTGAATGATACGGTCAGGGATATTGGCTTTGAATTAATTGAACGGGAATCCACCTAACGCTGTATTTGCCGCTTTTTATACCACCTGCGGCCCTTGGCGCGCCAGTTCCCGGGCGATACTTGCTCCGATCCCTTTTGAAGCACCCGTAACAACAGCCGTTTTTCCTGCAAGTCTTTTCATTGTTAACTCCCCTTAAAATTGTGTCATGCCGCCATCGACGACGAGATAGGTTCCGGTGGAAAAACTGCTTTCGTCTGATGCGAGAAAAGAGCGGCAGCGGCCAGTTCATCCGGCTGTCCTATACGCCCGAGAGGCACCAGGGCCGCAGCCTGTTTACGAAATGCTTCTGCCTCCTGAGGCGTACCGACCTGCGTGTCTATAATAGGTGTATGGACAGGGCCGGGGCTCAGCGTGTTCACCCGGATATTCCGTGCTTTCAGTTCCGCCGCGGCGGTCCGTACTTCACGCCACCATCATTGCAGGACTACTCTGAAAGAATGGCCGGACGTCTCGAAATTATCTGAGATAAAATGAACGAAGCTGGTAATCCGCGATATCGTGTGAGCCCCTCAGCCTTCAAAACCTAGTAAAAACAGGATTCAGAGGCGATGTAAAGCCCCTTATCCTACCTCGTCAGTCAGTTGATGTGCCGTCTTGTCGTTACCCGGAGATATTGCAATCGCTGCGTCAGCAATTTTCAGATGCCATCACGCTGTAGCGGGCGTCGGCTTGAGCTAACCCAATGACAGGAATTGAAACGGCTGTTAATATGTGTATTTAATTGTTTTTATATAATTCAATTAATAAAACCTCTGAAAGGTATAACATCATGAAGTTTTAAACCAGAACCAGATAGAAAATCCAATCATGAATAATCCTAGTAGTATATTCTCCAGTATTCTTGGAATAAATGATTTATCACCTCGATAATGAAATATAAAAGGAGCCATTTTACGATATTCTTTAAATACGCCTTTTTTAAACGAAAAAAAACTTTCGCAAAGAGTATATAGACCTAAAATTACAGAAATTGTTATAATAATGATGTTGCTCATGTCTTTCATAACAACTATATTAGTATTCTTAGAGCTTATATTATCAAAACTGCCCTTACTGAGCGAGCACTACACCCTCCTGGCTGTCGCTAAAACCTGATTTTTTTCATCCGAATCTCCTCGATTCATATTACGAGAAAATTCTACTTGTGAGTACCCAGTTTTGCGGTGGGATTACCTATCAGCGAGTGATCAAGCTAATTACAAGTTAAGAAGGCTATTTGTAATGAAATCTGCATTGAACAACTTCCAGTTGCTGGTGGTCACCTTTTCCAGTCACGCGGTAGACAAACCGATGCTCACCGGAAATCCGTCTTGACCAAAAACCTGAGAGGTCACCTTTGAGTGGTTCGGGTTTACCTAACCCTTTGAAAGGTGTCCTCTTTGTATCCTTAATCAAACTGTTGATTTTAGTGACCATACTGGGGTCGTTTTCTTGCCAGTTTAAATAATCCTGCCAAGCATTTTCTGTCCATAGAAGTTTCATATCAGAGAGTCGGATCCACCTCTACCACCTTCCCGTCATCGAGCTGTTTAATGCTCTCGCGCAGCCGGTCAGCGTTTGCTGGGGTTGAAAGCAAATGCAAGGTTTCCAGAATAGACTCGTATTCACCCTCAGCCAGCATGATCATCGCCTCTGAACCTTGGCGGGTCACAAGCAGCGGTGCCCTTGATGAGATAGCTTTGTCAAAATGAGCTGCGATGTTCTGGCGAAATTCTGTCAAACTAACGTGTGGCATAGGAATGTCTCCTCCAGATAATAAATGTACGCATCTGCGTACAGATTAAGTAAAAAAATTAAAGATGTCAAGATGGGCAAAAGATACCAATATGAAATAGTCTGGCTGCCAAATATCTTGGCTATGCAAAGTACCTAAACGCCGATGGACAGTTTGATTACGTTAGCCTGGTACAGTTGCACGGCGATGAACCGCTTTGTTGTCAACCTGTTTTTTAGCGCTGGGATCCATTCTCTAAGCTAATGGATTTTTATTTTCATCACGCCGCTGCCGGGCATCAGCATCAGATACAGCAGGATAGACGTCGATAAAAAATTCGAGAGATTTTTAACAGACGCGTGCAGACGTGGGGGGAGGGGCATAACCCATTGATAAAAAACCGCCTCAGTTCCCTGACGCAGGTTTTTCTAGAATCTTGGCTCCTCTGACTGGACTCGAACCAGTGACATACGGATTAACAGTCCGCCGTTCTACCGACTGAACTACAGAGGAATCGTTTGAACGGGGCGAATCATATCCGGCCCCTCCAAGGGTGTCAATGCAAAATAAAAAGTTGCGGTGTGATTGCCTAACCCTTAGCCAGATTGCGTGCCGTTAGCGCTGTTAAAGGCTTTTATGGAGCCAAAAGGGCGGTTTTAGTTTTTCGTCGCGGCCATATCGTCGGGGGAGGACGATTGTGCGGATCGTTGCGCGTTAAGCCGCGTCAACGGATCCTGGCGGTAAAATCGTACAAAGCAGCGATAGAGCTCGGGAAATCTATCGGAAAACAATTCCGTCGAACTGAAAAAATATTCCGACAGCACGGCAAAACATTCCGCCGGATCGCTGGCGGCATAGGCATCCATACTGGCCGCGTCTACGCCCACCAAATCCACTTCGTCCTGCAAATCATCCATTGCCGAGCGCAATAGACTTTCCCAATGGGCTACTTCGCGCAGGGGAATCAGCGGCATGCCGTTGACCACGCCGGTATTGCGTCCATCCAGCTTATGCGCGGTTTCGTGGATAATCAGATTGAAGCCGGAAAGATCAAACGAATCCTGGATTTCCTGCCAGTTAAGCACTATCGGTCCCTGGTCCCAGCTTTGGCCGGAATGCACCATTTCGCCGCGATGCACCAATCCCGCGTCGTCTTGCCATTCATCGTTCACCACAAAGGGCGAGGGGTAGATCAGTATTTCATGGAAACCATCCAGCCAGTCCAGACCCAGGCTCAGCACCGGTAAGGAAAAGATCAGGGCGACGCGAGCCTCCATAACGTCATTGAGCACCAGTCCCTGCAGGGCAACCAGCTTCTTTTGCTCGAGGAACCTGTCCGCCAGCAGCACCAAACGGTGCCGCTCCTCGGCAGACAATGGCGAGAGTAACGGGATCGCCAAAGCCTCTTGCCATAAGGCAAGGGTCTCCGACGAGGGGGAAGAGCTTTTCCAAGGCCATTTCATCATCTGGTTGCTCGATAAGTCGTCACTTGAATCGTCAGGCGTGGTTAAACACTATTAAAATGCCGTAAAACAGGGCATGATAGCAACCGCTAAAAAGGAGAGATGCCGGAGCGGCTGAACGGGACGGTCTCGAAAACCGTTGAAGGAGTAATCCTTCCCAGGGTTCAAATCCCTGTCTCTCCGCCACTATTCAAGCACTTATAATCCTAAGAATCACCGATCCCTGTCTCAAATATGAAGGCTTGGAATGTTGACTTGGAATAAGCAAATGAAACATCTGCATACCTAATCTGCATACTTTATGAAATGAAAGCGTCATGCACAGGTTAGGACACTCCCGATCCCCCATGGAATATCAACGCCATAGAATTATTTAGGACAGGTGTAAGTTATCCATTTATCCTGGCGCGAATCGATAATAGCGAATTTCTTATCCGATACGCGTTGCGCCAGAAAACCTTCCGTTGTTACGGCCGAAGGAATGTAAAGAGTCCGGTCGGTGGAATGAAGCATCCCGCTTTCAACCTTTGCTTTTTCCTGCGGCATGGTTACCGTGAACGAATTATACCTGTCCATAATCATTGCGCTGGTGCTACCTAATGGCCGGCCTGCAAGGCTTTTGATTTCCCCTTGGCATTCCACTCCTCGATAATTCGACGAGCAGCCGGAAATCAGTAAAAAAATCGCCGGGGCAAACATCCATGACCGGTTCATACGTTTACATTTTCCTTTTGCGCGTGCGCGGGGGAAATACGTCCCCTCTCCCCGTGGCGGCAATTCACATGCCCTGGCAGCAACCGCAGCATCTTTGGCTTTCTGGTGACTTGGCTGATGATGGCCGGCAGTTTCACGCGTTTTACGGGCTTCCCGATAAGTGCGGCCGAAGAGACAGTGGATTTATCCATTTCTTCCTTAGACGGATTAAAGGTGTCATGAAATATCTTAATTAATTAAGCAATTATAGTCTGCTTTTTTTACCCTGTGGCACCCCTAAGCGAAACGCTGCGCTGAGGCAAGGTCTGGTTTAGGGCAGCGAGCTCGGGGTGTTTCACCGGAAGAGCTTCACCAGAGGAATGTCTACGGAGGATGCGGGGAATGCCTCACGGCAAAAAGGCAAAATCAAAGGTCTACTTCATCCTTACGATACTTGCCGGACGGGGGGTATAAACAATGGAATCCGCGGGGATGTCATCATTGATAAAGGACATGGCGCCAATGGTAACATTATCGCCGATAGTAATATCGTTGCCTATAATACAGCTGTTCGGACCAATAGTGACGTCATTTCCAATAATAATTTTACTGGCCTTATCTATGTCTTTTACACCGATGGTGACATTTTGCGTTATATGAAAATTTGTACCGATAACGGCGCAATCCGCAATGACAATACCGATAAAATGGGATATTTTCATCCCTTCGCCAATGTCCGCGCCAAGCTTTATATCAAGGCTATATTTATTCCTCAGATTACGATTAATCCTGACCGCGCATTTTTTGGCTTTATGACCCCCTGTTTTATATAAATAATTGGCTATACGCCACCAAAAATGGTAACGCCGAGCAGGGAACTTTATTGCTTTATGCAGTACTTCCAGCCACGAGAAGGGCTTGAGGGAGACGATAACTTCGCGTTGAAGGCACACTTTTAAATGTTGCAATGCCAGATCATGAGCGTTTACAAAAGTGAGTAAATCACCCTCTTGTCGTTGCGCATTTATATTATTATTTTTCAATTTTAATGTTTTCATGGGTTTTCTCGAAACTTTTCTGTATGTATTTGTAAGATGTTCGTTTTGCCATTAACATATTTGTTGGTTGACAATATTAATGCAAACAATCTTAAAAAATGCGCCCTTAATCTCCACGGTGTCGCCATGAAACGAATCGACGTGATTGATTAGCACAATATACATTTTTTTTTTGATTTTTTTCAAGAAGGTTTTTATTAGTGTGATAGAACTCCCTAATTGAAAGTTGTCCTGTTCGGGACGTTCTTGCCCTCCCGGCGGCGTGAGTCTTTGTACCGCCGGGTCGGAGCATTTTTTTCCACAACATCAATTGGCTGGGTTTATCGGGTGAAACAGTGCTTCACAGTCTGGTGAAGCTGTGTCTATACTGTATAAAAAATCAGTACTAAGGCGTTTGGTTATGGGTTTTCCTTCTCCAGCACAGGATTATGTTGATAACAGGATCAGTCTGGATAGAACCTGCATTCTCCGTCCGGCCTCGACCTATCTCGTGCGCGTTGAGGAGGGCTGTATGGCGGTGGGCATTTTGCACGGGGCTATTCTGGTGGTGGATGCGGCGTTAAAACCCACCCACGGCAGTATTGTTGTCGCGGTGATTGACGGGGCTTATGTTATTCGTCGACTGCGTTTGTCCCCGTTACCCGCATTGGAAAGCCTGGGGAAAGAAAACGAAATAATGAATATTGATCCGGACGAAGGGGGATTGGTGATTTTTGGGGTGGTCACTTTCGCGGTAAACGATTTGCAGGACCTGGAAAATCATCTTGACCCGACTTTATGAGACGCGCCCGGCTTTCGGCAAATTTACCTAGACCGAAACGTATTGATTTTGATAAAATATTGCACCTTAGCCAAAATCAGACCCTATGAATATCTCTATTGTCTTCGCTGTCTATTTTACCAGCGGCGGAGTTCATCCTATAAATTCGCTTTCACAGCGTGCTTGTCAATCGGTAGTCATATGAATGTTCAAACTGATACTTGGGGGAATGGGGATGTTATTTAATCTCCCAAGCAAAAAGCTGACGCGCCTGGCTTCATTGGTGTCGCTTAGCGTCGCCGTGCTGCTGGTGGGCGTCAAGGTTTGGGCATGGGTGCTTACCGGTTCCATTGCGATGCTGACCTCCGCTGCGGACGGTTTGGTTGACGTCATGGCATCCATCGTCACGTTGGCGGGGGTCTATTATGCGCAGCGTCCGGCGGATAAGGGACACCGCTACGGTCACGGTAAATCCGAGGCGGTAGCCGCTTTTGTCCAGGCGCTACTGCTTGCCGGGGCCGGGCTGGTGTTGGGTATCGAATCCGCGGGGCGTCTGCTCCATCCCCAGCCTCTCTCACAACAAGGTCTGGGTATTTGGGTGATCGTCGGCAGCACGATTTGTGCCGGTATGCTGGTGGCTATGCAGACGTTTGTGGTCAAGAAGACCGGTTCCACCGCCATTGCCGCCGACCGTGCGCATTATGTTACCGATATCGCGGTCAATATTGCCGTGCTGGTGGCCTTGGTCCTTGACGGTTTGTTTGGCTGGACGCGCTCTGATGCGGCGGGGGCGTTGGGTATCTCCTGTTATATGCTGTGGAATGCCCGCGGCATGGTGCTTTCCGCGCTGATTCAGCTTTTGGATCAAGAGCTGGATGTCAGGGACCGACAGCGCATCGAGGCTGCCGCCCTGAGCTGCGAGGGTGTGCGAGGTGTTCATGATATCCGTACACGTAATGGCGGTGATCGGGTTTTTGTTGAATTACATGTTGAAGTGGACGGCCAACTTAGCGTTGATGTGGGCCATGAAATCGGTGATGCCGCGGAAGCGGCGGTCAGGAAGCTGTTTCCGGCAGCGGAAGTTTCAGCTCATCTTGAACCCGCGGGTATTGATGACGAACGTCTTGATAATCTGGTGAAGTAACGCTTTTGCCCTTGTTTTCACTCAAAAAAAACACCCACACAAAAGAAAAGTGGGTGTCCAACATCACATTAACCCGCTCTGGAGCGAGGGGGTTTTAGAAAAATAACACCTGGCTTTGAATGCATCAAATGATAATGGCTAATTATTATGTAAATAATATTCATATATATTATATGTTTACATAACATTTCAAGACTTTACCAAACCTTGGCAAAATTCCTGTTGAAATCCGCCAGTCACAATTGCTCATGAAAAATTCTTGGTTTCGTTCAGGCTTTTATATCCGCGGGGCTTCACTATCGACTAAAATTTAGCGTAAGACCCACGGCAAGACAGAGGCCGCGTGTTTACCGCTTTTAGCGGGGTATAAAACAGGGATGGTATTGATTTGCAATAGACTATTACGTAAAGGTAAGGATTTCGTTATACCCGGCAAAAGATGCGTAAATGGTCTTGCTTAATGGCCCGCAAAGGTCTGTTATGAGAGCATCGGCATGTGTTAGTAGGCGAGAGTTTTGATAGGTATCTTATGATGAAAAAATTTCTGATTCTTTTATTTTCCCTTAGCCTGGTTATGCCTGTAGCCGGTTTTGCCGCGCCCTACTGGCACGGCGGCCATGATCCTTACCGTTACGGTCCCCATGGTTGGATCGGCGGACGACCCCACTATGGTGAAAGGTTTGGTATTTTGCCAGGGTTGGCGGAAACCGTATTGGTGGCAGGCCTGACCTACTATGTTCTGGACGGTGTTTATTACCAGCGCCATGATGATGAATATGTGGTAGTCAATGCACCGAACGTCGTACCCGCGCCGCAAGCGTATGTTTCCGGTCCCGGCAATATGACGGTATTGGATTTGAATGGTGAACGGTATTATGTCAATCAAGGTCACTATTATCGCCGTGATATTAACGGCCAGTATCTTGAAGTGCCAAGACCCGCCGGTCTGTAAACGGTAATCTCCTCAGTGCCTGCCACGTGCGGGCATTTTTTTATTTAATAAATAATTGCAATTCTAATTATTTACGCTGATAACTTTTTATCGAATGCAGGTTAATAAGATAATAACTTTAATTCAGTCATTACGGGAATATCTATGTAAAACCAGTGATTGAGGATAACTCTTTATATTCAATAGATTATGTATACTAATGTTATGTTTGAAATAAAAAACTTATTTTTTCAATTTTTCAAAGTGGTTATTCATCAATAGGTTATAAATTAAGCGCGCCAAAGGAGACGCTTAGAATAGACTATTGGCGGCGAATTTCCCGTTATAAATAAACTTCCACGTTGATAATGATTTTGGCAATTATTGAAATCATGTTCTAGCATATAAGTATTGATGGGGCATCACCTCATTGCTTCTTCAATGTTTTGTTAAGATCTAGCGAAATTTTAATTTATTGATTTCGACATTCACGTTTGGAGGTTTACATGGCAGATCAACGTAAAAGTTCTGGTAATATGACTGACGATAAACATAAATCATCCGAAGAAGGTAAAAAAAGCGGCCAGCATAGCGGGGGCGGTTTTAAGAACAATCCCGAAAAGGCGTCCGAGGCCGGTAAAAAAGGCGGTAAAAGCAGCAACAGCGGCCGTCAATCTTAATTGATGGGCCTGGCGAACACACTGTCGTGACCGGTCACGACAGTTCTCTTCAAATATCATGAGTCGACAGCCACTTTACCGTTTACTTGCCTCACTGCCTCACTTATCTCAGTCTTCTCACTTGCCCTGCCGCTTAAAAACCCCCGGGATATCTCTATCGGACATTTGTTGTATACTCAGTTTTTCGGCCGGTGCGTTGAAATTGAATCTCGCGCCGGTGACGGCAAGACTAGGGGGAAGCCGACATGGATAACGATCCGCATTCTGATTCGCACAATGATCCACACTATGCAGCGCTGCTGGAACGTATTGAAGTGTTGGAAGCCCGCGAGCGGCAGTTAACCGTAACGTCCCATGCATACCAGGTGGTAATTACCACTATTTTGGGAAATCTGGATGCTGAAACACGCGGTCGTATTATCAGCATGGTGGATGAAGCGCATGAAATTGCCTATTCTCAGGCGGTCAATCGCAGTGATAAGAACCTGTCGGAAATTATTAAAGGCGCGGATGAAATTGTGCAGCGCATGTTTAATTATGCCCAGGGCGGTTCCCATTCCGACTTGCCGTAACGCCTTCCGGTGAAGGGGACGGCAGGTGTTCCGAGGATGCCTGCGACCTTATCGCAAACTGGTTTATCGTGCCCGGGGGGTACGGTGACCCTGCTCATTTTTTTCTGTCCTCCGCCTGTTCCCCCATAATCGGTAATTCTTCCTCGACGGCACTTTTCCGCTGCGTTTTCCTGCAAATCGGTCTGATTTTTGCAACAGGGTTATCGTTCATAATAAGGTTCCGGGGCCCGGCCTGATAGGGTGCTTGGTAAAAGGGAAAAGGGATGAATAAATATGCAGTGATATTTACCGTCGCGGCATTGTTGCTGGCCGGTTGCGATAAGCTCTCGCCGCCGCCGTCACACAGCCAGGCTTGGGTCGCGGAAGGGAAAACCATGGGGACGTTTTACCGGGTTACCCTGGCTTCGCCGCCGCCGGATGCGCTGGTGGGCTTGCAAGAGCAGATAAACCAGGTGCTGAACCAGGACAATCACGAATTATCCACATACCTACAGGATTCGGTACTGTCGCGTTTTAATCAATACAACGGCGCCGAACCGCAGCCGATTTCTTCCGCTATGGCCGACCTGGTATCCACTGCGCTGCGCATCGGCGCCAAAACCGGTGGGGCCATGGATATCACCGTGGGTCCTTTGGTTAATCTATGGGGTTTCGGACCTGATAAACAGCCGGTGTCGATGCCGACCCAGTCCCAAATTGACGCCGCGCGGGCACGTGTCGGTCTGGGTCATCTTCGTTTGAGCGAAGATGTTAACGGACAGTGGTTGCAGAAAGATTTGCCAGACCTGTATGTTGATCTTTCGACGCTAGGGGAGGGATATGCCACCGATCATTTGGCTGCCCTGATGGAGCGCCGAGGTTTCACCCGCTATCTGGTCTCGGTGGGCGGGGCGGTGATTTCCAGGGGGCTGTCGCCGCAAGATAAGCCCTGGAGGGTGGCTATTCAAAAACCCACCGATCGCGAAGTGGATGCACAAGCCATCGTGGATTTACAGGGGCACGGCATCAGCACCTCGGGCAGTTACCGTAATTACTACGAATTACAGGGTAAACGGCTGTCGCACATTATCGATCCCGCCACCGGGCGGCCCATTGATCATAAATTGGTATCCGCCACGGTTATCGCCACTACCGCCATGGAGGCCGATGGCTGGGATACCGGACTGATGGTTCTCGGCACTGAAAAAGCCAAGGCGCTGGCGCAACAGCAGGGATTGGCGGTCTATCTCATCACCAAAACCGATCGGGGGTTTGAGACCTGGGCATCACCGCAATTCAAACCCTTTATCATCGAGGGTCTCGATGACCCACGAGAAAAACATTAATAATGCCGTCACGCTTACGTTTCACAGATTTGCATTACGCTAAGATCGCTTTTAAAAAAAGCATATTGATGCTTTAAGTGTGGAACGCCGCGACAACGGGTGTGTTTTTGCTCCCGAAAGCATGCGGCATATAAAATAAACAGGAGAGAAACATGAGAAAAAGCATTGTCGGAGCGCTGATGACTATCTTATTGCCCCTGGTGGTTCAGGTCGCTGCGGCCGACGACAACATGGCCGGCATGAAAATGGATGACCAGCAGGGATTAAGTCCCGCCAGCCGATCCTATATGGACTCGATGAAGGATATGCACGATAAGATGGCTGAAGGGGTCAAAGCCAGCGATCCGGATGTAGCCTTTGCCCAAGGCATGATTCCTCATCATCAGGGCGCTATTGCCATGGCGCAAACCGAATTGAAATACGGTAAAGATCCCCATATGCGCCAGATGGCGGAAAATGTGATTAAAGCGCAGAAAGCGGAGATTAAAACCATGCGAAATTGGCTGGCGGCGCATCCTAAGGCGGCGCATTAGATGAACGGTAGACTTGCAATTCGGCACTAGGTTTGGTAAGTCTAGAACACCCAGGTGTTATCGGGGAACCTTTTGGTCAAACCACCTAATCTGACAAATAAGCGAGGCGTTTATGAGTAGAGGTAAGGATAAGTCAGCCAAGAAGAAGCCGGAGAAAACACTTAAGGAAAAAAGGGCAGATAAAAAGAGCAGGAAAGGGCTTGAAATATAGTCCGTTGCTATTGCTGTCCACAACCCGGCACTTGCCGGGTTTTTTTATCGATGCGCCGCGCAGGGCGGGATGCGCTTTGGCCGTCTCTGCCCTCAGTCTACCCTTTATGCAGGCATTCGATGGTAACCCTCCTTGGTGATAGACTGAGAGACACAGGCCAAGGAAACAGCCCTGTTTGCGTTATTTTTAACAATGAGAGTTGATATACTGATCCGACAGTTGAAAATGGGGTATATAGCCATGAATGACGATGTGTTTGAATTTGATATTGATGCCGAATTGGCCGCGGCGGAAGAAAATGTCAGTAAAAAAGCGCAGGTAATACCGGAACCGCCGGCGGAAGAAGAGGATTGTGAAGGCTGTAAAATTTAATGCCTACCCATCCGGTGACATTGGAAATTAAGAAATGAGCCTTTAACATTGGCTATCTGATTATATTAGGACAACTTAAAAAGGCCCGCTAAAAAGCGGGCGAATAACTGCTTAAGTAACACCAGGGAAATTAATAATATCAGGGTATACTACGCTAAATTTCATAAAATACTATAGGATTAAGAGAGATTCAGGTTCTTTTATGTTATTCGTTCTTAATAATTTATTGCTTAATGAAAGTAAAGGGCTGGCTTGATCTTTTACCTGATTGATTATATTGATTTATAATATCATTGTTTAGGGAAATCACCAGACGATGAATAAAAACTTCCATACTGATTTATATAACATAAGTTATTTACAGTAGTCATCTTCAAAAACGGAGGGGTTGCGTTAAGCGCAGAGTTAATGACGGATCGTTGCGGCACATTTGCGGAGTGACGCCAAAATATTTTTTGAATAATGTGGTGAATTGTGACTGCGAATTAAATCCATAATCCAGTGCTATGTCAATTATACGGTGATCGGTATTGCGCAAACGTTGCACGGCTTCAGTCAATTTCCGTTCTCGTATATAACGGCCAACGGCGATACCGGTGGTGGCGCGGAACACGCTTTGCATATGCCAAACCGAATAACCGGACCGCGCGGCCAATTCGGGTAAAGCGATATCACGGTCCAGATGATCCTCAATCCAGCCGGCGAGAGCCGCTGCCAGAGGTTCATTGGGTTTGATTTCACGCATATAAAAATATTCCGCTGTAGCGGTTACCGGAGAAGGAGACATTCATTCTAAAGGTCGTCCCGCCAGGAGCAAGCTAAAACATCGCCTTTTTTAGCGGCATGAACAATTCACCGTGGGGAATGTCCCCCGCCGCGGCGGGGAAGTGATTTTAGTCGGCTGGCGCAACCGTCAGCGCGATGTCGCCACCGGCGGACCGGGTATTAAACATCGCCTTTATTGTCTTCTTCCACCGCATCATAGATACGTTGCATAATATCGGGAAAGGCGGATTGCACCCGGCTCCAACTGGGGATAAATGGCTTATCGTTGGGCCGTTCGATAAAGGCCTGTCCGGCATCCAGGATACACTGCATAAACAATTCCACGGCCGCTTCCTCACTATGCTGATCGAATTTAAGCCCGTTCATGATGGCGTCATGATGATAGAACTCAAGAATATCGAGGGCATTGCGGTAATAGGTGGCTTTTAACACCCTAAATGAATCGCTGGTGAGGTTTACCCCCATGGTGGCCAGCTTTCGGTACAAAGACTGTATGATATCGTTGCTCATACGCTTTAGGCCGCCGGATCCATCCTCTTCCGCCAGGGGCTGATGTTTATGATCGTAATTATCGGCTATTTCAACCTGGCAAATATGGTTCGGACTGTAGTTTCGATAGATTTCCGACAGCAAACCGATTTCCAAGCCCCAATCGCCGGGAATTTTCATGTCATGCATGACGCGGGTACGCATGGCAAACTCCCCGGACAAGGGATAACGAAAACTATTGAGGTAATCGAGATACTGAGATTGTCCGTAGACATTCTCCAGGGAGCGCAATAACGGGCCCACCAGCAATCTTACCACCCGGCCATTCATCTTGCCGTTAGCCACCCGGGCATAGAATCCTTTGCAAAATTCATAATTGAATTTGGGATGCACTACCGGATAAAGCAAACGGGCCAACATGCCCCGTTCGTAGGTGACGATATCACAATCATGCAATGCCACCGCCAGGGTACGATCCGAGGCCAACGTGTAGCCGGTACAAAACCAGACATTACGGCCCTTTCCCGGTTCAGTGGGAGAGAGGCCCTCTTTTTCCAACTCGGCGTCAATGGCCTTTAAACGTGGGCCGTCATTCCACAGGATGCGATGATGCTGAGGCAGACGGGAAAAAAATTCGCGGGCATAGAGAAACTGATCGCGGTCGGCGCGATCAAGGCCGATAACGATTTCTTCCAGATAGGGTACTTTTGCAATCTCATCGATAATATTAGCCAGGGCCGGACCTTCCAGCTCTGAAAATAGCGAGGGGAGTATCAATCCCATTTTGCGTTTTTTGGAAAATCCAACCAATTCTGTTTCCAATTCTTTGACGTTTCGATCCGATAAATTATGAAAATTTGCAATGATCCCATTTTGATGGAAATCGCTCATAAATATTCTCCCCAATTATAAAAATTTCTTTAAAATTATTGTCTATTACGCTCAGTCGGCCGAGGTAATAAAATGATCCAATCCTTCACACCAGCCTTCAGGTCCATAGGCGACGGTTCTATAGACAGATCGTTGCAACGGGCCGAGTTCCACCGGTGTTTTACTGTAACCGCGGATGATAACCGCGTAGTCCACCGCCCTAAGCATGGAGATATCGTTGGGGCCGTCCCCTAAACCCAAAGATTGCCACGGACGTCCGTCATGCCCGCGATAAAGGTCCAATAGCCAACGTACCGCGGCGCCTTTATTGCTGCCTTTTGACAGCACATGGTAAAAGCGCCCGCCTTGGATCAATGTCAGGTCTTGCGCCGCCAGCGCCTGGACGAATTCAGCCATCCTTTCGTCGCTGTCACGCCAGATCAATGCTTCCGACGCCTGGCGTTGCTGGGCCAAGAGCGCGTCATGGGGGGATAACCCGGTCCATTCTCCAATCAGCTTTTCATCCACGTCGCCGAAGCCAAAAAACTTGAACCCCTGTAACCGGCGGAGTGTCTCCAGCACCTCTCGGACAGCGGCATAATCCTGACCCAAAATTTTGGTTACCGATTGGTCCGGGTGCTGTCCTAGCGCGCCGGCATGCAGCATTGCGCCGTTTTCAGCGATAAACGGCGCATCCTTAAGGCCCATGCCGGTTTGCAATGCCATAATCTCCGCCGAGGTTTTGCTTGAGCAGATGACCACGGGGATATGATGGGACTTCAGTTTTTCCAGCCAGCCTTCGGCGGGTTGCCAGCTATAAGTATGATGGTCGAGCAGCGAGCCATCCAAATCGGTCACAACTAATAAGGGATCTTTTAAGCTGGGCATTTTGAGTCCGCCTTGTCCGCCAATAGTGACAATCTCGCTGTCACCTCTTCTATTATTCATGAGTATATACGATGCTTCGCCATACCAGGGTACATAATCCCGATCTGGTCTTGTTTTCCAAAAAGAACGGAAAAAAATACTGTTATTTTACTAATCAATTATGGGAAAAATCCTAATTTTTGTGGGCCAGATGTTTACCCGCGATCGGCGAATATTGGATGATTATTAGGGTGATAATGATATTATATAATGATATATATAGGTTTTATGTTAACTGGGTCAGGTTCATCGCGAACCACCGTCCCGCTGGGGACTTTAAACGATTCAGTAGTCATCATAATCTAACTTGCCAATCGCCGCCGGCTGGTTACTATTAAGAAGCAATCTGATTTCCCTGTGTAACGGACTTTAAAATGCCCCGCCCTGGCGGGCTTTTCCCCGGTGCGTTTTGCCGGGTTTTTTTTCGCCTGAGGCATCGGGTATCAGCACAAAGAATTTCGGCGGCACAGGGGCGATTAACTATCGGTTAACTTCCGTAACGGTATAGTTGCGGATATCCAGATGGTAGGCTTCGGCCAGTGCGCCATAATTGTTATAACGTTTGCCTTCAGCCGTCACCATATGTGCGTGATCGTTGCTTTGATGTTCATACACATCATGTCCAGCGACCTCTTTAACCGCTTTCAGCAATGAATCAACATCAATGCTGATTTCCCGCTGCAAATGTTGGTTATACTCCTTTGCGAAAGGCATAATATTTTCCTCATCTTTATTTTCACAAACGGTCATTTCACCCGCAGTTTCATTCTTCAAGTATAGCGTCTCGGCACGCGGTTGCCTGTCGAATGCGCGCTGGCTCCCGTCCACACCCTGTATGGCAGCCAAATAGGTATATTGCCGCTATTAATCCCATCACAGGCAGACCGGATAGGGTCATTTGTACTAAACTATTATCTTGGCATATTATGAGGTAAGTCATGAAATTACATGATCGGGTGTCGGTCAAAACCGACGGCGGGCCGCGCAGAAAAGGGACCATACTGGCGATTGAAGAATTCAGCGAGGGGACCATGTATCTCGTGGCATTGGACGATTATCCCACCGGGATATGGTTTTTTAATGAAACAAGTCACCCTGACGGCATCTTCGTGGAACAGTTGACGGGAGACGCCTGAGGGAACGAACCGGCGCGTAGGGAACAGCAGCCGGTGAAGGTGAAATGGCCGGTATCAACGTTACGGGGATACCGGCCATTTCAACAGTCATCGCTCTGGGGTAAATGCCGACGCCTACCGAACATTGACATAGATGCCGCTGGTAACGGTATCGGTCAATCTGACAACGTGATAGATGACCTGTTTGTTATGCGTCTTGATTTTCCGTTTGATATTACCTTTATGGGAAGACACCGTTTTGGCTTTTATTTGCATGCTGTCGGAAATCTGTATGGTATCGTGGCCGGACATCCACATCCGCAGCATATTTGACTCGGTTTGACTCAAACGGACCGGGTTGAGATCCAGCAGTGATTTATGGGAGCTGTCCGGCGCTTTATTCTTGCCACAGCTCAGAATAAGCGAGTTCAAGGTCTCGGGCTTGATAGATTTAGAGGTAATAATCAGGTTCTTACGTACGAAAAGATAGTCCTCGAAATGAATGTTGGTCATGGCCATAAAGATGAAAAACAGCGTATCGGGATGCTGGGTGATGACCCTTTTGATCTTCTCAGTGGCGTCAGGCTCGTTAATGAAACACTCTTCATTAACAAAAACCACATCTGGCTTGATGCGCGCACATTTACTTTGTAACTGGCTGAAGTCGTCTACCGTATTGATATTACGCTTTTTTACGCCGGCATCGGTTAAAAAGCCCGTAAGACCGAGACGGGTATAGCTGCATGAATCCATAATGATCGTTGGCATAACGCACCCTCATTTAAATTCGTTTATCTGTTTTAATCAACGATAAAATGCTTTTCTCTGGCCTGGAAATTTCAAAAAGCGTCACAGTTAGCTAATGTTTTATCAACAATCTATGAGCGAGTTCAACGACATTTTTTTGGGATCAGTCTCTCAAAAGTAAATCTATTAATTTGACTTAAGTCTGATGCGGGTGCTTTTGGGGACTCGCGTTTTGTCTACCCGCTATGACATAGGGGGTTTAAGAGAAGATCTTCAAGCCGTACGCGCTTTCATGCAAAGGCAAGCATATTCTTTACGTCATCATAATATAAAATTAGCTAACTAAACATAAGAAAAATTCATCATTATTTGCTGCGTTTTACTTCACATGGCGGCAGGACAGAAATCATTTGTAACGTATTTATTACAACGATTTTTTTTAAATTTATCAATTTATTAATAAAAATGACTCATTGAATGGTATTGATAATCATTCAATATTGTTTAATATGTGCTCTTTTGGGGTAATTATTACCCAAATATGTAAGGAAAATTACAATTTTTTTACCATTTTCCCCTTTTTTTTGCTTAATTTTCGAACGAATTAACCGTTTTAGTCAGCACAATATGTAGGGACTTATCGAAATTATTGAAGTGTCGGGAAGGCCGAAGGTGGTGAATGGCCGGGATTTATGACATACCAAATATTATTGTCTATACTAACTAATGACTTTAGCCGCCCGAGGGATAGGCGGGATAGAATGCGGTTTCAAAGCTGGCTTCGCGTCATGGCGGCGCTGTTTCAAGGAGAATGACGATTATCAAAATTCACTCCCTTATCATTTTATACTCCTTTGTCATCCGCTTACCTCTTCCTCTATCTCCGCTGGGCTGCTTGAATAAAACGATAGCGCGCCATCATCTATTCGGCGAAGCGCCTGAAACGCAGCGCGCTTATCCAGCGAGGCGTCATGTGTTGCTCGCTTATTGAGCGACGCATTTAGCATGCGGCTCGCTTGCGGTTTTAAACGAGGATAACAGGTATGACTGACAGTGAACCATTACCCCCGATCCCCCTAGAATCATTTGCGTTTTTTTTTGATTTGGACGGCACGCTGGCCGGTATCGAAAAACGACCGGAGTGGGTATCAATCCCCGACGATACTAAGCGGGCGTTAGCCGAGATTTATTCCTTGGCGAATGGCGCCGTGGCGCTGGTCTCGGGTCGCGCCTTAAAAGAATTGGATGCGCTGTGCGCTCCGTTAAAGTGTCCCGCCGCGGGCGTGCATGGGGCTGAGCGCCGCGATGCAGAGGGCCATATCCATCGTACCGAATTGTCGCCGGCGTTGATGTCTAAACTCGGTAGTGAACTCAATCTGGCCATTGCCGCCTATCCCGGATGTCATGTGGAAGGAAAAGGCATGGCGTATGCCTTGCATTATCGTCAGTCCGAGGCCTTTGCCGATGATATATTGGCTTTGGCTGAAACCTTCACTCAGCGCTACCCGGAGCTTGCCTTGCAGCGGGGAAAATGTGTGGTAGAACTTAAACCCCGTGGGGTTGATAAAGGCGCCGCCATTCATGCTTTCATGCAGGAAGCGCCTTTCGTCGACAGAACACCGCTATTTATCGGCGACGATCTCACTGACGAAGCGGGTTTTTCACAGGTGAATGCGCTTGGCGGCGTCTCCATCAAGGTCGGACCCGGGGAAACCGCTGCGCGATATCATTTGGATGATGTTGGCAAAGTCCAGCAATGGCTATTGTCATTGACAAAACAACAAGAGAGTCAATCTATTAAAACCATCATCTCGGTTGGGGAGGATTTATGAGTCGCTTAGTGGTCGTTTCAAATCGCATCGCCGCCATGGAAGGCAAAAAAGAAAGTGCAGGCGGACTCGCTGTTGGCATTATGGATTCATTAAAGGATGCCGGTGGTTTATGGTTCGGCTGGAATGGTAAAATCAGCGAGGAGGAGCTCCCGCTTGAGAACCATCAGCAGGACAATATCTCGTTTGCCGCTTTCAGCCTTAAGCAAAGTGAATACGATCAATATTATTTGAATTTTTCCAATACGGTGATTTGGCCGGCATTTCATTACCGCCTTGATCTGGTGCAATACCAGCGGGAAGATTACGATGGTTATTGTCATGTTAATGAAAAATTAGCCAGACGGTTAAAACCGTTGGTAAAAAAAGATGATATATTGTGGATTCATGATTATCATTTATTACCCTTTGCAGCCGCTTGCCGTAAATTAGGCATGACCAATCGTATCGGTTTTTTTCTGCATATCCCTTTCCCAACCTCCGAAATATTCAATGCGTTGCCGCCGCGAAAAGAATTACTTGAGATGTTATGTGAATATGACCTGATTGGATTTCAGGCCGAAACCGATCGCCTGGCATTTATCGAAAATTTGTCGTTGGTGACGGATGTGGAAGAACTGGCGGAAGATCAATTTTCCGCTTACGGAAAATTTGTCACGGTGCGAGTTTATCCTATCGGGGTTGAACCGGACAGTATTCGCGAGCTGGCGGAAGGCGCATTGCCGCCCAAACTGGCCCATTTGCGGGATAAGCTCAACGGGCAATTGATTATCAGCGTCGACAGGCTTGATTATTCAAAGGGTTTGCCTGAGCGATTCCAGGCTTACGAGACCCTGCTGGAAAATTATCCTCAGCATCGAGGTAACATACGTTACTTCCAGATCGCGCCGACTTCTCGGGGCGATGTGCAGGCCTATCAGGATATTCGCCATGAGCTGGAGACGGAAGCGGGGCGCATCAACGGTCATTTCTCAACGTTGGAATGGACCCCCCTATTTTACCTGAACCAGCATTATGAGCGCAGCCTGCTGATGAAAATTTTCCGGCATTGTGATGTCGGGCTGGTCACGCCTTTACGAGACGGTATGAATCTGGTGGCTAAGGAGTATGTTGCTTCCCAAGACCCCAAAGATCCCGGCGTATTGATTTTATCCCGTTTCGCCGGCGCGGCTAATGAGCTGACCTCTGCGTTGCTGGTCAATCCCTACGACCGTGACGGTGTCGCCTCCGCCCTTGACAAGGCGCTTCGTATGCCGCAGGCGGAAAGAATTGAACGTTACAAGGAGATGATGTCGGTCATTACCAAGAATGATATCGTTCATTGGCGTAAATCTTTCCTTAATGATTTGAAATCCGTGCCTGTCCCTAGTAAACCCGGCAAGCATCCGGCGAAAGAGGGGTCCTTACCCAAGCCCGCGTAAAGGGTTTCTTTTCTTTATTATGCTTCCTCGGCGTAAGCTGTTTGTCCTCCAATTCAGGGCAACAGCATACGCCGCTGTCTCTGATCCATTTGCCGACAGCGTCAGGATGTGTTCTCTATTTAATAAGCCAAATGTTTAGCTTTACGCTGAGTCACGGAGTTTCTTCGAGGCGAGTTAGGCTTTTAGCCATTCAATCCATATGTGTTTGTTTCCTCACGCTACCGCCCTTTCAGTCATGGTGCATTGCAAACGATAGCCCTTCTTTTATTCCGCCTTTGGTATAAGAATTAAGCGAAAATAAAGTTTTAGCTTGCCCGTTGCTAAAATATTGATCAATTTTTGACTCAAGTTTTGATTATCAGAGCCGATGATAGAGTGACACAGCTAATTTTGGCCGTGGAGCTTATTACACCTCATCACCCTACACACAACGATTTACCTTTGATTTCACCATAATGATTGAATATGAACACTTTTAACGTTTTTATGCGATTTGACTAAATTTTCAACAACTCGCCAGCCTCGATTTCGGACCTCCGCAGGTAGATGTTTCATGATTGTTATTGATGCATTTAACGCGGGAATCGTTCAAAAACAGCATATCTACTGGAAAATTTTTTTTAACAACATATTTTAGGCCGAAAATTTGAATAATCGAATGATATTCTGTCATTTTGCATCATGCTAGGATAATGCCCTGATAAAAAGCTTGTAATTGATAATTATTATCATCATTACGATGTGTCTGCTTACTTTTTGACCGCCCATCATGTCTGACCAGTAGCAATTCTGATCAAGTGAACTCATTTTCTGTGATCCGGATCACACTTTATCTAAAATTTGCCTGGGGGTAGATTGTATGAATGGCGGATTCAGCGTTAGAGTTGCGGCGCTATTAGGAATAATCTCACTAAATTGTAAAAATGTTTCAGGGAAGAAACCCTAATGAACCAGGACGATTGTGGGCAAACTTATTCGGAAGACTATTAACGGTTTGGCTTTAAAAAATTGGCCGTTGGAATTGCCGGATAATTAATTCATCGTCTGGTACTGCTGATTTTCATTAGCCACCCAGGGGAAAGATCCCCGGATACCGGGCGATATTTTTATCACCCAAGTTATGTTTTTAAACATAGTCTAGAGGGATGGGAAAATGAATACGAGTGAAATACGCAAACACGTTTACGATATTAATTTGTCATATTTATTATTAGCGCAACGTCTAATCAATCAAGAAAAAGCATCAGCTATGTTCCGCTTGGGTATTGATGAAAGAATGGCGGATGTATTATTGCAATTGACTTTACCGCAAATGGTCAAGTTGGCAGAAACGAATCAGTTATTATGCCTATTTCGATTTAACGATCATCAAACCATAACACAGCTCACGCAGGATTCGCGGGTGGATGAATTGCAGCAAATACATACCGGTATTTTATTATCGAGCCAATTACAAGAGCGGCTGGCCTCGAAAGAAAGTCACATGCCGAAAAAAAGGGCTTAGCGATGGCCGGAAAAAGTATTGTCCAAGAGGCGAAAGACATCCAGCTTGCCATGGAGTTGATAACTCTGGGGGCAAGATTGCAGATGTTGGAAAGCGAAACGCAGCTGAGCCGGGGGCGGTTAATCAAATTATATAAAGAACTGCGCGGCAGCCCGCCGCCCAAGGGCATGTTGCCGTTTTCAACCGATTGGTTCATGACATGGGAGCAGAATATCCACTCTTCCATGTTTTATAATATTTATCAGGTCCTGATGCAGAACGGGCAGTGTCACGGCGTCGAGGCGGTAATCGGCGCCTATCGCTTGTATTTGGAACAATGTCCGCAAGAGGACGGAGAGGTGCCGCTGCTGGCGCTGACGCGTGCCTGGACGCTGATACGATTTGTGGATAGCGGCATGCTGCAACTGACGCCATGCAGTCATTGCCATGGTCATTTTATCACCTATGCCCACCAACCGGAGTATGGCTTCGTTTGCAGTTTATGCCAGCCCCCCTCACGAGCGGTAAAAAGACGTAAACTTTTACCGAGCATGGCCGATATTAACCCCAAGCTGCTGGATGAACCGGCAAAACGCGCGGTCTGAACGGGTCGTTTTCCCTGGATGACAACACTCATGGCGCCGCCTCGGAAGGAGGTCGCCATGGTTATCGTCTTTCGGTTCCTGCCGATTTGACTACGTGTTAGCCGACATCTTTTTACCGGGGGATCAGGCGTGTTAGTGATATTGGGATATATAGTCGTCATTGCCGCGGTGTTTGGCGGTTATGCCTTGGTCGGCGGCCATTTGGGCGCGCTGTATCAACCTTCCGAATTTTTAATTATCGCGGGCTCAGGTATCGGCGCGTTTATTGTCGGTAACAACGGGAAAGCGATCAAAGCGACGTTTCATGCCCTTCCGCTCCTTTTTCGCGGTTCAAAATACAATAAATCCCTTTACATGGATCTTATGGCGCTGTTGTTCCGGCTGATGGCGAAATCTCGTCAGCAGGGGATGTTGGCGTTGGAATTTGATATCGACAGTCCTCAGGACAGTGAAATATTCAAACATTACCCACGTATTCTTTCTGATAATTTGCTGGTGGATTTCCTGACAGATTATTTGCGCCTGATGATTGGCGGCAACATGAACGCCTTTGAAATCGAATCGTTGATGGATGAGGAAATTGAGACCTATGAGCATGAGTGTGAAATTCCCGCCGGCAGCCTGGGCCAGGTGGGGGATTCGTTACCGGCTTTCGGCATCGTTGCCGCCGTGCTGGGGGTGGTGCATGCGCTGGCTTCGGCGGATCGTTCGGCCATTGAGTTGGGCGCGTTGATAGCCCAGGCGATGGTAGGTACTTTCCTGGGGATCCTGCTGTCATATGGTTTTATTTCGCCCTTGGCCTCGTTACTGCGGCAAAAACGCGCTGAAACCACCAAAATGATGCAATGCATCAAGATCACCCTGCTGTCGAGTATTCATGGTTATGCGCCGCAAATTGCGGTGGAGTTCGGCCGTAAAACGCTTTATTCCGCTGAACGTCCTTCGTTTACCGAGCTTGAGGAGCATGTCAGGCTGGCCAGAGATCCGGTGAAGTCATCAGTGAAGGCTCCGGTGGAAGAAGATGCATGAAGAACCAGCCGGTAGTGGTGGTGCGCAAACGCCGAGCGCCCATTGGCCATGCGCAGCATGGCGGGGCCTGGAAGATTGCCTACGCCGATTTCATGACCGCCATGATGGCTTTTTTTCTGGTGATGTGGCTGTTGTCCATCGCCAGCCCGCAGGAATTGACCACCATAGCGGAGTATTTTCGCACGCCGCTTAACGTGGCCTTGACAGGCGGCCCGCGCAGCAGTACGGATAGCAGCCCGATTCCGGGGGGCGGTGACGATCCGACCCGTCAACAGGGGGATGTTCACAAAAGCCTCGATAATTTGATGGAAAAATTGGAAAAGAAACGGCTTAACCAACTGCGGGAACGGCTGGATCAGCTTATCGAATCCGATCCGCGCCTGCGGGTATTGCGGCCTCAATTGTTGATTAATATGGTGCAAGAGGGATTACAAATTCAGATTCTGGACAGTCAGAATCGGCCGATGTTTGAAACCGGCAGCGCATTGGTGGAACCCTATATGCGTGATGTATTGCGTGGCATAGCACCCATTCTTAATGATATTCCCAATAAAATCAGTATTTCCGGCCACACTGATGCCGCTCCTTATGCTAACGGCGAGCGGGGATACAGCAACTGGGAATTATCCGCCGACCGTGCCAACGCTTCCCGACGGGAACTGATTACAGGCGGGCTGGCGGAGGGAAAAATCCTGCGGGTGGTGGGGATGTCTTCCACCATGAGCATTGCGCCGCAGCAGCCTTACGCTGCGATCAATCGCCGCATTAGCCTGGTCGTGTTGAATAAGCAGACCGAAGAGATGATCGAACATGAGAACGTGCAAAACCCGGCGGTGGAAGTAAACGGGTCTAAAGATCTCTCGGCGCAGCCTGCTTTCAAGCAAGCGGCCAGTGCCCGTAAAGGCGAGCCGGCGACGTCAACCCAGCCGGCGGCGCCGGGAGGAAATACAGCGGTTCCGGCAACCCAGCCGGGGGTACCTGCGGGGAATGCATCGCCATCGTCAACCCAGCCGGCGGTCCCGGAGGGGAATACAGCGCCACCGTCAACCCAGCCGGCGTCGCCGGGAGGAAATACAGCGGCACCGGCAAGCCAACCGGGGGTACCTGCGGGGAATACACCGCCATCGTCAACCCAGCCGGCGTCGCCGGGAGGAAATACAGCGGCACCGGCAAGCCAACCGGGGGTACCTGCGGGGAATGCATCGCCATCGTCAACCCAGCCGGCGTCGCCGGGAGGAAATACAGCGGCACCGGCAAGCCAACCGGGGGTATCTGCAGGGAATACACCACCATCGTCAACCCTGCCGGCGTCGCCGGGAGGAAATACAGCAGCTCCGACAGGGAATGCGACGGCCACCAGCCATAGCGCCCGTTCCCGGATAACCACGGCAATTCCTCCGGCTCCGAATGCCCTGCCGGCGGCGCCGGCTAAACGCCCAAGCGCTTCGCTGCCTCCCGCTTCAGGCGCCCGGGCCAATAGCGTGTCCGGTACCCTGTACGAGGCCAGGGTTCATCAGCCTTCCGAAGATATAACGGCGTCGCCTACGGCCTTGTGGTCTAACGAACGTGTTTCAGCAGGGGTAATGTCATGAGCATGGATATTAGCGCATTTTACCAAACATTTTTTGATGAGGCCGCCGAACTGCTGGCGGATATGGAACAACACCTGCTGATACTGGATCCGGAAAATCCGGATAGCGAGCAGTTGAATGCGATATTCCGCGCGGCGCATTCCATCAAAGGCGGGGCGGGGACGTTCGGTTTTACGGTGTTGCAGGAGACGACCCATTTACTGGAAAACCTGCTGGATGAGGCGCGGCGGGGTGAAATGGCCCTCAGCACGGCAATCGTTAACCTCTTTTTGGAAACCAAAGATATCATGCAGGATCAATTAGATGCCTACAAGACGGCTCAGGAACCGGATACGGCGAGCTTTGAATATATTTGCGCCGCGTTGCGCCAGCTGGCGCTGGAAGCCAAAGGCGCGGCAACCGGGGATGTGGAGAAAAACGGTGCGGAACCTGGCGCGCTGAAATCTCCGGATGCGGTGCGGCATATCCGCCTGAGTGCCTTGAAGGAAAACGAGATCCCCCTGATGCTCGAGGAACTGGGCAATCTGGGCACCGTGCTCGAGCACAGCCAAACCGGCGACAGCCTGAGCGCCAGGCTGGAGACCACGGTAAGCGAAGATGATATCTGCGCGGTCCTCTGTTTTGTGCTGGATGAGGATCAGATTCATTTCGAGGAAGCGGGAATAACGGATCGGCAGCAAGCCGCCGCCGCGGATAATCCAGTCCAGGCCGATGACGCTGAGGTCCTTGCGGCGACCGATGGAATCGGTTTCGCCCCGGAAACCGGAATCGATCAGGGGTTATCCGAGTCAGCGACCGGCACTGCCGCTGTCGCCGGGTCGGTAAATGATGCCGTCGCCAATGTGGCGAATGACGGCATGGCCGCGGATAATATTACGCCGCTGAATCCGCCAATGAGCAGCGTCGCCGGGGAAAACGGCGGCAACCGGGACAACGTGACGCCAATCAACGCCGCGTCCCAGCAACCGGGCCGGCCGGCGGATACCGCTGTGGCCGCGCCGCGCATAAAGCCGGCGGATACCAGTATCCGGGTGGCGGTGGAGAAGGTGGATCAGCTCATCAACCTGGTGGGCGAACTGGTTATTACCCAGTCGATGATCGCCCAGCGATCCGGAAGCCTGGATCCCGCGCATCACAGTGATTTGCTCAACAGCATGGGCCAACTGGAACGTAATGCCCGTGATTTGCAGGAATCGGTTATGTCTATCCGCATGATGCCGATGGAATACGTCTTCAGCCGCTTCCCTCGTCTGGTGCGCGACCTGGCCGCCAAACTGGACAAACAGGTACAGCTGACTCTCGAGGGCAGTTCCACCGAGCTGGATAAGAGCCTGATTGAGCGGATCATCGATCCTCTGACCCACCTGGTGCGTAATAGCCTGGATCACGGTATTGAATCCCCCGATGCCCGCGTTGCGCTGGGTAAAAATCCCACCGGCAGTCTGTTGCTGCGCGCCGAGCATCAGGGCGGAAATATCTGCATCGAAGTGATTGATGACGGTGCCGGCCTGAACCGGGAAAAAATCCTGGCCAAGGCGCTGTCCCAGGGCATGGCGGTGAGCGACAGCATGACCGACGAGGAAGTGGGGATGCTGATCTTCGCGCCGGGATTCTCCACCGCGGAACAGGTCACCGATGTCTCCGGGCGGGGCGTCGGTATGGATGTGGTGAAACGTAATATCCAGGCGATGGGCGGCCATGTGGATATTTTATCCCAGGCGGGCAAGGGTACCACTATCCGCATCCTGCTGCCGCTGACCCTGGCCATCCTCGATGGGATGTCGGTACGGGTGAACCAGGATGTCTTTATTCTGCCGCTGAATACGGTAATGGAATCCTTACAGCCGCAGGGGGAAGACTTGCATCCCCTGGCCGGCGGCGAGCAGGTATTGCAGGTCAGGGGCGAATATTTGCCCTTGGTTGAACTGCACCGTTTGTTTGATGTTTCCGACGCCAAAACCGACCCCACCGAGGGTATTGTGGTGATTTTGCAAAGTGCGGGCCGTCGTTACGCGCTGCTGGTGGATCAGTTGATCGGCCAGCACCAGGTGGTGGTGAAAAACCTGGAAAGCAATTACCGCAAAGTACCGGGTATCTCTGCCGCCACCATTCTGGGGGACGGCAGCGTGGCTTTGATCATTGATGTATCCGCATTGCAGGCCCTGAACCGTAATAAACGGGTGGCCGGTGCTGCTTAATTTTTTACATTTAGCCGACTGATTAAAAAGGTGAAAACCATGGCAGGACTCGCAAACGTCACCGCGCTGACGGGGGAAACCGTAGGGCAGGAATTCCTGATCTTTACACTGGGCGATGAGGAATATGGCATAGATATACTGAAGGTCCAGGAAATCCGGGGGTACGATCAGGTCACGCGTATCGCCAACACGCCGGCCTTTATCAAAGGCGTCACTAATCTGCGCGGTGTTATCGTGCCGATTCTCGATCTGCGGATTAAATTTGCCCAAACGGACGTTTTGTATAATGACAACACGGTAGTCATTGTACTGAATTTGAACCAACGGGTGGTGGGTATCGTGGTGGACGGCGTGTCGGACGTGCTTTCCCTCACCGCCGATCAGATTCGTCCGGCGCCTGAATTTGCCGTTACGCTGGCCACCGAGTACCTCACCGGGCTTGGATCGCTGGGGGAACGCATGCTGATTCTGGTGGATATCGAACGTTTATTGAACAGCGAGGAAATGGCGCTGGTGGATACCGCCGCAGCGCATTGATGGTTTGCTCACCGGCGGAATCGGCTGGTTCCGCCAATACGCTTTTATATACCCTATAGCTTTCAAGCTGCGGCAAGGCGGCAAGTTCGTGAACCCCAGGAGCTTAGATAACTAAGTGACTGGGGTGAGCGGGCGCAGCCAACACAGCTGCAGCTTGAAAGATGACGGGTATATGCAATTAGCGATAAAGTTTGCCTGTCCGCTGCCGATAAAAATAACACCAGGTGTAGTGGGACTTCAGGCATGTTTAACCGAATCAAAGTTGTTACCGGCTTAGTTCTTATATTGATTATTTTTGGTTTATTACAAATCTCATCGGGAGGCGTGTTTTATCACTCGCTCAATAAGGATCAGCAGTATTTTGATATCTACCAGAATATCCGTAAGCAGCAGACTTCCCTTAGCGCCAGCTGGGTAGCGTTGGTACAAACCCGCAATACCCTGAACCGCGCAGGCGTGCGTTTCCTGTTGGACGCCAACAAAACCGGCAGCGGCCCGACGGTGACCGAGTTATTGACGGAAGCCCAGGGAACCCTGACCCGCTCTGAGCAAACCTTCGCCGCTTTTGCGGCTATGCCCCTGGTACCTGGGCAGGATGAAGGCACCCTCAAGTCGCTTAAACAGCAGTACGACATATTGCACTCCGCCCTGACGGCACTGAATGCCAGCCTGAACAGTGGCGATATCAATGGCTTTGCCGGTCAGAACACACAGGAACTGCAAAATAAATTCGAGGATTATTATAACCGGTTTTTGGCGGGCAATATTCGGCTCTACAACGATGCGGTGGATCAAAGCCACCAGGCCTATACCGAGTCCATCGGCGTGTTGGCGGGAGTCCTGGCGTTAGTGATAATAATCTCCCTGCTGGTTTGGGTGGGTATTCGCCGTCTGTTGCTGCATCCGTTGAATTATGTGATTAAGCATATACGCGGCATCGCCGATGGGGACTTGACCCATGAGCTTCAGGTCAACAGCCGCAACGAAATGGGCAAACTGGCGGAAAGCCTGCGGGATATGCAGCAATCGCTGGCGGGTACCGTCCAGTCGGTCCGGCAGAGCGCTACCACTATTTACAGCGGCGCCAGCGACATTGTCGCCGGCAATAACTCCCTTTCCGCTCGCACCGAACAGCAGGCCTCCGCCCTGGAGCAAACCGCCGCCAGTATGGAACAGCTCACCGCCACGGTAAAACAGAACGCCGAGAATGCGCGTCAGGCCAAACAGTTGGCGTTAAACGCCTCCGAGACCGCGCAAAAGGGCGGCAAGGTGGTGGCTAACGTGGTGAAAACCATGCATGAAATTGCCGACAGCTCACAAAAAATCGCTGATATCACCGGGGTAATCGACGGTATCGCCTTTCAAACCAATATTTTGGCGCTGAATGCGGCGGTGGAAGCGGCACGGGCCGGTGAACAAGGGCGGGGGTTTGCGGTTGTGGCGGGCGAGGTTCGCAGTCTGGCGCAGCGCAGCGCCCAGGCCGCCAAGGAAATCAAAGGGCTTATCGATGATTCGGTCAACCGGGTGGATGTGGGCTCGACCCTGGTGGAAAGCGCGGGCGAAACCATGTCGGAAATCGTTAACTCAGTGACCCGCGTCACCGACATTATGGGCGAAATTGCTTCCGCGTCCGATGAGCAGAGCCACGGCATCGATCAGGTAGGAGCGGCGGTGGCGGATATGGACCGCGCCACCCAGCAAAACGCCGCCCTGGTGCAGCAATCCGCCGCCGCCGCCGCGGTACTGGAAACCCAGGCCGGGTTATTGACCCAGGCGGTCTCGGTGTTCAGTTTGGTGGAAAAAACGGCGCGGGGGGAGGGGCTTTCTCAACGTGAGGCTCCGCGCTCCGTGCCCCCGGCCAGTCCCCAAACTTCGGCCAGGGCGCCGTTAAAACCCCTTGAAGCGACATCTCAGGAAAATTGGGAAACCTTTTAATTACGCATTGTATTAGTTAAAAAAACCAGCAAGAGGTTAATGATGTTAACGCGTATTCGGATTTCCACCAGCCTGATCATGATTGTCCTGATCTTTGGTTTGATGCAGTTGTTAAGCAGCGGACTGTCCTTTGAAGCTTTCAGGCACAGCAACGAAAATTTTAATCACGTTGAGGCGGACAATCTTAAACGGAATGCACTGAGTCTGAGTTGGACGGAAATACTGCAAACCCGTAATTCCCTCAATCGGGCCGCCACCCGCTTTGCGTCTTATACGCCCCTGGAGCAGATTACACCCATTATGGACGAGGCCAAGCGGACCCTCGCCCACGCACAGACGGTCTATAAGCAATTCAATGACTCACCGGTAAGCAACGATGAGGAACGTGCGCTGCGCGCCCAGACCGCCAAACGATTTAATGAATTGATCGGGGCGTTGAATGACGCGGTAGGCATGCTGGATAACGGGAACGTACAGGCTTTTATGGCGCAGCCGACCCAGCAATTCCAGGATGCTTTCGAGCAGCAATATACCGCCAATATGAACTATCTTTCCGGCGTTATTGCCGATTCCGGCAATGACAATCTTCATGCTTACCGGCTCTCCGGCTGGATGCTGGGTGGGGTCACGGGGATAACGGTTATCCTCATTTTGCTTTCGCTGGTGTGGCTGAAAAGTATGTTGTTGCGCCCGTTGGCGATAATGAGCGGGCATTTTAACGCTATCGCCGGCGGCGATTTGGGTAATCCCATCGTGGCGAGCGGGCGTAATGAAATCAGCCGGCTGTTTCACCAGTTGGAATCCATGCGCGACGAATTGGCGAAAACGGTGTACGCCGTGCGCGAGGGAACCGATGCCATGCTCAGCGGCATCCAGGAAATCGCCAGCGGTAATAATGACTTATCATCCCGTACCGAGCAGCAGGCGGCGTCGCTTGAAGAGACCGCTACCAGCATGGAGGAGCTGACCTCTACGGTGAAACAGAACGCCGAAAATGCCCGCCAGGCCAGCCAACTGGCCCGGGACGCCTCCGCCACCGCCCACAAGGGCGGCGAACTCACCGGCAACGTGGTTCAGCGCATGGCGGATATTGCCACCAGTTCACGTAAAATCAGCGATATTACCAGCGTTATCGACGGCATTGCTTTCCAGACCAATATTCTGGCGCTTAATGCGGCGGTTGAAGCGGCTCGTGCCGGCGAGCAGGGCCGGGGATTCGCGGTGGTGGCGGGGGAAGTCCGTAGTCTGGCGCAGCGCAGCGCCCAGGCGGCCAAGGAGATTAAAGGATTGATTGACGAATCCGCCTCACGGGTCCAGCAGGGCTCCGAACTGGTGGCCTCCGCCGGCAATACCATGGATGAGATTGTCCGCTCGGTAACCCGCGTCACCGATATCATGGGTGAAATCGCCTCGGCGTCTGATGAACAGAGCCGCGGTATCGACCAGGTGGCGGCCGCCGTAAACCAAATGGACGCCGCCACACAGCAAAACGCCTCGCTGGTGGAGCAATCCGCGGCGGCGGCGGGGGCGCTGGAATCCCAGGCGGAGTCCTTGATGCAAGCGGTGCGCGTATTCAGATTGCAGCACCATGGCCAACAGGAAGCCGCCGACGAGCAGCAGACAGTGGATCTCACTTCCCGACCCATCGGACAATCAACCTAAGCCCGGCGCAAGCATGGCACAATGAGAAATTTTATGCCGAATCAGGCTGAAAATGTCGCACGATGGTCAAATTTGGCACTTCCGGTGCCCTTATCCGATGCGCATTTCCAGCGCATCTGCCAGTTGATTTATCAGCGGGCCGGTCTGGTGCTGGCCAGCCACAAGCGGGAAATGGTGTACAACCGTCTGGTGCGCCGGCTGCGCACCCTCGGGATAGCCGATTTCGGCACCTATCTGGCGCGCCTGGAAGCCGACGCCAGCGGGGAAGAGTGGGAGGTGTTCATCAACGCCTTAACCACCAACCTGACCGCTTTTTTCCGCGAACTTCATCACTTCCCGATCCTGGCGCGTCACGCCAAGGAGCGGCCGGGAGCTTATAGCGTTTGGAGTACCGCGGCATCCACCGGCGAGGAGCCTTACTCCATCGCCATGACGCTGCTGGAAACGCTGCCGGGTTCCCTGAGCCAGGTGCAGATTATCGGCAGCGATATCAATACCCAGGTGCTGGATAAGGCCCGGGCCGGGGTGTATCGCCAGGAGGAGCTGCGCGGTCTCAGTACCACGCAGCGGCAGCGGTTTTTCCTGCGTGGTACCGGTCCCCATCATGGTCTGGCGCGGATACGCCCGGAGGTAGGCGCCCTGGTCCGTTTCCAGTATCTGAATTTATTGGCGTCGGACTGGGCCTTGCCGGGCCCCTTTGACGCTATTTTTTGCCGCAATGTCATGATCTACTTCGATAAAGTGACCCAGGAGCGGATCCTGCGCCGTTTTGCGCCGCTGCTGAAACCCGGGGGCCTGCTGTTTGCCGGGCATTCGGAAAATTTCAGCCAGATCAGTGATGACTTCAAGCTGCGCGGACAGACGGTCTATCAGCTGACTAAGGAAAGACGATGAATAAAATCAGGGTGCTTTGTGTCGATGATTCCGCATTGATGCGTCAATTGATGACCGAAATCATTAATGGTTTTCCCGATATGGAAGTGGTGGCAACCGCCCCTGATCCCCTGGTGGCGCGGGAACTGATTAAAAAACTCAATCCGGCGGTATTGACGCTGGATGTGGAAATGCCGCGCATGGACGGGCTGGATTTCCTGGAAAAGCTAATGCGGCTGCGACCGATGCCGGTGGTGATGGTGTCATCCCTCACCGGCCGCGGTTCGGAAATTACCCTGCGGGCGCTGGAGCTGGGGGCGATAGATTTTGTCACCAAGCCGCAAAGCGGCCTGCGTGACGGTATGTTGGCCTACAGTGAATCCATTGCCGAAAAAATCCGCACCGCCGCCCGCGCCCAGTTGCCCAAACGGCATAGCGGCGATACGCCTGCGGTACTGCACGTTCCGCTGCTCAGCAGTGAAAAATTGATCGCCATCGGCGCATCCACCGGCGGCACGGAAGCCATCAGGCATGTGCTGGAGCCTTTGCCCGCCAACAGTCCGGCGCTGCTCATCACCCAGCATATGCCTCCCGGCTTTACCCGATCCTTTGCCGAACGTTTGAATAAGCTCTGTCAAATTACGGTAAAAGAAGCCGAGGATGGTGAACGCATATTGCCGGGACATGCCTATATCGCCCCCGGCGCGCGGCATATGGAGCTGGCGCGCAGCGGCGCCAACTACCAGATCCGCCTGCACGATGGCCCGCCGGTTAACCGGCATCGTCCGTCGGTGGATGTGCTGTTTAAGTCGGTGGCTCAGTACGCCGGTCGTAATGCCGTCGGCGTGATCCTCACCGGCATGGGAAACGACGGCGCCGCCGGCCTGCTGGCCATGCGCACCGCCGGCGCCTATACCCTGGCGCAGGATGAAGCCAGCTGTGTGGTATTCGGCATGCCGCGGGAAGCGATCGCCATGGGGGGCAGTAACGAGGTGGTGCCGTTACATCAAATGAGCCAACGGATGATGACCCAGATAAGCGCCGGGCAGGCATTACGTATTTAGAGACCCGATAGCGGGCAATATTGATAACAGGAGTAGGTATGGCTGATAAAGAACTCAGGTTTCTGGTGGTGGACGACTTTTCGACAATGCGTCGTATCGTTCGTAACCTGCTGAAAGAACTGGGCTTCAATAACGTGGACGAAGCCGAGGATGGCGTTGATGCCCTCACCAGGCTGCGCGCCGGCAACTTCGGTTTTGTCATTTCCGACTGGAATATGCCGAATATGGACGGTCTGGCCTTGCTGAAGAACATTCGGGAAGATGGCGCCCTGGCTTCGCTACCGGTGCTGATGGTTACCGCGGAGGCCAAAAAGGAGAATATCATCGCCGCCGCCCAGGCGGGGGCCAGCGGTTATGTGGTTAAGCCCTTTACCGCGGCTACCCTGGAAGAAAAACTGAATAAAATATTCGAAAAGTTGGGGATGTAATCAGGAGGCAGTATGAACAACACACCAGTCATGCCGAACGCCAACGCGACGGATCTTATTGCCCGCATCGGGCAATTGACCCGCATGCTGCGGGATAGCCTGAAGGAATTAGGCCTGGATCAGGCTATCGCCCAGGCCGCTGAAGCCATTCCCGATGCCAGAGACCGGCTGGATTATGTCGTGCAGATGACAGCCCAGGCCGCTGAACGGGCGCTTAACAGCGTAGAGGCGGCCCAACCACGGCAAACCGCGATGGAAAAGGGCGCCAAATCCCTGACCGGCCGCTGGGACGATTGGTTTGAAAATCCCATTGAGCTGGCCGAAGCCCGTGAACTGGTGACCGATACCCGCCGCTATCTGAAGGAAGTGCCGGAACATACCGCCTTTACCCATACGCAGCTGCTGGAAATCATGATGGCGCAGGATTTCCAGGACCTCACCGGCCAGGTGATCAAGCGCATGATGGACGTGATTCAGGAGATTGAAAAGCAACTGCTGATGGTGCTGCTGGAAAATATGCCTGAACCGGTACAGGCCAAACGCGCCAGCGATGGTTTGCTCAACGGTCCGCAGCTTGATCACAGCGTTGACGGCGTGGTGGCCAACCAGGATCAGGTGGATGACCTGCTCGACAGCCTCGGTTTCTGACAGGTTCGGGCGGGCGTCTTGCTCGGATAGAAAAACCACGCCCGATTCGACCACATTGGCGCGGTCTCCCTTTAACAAGCTCGTTGCACGATGGGTGATCGCGGGCCTAGCGTGCCATGTGGCGCTCGGTCGGGCGGAAAAACCACGCCCGATTCGACCACATTGGCGCAGTCTCCCTTTAACAAGCTCGTTGCACGATGGGTGATCGCGGGCCAACCGTGCCATGTGGCGCTCGGTCGGGCGGAAAAGCCACGCCCGATTCGACCACATTGGCGCGGTCTCCCTTTAACAAGCTCGTTGCACGATGGGTGATCGCGGGCCGACCGTGCCATGTGGCGCTCGGTCGGGCGGAAAAATCACGCCCGATTCGACCATATTGGCGCGGTCTCCCTTTAACACGCCCGGTGCAAGCGTCGGTTATTGCGGTTAATTGACTGTCCGGGTAACCCTATCCGTTAAATAACCCCCCGTTTAGGCCGTTGTTCCCCCCTTCAGGCTGCCGAGTTTTTGTCATGCTATACAGCGAATTTGCAGGCAAAGATCTGATCGGGAACATTGATGGCGGACGATAGCGATCTGGAAAAAAGCGAGGCACCCACCGCCCACCGGTTAGAGAAAGCCCGCGAAGAGGGACAGATTCCCCGTTCCCGCGAAATGACCTCGGTACTGATGCTGCTCACCGGCCTGGCCGTGCTGTGGATGGGGGGCGAAGCGCTGGCGCGCCAACTGTCGGCCATGATGGCCCAGGGATTCCGCTTTGATCACGGTATTATCAGCGACGATCGCAATATTCTTTTCCAGGTTGTTTCACTGCTCAAGCAGACGATATGGGCGCTGCTACCGGTTTTTATCGGCCTGGTGATCATGGCATTGGCGGCGCCGACGCTGCTGGGCGGCATTATGTTTAACCCCGGGTCGATTAAATTCGATCTGACCAAGCTTAATCCGCTGCCGGGCCTAAAGCGTCTGTTTTCCTCCCAATCCCTATCGGAATTGTTCAAAGCCGTCCTCAAGTCCCTGTTGGTGGGGTGGGTGACCGGATATTATCTCTGGTATCACTGGCCGCGCATGCTGCATCTGGTTATGGAGCCGCCGGTAACGGCCATGGGCGATGCGTTGGAACTCATCGCCGTTTGCCTGCTGATGATTATCTTGTCCCTTACCCCTATCGTGGCGTTTGACGTGTTCTGGCAAATCTGGAGCCATAATAAAAAGCTGCGTATGAGCCGTCAGGACATTCGGGACGAGTTTAAGGAGCAAGAAGGCGACCCCCATGTTAAGCAACGCATTCGCCAGCAACAGCGCGCCTTGTCACGCCGGCGCATGATGAGCGATGTGCCGAAGGCGGATGTTATCGTCACCAACCCCACCCACTATGCCGTGGCGCTGCGTTATGAAGACGGTAAAATGAGCGCCCCGAGGGTCATTGCCAAAGGGGCGGGGGAAATTGCCTTGCGGATCCGTGAATTAGGGGAAAATTACCGTATCCCGACACTGGAAGCCCCGCCGCTGGCTCGAGCGCTCTATCGGCATTGTGATATCGGCCAATCGATCCCGACGACGCTTTATGCCGCGGTGGCCGAGGTGCTGGCCTGGGTTTACCAGGTGAAACGCTGGCGTCGCGAAGGTGGTTTGATTCCGAAAACACCGACACATTTACCGGTGCCGGCGGCACTGGATTTTGCCCACGAGAAAGAGTGACATGGCTTACCTGATAGCATTATTACGACTGCCCAGCGACGTCAAATCCATCCAATGGCAAATATTGGCCGGCCCGGTATTGATTTTGATGATCCTGTCGATGATGGTGCTGCCTTTGCCGCCCTTCGTTCTGGACCTGCTTTTCACCTTTAATATCGCCCTGTCGATTTTGGTGCTGCTGGTGGCGATGTTCACCAAGCGCACGCTGGAATTCGCCGCGTTCCCCACCATATTGCTGTTTTCCACCCTATTGCGCCTGTCCCTCAATATTGCCTCCACTCGTATCATTCTGCTGCACGGTCATACCGGCACCGCGGCGGCCGGGCGAGTGATTGAGGCGTTCGGCCATTTTTTGGTGGGCGGTAATTTCGCCATCGGTATCGTGGTATTCATTATCCTGGTGGTGATTAACTTTATGGTTATCACCAAAGGGGCGGGGCGTATCGCGGAAGTGGGCGCGCGGTTTGTCCTCGACGGTATGCCGGGTAAGCAAATGGCCATCGATGCCGATCTCAATGCGGGCCTTATCGCCGAGGCCGAGGCAAAAAGCCGACGCAGCGAGGTGGCGCAGGAAGCGGATTTTTACGGTTCAATGGATGGCGCCAGCAAATTTGTCCGCGGCGACGCCATCGCCGGCTTGTTAATCATGGTGATTAACGTGATAGGCGGTTTGCTGGTGGGGATGATTCAGCACGGTATGGCCTTGGGTGATGCCGCCGCGAGCTATACCCTGCTGACCATTGGCGACGGACTGGTGGCGCAAATTCCGGCGCTGGTGATTTCCACCGCCGCCGGGGTCATTGTGACCCGGGTGGGCACCAACGAAGATGTCGGCCAGCAAATGGTCGGCCAATTGTTCAATAACCCGAAAGTCATGGTGTTGTGCGCCGGCGTTCTGGGACTGTTGGGCCTGGTGCCCGGCATGCCTAACATGGTGTTTTTGATGTTCACCGCCATGCTGCTGGGTCTGGCCTGGTGGCTGCGGGGTAAAATCACCGCCGAGCCGGCGGCCGGCGCACTTCCCGCCAAGCGCGATGACAGTCAAGCCAAGGAAGCCAGTTGGAATGACGTTCAATTGGAGGACCCGCTGGGCATGGAGGTGGGTTACCGATTAATCCCCATGGTGGATTTTCAGCAAAATGGCGAATTATTGGGCCGTATTCGCAGTATCCGGAAAAAATTCGCCCAGGAGACCGGCTATCTGCCGCCGGTGGTGCATATTCGCGATAATCTGGAGCTACAGCCCGCCAGTTACCGGATTTTGCTTAAAGGCGTTGAGATGGGACATGGCGAAGCCTATCCCGGTCGCTGGATGGCGATTAATCCCGGCGGCGCCGTGGGGGAACTGGCGGGGGATAAAACCCAGGATCCGGCCTTTGGATTACCGGCGGTCTGGATTGACAGCGCCCTGAAAGAAGTGGCGCAGACCCAGGGTTATACCGTGGTGGAAGCCAGTACCGTGGTGGCCACCCATCTTAATCATCTGATCAATTTACATGCCAGCGAACTGTTGGGCCGGCAGGAGACCCAGCAACTGCTGGATCGGGTGACGAAAGAGATGCCTAAGCTGACGGAAGATTTTATTCCCGCCGTCTTGACGCTGACCATTTTCCACAAGGTGTTGCAGAATTTGCTGTCGGAGAATGTGCCGATCCGCGATATGCGTACCATTATCGAAACCCTGGTGGAACATGCGCCGATACAAAAAGACCCGGCCGAATTAACCGTGGTGGTTCGGGTGGCCCTGGGCCGGGCGATAACCCAGCGCTGGTTCCCCGGAGAGAGCGAAATTCAGGTCATCGGTCTGGATTTGGCGCTGGAGCGGGTATTGTTGCAGGCGCTGCAAAGCGGCGGCGGGCTGGAACCCGGCATGGCGGATCGGGTATTGGCCCAGGCCAAGGAGGCGCTGCAGAAACAGGAAAGCCTCAACGCGCCGCCGGTGTTATTGGTTAATCACAGCCTGCGTCCGCTGTTGGCCCGTTTCCTGCGCCGCACGCTGCCGCAGCTGGCGATACTGTCGAACCTTGAAGTGAGCGACCAGCGGCAAATCCGCATGACCTCCATGCTGGGGGGGAGCAAGTGATAGGCCGGCAACGGACCGCATGCCGCATTCGCTAACGTCAGGCCCGCGTGACCTCCATGCTGGGGGGGAGCAAGTGATAGGCCGGCAACGGACCGCATGCCGCATTCGCTAACGTCAGGTCCGCATGACCTCCATGCCGGGGTGGAGCAAGCGATAGGCCGGCAACGGACCGCATGCCGCATTCGCTAACGTCAGGCCCGCGTGACCTCTATGCCGGGCCGCAGCATAAGATGGGCGGGAGCCGCTGCGCAAAATGTATTCACTAACGCCCTGTCTGGCCGACGCCGGACTGTGCCGGGGTTCCGGGATGAAACTTAGTCAAACGCCATGTCATCATTCACTGCTCTTCCTTTTATTATTTCCCTCATTATTTTCTCTCTTGCCGCCGTGGGCCGGGGCGCAGGAGACTAATCCGCAACTTCCGCCGGGTATCAAGGCCCTGGCGATTAACGGCAACAGCGTTGCTAATGCCCTGAACGCAAAATCACATTCAGCCTTGCCATCCGGGACCGCCAAGTCGACCTTAGCCTCCGCCTTGACCGCAAACTCACCTGTCACCTTGGCGCCGACAAGGGCCGCCAAATCGGCCTTGGCTCCGGCCTCGACCATTGAATCGTCTCTGGCCTCCGCCGCGACCACGACCACGACCACGACATCGACCTTGTCCTCGACCATGGCATCTTCCCCGCCATCTGCCGCCGCCGCCCCCAAGCGACATCCGATCTCATGGGCAAAAGGCATCATGTCAATAGAGAGCAGCGCGGACGGGGGATGGTCGGCGGAAGGGCATATGCTGATAATGAGTCAGCGCGGGCAGGTTAAAAGCAGCCCGCAGATGCGTCCGCTGACGCATCTGCCCGCCGGTGCGCAGGTGACGTCGGTCAATTGGCGGATTACTACTGACGGAGTGTTGCCGCAGGGGGTGTCCATGATGATTTGTATGCCGGGTAAATGCTTACCGCTGGATGGGCTGGCGGGGCGAAGCGACGCCCTGGCCGGTATACCGGCGGATAATCCGCTGGTGCTGGAACTCAATATGGCGGGTGGCGGTGCTGTCGTGCCGCCGGTAATGTTAAAAACCTACCATATACAGGTAAATTATCGCATCGGGGCTCCACGCTAAGCTCCGCGCTGAGCGCTATGCACTTGATTATAAATGTTGAACTACGCGCTGAATACAGGACACTAGGCTGTATGCGCCAAACACCACGCGCCAAACCCTAGACACTGAACAGCGGGTTGATCTACACGCTGAACTTGCGGCCGAGAATATGGCCGCCCTGAGACTGTCCGTCGGGCCCATACAGGCGCCGGCGGGCCTGGTGTTCTTCCAGCACCGCCATGATTTGCTGGTTTTGTTGCATGTGCTGATTCAACAACATGCCGTTACGCGTATTGCTGCGATTCAAATTTGCGGTCAGTTGGGTAATCGCCTGCCACAAAAGATGCAGTTCCGGATAGCTGCCGTAGGGGGACTCCCCTGCGCCCAAGGACTGTGCCGCCTGTTTGCGTAGCCCGTCAGCATATTGCAGGGTCGCCAGCTGCTCATTTTTATTTTCCGTCACACGATGCAACAGGGCGGCGTTCACCTGTCCGGCGCTCAGCAAACGCTGCTCTTCCATCAGAATCAATTCCAGCTGTTGCAGGATGCTCAGCATCCGACTGCAAAGTTTTTCCAATTCGTTCATGGGTTTGCTTATTTATTCCCGGTCATTCAGCATCGCTTGCGTTTGGCTGATCAGCGCATCGGCGATTTTACCGGTATCGACTTTTAATTCACCGTTGCGGATGGATTGTTTCAGGCTCTCTACTTTTGCACTATCGATATCCAGGCTGCTTGACTGGCGCAAGCTGCTCTGGGCGTCGCTGAGATTCACCTGGGTCTCTTCGCCGGTGGCATTGGTACTGCCGGTCGCTTTGTTTTTTTGCGGCTGGAGAGTACCTATTTCTGAACCCTGTATCGGGGTCAGCGGGGTGATCGGACGGGTACTATCAATACTCATACAGCCTCGCTTATTGCCATGTTTTGTAATACTGTCGGATTGCCTTGGATTATCGGTCTGGGCAGGCAAAGCTTTAATGTTTTATAGCGTTGTCATGCAATAATAAATATAGCATCTATTAATAACATCACATGTTCATAACATCACATGGACGCTGCCATCGGGCATTAGCCGGCCATTGACAATCTGGCCTGAATCCATACGGACTTGCAAGGGATCGTTTACCGCCGCGTTATTCATCGCCTTGCCGGTGTTTTGTATGGCAAATCCCTCCCCCTGGGCCGATACTTGCACCGGCTGGCCCATCTTTATCAGCCAAGGCCGCCGCAGCATGGCGGCGGTAAGGGGCTGGCCGCTGCCGATGGCTCTTTCCGCGACGCTGCCGGTAGCCCAAAGCTTATCGGTTAACGGCAGCGAAGAGAGCAGATCCAGCCGTCCGGTTTGCCAGGCGATATCATCCGCCGACAGGGTCTGGCTGCCGGCGATAGGCCGGGCGGCCACCAGATAACGACCGGTCACTTCAACCTCGGCCTGCAGATAACGCTTTTGCGTATCGCAGACCATGGCAATACTGATATTGCCCCAGGTACGATTGCGGGAGGGCAACGAAAACTGCGGCGCCTCGCAATCCGGTCGCTGTTTGGCGGGGGTTTTTACCACAACCGCCAAAGAGACCGGCGGAGTGGAAAATTGCCGTTGCATAAACGCGGTTAATTGGTCGGTTAAGGTATCCGCCGCGCAGGTTCCGGAGAACACCAGCAGGCAAACCGCCGCCAGACCCCGGCGCCGAAGGGAAGCAGGGCGATGCCGTTGAGCTTGGCCATTAATCGCCGGGGTCACCGGTCTTATTAAGCGCCGGTTGTTACTGTTGACGCCCGGTTCAAAAAGTTTAATTACGCTCACGTCTTGCCTCTGATCGGTTATTTCCCCCTAATGGTTGCCGCGTAGACAAAATAGCGTGGCAATGTGTTCGGGCAATAACAGTGTACTGATTCCTTTTACGGCCAATGGCGAAAATAGCGCTGCAATTAATGCTTATTCCGACGATAGGGAACAGGGTGTTGCGTCTAAGCTGACATCCAATGATTATCACTGTCTCGCGGAAAAGTTATGCTTGATAAACTCGATGCTGCCCTGCAATTCCAGCAGGAGACTCTTAACCTGCGCGTCCAGCGTCAGGATATCCTCGCCGCCAATATTGCCAATGCCGATACCCCCGGTTATCAGGCGAGGGATATTGATTTCGCCAGCGAATTGAAAAAAGCCATCAGCCAGGGCCGGGACAGTGAGAGCGGCCTTTCGTTAACCACCACGTCTCCCCGCCACATTGAGGCCGTCGATCCCGGCGAATCTTTCAGTCAATTACTTTATCGCGTGCCGGATCAGCCCTCGCTGGACGGCAATACCGTCGATATGGACAGGGAAAGAACCGCCTTTGCCGACAACAGCATGCAGTACCAAACCAGCCTGACGGTATTGGGCGGTCAGATTAAAAACATGCTCGCTGTCTTACAGGATTCATAAGCCATGAGTATGACCTCCATTTTTGATATTTCCGGTTCGGCGCTGACCGCCGAGTCGCAGCGTATGAACGTGGCCGCCAGTAACCTGGCCAATGCCGACAGCGTCACCGGACCGGACGGCCAGCCTTATCGCGCCAAGGAAGTGGTTTTCCAGGTGGCGGCCCCCGCCGGGCAAGAAATTGGCGGCGTACAGGTCAGCGGCGTGGTGGAATCACCGGCGGCGGACAAGTTGATCTATGAGCCGGGCAATCCGTTGGCGGACGGCAACGGTTACGTCAGGATGCCGAATGTAAACGTGGTGGATGAAATGGTCAACAGCATGTCGGCGTCGCGCAACTATCAGGCCAACATAGAAGTGTTGAATACCGCAAAAACCTTAATGCAAAAAACCCTGACATTGGGCCAATAACCGGAGGATAGAATGGGTGTCTCAGTCAGTCTTAATGACCCGGTGGACAACACGCAGGTTACCAATACCAGCAGCACCGGTAATACCAGCGCGGATTTGCAAAATCAATTTCTGACCTTGCTGGTGGCGCAAATGCAAAACCAGGATCCCACCAATCCGATGGACAACTCCCAGCTCACCAGCCAGCTGGCGCAAATCAGTACCCTCAACGGTATTGAAAACCTGAATACCACCCTGGGCTCCATTTCCGGACAAATCAATACCTCGCAATCTTTGCAGGCCGACACGCTGGTGGGGCATGGGGTGATGATAGACGGGACGTCCATTCAGGTGGGCAGCGACAGCTCCACGACGCCGTTCGGCATCAATCTTGATTCCGCCTCCGCCAATACCACCGTGACCATCAGCGATTCCACCGGCAAAGCGGTGCGTACGGTGCAGCTCGGTGCGGTAGGCGCTGGGGCGCACAGCTACACCTGGGACGGTACCGACGATTCCGGCACGGCGGTGGCCGCGGGCAATTACACCATTTCGGCAACGTCAACCGCCTCCGGCGGCGGCACGGTAGTGACCACGCCGCTGGAATACGCGGAAGTGTATGGCGTAAGCACCGACAGCAGCGGCGCAACGGAATTGAATCTCGGTCTGACGGGTAATGTCACCCTCGATAAAATCGTCCAAATCATTTAACCGGTAACCGGCACGGGTGCCCGGTCGCGGCATGCCTGCAGTTATTACCACAGGAGAGTCTTATGGGTTTTGCACAAGGTGTCAGCGGGTTAAACGCCGCCTCCAGTAATCTTGATGTGATCGGCAATAACATCGCCAACTCGGAAACCAGCGGGTTCAAGGCCGGTACCGTTTCGTTTGCCGATATCTATGCCGGTTCCCAGGTAGGTCTGGGGGTGCAGGTCACTGGAGTGACGCAGGATTTCAGCGACGGCTCGGTGAATTCCACCGATAACGGGCTGAATGTCGCTATTTCCAACAGCGGATTTTTCCGGGCGGTGGACGCCAGCGGCACGGTGTATTATACCCGCGACGGCGATTTCCAACTGGATGACAATCGCAACCTGCTCACCAGCACCGGCATGAACGTCACCGGTTATCCCGTCAGCGGCACGCCCCCCACTGTTCAACAGGGCGCCACGCCGGTGAATCTGAGTATCCCGCTGACCGGCATGTCGGCCACCGCCACCACCACCGCCACCATGGCGTTGGATCTGGATTCCGACTCCGCAGACATTGACACTACCGCGACGCCGTTCGACGCCACGGATTCCTCCACATACAGTTTCTCCGAGCCGTTGACCACCTATGACAGCCTGGGCAATCCGCATAATATCAGCCTGTATTTTACCAAAACCGCGGACAATACCTGGGATGTCAAGGCCGTGGACGGCAGCGATCCCACCACCCCCACGCCGGTACAGGATCTCGGCACCCTGAAATTTAATACCAACGGTACGCTGGACACGATCACCAGCACCACCGGCGGTATCAGCACCATTAATATGGCCAGCGTGGACGGTTCCGCAGCCGCGACTTTCACGCTTAACTTTGCCGGCAGCCAACAGCAGTACAACTCCGCCAGCAGCGTCAGCGCCCAGAATGCCACCGGCTATCCCGCCGGCGATTTGACCAAATACACCATTAATGACGACGGCACCATTACCGGCACCTACTCAAACGGTCAGAGCCAATTGCTGGGACAGATCGTGTTGGCCAACTTCGCCAATCCGCAGGGCCTGACCTCCGACGGCAATAACGTCTGGAGCGCCACGTCCTCATCGGGCCCGGCGGTACTCGGCACCGCCGGCACCGGTAATTTCGGCACCATGACCAGCGGCGCGCTGGAAGGTTCGAACGTCAATCTCAGCAACGAGCTGGTGGATTTGATCGTCGCGCAGCGTGATTACCAATCGAATGCGCAGACCATCAAGGCGCAGGACACCATCATGCAGACTCTCGTCAGCATGAGCTGATAGCCCGGACGGACTAACCATGGATCACGCAATTTATACCGCAATGGGTGGAGCCAGCCAGTCTCTTGAACAGCAGGCAGTCATCAGTAACAACCTGGCGAATGCCTCCACCACCGGTTTCCAGGCCCAGCTGTCGGCCATGCGGGCGGTGCCCGTCGAGGGAGAGACCTTGCCGACGCGTACTCTGGTAGTGGCCTCCACCCCCGGCACGCTGACGACGCCGGGGCCGCTGGACTACACCGCGCGCGCGCTGGATGTTGCGGTGCAGGATCAAGGCTGGCTGGCGGTGCAACTGCCCAATGGACAGGAAGCCTATACCCGCAACGGCAATATCCAAGAGGACAATACCGGCCAGTTGCTGATCCAGGGTTATCCGGTCGTGGGGCAAAACGGACCGCTGGTGGTGCCTACCCAGGCGTCCATCACCATGGCGGCCGACGGCACGGTGTCGGCGCTGGGGGCCGGGGATCAACCCAATACCGTCGAAGAGGTGGGGCAACTGAAGCTGGTCAAACCCAATGACGGCCAATTGGTGCGCGGCGACGACGGTTTGTTTCATTTGACCCCCGCCGCCGCGGCGCAGGTGGGTCAAGCCTTGCCGGCGGATAACACCGTCAAGGTGATGCCGGGAGTGCTGGAAGGCAGCAATGTGAATACCGCCGAAGCGCTGGTGGACATGATTGGCACCGCGCGACGCTTTGAAATGCAAATGAAGGTGATTTCCGACGCTGATGACAACGCGGATAAAGCCAACCAACTGTTATCGGTGAGCAGTTAAATTACTCGGGAGTATTAACGGATGATCCGTTCATTATGGATTTCCAAAACCGGTCTGGACGCGCAGCAGACCAACATGGATGTTATTTCCAATAACCTGGCTAACGTTAGCACCAACGGATTCAAGGCCCAGCGGGCGGTGTTCGAAGACTTGCTGTACCAGACCGTGCGTCAACCCGGAGCGCAGTCCTCCGACCAAACCACGCTGCCCTCCGGCCTGCAATTGGGCACCGGGGTCAGGCCGGTTTCCACCGAGCGGCTGTTCAGCCAGGGAAACCTGCAACAGACGTCCGAGTCCAAGGATCTGGCCATCAACGGCCAGGGTTTTTTCCAGGTGTTACTGCCGGACGGTACCTCGGCCTATACCCGCGACGGATCGTTTCAAGTGGATGCCAACGGACAATTGGTGACCTCCAGCGGCTATACCATTCAGCCGGCCATCACTATTCCGGCCAATGCCCAAACCATCACCGTCTCTCGCGACGGGGCGGTGAGCGTGACCGTTCAGGGGCAAACCAATGCCCAGCAGGTGGGTCAGCTGACCTTAAGCAACTTTGTTAATGACGCCGGACTGGAAAGCCTGGGTGAAAATCTTTACCAGGAAACCCAAAGCTCGGGGGCGCCGACGGATTCCAATCCCGGCCAAAACGGCGCGGGTTTGCTCTATCAAGGTTATGTGGAAACCTCCAATGTCAACGTGGCCGAGGAGTTGGTGGATATGATTCAAGTGCAGCGCGCTTATGAAATCAACAGCAAAGCCATTACCACCTCCGACGATATGCTGGAAAAACTCACCCAGATGTAATGATTGAATAACGCGGGATTGCTAACCGCGCTTTGGCTGTAGTGCGGTGCTAGTGCGGTGCTAGTGCGGTGCTAGTGCGGTGGTTGTTTTGGATCAATTCACGGCGATCATTTGAAGATAAAGTGACACCGTAACATAAGTGCGCCTACGGCAAATTTGTCTGCCGATCGGGACGCAACGGGCCTTATGAAACAAAAAGAGACGATTATCACCACCACGCCGCCGCATCGGGCGCGATGTGACGGTTCATCCGCAGCCGGCGCCTTAATGGCGCTGGCTGTGCTGACCTTGGCCGGGTGCGGGGCGCACCACGAAACCCTGGTGCAGGGTCAAACCTCCGCGCAGCCGGCGCCGGCGTCGGTGCCGGTGGCCAACGGTTCAATCTTTCAATCGGTACAGCCGATGAACTATGGCTACCAGCCGTTATTTGAAGACCGCCGTCCGCGCAATGTCGGCGATATCCTGACCATCACCCTGCAGGAAAATGTCAGCGCCAGCAAGAGTTCAACCGCCAGCGCCGATCGGGCGGGCAGCGGCACCCTGAAAGTCACCACGGCGCCGACGGCATTGAATGGCCTGGTGGGTAATGGTAAAGCGGATGTCAATACCAACGGCACCAATGACTTCTCCGGTAAAGGGGGTGCCACCGCTCAGAATACCTTTACCGGCACGATTACGGTCACCGTTGACCAGGTCATGTCCAACGGCAATCTGCGGGTAGTGGGCGAGAAACAAATCGCCATCAATCAGGGCACGGAGTTTATTCGTTTCTCGGGCGTGGTTAACCCGCGCACCATCACCGGCGATAACTCGGTATTGTCAACGCAGGTGGCGGACGCCCGTATCGAATATGTCGGCAAAGGTTATATCAATGAAGCGCAGGAAATGGGTTGGCTGCAACGCTTTTTTCTTAAATGGTCGCCTTTTTAAACAGGTAACGATAAGCATGTGGATTTCAACCTTGATATTTTTCCGGCGCTACCGTGGGATTTTGCTGGCGCTGACGGTGCTGGCGATGCCCGCCGGCGCGGAACGGCTAAGGGATCTGGTGGATATCCAGGGCGTGCGGGGGAATCCGCTCATCGGCTACGGGTTGGTTGTGGGTCTGGACGGCACCGGCGATCAGACCACCCAAACGCCGTTCACCACGCAAAGCCTGACCAATATGCTGTCGCAATTGGGCATTACGGTTCCCGCCGGCACCAATATGCAGCTTAAGAACGTTGCCGCCGTGATGGTGACCGCCAATTATCCGGCCTTTGCCCGCGCCGGGCAGAATATCGATGTGGTGGTGTCATCCATGGGATCGGCCAAAAGCCTGCGCGGGGGCACCTTATTGATGACGCCGTTAAAAGGCGCGGATAACCAGGTCTACGCGCTGGCGCAGGGTAACCTGCTGGTGGGCGGGGCTGGGGCATCGTCCGGCGGCAGCCGGGTACAGGTCAATCAGCTGGCCGGGGGCCGAATCAACGATGGCGCGGTCATCGAACGGGAATTACCCAATACGTTCGGCAGCAGCCGCCTGCTTACGCTGCAATTGAAACAGGAAAATTTCAGCCTGGCGCAGCGGGTCAGCGATACCATTAACGGACAAGGCGGCATGGGCCTGGCCAGGGCGGTGGATGCGCGCACCATTGAATTGCAGCTGCCCGCCAATAACAGCAGCCAGGTGCGTTTCCTCTCGCAAATTGAAGATATCGATATCAATATCGGTGAAATAGATGCCAAGGTCATCGTCAATTCACGCACCGGGTCGGTGGTGATGAACCGCAACGTGATGCTGGAAAACTGTGCCGTGGCCCAGGGCTCCCTGTCGGTGGTGGTGGATAACCAGCAAAACGTCAGCCAGCCGGATACGCCGCTGGCGGGAGGACAAACGGTGGTGACCCAGCAAACGCAGATTTCGGTTAACCAGGGCGGCGGCTCGTTGAAAAACGTCAGATCCAGCGCCAATCTCAGCAGCGTGGTGCGTGCGTTGAATGCTTTGGGCGCGACGCCGAACGATCTGATGTCCATCCTGCAAGCGATGCACAGCGCCGGGTGTTTACAGGCCTCACTGGAGATCATCTGATGCAGGTGAATGACCCGGTCGATCCCACCTCCGCCGCCTATGACGCCAATTCATTGGCAAAGCTGCATACCGCCGCGGCACAGTCTTCGCCGCAGGCGCTCAAGGCCGTGGCGAAACAGGTGGAGGGGCTGTTCGTGCAAATGATGCTCAAGAGCATGCGCGAGGCCCTGCCAAAGGGGGGATTAACCGACAGCAGTCAGGCGGATCTTTATACCAGCCTCTACGATCAGCAAATGTCCCAGCAGATGTCGTCAAAAGGATTGGGGCTGGCGGATATGATGGTCAAGCAACTGAGCCGCAACGGCAGCGGACCGGATGACGCCGGAATTACCGCCGCCGCCGGGGATGCCGCCAAGCCGACGCCGATGGATATGACCATCCTCCATGGTCACGCCGCCGGCAGCGTGGCCTATAGTCCTTCGTCGATGATGGGCGGCTCCTATCAGCAGGGACAGCGGCAATCCCGGCAGGGTGAACAATCCGGGGATAATAGCCCCGGCGGACAAGCTTTTACCAACAAGCTCACTATACCGGCCATGGTCGCCAGTCAGCAAAGCGGTATCCCGCACCATTTGATTTTGGCCCAGGCGGCGCTGGAATCGGATTGGGGACGACGGGAAATTCCCGCCACCAACGGCAAGCCCAGTTATAACCTGTTCGGCATCAAAGCCTCAGGCGATTGGCATGGTAAAACCACCGATGTGATGACCACGGAATATCAAAATGGTCAGCCGGCCAAGGTCATGCAGCGCTTTCGGGTGTACGACTCCTACCTTGATGCCATCAAGGATTATGTCCATGTGCTCACCGATAATCCCCGTTATCGCGAGGTGGTGAACGCCGTCCAGCCGGAGGCGGCCGCTTACGCATTGCAGCGGGCGGGTTATGCGACCGATCCGGACTATGGCGCCAAACTGGTGCAGATTATCAGTCAGTTGAAAAATGCCGCCGCCCATGCGGCAACCGCTTATACCCGCGATATCGGCGGGCTGTTTTAAAGCCGGTTCCGGTGGAATCGCCGCAAGCGGCCCCGGTCGGCCACGATTTTTTTCCCCGACACTCAAGTTTGGCCTGGCCGGGACGATATAACAGAAAAGGGTGTGGCGGGTTGACTTAAACGAGAACGGCGCTTAAACCCCAAACAATTCGAGTTGAGGGAAGCCAACGTAACCGCAGCTTGAAGTATGGCGGGTATACACTCCCCGGGATAAGGAAAAACAATGTCCAGTTCACTAACCAATATAGCCGCCAGCGGCATTCAGGCTGCGCAGATTGCCCTGAATACGGTGGGGAACAATATCGCCAATGAGCCGGTTGCCGGCTACAACGAGGAAAAAACCCAGCTTTCCGAAAGTCTGGGTTCCGGGTTAAGCGGTAATGGCGTGACGGTGACCGGGGTAACCCGGGTATATGACTCGCTGGTGGTGAACCAACTGCAGATCGCGTCGGCCACCGCCGATGCCACCACCACCTATTACAATCAGGTTTCGCAGATAGACGATATGCTGTCCACCAGCGATACCGATTTATCCTCCGCCATGAGTACGTTTTTCACCAGTATTCAATCGATGAGCAGCAACGCCTCTGACACTTCAGCGCGGCAAACCGTCCTCGGCAGCGCCGGCAGCATGGTGGATCAGTTCCAAAGCGCCTCTACCTATCTGCAAAGCATGGGCGCTTCGGTGAATCAGCAGGTGACTTCCAGCGCGGCTGAAATCAATAATTACACCCAGGAAATCGCCAGCCTCAACAGCAAGATCGTCAGCTCCGGCGGCAGCCAGGCGCCCAATTCCCTGCTGGATCAACGAGATGAATTGGTGAGCGAACTTAACGGTATCGTCGGCGTGACGTCCAGCGTGCAGGATAACGGCTCCGTTAATCTGACCTTTGCCAACGGCATGACGCTGGTGCAGGGCAGCAGCGCCTACCAGGTGGACGCGGTGCCCTCCAGCGCCGATGCGACAAAAACCGTTCTGGCCTACGATCGGGGCACCGGCACCCCGGTGCAGATTAATGATGCCAGTATCACCACCGGCAGTCTCGGCGGGCTGCTGTCGTTCCGGGACGGGGCGTTGACCGATGCCACCAACGAGCTCGGCCAGCTGGCCCTCAGCCTGGCCAGCAATATGAATCAAACCAACGAGGCGGGTGTCGATTTAGACGGCGACACCGGCGGCGCGTTTTTCACCTATGCCGATCCTTCGGTAACTACCAATAGCAAGAACAGCGGCACTGCATCGGCCAGCGCCACCTATGACGGCGACAATACCGACCAGGTGCAGGCCAGCCAATATCAGGTTAAGTACGTCAACGGCAACTGGCAGGTTACCCAAAGCAGTACCGGCACTGTCCTCGCCGCGGCCGATGTCCAGCAGGTTACCGATAGCACTACAGGGGTGACGACATTGACCTTTGCCGGGTTGAACGTGGCCGTAACCGGTACGCCGGCCAATAACGACAGTTTCATTGTCGATCCGGTGTCCGATGTGATTGGCAGCATGAAGGTGGCGATTACCGACCCGGGCAAAATTGCAGCCGGGCTGCCCGATGATGCCGATGACGATACCGGCGCCAGCGATAACCGCAACGCCGAAAACATGCTGGCGCTGCAAACCAGCCAAATCGTCGGCGGTTCAGCCACCCTGAGCACCGCCTATGCCACGCTGGTAAGCAATGTCGGCACCGAAACCAGCAATGCCGAGGTCACCAGCACCGCCCAGTCCAATATCGTTACCGCGCTGACCAATCAGCAGCAATCGGCGTCCGGCGTCAACCTCGACGACGAATACATCGATTTGACGCGCTATCAACAATATTACCAGGCTAACGCCCAGGTGATTTCCACCGCCAGCGACCTGTTTAATTCCCTGTTATCGGCGGTGGCAAGTTAAGCGGCCGCCCACATTTTTTCGCATTACTGTAAAGGATAAACGCCATGCACATGAGCACCAGCATGATTTATCAGCAAAGTTTGAATGCCATTGATAATAACTACAGCTTATTGCAGTCCAGCCAGATGCAGCTTTCCACCGGCAATCGGGTCAATGTGCCGTCCGATGATCCCATCGCCGCGTCGCAAGCGGTGATTATAAATCAGACTCAATCGATGAACACTGAATACAGCGCGGCGAGCACCTCGGCCAACAACAGCCTTTCGCTGGAAAGCTCGGTGCTTGGACAAATCACCACCGTTATCCAAAACGCGCAAACGCTGATTATCCAAGCGGGAGACGGCACCCTGAGCGACTCGGATCGCCAGTCGCTGGCGACCACGCTTGAATCCTATAAAGCGCAGCTATTGTCACTGGCCAATACCAAAGACAGCAACGGCAACTATATCTTTGCCGGTTATGACACCGGTAGCGCGCCCTATAGCGAAGCCGCGTCCACCGGCACCATCAGCGGCGCCGTCAGCTATTCCGGCGGGAACCAGGCCATCACCCAGCAGGTGGACGCCACCACCAGCATGGCGGTGGGAGATGTCGGTTCGGCTGTGTTCGATCACCTGCAGGCGGGCTATACGCCGGAACCGGACAGCTCGGACAGCGACGCGGATATCTTTGGCACTATTGATGATGCGCTTACCGCGCTGACGACGCCGCAGGATGACGCGGATTCCGACACCACCGCCGCCTATAGCGCCGCCATGGCCAAAGCCACCCGGGGTTTGGGCAACTCATTGAATAACGTGCTGGCCGTCCAGTCATCCGCCGGCACCAAGCTGAATCAATTGGACGCTATCGACAGCATCAGTACCGATCGTTCCACCATGTATCAGACGCAAATCGGAGATTTGACCGGGACCGACTGGTATTCGGCCATCTCGGCTTACAGTATGCAACAAGCGGCCCTGCAGGCGTCCTATACCACCTTCAGCGCCATGAGCAAGCTGTCTTTATTCCAGATGAACAGTTAATCACTGCGCCCCAACCCGTCCGGTGGCTCTGGCGGGTTATTTGGGAGGCTAACGCTTACGCCTCCTCTATTATGCCGCGCGTCTGGCGACGTGCGGCACATTTTTTTATCCTTGCGGCAATTCCCGCAACATGCCGGCCATCAGATCAAAGGTTTCCCCCATCAGCCTTTCCCAAAAAGGCGTCACCAGGGGCAGCAGAAGGCTAAACACCAATATGCCGATGGTCAGGGTCAACGGAAAGCCGATGACAAACACCGTCAGCTGCGGCGAGACGCGGTTCAACAGGCCCAAGGCGATATTCATGGTCAGCAGCAGGGTTATCATCGGCAGCGCCAGCATCAGTCCGTTGATGAAAATCATCCCGCTGGCGCGGCACAGCGCCATAAATCCCTCGGCGTTCAGCGGCAAGGCGTTAATCGGCAGCGTTTGAAAACTGTCGGCCAGTAACGAGATCATCCACAGGTGGCCGTTCAGGCTGAGAAAAACCAGCAGGGTAAGCATATTCATGAACTGGGCCAGTATGGGCATGTTCAGGCCGCTGGCGGGATCCAAAAAGGTGGCGAAGGAGAGTCCCATTTGCAAACCGATCACTTCCCCCGCCATTTCAATGGCGGCAAACGCGAACTGCATCATAAGCCCCAGGGCGGCCCCAATCAGAAATTGCTGGATACCCAGCCAGAGACCGGCAACGGAATAAATCGGCGTCGCCACGGGAGGCAGCAACGGCGCCAGCAGCGAGGTGATGGTAACGCCCAGCCCCACCTTGACCCAGGCGGGGATGCTGGCCTGGCTGAAGAGCGGAGCGGTGCCTATCAGCGCCAAAATGCGCACCAGCGGCCAAAAACCCTGTGTAATCCAATGAGACAGCTGGGCAATATCAAATGGCAGCATGGTTAACCGGCGAGGGAGGGCAGGCTGGCGAACAGGGCGCGCATATAATCGAGTATCAGGTTGAGCATCCAGGGCCCGGCGATAACGCCGGTGGCCACCACCGCCAGGATTTTGGGGATAAACGAAAGCGTCATTTCATTAATTTGCGTGGCGGCCTGAAGCAGACTGACTATCAACCCGCTGAGCAGCGCGGCTACCAATAACGGCGCCGCCAATGCCAACGCCACCAATATTGCCTGATGGCCCATGGACATCACTGATTCCGGTGTCATTTTTTTGCCTGGGTTATGGGTGAGTGTTAGGGGTTAGGTGTAAAAACTTTGCGCCAGTGAACTGAGCAACAGCTGCCAACCGTCCACCAGCACAAACAGCATAAGTTTAAACGGTAGCGAAATGGTGGCCGGCGGCACCATCATCATCCCCAACGCCATCAATACGCTGGCCACCACCAAATCGATGATCAAAAACGGGATAAAAATAGTAAACCCGATTTGAAAGGCGGTTTTCAGTTCACTGGTGGCATAGGCGGGCAACAGAATCCGCATCGGTACCGCTTCCGGTCCCTGTAGCGGGCCTTGATTGGCTAAACGGGCAAACAACGCCAAATCCGCTTGCCGGGTTTGCCGCAACATAAAGGCCTTCAGGGGCTGCGCGCCTTTATCAATGGCGTCCTGCATGGTTATTTTGTTTTCGCTTAGGGGCAAATAGGCATCGGTATACATGTTATCGAATACCGGAGCCATCACGAAAAACGTCAGAAACAGCGCCAATCCCAATAACACCTGATTGGGCGGGGCGGAAGGCGTGCCCATGGCGCTGCGCAGCAGGCTTAATACAATGATGATGCGGGTAAAACTGGTCATCAACATTAACGCGGCGGGGATAAAGGCCAGGGACGTGAGGAAAACCAGGGTTTGCACCGGTAATGACCAGTTTTGGCCGCCGCCGACCATCGGGTGACTGATAATACCCGGTAATTGCGCCCAGCTGGCAGGCGACAGGCTTAACAATCCCACCGCCAACATCCGAAGCCCACTCTTGCGTGGTGGGCAACGCTTTCGTATGGCGATGTTCATTGCTCTTTCCCTGCCCGGCTCATCACGTGACGCAGGCGCAGGCGAAAATCGCCGGTCCGGGGGGAGGGCTGATGTTGCCCTTCATCCTCAGGGGCGGGCAAGGTATGCAGCGGCGTGATGTTCTGCGCGGTCACGCCCAGCACCAGCCAGGTGCCTTCCACTTCTACCACCACCACCCGTTCGCGCTGTCCCACAGAACAGCTGGCGCGGACTTTTAATGCCTGTGACGGCTTGGCCATCGGCGCCAGGCCCAGTTTACGCACCAGCCAGGCGCCGATGACGATGACCAGCAAAATCGCCCCCAGGGCGGCCCCCACCTGAGTTAACGCGCCGGTGGCGTTAAACTCGGGTGGGGAGGTTTGTACGCTCTGAGGCATGGCCTGCGGCAATGGACTGCTCATTTAGCGGCTTAACCGGCGCATACGCTCTGAAGGGGTAATAATATCGGTTATGCGCACACCGTATTTATCCGCCACCACCACCACTTCGCCCTGGGCTATCAGGTAGCCGTTGATCAGAATGTCCAGCGGTTCCCCCGCCAGACCGTCCAGCGCCACCACCGAACCCTGCGAGAGCCGCAGCAACTCTTTGATGGTCATTTTGGTGCGCCCCAGCTCGACGGTCAGCTTCACCGGGATATCCATGATCATATCGATATCCTGCAACGGCCCGGCGCTGTCTTCCGCGGTCAACTGATGAAATATGCCGTCGGTGGACGCCGGAGTCTCTTTGCTCTCGGCCTGCTGTTCGTCAAACGCCTCCGCCCACAGATCGTCGGCGGACGGCTTATCTTCACCGGACGGTTTCTTTGGGTCACTCATCGGGCTGTTCCTCATCAAGGGAGTTTAATACGGGATTAATCAGTTGTTTTACGCTCAGCGCGTACTGGCCGTTCAAGGTGCCGTAGTTACTGGTCAGCACCGGCACGCCGTCCACATGGGCAATCAAATAATCGGGTTTATCTATGGGCAGGACATCACCAGGCGTCAGTTTAAGAATTTCCGATAGCCGCAGGGTGACCTCGGCAAAGTTGGCCACCAGCTCCAGTTCCGAATGCTGCACTTGCTTCACCAGGTTTTCGCGCCAGCCCTGGTCCTCCATGCGGGAATTTTCCAGCGGCGGATTGGTCAGCAATTCCCGCAGCGGTTCGATCATGGAGAAGGGGATACAGATGTAAAATTCACCCACCATTGAACCGATTTCCACATGGAACGGGGTGGTGACCACAATGTCGTTAGGCGAGGTGGTGATATTGGTGAATTTCACCTGCATTTCGGCGCGCACATATTCCACGTGCAGCTTGTAAATGGCATTCCAGGCATCTTCATAGCCGTCCAGCGCCAGCTTCAGCATCCGGCGGATGACCCGCTGTTCCGTATGGGTGAATTCGCGGCCTTCCACCTTGATGGGGAATCGGCCGTCACCGCCAAACAGATTGTCCACGGCGATAAACACCAGGCTGGGCGAAAAAACGAACAGCGCGGTGCCCCGCAGCGGCTTGAGATGAATCAGATTCAGGTTGGTGGGTACCGGCAAATTACGGGCGAAATCATGGTACGGCTGGATTTTGATGGCGCCGACGGTAATATCCGGGCTGCGGCGCAGCAGGTTGAACAGCCCCATGCGAAACGATCGCGCAAAGCGTTCATTAATGATTTCCAGCGCTTGCAGCCGTTCACGCACCACCCTGCGCTGGGTATTGGGATCGTAAGGTTTTACATCATTGTCGCTGCCGCTGCTCACCGGCAATTGCTCATTGTCGTCGCCGTTCAGCAGCGCATCGATTTCAGCTTGAGATAATATGCTATCGCCCATGGTATTCAGCGCAAAATAAAGGCGGTAAAAAGAACATCATTGATAACCGGTCGCGGTTGACCGTTCACCAAAGGTTCGCTCAGCACCTGTTTGATTTGATCCACCAACCGTTGCTTGCCCTGGTCATTGGCCAGTGCGTCCGCGTCCTGGCGGGAGAGCAGTAATAACAGTCGACTGCGTACTGCGGGTAAAAAATCAGTCAATTCTTTGCGCGTCGCGTCGTCCGGCAAGCGCAGCGTCAAACCGATATATAACACCCGGTCGGGATCGTTTGTTGGATTAACCAGGTTGACCGTGAAGGTGTCCAGCGGCAAAAAGATCGGGGTCGGCGGTACCGGAGGGGCGCTGGTGATAGTGCTCAACTCACCGGGCAAACGGTGTTGCCACCAGTAATAACCCGCCGCTCCGCCGGCAGCCAAAATAATGACTGCTAAAACTACTTTCCATTTGGTTTTTTTACCAGCCGAAGGAAGCACATTCTGAGACATAACGTTTAGGTATTCCTATAATCATGACGACATTCTTCCTTTGCAAATCCCGCAAAATGCCGATTATTGTTGGCATTATCCCGTCTCCACTCTATTTCAATAGGACGAATAGACGGGATAATTTGCCTTAACTTGAGCGTTTGCCGTCTTAGGCAAAGGTATCGATGCCGGCGGCGCGGCCGACGGAGGCCGGCGTCGGCGTTACCTGGGTAGTATCGGCCTGGACGGCAACCGTATTAAGGGAAAATGTCTCGCCCGATTGACCGCCGCCGGATGGGTTCTGGCCGTTGCCTCCCCAGTTCGGCATGGCATCGCCGCCGACGCTGCTTTGTCCAAGATTGATGCCGCTTTGCGCCAATGAATCGCGCAGCTGCGGCAACGCATCTTCCAGGGCGGCGCGCACCTGGCTATGTCCCGACACCAGGTGGATTTGCATCTGGTTATTGGTGTCCACCTGCATACTGATTTGCACCGTGCCGAGACTGTCCGGATGCAGGCGCAGTTCGGCGCTTTGCTGGCCGTCGCGGCTGTACATAACCACTTGCTGGCCGATGGCCTGCTGCCATTCATCACTGCCCAATTGCGCGCTTATCAAGGCGCTGGCGGGCGTCGGCGTGGTGGTGGCGGCACTGCCGGCGGCGCTTAAGGTCGGGGTAGCCACCGACGCGGTGCCGGCCTGGGATGACCCGCCGCCAATAGACACATCGCCGGTTTTTTTCAGGGTGATGACGGTATCGTTTGTTCCGTTAAACGTCTGGGCAGAATTCGTTGCCCCAAGGGAAACGGGGGTGACCACCGCCTGCGAGGCGTCGCTGTCGGTTCCCACCGGCTGACCTTTAGCATCCGTGGCGGCGGGTGAGGCGTTTTTGTCCTGGGACTCGAGGGCCATGGCGGTAGTGGACTTTTTCAGGGTCGCCGGCAGGGTTGCCGGGATCGTGCTCTTGGACGCATCGCCGGTCTTGGCGGCGGTTTGATGATAATCGGCGCTGGTCTGGGCGAGGGAGGTGCCGTTATCCGCCGTGTCGGGCGTTTGATTTTGCGTCGCCGCCGCCGCAATGGCACTGTCGGCGTTTTTGTCCGGCGTGGCGTTGTCCGTAGCGCTGTTATCGGCGGCGAAAAGCGTTGCCGCCGCGCCGATGGCGGCACTGGCCGCTGTGTCAGCAAGGGAAGGAATGCCGCTGACGTCGGCCGCCAGGGTTTGCCCGGCTGAAATCGTCTGGGCAACCGGCAATGAGGCAGGATTGGTTTGCGCCAATAGCGCCATCAGGTTTTGGGCGGCGCTGCTGTCCAGGGCGGGATCGGCGTCTTTTCCCGTCGTGTCGCCGCTGGCGGCGGTTTTCGTCGTGGGCTCATCAACCGGATCGACGCCGACGGACACCGGCGTGATCACGTCCGAATCGCTGCCGCTATTGTGACCGGCCTTCTCCTCACGTTGACGTGTCGCTGAATCAACCTGTGTCGGCAGGCTATTGGCCATCCCCTGAACGTCCGTCGAGGCGTCGGAGGAGCCATTATCGTTCGCCGCGGCTTTGCCATCGGTAACCGAAGCCGGTTGCTGCTGTTGCCTATCGTTAAGCTTGCTGTTCAACAACGCGCTGAAACCCTGGTCGCCGCCGTCGGCAGCCGCCGCCGTCACGCTTGTGGCGGCGGCAACGCCGGCCGTCGGGGTTAACTCATTGAGCAGTGTTATCATTTACGTTTTCCTCACCGTAGCCTGCTGGGCGAACTCATCCATCTGTTTCTGGTCCAGCCGATTCTCTTTCGACCGCTGAATCCGCATGTAGCGGGTATTCAACGTGGACAGGGCATTAAGGCGCTGCTGCTTGGTCTGCCAATGCTGGATCGCCTGTTGCACTCGCTGGGCCCATTGGGCCAGTAAATTGCGATGCTGCTCAATGGCGGTTTCCAATGTGATGATAAATTGCTGGTAGTTATACCAACTGGCGGAGGCCATGCCTTTCGTCATGCCGCTTTGCAATTTTTGCCGGTACTCTTTTTCGTATTGTTGCAATTGCTCCAGCTGATTTTTGGCCGACAGGTGGGATTGACGGACTTCACCCAATCGGATCGCCGCCTGGTCCAGCTCTTCTTTCGCCTTTCCCCGCAAAACATCAAGGGCAGTATGACTGTTCATCTCACCTCGTTAACCCGCTTGCTTAGCCGAATAATCCCTGCAGTTGTTCGCAGGATTGCTGATAATCGCTGCGTTGCTGCATATGCTGCTGCAAAAAAGCTTCTATGGCCGGATAGAGCGCGATGGCCCGGTCCAGCAAAGCGTCGCTGCCGGCGGCATAGGCGCCGACGCTAATCAAATCCCGGTTGCGCTGGTAGCGGGACAGCAGCTGTTTGAACTGTCTCACCAACTGCTCCTGCTCGGGGGGAACGATAGCGGTCATGGCCCGGCTGATGGAGGCTTCGATATCAATGGCCGGGTAATGGCCGGATTCCGCCAGCTGGCGCGATAACACGATATGGCCGTCCAGGATGGCCCGCGCCGCGTCGGCGATGGGATCCTGCTGATCGTCGCCCTCGGTGAGCACGGTATAAAACGCGGTAATGGAGCCGCCGCCGCTGACACCGTTACCGGCGCGTTCCACCAGGGCCGGCAGGCGGGCGAACACCGAGGGGGGATAACCCTTGGTGGCCGGCGGTTCACCCACCGCCAGGGCGATTTCCCGCTGTGCCATGGCATAGCGGGTCAGGGAGTCCATAATCAGCAAAACGTGATAACCGCGATCGCGGAAATCCTCGGCGATACGCGTGGCGTACGACGCGCCCTGCATACGCAGCAGCGGCGAAACATCCGCCGGGGCGGCGATCACCACCGACCGTCTCAGACCCTCGGCGCCGAGGATATTATCGATAAAATCCTTGACCTCCCGTCCGCGCTCGCCGATGAGACCCACCACAATGACATCAGCCTGGGTGTAGCGCGCCATCATGCCCAGCAGAACGCTTTTACCCACGCCGGAGCCGGCAAACAGCCCCATACGCTGCCCGCGTCCCACGGTAAGCAGTGCATTAATGGTACGTACCCCCACATCGAGCACATTGGTAATAGGGGTGCGCTGCAACGGATTCACCGGCGCGGTATTCAACGACGCGCTATAGCCGGTATCCGCCGCGGGTAAACCGTCCAATGGCCGTCCGCTGCCGTCCAGCACCCGGCCCAGCAGCGCGACACCCAGGGGCATCAATTTGCCCGATTGACCGTCTCCCCGCAGGCGGGCATAGACCCGGGCGCCGGGCACGATGCCTTCTACTTCTTCCAGCGGCATCAAAAACAGCTTATCGCCGTTGAACCCCACTACTTCACAATCGATCTCATCGACGACATCCTGGCGCTGCCGCTCGATAAGGCAGGGCGCGCCGAGGGGCAATTGCAGGCCGGTGGCCTCCATAATTAGACCGGTGGCGCGGGTCAGACGACCGTAATGACGCACCATCGGCGTCCCTTCCAGACGCTGTTCCAACGAATCCAGCGATTTCAGCCAACGTCCGAGGCGCGCGGTCATTACAATTCTCCCGGAGCGGCCAGCCTGCACAGCTCATGCCAGCGGGTGGCGAGGCTGGCGTCAAGATCCCCTTCCTGCGCCGTGACCTTGCAGCCGCCGGGATGCACATCGGTATCGGGCACCAACCGCCAACCGTGGAGATCAAGCGTCGCTCCCAGCTGTTTTTCCACCAGCGGCAGCAACGACGGGTGCACATGCAGCTGTGGTTTCCCGCTTAGCATCGGCTCTTGTTGCATCAACTGCTGGATTTGCTGCAGCATGGCGATACCCTCGCCCACCGGAGCCTGGCCCAATACTTTCCTGGCGGCGGACAGCGCCAGCTGCGCCAGGCGTTCCACCATCACGCTGTCCAACGCATCCAGCGTATGCTGAAATTCGCTCACCAGCTGTTGCAACTGCGCGACGGCGGGCTGTTGCTCCTGAAATATCTGCTGGCGTCCTTCCTCCTGACCGGCCCGCAATCCGGCCTGATATCCGTCCCGCTGCCCTTGCTTAAAACCTTCCTCAAATCCGTTACGCTGCGCATCGCCCTGGATTTTCTTACGCAGCTCGTTGAGTGCCGTTTGCTGGGCCGACTCTTCCGTCACCGGTTCATCCAGCGGCGAGGGCAGTACCGGCGGCAACACCGGCCGAGCCAGATCGTTTAATGCCCAGGGCCGCCAGGGTAATTGATTGAACGCATCAGACATAAGTATCCTCCCCACCGCCAATGGCCATTTCGCCGCTCTCCGCCAAGCGGCGGACAATCAGCAGGATAGCCTTTTGTTCGTTTTCCACCTGGGACATACGCACAGGCCCGCGGGTGGCCAAATCGTCGCGCAGAATCTCCGCGGAACGTTGCGGCATATTGCGCAAGAATTTCTCCCGCAGCGGCGGGGCGGCATTTTTCAGCGCGATCAGCAAGGATTCCGATTCCACTTCCTGCAACAAACGCTGGATGCTGCGATCGTCCACCTCCACCAGATTTTCGAACAGGAACATTTCGTCGATGATTTTTTGCGCCAATTCGCCGTCGAAATCCCGTACCGCGCTGATAACCGCCTCTTCCTGCTGGGATTTCATCAGGTTGATAATTTCGGCCGCGGTACGCACACCGCCCATTTTGCTGCGCTTCATATTTTGGCCATCCAGCAGGCCGTTAAGCACTTCGGTCAATTCCGCCAGGGCGGAAGGCTGCACGCCGCCGAAGGTGGCGATACGCAGCATCACGTCGTGGCGCAGTTTTTCATCAAACAATGCCAGAATATCCGCAGCCTGGCCTCGGCGCAGATGAACCAAAATGGTGGCGATGATTTGCGGATGCTCTTCGCGGATAAGATCCGCCGCGCTTTGCGGCTCCATAAAGTTGAGGGTTTCCATGCCGGTGGTGGTTTCCCGGGTTTCGAGAATATCCTCCAACAGGCTGGAGGCGCGTTCCTCTCCGAGGGCCTTGATCAGCACCGAGCGTAAAAAATCTCCGGCATTGATACTCAGCGCGGCGTACTGTTCCGATTCCGCCTCAAACTCTTTTAATACTTCAATCAGCTGCTGCTGGGAAGTTTGATGCATATTGGCCATGGCGCTACTGAGCTGCTGGACTTCCCGCGCGGAAAGATGCTTGAAGACTTCCGCTGCCCGGTCCTCCCCCAAGGTCATCAGCAAGACGGCGCTTTTTTCGGTTCCACTCATCGTCATTGTTCGTTACTCATCCATTGGCGAATCACTAACGCCACAATTCGGGGATCCGCGTCCGCCATATCCCGGATGCGTTGGCTGCGGGCCTCGGTATTCTCACGCTGCTGCGCCCGCTTCTGCTCATCCTGCTGATCGCGGCTGAGTTTGACCACCACGTCTTCCGCCGGACGAGGGGCGGGGGACTGCGGCGCCACGGGCTCGGCAACTTTAGCCCTCAGTAACGGCCTGACCACTTTGTACCAAAGAATCACGGCCACCAGTAACACCAGCAGCCAGCGGCCGGCGGTCATCACGTCATCAAAAAATCCGGCCTGTTGCCAGAACGGCAAGGCGCCTTCGCCGAGTTCAGCATTAACGAACGGCGTATTAACGACATTGAGCGTGTCTCCCCGCTCAGCGGAAAAGCCCATCGCTTCGCGCGCCAGATCTTGCACCTGCGTCAGTTGCTGCGGTGTTAACGCAACCGGTGGTTTACCGCTTTCCCCCGGCAGATAATTTACCACCACCGCCACAGACAACCGCTGCAAGTTGCCTACGCTGCGTTCCACATGAACCACTTTGTGGTCCAATTCGTAATTGATGGTTTCATCATGGTGCGTATTGGACGGCGTTACCGGCGCCGTGCGGTTTTGCGCGCCGTTCACTCCGTTGGGATTATTGGCCAACTGCCGGCCGTTTTGCGTGGCGACCGTGCTGTTGATTGGCGCGGTGGCGGCTACCGACGGCTGGTTGGATAAAGCCCCCGGTATGCCTCCCTGCTGGTTAGCCCCCAATTGTTCGCTTTGCGTATCCTGCTTGGAGCGAATGGCCGAATTGTCATTACCGCCGTTGGGCAGGTAATGTTCATCCGTTTGTTCCTGGGCATCGAAATCAATCTGCGCGGTAACCTGAGCATGCACGTTGGCGCCGCCCACCATCGGGGCCAGGATATTTTCAATATTCCGCTGATAGCGGCTTTCCAATTCAGTGCTGAATTTCAGTTGGCTGGCGTTAAGCATCCGCCCATTGGCATCGGCCTGGGTCAGCAGGTGACCTTGTTGGTCCACCACGGTGACATTGGCGGGGGGTAACCCGGCGACGCTGCTGGAAACCATATAAACGATGGCGTTGACTTGTCCATCATCCAGCGCGCGACCCGGCTGCAAAACCAGGGTAACCGAGGCGGTGGGATTTTTTTGCTCCCTGACAAACAGTGAAGGTTTCGGCATCGCCAGATGGACCTGCGCCGACCGAACCGGCCCCAGCGTTTCAATGGTCCGCGCCAGTTCGCCCTCAAGGCCGCGCTGGTAATTAATCTGTTCACTGAATTGGCTGATGCCGAATTTTTCCTGATCCATCAATTCGAAACCCACCGAACCGCCTTTCGGCAGACCCAGGCTGGCCAGTTTAAGCCGGGTTTCATACACCGACTCCGCCGGCACCAGCAAGGCGGTGCCCTGGTCGCTGAAATGATAGGGGACATTCATTTGGGTCAATTGCGCAACGATATCGCCGCCATCACGATCGTTGAGATTACTGTACAACACGCGGTAATCGGGACTTTTTGCCCACAGCGCCAGTACCACGACAACAGCAATCGCGGCGGCGGCGGCAATAGCAGCGGAAATTTTCGGATGGTTGCGAAGATGTTCCAATATCGGCATGAACGGATTCTTGCCCTGGCCGGAACCGTTTTTAACCGTACTCATGAGATTGTCCTGGCATGAGTTGAACGGGGCTGCTTAATGGCTAATAACAAAACACTCTCCATGCTTGTGCTTATCGGGCGTTGCCGGCGGTCCTGGATTTATGTGGATGTCATTATTTGCTTTTAGTGAGGTATTCGATGGCTGAAATAACCGGGTATTTTAGCGTTATTTAGCCCGTTAGCCCGCTTAGGGTTCTGGTAAGGTAGCTCTTCATAAAAAAATAGGGGGATCATATGGCTATTTCAGGCATTGAATCAGCGGTGCAACAGTTGCAACATGCGGCGCAGGCAGCAAAGGGCGTTGCTGATATCTCACCGGTGACCGGCGGCAGTTTCGCCGATCAGCTCAGCGCGGCGTTGGATAATCTCAGCGATACGCAAAACAAGGCGACCCAGGAGTCGCAAAGCTACTCCACCGGCGCTTCGCCTTTGGGACTGAACGATGTCATGGTGGATATGCAAAAATCCTCCATCGCGCTGCAAACCGGCGTTCAGGTGCGTAACAAAGTCGTTTCCGCCTACAACACCATCATGAATATGACGGTTTAAGATTCATAAGTTGATAAGCAGGATAAATGACGATTGATCTTAGCCTTTGACGGCACCGGGGGCAATTTTCGCTGTGTGCCGATTGATGAAGAAACCCGCGGTTAATCGTTTCCAAGAGGGCATGGAGGGGCTTAAGCGGCCACTCACTGAATCACATGCGCTGATTGCCCTCTCTTTTTACCTCGCCTCAAACTGAAATTTTCTCTATGTGAACGCGCCACCGGATAAGGCCCTAATGGACATTGTCAATGCGTTTGAACAATATCCATCAGTTCATTTGATCAATATCCATTAGCTTGGAGACAGTTAACCCAAATTCCTCATGAGACATTTAAACGACATTCCTCATGGAGGACAATGAATGGGAATGGCACTTTAAAACAATAAGATTGTCATCATTGTTACTCTTCTGCAAAACAGCCAAAAAATTATACCTGCAATTGCCTTTTACCAGAATGGATGTCCTTTGTTTTTAGCAATATGCCGGAAAGCAGACCGCTCGAGATTTCGCCCGGCGTTATCGGTGAAGGTATTTATAATCTTGATGGATATATAAGATTAAAAACGCATTAAAAAAATATTATAGTAATTTAGCAATAATAGATATTTTTTGAAAGATACAAAGCCACCGCGTTTTATTCAAACACGGTGGCTCTATATATCAATATTTCAATGCGCTAATCAGGAGCTGCGGCCGCCGCCATGGCTATGCTCACCGCCCTTTCTGCCGGCTTCGGATGCTTTTTCAGGATCGTTCTTGAAGTTTCCCCCGCTGTGCTGTCCACCTTTTTTACCGGCTTCGGAGGCCCTTTCAGGATCGTTTTTGAAATTACCTCCGCTGTGCTGGCCGCCTTTTTGGCCTGCGCTCGATGCTTTCTCTTTATCTTCGGCAAAGTTACCTGAACCACCGCGATGTTCTGTCATGATGAACTCCTGCTCTAGTGGATGATGCATATACCCGTCATACTTCAAGTTGCAGGTGCGTTGGCTTTCCTCGCTCACGCCAGTCACTTACTTGAGTAAGCTCCCGGGGATTCGCTGCGTTGCCGCCTTTCTGCAACTCGAATTATTTAGGGTATATAAAGATAATTATAAATGGCATCATTTAAGATACCTAGATGTAATAACGCTGTCAGTAATAAAGCTTAAAATATATTAATGCTTATCACCTTTTGAATAGTAGAGGAGGATGCTGAGTCATGCAAAGAAATGCTGTCGATTAGGATTTTTCTTATCTATAAATGTTAATTGAAATTAACGTCTATTATGAGCAACGGTAATATTTTTTATGTTAATTCAATCCATTATCCCAATCTTTTCTCCAGGCGTTTGTAAATAGCGAAACGGTACATTGCGTTTTTTATTATTATTTCATTCCGCCGTTCCGTTTGGATGAAATTAACCGCTTCGGTACGGTTAGTCATTAATTAAAATTGGCATAACGTTATGAAAATATGTGAGGGTAGGGGCGCTCAGAGAAGAGTCTGTCTTCATTTTTCTGTCATAAAGGGGCGGTAAAATCGAGGCGATTTATTCGGAGGCAATGATGGGCATACCGGAACGGACAGTACAGCATACCCATGAGACTCTGAGCCAGGTCATCGGCCAGGCGATTATGGCGCTTCACCGGCAGGGAGTAAAAATTCAGCTAGGCAATATCCTGACTTACCTGACCGGAGAACAGGAAAATGAATCTGACGAGGCCAGGCGATTTATTATCGGCGTGGCCATCGGCCTGTTGTCGGTCTAACCTGGTCATAGCCATCGGTCTGACTTGGCCATGGCTGTCGGTCTAACCTCCCCATAGCTCTCGGTCTGACCTGACCATGGCTGCCGGTCTAACCTCCCCATAGCTCTCGGTCTGACCTGACCATGGCTGCCGGTTTAATCCTTAATGGTGACGAGGGCGAAATATTTTTGCGAGCAGGAAACCCACGCCGCCGGCGATGAGTAGTGCCGGAATCGGGTCGTCGGAGGTTTTGGCTTTAATGGTATCGATACAATCATTTACGCTATAACAAGCCTGCGCCGCCTGTTTACGCACTTTTCCTTCCAAATTCATCTCTGTGTCGCCGGTAGCCTTGCCCAGAGCTTCCTGACCTTTACCCGCCGCTTCTTCCGCTTTATTTTTAGCTTTATCGAACATGGTTAATTTCCTTCTTTATAAAGAACCCATTTAAATATAGGCGAAAATTTGACTCTTTTCTTAAAGAGGCGGGCCGGTGGTTGCTTTTAAGAGCATTCCATACGCGCTGTCACGTACGGGGGACGAAGATACGCTCTAACACCTGCCGGGATGTGGTGATGGGATTTGGTTCCTGGGCGAGATTCTATGGTTAAACAGCGTGGATTGACGTTTGCGCCGGGCATCAAGCGGCGAGTGATGCCTGCTCAGTGAGCAGGCATCACTGTTTGGTATAGGCATTCAGGCCAACTTCTTAATTAACGGTATGCAGGTTTTTTAACCTATTATTCATGAGGTTATTTTTTTATTTCACCCGGCAACATTGAAGCGCGATCTGAAAACTTGTGATAAGTTGAATTGATCTTTTGCTGACGATTCGATTGACCGATGAGATTGCGTAATTGATTCAAACGCGTCTGTAATAATTGATTAATCTCCTTTTCGTTATCCAGCAGTTGACGTAATACCATAGTAATTTCATCCTGCGTCGCGCCGGAAAGTGGATCCTCTTGTTTGGCATTCAATTCGGAAATCTTCGCCACTGCATGCACATATTTTTCTTCGATATAGACCAGGTTATCCCATTCTGATTGACGAGCCATTAACAGCATGTTTTCACTTAATATAAGTATTTGCTGATAATGGGCTAAAAGGGAAGGGCAAGCATCCATCATGGCTATCCTAAAAGGTATTTGACACAAAAAGTGGGTTATTCCTGCTCATTTACTCGCGACTTTCATCACACGCCTCAACATATTGGGATAACCATTATCAAAAATGCAACATGTATACTCTTTCCAAATCATTCTCGCCGTTAGGGCTTGGCGGCGTTGCCGGGGGCGATATCTTTCCATGCATCGGCGATCTCGCTTAGCAATTGACGGATTTGCTGAAGCAGTTCACGGTCATTATCACGGTTAACCCGGATCAATTTACGAACGAAATAATCGTAAAGATTTGAAAGATTTTGGCTTAGTTCTCCGCCGTTCTCGATATCCAGGCCCAGCTTCAAGCCGTTATTGATGATATTGATGGCATGGGTGAGGGCCTTGCCTTTCGCGACGGTATTGTCCTGTTGGATATAGATATCCGCCTTTGCCAGGGCGCTGAGCGCCCCGTCAAATAACAGCGTAATCAATTTATGCGGACTGGCGCTCATCACCCCGCTTTCCAAGCCGACAGTGGCATATGCTTGTGAACCATACATACAAAAAATTCCTTCTGTTTTTCCCGCTATCGTTACCACCACACATCAACTGGTGCTGCTACCGCTACTGCTGGTGCCTAAGGAGGTGCTGGAACTGCTTGAACTGTCAAACTGCTGCGTCAGGAAGTTACTGGTCTGCTGCAACGAGGACATCAGCACGTCCAAATTGGTGAACTGTGTCTGGTAGCGGGCAATATCGGAAGTGATCTTGTCCTGGACCTGAGTGTATTGCTTGCCAAGATCGGTCAACACGCTGTTGACGCCGGCTTCCGCCCCACTGATAACCCCGCTGGTGCCGGTAAAGTCATTGGTGATATTCACCATCTGGGTGGCCAGACCGGTGCTCTTGCCGTCCCCGACGAAAAACGCCGACACCTGACTGGTATTGTTGGTGAGGTTGTCCACCAGCGTAGTTTCGTTGGTGGATAATTCGCCGGTGGTGGCGTCTTGGGTAATGCCCAGTTGGGACAGCACTTGAAAGGTGGAGCTGGACTGCGCGGTGGTCAGCGCGCTTTTAACCTGGTTTTCCACCGAGTCCAGCACGCTGTCGCCCAATAACGGGCCGTTGGTGGAAGACTGCGACTGCCCGGCGGTCACCGCGGTGTATTGGCCCAAGGTATTAAAGGTGGTGAGCAGGCTATTGTAAGCGCTGACCCAATCGTCGATGGCGGAGTCGGCGTCGGTAACGCTTTGGCGCAAATTCAGATTCTGCGTCGAGGAGGTGGTGGAATTCAGCGTCAGGGTTACACCTTGCGGCACATTGCTGATGGTGTTGCTGCTGCGATCGATGGACACACCGTTCACGGTTAACAACGCATCCTGCCCGGCCACGGTTTGCGACATGCCGGAACCGGTGCCGGTGGTGGCGGTGGTGCTGGTTCCCGTGCTGGAAGTGACATCAGCACTGGAACTGTAGCCGAGAATGGCATTCAGGCTATCGTCGCCGCTGACGCTCATATTGATATTAGAGCTGGCGCCGGAGGCGTTGGAGGTGATAACCAGTTGATAGCCGCTGTCGCCGGATTGCACATAGCTGGCGGTGACGCCGGCGTTGGCGCCGTTAATGGCGCTTATCAGGCCGGACATACTGGTTTGGCTGTCGGACAGGCTGACGTTAACCGCCGCGCCGGTGCCCACCTGAATGGATAAGGTGCGATTGGCGGCGCCAGTGGTGCCCAGCTGCGTGGAAATGCTGGAAAACGTTTGGCCGCTCACCAGGGATTGCGCCTGCGCCAGCTGCGAGATGTTGATGCTGTAGCTGCCGCTGGTGGCGCCGGTGCCTACGGTGGCGGTGAAAGCGTCATTGGTGCTGGCGACCTGCTCAGTATAGAGCGTCGGGTTCGCCAGCGCGGCGGAGGCGGTGTTGAACGCCTCAAGCGCGCTGGTGAGCGTGCCGTAAGCGGTAAGTTTGGTATTCTCGGCGGTTTGTTTGGTGGTTATCGGCGTCAGTGCTTCTTCTTCGTTGGTCTGCAACGACGTCAGCAGACTGCTGAGATCCAAACCCGATCCAACACCTAATGAACTGATGGCTGCTGTCATTTTTTCCCTCATTATATGCATGCATGATAAGCACAGCAGTTATCGGCAAGGACGGCAGGAAGTTTATCGGATTTTTTATTCGGCAAAGGCATGGAAAAAACCGCTGTTGCTAGGGTAATTCCACCCATTGGATTTTTAAGGGTCAAAATCAAAATTTATATTTTTGGCTAAAGGTTGGCACGGGTTCGCCGATACAAGGGGGGACGGGCATACAGGCCTCGCGGCATAAATGCCTGAATTCATTACTTCAGTTTTGACGCTTGTTTAAAAGGAACATTGCCATGGCAGAGTTTATTAACACAAATACCATTTCGTTGATTGCGCAAAACAATCTGGCCAAATCCCAGTCCGCTTTGGGCAACGCCATCGAAAGTTTGTCATCAGGTCTGCGCATCAACAGCGCCAAGGATGACGCCGCCGGCGAAGCCATCGCCAACCGCTTTACCTCGAATATCAATGGCTTGACACAGGCATCCAGCAATGCCAACGACGGTATCTCCCTGGCGCAAACCACTGAAGGCGCGCTGGATGAAATCAATGACAACTTGCAGGCCATCCGTACCTTGACCACCCAGGCGCAAACCGGCACCAACTCCGCCAGTGACCTGCAATCCATCCAGGATGAAATCACCCAGCGTCTGTCTGAAGTCGATCGTATCTCTCAGCAAACCGACTTTAACGGCGTCAAGGTGCTGAGCGATGACAAAACCCTGAATATCCAGGTGGGCGCCGATGACGGCCAGACCATCAGCATCAACTTAAAGCAGGTTGATTCTCAAACTCTGGGCCTGGGCACATTTAATGTTAACGGCACCCAGGGTCAAACCACCACCGTTCAGGCAGGTTCAGTGGGCGATGTAACCGGCGTCGTCGCCGCCACCGCCGGCTTGGTGTCAATCAACGGGACCTCATCCACATTGACAGCACCCGAAATCAGCGGTACTGGGCTGAGCGTTACCGATACGTCCGGCAACGAAATTTCCGGCGGCAGTCTGGTCACCGATGCTAACGGCAATTATTATATTCAAACCGGTACAGGCACAAGTACCACTTTGTATAAAGCCGACAGTATCAATGGCACAAGCGTAACCGTCAGTGATGCCACCTCCGGAGATTTAGCTACAGGAGGGACCTTCACGTCAAACAGCGATCAGAATCTTAATGACGTTACTGCCGCTGATACAACAGTGACGCTGGGTGGTACTACGGCGACGATTGCCGATCCTACCTCTCTGACCTTCAAGAATAGCTCGGGCCAAACCATCACTGGTGGCACGCTTGAACAAGATGCTACTACCGGTAAATATTATGTTGCCACCAGTAAAGGCTTGTATAATGCCCAGTCTATCAGTTCCGATGGTTCTACTATAACTCTGGGGAATGAAACTGCCGGTTCGAGCACCGACACCGCCGGCGTGACGACTTTCTCCCCCAGCTCAACTGCCAGCACCATTGACGGCACGTCGGTTACCGCCATCACTATTTCCGATACTAGCGGCAATAAGAGTTCCGCACTCACCGGTGGCTCGCTAATTGAAGATGGCGATGGCAACTATTATGTGCAGGATCAATCCGGTAACGATTACGCCGCCACGGTTTCCATCGATTCCACCACCGGTGTGGCCTCGGTAACCGCCGACTCCACCAAAGCCATCGCCAATCCGGCCACCTCGGACCCGTTGGCCACCCTGGACCAGGCTATCTCCGAAGTGGATACCATGCGTTCCGGCCTGGGGGCTATCCAGAACCGTCTGGATTCCACCATCGATAACATCAGTAACACCACCACCAACCTGAGCAGCGCACAGTCGCAAATTCAAGATGCCGACTATGCGACGGAAGTCTCCGCCATGAGCAAGGCGCAGATTCTGCAACAGGCCGGTACCGCTGTGTTGGCCCAGGCCAACCAGATTCCGCAGAGCGTGTTGTCGCTTCTGAAATAATAAACGGCTCAAACGTTTATTTGTCATGCTAACTCAAACCCCGCCTTGTCGGGGTTTTTACTCAATACCATGATTTAATTTAGTTATTCTTCGACATGCAAAGAAAACGTTATCTCGTCGTCAGCCTTTACGGCGGTTGAATAAGCAGATGTAAATAGAGGGTATTTAAGTGACTATTCCGACGATTGATCCGGCTCGGTGAAGGGATAATAACATCGATAACAGGATCAATGTAGGGTGAGGCATGGTGAGCGATTTGTATACTGCCACGGGTGTAATCGATAAACAGTCCCTATGGCAGCGCTATATCCCCCTGGTCCGTCATGAGGCCCTGCGATTACAGGTCAGGCTGCCCGCCAGCGTGGAACTGGACGATCTGCTGCAGGCCGGGGGAATCGGTCTGCTGAGCGCGGTGGAACGTTATGATTCTCTTCAGGGAACCGCTTTTACTACTTATGCGGTACAACGCATTCGCGGCGCAATGCTTGACGAACTGCGCAGCCGGGACTGGGTGCCTCGCAGCGTACGGCGGCATGCGCGGGAAGTCGCACAGGCCATACACCAGGCCGAGCAACATCTTGGCCGGGCCGCCTCGGAGCAGGAAGTGGCTCAGACATTGAATATTACGCTTGAGGAATATCGGCAGATATTATTGGATACCAATAATAGCCAGCTGTTTTCCTACGATGAGTGGTGTGAAGATCACGGCGACAGCGTTGATAATTTAATGCCGGGACATGAAGAAGCCAATCCGCTTAATGTATTAATGGAAGGTAAATTACGTGAACGTGTAATAGAAGCCATTGACGCATTACCTGAAAGAGAAAAAATGGTTTTAGTCCTTTATTACCAGGAAGAACTGAACCTGAAAGAGATCGGTGCGGTGTTGGAAGTCGGCGAATCGCGGGTAAGCCAACTGCATAGTCAGGCAATTAAACGTCTACGGGCGCGATTAAATAACGACATTTGATGCCTTTCTCCCGTGGGAGATTTTATTTCAGCACTCTGAGCAGAACGCTTTAACAGCGTTCGTTATCGGCACTGTTTTTTAGCTCTATTTATCGACATTATTTACCGACACTATTATCAGTACTATCTAACAACACTATTTAACAGCGTTACTTAACAGCATTACTTATCAGCACTATTTATCAGCACTAGGGAAAACAATATGTTAGCCAAAGTGGAAAAAAAACGGCCACTGAGCCGTTATTTAAAAGATTTCAAGCATAGCCAAACGCACTGCTGCCAGTGCGGGAAGCCTCTGGATCGCATGACCCTGGTATTTCGCGGGCAGATTATCAATAAAGAAGCCATTGCCGGCATGGATCAGCTGATTGATGACCAGGTTTGGCATAGTTTGAATAAAGAACTGACCGCGTTATGCCGGTTTTGCAGCGTGATATCCTGTAACGCCGAGCCCAATTATTTTGACATAAAGGCTTTTAAACAATATCTCTTTGAACAAACGGCAATGAGCCATAGCACCATCCGTGAATATGTGGTTCGTCTGCGTCGTCTGGATGAAATATTGGCGGCCAGAAATTATCCCCATGACCAGTTTGAACGTCCGTGCGGGCCGCAAAAATTGATCGATGAAGTTCCCGACGCCGGGCAAAGTAATTACCGCATAGCGCTGCGAAAATATAATCAGTATCTGGATTGGCAGCGCAGCTTTTAAGATACTCAGGGGAAATAATCATTCTCTCTGGACAGGATGCAAGGTATTAATTGAGTCGAATAACCACGAAGCTTAAACCGAGTGTGTTACAAGCCCGCGATAACTAATCGTGCAACGCACCTGTTAAAGGGAGACCGCGCCAATGTGGTCGAATCGGGCGTGGTTTTTCCGCCCGACCGAGCGCCACATGGCACGGTAGGCCCGCGATCGCCGATCGTGCAACGAACCTGTTAAAGGGAGACCGCGCCAATGTGGTCTAATCGGGCGTGGTTTTTCCGCCCGACCGAGCGCCACATGGCACGGTAGGCCCGAGATCGCCGATCGTGCAACGAACCTGTTAAAGGGAGACCGCGCCAATGTGGTCGAATCGGGCGTGGTTTTTCCGCCCGACCGAGCGCCACATGGCACGGTAGGCCCGCGATCGCAGAACGTGCAACGAGCCCGTTAAAGGGAGACCGCGCCAGTGTGGTCGAATCGGGCGTGGTTTTTCCGCCCGACCGAGCGCCACATGGCACGGTAGGCCCGAGATCGCCGATCGTGCAACGAACCTGTTAAAGATAAGCCACGCCGAAGGCGGTCAAAAGCCTTACCCCAGCGTCATCAAACTGGTATTGCCGCCGGCGGCGGCGGTATTAACGCTCACCGAACGCTCGGTAAGCAGCGGCTCCAGCAAAATGGCCGTTTCACCCCGGGCATAACCGTGCACTTGTATAATGGGACCGAGACGCCGGGCAACGGCGCCGCACAAAGCGAGCAGCTTATCCGAATCGCCGTGAAACAGTACCGCGTTAATCGGATCGGCGGCGTTAAGCCAGTCCGGGCTGAACATAATTGTTTTCTGAACGGGCGGCGGCAGGGTGGCGAACAGCAAACGCGCTGCCGGCGTATCGGTCCACAGTGCGGTGGCGCCCAAAGCAGTCACGGCGGCCAGTTGGGTCAACAGGTCGGTTTGGTCGTCCGCCAGGCACAGCACCCGTTCTCTGGACAGCAGGCGATAGCCGTTCTGCTCGCCGGTGGGGCCGGTTAATATCCGCGCCGTCCCGGCCTGGGACAACTCGCCGAAACGGCGGAACAGCGCCGCCCGCTCGGCACCGCGCTGCACCTCGGCACCGCACTGCACCTCGGCACCGCACTGCACCTCGGCATCGCCCTGCGCCTCGGCGCCATACTGCTTCTCTGCCCACGCCGCCAACGCCACGAGCGCCGGCGGGAGTTCCCTCGGGGGTTGCTCCTGTGCCATTGCGCTCCTATCCAGAACCCTCAACGATGCCGGGATGAGATCCACCGGGCGCTGGGACAGCAGGCGATAGAGATAAAGAGGACCGCCGGCTTTGGGACCGGTGCCCGAAAGTCCTTCGCCGCCAAAAGGCTGAACCCCCACCACGGCGCCCACCATATTGCGGTTGACATAGCAGTTGCCCACTCGCGCCAGCCCTACGACCTGCTCTATGGTTTCATCAATGCGGGTATGCAAACCCAGGGTAAGCCCGTAGCCGCTATCATTGATTTGAGTGATTATCCGCGCCAGATCGCTGCGCCGATAGCGCACCACATGCAGCACCGGACCGAAAATTTCCTTATCCAATTCGCCAACCTGGTTCAGTTCAATCAGTGTCGGCGGAATAAAGGTGCCGGATCCAGGGTTATCAGACGTTGGGTCAGACGGCGCATCGTTAGCCGCATAGGCGCACTGCCAGACCGGATGCCCCGCCTCGCCCATGGCGGCGATATGCTCTTCGATGAGCCGTTTGGCCGCCAGGTCGATAACCGGCCCGATATCGGTGGAAAGGCGCCGCGGATCCCCCAGCACGCACTCCGCCATGGCGCCCCGCAGCATGGTGAGGGTGCGCTCGGCCACCTCTTCCTGTATGCACAGCAGCCGCAGCGCCGAACAGCGCTGACCGGCGCTGTCAAAGGCCGAGGCGATGATATCGGTTACCACCTGTTCGGTGAGGGCTGAGGAGTCCACTATCATGGCGTTCAGGCCGCCGGTCTCGGCAATCAGCGGTACCGTGCGTCCCTGGGGATTCAAGCGGGTTGACAGGGTGTTATTGATAGTGGTCGCCACGGCGGTGGATCCGGTAAACAAGACACCGCGTATGCGTGAGTCCGTCACCAGCGCCGCGCCGACGGTTTCCCCGGCGCCGGGCAACAACTGCACCACGCCGGCGGGCACGCCTGCTTCCAGCAACAGCGCGACGGCCTGTGCGGCAATCAGCGGGGTTTGTTCCGCCGGTTTGGCCAGCACGGTATTACCTGCCGCCAGCGCCGCCGATACCTGACCGATAAAAATCGACAGCGGAAAGTTCCACGGACTGATACACAGCACCGGGCCCAACGGCCTGAGGTCGCCATCGTCGATGCATTGAATCTGGCCGGCGTAATAGCGGAGAAAATCCACCGCTTCCCGTACTTCTCCAATGGCATTGGCCAGACTTTTACCGGCCTCGCGCACCAGTAAACCCATCAGCGTCTGCATCCGCGTTTCCATCAGCGCCGCCGCCCGCTCCAGAAGCGCCGCCCGTTCTTTGGCCGGCGTGGACGACCACATGGGGGCATAATGCAGGGCAGCGGCTATGGCGTGGCGCACCTCGGTATCGGTGGCGTCGCGGCATACGCCCACCCGGTCACGGCCGTCGGCGGGATTCACGATCGGCCGGGATTCGCCGCTCGGCATATTCACCGTCGGGGCGTTGGATGGGGCATCGTCACCCTCTTGAGGAGCCGTAAAAGCGGTCTGAATCACCGGCGGTTCATTTGGCAAGTCGCCGGCGATAATGGGTTCGGCCAGCCACAGACGCTGGCCGCTGTTAAGCAGGCCGCTGGCCAAGGATGCCAGACGATGTTCATTAGCCAGGTCGAGACCGGCGGAATTAAGCCTGTCCGCGCCATAAAGATGGCGGGGCAGTGGAATGGCGGGGTGGGGCAGGCCGATACAGCCCTCCTTCTCGCCCAATCGGACCACCTCATCCACCGGGTCGGCAATCAATTGGTCCAATGGGATGGCGGAGTCGGCGATACGATTGACAAAAGAACTGTTGGCGCCGTTTTCCAGCAATCGCCGCACCAGATAGGCCAGCAGGGTTTCGTGGGTGCCCACCGGCGCATAGATACGGCAGGGACGGTTAAACTTGTCCTCGGTGGTTTTGCCCACCACCAGATCGTACAAGGGTTCGCCCATGCCGTGCAGGCATTGGAACTCATACTGGCCGGGGTAATAATTCTGTCCGGCGGCGTAATAAATCGCTGACAGGGTTTGCGCGTTATGGGTGGCGAACTGCGGATAAATATATTGCGGAACCGCCAGCAATCGCCGCGCACAGGCCAGATAGGAAACGTCGGTGTAAGCCTTGCGGGTAAACACCGGGTAGCCCTCTAGCCCGTCGAGCTGGGCGCGTTTGATTTCACTGTCCCAATAGGCGCCCTTAACCAGCCGGATCATCAGCCGGCGCCCGCTTCTTTTGGCCAGGTCAATCAGCTCATCGATAACCCAGGGGCAGCGTTTCTGATAGGCTTGGATAACAAAACCCACACCGTTCCAACCCGCCAGCGCCGATTCAAAACAGAGTTTAGCGAGTAAATCGAGGGAGAGCTCCAGCCGATCGGCTTCTTCGGCATCGATATTAATGCCGATGTCATAATGCCGCGCCAGCAGCGTCAGGGCCAGCAGGCGCGGATAGAGCTCCTCTATTACCCGCCCGTATTGCGCGCGGCTGTAGCGGGGGTGCAACGCCGATAATTTTATGGAGATACCCGGGCCTTCATAAATACCGCGGCCATTAGAGGCTTTGCCGATGGCGTCAATGGCTTGCTGATATGAGGCCAGATAGACCTGCGCGTCGGCGTCGGTCAGGGCGGCTTCCCCCAGCATATCGTAGGAATAGCGAAAGCCTTTTTGCTCCAGGCGGCGGGAATTGGCCAGCGCCTCGGCGATATTTTCTCCGGTGACGAACTGTTCCCCCATCAGTCGCATCGCCATATCCACCCCTTTGCGGATAAGGGGTTCGCCGCTTTTGCCGATAATGCGGTTCAGTGACCGGGTAAGGTTGGCTTCGTTATGGGTGGAAACCAAGCGGCCGGTAAACAGCAGCCCCCAAGTGGCGGCATTGACGAACATCGACTGACTGCGTCCCACATGGGCCTGCCAGTTGCCCTGGCTGATTTTATCGCGAATCAGCGCATCGCGGGTGGCTTTATCGGGGATGCGCAGCAACGCCTCCGCCAGGCACATCAAGGCCACGCCCTCCTGCGACGACAGGGAAAATTCCTGCAATAAATGCTGGACCATCGAGGCACGCCCGGTGCCGGTTTTTTGTGAGCGCAGCGTCTCGGCCAGTCGTGATGCCAGCCGGTTGACGGCCTGCGCCTGGGCAGCCGGCTGGCGGGCCTGTTCAAGCAATAGAGGGACTGTGTCGGTTTCCGGCCGCCGCCATGCCGCGGTGACGGAGTCGCGCAATACCGACTGGGGCAGGATCTCTTGGGCAAAATCCAGGAAAGGGCGGGGAACTTCCAGCCCCGGTTCGATAATATTTTCGCTGGAACTCCTTTGTGCGCCTACCGCATCGGAGTCAACATCCGGCATGGTATCGCCGCGCTCCAGTACCTCCAGATAACGGAAAATGGCCTGTTTGATTAACCAATGCGGGGTGCGATCGAGTCGTTGGGCGGCCAGTTTTATCCGTTCCCGGGCCGCATCGTCCAGTTTAACGCCCATCGTCGTGCTCGCCATGCTGCCATCCTGCCGAATAATAGATGCAGTACTATCGCTAAAGTTGCAACTAAGTGCAACTCAGTAAAGAAATGTTTAACTTATAGTTAAATCCTTGCCCTCTTTTCACGGACGACCCCCAGCGCCTAGGTAAAATCATTATATAGATATAATATTATTCATATTCTAACTACTTTATTTGTAATAAATAATTTCGTTTTCCAGCGAGACGGTAATTAGGCTTTTAGCCGTGATTCGATTATTTATTGGTCTTCTGCAAAAAAAACTGTTGCAATGGGGCGGCAATTTGTAGCAATGTCATTATACTCAAGTTAGAAAGCGCCAGTTAGCAAGCCGTCAGTTAGTAAAGCGTTCGCGGGGAAATTCAGTGCAGACGCGAAATTGTAGACTCACTATGGGGATCGCTAATGACAGTGTCCTTTTATGGGCTGACTATACCACCGGATGTTTTTATCATCGCCACCGAGACGCTCGGCGATTACAACCTCGACACCAGATTCCCGATTTACGGCAATACTTCTGCTCCTCAAAATTCCCGATATTCCTATTTTTCTACCGATGAAAAAAATCGGACCATGCATTTTTCAGGCATGTCCAACGGTCTATTTCATCCTGTCCACCGGTTATCTATGGCTTTAAAGGAAGCCACAACCTCATCTGAATGTGAAGCGTAATCACCGGGGTTCATTCCTCTGTGAATGGTGAAACAAACTGTAAGGTGCCACTTATGGGAAGACAAAAAGTAGTGATCAAAGCTCGTCGCGAAGCTAAACGTGTTATCCGGCGCGAGTCACGCAACCATAAAATGCGTGAAGAGGACTCGGTCACTTCTCTTGTTCATATGAGCGGGATTGAATCGATTGGCATGGCGCGGGATTCCCGCGACACTAAGTTAATTGAGGCACGTAATGAAGTTCAGGAATATTACTTAACTGCCATAGAAACCAAACAGTTGATTTTTGCAACCGGCGAGGCGGGTTGTGGTAAAACCTTTCTGAGTGCCGCCAAGGCGGCGGATGCGTTAATACATAAAGAGGTCGAACGCATCATTGTTACCCGGCCGGTATTGCAGGCCGATGAGGATTTGGGTTTCCTGCCTGGGGATATTGCTGAAAAATTCGCCCCTTATTTCCGTCCGGTCTACGATATATTGTTGCGCCGGCTGGGATCGTCTTTTATGCAATATTGTCTGCGACCGGAAATCGGAAAAGTGGAAATAGCGCCTTTCGCTTATATGCGGGGCCGGACTTTCGAAAATGCGGTGGTCATACTGGATGAAGCGCAGAATGTTACCGTTAATCAAATGAAAATGTTTTTAACGCGCCTCGGGGAGAATGTCACGGTGATTGTTAATGGTGATATTACACAATGCGATTTACCTCGCGGCGTTAAATCAGGTCTTGAGGATGCCCTTGAGCGATTTAACGAAGAGGATGAGATGATTGCCGTCGTGCGTTTTGGTAAACAGGACTGCGTCCGTTCGGCACTGTGCCAGCGCACCCTTAACGCTTACCGTTAAAACCCGGGGCAAGAATTCCTTACCCTCGGATAATAAAAAAGCCCGACATAAAAGCCGGGCTTTTTTTAATTCTGGCGGTGAGAGAGGGGTTCGAACCCTCGATACGCTTTCGCGTATACACACTTTCCAGGCGTGCTCCTTCAGCCACTCGGACACCTCACCACGTCATTACCGCTGGGGTAACGGGGCGGTACTATAGGGAGTTGGCCCATTCCGGTCAAGTATAATTTCTTTATGACCGCCTGTTTGCTCAGGGTTTGAGCGTAGGACGCGAGTTTATAACCTCTTGGTGCGCAAAAGAGCTAAAAAGCCGCTAAAACCCAGGCCGGTGTTACCCTGCCGGGGAGTTTCCAATGGATAAAAGCGTTTTCGAGGCCGGCTATCTCACTTACGCTACGTGTAAAATCAGGCGCATTGCAATTCTATCAATAGTGTCGACACTATCTACAGTCTACAGCCCAAGATGGCGGCAGGGTAGGGACTAGCCCATCCTTAGCGGTTTTTTCCAGCGGAGTGAGCCGATCATCGGCTATATTAATCATGGCGACTTCTTCCTGGCAGTCAATCTGCCTGGCCATTCCGTCGGCGATACGCTGCAGCGGAAAAGATTAGCGCGCATAATCCACAATGCCGGTAGGGATCGACGGTAATTATGTTTTATTCGGTATGGGAAAACAGGGGGAAGCAGGCCGCTAATTTTTCCATGCAACGGCATGTTCCTTCCCCGACGTTATACAATAATCAGGCAAAAGAAAAGTGTCAAAAAGGCATCTTTAATTTAAAGTATAAGAATTATTAATCAATCGGTGAAAAAATCACCCCACTGCCGCTGCGTTTCCTGCGGATACATTTTACATAACCCGCCGCCGGGGGTGAATGTTAATTCACCAAAATAGATCTTGCCGCCGGCTTCATAAAAATCGATTCGTAAATAAGAAAATTGCTCGGCGATGCGTTTGGCAAGAGATAACATTTCCGCCAGATTCTCCGGGGCGGCCATGGGCTCCGGACTGTTCGGCAGGCCCATCCGAATATCGGTTCTGTTCCATTGGGTATCAAATATATCCCGGCGGTGCACACCGAACCTGTCGTAATCAACCTGTATAAATATATGCATTTCTCCCTGGCGATTGAAACAGTGGAATTTTATATCATTGGGAACTTTACCTTTATCGAGTAATAACTCTTCTATCATAATGCAGGGAGTGATGGTTTTATAATGCCTTTCCCTGGTGGTCTTATAGTAGTTGATATCCATCCACTGTTTTGATTCTTGGCTAAGTTCATCAAAGGTGATTTTGGTTTTATCGTATACAATCCTATTAAAACCGCAACCATGGTTAGCCTTGATGACAAATGAATTAGGTAAATTATCATAAATTGAGCGTGTCAATACTGAGCAGACAGCATGTAATTTAATAAGATACTGTGCGCCTATAGTGCTAACTATATAGTCTCTGACCTTTAATTTGTCCGCTAGCTCGGTATAAATGGATTTTGGCTTAAAATTGCGAATGATAATTTTTTCACTAAATGTTTTGGGCCTAACTGTGTTGGGCCATTTTTTGAAAACCCGGGCATATTTAATCTGATGATATAATACATCAGGCAATAATTTTGTTGCTTGTTTAGCGAGCGGATTTAACATAGCTTCGAACCTCGTTTATTAATAGTGGAACGCTTTTATAGGCACAAAACAGCGGGTATGTGACTAGCCCCTTTTTGAACAACGCATTAAGAAATATCAATGAAACCATTTCGGCGGTTAGGGTGGACAGAGCAGCGCCCTTAATCCCATATTGAGGTATAAAAAAATAATTAAGGCCGACGTTAAGCAGTGCAATTACAGCCATTTTAATGGAGACGAAATGATAGCCGGAGTTAAGGAGAATGACGCGATAGGAAAGCGTCCCCAATACGCTGCAAAGAGATGTCAGCGCGCAAATCCACAGAATATCCGCAGCATCGGCAAAACGAATTCCATAGACTAAATATATGATTTTATTGCTAAATAAAGAAAAAATAAGTACCACTGGCAGAGATATCAACATAATGATTAAATACAGCGAGCGGACCCTTTCAATGCTTCGACCACTGTCCCGCTCAGCGGCGATGACGGTCATATAGGATGTGATCAACGCCATAGGCACAATGACCCATCCTTGGCTTATTGTTGTAGCGGCATTGTAAATTCCTACAGCCCCAAAACCTAAAAACTTGCCCAGCAATATCTGGTCGATGCGGGTATAAATGACGATAGACAAGCTTGATATCAGCAATGGCATACCGACTTTTAATAGATACATATTGTAAAAATCAAAATATTTAAACTTCAGTTGCTTTTTTAAAACGCCCCGTGCTTTTTGCTGGGTGCGATTAAATAATATACGACGCCATAAATAAGGTACAAAGCTGCGCACCACTATGGAAAAGGCAAACCAGATCAGGCTGAATTGATAATGGACCCAGGCCAAATTAATACAGACAAATATAATTAAGGAAACGTTATTAATGATTAAGTTGGTTTTTGACGCCAACGTTGCGTCATAATAGAGCTTATAAATATCCTGTAATGTAAAGAAATTTGCCACGATCAGTACTATCATGACTTTTTGCTGTTCTAAGGGTAGTGTATGTTTCGCCCAAAGCAATAATCCAATGCTAAATACTATGTAGAGGACTAACTTCAATCGCTGTGATGCGGCCATCAACGCTATTCCGCTGGCGGGTTTTTTAGCAATACGATTGAAAAGGACATTATCGCTGCCCAATTGAATAAAGGGCGTTACCAAAGCCATAATGGAAAGCAAATAACTCAAGGTGCCGAAATTTTCTGGCCCCAGATAACGGGCGACATACATGGCTGAAATGATGCCTGCTATAGCGAAGCATGATTTCTCCAAAATAACCCATAAAGAGTTAAAAATGATTTCTTTCATAATCCCCTTACTTCTTAAATGTGCTGTTATGCAGAAGATTATTTTTAGTTGATATGGCTCAAATAAAAATCGTCAAAAAGTAGCAACATCAAGTCGCCGTCAACAATAATGCAAACAATATTGTTATTTTTTCTTAGACATAACTTTATCGAATGGTTAAATAAATAGCGGATTGAGGGGTTTAACACAAGTGAAAAAAGATAAAACGGGTTTTGCTATTAGGATGTGAAATTATTTCATTATGAAATTAGATAAAATTTATCTAAAAGCTAAAAGAATTCTCTTTTTTAGCATATTTCATTTTTTGGCATATGCAGATAAAAAAAAGCCCGCAAAACAATGCGGGCCCATATTGTGTGGGGGTGGTATGCTAAGTGAAAAGTTTCAGCTGTGAATCAATTGCTATATTTAGCAGCGACAATACTAAAAATGAGTATTGACTCAAGAACCATCAGGCTCGTATTTAAAACCTAACGGGCAGGTTAACTGAACCGACGTAATTCTATTATTCAAGTTCAACCATTCCAGATTGTATGATGCTACTGATATTTTAATGATTGTATAGAAATAAACTAAGACTATCATTAGGATAACTGTGCTTAAAAAAACAATTATCAATCTATTTTTATATTGATAAAATTTCTCTGCATAAATAAAAAAAATCTTTTTAAACGCATTCAAACGAAAAACTGTAGGTTTGGAGACGGTTCTTGACAATCGAGAATGTGTCGGGAAAGCCCACATAGGCTCGGAATATATATCCTCGTCGGTGGACTGGGCCTGCTTAACCGCAGCCTCGATAGCCTGCTTGGGCGGGTCGAACACAGGCGTTCCAGCCGTTGCAATTATATCAAAACTGATATTAACCATCTGTTTTTCTTCAATAATATAACCAATACGCGGGATGGTCTTTATGATTTTATGTTCATGGTCACCGATCTTTTGACGGACCGATTTGATGGTTTGATTAATCGTCGAGTCCGAACAATACGTCCCCTTCCAAATATGATTTACCAGTTCTTCCCGTGTGACGACATTGGGGGAGTTTTGCACCAATAAACTCAATATTTGATACTCTTTCCAGCGCAAACGGTTATGCAAATCGGGTTCAATTCTTACATCGAGATGATCGATGATGATAGTCGGTGTAGGTTTCATCTCAAAATACCTCACTTTTAGATTTTTTCTTATGGCGTTGCTGTTAAAAGCGTTACATGTAAAAAAAAATTTTTCAAGAACCGCTATTTCCAATAAAAAGATCATTTCATTTTTTTCATAAACTAACGGTATACCATTGCTTCCTCCTGTTAACGTTATACCTGATATGGAATTAATTTAACATAACGCATATAACGATAGCTGAGCCCTTCAGTCTGTGGGAGGGTAATAAATCTGAAATTCTCCTGCCGGGGTAGGTTATCCTCTCGGATTATGAAGTTTTTTGAACCTATTTTTTATGAGGACATAAAAAAAATTTCATTGAAATTTTATTAGATTTTATCTATTAGAAAAAAATTTATATTGACTCAAACTTTATCTAGCGTGGTTATGTATGATAATTTGAATAACCATATAAAAATGATCTTAGGAAAAAATGTCAAACCGAAGTTCTTTTCAGTTGCAAAATAACGTTATGAAAATTAAAGATAAATTTTTGAAATCAGTTATTGTTTTTTCCAAAAGAGGTGTTTTATATTCATTTTATCGCATATTTATGCAAATATGATCTTTTTATAGACGCTTTTTTTATCATAAAAGAAGCTAAAGAATGGAAAGGTTATGCTTAAAACACCTTCATACAAATTAAATTTTCTTCTCAATTTTTTTTCAAAAGCCTGAGTCTTTTCTGAATCGGACCACGCTTGTCTTTTCATTTCCCACCGATTTTATGGACAAATTCTGACTTTGTAGCGGAAAAAAAATCATCAAAAAAAGCATTTTTTGTCAAATGAAATTTGCGCCGTCTCATCCTTCATCTTAAAACGTCATGCGGGTGTCGTAATCATGATTTCAGCAAGCGCTCGGCGTTATCATCCGCCCGGCGTCCGATAGGGATTGTTCGTTGCCTCGTCAGTGGATATGTTTGGCGTGTAAAGTATAAAAAATTAAATTGTTGAGTTCAGTAATAGGACCAGGTGCATGGAGATCGTTTTTTATCATCCTTCCGAACCCGTGGAGCCGTGGATAGCCGGTATGCATAAGCGTTTGCCCGGCGCGCATCTGCGGGCATGGCTGCCTGGAGACTCGCTGCCGGCGGATTATGCGCTGGTATGGCATCCGCCGGTGGAAATGCTGGCCGGACGAAGGGGCTTGAAGGGACTGTTCGCTCTCGGGGCCGGGGTGGATGCCTTGATGCAGACATTACGGCTTCATCCGCGGATGCTAGCCGAAAATGTTCCTTTGCTGCGCCTGGAGGATACCGGCATGGCGGAGCAAATGGTTGAGTATGTTCTGGCCGCGGTATTGCGTTATTATCGCCGTTTGGATGAGTATTATCTATATCAGCGCCAAGGGTCTTGGCGTGAACTGGCGTTAAACGATAAGCGCGGCTTTATTATCGGGGTGGCAGGTGCCGGCGTTCTGGGGCAGAAGGTGGCGTGCACCCTGGCCGGTCGCGGTTTCCCGGTACGGTGCTGGAGTCTGTCCCGCAAAAGTATACCGCAGGTTGCCAGTTTCGCTGGTGATGAACAACTGCCCGATTTTTTATCCGGGCTGCAGGTATTGGTTAATCTGTTGCCCAATACCCCCCGAACCGAAGGCATCCTTGACGGGGAGCTTTTTGCCCGCTTGAATCGGGGAGCATTTGTGATTAACGTTGCCCGAGGCGCCCATCTGGTGGAAGCCGATCTGCTGGCGGCATTGGCCAGAGGGCAGATTGCCGCCGCGACGCTGGATGTTTGCCGTGAAGAACCCTTGCCGCCGGGCCACCCGTTTTGGCGCACGCCGCGTATTACCCTCACGCCGCATATTGCCGCTGTCACCATACCGTCCTTGGCGATGGACAGTATTGCCGAAAACATACGACGCATTGAGGCCGGCGTACCTCCCCTGGGCCTGGTGGATCGTGCGCAAGGCTATTGAGTGAATTCCCTTTAGCAAAAAGGCAAGCCGCCCATTGCGGAATTCGCGGAATTATGACAAGGTCTGCAACCGTTGAATAATGCGGGTATTGCGATGAATGATTTTTCGATGGTTTGCCGGGTATTGGGGACGTTGTTTTACCGGGCGCCGCAGGATGCGGTACTGGCGCCGCTGATGGTGCTTATCAAGGAAGGCAAGCTGGTGGAGCATTGGCCTCTGGATCAGGATGACTTGCTGGCACGGTTGGGCAAGAGCTGTGCCCCGGAAATCCTGGCAGGGGATTTTTCCGCTCTGTTCGACGGCGACACGGCCAAGGTCCCGCCGTTTCGTTCCTCCTGGCTGGCGGCGCCGGAAAGTGACGTCCGCGCTTTTTTGGGGGAAGTGGGTATGCCGTTGTCCGGGGCCGTCACGGATCATTTCGGGGCGCTATTGCTGGCGGCATCCTGGCTGGAGGATCATGCACAGCAGGATGAAATTATCGGCCAGTCCCGGCTGTTTGATGAGTTCCTGCTGTCCTGGAGCGATATCTTTTTAGGCAAGGTTGAAGCCAATGCCGCTACCGATTTTTATCGGGTGCTGGCGATTATCAGTCGGGAAGCCTTGCAGGCGTTGCGGGAAGAACTGACGGAAGAGTCTGAATAGACCACGACTCAACTAACACGCCCCAACCACCACGCCTCAGCTACCGATGAAAGGAATGATCAGCTCGCCAGGTTTCACTTCCAGCCCCTTGGCCAATTTTTTGGCCAGCGCTTCGGTTTTATTGCGACTCGGGTCAAGCACGTAGGCCGGTTTGTTATCGAAATAGGACTTCAGTGAATTTTCAAGGTAAGGCGTCAATACCTTGAACGTCGGCTGAAGTTTTTCCGGTTGCACCTGGTAATCCACCAATTGCATGTCTTTCAGGTAGATGGCCCCTTGCTCCTTATCGTAATAAGGCTGCGCTTGAAGGGTGAGTTTTAAATCCGCCTGCTGGGCGCCCCATAGTGACTGGATATCCAGCCGGGCATTGCCGGACAGGCGGACTTTATCCGGCTCTGTCCGGCCAATCTGACTGGTGAGATCGGTTAATACGATATTGGCATTGAGCAAGCCGGGCACGCCGATGGCCTTCTGGAAATTATTATGCTTTTGCAAATAGCCGTTAACATCCTGCTCGCTGAGCCGGTATTCGGTCAGTTTATTACAGCCGGTCAATGCCAGGCTTAATATCACGGCCAGCGCCGCAAACGCTTTCTTTTTCATTCCTTTTCCGTTTTAGCTCGTCGGATGATTTAACCTGCCGCAGCATACCATGTGTCGCGCCGCGATAAGAGTGAAACAGACCGCAACACCGCGCTATGAAGAGAGGCGAGGACAATGTCGCACCGGCGCCTGGGTTAATATCAATGGCCGCGCAGCATGGCGGGTTCGATAGGCCGCTGGCGGAATTGCCGGTACAAACCAAAGAGTGTCGCCAGCCCGATGACGCCAAGCATAAACCAAGGTAATTCCGGCAGGTCCAGCCGGTGGCCGGCATCGTACAGCCAGCCGCCTCCGCTATAGCCGATGGCGCCGCCGAGGGCCAGGCCGAGTCGGCTAAATCCCAGGTAACTTCCGCGGGCGCGGCTGTCCGCCAGCGAGGCTCCCAGGGTCTCCCGCGCCGGTTCGGCAATGATTGACCCAAAATAAAACACACCAATCAGGCTAAACAGAACCTGCAGGTTCTCCGCCAGTCCGATGGGGAACATGCTGCAGGCCATGATAAACAGGCCCGCCATCAGGCGCATCTCCAGGCTGAAGCGTTTCTCGCTCCAGCGTGCGATAGGGTACAGAAACAGCAGCGACAGCATGGCCTCGATGGCATACATCCATTTCACCGCCGAGGGCTGGCCGGCCACCTCATTGACTTTGATGGGCAGCATCAGCAACACCTGAACCGCCAGCATGTAATAGCCGGTGAGAGTCAAAACAAACATGACGAAGCGATGGTCTCGCAGCACCCTGCGCATGCCTTCAACAATCGGCGCGCGCGTGGTGGAAATACGGTAAGCCGGCAGCATCCAGGCATTAAAGATCGCCGCCAGAACAAATAGAAGGGCACCGGCCCAACAGACCAAATGAAAGTCATATTTCAGCAGCCAACTGCCGATAAGCGCCCCTATCACCGAACCGGCGCTGTCCTGCATCATCAATATCGAGAAAAAGCGGCCTCGTTCATTGGGCCGGATAAGTTTGACCACCATCGCGGTACGGGGTGGATCGAACAGAGTTCCGCCGAGACCGGAAAGGGCGCAGGACAGCCATAGCAGCCAGGGTTGATCGGCAATGGCCATCAGGGCAAACGCCATGGCGCGCAGCAGCATGCCGGTAATGATCATCGGCTTGGCCCCCAGACGATCGGCAATGGCGCCGCCAAAAATGCCCAGCCCCTGCTGGACAAATTGGCGCAAACCCAGGGCAATACCCACCAAAAGCGCCGCCCAGCCCAACTGGTCGACGAATCGGATGGAAATGAGCGGGAATACCACGAAATAACCCAGCACCACCAACATATTATCCATGAGAAGAAAATATTTACCCAAGCTCCGAGCTTGCGACACCGATGACATACTTCACCAAAAAGTTAAATCTTTGAAAAAGATCTTCATTCTGACCGTTATAAGGTCATAACGAAACCCCGCCGCCAGGATATTTTTTTATCGAAAAACAATAATAAAAACGATAATTTATGAGGGCGATCTCTTTTCTGCCTGCCGGCGGTAAAAAAAGTATTCCCGGCGGCTTTTACTATGGTGAAATGAAAAGGGTATTTACCGAATGGATTTCGAGTTGCCGTAAGGGTTGTGATGGCCCATGATCGGGTCATGCCCCATGATGGTTGTTAATAGCCCTGATAGCGGAGGAAAGATGTTTGGCTATCGTTCAGCGTCGCCGAAGGTGCGACTGGTTACCGCCAGGCTGGTGGTGCGTTTGGTCCATGAACGCGACGCTTATCGGCTGGCCGAGTACTATGCCGGCAATCGGGCCTTCTTGAAGCCCTGGGAACCCATTCGTGATGAAAGCCACTGCTATCCGTCGGGCTGGCAGGCTCGGCTGGGCTTGATCACGGAAATGCATCGGCAGGGAACCGCCTATTATTTCATCCTGCTCGATCCGGAAGAAAATGAAATCTATGGAGTCGCCAATTTCAGCAATGTATTGCGCGGCTCTTTCCATGCCTGTTTTCTCGGTTACTCCCTGGGGGAAAAATGGCAGGGGCAGGGACTCATGTTCGAGGCCCTGCAATCCGCCATTCGCTATATGCAGCGGCAGCAGCAAATGCACCGCATTATGGCCAACTATATGCCGCATAATAAGCGCAGCGGCAACTTGCTGGCGCGGCTAGGGTTTGAGCGCGAAGGGTATGCCAAGGATTATTTGATGATCGATGGTAAATGGCGCGACCATGTATTGACCGCGCTGACCTATACGGGCTGGACACCGGGACGCTGACTTCCCAGGAGGACATATGACCCTACGTATCGGCATTGCCGGGTTGGGCGGGATTGCGCAAAAAGTGTATTTGCCGCTGTTGTGCCAGGGGCAGGAGTGGCGGTTGATGGGGGCGTTTTCTCCCAATCAGGCCAAGGCGCAGGCCCTTTGCGCCAGTTATCGCATTGATTGTTTCAATAGCCTGGAAGCATTGGCGCAACGGTGCGATGCGGTATTTGTTCATAGCAGTACCGACACCCATTTCGAGGTGGTGTCATCATTGCTCAGGCGGGGTATCCATGTGTATGTGGATAAACCCCTGGCGGACACCCTGGAACGGGCGGAGCAGTTGTTGGCCCTGGCCGCGCGCCACAAATGCGCGCTGATGGTGGGGTTCAACCGCCGTTTCGCGCCGCTCTATCTGCAGTTGAAGCAGCAAATGGGCCAGCCGGCCTCCATTCGAATGGATAAGCACCGTGATAACAGTATTGGTCCCCGGGATCTGCGATTCACGCTGCTGGACGATTATCTCCATGTGGTGGACACCGCGCTGTGGCTGGCGGGAGAAGAGGCGGCATTGCTCAGCGGTACGCTGCGGGTCAACGACGCAGGCCAGATGCTCTACGCCGAGCATCATTTTCAACAGCGGGAGTGCTGTATCACCACCAGCATGCACCGCCAGGCCGGCAGCCAGCGCGAAACGCTGGAGGCGGTGACCGCCGGCGCGCTGTATCGCATTGAGGATATGCGATTGTGGCGCAGCGAAAGCCATGGAATTATCAGCGAATTACCGGTTTCCTCCTGGCAAACGATTTTAACCCTACGCGGTTTTACCGGCGCGGTGCGGCATTTTATCGAGGCGGTGAGCAACCAGACACCCCCCTCCGTGAGCGGCGAGCAGGCTATTCTTGCCCAGTCCTGGATAGAACGGTTGCTGCTCGAGACCTAACGGCTAACGGCCCATTTAACCGCTGTTTGCGATACCCGGTACATTATCGTACTGGTGAATTGGCGCAAACGGGGTTTATGGTCCATATTCAGAGGACCCGCTCAGCGCCTATACGGCTGAATGTATAAACGGCCGACTGTTGAAACGCATCGGACGGGTCGGGCAATCCGGTTGCCTTCACATTTATTATCACATGTCATTTATGCTCCAACGGGCATATCTCATCCCGGCGCTGCCGTAAAGCGCTGCTTTTCCCAGGGTTAAGAAACCGGCCATGACGGGGCGGAGTTAATTATCCGCCAGTACGGCATTTTATCTTTTATTCATTTTATTCATCCCCCTGTGACATGATGACGCAGGTTTAAGGCTCCTATGAAAAAGATGCTCGCTGATATTACGCATTTGCGTAAAACCATCTCTCCCTGGAATGATACCGCACCCGTCAGGAAAGAATTATTCGGCGCCGAACGTTTGGAGCAGCATGCCGAGAGTCTGGCGGCGGCTCAGGAGGTCACTGACCGTCCCCCGAGGGTATCGTCGCTCCATGAGCGTCTGAATGACAATGCGGCGGTATTGCTGGCAGCCTATCGATCCAGCGCCATGGAGTTGGAAAAGGGCAATATCGTGGTGCCGGCCGCCGAGTGGCTGCTCGATAATTACCATTTGGTGGAAGCGCAAATACGTGAAATCCGCGAGGATTTACCCCCGAGCTTCTATCGCCTGCTGCCAAAGCTGTCCCAAGGACCTTTTGCCGGTTATCCCCGGGTATTCGGGCTTGCCTGGGCGTTTGTCGCCCATACCGACAGCCATTTCGATCCGGAGAATCTCAAGCGTTATATTAATGCCTACCAACGGGTTCAGCCCCTGACTATCGGCGAACTCTGGGCGGTGGCCATTACCCTGCGCATCGTGCTGATTGAAAATCTGCGGCGGCTGGCGGACCAAATCGACGAAGGACGCGTGGCCAGGCAGCGGGCGGAAAATCTGGCCAATCGCCTGTTGGCCAAAGGCGATGCGCTGGCGGCTATGGCCGCGGCGCACCTGGACAGTTATACCTCGCCGCTAAACGAACATTTCGCCGCGCAGCTGGCGAAAAGGTTACGTAATCAGGACCCCCGCACCACCCCGGCGCTGAGCTGGCTGGAAAAGCGCTTAACCCAGCAGGGCAGCTCCATAGAATCCATCGTGCAGAATGCCCAGCAGCGATTGGGGGCATCCAATGTCACGGTGCGCAACATTATTACCAGTATGCGCTTGATATCCGATATCGATTGGGCAACGCTGTTTGAAAGCGTCAGTCTGGTGGATGAACGGCTAGGACAGCACAGCGCCTTTGACGAGATGAATTTCACCACCCGGAATCTTTACCGCAGCGCCATCGAGCTGTTGGCGCGCGGGTCCGCTTACAGCGAACTGGAGATTGCCGGACGGGTCTTATCCCTGGCCCATGACGCCGCCGCCGATCAAGGCGATCCTGACGAAGCCGCCCGCGTGGGTGATCCGGGCTATCATCTCATCGCCGGCGGACGGCAGGCATTGGAACGGGATATCGGCTTCAAGGCGCCCTGGCGGCTGCGTATCAGCCGTTATGTCATCAAACCGGGCATTACCGGTTACGCTGGAACAATCATGCTGCTGGCTTTGCTGGCGGCGGTGGAAACAGCGACCCTTTTCCGTCAAGCCGCCGGTATCGGCTGGCTGATTGGCTTTATCATCCTGGCGCTGCCGATAGCCAGCGAAGCCTCCTGCGCCCTGGTAAACCGCCTGGTGAACTGGCGGCTCGGGGCCTCGCCCCTGGCGGGACTGGCCTTGAACGACGGCGTGCCGACCCGGCTTCGCACCATGGTGGTGGTGCCGGTACTGCTCGGCGATGAAAATGATATCAATGAACAGATTGAACGCCTGGAAGTGCATTTTCTGTCCAGCGGCGAGGGGGATTTAACCTTTGCCCTGCTCTCCGACAGTGTGGATGCCCCTCAGGAAAATATGCCCGAGGACCAGGCGTTGATTGCCTGCGCCCGCGAGGGGATTGATCGGCTGAATCAACGCCACGGCTTCGGCCCGGCCGGCGAGCGTTTTTTGCTGCTGCACCGCCGCCGTGTGTTTAATGAACGGGAAGGCTGCTGGATGGGATGGGAACGTAAACGGGGAAAATTGCATGAACTGAACCGTTTATTACGCGGCGCCCTCGACACCGGTTTTATTGACGGCAGCCGGGTGCCTGAAAACGTGCGTTATGTTATCACTTTGGATGCCGATACCCGTTTGCCGCGGGATACCGCGTTACAGCTGGTGGGTAAAATGGCCCATCCCCTTAACCGGCCAAAATTCGATAGCCAGGGTAAACGCATACTGGCCGGTTACGGCATCCTGCAACCTCGGGTAACGCCCTCATTACCGCTGGGCGCCGAGGGTTCCATTTATCAACGGGTATTCTCGGGCCCTGGCGGTCTGGATCCTTATGCCTCGGCGGTGTCGGACGTTTATCAGGATCTGTTCGGCGAGGGCTCCTACACCGGTAAAGGTATCTATGACGTGGATGCTTTTGAAGCGGCCCTGAAAGATCGCATTCCCGCCAATACCCTGCTCAGCCACGATCTGTTTGAAGGTATCTATGCACGGGCCGGGCTGGCCTCCGATGTGGAACTGGTTGAAGACTCGCCTGCGCGTTACGACGTGGTGTTGAAAAGACAGCATCGTTGGACCCGGGGCGACTGGCAATTATTACCCTGGATTATCAACGGCCATAATGGTTTAAGTCCGGTTCCTCCTGTGGGTCGCTGGAAAATGATCGATAACCTGCGGCGTTCGCTGGTGGCGCCTTTCTGCCTGCTGGCGCTGGGCTGGTGCTGGCTTCTGCCCGCGCCTCTGGCGCTGTCGGCAACCGGGTTTATTCTGGCGGCTATCGCCATTCCATCGCTGATACCTATCTTCTGCGATCTTTTGCCGAGCCGCCGTCGGATCCCCCTGGGTAAACATCTTGTCAATGTCGCAAGCGATCTGCGGTATGCGCTGCTGCGGATCCTGATGCAAGTGGTCTTTATGGCCGATCACGGCTGGCAGATGTGTGACGCCATCGTCAGGTCGATTTACCGAGTCTGTTTCAGCCGTCGCAAGCTGCTGGAATGGACCACCTCGGCACAAACCGGCGGCAGTCCGCGTCCGACGCTGATGAATTATTGCCGGCATATGTCGGCCGGTTTCCTGCTATCGCTTTGCATGGTGGCGGTGGTATTGGCTTTCGCACCCTGGAATTGGCCGCTGGCGGGAGTATTTATCCTATTATGGCTGTCGGCGCCGGTCATGGCGTACTGGGCCAGCCGGGCGCCGGTCATTAAGCCGAAAGCAAACCTGGATGCCGCGCAAACTCAGGAAATGCGGCTGATTGCCCGTCGCACCTGGCGTTTTTTTGAAACCTTTGTGACGCCGGCGGACAATATGCTGCCGCCGGACAATTTCCAGGAAGATCCGCGGCCGGTTATTGCCCACCGGACCTCCCCCACCAATATCGGCCTGTATCTGCTGTCGTCGGTGTCGGCCCGTGATTTCGGCTGGGCCGGAACCGGCGCGACGCTGGATCGGCTTGAGGCGACCATTGACTCCCTGCTCAAGCTGCAGCGTTATCGGGGACATTTTTTTAATTGGTACGAAACCCGCACGCTCGAGGCGTTGACGCCGGCCTATGTCTCCTCGGTGGACAGCGGCAATCTGGCCGGTCATCTCATCGCCCTGGCCAATGCCTGCGAAGAGTGGCTGAATCATACCCTTGCCCCGGCCTGGCGCGCCGGCACCCGGGATCACCTGCTGTTGATTCACCAGGCGCTGAGGGTTACCCCGGAGTTGGACAATCTGCCGCTGACGGTGGCCCTGGAAGAAATCAATCTGGAGCTGACGCTGGCCGAACCGGCGGAGACCCTGTTGCCCAAACTGCGGATACTGGCGGAAGAGGCGCACGGGCTGGTTATCGATATGCTGGCCCTGATGGAGGAGACCCCCGATTCCACCTTGTTGTTCTGGCTTGAGGCTCTCAAAAACAGCCTGGCCGCCCATGATGACGATCTGCAATTCGTCCTGGCGCAGACGGCAACCATTAATTTTCGGCTGCAATCCCTGGCGGATACCGCGCGGGCTTTGGCCCTGGAGATGGATTTTCGTTTCCTGGTGGATGACGAACGCAAACTGTTGTCCATTGGTTACTCCTTTACCGATAACCAGCTTGACAGCAGTTGTTATGATTTGTTGGCGTCCGAAGCCCGCCTGGCCAGCCTGTTTGCCATCGCCAAGGGGGATATCCCCACTAAACACTGGTTCCGGCTGAGCCGGGCCGCCATTCGGTCCGGTAAAGGCGCCGCGCTGATTTCCTGGTCGGGTTCCATGTTTGAATACCTGATGCCGTCACTGGTGATGCGCGCGGCGGCCGGCACGCTGCTGGAGCAAACCAACCGGGTGGTGGTGGCGCATCAGCAGGCCTACGGCCACTCACTGCATATTCCGTGGGGGATTTCAGAGTCGGCATACAATGCCCGCGATCTGGACTTTACCTATCAGTATTCCAATTTCGGCGTACCGGGTCTGGGGCTGCAGCGCGGATTGGCGCAAAACAGGGTTATCGCCCCGTATGCCACCGGCTTGGCATCCATGGTGGACGCCCATGGCGCGGTGGAAAACTATCGCCGGCTGGCGCAGATGGGCGCCAAGGGGACCTATGGTTTTTATGAGGCTCTGGATTTTACGGCCTCCAGACTGCCGGAGAAACAGAGGGTGGCGGTGGTGCGCAGCTATATGGCGCATCACCAGGGCATGGCGTTGGTGGCGCTGAATAACACCCTGCTGCAGGGCATCATGCGGGAGCGTTTCCATCGCGAGCCGATGATTCAATCCTGCGAGTTGCTGTTGCAGGAAAGAATGCCTCGTGAAGTGGCCCTGGCTAAACCCCATGCCGAGGAAGTGAAGCGGGCGGTGGACAAATCCGGCCTTGGTTTTATAAGCCAACGCCGCTTCTCCGCCATACCCGCCGGCGCGCCGGTGGTCCATATGGTATCCAACGGCCATTATGCGGTGATGCTCACCGTCGCCGGCGGCGGTTACAGCCGCTGGGGCGACATCTCCGTCACCCGCTGGCGGGAAGACGTCACCCGTGACGACGCCCGCTCGTTTATTCGCTTTCGCGACTTGCGCAGCGGGAAAATCTGGGCGGCCGGTTTGCAAACCCAAGGCATGACCGCCATGAGCGAGCGTAGGGTTCGCGCCTTGAAAGGCAAGTCCTTCAATCAGGTGATTTTCAGCGAAGACGACGCGACATTCATTCACCATGACCGCACGCTCACCACCACCCTGAATGTCCTGGTGTCCGGTGAGGATGACGGTGAGGTCAGGCGCGTCATGCTCACCAACAGCGGTCGCCGCGTGCGGGAAGTAGAACTGACCTCCTACGCGGAATTGGTGCTGGCCCCCGCCAATACTGATGCCGCCCATCCGGCGTTTGCCAAGATGTTCGTGCAGACCCGCTATCTGCCGGAATTTACCGCCCTTGTCGCTACCCGGCGTCCACGTACGCCGCAGGAGCCGCAGGTCTGGGCGGCTCATTTAGCCATTGTCGAGGGCGCAAGCATCGCCGACCCGCAATATGAAACCGATCGGGCGCGTTTTATCGGCAAGGGCATATCTCCCCTCCACAGCGAAGCGATCCAGGGACGGCAACCGTTATCCAATACCGTTGGCACGGTGCTTGATCCCATCTTCTCCCTGCGCCGCCAGGTACGCATCCCCGCAGGCAGTTCGGTACGGGTCACCTACTGGACCCTGGTGGCCGCCAGCGAAGCGGAGTTGATGGCTCTGATTGATAAACATCATGACCGCAGCGCCTATAAACGCGCGAAGACCCTGGCCTGGACCCAGGCGCAGGTGCAGCTGCGCCATTTGGGCATCCACGCCGAAGAAGCGGCGGATTTCCAACGCCTGGCCGCGCCGCTGCTGTATACCGACGCCCGTTTCCGTCCGCCTTCCAATAGCATTATCCTTGGGGCGGGAAAACAATCCGACCTATGGCCGCTGTCCATCTCAGGAGATTTGCCCATCGTCTTGCTGCGCATCGACGATATCCAGGATATCGCCCAGGTGAAGCAGCTATTGCGCGCCCAGGAATACTGGCACATGAAACTGTTGAGCGTTGATGTGGTAATCATCAACGAACACTCTTCCTCCTATTTGCAGGATTTACAGATAGCTATTGAAACCGCGGTGCGCAGCAGCCAGGCGCGTCCGCGCTATGCCGGCGAATCCTCGCGGGGCAGCGTTTATACTCTGCGGGCGGATTTGATGAGCCATGAAGCGCGGATGCTGTTGCAGTCCGTGGCCCGGGTCTCGTTGCTGGCCAGACGGGGTAATATCACTACCCAACTGGCGGAACTGGAACTGCCGCCGGTGTCGATGCTGCCGCAGCGAAGATTGCGTTTGCCCGCGCCGGCGCAGATCCCCTTGCCCGCGGACCTGGCGTTCTTCAACGGCACCGGGGGCTTTGCCCGCCAGGGACGGGAATATGTCACGGTCATGGATGCCGAGACCAGGCCCCCCGCACCTTGGATTAACGTTATCGCCAATCCGGAATTCGGTTTCCTGGTGTCGGCCCGCGGCAGCGGATACAGCTGGGCGCAAAACAGCCGTGAAAATCAGTTGACCCCCTGGCTGAACGATGCGGTGGCGGATAACGGCGGTGAAGCCATCTATATCCGCGATGAAGCCTCCGGCGAGCTATGGAGTCCCACCTTGCATCCCATTGACGATGGCGGCCGTTATCTGGCCCGCCATGGTTTCGGCTACTCCCGTTTTGAACATCACACTCAGCACACCGCCGTTGAGCTGCTGCAGTATGTGCCGCTGGAAGATTCGATTAAAATCTCCCGGCTCACCCTGCATAATCTCGGCGATCAGCCGCTGCGCTTATCCATCTCCGCCTATACGGAATGGGTATTGGGCACGTCACGCGGCGCGTCGGGGCCGTTCATTATTACCGAACGGGATGAAAGCACCGGCGCGGTGCTGGTGCGCAACTCATGGTCCACGGCCTTTCAGGGACGGATCGCATTCGCCGACCTCGACGGGCGCCAGGATGGGTTTACCGCCGATCGCTCCGAATTCCTCGGGCGCAACGGCAGCATGAACGCCCCGGCCGCCCTGGTGAACGGCAGCCGCCTCAGCGGAGCGTGCGGTGCCGGATTCGATCCTTGTACGGTGCTGCAAACCCATATTGAGCTGGGGGCGAATCAAAGCCAGGAAGTGGTGTGGTTTATTGGTCAAAGCGACTCGCCGGAAGGCGCGCGACGGCTGATTGAAACCTATCGCGCCGCCGATTTGAACGCGGTGCTAAACGAGGTCACGCAGCATTGGCAGCAGAGGCTGGGGGCGATACAGGTCACCACGCCGGATCCCGCCATGGACATTATGCTTAACGGCTGGCTGCTTTATCAAACCCAGGCCTGCCGAATCCAGGCCCGATCCGGCTTTTACCAGGCCAGCGGCGCCTATGGTTTCCGCGATCAGCTGCAGGACGGTATGGCGCTGACCTTTGCCCAACCCCAGTTGACCCGTGGTCATCTGCTACGGGCGGCGGGACGCCAGTTTCTGGACGGAGATGTACAGCATTGGTGGTTGCCGCATTCCGGCCAGGGCGTACGTACCCGGATATCCGATGATCGGGTCTGGTTGTCCTACGCCGTTGCCACCTATATCAACTGCAGTCGCGATGAAGGGGTATTAGACGAGGTGCTGTTCTATCTGGACGGACCGCATCTGGCGCCGGAAGAGCATGACGCCTTCTTCCAGCCGATGGCCGCCGCTGAAAGCGCAACCGTTTACCAGCACTGTGTGCAGGGCCTGGAGCAGACCCTGACGCTTTTTGGCGAGCATGGACTGCCGCTGATGGGAACCGGTGACTGGAATGACGGCATGAATCGAGTGGGCGAGGGGGGCAAAGGCGAAAGCGTCTGGCTCGGCTGGCTGTTGATCCGGACCCTGGCGCTATTTACTCCCTGGGTAGAAGCACGGGAACCGGAACGGGCCGCCCGCTGGCGTAGCCAGGGAGAAGCGCTGCGCGCCGCCATAGAACGGGAAGCCTGGGATGGGGAGTGGTATCGCCGCGCCACCTTCGATGACGGTACTTGGCTGGGCAGCAAGGAGAACGACGAGTGTCGGATAGATTCCATCGCGCAATCCTGGTCGGTATTGTCCGGTGCGGCGGATCCCCAACGGGCCGCCCAGGCCATGAGTTCGCTGGAAAAACTACTGATCCGGCGCGAGGATATGCTGGCGCTGTTGTTTACGCCGCCGTTCGATAAAACCGAACATGACCCGGGTTACATCAAAGGCTATCCGCCCGGATTGCGGGAAAACGGCGGGCAGTACACCCATGCCGCCATGTGGGCCATCCTGGCGTTTGTCGGTCTTAATCAGGGGGATAAAGCCCATGATTTATTCGCCTTGCTTAACCCCATCAATCATGCGCGTACGGCGGAGGACGTAGCGCGCTATAAGGTTGAACCCTATGTGATTGCCGCCGACGTTTATTCGGTGGCGCCCCATATCGGCCGAGGCGGCTGGACCTGGTATACCGGTTCGGCGGGCTGGATGTACCGCGCCGGCGTGGAAGGCATCCTGGGCATCCGGAGGGAGGGGGATATGCTGATTGTCGATCCCTGTATCCCGTCCAGTTGGCCGGGCTTCGACGCCGAAGTGAATGTCTTGGACACCCGGTTCAGCATCGAGGTCACCAACAGCGGGCTGCGTTCACGCGGCGTCACCGAAGCGTGGCTTGATAAAAAACCCCTTGCCTTGACCGAAAACCGGGTACATACCCTATTGGATGGCGGCAGCCACCTGCTGGTGCTGAAATTATGACCTTCGGCCTTACCGCAGGTTACAACTCATGGTAGCGATTTCTGAAACTCAGGGTAGACTAGGCGCACCATAAAAGATAAGGATGTCGGCGGGGGCCGGTTGCCGTCGCTTACCCCCGGCACCCGGGCGTAGTAGAAATCATTATATGAATTTATTGAAGTCGCTGGCCGCCGTCAGCTCAATGACACTGTTTTCGCGGGTGCTGGGTTTTGCCCGCGATGCGATCGTTGCCCGTATCTTCGGCGCCGGTATGGCGACAGATGCTTTTTTTGTCGCTTTCAAGCTGCCGAACCTGCTGCGCAGGATTTTTGCCGAAGGGGCCTTTTCCCAGGCTTTTGTACCCATCCTGGCGGAATATAAAAGCCAGCAGGGAGAGGAGGCCACCCGCACGTTTGTCGCCTATATCGCGGGTTTGCTGACGCTGGCGCTCGCGCTGGTGACCGTGGCCGGCATGCTGGCCGCGCCCTGGGTTATTATGGTTACCGCTCCCGGCTTCGTCGATTCGCCGGACAAATTTGTTCTGACGTCGTCGCTGCTGCGCATTACTTTCCCCTATATCATGCTTATCTCATTGGCTTCATTGGTGGGGGCGATCTTGAACACCTGGAACCGCTTCTCGGTGCCGGCTTTCGCGCCCACGCTGCTCAATATCAGCATGATCCTGTTTGCCCTGTTTGCCGCCCCCCATTTCCACCCGCCCGTACTGGCGCTGGCCTGGGCAGTGGTGGCGGGGGGAATATTGCAGTTGGTTTATCAACTGCCCCACCTGAAGAGAATCGGCATGCTGGTGATGCCGCGCCTGCAATTCAAGGATGCCGGCGTCTGGCGGGTACTGCGGCAGATGGGACCGGCGATTCTGGGGGTTTCCGTCAGCCAGATTTCGCTGATTATCAATACTATTTTCGCCTCGTTTCTGGTGTCCGGCTCAGTTTCCTGGATGTATTATGCCGATAGATTGATGGAGTTTCCCTCCGGGGTGCTGGGTGTGGCCCTGGGGACGATTTTATTGCCGTCCCTGGCGAAAAGTTTTTCCAGCGGCAATCACGATGAATATTCTCGCCTGATGGATTGGGGGTTGCGGCTCTGTTTTGTCCTGGCGTTGCCCAGCGCCGTCGCCCTCGGTATCCTGGCAAAATCCCTCACCGTCGCGTTGTTCCAGTACGGGCGCTTTACCGCTTTCGATGCCGCCATGACCCAACGGGCGCTGATGGCCTATTCGGTGGGACTTATCGGGCTGATTATGGTCAAGGTGCTGGCACCGGGTTTTTACTCGCGGCAGGACATCAAGACCCCGGTAAAGGTGGCGATATTTACCTTGATTATGACGCAGGTGATGAACCTGGCGTTTATCGGCCCGCTGAAACACGCCGGATTATCCCTTTCCATCGGATTGGCCGCCTGTCTGAACGCCGGATTGCTGTATTGGCAACTGCGTAAAAAAAACATGTTTCAGCCACAGCCTGGCTGGTTATCGTTTCTGGTCCGTATGGTCATAGCGGTACTGGTTATGGCGGCGGTGCTGCTGGGCATGCTTTGGGTGATGCCCGATTGGGCGCAGGGCAATATGCTGGACAGGTTGCTAAGATTGGCGCTGGTGGTGGCGGTGGGGGCGGCGGCCTATTTTGCGGCCTTGGCCGCGATGGGGTTCCGGGTTCGCGATTTCGCCCGCTCCGTCAACTGACGGTATCGGGTATTTTCACGCACAGGTGATCGCGGGCCTGCCGTGCCATGTGGCGCTCTGTCGGGCGGAAAAACCACGCCCGATTCGACCACATTGGCGCGGTCTCCCTCCGTCAACTGACGGTACCGCTTGTGGCAAAAAACTTCCGGTATTGCGCCGGTGTGGTGTTCAGTTGCCGCACGAAGGCGCGCCGCAGGATATCGGTGCTGGAAAAACCGCACGCGGCGGCTATTTGCTTGAGAGGCAATTCGCCGGTTTCCAGCAAGCGACGGGCGTGGTCGACCCGGGTCTGCTCCAGCCACTCTCCCGGCGTCTGCCCGATTTGCTGCTGATACAGCCGGTTGAAATGGCGCGGACTCAGGCTCATTCTCGCCGCCATGGTCTGCACATTGTGGCTTTCGCTCAGGTGGGCCTGTACGTAGCGTTGTAAATCCTGCAATGCCGAACGCCCGGTTAATGAGGCATGCCCCTTACGGCTGAATTGCGATTGCCCGCCGGGTCGCTTGAAATACATCACCAACTGCGCGGCCACCGCCAGGGCGGTCTCCCGGCCTACATCCTCTTCCACCATGCTTAACGCCAAATCCAGGCCGGAGGTCACTCCCGCCGCGCTGCGTACCGGCCCATCCGACAGACTGATGGCATCCGCATCCACCGTCACTTCAGGGTAGGTGTCGGCCAGATAACCGGCTACCGCCCAGTGGGTAGCCACATGGCGTCCGTTAAGCAGACCGGCCGCCGCCAGCATTAATGCCCCGCTGCAAACCGACCCGAACCGGCGGCTGTTCAGCGCCCAACGGCGCAGCCCCATCAGCAACGCCGCGTCGGCGATAAAGGACCGGATACCCGGCGCGCCGGCCACCAGGAAACTATCCACCGGTTCGGTCATCTCGTCATCCAATGCCAGGTCCGACATGAGTTTCACCCCGGAAGAGGATTGGATTAATCCCCGCTCCCAGCCCATTACCCGCAGGCCATAAACCTGCCGGCCCAGTTGTTCATTCGCCTCGGCGAACACATCCAATGGTCCGGAAACATCCAGCAACTGCACCCCCGGCAAAGCCAGGATAATCATATTTTTGATCATTCGTCTGTTTCCATGTCTTCAGCAGTAGGAATGTCCTCAATCGTATCTTTAATACGATTGAGGACATTTATTTTGCGCTTTATGATGGATGTTATCAATCCACTAGAGGAATTAATCATGGCTTTCACCATTAATGGCATACGCATCCCCGATAGCCGGCTGGCTCGCGCCGCCACTGAGCTGGTACGAGATACCGAGTCACCGCTTTTATTTCATCATTCCAGCCGGGTCTATTATTTTGCCGCGCTGGCCGGCCGTCAGCGCCAACTGGCGTTTGATCCGGAACTACTGTATGTCGGCTGCATGTTTCATGATATGGGCTTGACCCATGAGCACTGCAGCTGCGATAAGCGGTTTGAGGTGGACGGCGCCGATACCGCGCGGGACTTTTTGCAAAGCCAGGGCATCGGCCAGTCGGATATCGATAAGGTCTGGACGGCCATTGCCCTGCATACTACGCCCGGTATCCCTGAATTCATGGATCCGGTGATCGCGCTGGTGACCGCCGGCGTAGAGATGGACGTGTTGGGTATAAACTACGAGGGGTATGAGGACGACGTCCGGCGCCAGATCGTGACCGAACATCCCCGCAGCCTGGATTTCAAGGAAGAGATTATCCAGGCGTTTTATGACGGCATCAAACATAAACCCCAAACCACCTTCGGCAATGTCAAAGCCGACGTGATTGCCGACAAAGAGCCAGGCTTCGTCAAGGGCAATTTCTGCTCGGTAATCCGCGCTTCCCATTGGCGGGGCTAGGCCGCGATCACCGGACGTGCAACGAGCCTGCCAAAGCGAGCGCGTGTTAAAGGGAGAGCGCGCCAGTGAGGCCGAAGCGGGCATGGTTTTTCTGCCCGCCGGAGTAGCCTCTTAGCACGCTAGGCCCGCCAACATCAAACCTTGAACCGGGCTTGCCAAAGTGGGCGGGTGCTAAAGCGAGCGCGTGTTAAAGGGAGAGCGCGCCAGTGAGGCCGAAGCGGGCATGGTTTTTCTGCCCGCCGGAGCGCCTCTTGGCACGCTAGGCCTGCCAACACCAACCCTTGAACCGGGCTTGCCAAAGTGGGCGAATGCTAAAGCGAGCGCGTGTTAAAGGGAGAGCGCGCCAGTGAGGTCGAAGCGGGCATGGTTTTTCTGCCCGCCGGAGCGCCTCTTGGCACGCTAGGCCCGCTTACACCGAGCATGCAACAAACGTGTTAAAGGTGACTGTGCTCGTAATGAAAGCAGCCTTGGCCCGCTGCCCCCGGGCCCCAACACCTTACATCCGTTCCACCGTTTGTATACCCAACAAATCCAAGCCCTGCTTCAAGGTGCGGGCCGTCAGCCGTGCCAGCTTCAGACGGCTTTGCAGGATATCGCTACCGTCGGCGGTAAGGATCGGGCAACGTTCGTAAAACACCGAAAACAACCCCGCCAAATCATATAAATAAGAACACATAACGTGTGGTGTACCGTCGCGGGCCACCGTGGTCACGGCTTCTTCAAACTGCAGCAAACGCGTAGCCAGCAGCGCCTCATGATCGTCATTCAGCACCACCGGCAGGGTTAAATCCCCTTCGTCCAGACCGCTGCGTTTAAACACCGAGGCCACGCGGGTATAGGCATACTGCATATAGGGCGCGGTATTGCCTTCGAAGGCCAGCATATAATCCCAGTCAAATACATAATCGGTGGTGCGGTTTTTGGAGAGATCGGCATATTTCACCGCGCCGATCCCCACCACCTGCGCCAGTGTTTCCAATTCTTCCGCCGGCATATCCGGATTTTTGCCGGCTATCAGGCGACGGGCGCGTTCCAGCGCCTCATCCAGCAAATCCGCCAGCTTGATGGTGCCGCCGGCGCGGGTCTTGAAGGGCTTGCCGTCCTTGCCAAGCATCATGCCGAACATATGATGTTCCAGCGGAACGGATTCCGGTACATAACCCGCCTTGCGCACGATAGCCCAGGCTTGCATCAAATGCTGATGCTGCCGCGAATCGATATAATAAAGCACACGGTCGGCTTTCAGCGTCTCGTAACGGTATTTGGCGCAGGCGATATCGGTAGTGGTGTAAAGGTAGGCGCCGTCTTTTTTCTGGATAATCACCCCCATCGGCTCGCCTTCCTTGGTCCTGAACTCCTCAAGATAGACCACGGTGGCGCCGTCGCTTTCCACCGCCAGTCCCTTGGCCTTCAGGTCGGCCACAATGCCCGGCAGCATGTCGTTATACAGGCTTTCACCCATCACATCCTTGCGGCTCAGGGTGACGTTCAGGCGATCGTAAATCCGCTGGTTTTGCGCCATGGTGATATCCACCAGCTTACGCCACATCCGGCGGCAATAGTCGTCGCCGCCCTGGAGTTTCACCACATAGCCGCGGGCGCGTTCGGCGAACTCGGCATCTTCATCGTAGGTTTTCTTGGCGGCCCGGTAAAACTCCTCCAGGCTGGACAACTGCATATCCGGCTCACCGTTGGATTGAATTTTTTCCAGGTAGGCAATCAGCATGCCGAACTGCGTGCCCCAATCCCCCACGTGATTGGCGCGGATAACGTTATGGCCGAGAAACTCCAGGGTACGCACCGACGCGTCACCGATAATGGTGGAGCGCAGATGGCCCACGTGCATCTCTTTTGCCACGTTTGGCGCGGAATAATCCACCACCAGGGTCTGGGGCGCCACCGGCGCGATATTCAGGCGCGGAGAGGCCAGGGCGGCTTCAACCTGGGCCGCCAGCCAGCGTCGGTTCAGGAAAATATTGATAAAACCCGGCCCGGCGATATCGATTTTATCCGCTATACCTTCAAGCTCCAGTAACGCAACCACTTTTTCAGCCAGCTGTCGCGGCGGCATACCGAGTTTTTTTGCCACGGTCATCACGCCGTTGGCCTGATAATCGCCAAACTGTACTTTTGCGGATTGACGTACCTGCGCTTCGCTTGCCGTAGGCGCACCGGCGGCCAATAATGCCTGACTGACTTTTTCTGAGAGGAGAGCCTGAATATTCACCGTATTACCTTTATTACCCATGCCGTGAATGTCACATCCCGGCCGTTTGATATAACGCTCCCGTACCGATCCAAGACTGGACGCCTCGGCGCGAGCCGTTAAGTAAAAAGAAACACCGCTTATACCATAAATGGTGGCCCGCGTCAGTATGGCCGGCTATGCTTAGCGGAAAGCAGCAGCGGGAAGGCCGGTCATGCCGAGGGGGGCGAACAGGTGAAGGTAAGGACGACAGGCTTCGGGGAATAACGTCATAATCAAGCAGAAGACAAATAATTAACGACGGCGATTTTTGCGCGAAACACCCAACTGATTACGATTTCTAGTACGAAGATGCAATATAATAGAAAATACAGCAATTACAACAAGCACTATGCACAATATTAGTAACATCATAACTATATTCTCATATCACTATTGATCTAGAAATTAACTTATTTCCGTTTTTAATACAATCCCTCGTGTGGGCTTTAAGAATATACTGAGCACTAAAAGACCCTTTTGGCCGAAAGGCCGCATCTGGCGGGCGTTTAAGCACAATCAGTCAAAGGGTGGCTAGAATCGGTTAAGGATAAATATTCTTAATCTAATCTTAATAATTAGTACATTAACCTTATTTAATTTAATTATAACATTTGTAATAATTAATTTTGAATGTAATTTTTTGAGCTTTAACATATATGACGCCGGAATCAAAAGTGAAAAAACCGAATTGGCAGGAAATATCACAATTAACGGATTTATCCGAAGATTTAATACGTTTCAGTTCCTTACTGGCGGCGTTGGTTCACCGCCTTGATATGGATCTCACCGGTTACTACATCGACCATATCGCCCTGCGTTGCCATCAAGACGTTACCGCCCAACGATGGTTTAATGGCTGGCAACAATGCGGGCATTGCTTAAAGCAGAGTGTTGTCAACGGCAGAAACATTGCGCTTTTCACTCTTCCGGCACCCATTGAATTCAGCGGATTGACCATTGACTGTATCGAGCTGCCCTGGCCGGGTCAGCGCCGCTACCCCCATGAAGGCTGGGAGCATATCGAGATAGTCCTGCCGGGACCGGCGCCTTCACTGGCGCAACGTGCGCTGGCATTGTTGAGCGATGGGGCGCTGGCCTCGCCTGACATCAGGATCAAGCACAGCGCGCCGCAAGGGGAAAATGAATCTTTGCCCAACCCGACGCTGGCGGTAACGGATGGCCATGTGACCATCAAGTTTCACCCCCATAGCCTGCGTGATATTGCGGGCGGGCAGAGACATTGATTGAATACCACCATGCCAGGGATTGACTCTCTCTCCCCGGCGGGTCCTGTCCGGCGGCGCGGTGGCCGCCAACCTGTAAGCACGGTTTGGGCACTTAAGGTTCAGACCGCGTTGATGGCCTTGGTCATTCGCTTAACGCCCTCTTCAAGCAGCGCCCGCGGGCAACCGAAATTGAGCCTGATAAATCGCGGATCGCCGAAGTCGGCACCGGAAGAAAGACCGACGCCCGCCTGTTCAAAAAAACGCTGAGGGTTTTCCACCGCCAGTCCCGTCGCATCAATCCACGCCAGATAAGTGCCTTCGGGAGATACCATATGCAAACCCGGCAATGTATTGATGCGCGCCGTCAGCCAGTCCCGATTGGCGCGCAGGTAGGATAATTGCTCGTCCAGCCATGCCTGCCCGTCGCGCCAGGCCGCCGTGGCGGCGACAAAAGCCAATACATCCACACTCGGCACAATGCCGCTGCGTTGCGCGATGAAACGCATCCGCAACCGGGGATTGGGGATAACCGCCAGTGACGCGCCAAGCCCGGCGATATTAAAGGTCTTTGACGGGGACATCAGGGTCACGGAGCGCTGTTCCGCGTCACTGTCCAGCGAGGCGAACGGAATATGCGCCACCCCGGGTTCAAGCAGCAGATCGCAATGAATTTCGTCGGAACACACGAGTAAATCGTGGCGCTGGGCAAAGGCCAGATGCTGCCGGAGTTCGTCTCGGCGATAAACCGTGCCGCCGGGATTATGGGGATTACATAACATCAGCAGCTTTTCAGTACCGGTCAGGCCGGGTTCAACCGCCGTCAAATCCACCTGCCAGCGCCCGTGCCCCAATACCATGGGGGCGAAACTTTGCGGCCGGCCCGCGCTCCGCGCGGCAGCGCGAAACGGCGGATAAATGGGGGAGGGGATGATGATGCCTTCCTCCGGTCCGGTCAACGCGCGGACCGTCACATTAATGCCGCTCACCAATCCGGGTAAAAATACCAGCCATTCCGGCTTTACCTTCCATTGATAACGCTCGTCCATGCGGGCGATGAACAGTTCGGTTAATTCCGGGGGAGGAAAACCGTAACCAAAGACGCCATGGGCGATACGGGCCTGTAACGCCTCGATAATACAGGGCGGTGAGCGAAAATCGGTATCGGCAACCCAGAGAGGAATGACATTCTGTTCATAATACTTTTGCCACTTAAAACTGTCGCTGTGACGTCGGTCGATACTTTCGTCAAAGTTGAATGCCATAGTAATTTCCTTGAGCGGTAAATAAGAATCTATCGCAACAGATGGATGGTCACGTTTTCATATGCCTGTAAATCCGGCGTGTCAAGAAGGAGTATACAATGCCTAAACTGGAAGTCTGCTGCTATAGCGTCGAGTGTGCGTTGACGGCGCAGCAAGCGGGCGCGGATCGTATCGAGCTGTGTTCGGCGCCCAAAGAAGGCGGATTGACACCAGGCTACGGAACGTTAAAGCTGGCTCGCGAGAGGGTAACGATCCCCGTGCATCCCATTGTCCGGCCACGTGCCGGCGATTTTTGCTACAGCGACATTGAGTTCGAAATCATGCTCAATGAGCTGGCATTTATACGCGACATGGGTTTTCCCGGCGTCGTAGTGGGGGTACTGGACGCGGAGGGACATATCGATTTGGCCCGTATGCGGCTTATCATGCAGCAATGCTCAGGAATGGCGGTGACCTTCCATCGCGCCTTCGACATGTGCTTCAATCCTCATCAGGCTTTAATCCAGTTAACCGATTTGGGGGTAGCACGCATCCTCACTTCCGGCCAGCAGCAGAGCGCCGAAGCAGGTTTAGCATTATTAAGGGAACTGACGGGGCGAAGTCGTGGTCCAATCATTATGGCCGGTGCGGGCGTACGATTAACCAATTTGCATAAGTTCCAGCAAAGCGGCATACGTGAATTGCACAGTTCGGCAAGGCAAGTTATTCCATCCGGTATGCGTTACCGGAAAGCGGGGGTCAGCATGAGCGTTGACTACGAAGCGGATGAATTCAGCCACTACTGCGTCGACGGCGACATGGTGGCGGCGATGAAACATGCGCTGACGTTATCCACGCTTTCTCCGCGTTTGGCCTGAAGACAGTTTTTGCCGCGCACACGAACTAACCCACGTGATGCTTGCAAGTACCAAGCCCCAACATTTTTCTTGGGGCTTTTTT
>NZ_JAAVUT010000048.1 GCF_018449575.1 Sodalis sp. dw_96 | reverse complement strand
GTTGGGTAGGGGAGCGTTCTGTAAGCCTGAGAAGGTGGCCTGTGAGGGTTGCTGGAGGTATCAGAAGTGCGAATGCTGACATAAGTAACGATAAAGCGGGTGAAAAGCCCGCTCGCCGGAAGACCAAGGGTTCCTGTTCAACGTTAATCGGAGCAGGGTGAGTCGACCCCTAAGGCGAGGCCGAAAGGCGTAGTCGATGGGAAACAGGTTAATATTCCTGTACTGGGTGTGACTGCGAAGGGGGGACGGAGAAAGCTAGACCGGCCGGGCGACGGTTGTCCCGGTTCAAGCGTGCAGGTGGAGAGGACAGGAAAATCCGTTCTCTTATAACACTGAGGCGTGATGACGAGCCACTACGGTGGTGAAGGGGTTGATGCTACGCTTCCAGGAAAAGCCTCTAAGCACCAGGTCATATCGAATCGTACCCCAAACCGACACAGGTGGTCAGGTAGAGAATACCGAGGCGCTTGAGAGAACTCGGGTGAAGGAACTAGGCAAAATGGTGCCGTAACTTCGGGAGAAGGCACGCTGGCGTTAGGTGGAGGGACGTGCTCCCCGAGCCGAAGCCAGTCGCAGATACCAGCTGGCTGCAACTGTTTATTAAAAACACAGCACTGTGCAAACACGAAAGTGGACGTATACGGTGTGACGCCTGCCCGGTGCCGGAAGGTTAATTGATGGGGTTATCGCTTGCGAGAAGCTCTTGATCGAAGCCCCGGTAAACGGCGGCCGTAACTATAACGGTCCTAAGGTAGCGAAATTCCTTGTCGGGTAAGTTCCGACCTGCACGAATGGCGTAATGATGGCCAGGCTGTCTCCACCCGAGACTCAGTGAAATTGAACTCGCTGTGAAGATGCAGTGTACCCGCGGCAAGACGGAAAGACCCCGTGAACCTTTACTATAGCTTGACACTGAACATTGAGCCTTGATGTGTAGGATAGGTGGGAGGCTATGAAGTCGGGACGCCAGTCCTGATGGAGCCAACCTTGAAATACCACCCTTTAATGTTTGATGTTCTAACTCCGGCCCCTAATCGGGGTCGAGGACAGTGTCTGGTGGGTAGTTTGACTGGGGCGGTCTCCTCCTAAAGAGTAACGGAGGAGCACGAAGGTTAGCTAATCACGGTCGGACATCGTGAGGTTAGTGCAAAGGCATAAGCTAGCTTGACTGCGAGAGTGACGGCTCGAGCAGGTGCGAAAGCAGGTCTTAGTGATCCGGTGGTTCTGAATGGAAGGGCCATCGCTCAACGGATAAAAGGTACTCCGGGGATAACAGGCTGATACCGCCCAAGAGTTCATATCGACGGCGGTGTTTGGCACCTCGATGTCGGCTCATCACATCCTGGGGCTGAAGTAGGTCCCAAGGGTATGGCTGTTCGCCATTTAAAGTGGTACGCGAGCTGGGTTTAGAACGTCGTGAGACAGTTCGGTCCCTATCTGCCGTGGGCGTTGGAAGATTGAGAGGGGCTGCTCCTAGTACGAGAGGACCGGAGTGGACGCACCACTGGTGTTCGGGTTGTCATGCCAATGGCATTGCCCGGTAGCTACGTGCGGAAGAGATAACCGCTGAAAGCATCTAAGCGGGAAACTTGCCTCGAGATGAGTCTTCCCTGTGACTATAGGTCACCTGAAGGGACGTTAAAGACGATGACGTTGATAGGTCGGGTGTGTAAGCGCAGCGATGCGTTGAGCTAACCGATACTAATGACCCGTGAGACTTAACCTTACAACACCTAAGGTGTTTG
>NZ_JAAVUT010000047.1 GCF_018449575.1 Sodalis sp. dw_96 | reverse complement strand
TTTTTGAAAGAAGTTAATAATACTGTGCTCAATTTGACCGTCTTAAAGTTAAATATTGCTAACAAGTCATCCTATTGAAACGAATTTGAGGAATGATAGTTATGCGTATAATAGATTCAGTAGCAATGGCCCATTTAATTCCATCTTTAATACTCATTAAAGATACAACACCATCCAAAATTAAACTTGGAAATAACTTTAATACAATAGCTTCGGCTATAATACTAAGTTTATCCATAACACCCGATAAAGTATTAGCGGCGTGTAATCCGGCCGCCGCGAGTGGTGTAACCATTACTTGTGATACCACATCAACACAGGCTAGCCCCGTCGGTACCGGACCGGGTTTGGATAATGTCACTGTTAATGTTCTTCCTACAGCCCAAATCAATACCGGCGAATTAAGCGCTATTAGCCTGGATTCCAATGCTGCCATTACCCTACAAGACGGCGCCCTAGTACAAAATAATTCACATGCTCTACTGCCTTCGGGTTTTTGGGATACAGGCCAAAACACCATTGAATTCAATTCAAATTCTGTTTTAACGTTAAGCCCTGGAGCTGAAGCCCGCGGGCTGGGGTCAAGCTCAAATAATACCATAGCCGGTTATGGCGGCGGGAATACGATCATTAACCATGGCTTGATTGAAAGCCAGTCAGCCTATCCCATCTGGTTTAGCGCTAGTGCTTTAGCGGTAAGAGATACTATTGAAAATTATGGAACAATTACAGCAACCAGCAGCTCAAATATTGCGATTATGAGCAATGCTTCAGCCGTCAATATCACCAACCACACTGGTGGTGTCATTATTGGCTCGATTTACCTTAGCTCGGGTTCAAGCAATTTGACGCTTGAATCAGGCTCAACGCTTGATAGCGCCATAGTCGACGGCGTAGGAGGAGTAAATAATTTATACCTCGTAGGAGCGGCGGCATCACCTCCGCCTACAGGAAATGTTTTATCCGCTAATATTATCAACTTTTTTTCGTTAATCAAAAACGGTGATAGCGAGTGGACAGTCTCGAGTCCACTCTCAACCTTCATAAATATCATCGTCAATGACGGTACCCTGACCCTGGCGGGAAATAACGTCTACACAGGCAATACCACTATCAACGGTGGCACATTAGCCGCCGAGGCCGCCAATACCTTCAGCCCCAATTCGGCCTATACCATCGCCGCACCCGGCGCCATGGATTTAAACGGCTTTAGCCAAACCATCGCCAGCGTCAGCAATGCCGGCGTCATCAACCTTAACGGCGCCGACGCCGGCACCCAGCTTACCGTCACCGGCAACTATGTCGGCAATAACGGCCGATTAAACTTCAATGCCAAACTCTCCGATGACGCCTCGCAGTCCGAACGCCTGGTTGTCGAGAGCAATACCTCCGGCGATACGTTGGTCAGCGTCAACAACGCCGGCGGCAGCGGCGCCCAGACCATTGACGGCATCGAGCTGATTAGGGTCGGCGGCACCTCCGACGGGGAGTTTACCCAGTCCGGACGTATCGTGGCCGGCGCCTATGATTACGTCCTGGCGCGCGGCACCGGCGCCAACGACGCCAACTGGTATCTGAACAGCTCCACGGCCGCGCCGGTTCCGGAACCACCTGGAACGGAACCACCAGGAGTGGAACCACCCGGCACGGAACCGCCTGGAATTGAACCGCCTGGAACTGAACCGCCGCCGGAGCCTATTCCCGACCCCCATCCCGACCCGGGAGACATGGTGGAGCGTCCGGAAGACGCCGTCTATGGCGCCAACCTGGCCGT
>NZ_JAAVUT010000046.1 GCF_018449575.1 Sodalis sp. dw_96 | reverse complement strand
TACGGTTCCGTATACGGCGGTTCAGGCTATACGGCTAAGCCGGTTTATCGTATCCAGTATCGAGACCAGCCCCAGGCGATCCCATCGCTTCTTCGGCAGCGCCTGGTTCATATGTGACGCCCCCGAGTTCCACCAGGGACCTCGACCATTGCTCGTCGATTTCCAGGCGCGTTCCGCAGTTAATCCTAGGCGTGTCAAGTTCCTTGCCCTCGTTGAGGCATTCTTCCATTGACGCCATAGGACGCAACGCAGTTTATGCCGCACCCAGCCATCCAGTTCTTCCAGCGGCCTTTTACTTTGGCTTAGTTTGAAGTAACCGGACCAACCCCGCAACACCGGGTTTATTCGCTCGATGACATTTGCCATCTTGCGTCCCCGCGCACCCCGCAACAGCTCCCTTAGCCTGTCGCGCAGGCGACGTTGGCTCGCCATGCTCACTCTTAGTCTCGGTTGTTGATGACTGCTCATCCCATAGCCGAGGTAGTCGCATTTCCAGGCTTCGGCTACACGACTCTTTTCCCGGTTCAGCGTCAGTTTTAACCGCTGGCTCAGGAAGCGCTCCACGCTTGCCATTACTCGTTCGCCAGCCCGTTGACTGCGAACATAGATGTTCGCATCATCGGCATAACGCACGAAGCGATGGTCCCGTTTCGCCAGTTCGACGTCGAGTTCATCGAGCAGGATATTCGACAACAGCGGCGAAAGCGGGCCGCCTTGCGGCGTCCCTTCCTGCCGTCGGCTGACCACCCCGCCCGACATGACTCCGGCCTCAAGATAACGACGGATAAGCGTAAGCACGCGTTTGTCTTCAACCCGACGCTGTACGTGGGCCATCAGGATATCGTGGTTAACGCGATCGAAGAACTTCTCCAGATCGAGTTCCACGCACCAACGATGCCCTGCCGCCACATGGGCGCGGGCTGTTTCGATAGCCTGGTGGGCGCTTTTCCCCGGACGGAAGCCGTAGCTGTAGTCCGAGAACAGCGGGTCGAAGATCGGCGTGAGCTGTTGTAGCAAAGCTTGTTGGATTAGGCGATCCATCACATTGGGGATACCTAACTGGCGGCTTCCGCCTTTGGGCTTGGGGATCGCAACCGCGCGTACCGCTTGCGGGTGATATTCCCCCGTCAGCAACCGGGCCTTTAAGATCGTCCAATACTGTTTCACGTAGCCGGCCAGTTCGGCCACCGTCATGCCATCGGCACCCGGCGCGCCTTTATTGCTGACCACGCGTTGATACGCACGCTTGAGGTTCGCCGGTGCGAGCACCCGCTCCATCAGCATGTCCGGCTCCGCGTTCGTCCACGTCGCAGACGCCGCCGATGCTTGCACACTGTCGGCCGTCATCCTCGGATACCGTCCGGGACTCGGGGAAACAGTTTTCTCGAGGAGAATATTCGGTGTTTCAGCATTCGACGAGACTCCAACGCCTACTGGCGGCATAACCTGTTCGGCCCTTGGTGACGGGGTCAATCGCCACTTACTACGGCCTCGGCTGACTTCTGCACGTTCATCCCGTCGCCTCTCGACGCGCGGTAGCACTATGGCAAACGTGCAGATCTCCCAGGGTAATTCGCGCGACCTTCCTGCTTATGCCTGTCGGATATACGTCGCAGCGTTCCGTGCAAGTATTGGGCTTTGACGATTTTAGCCGTCTCACCCCGCTGCGCCGCCTGATCCGCTTCCTGTTCGTCAGGCCAGCAGTTTGCCTCGGGCTTCCTTCAGATCCGCGGTCGCCCGCGACACCCTTGCCTTTGGCTAACACTTCCCCTTGCCGGGTGTGTAGAGGACTTTCACCTCCCAGTCGCCCCTTGACCACCACGGTCAAGGGACAGCGCCCGTCAAGGCGCTACGCGCCATGCCTGGCGCACTAA
>NZ_JAAVUT010000045.1 GCF_018449575.1 Sodalis sp. dw_96 | reverse complement strand
TCCAGCCAGGTCAGCAGGTTTTCAATCTTCTGCGCGGTACGGTCGCCCGGTTTGCTCAGGCCCAGATGGTCGGCCACTTCGGCATAACGACGACGGGCCTGCGGACGGTCATACTGACTGAATGCCGCCTGTTTGGTGGGGTTGTCGTTGGCGTTGTAGCGGATCACGTTGGAAATCAGCATGGCGTTGGCCAGGCCATGGGGAATGTGGAATTCCGAACCCAGCTTATGGGCCATGGAGTGACAGACGCCCAGGAAGGCGTTGGCAAACGCGATGCCGGCGATGGTGGCGGCGTTATGCACACGTTCACGGGCCACCGGGTTTTTAGCCCCTTCATGATAGCTGGCCGGCAGGAACTCTTTGAGCAGCTTGATGGCCTGCAGCGCCTGGCCGTCGGAAAACTCGGTGGCCATAATGGACACATAGGCTTCCAGTGCATGGGTCACCGCATCCAGTCCGCCGAAGGCGCAGAGGGATTTCGGCATGTTCATCACCAGGTTGGCATCGACAATCGCCATGCTCGGCACCAGGGCATAATCCGCCAAAGGATATTTCTGGCCGGTGGCATCGTCGGTGACCACGGCGAACGGGGTCACTTCCGAACCGGTGCCGGAGGTGGTGGTGATGGCGATCATTTGAGCTTTAACGCCCATTTTCGGGAACTTGTAGATACGTTTACGGATATCCATAAAACGCAGCGCCAGCTCTTCGAACGGGGTGCCGGGGTGTTCATACATGACCCACATGATCTTGGCGGCATCCATCGGCGAGCCGCCGCCCAGGGCAATGATGACATCCGGTTTGAAGGACATAATCTGTTCGGCGCCTTTGCGCACGATGCTCAGGGTCGGGTCCGCTTCCACTTCGAAGAAGACTTCGGTTTCAATACCGTGGCCTTTCAGTACCGAGGTGATCTGGTCGGCATAGCCGTTGTTGAACAGATAACGGTCCGTCACGATAAAGGCGCGTTTGGCGCCGTCGCTGGCCACTTCATCCAGGGCAATCGGCAATGAACCACGACGGAAATAGATGGATTTGGGAAGCTTATGCCACATCATATTTTCAGCTCGCTTGGCCACGGTTTTGGTATTGATCAGGTGTTTCGGTCCGACGTTTTCGGAGATCGAGTTACCGCCCCAGGAGCCGCAGCCCAGCGTCAGGGACGGAGCCAGTTTGAAGTTGTAAAGGTCGCCGATACCGCCCTGTGAAGCCGGGGTGTTAATCAGAATACGGGCGGTCTTCATGGTTTCGCCGAAGAAGTTCACACGTTCGGTTTGATTGTCCTGATCGGTATAGAGGCAGGAGGTATGGCCGATACCGCCCATTTCCACCAGTTTTTCCGCTTTGGTCACCGCGTCTTCAAAGTTTTTGGCGCGATACATGGCCAGCATCGGCGAGAGTTTTTCATGGGCAAAAGGTTCGGTTTCGTCCACTACGGTGACTTCGCCAATCAGCACCTTGGTGGTGCCCGGTACGGTTAACCCGGCCATGGCGGCGATTTTCACCGCCGGCTGACCGACGATACCGGCATTCAGCCCGCCGTTTTTCAGGATGATGCCCTGAACCGCTTTCAGCTCTTCGCCGCGCAGCATGTAGCCGCCGTGGCTGGCAAAGCGTTCACGCACCGCGTCATAGATTTCGTCCACGACGATAACCGACTGTTCGGAGGCGCAGATGACGCCGTTATCGAAGGTTTTGGACATCAGGATGGAGGCCACCACCCGTTTGATATCGGCGGTTTCATCCACCACGACCGGGGTATTGCCGGCGCCGACGCCGATGGCGGGTTTACCCGAGCTGTAGGCGGCTTTCACCATGCCCGGTCCGCCGGTGGCGAGGATGAGGTTAACCAGCGGATGGTGCATAAGCTGGTTGGAGAGTTCAACGGTGGGTTCATCAATCCAGCCTATGATGTCTTTCGGCGCGCCGGCGGCAATGGCGGCTTTCAGGACAATTTCGGCGGCTTTGTTGGTGGCTTTCTTGGCCCGCGGATGCGGTGAGAAAACGATGCCGTTGCGGGTTTTCAAGCAGATGAGCGCTTTGAAGATAGCGGTGGACGTGGGGTTTGTCGTCGGTACGATGCCGCAGATGATGCCGATGGGTTCGGCAATGGTGATGGTGCCGAAGGTATCGTCCCGGGCCAGGATGCCGCAGGTTTTTTCATCTTTATAGGCGTTATAAATATATTCGGAAGCGAAGTGGTTTTTGATCACCTTGTCTTCCACGATGCCCATGCCGGATTCCTCGACGGCCATTTTGGCAAGGGGAATACGGGCATCGGCAGCGGCAAGCGCGGCGGCGCGGAAAATCTTGTCCACCTGCTCCTGGCTAAAGTTGGCATATTCGCGCTGGGCTTTT
>NZ_JAAVUT010000044.1 GCF_018449575.1 Sodalis sp. dw_96 | reverse complement strand
GGCTAAGGCGATACGTCCGCCATCTATCATTCAGTCAAATAATAAAGAGCGTGCCTTAAGGGCTTCGGTTAAAACCCATAGTAAATGTTATAAACAGGAGTGAATGTTACTTAATAATAAATATAAATTATTATAAACTCTTATATATACATTAATGAATGAATGTACAAGCAAAAATAGAAATGCAGGGGATTATTAAAAGAATGATTGGTATATTGTTTTTAAAATTATAGTCATACCACCTCCAATTAATAAAAATAAAATTCCCGAAAATTTCAAATTTTTTTTTAAGATATTGACATTCATGTATTACATTAAGTAGTATTTACAGCAATAGAATGTATAACAACGAGCCATGCCATTTCATCTTGAAAATACGGGCAAACGCAATTATGGTGGTTTCCATAAGTAATGAAGATCAATTATTTTTGGTAATGTTAGGGGAACGGATAACCCGTTTACGTAAAGCTCAGAGCATGACGCAATTACAAATGGCCAATGTGCTGAATGTCTCTCAACAAACCATTCAAGCGTGGGAGGCCGGGCGACGGAGGATACAAATACAAGTACTACCGAAAGTCGCAGAATTACTTTCGGTTACATTGGATGAATTATTTAGTGAAGAACCGGCAAAGTTAGCGTGTAAAAGTAGTCCCTTACCAAAGTGACAGCAACATATTGAGGCCATCGACCGCTTACCTAAGGCGCAGCAAAAGGTGGTCACAGGGTTACTCAGTGCAATCTTGGCATAAGCGCAGAATGAAGATCAGGAACTGATAAAATATTAACGCGGACTGAAAGTGCAGCAACACCTTCAATCCGCTCACCACTACCAACTAAGTAGGAGTTGATTATGGCTACGAATGATTGTAAATCAGAATCCGTTATTTCCAAAGCACAGCGACGGCTAAAGGTGGGGTATATCAGTGTCCGGCATGAGACGCGGGCAACCCGGATGACAACTTACTACAGCCGTAGCCCCAGTCTTCATCTCAAGGGCAAGTGGCTTGATGAGGCGGGGTTTCCCACCGATCAAGCCGTGCGGGTGATGGTGGAGCCGGGAAGGCTGGTGATATTGACTGAAGCGAAGTGACGGGCTGGCGCTCAAGAAGAAGCTGGCGGGAGAGTCGTGCTAAATAGGCCCAGGAGAAAAACCCCCGGTATAAAGCCGGGGGCAATTGCCTGATCTAGTTAATATTTCCAAATAACCCCTGTATAAAAACCAAATTCCGAATCCGCAATAGGCTCCGAGATAACTACCTAATTTTGCGGCTTCAATCACATTCGGCAGTTTTAGCTCATTCGTAACTAGCCACATACCGAAAGGGAAAACGACGGCAAAGCTCAGGGAGGAATTGATAACAAGCAATAATAATGAAATAAATTTATTTTTCATGAGCTTTATCACTGTTCATCTCCTTTTGTATGGAGTTCCCTGAAAATTCTTGTAGCCCAGTGCCCATTACCTGCCCGTAAACTCCAGGAGCGGGGGCTTATACTCGATTCTTTAAATAAATAACCCGGCCCGAACGTCGTTTCGCTATATTTCAAGGCGTTTTTGCTGGCCGACATGCCAAAGTGCTCTTTGACAAGTTTAGCTTCCCAGGGGCGCGTGATAGCCGTCCCCAAACCATAGCCTAGAGCTGTCCCCGCCGCCGCTCCCATCAGGGCCGGCTTAGAAACTTCCCCGTTTACATGACTACTAAAATAAGCTCCGCCCACATTCAATATGACATTGGAGTTGAGTGGTTTTCCTACCCCGGCGGTCCCACTCACACCAGACGCGAAGAAACTCGTGTAATCAAATATATCGCCTGTTTTTCCCTCTAACAGTTGTATGCCGCCATTAGCACCCAGACTCATAGCGGCACCGGTGGCTTTTGCGGTGATGGTGGCTGATTTGGTAAGGGCCGATTTTGCCGTTCCTGCCAGACCCAGGACATTTTCCGGCTCGGCAACAAATGACCCCGGGCGGTTCCAGCTATCCGTATTTTTATGGATAGACTCTAGGGCTTTAGTATTTTCCGTCTGTATCACACCACGGATATCATCATCCCTAATCGACGCACCAAACCAGTCCGGCATCCATTTCGGCCTGGAGGCGGCATCAATTCCCGTGTCGGCCAGCTGTTTTTGATAGCTCGCACAGGTGAGGGAACTGTCTTCGCACACCTGCTGAAGTTCTTCGTTGCGTCGGGCATTTAAATGCGCGTATTTATCCACAACAGGGCTGCAGTTGCCACCGGAAGCCAGCCTGGCAAGTCTGCCACATGTTTCAAAGGCCCGGCCTTCATCCCCGTTCATGTAGTCACGCTAAATTACCATCACAAAATTACACATATAATTATATGATTTATTTTATTTTTTTACTTTTAGCTTGGATTTTGTCCAAATTCCAATACCACAGATCAGACCTGCTATACATCCTTTTGTTAAAAAGGATGTAATAGTTCCGGCAAAATCGAAAAAAAAACGACCTATTTTCAAAAAGACCAAAATAGAAACTGCCAAACTACCAACAATCTCAGCACAAAAAAAAACAAACACACAGCAAAAAATGAGAATGATTAATTGCTTAAAATCATTTAGTTTCATTCTCGCTTTCCAAGTCCAGAGTGGTCTTTACACCGCTGCTAACTTTCTCACTAAGGTAAGAACCTACAACCGCCCCCATCAAATCAGCTGTGCTTTCTTTGACCATACCTGCCGCTTTATCAGTTACCCCTTTTGTAACTTTACTTCCCACAAAAGATCCTAATCCAGCACCCAACACAGCATTAGTCGGCTCCTCACCTTTAGCCGCACTACCTAAAGCAGCGCCGGCCATATTAATCACAGCGGATTGCTTTAAGCTTTTACCTGTCGACGACGCTGCGGTGACACCTGCCATCACCGCATCAACATAACTAAAGGGGTCCTTTCCATTAAGCTGGACAGCTGTATTAACACCAACGCCAATCGCAGCATTGGTTGCCATCCCCGTTTTGATTGAATTCCCCAGCGGACCCAGACCATACGCAAGTATAGGATCCCCCATGCTCGCATTAGATGTATGGTAGCCCCAGGTATTCATAATGGTTTGGGCTTTCTGCTGCGCTTCATTCTTGGGAGCTGACTTCAGGTAATCTTGCCCCGTCAGCATGCCGGTGATCAGCTCTCTTGTCACCGTATCACCGTGTAGGGTCTGCATTTCGGCTGCGTAAATTCTTAGATAGCTGTTAAGTTCATTGCGTTCATCCGATGTCATTGCTGTCGGATCTTTTTTGAACTGGGCAACCAGCGCATCACTGCGCTTATCGGCATTCTCCAACTGCAAATACTCTTTGGCGGTTTGCAGCGTCATGTCGCCCTGTATGATTTTATCCGCCAACTCGTCCCGTTTTGTTGCGGAGGGCGTGCTTAAGAAATTATTATTCACCGCATTCTTCCCTGCCTGCGCTCCGGCCACCACATCTCCCCCACCCGTCCCTGTCAATCCGCCCGCCAGGCCGCCTACCAGGGTGCTCCAGGCGCTGACCGTCTCTTTCTGCGTTTCCGTCAACTGTCCCAGTTCGATGCCCGGATACAGATACTGGCTGATACCCTTGGCCGCCACTTCGGCGCTTAGCGCCCCCGCGCCGCCCGCCAGGGCGCTGTGCCCTTGCAGGTGCGAGAGCATGGCTCCCGCCACCGCATGGGCGGTGATGCGGGCCGTGTCGGTTTTAAAACGCTCTTTTATCTCTGTGGCCACATAGGGCGCCGCCAGCCCGGCTAACGCCTGCCCCGGATTGCCGCCCGCCAGT
>NZ_JAAVUT010000043.1 GCF_018449575.1 Sodalis sp. dw_96 | reverse complement strand
ACGCAAATAAAACGCCTTTACCGGCGGCAAACCATTAGCCCACTTAAAGAAAAATCGGAAAAAACACATTACCGTTGCGCTTGAGTTTGTAAAAAAGCCTTTTGCCATCTAGACTTATCAGTACATACAACAAAAGAGGTGACATTATGAATAAGAAGATCGTTTTGGCTTTTACCACCGCTACCGCATTAACCCTGCTTTCCGGCTGTACCCTGTTTGACAGAGCCGACAGCTATATGAAAAAACCCGTGGTCAGCGATGTTAAAACGGGCATGACCAAACAACAAGCCCGCGCCATCGGTGGTGTGCCGGCAACTTCCGCCACCATGATTAACGCTCGCGGTACCTGCGACAGCTATGTGTTAGGCACCCGTGACGGTAAACCCATTAATTACTTTGTCAGCTACGATGATACCAACCACGTTCTGAACAAAGGTTTCCAGAGCTGTCAGGAATACGATACCAACCCGCAAAAATAATTCAGACGCGTAACAGCCGACGGGATAGGGGATGAGTGATGGGCGATAAGTGAATAATTTCACTTATCGCCCATTTCATTGCAGAGTATTCAAATCAGGCGGGCACGCCGGCAATCTTGCCGATACGCGACCAGACACGATGCAATTTCAGTTGGTCAAGAAAATCCTGCATCAAGGCCCCTTGGGCAGCGGACCCTTCGCATAATCCTTCCTCGGTTTTATCCGTCAGACCCAGCTGTTGTTTAAAGCGCTTGGCATCGCCGCTGAGGGCAATGACCTTCAGGTGCTTGTAAGCTTCGAGGATAAAATGGCTCGCTTCACCGTCCAGCAACAGGGCATCCATATTGCCGTCCGGCACAATCACTCCGTCCACCGTCACCGAAGGCGATGCCTCGAACGTGGCGTCCACGGGCAGGGTTGAGCCGTCATTGGCCACCACGTTTCCCCCATGGGCGGCCAAAAGTTTAGCATGCACACCCGCGGCTTTCAGCCCTTGCAGCGCATCTAAAACATCGGCGGCGTTCACCCCGTCGCTGAGCAATAAGGCCACCTGCCGTCCCTTGACGCTGCCGCCGCCGCTGGCATACAGGCTGAGGGAGGGGTCTTGGCTCAGGCCGTTAACCGGCTTGGGCGGGGTGGTCTTTAATGTGTCCTCCGAAAGCGCGAAGCCGAGTTTTGCGGCTACCCGCTGTGCGAGCTGCCCATCCACCCGGGTCAACAGATCGATAACCCGTTCACGAATATAGGGTCTTGCGACTTTGCCCAGCTCAAAGCTGAAGGCATCGACAATATGCTGTTGCTCCACAGGGGTCTGGCTTAACCAGAACAGACGCGGATGTGAATAATACTCGAGGAAAGAGTCGCTGCGCTCGCGGATTTTATGACCGTCAATCCGTTCCTGATAGGTTTCAAATCCGCCGTTCTGCGCCGCCGGGGCGGTTTCACGCGGCCAGTTGTCGTTAATTGAATTAGGTTCATGGGCGGCCGGGTTGGTATCGATATCCTGCCGGTGCATTCCGTCGCGCTGGAAATTATGATAAGGGCAAACCGGCCGGTTAATGGGAATTTCATGGAAATTCGGCCCGCCGAGCCGGCTTATTTGGGTGTCGGTATAAGAGAATAGCCTGCCCTGCAGCAGCGGGTCGTTGGTAAAATCGATGCCGGGGACGATATGGCCGGGATGGAACGCCACCTGCTCGGTTTCGGCGAAAAAATTGTCCGGGTTGCGATTGAGCGTCATCTTGCCGACAATTTGCACCGGTACCAGAGCTTCGGGAATAAGCTTGGTGGGATCAAGCAAATCGAAATCAAACTTATGCTCATCCTCTTCCGGTATCAGCTGCAGTCCCAGTTCATACTCGGGATAGTCGCCGGCTTCAATGGATTCCCACAGATCGCGCCGATGGAAATCAGCATCTTTACCCGCGAGTTTTTGCGCCTCATCCCATACCAGCGATGCTTTACCCGCCAGTGGTTTCCAATGGAAGCGCACGAAGGTCGCTTTGCCTTCGCCGTTAATCAGGCGGAAGGTATGAATACCGAATCCTTCCATGGTGCGATAGCTGCGGGGAATGCCCCGATCGGACATGGCCCAGAATACATTATGCAGGGTCTCTGGTTGCAGCGACACATAATCCCAGAAGGTATCATGGGCTGAACCACCCTGAGGCATTTCATTATGCGGCTCGGGTTTCACCGCATGGACAAAATCGGGGAATTTCAGGGCATCCTGGATAAAGAAAACCGGGGTATTGTTGCCCACAATATCGAAATTGCCTTCCTGGGTGTAAAACTTGGTGGCAAAACCGCGGATATCCCGCACGGTATCCGCCGATCCCCTGGATCCCTGCACAGTGGAAAAACGGACATACACCGGCGTTTTGATCGACGGATCCTGTAAAAATGCCGCTTTAGTGATGTCGCTTAGGGAACGATAAACCTCAAAAATACCGTGTGCGGCGGAACCTCTCGCATGAACGATACGTTCGGGAATGCGTTCATGATCGAAATGGGTAATCTTTTCCCGCAGGATGAAGTCTTCCAACAGCGTCGGCCCGCGCGTTGCCCCGCGCAAGGAGTTTTGATCGTCGGCGATTTTGAGCCCCTGATTGGTGGTCAGCGGCTGGTCTTTACCGGACTTGCGGTAGGGCTCGAGGGCATCAAGTTTGGTGTTGCTGTTTTGCGGACTTTTCACCGACCCCGGGGCGGTGGGCTGTTTTCCGGGCGCCGAGCTGCCGGGCTTGGGCAAATGGCTGTTATCGTCTGGGGCAAGATGGCCCAATCCCGGCTGTGCCGAGCTGGCTCCGGGCGCGGGGGCAGGGTGGGACAGAGGTATTTTGTCATGGGAAGGATCTGTGGGTTTAGACATTAACATTGCTCCTCTTATCGAGTTGAAATGATAAAAAATGGCCGTCCGGGGCTTATATTTTCGGCGGTAGATCAACTATAGAACAGTTTTTAGCGCTGACAGCGGCTAAAGCCTTATTTTACTCAGGGGTATGAGCGTCGGCTTGAAAAGGCCGCGACACGGTATTAAATAGTAGGAAATAAGCTGCCGCGAACTTTGTGCCATAAGGCTTGGACCGAATCGGGCATCGTGATATTACCGCTCAGGGGCATCCCTTGCGGATGCTGTACGGCAAAAACTAATATCGCCGCGCATAATATCCGTTCCCACTGGTTGCCTTTTTGCGAGGTGATAATGGGCAAACGAAAGCGCCATCGGCAGGGCCACAATAAGGGTACTCCGGCCGGGGTCAGCATGTCGGCGACAATGTGGCTGAGATAACCGATAATCATGCCGTGAAAGGCGTCCAGCGGGATGAACATATCCGGCGCGAGTTTGAGGGTGAACAGCAGGATCCCGGCAGCAATGGCCAGCAGGCTGTGGGTAAAGCCGCGATGGCCGAATATTCTGGCTATGGGCATGGACAGCCATTTTAGCCGTTGGCCGAGAAAGGATTGGGGATGATCAATATCCGGTAACAGGCAGGTTAATAATCCGCCGGCAATGATATGCCACCAGTCGCCATGGGCGAGCGCAGGGGAAAGCTCCATTTTTTTTGCTAAAATGGTGCTGGCCAATGCAAAAATAAGATGCCCCTCGGCGGTCATGGTTATGCGAAATCTTTATGGCTGGTCATTTGTCCAGTATAAAGCAATCCGCCCGGTGGGGAAATGGGTTACCTTGTAACTTTTACATCTCAATTTATTTCTGTGGGAGGCAGCGCGTCTCCCTTTAACAGGTTTGTTGCGCGATCGGTGATCGCGGGCCTACCGAGCCATGGGGTGCTCCGGCGGGCGGAAAAACAACGCCCGCTTCGACCCCATTGGCACGGTCTCCCTTTAACAG
>NZ_JAAVUT010000042.1 GCF_018449575.1 Sodalis sp. dw_96 | reverse complement strand
TGACACCACCGGCATGCTGGGGATGAAATACCTGTTTTGACATTAGATAGGGAAATTAAATCAAAAGACGTCACGGCATCTGAAGGTTGCAGACACTTTTACAAGAGTATCATTTTCCGCCAGCCGATAATCATACAAATTAAAGGAATGAAAATTATGCGTAAAATAATTCCTGTAGCGCCTCCGCCTTCAGTTCCTATTTATTTATATTTTAATAAAAGAATATCTTTTAAACTTAATGTCATAGATAAATTTAATATCATTGCCGCTGCCATAACGCTAAGTTTTTCTGCCGCACCAGAAAAAGCACTGGCGGCTTGCGCCCCCGCGTCGGCGGATGGCGTTACCACCACCTGCGATGATACCTCGTTGCACACCACCACCCTCGGCAATGGACCCGGTTTGGATAACGTGACAATTAACGTTCTGCCTTCCGCGCAAATTGATACCGGTGAATTCAGTGCCATCAGCCTAGACTCCGATTCCGCCATTATACTGCAAGACGGCGCCGTGGTACAAAATGACGCTAATGGCACCGGCGGCCCGGGTAACTGGGGGACGGGGCAAAATACCATCGAGTTTAATAACAATACTACCCTGACGGTGGACCGCGGGGCTAAGGTGTTGGCGCAAGGCACTCCCGGCTCCAGCGCCGCTATTTATATTAAGGGTTTACAAGATAGAAATATTAATTATGGTTTAATCCAAAGCTCGAACGGTCCGGCCATCTTGATTGGCACTGGCTCCTCAATATACGTAGGAGCAATCGATAACTACGGAACAATTTCCGCAACAACTCCTGAAAATCTTGTTATAGATATTCCAAAAAAACACTATGCAGTTAACAAATCAAACCGGGGGTGTCATTATCGGGTCTATAAAAGCTAATTTAGTATATCTTTAAGCTGGCTCGGTTCTTGATAGTGATAGCGTCGAACCTGGCGATGCCACTACCGATAGTGTAATTGGTCTGATAGACGGGACCGAAAGCTCCTTAACGGCAGAAAATATCTTATCAGCCAGAATAGTAAACTTCACATACTTAGTTAAAGATGGTGATAGCACATGGAAAGTAACTAGCCCGCTTAGCGGCCTCGTCAAGGTCACCATCTTTGGTGGTACTCTGGCCTTGACCGGACACAATTCCTATACTGGTAGCACTACTATTAGTAAAGGCACACTGGCCGCCGAGGCCGCCAACACCTTCAGCCCAAATTCCGCTTATTTTATGGGTTCCACTGATAACATGGACTTAAATGGGTATAACCAGACTATTTCCAGTATGGAAAATAGAGGCACAATTAATATTAACAATAGCGGCACCGGCACCGTCGGTACCGTGCTTAACGTCACCGGCAATTATACCGTCAATCGTGGCCGTAATGGCCGGCTGAATTTCAACGCCAAGCTCTCCGATGACGCCTCCGACTCCGAACGGCTGATTGTCGGCGGCAACACCGCCGGCGATAAATTGGTGAGCGTTAGCAACGCCGGCGGCAGCGGCGCCCAGACCGTTGACGGCATCGAGCTGATTTCGGTGGGCGGCAGCTCGGACGGCGTGACCATCAAAGAGTCAGGAGCGGCCAATATCGGCGAGCTGAAGCTGGGAATGAACGGGCAGCTTAATAAAAACTTCAATCTATGGGGCAGCATGGGCCAGCAGGTAGTAATAAAGGCTACAGCGACACCGCCGGCATGCTGGGGATAAAATATGTGTTTTGATAATATAACTAAATCAGACTGGGTTTTTCGGTATTCGACGAAGAACCGCGCCAAAGAGAATGTATCAACGGAGGACCGCGTTTGCCGAAGCCTGATCCACGATTGAAGCTGCCGCCTCTACGTTTTTATGATTTCCTGCTCACATAAAATGAATTTATTCACAATGAAAAGTGGTAATTATTTTGATTTCTAGATAATGTCAGATTTTGAAGTTGAAAATACTTAACGGAATAATTTACTTCAACAAGGCTCTCGCCAATTTTACAAAATAACGCTGAAAGCTTGCCATATCTGATACATGTTAGAGAACAGCACGCATAGGTCCATGATACAGTTCAGTTAGAGAATACATCTATAATCTGATTAAAGCATTAAGCCATGACGGTTCAAAATATAGAAGGAGTATTATAGATGGGCAATTTTTCTTAAGCATCTTTAATGTTCCCAGCATTCTGTTAGCTAAACGTATCGTCATTTTACATAATAAAAGGAATAAATGAATCTAATATCATAAACGCCGCTTTTGCATTAGGTCTCTTTACAATAGCAGAGCAGCGTAGTCAGCTTGTAGCCTTAACCCGGTAAGCGGAAGCCGCAATATGTGATACGGCATTACACAAAATAATCACTGCCGGCATGAGCTCCGCATTAAACAATCTGATCATCAGCGTTAAATATGTCGCCTCGGTTAATACCGAAGCAGACACTGTGTCTGATGATTGATGATTGATGATTGATGACATTTTTGAATGAATACTTTTCGATAAACAAAAATGAAACAGGTGAAAGGAATAAAATTATGCGTAAATTAACTTTACTGCCGTCCACATCTTCAGGTTCAAACATTTCACGCGTTAATATAAAAACAGTATTTCGATCAAAAAGTATAAGTCAATTAAGTGTTGTTGCCGCGGCCATTGTCCTCAGTTTATATGCCGTACCTGAAAAAGCCTCAGCGGCCTGCAACCCCGCGCCGGAGGATGGTCTTACCACCACATGCGATACTTCCTCGGTCCATGCCACTACCCTTGGCAACGGTCCCGGGTTAAATAATGTAACCATTAATCTGGAGCCTGAGGCCCTGATAAATACGGCCGCCGCCACCGCTGTTAGCCTCGATTCCAATGCCACAATCACCTTAGGAAGCCAGTCCAGGGTGCAAAACTTCGCTGACGGCACCTTGAATGGGCCTTGGGGACGTGGTGCAAATACAATTGAATTCAACAATGATAACACTCTGTCCTTGGGAGATCACACATTGGTGCTGGCGGAAGGAACAACGGGTGGTACTGACACTGACAATGCTGTTCATATTATGGGTGCCGGAAACACCATTCTAAATCACGGTCAGATAATTAGTAATAAGAGTAATGCCATTCAAATTGATGCGGCTACAGGCCTAAATACCATTGATAACTACGGCTCTATTGTTGCTGAAAATGGCGGCGGTGTCGCCATCTCCAGCAGTTTCGGTGACTCAAGTGTTTCGATTATTAACCACTCTCCCGCCATAATCTTCGGATCAATTGATTTAGGCGGCGGTAATGATAGCATAACGCTTGAATCAGGAACGACAGTGATTGGTACTATCAATGGCGGCGGCGGCATCAACACCCTAACTCTAGAGGGGCCGGCTGTCCCAATTGTTGGATCAACCACTATACCACGCAATATCACTAATTTTGCTAGCTTGACCATCAACGGCCAGGCTAATTGGTTCCTTCCAGGCGGACTCACCAATATTAACAACGTCACCATCAACGCAGGCGGCCTGGAACTGGCTGGCAGCAACAGCTACGCCGGCGATACCCTTATCAACGGCGGCCAATTGGCCGCCCGGGCCGTGGGGACTTTCAGCCCCAATTCCGCCATTATCATCGCCCCGGCCGGCCGCATAGTTTCAAACGGCTATAACCAAACCATTCCCAGCGTCAGCAATGCCGGCGTCATCAACCTTAACGGCGCCGCCGCCTTGGCCGCCGGCACCGAGCTTACCGTTACCGGCGACTATGTCGGCAATAACGGCCTATTATACTTCACTGCCAAACTCTCCGACGACGCCTCACAGTCCACACGCCTGATTGTCGAGGGCAATACCTCCGGCGATACCCTGGTCGCCGTCAGCAATGGCGGCGGCAGCGGCGCCCAGACCGTGGACGGCATCGAGCTGATTTCCGTGGGCGGTAGTTCGGACGGCGAATTTACCCAATCCGGCCGTATCGTCGCCGGCGCCTATGATTATACCCTGGAGCGCGGCACCGGCACCAACGCCGCCAACTGGTATCTGAACAGCTCAACGGCCGCGCCGGCGCCGGGACCATCGCCGGAGCCG
>NZ_JAAVUT010000041.1 GCF_018449575.1 Sodalis sp. dw_96 | reverse complement strand
AACGTGGCCGATAGTACCGACGTTAACGTGTGGTTTTGTACGTTGAAACTTTTCTTTAGACATCGATTGTCCCTCTAAGACACGAATAAATCGGTGGTATCACCACATCAACCAGGTAAACACCTGATAAATTTATTTTCTAACAGAAAGTGAATCAGGAGGGAGACTGAAAGTGGTGCTGATAGGCAGATTCGAACTGCCGACCTCACCCTTACCAAGGGTGCGCTCTACCAACTGAGCTATATCAGCACATTGGAGCGGGCAGTGGGAATCGAACCCACGTCATCAGCTTGGAAGGCTGAGGTAATAGCCATTATACGATGCCCGCAACTTGGAACTCGGCTACCTGATATTCCTGTAGATTGTTGAAAGGTCCAGTGGTTCCGAACCTTGTCGAAGGTTCTTAACCTTCCCCCCGATACTCATGTAACATTGCATCGGGGATTGCCTCGGTTGCCCGCGGCCAATCTGGTGGTGGGGGAAGGATTATTCGTCACTTCGTTCCTCACCCTTCGGGCCGTCGCAAGCGACGTTGTCTCGCGCTGCACGACTCGAACCTTAATCGAAGGTTCTCAACCTTCCCCCCGATACTCATGTAACATTGCATCGGGGATTGCCTTGGTTGCCCGCGGCCAATCTGGTGGTGGGGGAAGGATTCGAACCTTCGAAGTCAGTGACGGCAGATTTACAGTCTGCTCCCTTTGGCCGCTCGGGAACCCCACCTGAATTTTCTTTTGGTGCCGGCAGAAGGAGTCGAACCCTCGACCTACTGATTACAAGTCAGTTGCTCTACCAACTGAGCTATGCCGGCGTTAAGTGCAGCGCATTCTAGGTAGAGCCGGCGACCTATGCAACAAAAAAATCGCGTAAATCGAATTTTCGCTCACAAAATACCCAAATTTGTAAAAGGATTCACAAAGTTGGTTGATTTTCAGTCCCAAAGGCAAAATTCAGATTTGTTTTAATACGGTTTTATGACGGCTTCTGCATAGCTCACCCGACATGCCGACGCTCAATAACAAGCCGGACGACAACTCAGGCCGTTAACATATCCCCTCAAGGGAAGATTGTCAAAATCGTGATCGTTATCACTGCACTAAAAAGGTAAACCTGCACCGTAAAGACGCATTCTCAAGATTAACCTTAAGTGAAAAGTCGGAATAGCAGAAAAATTCATTATATAATCAAGGTTATTAATAAGATCATGGTTATTTAACTCTTGGCATGACTATTGCGTGATATTACCTGTTATCAGCGACAAGAGGATGACATCATGAAAATAGTGCAACTCAATGCATCGACGCTTCCGGTTTATCGCAGTGAACTCGCGGGTTTATTGATGGATGCGGTCCTCCATGGCGCCTCGGTGGGGTATAAACATCCATTGACCCGGGAAGATGCGGAAAACTATATCCGCGAACTGACCCCCGCTATCGCCAAAAATGAGTTATTACTCTGGATTGCCCGTGATGAACGAGGCATTGTCGGCAGTATTCAGTTGGCTTTATGCCAAAAACCCAACGGACAGAACCGTTCGGAAATTCAAAAATTATTAGTGCACAGCAAAGCCCGTCGCCAGGGTATCGGTAAATCATTGATTACTGCCGTGGAACGCACCGCGTATGGAATGCAGCGCGGCCTGCTTTATCTGGATACGCAGGCGGGTTCATCGGCAGAAACATTTTACCGCACCATGGGATATCGCTGTTTGGGTGAAATTCCCGATTATGCCTGTACTCCCGGCGGGTATTATTATCCTACCGCCATTTATTATAAACGCCTGTTTGCGGTTAATCAGCAGATACAAGCCATCGCCAGCTAAAGCATGACAAGGCCGCAAAGCCCGATCTTTTTGTCGATCCGGGCTTTACGGTCACACGCCACCGTCACAATTCAATACTATAAGCAGAAAAAATACTCTACGATGCCAATGAAGCTGTCTATACTATGCAGCTTGTTTTCGTCCCGGGTGGGCTCGGCTGCCCCGGTTGGACCTGCTTAACAGGCTGGCTAAGCTTATGATAAATCGTGATCAATCACTTACCACCCCCTATCTTCAGTTCAACCGGAAGCAATGGGCCGCTTTGCGGGATACCGTGCCCTTAACGTTGACTGAAGAAGAAATCATCAAGCTCAAAGGGATAAATGAGGATCTCTCACTGGATGAAGTGGCGGAAATTTATCTCCCCCTTTCTCGCTTACTGAATTTCTATATCAGTTCGAACCTGCGGCGACAGGCGGTTCTTGAACAGTTTCTCGGTACCAACGGTCAGCATATTCCCTATGTCATTGGCATTGCCGGCAGTGTGGCGGTAGGTAAAAGCACCACGGCTCGCGTACTTCAGGCGTTGCTGAGCCGCTGGCCGGAACACCGTTCGGTGGAGTTGGTTACCACCGATGGCTTTCTTTTTCCCAATCGCGTATTAAAAGAGCGGGATATAATGAAAAAGAAAGGATTTCCACAATCCTACGATATGCGCAGTCTGGTAAATTTTGTTTCCGAGGTAAAATCAGGCGCCAAGGAAGTCAGCGCGCCGGTCTATTCCCATTTGATCTATGACATCATCCCTGAAGACAGGAAAGTTATCTCGCAACCCGACATTCTTATTTTGGAAGGGTTAAATGTGCTGCAGAGCGGAATGGATTATCAGCATGCTTCGCATCATGTATTCGTTTCCGATTTTGTCGATTTTTCGCTGTATGTGGATGCGCCGGAAAAACTTCTAAAAAATTGGTATATTAATCGCTTCCTAAAATTCCGCCAGGGTGCTTTTTCCAATCCGGATTCCTATTTTCATCATTATGCAAAATTGCCGGAAGAAGAAGCCGTGCAAATTGCCACGCAAATATGGACGGAAATCAACGGATTGAATTTAATGGAAAATATATTGCCCACCCGCGAACGCGCCAGCCTGATCCTGACCAAAAGCGCCAATCATGCGGTAGAGAATATACGTTTAAGAAAGTAACCCTGTCCTGTGCGCAGCGCTGACCGGCCTGATCGTCAACTTCAGGCCGGGTCAATAAATAGCCCTGATACATATTTGGGTTTATTGCAGTGTCGTTAATATAATACGCTAGCCGGCTTAGTGTAGCGATAAACATTGATATTGCCGCACTCTATCCGCAATTACGTACGCACTATAACCGCACCTATTCCCTCTCATTGTAGCCACTATGCGGCACTAAGCAGCAATATGCAGCAATATGCGGCACGATGCTTGCAGCGATGCGCCTATAGCCCGCGCAGCGAGATTTCACCACCCAAATACGCTTTGACTTCGTTATCTTGCTCTAATAACAACGCCCCCTGTGAATTGATACCCTGAGCAATACCCTTTATTTCGCGATCGCCGATAAGGAGTTTCACCGGGCGATTAAAATAATTGTCCAATGCCTGCCAGCGTTGATGAAAAGCAGAAAAACCGTCACGTTCGAATATAGGCATCGCCTGCCTCAATTCATTAATCAAACTCGCGGTCAAATCATTACGATCAATTTTTATACCGGCTTCCTGCAAATTAATCCATCCTTGGTCGATTACCGGATTTAACGGCTCACGCATGGATAAATTGATACCCGCGCCGATAACCACATGGGCCGCATCACCCGCTTTGCCGCTGATTTCAACTAAAATCCCGGCCAGCTTCCGATCGTGCAGGTACAAATCATTCGGCCATTTTACCCGCACTTCCTGAGCACCCAGGCGCTGGAGTACTTCCGCCATAATAATGCCGATGACCAGACTTAACCCTATGGCGGCGGCGGGTCCCTGCTCCAGACGCCAGTATAACGAAAGGTAAAGATTGGCGCCGAAAGGAGAGAACCAGTGCCTTCCGCGCCGCCCGCGCCCTTGTCCTTGATATTCGGCGACACAGGCGTCCCCCGAGCGGAGAGTTGCAGTCCGGTCCATTAAATATTGATTGGTGGAATCAATGACCGGCAATACCGTAACCCGGCCTTCGGGCAAGTAGGACAGTATTATATTCTCGTCAAGCAGCTGCAATGGCCCATGCAAGCTGTACCCTTTGCCCGGCACGGTAAACACATCCACCCCCCATTCCCGCAAGGTCTGGATATGCTTATTAATAGCCGCCCGACTCATGCCAAGGGTTTCGCCGAATTGCTCACCGGAATGGAAATCGCCGTCGGCCAGCAACCTAACCAATCTCAAGGGGACGGTAATGTCTTTCATGACAGCACCCCCACCGCATCCACTTCGCCTTCGGCGGCAATAAACCTGACCTCGGGCTCCAGCCAGACGGTGAATTTTTCCGCTACCTGGCGCCGGACATACATGGCCAGGGCTGCAATATCCCCGCCGGTAGCCTGACCGCCGTTAATGAGCACCAGAGCCTGTTTTTCATGCACCGCCGCGGCCCCCAATCGAAAACCTTTCATGGCGCATTGATCGATTAGCCAGCCCGCAGCCAGTTTCACTTCACCTGAAGGCTGGGGATAATGGGGCGCCTCAGGGTAATGCCGCAGCAGGTTTTGAGCCACGTCAGCGCTGACCAGTGGGTTTTTGAAAAAGCTGCCGGCATTACCCACCACGGCGGGGTCGGGTAATTTAGCGCGGCGCATGGCGCATACCGTATCAAACACCTCGCGCGGCGTCACACGTTTGCTGTCCAGACGGGTCAAATCGCCATAGGTAAGCACCGGACGCCAACTTTTGTTGAGTATAAAACCAACCGCTACGATGGCATAGCCGTCGCGATAATCATGTTTGAATATGCTGTCCCGGTAACCAAAGCGGCATTCGGCGGCAGAGAGGCGTTTGTTGACGCCGTTAGTGAGATCGATCAGATCGACATATTCACATACCTTCTCCAGCTCAACGCCATAAGCGCCGATATTCTGGATCGGCGCCGATCCGGTCCGCCCGGGAATAAGGGCCAGATTCTCAAGCCCGGCCATGCCGCGATCCAGGGTGAACGATACCAGCTCATGCCAGTCTTCTCCCGCCCCGGCATGGATATGCCAGGCGTTTTTATCCTCGGTGACGCTTACCCCCATGAGACGGTTCAACAACAATATTCCGGCAAAATCCTCCAGAAACAGGACGTTGCTACCCCCGCCAAGCAATAAAACGGGCAATGATTTTTCCTTGGCTTCCTGCCAACACGCTACCAACTCCGTCTCGGAACAGGCTGTCACAATCTGTTTAGCGGTAACATCTATCCCAAAGGTATTCAGGTGTTTTATCGGCACACCGTGCATCATCATTGTTTAACTCATCTCAAACTCTCATGACCTTATTCTACCCGATTCCCTTGGCATCGGGTGAGGGACATTTTTCGCGATCGCGTATGAAGAGAGGTGGTGATAGAGGCCTTGCAACGGGCTAATCCATACCCATCTTCGACGCATGGCATTCGTTATGCATCGGAGGAATTATCTTTATTAATATTGCGCTGCCAGTTTTCAGTAATCTCAATTAATACAGACTTGAACGCAAGTGGGCTTTTCAGACTATTATCAATACAATATCTATCGACCATGGCGTTGATATTATCATTGATTTTTTCTATATTTTTTTGATCTTTTATCTGATTAGAATATTTTTTTTGCAAGATACTGATAACGCTATTTAGCAAAGGATTAGCTCCCGCTCCTTTTGGTACATACACGCCGCTTTTTTCGTTGCAAGATACATCCCAGTCATAGGCAGTTTGACCGATAGTCTTTAAGTATTCCCCCGGCAGGGACAAATTTTCATCTCCAGGCATATCGGGTTTGTTAAAGAAATAATGTATTTCAAACGAGGCTTTGACGTCTCGATAAATGGCTGCAAATATAGCATCAATGACTTGTTCCCTATATTTTTCATCTGCTACTTCTTTTTGAAAACTTTCATTCAATTCTCTAAGCTGTTCCGCTACATCATTTTCAAATTGCTCCAGAGGATCCCGAAGGGGTTTGTAAGAGACCAGATCAATGTTGTCATCTCCCTGCTGCGCGACCCCGGAGCCGCGGCGCTTATCAGCCCGTACCGATTTTAACGACCCAATCAGGTGTTTTACGGATTTTAGAGAGTGTGTTTTTACATGAGATAAATAAGCGACTACGTTGTTTTTCACTGAGATGAGTTTTTCAAATATTTTTTTGTAGCCTTCGTTCGGCTTTTTAGCCTCAGTGTTTTCCGTCTGGATATGAACGGGTTTATAGGATCTTGCAATATCAACCTTTGGCATAATCTCACGTCTTTTTCAATCGTTTATATGTCCATTCATATAAACAGATACCAAACCAAGAGCGCTTGCAAATATCGCCTATATATTATTTATTTGTAATAATTATCAATCGCCAGATAAGCTTATCAAAGTTAGATCATTTTTAGTAAAATTTGAGTAAATTTTAGTCAGGGTTGTATGTAGTATTTGGGAAGGGATTTTTGTTATCATTTTTAGTTAATCGGATACATTTATTATATTAACTCATCATCAATCGTAACTGATACTTATTCGTTATTATTTGATATTAAAGATAACTCAGCCTGGCAGTTGATGCCCGCCTGCGGCGGTCACCCTGCGGGCCGTCGCCTGCGGCTCCGTTCAACCGGCGTTGCCGGTTGTCCTACTT
>NZ_JAAVUT010000040.1 GCF_018449575.1 Sodalis sp. dw_96 | reverse complement strand
CCGCCCGCCCGAGCGCCACATGGCACGCTAGGCCCGCGATCGTCGTTCGTGCAACGAGCCTGTTAAAGGGAGAGCGCCCACGGCAGGCTCGGCCCGCCGCACACCGGAATACCATCTATCAAGCAACCGCGGGCGCCGCCGCCAGCTCCTGCAATGCCTGGGGCAGTGTCGGGTAAAACGCCAGCCGGCCCTCAATTGGATGGATATGGGCACGGGCCAGGGTTTTTAACGGCTGGAAGGGAACATCCGTCACGATAAGCTGTTTACCCGCCGGCAGATGTTCGCTGAAACGCACAAATGCCTGTAGGCCGCCGGCATCCAATACCGGTACCGCATCCCACTGCAGGACAATAAGTCGATCTTCACTGGTCAACACCGTCAGTTCATCAAATATCCGCTCGGCGGCGGCAAAAAACAACGGCCCGTTAATCCGGAAAACCCGGCATTCTCCCACTGCGCTTTGCGGTAGCTCGTTGATGCGGGTCATACTGGCGATACGCCGCATAAACAGCAGCGAAGCCAGGACGATGCCCACCGTAATGGCGATGACCATATCGAACAGCACCGTCAGGGACATACATAGCAGCATGACCGCGATATCGTCCTTGGGCGCGCGGCGCAAGAGGTAGACCACCTTGCGCGCTTCGCTCATGTTCCAGGCCACCAGCAACAGCAACGCCGCCATGGCCGACATCGGCAGATAGGACAGGGCCGGGGCCAGTATCAACAGGGCCAGCAGCACCAAACCCGAATGCACCAGCGAGGAAACCGGCGAAGTGGCGCCGGCCCTGACGTTGGCGGCCGAACGCGCGATGGCGGCGGTGGCGGTAATGCCGCCGAAAAAAGGCGCGATGATATTGCCCAACCCCTGGCCGATCAGTTCGTTGTTGGATTGATGTTTGATGCCGGTCATTCCGTCGAGCACCACGGCGCATAATAACGATTCTATCGCCCCCAGCATCGCCATGGAAAATGCCGCCGGCAAGAGAGCCGAAATGGTGTGCCAATTAAACGCCATCGGCTGGCCGTGGGCATCCGGCAGATTCCAGGGCAATATCCACTGCGGCAAAATGGGCGGGATGCCCTGTCCGTGCGTCCCGTTGGCCAACACATAACCGAATCGGGTGCCGATGGTGGCCACCGGCAGATGAAACGCCCAGAGGACGACCATGACGCCGGAACCAATCAGCAATGCCGGCAAGTGGGCCGGCAGACGGATACCCAGGCGGGGCCAGTAAACCAGCACCGCCATGGTGGCGACGCCCACCAGGGTGTCGCCGATGTTAAAGGTGGGCAATGCCCCCACCAGCGCCACCAGCTTACCGATATACTGGGCCGGCATCGCCGTAAGCTGGAGACCGAAAAAGTCCTTTATCTGCATGGTGCCGATAGTGATGCCGATACCGGAGGTAAAACCCAGCGTCACCGGCAAGGGAATAAACTCGATGAGCTTACCCAGACGGGCGAATCCCATGAACATCAGAATCAGGCCGGAGAGCAGGGTGGCAATCAGCAGCCCCGCCAGGCCGAACTGCTGCGATACCGGATAGAGGATCACCACAAAGGCGGCGGTGGGGCCCGAGACGCTAAAACGCGATCCGCCGAACAAAGCGATAATGATACCGGCGACGGCGGAGGTATAAAGACCGTATTGCGGGGCAACGCCGCTGCCTATGGCCAGCGCCATCGAAAGGGGTATGGCGATAATGCCCACTGTCACCCCGGCGATAATATCTTTGATAAGGCGCTGTAAACTGTAAGGCTCTTTCCAGCAGGCTTCAATAAGGGCACTGAAGGGACGAATTCCGGTAAATAGTCGACTTTTCATTGAAACAACGAACCAAAAACGAAACTGAGGCGGGCCATGGGTCCGTCGTAAAGGAGTATTAAAATAACAGTTTTTACAGTGGTAAAACCAGTGAAAACTTTTTTGCGGATAAAAAGGAAGCCGTTCAGCGGCCCCGCGGCCGGGAATGATGATTTGGCGCGGAAGAGAAAACCCATTGCGGACTTCCCGGCCCGGCGGCCGGAGACGAGGCGGGCAAATCAATAAACGGGGCCTTGCAAGGCCCCGCGGAATGAAACGTTTTACAGCATCAGCGTCATCAGATAAGCGCCGAACAGTGCTAAATGAGCGGTCCCGTTCAGCACATTGGTGCGGCCGGTGGAAAAGGAAATTTGGCACAAAATCATGGCGGTGGCCAGTACCACGATTTGCGACAAGTCCAGACCAAATGCCAAGGGGTGATCGGTGAGAATGGCGATGACCGTCACCGTCGGCACGGTGAGGGAAATGGTGGCCAATACCGAACCGAAAAACAGATTCATTGCCCGCTGCACCTGGTTTTTCAGCACGGCCTTAATGGCCCCCAGCCCTTCCGGCGAGAGGATCAGCAACGCCACCAAAAAGCCGGTGAACTGCGGCGGGGCATTCAGATCCCCCAGCAGCTGTTCCAGGGGACCGGCGTTGAATTTGGTGACCGACACCACTGCCAGCAGATGAATGATTAGCCAGATGGCATGCCATTTGGAACTATGGGCGGAGGGCTTGCCGTGCGCATCATCGTCATCGCCGTCTTCGTGCTCATAAACAAAATATTTTTGGTGCGTTTTGGTTTGGATCAGTAAAAATACGCCGTACATGGCTGCGGAAATCACGCCGGCGAACAGTGCTTGAGCCGTGCTGAAATTCCCCTTCGGCAAGGCGGCGGGCAAGACCAGCACGATAATGGCCAGCGGCACGATGGCCATCAGGTATTGCTTAATCCCGGCCAGATTCACGAATTGGGTGGCGAATTTGCGGCCCCCCAGCAGCAGGGCAAAACCCACCAGACCGGTGGTGACAATCATGATGACGGAAAAAAGGGTATCGCGCATGATGGCCGGCGAAGCGTTGCCGGTTGCCATCAGGGCTGAAATCAGGCTGACCTCCAGAATCACCACCGACAGACTTAATATCAGTGAGCCGAAGGGCTCCCCCAGCCGGTGGGCCAGCACATCCGCATGGCGCACCACGTTAAATGCGCTGACTAAAATAGCGGCCAGCGCCAAGAGATTGATAACAAGCGTGGCGTAAAAAGACGAAGCGGTACCCCAAAATATTAATATTGCCAGCGCGGCAAGGGGAAATAACAGGGTATATTCTTTATGGCGTGTTTTAATACCGTGAATGGACGACTTCATAAAAGGTAATCTCCTCGCAGGTAAGGCTGGTTACCGGACGTTGTATTTATCGGATTTCAGCATTGAACGTCTTAGGAATAGTACCAGAAAACAACGCAAATTATGTCAAGATATGTATAAAACAGACGTTAAGTAATCATACCGTAAAAAACCGCTAAAAAATCTCTTCTAGCTCGCAATTTAATTGAATAGTCTCATCTATAAAATATCAAGAATATTTAATTATTCCCTAATAAACGGCGGGTTAAATTACAAACTGTATTAATCCCGGTCTTAACGCCAATTTTGTACCCATTGCGGCATAATAGCGCCTATCCGGATGAGTTTTTACCCACCGTTTGGCTTACATGGCGTTAGCCGCTACACTTTAGAGAGACCGATATAGGAGGATCCTATGCCATACAAATCTAATAATTCATTGCCTGACAGTGTCAGTCACGTTCTGCCTAAGCATGCCCAGGATATTTATCGCGAGGCGTTTAATCACGCCTGGGACCAATATGAGGAAAAAGCCGAACGCCGCGGCGACGAATCACGGGAAGAGACCGCGCACAAAGTGGCCTGGGCGGCGGTGAAACATAAATACAAAAAGGGTGACGACGATCGTTGGCATCCGAAATCATAACTCCTCCTGGCCCGTGAGATATTCAAACGGACTTTACCCCAAGACACTCTGTATTCGCCTTATGCTTTTCATGAACCCATTTTCTCCCCGATAGATACCCTTGGTGGTGATAGGAAGTGGCGATAGGGACTATCGTCACGCGTCAAAATGCACACCGCTCCCGTCTTAACCTCCCCTTAATTCAATTAAATGCTTATTAGAGCAACGCAAGCATAATGTGACACAGATCAAGCTTGATAATATGACGAGAAACTTATATGGTCATTTCAATAGCGTTTTATTAATGAGCTATTACATGATAAGGAATTCAAATATTCAACTGGCGGCTTTACCCTAACGGGCGGCGGATGTGGTTAGGAGAATATCATCAGTGTTAACACGCGATTTCTTGCAAAAAGCTGATTGTAAAACTGCCTTCGGCATCATTGAAGAGGCATTGTTGTTAACGCCCGAGCAACGTCGCGCCTCCTTGCAGCGCACGCTGGCGCGTCGACCGGATAATAGCCCGGTGTGGATTTTCGGTTACGGTTCCCTGATGTGGAATCCGATATTCGAGGCGGAAGAGGTTCGTCCGGCGACATTATCGGGTTGGCATCGCGCTTTTTGTCTGCGTTTGATCGCCGGACGAGGCACCGTTGCCCAGCCGGGGCGCATGCTGGCGCTCAAAGAGGGCGGCCAGACCACCGGGCTGGCTTTTCGGCTACCCGAAGATCGTTTGCATGAAGAGCTTGAACTGTTGTGGAAGCGGGAGATGCTTACCGGGTGTTACGTGCCGACCTGGAGCGAGCTGACGCTGGAAGACGATGAGAAGGTCACCGCGTTGGTATTTGTCATGGATTCCCAGCATCCTTTCTTCGAGGCGGATACCCGATCACAGGTTATCGCGCCGTTAATCGCCTGCGCCAGCGGTCCCCTGGGCACCAACGCCCAATATCTGTTTGCGCTGGAGCAGGAACTGAACAATTACGGCATGCATGACGAATGCATGGTTGAATTGGTGCATCAGGTACGTCAGCTGCTGCGGGCTAAATCCGCCATCAATCAGAACCTGTTCGACGGCCCGCCGTTTTAACCCGCGGCATGCTTGCCGCCACTTTCCGCCAACCCCTTGCATGCCCTGCCGCCTGGCAAAAGGGCATGTTTTGCTTTCCCTTAAGAGTTCGAGGATTCGGCCCGGCCCAGCCTGGCCATCGACGGGCGTTTTTCCAAAAAACGCGTTACCAGACTTTTACGCGCCCGCGTCACGAACTGCTCCTGGAATAACACGCAAATCAAGACCGTCAGCAGCACATAAAGGGCATAACCGCCCAGGGACAGCTGCACATTGCCCGCCGCCGCGATGCATTCCTCCCAATCGCTGAAGCAAGAAGTGGGATTGCCGCGGAAAAATTGTTCCAGGGTACGGAAAAGATTAAACAAAGGAACATGCAGGGCGAACATCGACAAGGATGCGGCGCCGAGCCGCGGCGACCAGTGCTGCAACCAGGCGCTTTGCGGCGTGGGGGCCAGGGCGCACAGATAAATCAGGGCTACCTGGGACGGCAGCAGCAGGCCGTTGTGCAGCAGGAAATACCAGAATTTGGCTCCGTGAGTGAACAAAACCGTCGCGGCCAGGAAACAGCAGACGATGGAAATCACCAGGGAGCGGCGCTGCCACACTGACATGACTTGCTGCCGGAGCCGGGCCCGGCGGAATAACGCATAACCCAGGATGCCGCCGAAGAACTCCGGCACACGGAGGATCGGCACCCGCTGCAGCATGCCGGTATAAGGTATGCCGTAAAGATGTTTCCAAATGACCCAGACCGGCGGCAGCAGGTAGAGAACCCAGATGATGGTCAGCCACATCCAGGTTCGCCGGGCGTTCATCAGCCGGGGAGCGAAATAAGGGAATAAAATATAAAAGAAAAACAGCGTTGAAAGGGACCACAGCGGCGCATTGAAGGTCAGGAAATAGGGATTCCAGGCCTGGAGCAGGAACAGCTGCAGAAAGCCGTTGAACGCCAGCTGCAGGTTATCCATGTAATGCTGAAATAGCTCCGGGTGGGTACGGCCCAGGATTTCATTGGTATCGTATACCACAAACCGTACGCTGCTGCCGGGGCCATCCGGCGGGATGGCAAGCCACTGCATCAGGGCAATCACCAAAATCGAAGACACCAGGGCCACGATATGAATGGGGTAGAGATTGAAAAAGCGCTTGGCCCAAAAGCGGGGGGCCGAGTCGCGCAAGGCATTGCCCCGGACATAGACATGGGCCAGCAGAAATCCGGACAACACGAAAAAGCTGCTGGTGGCGAAGAAACCCATACTGGCTAATTCACTCAGTCCGAAAATGCGTTGAAGTTGCGGATAGTTAGGGGAAGTATGGTACAGCATGACATAACAGCCGAGCAGGAAGCGCAGCCACTCTAGGCCGATAAATCGTTCTTTTTCTGTTGGTTTCATAAAATCTCTCCGGGCTGAGGCCTTCTGTGGCCAGTCAGTGGCGGGCAGGTGTCAATAACTACCTAGCAGAATAATAATTGTAGTTTCAAAACTTTTTCTAACTAACGGATTAACGGGTTAGCTCATGTTTAGCGCTTGTTATATCAAGGTGTTAAAGCCCGAATACCCTGTTGATACTATTAGATTGTACCCTTTGCGGCAACGGGAGAGGGCAGCGATTCCCGTCTCCTGCCTGTGGCCATAGGAAGCGGGCCATTAAGCACTATCCCATCATAAGATGACAGTTTGGCGACGATTTCCAGCTATGAACAGGCCGCGTTGTGACCAAGCCAAAAATTCACTGCCGGTGGACGCACTGCTTATGTCCGGGCTTATGCGCATTATTCACAGGCATGGGCCGCACTGCCATGGGACATTTCCGGATCCCGGCACATTATTTTCATGCCGGCTTGCGTCCAATCCAGGCGAATAAAGAATTGAGACCGTGCATAATTTCTCGGATTTAACCGCCGAAAGTGATGCCATATGCATGATATTCATTTTGTATTCATTTTTAATGCATAAAAAAGCGAAGTAAGCTATTGTTTTTAAAGTCCACTTTAATTTTTATTCATTTATTCTTCCATTGCTGGTGTGTTTTGTGCAGTTTATACTCAGCGGTATCGATGGGCATTTTCCGCGTCGCGAGGACTCTTATCATGATGACGATCCGTCCGGTTGAAACCGGCGATTTAATGGATATATTGAGTCTGGCGGACAAAACCGGCGCCGGGCTCACCTCTCTGCCCACGCATCGGGACGTGCTGGCCGCCCGTATCGATCGCTCCATCCGGACCTGGCAAGGGACGGCGGAGCGCGGTGAACAAGGTTACCTGTTTGTGCTGGAGGACAGCGAGCGCCACAAAGTGGTGGGGGTAAGCGCCATTGAAGCGGCGGTGGGCCTGAATGAGCCTTGGTATAATTTCCGTGTCGGCACTCTGGTCCATGCGTCCAAAAGCCTGAATGTCTACAAAGCGGTACCGACCCTGTATCTGAGCAACGATCATACTGGACAATCTGAGCTCTGCACGCTATTTCTCGATCCGGATTACCGTCACGGCAACAATGGTCACTTGCTGATGAAAGCGCGTCTGCTGTTCATGGCGGCGTTCCGTCAGCATTTTTCCCCGCGGGTGATTGCGGAATTGCGCGGCTATTGCGACGAGCAGGGGAATTCTCCTTTTTGGGCCAATCTCGGCCAGCATTTTTTCTCCATGGATTTTTCCCAGGCGGATTACCTGAGCGGTACCGGCAGCAAGGCTTTTATCGCCGAACTGATGCCAAAACACCCATTATATGTGGACTTCCTGGCGCCGGAGGCCCGCGCAGCAATCGCCAAGGTCCATCCGCACACCGAACCGGCGCGGGCGGTGCTGGAGTCGGAAGGACTGCGTTACCAAGGGTATATCGATATTTTTGACGGCGGTCCGATCCTTGAAGCTGAGATCGATACTGTCCGTACGGTGCGGGAATGCCGGTTATGGGTTCCCGGCGTATCGGACGGAAGCGGCCCGGAACGAGACGCGCCATGGTTTCTTCTGGCGAATGACGACTACCGCGATTATCGCGTCGTGTCGGCACAGCCCCGATTCGAGCAGGATCGGCTGATAATCGGCGCCGATGTCTATGCATCCTTGGGCCTTTCTCCCGGCCGGCAGGTCAGGGCGGTGCCCGTCAGGGCGTCGTCAGGAACATCCAAGGCCGCACTATGAGCACGATGAAACGAAGCATGGAAATCAATTTTGACGGGCTGGTGGGGCCGACCCATCATTATGCCGGGCTATCGTTCGGGAATGAGGCGTCCATCCGTCACCGCAACCAGGACGCCAATCCCCGCCTGGCGGCCAAACAAGGGTTGTTGAAAATGAAATCCTTGGCTGACGCCGGTTTCCCGCAAGCTGTGCTGCCGCCCCATGAGCGGCCGCATATGCCCGCTTTGCGGCAGTTGGGTTTCAGCGGCACCGATGGGCAGGTACTGGCCGCCGCGGCCCGGTATCCGCAGTTGCTGTCGGCGGTATGTTCGGCGTCCGCCATGTGGGTTGCCAACGCGGCCACCGTCAGTCCGTCGGCGGACAGCAGCGACGGGCTGGTGCATTTTACCGTCGCCAACCTGAACAATTATTTTCATCGGGCGCTGGAAGCCGAGACGACCGGCGCCATCCTGGCGGCGGTATTTGCCGACAACCGCTATTTCCGGCATCATCCCGCTTTACCGCCGGTGGCGCTGTTTGGCGACGAAGGCGCGGCCAACCACTGCCGTCTCGGGCGATATGATCAGCCGGGCATCCAGCTGTTTGTCTATGGTAAAGAAGGTCTGGGCGGCGGTGGTGAACCCGGCCGTTACCCCGCCAGGCAGACCCGCGAGGCCAGTGAAGCCGTTATACGCCTGCATCAGCTGGCGCCGGAGCGGACCTTGCTGGTCCAACAAAATCCGTCGGTCATCGACGCCGGGGTGTTTCACAACGACGTGATTGCGGTGAGCAACGAACAGGTCTTGTTTTACCATCAGTCGGCCTTCAGGGAAGGCGTTGGGGTGCGTGACCGGCTGCGGCGCCGTCTGGCGCTGCTCCAGCAGGATTTCATGCCTGTGGAGGTCCCCGCGGACCGGGTTTCCGTGGCCGATGCGGTGCGAACCTATCTGTTTAATAGTCAATTATTAAGCAGGCGGGACGGACACATGACCCTGGTGGTGCCGGAAGAGACCCGCCAAAACCAGGGTATGTGGAACTATCTGAGGGAGCTGGCGGCGGAACACCCGCTTATCGATGATATCCGCGTGTTCAATCTGCGCGAGAGCATGCGCAACGGCGGCGGACCGGCCTGCCTGCGATTAAGGGTCATTTTAACGCAGGAGGAATACCGTGCGGTGAATCCGCGGGTCATGATGACCGAACCGCTGTTTTTGCAATTAAACCAGTGGGTGGACCGTCATTACCGCGACCGTCTCGATCAGAGGGATCTGGCGGATCCGGCATTATTGAACGAGGTTCGTAACGCGCTGGATGACTTGACTCAATTGCTCGACCTGGGGAACATCTATCCCTTTCAACAATAAACAGGCGTATATTTGAGTCGGCGGGTTGACATGGCCGATAACAGGATACTGGCCCTCTCAGGGAGCGAGCCAATTGTAATAATGGATGTCGCAAAAATTCAAAGACCTTATTATTTTAGGTTAGGGGTTAAATATTCGTTATGTTTGAAATCAATGTAATAGATATTATTTTGATGAATTTCATTACGATTTTCCGACATAATCTTCATGATTTCTCCACTATCGGCCTAAAAATGAATTACAGGCTTTAAGTTATTTACGCTTAATGTCATTACTTTAAGTTATCTAGAGTAGACTTGTTTCTGTAACGCACACTGTCGCAGAGAAAAGTTCACGACAGAATATATAACCTAAATAATTCGAGTTGCAGGAAGGCGGCAACGCAGCGAATCCCCAGGAGCTTACTCAGGTAAGTGACTGGGGTGAGCGAGGAAAGCCAACGTACCTGCAACTCGAAGTATGACGGGTATAAGCAGACAATGAGGGAATTATGCGTAAATTAACCGCTTTATTCATGGCCACTACCCTGGTGTTAGGTTCAGTTCAATTGGCGTCGGCCGCCGATACTACTACTACTACGTCCTCTACCACTGCCGATGCGCCGGCGAAAGGCGACATGATGATGCACCATCACGGACACCAACATGGACCGATGATGGATATGATGTTCAAGGGCTTGAAACTGACCGAGGCGCAGCGTCAGCAGATGCGCGATATTTTCAAGGAGACCCGCAAGGAAGTGAATATGCCTTCTCCGGCGGAACGTCAGCAAATGCATGAAATTATCGCCGCGGATAGCTTCGACTCATCCAAAGCCCAGGCATTTGTCACTTCCATGTCGCAGGAACAAGATCAGCGCATGCTGGCACGGTTGGAAATGCAGAACAAAATGTATAACGTCCTGACCCCGGAACAGAAAAAGGAATTCAATGAAAAATACCAACAGCATGCCGAAAAAATGGCTCAAAAGGATGCTAAATAACAGCCGGATTTTTGGGTAAACCTTTTTAAAGAAATCGCGGCCATCCGGCCGCGATTTTTTA
>NZ_JAAVUT010000004.1 GCF_018449575.1 Sodalis sp. dw_96 | reverse complement strand
AAGCCCTCTGTGAAAACAGAGGGCTTTTTCATGTGCGTTGAACAGGCAGTTCGCTACTCGAGCAGAGAGTAGGACAACCGGCTTTGCCGGTTGAACGGAGCCGCAGGCGACGGCCCGCAGGGTGACCGCCGCAGGCGGGCATCAACTGCCAGGCATCCAATTGAACGAAGCCCTCTGTGAAAACAGAGGGCTTTTTTCTATCTGTCAAACCGACATGTGCCCTATCGAAACTCGCAATGCGCTGCTCTGGAGAAGAATAGGACAACCGGCAACGCAGGCGACGGTTTATAAAAAATAGTCTACGAATAATTATCATATCGTCGATTTATGAAAGTCCTCTTTGCCAGTCCTGATTATCATAACGGTAAAAATCAGGAGGGCACCTGCCATGACATCTTTAATATCATCCCGAACCTGTAACTGCGAAACAACACACGATTATTTATGTGATGTCTCTAAATCAGGATGTGGGGACGTAGGGGGGGGGATTACTTCGGTCGAAAATAGCGATCTTATATTTACCGGCTGTTTTGTTGGCTCATCTAACCGATCTCCCGGCAGTAATGTCCAAGGTAAAATGGATAACCCCAGGACCGTGTCTCTTGATATGAGGGGCAAAATTCCTATTTTCAGCGTTGTCACTCCACGCGCTGGAGCCGGCTCAGCGGATTGGCAATCGGCAACATCAAAGTGTATCCCAGCCAATGCGCCAGTAAATATTGTCAAAACTGACCCGGCAGTGAAAAATCCTAATAAACCCACCAGTGCCAAAATAAAGATTATCATAAAAAAAATAATGGAAGTCCTCCCGGTGTCCTTTGTGATAGTAACCACGGTTGTGCTCACAGGGATAGCGGTGGCAGGAACGTTAGGTTTATCTTTTCCGCCATTAATATTAGCGAGTGTCGTTGTGTATGTGTTGTGGGTTTTGTGGCGCACTTGTAACGCCGACAAAAAAGATTGGGGCGCAATTCTGATAGGTTCTTGGGCATCTAATAAAGTGAGGTCGGTACAAAATGTTGCTGCTGGCTTTATTGCGGGGATATCCGCGAAATTAAATGGCGCTGACTCAACAGCCATGTGGTTTGCAATTAAGTTTAGTTTTTATAAAAGCCGATCTGCTAAAAACGAGGGATGTGCCGAAACCAACATGGCCTGCGCTAATGCGGCGGGAGTGAGCGTTGCCAAGGTGCAAACGCTGGCAAGGCAAAAGGACATTGAAGTCACAAAGGCAGGTTGTGCAGGAGCTATGGCTGGCGCGAACGTTGGGACCAAAATTAATGGGGTAATAGAAGGCAGTTCAATAATAGGTGACATGGCTGGAACCGGGGCAGTCTACGGCGCTATTTTTGGCAGAGGAGTTGATAGGATGGCTGAAAAAGGCACCGGAATAGCCACGGCGGCTGTTGATGCTTATTGGCGGTTTTTGCTACCCGATATCTTCCCGGCACAGCCCCAAGAGGAAAGCTCCGCGTGGGGAAATGATGGACTTTCTTGCAGCGCCGACCTAAGCAAACATGACGAAAGCTGCGTAACAGGGATTGTTAACGCCTATTGGCGGATTTGGTTGAATGACGCTGTCGTCCCGGCCTCTTCCCAAGGAAGGGGCACGGTGCATTACAATGGCGAATCCAAGGAACAAAGTTGGTTTGGCAAAAACAATAAGTTGTGGAAGGAAGGCCGCGAATCTTCCCCTGATAACCATGTTGACATCGGTATCGGCAGCGTGATGTCTAATGCGCAACGGTCAAGGCAAGTTAAAAATGGAACAGCTATGGACGATGTCAACCCTGGCCTTGGAGAGTGGTTTGGCGCCTATACCGGCGGCATTGCCAGCGGCTTATATGCCGGGTTGGATAATCGCTCTGGTGGCCGCTTTAAACATGCCGCTTCGGCTATCGGCAAGCAGGTAAGCGCGGTGCGAAACTTCATGGGCACCGGCACCGTTGTGCCAAGGCGGGTTAATGCTGTTTTCCCCGAGATCGATTGAAAGTCTCGGGTCATGACAGGCGGAACGCAAGAAACGTCCGGCACGATGTCACTCGCCGGCATTACTTTCCATAAGTCGCTGACCGCCTGCGGCATCAAACAGGTGAAGGCTTTGCGGTTTCACCTCCAGCCATAAGGGCTGGCCCGGCGGGTTATTTAAGCGGCCGGCGAACTGGACGTGCAGCGGAAATCCGCCCCAGTCCACGTGCAGCAAGCTGGTTTCGCCGGTGATTTCCTGTAGGCGAAGCGTGGCGGCCGGTTGAGGGGCGGCGGCGACCTGGAGGAAATCATGGGGGCGGATCCCCAGCGTCACCGGCGAGCTTCCCTGCCGCCGTGCGGCGGCATGCCATTTCGGCGGCAAAGGGAACCACAGCTCGCCGCATTTCACGCCCGGCACGCCGTTGCGAATCTCGGGCAGACCGTCCAGCAGGTTCATGGGCGGCGAGCCGATAAAACGCGCGACAAAGGTATTTACCGGCCTGTCGTAAATCTCCAGCGGTTGACCCTGCTGGACAATACTGCCCTCCCTCATCACCACGATTTGGTCCGCCAGGGTCATGGCTTCGACCTGATCGTGAGTAACATACACCGTGGTGGTTTTCAACTGCTGATGCAGGGATTTGATCTCAGCCCGCAATTCCATACGCAGTTGGGCATCGAGGTTGGACAAGGGCTCGTCAAACAGGAACACCCGGGGATTACGCACCATGGCCCGTCCCATGGCGACACGCTGGCGCTGGCCGCCGGACAAGGCCTTCGGCAAACGTTTTAGCAAGGGTTCGATACCCAGCATGCGGGCCACCTGCTGAACCTTGGTGGTCTGCTCCTGGCGCGGCACTTTTTTTACCTGCATATGAAACGCCAGGTTCTCCGCCACCGTGAGATGGGGATATAGGGCATAACTTTGGAAAACCATGGCGATATCGCGATCCGCGGGGTCGAGATTATTGATTTGCTGACTGTCGATAAAAATATCACCGTCGGACACCGTATCCAGCCCGGCCAGTAATCGCAATAAAGTGGATTTACCGCAGCCGGAAGGTCCCACCAGTACCGTGAAGCTGCCGTCCGGGATTTTCAGATCCAGCGGATGCAGCACGGCATTTTTGCCATAACGTTTGGCGACTTTGACTAATTCTACGCTCGCCATGGATTACTCCTTCCCGGCAAAAGAGTGAAGGGAGGCACGGTCAGGGTACTGGCGCGGCGAACTGCTGATTGCCCGTCCGGCGACCCGCGTTCCCCAATAGAGCGCCTGTTGGCGGTTATAACCATACAGCAGCGCACTGAGGAAACCGGCGTTAAAGCTGTCGCCGGCACCGATGGTATCCACCACCCGTACCGGTTCCGCGCTGCAGGATAAAACCTCAAGGCCGCCACAGATCATCGCGCCCTGGCTGCCGCACTTGATGACACAGGCACCGCCCGGCGCAAGTCGTCGGGCCAGAGAGTGACCCGCCGCCGCCAGGGAGTCATTATCTGCCAGCCCCAGGGTCTCCACCTCATTCAACAGCAGATAATCGCACTCGCTCAGCCAGCCATGGATCCGACACCGCAATTCGCTGTTCCAGCCCGAAGGCGGCCAGCCGGTATCCACCGCCACCTTAAAACCGCGCCGTTGGAGAACCGCCAGCAGCTCGGGATACTCATCGAACAGCCGCAGGCAGAGAAAGGTACCGCACAGCAGTACCAGATCGCCTGGCGTCGCCTGCGGCGGCAATTGCCGCAAGACATCCTGTTGCGACAGACGCACGATGTGTCCCTGGTTACTGAAAAACGTGCGTTCTTTATCGGGATGGGTGAAACCCACCGTCAGCGAGGTTTCACAGTCATAGCGCGGCCAAAAGGGCGCACTGTCGGCAAAATGCTCCGCCAGCCAGCGGGCAAAATGATCGTTGCCCTGGTTGGCTACCGCACGGTGCCGGGTGCCCAGCGCCGCCAAAGCGAGAACGCAATTGCCCGCCGACCCGCCGGGGCGCAGCGCGCTGTGCTCAAGCATTGCCTCGGTGCCGCGGGCGGGCCATTCAAGCAACGTACCCATAATCAGGTCAATATTGATATTGCCCGCCACATATAAGGTGGCCTCGGGGGCGGATGTATTCATAGTCTATTGATATCGTCCTGTTATTAACCTTTGCTGCCGCCGCTGGTCAAACCGCTCACCAGGAATTTTTGCAGCCAAATAGCGATGAACAGCGGCGGAACCGAAGCCAGAATACCGACGGCGGCCACCAATCCGTCGTCGGTGGCGCGGCCGGCGGTAAAGCCCGCGATGGTGACCGGCAGTGTTTGTGCCTGAATGTTATTGGTAAACAGCAGGGCGTAAAAAAATTCATCCCAGGCCAACAGCCAGCCAAATACCGCCGAGGCGGCCAGCGACGGTTTTGCCAGGGGCAGCGTAATCCGCAGCAGAACCTGCCAAAAGCGCAGCCCGTCCAGGCGGGCCGCCTGCTCGATATCCAGCGGCAGGGCATCGAACTGGTTTTTCAGCATCCAGGTGAGAAACGGCAGTATCAACGAGCAATACACCAGAATCAGCCCCAAATGGGTATTTAACAGCGATAGCTGCTGCAGCACAAAATAAAGCGGCAACACAAAAGCGACCGGCGGCACCATATAAATCGCCAGGCTGCCCATCAGCCAGCCGTCGCGGCCCGGGTAGCGGGAGAAACTGAACGCCGCCGGGATGGCCAGCGCCAATGAAATCAGGGTGGCGCCGGTGGCGGTGAAAATACTGTTGGCCAGGGCGTGCAAAAACAGCGCTCCCGGCTGCCCCGGCTCGAGGGATAACAGCCGGCCATAGCGGCTGAAGTCCCATTGGCGCGGAATCCACTCCAAGGGAACCCGGGCCAAATCCGCCGATGAGCTTACGCTCATTAAAAACAGCCACAGCAGAGGGGCGAGAATGCTAATCGCCAGCACCAGCGCCGCGCCATAGCGGAGTATCGTCCTGATATAACGCTTCATTGCTCGATTCCCCTTCGACGCTGGCGCGCGATCATCAGCATGTAAATAGCAATCAGGATTCCGCAGAGCAAAGTCATCAATATGGCATAGGCGGCGCCGCTGCCGGCGCGTAAATAGCTGAAAGATTCCTGATAGACAAAAAAGCTCAAGGTCTTGGTGCTGTCCACTGGACCACCGCGGGTCATCACATAAATAATGTCGAAAATCTTGAACGCGTCTATGGTGCGCAATATCAGGGCCACCCCCAGCGGGCCGAGAATGGCCGGGAAGGTGATGGCGCGAAAACGTCGCCAGGCGGAAGCGCCGTCAATGCGCGCCGCTTCGAATAAGTCATCCGGAATGGACTGCAGCGCGGCCAGTGTCAGTAGCGTCACCAAAGGATAATTTTTCCATATGTCGGCCAGCATCACCGCATTCATTGCCGAATCGGGAGAACCAAGCCAGCTGCGATAGTGGTCAATCAGTCCGACCTGGGTCAGCAGGGCGTTGATACTGCCGTAATCCGGGTTGAAATTGAGCCGCCACATCATGGCGTTGACGATGGTGGGCAGCGCCCAGGGCAATATCACCAGTACCCTTAGCAGGCCGCGGCCGTAGAATTTTTGATTCAGCAGCAGCGCCACCAATACCCCTATCACCCCTTCAAAGGCCACTGAGACGATGGTGAAATAAAGCGTGCGCGCCAGCGCGGCGAGGAAGTCCGGGTCGGTCAGGGCAAACAGATAATTGTCGAAGCCTACCGGTTGTGGCGTCACGCCGCCTCCGATTAGCGCGGCATCGGTAAAACTCAGCCAGAGGGTGCGGGCCAGCGGCCAGGCGGTCAGTAAAAACATCATCAATAGCATGGGCGCCAACAGCACCCATGCCTGACGATGCTCACGTTGCGGCAAACTGAGCATGAAGCGATCCTTAATGCAAACGATCCGCAGCCTTGGTTGCCACCTCCATGCCGGCCTCCGGCGTCACCTGGTTTTGCAATACCTGCTGCAGGTTTTGCTGCAGGATATTGGAGAGCTGTGAATATTGGTCGGTTGCCGGCCTGGAAAGCATCACGTTCAGGGATTGTTTGGCCGCGGCGATTAGCGGCTCCTGGCCTTGCTGTACTTTCGGATCGTCATAAGACGATTTCCAGATTGGCAGGCTCAGTTTGGCATATTTGTCCTGCACCGGCTGCGAGGTCATATAGCTGATGTATTGCCAGGCCTGTTCGGGATGCTGGCTGGCCTTGGCGATGCCCAGTCCCATGGAGCCGTTGACCGCCGAAATCCCGTCCGCCTTGCCGCCCGGTGCCGGAACAATACCCACATCCCCGGCCACCTTGCTTTGTTTCGGGTCATTGGCCATGTTGTACATATAGGTCCAGTTCAGCGCAAAGGCGGCATCGCCGTTGGAGAAGGATTTACGGACGTCCTCTTCCAGATATTCCCGCGAGTTGGGATTGGTAAGTCCCTTATCCAGCGTTTCTTTCATATAGGTCACGGCTTTCAGGGCGCCGGGATTGGTAAAATTAAATTTACCCTGCTGGGAGAATTCGCCGCCGAAAGCCGCCACCAGGGTGGTGTAATCACAAATCAGCGCTTCCGCCTGGGACCAGCTCCAGACCAGCGGGTATTTGACGATTCCCTTTTGTTTCAGAATTTCCGACTGCTGTTCCACCTGCTCCCAGGTTTGCGGCGGGGTAGTGATGCCGGCTTTGGTGAGCATGGCTTTGTTGTAATAAAGATATTTGGTATCCAGAATCCATGGCAGACCCCAGATTTTGTCTTTATAGGTGACGGTGCTCATGGCGCCGGAGAAGATTTTTTTGCTGTCTTCGCCGTTAATGCGCGACGTCACGTCCTGTAATAAACCAAATTTAGTGAATTCAGCCGGCCAGATGGCGTCAAACAGCACCACATCGTAGCCGTTGCTCCCCGCGCCCCGGGCCGCAACGATCTTGTCGTGCAGCGCTTCGTAAGGCACGAATTCCAGATTGACGTCAATGTCGGGGTGCTGTTTGGTGAAATCGGCCGTCATGGCGCGAATGTCGTTTTCACTGTAAGCGGCCTGGGTCATAAACAGCGCGCTGATTTGGGTTTTGGCCAGGGCTTGCGCCGACAGTCCCAGCGAGAGGACCGATAGCGCGCAAAGCGTTAAGGCGGGGCACATTTTTTTTATGTTCATTACGTCTCCTGAAACAGCGGGTTGGGGTAGGGATTAAATCAATTTGATTGTTTTAATAGGCGAAAGCAACAAGGACCTCTTCGTCTTGTGACCCTTGTCGCCGATACCCTTCATCTTTCGAGCTGCAACTGTGTTGGCAGCGCCTGCCCACCCCAGCCACTGAGTGATCTAAGCTCCTGGGGTTCGCAAGCTCGCCGCCTTGCCGCAACTCGAAATCTCTTGGATAGAGATAAGCAAATGGCGTGCCGAGAAAGTTCGCTCGGAATAATTAAATCAATTTGATTGCTATAAAGCATATGCACATACTGGCGCTACGGGTGAAGAGCGGTAGGGAGAACATGAGAAATTCAGGAACCAATCTGGAACACGCCAGAGCCCATAACCGTCGGGTGGTGATAGAGGCCATCCGTCTACAGGGGGAACTGACCAGGGCGGAATTGGCGCGTCTTACGGCGCTGACCCCGCAAACGGTGTCCAACATCGTTCTTGAGTTACAGCAAGCGGGGATCCTGTCATCTCATTTGCCGCGGCATGTCGGGGGGCGGGGGCAACCGGCGGTGCCCATCACCTTGAACCCGGATAGCGCCTACTCCATCGGTATCCATCTCGATCATCAAACCCTATTGGTGGTGCTGGTGGATCTTACCGGCAGCGTCCGCTTCCGGCGCCTTTGTTTGGTGCGAAAGCCCCAGCCCGGTGCAACGCTGGTATTGATTAACCAATTGCTGACGGAAATGAAAGCGCAGGCGCTGATCGACTGGCGCAAATTACTGGGTATCGGTGTGGTCATGCCGGGGCCTTTCGGGGTGGAAGGTCTCTCCTCCCAGGGACCGACAACGCTGCACGGCTGGGAAAATATCGACGTGGCGGCAGAGCTGTCGGCGGCCACCGGTCTGCCGGTCACGCTGGAGAACGACGCTACCGTGGCGGCTATCGGCGAGCGTTTTCACGGTGTGGCCAAGCAGCTGGATTCCTTTATTTATCTGTATATCGGAACCGGCCTGGGCGCAGGCATCTTTACCGACGGCCATATTTATACCGGGCATGCCCATAACGCCGGCGAAATCGGCCATATGGTGGTACAGCCGGATGGCCGCCCCTGCGCCTGCGGCAACCATGGCTGTCTGGAGCGCTATCTGTCGCTGCAGTCGGCCTATGAAGCCTGCGGGCTCGATCCGATGACCGCCATGCCGGAGGATCTGCTGGGGGTGGACGAGGCCTGTTTCGACCGCTGGGTTGAGTCGGCTTTGCCCGCCACTCGCCAGGGTATCAATATCATCGAGTGTATTTTTGATGCCGAAACGGTGATCATCGGCGGACAGATGCCGCAACCGCTGGTGGAAAAGATTGTCCGGCGATTACACCCACTGCTGTGTTCGGTACGCAGTAAATATCGTGACGAACAGCGGGTGCGCATCGGCATGACCGGCACCGATACCGCCGCGCTGGGAGCGGCGGCCTTGCCGATATTCGACGAATTTAATCCGCAATATGAAGTACTGCTGAAATAAAAGGCCCGCACGCGCGGGTTAAGGCTGACAAACGGGCTCGGAGACAAATAAGTCGGGACAGGCTGCTAGAAGAGTAAACCGTCCGCGCCAGGGACCAAAACGCCCGGAGCGTTTTGGAACAACGCCGTAAGGCGTTGGCCCGAAGGGCGGCTACCACGGATGGTGGCCGTAATCGCGCGGATCGAGCCCCCAGGGAAGGGTTCACGGATCTGGCAGCCTGTCTCGACCATGCACTTTGTCAATAAGCTCAGTCCGTACCCACGGGCTGAGTGCCGACCTTAATGAAGTATCTGCGACAGAAACATGCGGGTACGCTCGGATTTTGGCTGGGTAAAGAATTCGTTCGGCGAGGCTTCTTCGACGATCTCCCCGCGATCCATAAAGATCACCCGGTCGGCCACCGTGCGGGCAAAACCCATTTCGTGGGTGACGCACAGCATGGTCATACCGTCATTGGCCAAGCCTATCATGGTATCCAGCACTTCTTTCACCATTTCCGGATCCAGTGCCGAGGTGGGCTCATCGAACAGCATGATTTTCGGCTTCATGCACAATGAACGGGCTATGGCTACCCGCTGCTGCTGACCGCCGGACAGCTGGCCGGGAAACTTGTTGGCGTGTTCAACGATGTGTACCCTCTGCAAATAATGCATGGCCAGCTCATCGGCCTCTTTTTTCGGCATTTTCCGCACCCAGATAGGCGCCAGTGTGCAATTCTGCAGCACCGTCAGGTGCGGAAACAGATTAAAATGCTGGAACACCATGCCGACTTCGGTACGCACCCGTTCAATATTGCGCAGGTCGTCGTCCAGTAACGTGCCGTCCACCACAATAGTCCCCTGCTGGTGCTCTTCCAGATGATTGATGCATCTGATGGTGGTGGACTTCCCTGAACCTGAGGGACCGCATAACACGATACGTTCGCCGGATTTTACCTGCAGATTGATGTCTTTCAGCACGTGGAACTGGCCGAACCATTTATTGACGTTTTCCAGTGTAATCATCAATCGTTCATTTGGGTTGGCGTTATTGTCGCTCATGGTTTACCTCAATGGGTGGAAGAATGCCCGGTATGAAAACGCCTTTCCAAATGCTGGCTATAGCGGGACATGCCAAAACAAAAAATCCAGTAGACGAGCGCGGCAAAGACATATCCTTCCGTGGACATTCCCAGCCAGGCCGGGTCAACCGTGGCCTGTTGGACGCTACTGAATAAATCAAACAAGCCGATAATCACCACCAGACTGGTGTCTTTGAACAGTTCAATGATGGTGTTTACCAGGCTGGGAATAACCATTTTCAAGGCTTGGGGTAAAATGACCAATCCCTGTGTTTTCCAATAACCGAGGGCCAGGGATTCCGCCGCTTCATATTGCCCTTTCGGCAACGCTTGCAAACCGCCGCGCACCACTTCCGCCACGTAGGCGGACTGGAACATGATAACCCCCACCAGGGCGCGGATAAGCTTATCGATATTGGTGCCTTCCGACAGAAACAGCGGCAGCATCACCGAAGACATGAAAAGGACGGTAATCAGCGGTACGCCGCGCCACAATTCGATAAAAATAATCGAAAACCACTTCACCACCGGCATTTTCGAACGACGGCCAAGGGCCAGCACCACGCCCAGCGGCAAGGCGCCGGCGATGCCCACCGAGGCGATAATCAGGGTCAACGTCAAACCGCCCCACTGGCGGGTTTCAACCCGGGTCAGGCCGAAAAAACCGCCGTACAGCATAACCCAGGTAAAGACAGGAAACGCCACCACCCAGCAGGTGATATAACGACCGCGGCGCGGCATGGCTTTCCAGAAGATCGGTATCAGGCTCAGAAGCCCGACCACCAGGGTAAGATTGATGCGCCAGCGCTGATCGATAGGGTACAGCCCGTACATAAACTGGCCGAAGCGGGCGTGGATAAACACCCAGCAGGCGCCGTCTTTGGTACAATCACTACGGCTGGTACCGGTCCAGTTGGCCTGGAATAACAACCAGTTCAATAAGGGCGGGATAACCACCCAGAGCAGCCAGAGACAGAACAATGTCAGGATGCTGTTGGTGACGCTGGAAAACAGATTCTGCCGTATCCAGAACAGGGCAAGGCCCAGCCGGCTGCGCGTCGGGGTAGCTACGGGTTCATGGGGAGTTAATGTCATGGTCATGGATTTCCCTTAGCGTTCAACCAATGCCTTACGCCGGTTATAAAGATTCATCAAAAACGAAATCAACAGGCTGATAATTAAATAGACCGACATGGTGATGGCGATGGTTTCGATTGCCTGCCCGGTCTGGTTCAATACCGTACCGGCAAACAGCGACACCATATCGGGGTAACCAATGGCGGCCGCCAGCGAGGAGTTTTTTACAATGTTTAGATACTGGCTGGTGAGCGGCGGAATAATCACCCGCAGCGCCTGCGGCAAAATGACCTGATTCAACGTGACGGGAGTCGGTATTCCCAGTGAACGGGCCGCTTCATGCTGACCATAGGGAACCGACTGGATGCCGGCGCGGATGATCTCGGCGATAAAACTCGACGTGTAGATAGACAACGCCAGCGTCAGGGCCGCCAGTTCGGGGATCAACGCCATGCCGCCGCGAAAATTAAAGCCGCTGAGGGCCGGTACATCCCAATGAACGGCGTCGCCGAAGATAAACTGCGCCAGAACAGGCAGGCCCAGGATCAGGATAATAATCCACGGCCAGCTGCGCCGCAGTCCGCCTGTGGCCATCTGATGGCGGCGGTTGATCCGGTAGAGCACCAGCGAGGCCGCAATGGCTATCAGCACGGCGAACAGCATGGGAACGGCGCCGGGACCGGCCAGCGGCGTGGGCATATACAGGCCGCGATTGCTGAGAAAAATCAAATTAAAGGCGCTGATGGACTGGCGTGGGCCGGGCAGATTGCGCAGTACGGCGAAATACCAGAAAAATATTTGCAGCAGCAGCGGGATGTTACGGAAAGTTTCGACATAGAGGGTGGAAAGTTTGCGTAACAGCCAGTTATCGGACAGCCTCGCTAACCCGAGGAAAAATCCGAGGATTGACGCAAATACGATCCCCAGCGCGGAAACCAGCAGGGTATTGAGCAAACCGATAATAAAGACTCGCCCGTAAGTATCGCCATCCTGGAAAGAAATCAGATGTTGGATAATACCGAAACCGGCGGCGTCGCTCAAAAACCCAAAACCGGAAGTGATGCCGCGATGGCGCAAATTGGTCAGGGTATTGTGCAGAATGTAGCCAACAAAAGAGAATAACACCACGACCGCGAGGATCTGATAAACCCAGGCGCGTACCGCAGGGTTTGTCAAGGAAAAGGCGCCTTTAGCAGTTTGGCGTTGTTGCATATGGAAAGCCCCGAAATAAAATCTGTTGGAAAAACACTGGCGCATGGCGCCAGTGTTTCCGCCTGCTGACAGTTATACTTAACGCACGGGCGGAGCGTATTGGATACCGCCCTGATTCCATAAGGCATTCAAGCCGCGTTTGATTTTCAGTTCGCTACCCTGGCCGACGTTACGTTCAAAACTTTCGCCATAGTTACCCACTTGCTTAACAATCTTGTATGCCCAATCGTTAGGCAGTTTCAACTGTTCGCCGAAATTGCCTTCTTTACCCAGCAGATGGGCCATATCCGGATTGGTGGGGGTGGCGAGCAGCTGGTCGACGTTCTTGGAGTTGACGCCCATTTCTTCGGCGTCCAGCATGGCGTACAGAGACCATTTCACAATGGCGAACCAATCATCATCGCCGCGGCGAACAACCGGGCCTAAAGGTTCTTTGGAGATCACTTCAGGCAGGACCACATAATCATCGGGTTTACCCAGCTTGATGCGCAGCGCATAGAGTTGCGACTGGTCGGAAGACAGGGTATCGCAGCGGCCGGATTCCAGCGCCTTGGCCGTTTCATCGGAACGGTCGAATGTCAGCGGGGTATATTGCATTTTGTTGGCTTTAAAGTAATCGGCGACATTCAGCTCGGTATCGGTACCGGACTGCAGACAAACAGTTGCGCCATCAAGATCCTTGGCGCTTTTCAGCCCGGCTTTCTTTTTGGTCAAAAAGCCGATGCCGTCATAATAGTTGACGCCGGCAAACACGATGCCCATGGACGCATCGCGGGAAGAGGTCCAGGTTGTGTTGCGGGAGAGAATATCCACCTCACCCGATTGCAACGCGGTGAAACGCTCTTTGGCGGTCAGGGGAGTGTATTTTACTTTGCTGTCATCACCAAACACCGCGGAAGCAACGGCCCGGCAAACGTCCACATCGACACCGGTAAATTTACCGCTGGCGTCGGCGTAGGAAAAGCCCGGCAAACCGTCGCTGATACCGCATTGTACAAAACCTTTTTTCTTAACCGCATCCAAAGTCGTGCCCGCATGTGCCTGGTTAGCTATCGCAAAGAGGGTTGCTGCGGCAGCTAACGCGGAAATCATAATTTTTTTCATAAAGCATCCTGTGAGGCCGAAAATAAAGCTAATGGTTTGATGCACTTTTGCCGCGCATCTGTCCTGTCAATGGCATATCGCCAGTATCCTCATAGCAAAGGGGATGCCAATTCGGCAACTGCATGTCTGACGCGACATCCCGGGTGTTTTGAACACAGGGACAACCCTTTATGGAGCAATTACGCACCATATTTGTGCAAAGGCTGCGCCAATGCACTATTTTACGGCATCGAGTTCCATTATGTGGGAATGTTGTTCACATTTTGCGCAATGCGCCGATTGAGGGCAACAATTGTGAGCACTATTGATAGCAGTATTGAATATCGCTTGCATCCCGTGCGTCAATATGAGTTAATGGTGTCAACGGTTTGTAACGCAGACCTATTTATGAAAGCCATTTTAGTAAAGTTGTTCTAGTAAAAGCGATAGTCTACCATCACTTCTTCGACGAATTTCCTTCTTAAGTGCCACCATAAGTAATCCCTGATAAACAGACCTTTTTCGCCACCCTGTGGCACAAATAATTACGAAGGAAGTATTTATGTCTGACAAAGTGAAAGGTGTAGTAAAGTGGTTTGACGCTGGTAAAGGTTTTGGTTTTATCACCCCTGAAGACGGCAGCAAAGATGTATTCGTACATTTTTCCGCTATCCAGAGCAATGATTTCAAAACGTTAGACGAAGGTCAACGTGTTGAATTCACTATCGAAAAAGGCCAGAAAGGCCCGTCTGCCGCGAACGTCGTCGCGCTGTAAGTCTCGCTATTATCAGTACCCGCTTGGCCAGCGGCGGACGTTGAGTCCGTAAGCTGTGACCTCATAGCCGTTACCTGATAGCAAAATTTAAGACCCTGACTTCGGTCGGGGTTTTTTTTGTCTAAAAATCGGCATAATCATTTGGCCAGTCAAGTCTGATTCATCTGCCTTTTGCAATGATCAATTATAAAATAACATAATAAGATATGATATATTTTAAACATTGACATTAATTTAAAAATTAATTCTAATCAATATTCATCCTACACCTCAGATTATAAAAAACTTCTTTAATTAAAAATAGTTTTAGTTTTTAATATTGGTGAATATTAATGAGCACAACAAATAATAATTATAGAAAGCAGATCGGTTTGTACAATAATCAAAAAAATGGAAGATTTATATTTCATAAACAACAGCAATCATTTATCAACCGTTTGACTGAGATGCCCGCTAATCGGGCTAGACATGAACGTGCTTCATTATTACTGAATATTATTTTGTTACTTACCAATGTCACCCGAGCATCCCACGGCTCCTCTTTACCGGCGGGCAGGATACCAGAGGCACTTAAAATAAAAAAAGCTGACACTCATCCTATTTCTAAAAGATTTATTGATATAACTAACTTCCAAAATGATGTCATTGAACCCGTGCCTAAGCATAATCACTCACGTTATAGCCTAAATAAGGACGCCGGAATAATAATGAACGGGAACAAAGTTCGGCATAAAAACAAGCATGATGTCCATAAATCAAGCAGTAAAAAGGCAAATAATACGGCACCTCGACAATATGAAAGTGATATCGATGGCCAGAAAAACAAAAAACCGGGGCCAAGACCAAACTCTGCCAAGGCCGCGGGTTTTATGCCATGGGGCAAAATGGGATCGATTAAAACAATATTGGATGTCTATAAAAAAACGTATCCTCATTTATATAAGGTGGCGGCCGATGAAATTAAAAAAGCGTTATTTAAACAAACCGGTTTGTCTCTCGACCCCGATAAGCATTATTTTTATCGGTTTACGTCGGCGGAAAATGATCCCGCATCGGTTACCGGGTGGCGCCACGACAGCGCCAGGCCCATAGAGGCAACTACGCTGACTGAGTGCGTGCTGAATAACTTTTCCGCCGACGCTCGGGACAACCTGGATGTTGTCGATCAAATGACAGGGATTTATAACGTTTCCGCATCACTCACGGAATCTTTCGGCAGCGAGAATCAGCTGCCGATTAAGCCTTCTGTCGTTGCCAATATAATCATTGAGATGGACTTTTTTAATTTATATATAAATAAATTGAATAAATATTGGCAGACGGATATACCTCAATACGTTTATTTGGCTCAATTCCTCTCAGCACTTAGTCGGTTAACCCGATCTAATGAAAAGTATACTGACTTATTTTTGCAGGCTTTCAATATCATTCCTCATAAAAAAATAGTTATAAAAAAATATTTATTTGATATCAATGGTTATACGGCTACCGATATCATTGTGTTGGCTATTGAAAGTTCATTACACTATGTACTCTATATACCGGGTGAGCCGAAGAGCATTTTCCACTTTCACAGTCTGAAGGAAATGAAAACATGGTTTATAACAAATTGCAGGAAAAAAAAGAACCGGGATATTATGGCAAGCCATTTTTCAATTTATAACAGGCAGAATGGAAATTTTTATGATGGTATCGACAGCTGGCTGGAGATGTTCGGGGAAGCCGACGGGGCAAAAAAATACCTGGACAACATCTGGCGGAAACGAATTGAAATCAAGGATGATCTGATCCGGTTTATTGTCATGCAACAGAAAAACCGGGCATTAAGCGATGCCGACAGCCTGATAAAATCCAATGCAGAGGTGCGAAGGGATATGGCTATCAAGTACTTTTCCATCATGAATATGTTTTTGCCTAACCCAGTCACTCCCTTTGTTTCCTTGGGTCTGGACATTGATAAAATGGTTAATGGAGATGATGAGCCAGAAAGAAAAGAGGCCCAGAATTTGGTGTTAGACGATTGCGTAAACGTGGCGCTGATTGCCTTGGGCGGGCTATTGGAAGGCAGGTTTTCCATCGTTTATAATGAAGGCGCGGAGTTCAGGCTTGAAAATATTCCGGTGTCTGAGCAGGTGAAAAAGGAGATGGTTAATATACGCTCAACGGGGCGCTTAACATCAGGAGAGGTTTTTACCTTTAAAGGACGCACATTAAACCCCCCCGGCGGTAAGATAAATCATGAGATAACTTTTCATCAAACGATGTTAACAAAGATTGCCCATTCAAATATTAAAGAGATGGATATTTCTTTATCTGAGTTGTCCGCGCCCAATAGGTTTGGCATTCTGCATGATGCTTTAGGCAGTCACTACATTAAGGTAGGTAGTAAAATTTATCAAGTGAGACCAACCGGGCATTCTGGTTATTATTTTATTGGCAAAAAAAACGAATTTGGTATCTGGTTCAATAAAAGGTCGAAACAATATCGGATGATCAATTTGAAAAAATGGCGTCCATCGGCCCCCTATACTTGCAAAGTGGTGAGGTCTATCAGAACATGGGGGAACCGCCTTTGCCTGCCGCAATTTTCTCCTCAGGTAAGAAGAATTCTGGCCAAGCATCTAGAAGCAAATCCCTTATACGATAATCGTGAACCTAATATTTTATATGACAAGGATGGAGAATTATTTATAGATAGAGCTAACAATCAAAAGTTTATTCTCTTTTCTAATAGTTTTTTTCCTGTCAGAGAAATGGGTAATGGCTTTGTTATATTCAAACCCGGAATGCATTGGCGTCAAGTGAAGCTGGCTCGGGTTTTCTTTAGCATCGAACAAAGACAGTCTTACATTGTCACTCGAATGGAGCGTATTGGAGAGATGTTCAGCCAGGCGTTCTCCGAGCCTAAATTGTTAAAAATGAGGGTCAATCAGCCCCTTAACGTTTATGAGAAACAAGCGCTGGCAGACTACCAATACAAAAATATGCAGCAAGTCAACGACGCTTTGCATCAGCGCATGTCAATCAGGCATCGTTCTGCGGTTATCGATTCAGATATTTTCCGACAAATAGAGAATATACATTCCGCCTTAGCTAAGGTAAAACCAGCTCAGTGTACGATATTTAAATATGGCAGAATGAAAAAAAGCGATTTTTTAAAACTAAAGCCGAACGATTTGTTTATGAATGAAAACTTTGTGCTGGCCGGGCTTGATAAACCCTTGGGGCTAAATATAAGCTCGTTTTGGGAAGCTGAGGACATTCCGGTAAAATTTTCCGTACAGTTAAAGAACAGGGGTTACCCTATCAATTTTTATGCCGCGGATGTCTCGGATATCGCTATCCTGGTAAAGGATAAGACTTTTTTCAGAACTGCTGATATCAAGGGACTCAGGGTGAATTTAAAAGAAATAACTTCATATGAAGTAAATAAATATACTTCAAGTCTCAATAATATTCGAAGACTTAATTTTGACATTCCCAATGAGGGCATAGACTGTTTAAAGAGTGAAGTGCAACTGATACAGGGATTACTCAAAAAGAAATATTCCACCTTCAATAATTCACCTGAGTATATTGAAAAATATTCCAATTTGCTGTGCAGTTTGGCCGAAAAGCAGATTAATTCTCCCGCCTTGGAAGAGTATACCGAATCGGGTAGCGATTTTATCAATGATTGGCTGCGATTCGGCACCCGGTCTATTAACGAGGAAACGCTGCATGCCGATGAAGAGGCGGCCGAACTGCTGTCAGATTATGAAAATATGCATGATTTTGACAGTTATGCCTTTCGAACCGTTGAATATCCCGCCGGCGTTTACGGCCAGTCGGTGAGGGAAGGGGATATTGTAATTGATAAAGGGTTTATGTCAGCCTCCGCGTTGCCCGGCAACTGCATTGGCTGGAAAGAGAGCTGGACTAAACAATTTTCTAAAACCAAGGGAGATCAGATTATTATTATATTCGATAAAAATGTGCCTAAAAAAATTGCCGGTACCGGTTTCCTAATCGATCATATTTTGATAAAGCCTATGACAGCGTTGAAAGTGGTCAGTATTACCCCAGCCGATGATATCAAGGGCAACCCGGTCTATATCGTCGGTGTCAGCCGCGCCCAAAGCGCTCCCTCTGCCAAGGATATCTTCACCGGCAGGAAGATGACATGATGTTTAACGGGTAGCATTCCAGCCAATCAGAGTTTTAACGGATAATTGGAAATGATTTCCAGCGTACCGTTAATGACAAACTGCACGCCCATACAAACCAGCAAAAAACCCATCACCCGGCAGACCGCTTCGATGCCGCTTTCGCCTATCATGCGCATGATGGCGCCGGAGCTGAGCAGACATCCCCACAGGATGAGACTTACGCATAGAAAAATCAGCACCGGCGCGACGGTTATCACCCAGGGTGAAAAATACACCGAGTCTTTCACGGTGGAGACTGAGCTGATAATCATGGCGATAGTGCCGGGGCCCGCGGTACTGGGCATGGCCAGCGGGACGAAGGCGATGTTGGGGGCGGGATGGTGGTGAATCCCGTCACTCGGTTTATGCGGCTCGTCGTCGGGCTCTTCTTTCTGCTGCGGGAACAGCATGCGAAAACCGATAAACGCGACAATAAGACCGCCGGCTATGCGCAGGCCGGGTATAGAGATGCCGAAGGTATTCATCACCACCGTGCCGGCATAATACGCCGTCATCATGATGATAAAGACATAGACCGAGGCCATGAGCGATTGCCGCTTACGCTCTTCCTGGCTCATGTTTTTGCCCAGGGCCAGGAACAATGCCACGGTGGTCAAGGGATTGGCCAGAGGCAGCAGCACCAGCAGGCCTAGGCCTATCGCTCTGAATAATTCGCCCATATGATTAAATTTCCTTATTAAAAAAGCGCTAACGGTCTCCCGTTAACGCTTTTATTATTAATAAGTTAAGTTACGATATCAATTCATACCGTACTTTTTCAATTTCTTACGCAGCGTGCCACGGTTGATACCCATCATCAGGGCCGCGCGGGTTTGATTACCGCGGGTGTATTGCATGACCATGTCCAACAGTGGCTGTTCCACCTCAGCCAATACCAGCTCATACAAATCATTAACATCCTGACCATTTAATTGAGCAAAATAGTTCTTCAGTGCTTGTTTCACCGAGTCCCGCAGCGGTTTTTTTGTTACCTGATCCTGAGAGTTAACGGTGGAAACGGTCAGTACGTCAGAATTTTCGCGTTGTTCGAACATAGTTCTGTCAGCTCTTTTTTCAATTACGCAAGATTTTCAAAATATGCCTCCAACGCCTCCAGCTGTTCGCCGGCATCCTCTATGGCGTTGAATATGCGCCTAAACTGGTTGTCAGGGACATGCTCCTGTAAGTACCAGGAGACGTGCTTACGAGCAATGCGGAATCCCTTGCCTGGACCGTAAAAGTCGTGCAATTCCCGTACATGCTCTATCAACAAACGCTTAACCTCGCCTAACGGCAGCGGCGACAGCGTTTCCCCCGTTTCCAGATAATGCTGGATTTCCCGGAAGATCCAGGGTCTTCCCTGAGCGGCACGTCCTATCATCAGGGCGTCGGCCCCGGTGTAGTCCAATACCGCTCTGGCTTTATGCGGGTCAGTGATGTCGCCATTCGCGATAACCGGAATGGTGACAGACTGCTTAACTGCCCGAATACTGTCGTACTCCGCGTTGCCGTTAAATAAACAGGCGCGGGTGCGGCCATGAATCGTGATGGCCTGTATACCACAATTTTCGGCCAATTGGGCAATTTCTACACAATTACGGTGTTCCGGCGACCAACCCGTGCGTATTTTCAGCGTTACCGGCACGTCTACCGCCCTTACCACGGTTAACAGGATCTGTTTCACCAGATCCGGAAACTGCAGCAAGGCGGAACCCGCCATTTTCCGGTTCACTTTTTTGGCGGGGCAACCCATGTTGATATCAATCAGCTGTGCGCCGTTCGCCACGTTAATGACGGCGGCGGCAGCCATATCAGCAGGATCACACCCGGCAATCTGCACGGCCCGGATACCGGGCTCATCACTATGTACCATACGCAGACGTGACTTATCCGTGCGCCATACCTCAGGATTAGAGGAAAGCATCTCGGAAAATGTCAATCCGGCCCCCATTGCATGACAAAGCGCTCTGAATGGACGGTCTGTCACACCGGCCATCGGAGCGGCCATCAGGCAATTAGCGAGCTGAAGCTGTCCAATACGCATAGACAAAGAGTGACCATACTGTGTCCGCAAGGGCGCGTATATTACGCATTTTTTTCGTCAGATGAAAGGCCAAACTTTGAACAATCCTCTGCTATAGATCAATGAAAATGTTCTTTGGATGACCGGTATTGATATTTTTGCCTATATTACATACGGTTACAGATATAAACACCTTTTGTGCGGTCAATTTTTTTTCACCAATTAGTCATGTCTGGCGCGGCAAGTTCAGAACGAGTTATACCCGTCATACTTCAAGTTGCAGGTGCGTTGGCAATACTCGGCCCTTCCATGGGCCTCGCCCCTGCGGGGCCGCTGCAAGCAGCGTTCAAATCTGCTCCAGGCAGATTTGTCCTCGTTCACCCCAGTCACTTACACGAATATGCTCCTGGGGATTCGCTGCGTTGCCGCCTTACTGCAACTCGAATTATCTAGGGTATATGGTCATTGTCTTATTTGCGGCGGCGGCCGGTAATCCGGCACCATTCGTCTTTTTCCGCCACCGGATCCAGCAGGAACGCGTCGGCATAGGCCGCCGCCACCCCCTCCGCCTGGCTGGCGAGGATCCCTGACAGGCCGAGGAGCCCGCCCTGTTCCGGCAGGGCGCTGAGCAGCGGGGCCAGCTCTTTTAACGGCCCGGCCAGGATATTCGCCACGACCACGTCGGCACGCAGGCTGTCTGGCTTATCCTGGGATAGAAACAGGGTAAGGCGCTCTTCCACTCCGTTGCGCCGGGCGTTGTCCCCACTGGCCTGAATGGCCTGGGGGTCGATATCGATACCGATGGCGTGGGATGCCCCCAGTTTCAGCGCCGCGATGGCAAGAATACCGGAACCGCAGCCAAAATCGATAACGGTCTTGCCGGCGAGATCGAGTCCGTCCAGCCATTGCAGGCAGAGGGCGGTGGTGGGATGGGTGCCGGTTCCGAAGGCCAAACCCGGATCCAGCATCACGTTTACCGCGCCGGCATCGGGTACCGGTCGCCAGCTCGGGCAAATCCATAACCGGCGGCCGAATTGCATGGGATGAAAGTTGTCCATCCATTCCCTTTCCCAATCTTTATCTTCGAGCTGTTCGATTTTGTGGGCAAAACCTTTTCCCAGCAGCGGATGGCCCGCCAGGGCCTCTATTACCGCCGCCATATCGATGTCGGCTTCAAAGAGCCCTATGACATCGGTATCGCCCCATAAACGCGTCTCGCCCGGCAGCGGCTCGAAAACCGGGTTGTCGTGGGTATCCTGAAAGGTGACCGAGACCGCGCCGTTTTCCATAAGCGCGTCGCTCAGGGTTTCCGCGTCGGCGTCGGTGGTATTGATCTTAAGTTGAATCCAGGGCATGGCTGCTCCGATAAAAAGTTAAAGGCCGGCCGGTTCCGCCTGGGGGCGGTGGCCGCCGAATCTGTTGCCCACCACAAAGGCCAGCAGGCTCAGCAGCAGAGAGGGCACGATGGGATGGAAACCGCCGATTTGCAGATTAATCGTGGCCAGCACGGCATAACAGACCCCGCCGCAAATCATCGAGCTTAGCGCACCGGCGGCGTTGGCGCGCTCCCAATAGAGACCCAGCACCAGCGGCCAGAGAAATACCGCTTCAAGTCCGCCGAACGCCAACAGGTTCAGCCAGATGATCATTTCAGGCGGCCGCCAGGCGGCCACCAGCAGCAACAGGCCGAGAATAAGCGTTATCATGCCGGACATTCTGCTGAGCAGGCGTTCGTTGCCGGCCTGCTGAGGGCGCAAGCTCAGGTAGAGATCCTTGACGATCGTCGCCGAGGATTGCAGCAGTTGCGCATTGATGGTAGACATAATGGCCGCCAGCGGCGCCGCCAGGAAGATCCCGGCGACCAGCGGCGGCAGCACGGTGATCATCAAGGTCGGGATCACCTGATCGGGGATGGTCAGATCGGGGAGGATCGCCCGTCCCAGCGCACCCGCCAGGTGCATGCCGAGCATTAAAACGCCGATCACCAGAGTGCCGATGATAATGCCGCGGTGCACCGCTTTGCTGTCGCGATAGGCCATACAGCGTACGGCGGTATGGGGCAGGCCGATCACGCCGAAACAGACCAGGATCCAGAACGACGCCATGAACGGCGGGGACAGAATATGATCGACCCCTGCGGGGGAGGTGAGCGCCGGCTGAATGTGGTGAAGTTTTGTCACCGCCGCGGAGAGTCCTCCTGCGGCGTGAATGACGCTGAACAGCAAAATAAAGGTACCCAGCAACATCACCAGCCCCTGGAAGGCATCGTTGAGCACGCTGGCGCGAAAGCCGCCAAAAGCGGTATAGAGGGCGATGGTGACGCCGAAAATCAACAGGCCGGTATCATAGGGCACGCCGGCCGCGGTCTCCAGCAGGCGCGCGCCGCCGATAAACTGGACCGTCATGGCGCCGATAAACGCCACCAGCAGGCTGATGCTGGCCAACCAGACCAGCAGCGGGCTGTGATAACGGGCCAACAGCGTATCGTTCAGGGTCACCGCGTTATAGCGCCGGGCCAGGATGGCGAATTTCTTTCCCAGCACCCCCAAAGAGAGCCAGACCGTCGGTACCTGGATCATGGCCAGCAGCACCCAGCCGAGGCCATATTTATAGGCGGCGCCGGGCCCGCCTATAAACGAGCTGGCGCTGATATAGGTGGCGGTAAGGGTCATCGCCAGCACAAAACCGCCCATGGAGCGGTTGCCAAGGAAATATTCGGTGAGGAAATCGCCTTTCTGGCGGCGGCGATAGGCGTAGACGGAGAGGATAAATACCAGCGCCAGATAAGCAATCAGGGGGATAAGGATCTCAGTTTGCATCTTTATCCTCCAGCGGGATATCGCGATAGATAAAGCGCACCATGAGGAAGCACAGCACCAGGAACAGCAGCGGCATCCATAAACAGGCTATTTCGAACCAGTGGGGCAAGCCGGTGATGCCCGGCTTGTCGTCCGGCAGATAGGCGGCCAGCAGCCAGGCAATCAGGTACGCCACCGCCAGGCCGAACGCCCAACGGGCTTCGCGGTGAGCCTGGGGAAATCGTTTATCCATGATCTTTGTGCCGATAGAAGTCAAAAAATAGGCCGGTAATAACCGGCCCTAGATTGCTGAAGAACTGGCTCGTGGTCAATAAGGCGGGGCAGGGTGATAGAAGAGTAAACCGTCCGCGCCATGGATGGCGCGGATCGAGCCTCCATGGATGGATTCACGGCGTGTTTACGATCTAGCGCCTTGTCCCGCCCGTATAGCTTGTCAATACATTCAGACCGGCTTGTTAACCCCCAGCGCTGTCAAGACTGTTATTTTTCCTGCAGGCCGAGCTTTTTCTCCAGATAGTGGATATTGGTGCCGCCATGCTGGAAGTTTTCGTCATTCATGATTCTAAGCTGTAAATCGATATTGGTCTTGATGCCGTCGATAATCAGCTCGGCCAGGGCATTTTTCATCCTGGCGATAGCCACGTCGCGGTTTTCGCCGTAACAAATCAGCTTGCCTATCATGGAATCGTAATACGGCGGTACGGTATAACCGCCGTAAATATGCGATTCCCAACGGACGCCAAAACCGCCCGGCGCGTGAAAACGGGTGATCTTGCCGGGACAAGGCATGAAAGTGTTGGGATCTTCGGCATTGATTCGGCATTCCACCGCATGGCCGCGCACCACCACCTCTTCCTGCTTGATGGACAACGGTTGGCCGGCGGCCACTCGCAGCTGCTCTTTGATAAGATCAATGCCGGTAATCATTTCGGTCACCGGATGCTCCACCTGAATACGGGTATTCATCTCGATAAAGAAAAACTCGCCGTTTTCATACAGGAACTCAAAGGTGCCGGCGCCGCGGTAGCCGATATCCCGGCAGGCTTTGGAACAGCGTTCGCCAATGTAACGGCGCATGGCTTCGGTGATGCCCGGCGCAGGCGCTTCTTCCACCACCTTCTGGTGACGGCGCTGCATGGAGCAGTCGCGCTCAGCCAGGTAAATGGCGTTGCCCTGTCCGTCAGCCAATACCTGAACCTCGATATGACGAGGGTTTTCCAGGTATTTTTCCATGTAGACCATGTCGTTGTTGAAAGAGGACTTGGCTTCGGCACGGGTCATGACGATGGAGGAATCCAGCTCATTGTCGCTGCGCACCACGCGCATGCCGCGACCGCCGCCGCCGCCGGAGGCTTTGATGATGACCGGATAACCGATGCGTTTGGCGATGGCGCGGTTTTTTTCCATATCGTCGCCCACCGGTCCGTCGGAGCCCGGCACACAGGGCACACCGGCTTTTTTCATGGCGCTGATGGCGGAAACCTTATCGCCCATCAATCGAATGGTCTCGGCGCGCGGACCGATAAAGATAAATCCCGAGCGTTCCACCTGTTCGGCGAAGTCTGCGTTTTCCGACAAAAAGCCGTAACCCGGATGGATGGCCACAGCGCCGGTGATTTCCGCCGCTGAAATAATGGCCGGGATATTCAGATAGCTTTTTATGGAGGGCGGCGGCCCGATGCAAATGGTTTCGTCCGCCAGCAGGACATGTTTAAGATCCCGATCCGCCGTGGAGTGTACCGCCACGGTTTTGATGCCTAATTCCTTGCATGCGCGCAAAATGCGCAGCGCAATTTCACCACGGTTGGCGATGACTATTTTATCTAGCATGTGGCGCCTCGTTATTCGATGACGACCAGCGGCTCGTCAAATTCAACCGGTTGACCGTTATCCAGCAAAATGGCTTTAACAACGCCGGCTTTATCGGATTCGATCTGGTTCATCATTTTCATCGCTTCGACAATGCATAATGTGTCGCCGACGTTGACTTTCTGGCCGACTTCCACAAAAGGTTTGGCGTCCGGGCTCGGTGTGCGATAGAAGGTGCCCACCATCGGCGAGCGCACCAGGTGACCGCTCATGGTGGCGGGCACGGCGGCTTCCGCCGCGGGTGCGGCGACGGGGGCGGCAACCGGTGCCGGCTGCTGTTGTGCGGCGGGAATATACGCCTGTTGCATCATCGGATAGGCGGGCATCGCCGGGGCGCGGCTGATACGAACCGATTCTTCGCCTTCGGAGATTTCCAGCTCTGAAATACCGGATTCTTCAACCAGTTCAATCAGCTTCTTGATCTTACGAATATCCATGAGTGGGTTCCATACACTAATTAATTGGATGCAGACAGCCGTTTAACCGCCGTCTGAAAAGCAAAATAATAACCGTCGGCACCGAGGCCGCAAATTACGCCGACTGCGATATCGGAAAGATAGGAGTGATGGCGGAAAGGCTCACGCGCATGCACATTGGAAAGATGGATTTCAATAAACGGGATATTCACCGCCAGCAGCGCGTCACGCAAGGCCACGCTGGTGTGGGTGAACGCAGCGGGATTGATGACGATGAAATCGGTGTTGCCGCGAGCCTGATGAATACGCTCTATCAGGACATGTTCCGCGTTGGATTGCAGGTGGCTGAACCGGACGTCAAGCTCCGTCGCCAGCTCTTGGAGATTGCTGACGATATCCGCAAGGGTGGTATGTCCGTATTTATCCGGCTCCCGCGTCCCCAACAAATTCAGATTGGGGCCGTTAAGAAGCAAAATGTGCAATTTGTCCGCCATCGTGCCGCTATCTCCCGTTAATTGATGATACCCGGTAGAAAATAACCTTCTGGTATCAATTTGTCATCTTTTTGCTGCAAAATTCGCCGCAGAATGTCGGCGGCTTTATACATTCCCAAGATATCGCGGCTTTTCGCCGCTAAATACTGGCGTTATCCGCGAAGTTGACCTTGGCACCTACTGCAAAGTGGAGAGCAAGATAGCGCATTTTCAGCGGGGATAGAAATAAAAACTTCCGGTCTTATGACCGCCATTGACGAAATTTTTTGTAACGCAGGGCCAAAAGCACCGCCGCCGCCAGGGCATACACCAGGGGTTGCGGCGAGAGAATTTTTACCGACCAAAGGTAATGAATCGGGGCGAGGATCGCCACCACATAGATCAAATTGTGCAGCGTTTGCCAGCGACGCTTCAGTTTGCGCTGGGCGCCCTGGGTGGAAGTCACCGCCAAGGCCAATAAGATGAACCAACTGATAATGCCGAGCGTCAGGTAAGGCCGGCTCACCAGTTCGCTGCCCAGCAGGCCCAGATTGTCGATGCCCAGTTCCAGCAGCGCATAGCTGAGCAGATGCAGAGTGACCCAGGCAAAGCACCACAGGCCCAGCAGACGGCGGCAGCGGATCAGCAACGGCTGGCGGCCGTAACGGGCCAGCGGCGTCACCAGCAGCGAGGCCAGCAGCAGTTTAAGCGCTGTCCGGCCGGTAAAATGCTGGATATCCTTGGCCGGATCGGCGCTGAAATCCCCCTGCATTACCGCATAAACCAGCCAGACCAACGGCAGAAACGCCGCCAGGTGCAGCAGGATTTTCAGCCAAAAGATTTGCTTGAGAGTCAACCGCACTTAGAAGTTCTCCCGTAGGTCAAGTCCGCGATACAGCCCCGCCACCTGTTTGGCATAGCCGTTGAACAACAGGGTCGGCTGGCGTTTCACATCCAGGATGCCGCCGGAACCAATTACCCGTTCCGTCGCCTGGGACCAGCGCGGGTGATCCACATGGGGATTCACGTTGGCGTAAAAGCCATACTCGTTCGGCGCCGCGAGATTCCAGGTTGTGGGGGGCTGATCGTGGGTCAGTCGGATGCTGACAATGGATTTTATGCCTTTGAAACCGTATTTCCAGGGAGTAATCAACCGTATCGGCGCACCGTTCTGCGGCGGCAGGGTTTTGCCGTAAACCCCCACCGTTATCAGCGCCAGCGGGTTCATGGCTTCGTCCAGCCGCAACCCTTCCACGTAAGGATAGGCCAGGCCGCCTCCCAGGAGGCTGTCCTTCTCTCCCGGCAGCTGCGCCGGATCGTCCAGGGTCTGGAACGCCACAAAACGCGCCTGACCGGTGGGTTCCGCCAGTTTTAGCAGTTTTCCCAGCTCAAAGCCTATCCAGGGCACCACCATCGACCAGCCCTCCACGCAGCGCATCCGGTAAATCCGTTCCTCCAGGGGAAAGCGTTTGAAGATATCGTCCATATCCAGCGTAATGGGTTTCATGACCTCGCCGTCGATACGCACCTTCCAGCCGTCGGTTTTCAAGCCGCCGGCATTATGGGACGGGTCGGATTTATCCATGCCGAATTCATAAAAGTTGTTGTAGCCGCTGACTTTATCCTCCGGCGTTAACGGCAGCCCGGTGTGCCACTGTGCCGGTTGGCTAAAGGTCAGGGCTTTGCCCGGCGGCGCCTTGGGCGGCTCGTGGCGTTTTATCCAGGAGGCGATATCCGCCCGGGCCTGGAACGGCAGGCTTAGCGTGGCGGCGGTGAGCCCCAAGGCTTTCAATACTTTCCGCCGTTGGAAAAAGACCTCCTCGGCGGTAACGTCGGCGTCGCGTAATGCACGGTAACGGGTCATGACAGGCTCCAGGGGATATAACAGCGGGGTCGTATAAGTATGGTGCAAAAAAAATCGTACAGTTCCGCTGCGGTTAAAGGCGCGGTTAACTTGCAACATTATCATAGGCGGGATTTGGATAATTTATGAACGCATTGGGTAAAAATATGTCAATTTAAAGCAACTACCGATACACTTTGTTTTGTAACCGGCGGCACAGGCGGCGGCGCGAGAGGGCTTTGCGCGCTTTCACTCTTCTGGTCGCGGGTTTACCTCAGACTTTTATCGGGGCACAGGGATGCGATTAATCGTCAAACTCTCCGCAATGATGGCCTTGTTGTGCTCGCTGGTGATGCTATTGATGTTGTCGAGCAGCGCCTTGAGTTTTTTTTATCTCAACCAGCACCACACCGATCGCCAAATGGCGGCGCTGGCCTTGTCGCTGGATCAGGCGTTATTAACCGAGCCGCTGTCCGGCCTTGACCATTGGCTGCCCTATGCGTTAACAAGCACCGGCGTCGGCGGGTTGGAAATCCGGCAAGGCGATAAGGTCCTCTATCGTTTCCCCTTATCCGCCGAACCCGCCGAGACGTCTTACGGCTATCGGCAGCGCCGGTTGACGTTGCCCCATCGTCCCGACCTGCTGGTCACCCTCTCCTATCGAGCCGCGCCGCTGAACGAGGGCCATACCCTTGAGGTGACGGCGCCGGTGAGTGTCGCCATTGTGCTGGCGGTATTATCGCTTCTGGCGGGATTCAGCTGGTTGCGACGGCAAATCCAGCCCCAGGAGACCCTGGAGTACCGGGCTAAACGTATCATTCACGGCGAACGGGACAGCGTACGGGAAAGCGCCGGTGAGCCGCCTTCCCTCACCGGCAGCGCCATCGACCGCTTGCTGAGCGATCTGGCTCAGGCCCGTGAACAGCGCAGCCGGGTGGATATACTTATCCGGGCTTTTGCCGCGCGGGATGCGAAAACCGGTCTGAGCAACCGGCTGTTTTTTGATAATCAGCTCGGGCTGCAGTTGGAAGAAAATCAGGAAGTGGGCGCCCATGGCGTGGTGATGCTGCTGCGATCCACCGACGCGGATATTATGGAAGACCGGTCCGGCAATCCGCCTACCGACGGATTGCTGCACGCATTGATCAATCTGGTCTCGACATTTGTCATGCGCTATCCCAATGCCCTTCTGGCGCGCTATTTTCACGGCGATTTGGCGGTGCTGTTGCCCCACTGCTCCCTGAAAGAGGCGGAGTCCCTCGGGGCGCAGATAATCGGCGGTCTGGATACCCTGACGGGGCTGCCGGTACGCCAGCGGGATGATTTACTGAATATCGGTATTTGCGGCTACCGTAAGGGACAAACGGCGGTGGAGGTGATGGAATCCGTGGAGCGGGCTACCCGTGAAGCCGTCTTGCAAGGGAGCAATACCTGGTCGGTTTACGATAGCCGGACCCCCGAGTCGGTGCGCGGTAATGTCAAGTGGCGCACGCTGCTTGAGCGCACATTATCAGAAGGCGGACCGCAATTGTTTGCCCGCGGGGCCTATACCCGCGAGGGCTGTCTCGATCATGTGGTGATGATTAACCGCATTATCGAGGGCGGCCAGACCGTGGCCGCCGCCGAATTTTTGCCGGTGCTTCAGCAATTGGGCCTGATTGAGCAGTACGATCGTCAGCAGTTGAGCCGGATTATCCCCCTGTTGGCGCAATTGCCGGATCACGTGCTGGCGTTCACCATCAGCACCGGGTCGCTGTTGCGGCACGGATTCCTGGTGTGGTTGCGCAATACCCTGATGCAATGCGAAAAATCTCGGCGACAGCAAATTATGTTTGAACTTGTTGAGGCGGATCTGTGTCAATATTTGGTGCCGTTGCGTCCGGCGTTACGTTTGTTAACCGGATTGGGCTGTCGTCTTGCCGTGGTACAGGCGGGTTTGACCATCGTCAGCACCGCGTATATAACGGCCGTGCCCATCGCCATGATCAAGCTGCATCCCGGCCTGGTCAGGGATATCCACAGGCGATCGGAAAACCAGCTGTTTGTGCAAAGTCTGCCGGAGGCCTGCATCGGTACCCCGACACAAGTTTTTGCCACCGGCGTCAAAACGCAATCGGAATGGCAAACCTTAACGGATCATGCCGTGGCGGGGGGGCAGGGTGATTTTTTTGCGCCGATTGTGTCTTTGGAAGAGTTGGTAAAAAAATATTCACGTCATGATGCGTGATTAGTATAAAAGTTCGTGAAAAATTAACGTACAATACGCCCATTAACCGAAACGGTTAGTAGGCACTTACATTACCTGGGATCAGGTGACCTGTCGGATTTACTGCTTGGTGTTATCACCATTGACCGCAAGCGGGAGAATTTATTTCACGGGAAGCCTGGCTTGAAACCGCGTCAGGGATATATTCGGTGTGTGGGAATGTTAACGGGGACGTATTTTCATTGAAGCAGCGCCTTGCCGCTGCTTCTCGTGGTTGGTAAAGTAGGCGGATTTTATTTTCGCCCCAGCTTGCAGGATTATCCTTCAGTTATGTTTAAAAAATTTCGTGGCATGTTTTCCAACGACTTGTCCATCGACCTGGGTACAGCCAATACCCTGATTTATGTAAAAGGACAGGGCATTGTCCTGAATGAACCTTCCGTCGTCGCGATTCGACAGGATCGCGCCGGCTCGCCTAAAAGCGTTGCTGCCGTCGGCCATGAAGCCAAACAAATGCTGGGACGTACTCCCGGCAATATTGCGGCAATCCGTCCGATGAAGGATGGTGTGATTGCCGATTTCTTCGTGACCGAAAAAATGCTGCAACACTTTATCAAGCAAGTTCACAGCAACAGCTTTATGCGTCCGAGTCCTCGGGTGCTGGTCTGCGTTCCGGTAGGTGCTACCCAGGTTGAACGCCGCGCTATCCGCGAGTCAGCTCAGGGCGCGGGTGCCCGTGAAGTATTCCTGATCGAAGAACCCATGGCCGCGGCCATCGGCGCCGGTCTGCCGGTTTCCGAAGCCACCGGATCGATGGTGGTGGATATCGGCGGCGGCACCACCGAAGTGGCGGTGATTTCACTCAACGGCGTGGTGTACTCCTCTTCAGTGCGGATTGGCGGGGATCGCTTTGATGAAGCTATTATTAATTATGTTCGCCGCAATTACGGTTCATTGATCGGTGAGGCTACCGCCGAACGCATCAAGCATGAAATCGGCTCCGCCTATCCGGGAGACGAAGTCAGGGAAATCGAAGTACGCGGCCGAAATCTGGCCGAAGGGGTTCCCCGGGGCTTTACCCTGAACTCCAACGAGATCCTTGAGGCGTTGCAGGAGCCCCTTACCGGGATCGTCAGCGCGGTGATGGTGGCCCTTGAACAGTGTCCGCCGGAGTTGGCGTCCGATATTTCCGAACGCGGCATGGTGTTGACCGGCGGCGGCGCGTTGTTGAGAAATCTCGACCGTCTGCTGATGGAAGAAACCGGCATACCGGTAGTGGTGGCGGAAGATCCTTTGACCTGTGTCGCTCGTGGCGGCGGCAAGGCATTGGAAATGATCGACATGCACGGCGGCGATTTGTTCAGCGAAGAATAACCTGCCTCGAAAAGGGGGGAACCAGCCGGGTGAACGCTGAGATTACTCATCCTGGTCGGCGCCCCCCTTTTTTGTTGAGGAAAATGCATAGCTTATGAAGCCGATTTTTAGCAGGGGACCCTCTCTGCAACTCCGTTTGTTCCTGGCTGTCATGGTTGCCATCGCGGTGATTGTCGCCGACAGTCGGCTCGGTTCGTTTGTCCAGATACGCGCCTATATGGACACCGCCGTCAGTCCGTTCTATTTTCTGGCCAATGGTCCGCGCAAGATTCTGGATAATCTTTTCCAAACCCTGGCATCCCGGGATCAGCTGGAGCTGGAAAACCACGCCCTGCGCCAGGAGCTGCTGCTGAAAAACAGCGAGCAGTTGCTGTTGGGGCAATACCGGCAGGAAAACGCCCGTCTGCGTGAGCTGCTGGGTTCGCCGCTGCGCCAGGACGAGCAAAAGATGGTGACGCAGGTTATCTCCACCAGTACCGATCCTTACAGCGATCAGGTGGTGATTGATAAAGGCGTGGACAACGGCGTGTATGTGGGACAGCCGGTTATCAGCGATAAAGGCGTAGTGGGCCAGGTGGTGGCCGCCGGTAAACTTACCAGCCGGGTACTGTTGATTTGCGATGCCTCCCATGCCTTGCCTATACAGGTGCTGCGCAACGATATCCGGGTGATTGTGGCCGGTAACGGCTGCACTGAGGATCTGCAGTTGGAACACCTGCCGGGCAATACCGATATCCGGGTGGGGGACGTGCTGGTGACCTCGGGTCTCGGCGGACGTTTCCCCGAAGGATATCCGGTGGCGGTGGTCTCTTCGGTAAAAGTGGATACCCAGCGGGCCTATACCGTGATTCAGGCCAGGCCCACCGCTCAGCTCCAGCGTTTACGCTATTTATTGCTGTTATGGGGCGCCGATCCGCGGGGCGAAGTGCCGTTGCCTCCCGCCGAGGTTCATCGGGTAGCCAATGAACGGCTGATGCAAATGATGCCGCAGGTATTGCCGTCTCAGGATAGCATGGGGCCTGCGCCGGCCGCGCCGTTGAATACGCCGGCCGCGCCGTTGAATACGCCGGCCGCGCCGTTGAATACGCCGGCGCCTCGGGCGACCGGGGATAATCAATGAATCGTTATCGCCGCAACGGTAGTTGGGTCATTTGGCTTTCTTTCTTGATAGCCATCATTTTACAAATCATGCCTTGGCCGGATGAGCTTTATCTATTCCGGCCTTCCTGGGTCAGCCTGGTGCTGATTTACTGGGTCATGGCCATCCCGCACCGTGTCAACGTCGGCACCGGTTTCCTGCTCGGACTAGTAATGGACCTTGTGCTGGGCTCTATTCTCGGCGTCAGGGCACTGGCGTTAAGCATCCTGGCCTATCTGGTGGCCTTCAAATTTCAATTATTCAGGAATATGGCCTTATGGCAGCAATCACTTATTGTGGTGGTACTGTCATTGAGCATGCATGTCATTGTATTTTGGGCCGAATTCCTGATGATTAATATTTCGTTTCGGCCGGAAATTTTCTGGAGCAGCGTGGTGGACGGCGTATTGTGGCCCTGGCTGTTTTTGCTGATGCGTAAAGTCCGTCGCCAATTTTCCGTGCAATGAGGACGACAATGGTCCCGATATATCTCGCGTCCGGTTCGCCACGGCGTAAGGAACTGCTCACCCTGCTGGGGGTGCCGTTCGACGTGCTTTCCGCGCCGATTGTCGAGCAGCGGCTGCCGATGGAACCGCCCGGTGATTACGTGCGGCGACTGGCGTTGGAAAAAGCGCTGGCGGGGGTGGCCATCGCGCCGGAACCGCGTCCGGTCTTGGGGGCGGATACGATTGTGGTACTCAACGATCGCATTTTGGAGAAACCCCGTGATGCGGCCGACGCCGCCATGATGTTGTCCGCGCTGTCCGGAGAGAGCCACCGGGTAATGACCGCCGTCGCCCTGGCGGACGCGCAATATCAACTTTGCCATAGCGTCGTGACCGAGGTCACTTTCCGCCAGTTGTCGGAGCAGGATATTCATCGCTATATTGCAACAGGTGAACCGATGGATAAAGCCGGTGCCTACGGTATACAGGGATTGGGAGGGGCATTTGTCAGAGCTATCAATGGAAGCTATCACGGCGTGGTGGGATTACCACTGGTGGAAACCTCAGAGTTGCTCAGTAGATTCATGGCACTAAAATGGCACTAAACAAGGTACGAGGATAACATGGCAGCTGAATTACTGGTTAATATCACGCCTTCCGAGACGCGGGTCGCCTATATTGACGGCGGTATCCTGCAGGAAATTCATATTGAACGTGAAGCGCGGCGCGGTATTGTCGGTAATATCTACAAGGGCCGTGTCAGTCGGGTCCTGCCGGGAATGCAGGCGGCATTTGTGGATATCGGTCTGGAAAAGGCGGCGTTTCTGCACGCGTCCGATATTATGCCGCACACCGAATGCGTGGCCGGTGAAGAACAAAAAAATTTCCATGTGCGGGATATCGCCGAACTGGTCAGACAGGGTCAGGACATCATGGTCCAGGTAGTGAAAGACCCGCTCGGCACCAAAGGCGCGCGCCTGACCACCGATATCACCCTGCCCTCCCGTTACCTGGTGTTCATGCCCGGCGCGGCCCATGTGGGGGTGTCGCAACGCATCGACAGCGAAGAAGAGCGCGAGCGCTTGAAACGTACCGTGGCGGAGTATTGCGATGAACAAGGCGGTTTTATTATCCGCACCGCCGCCGAGGGTATCGGCGAAGAGGAGCTGTCACAGGATGCGGCCTTCCTTAAACGCCTGTGGACCAAGGTCATGGAACGCAAGCGCCGTGATCAAAGCAAATATATGCTCTATGGTGAATTGGCGCTGGCGCAGCGGATACTGCGTGATTTTGCCGGTGCGGCCCTGGATCGTATCCGGGTGGATTCCCGGCTGACCTATGATTTGCTGCTGGAATTTACCGCTGAATATATTCCGGAAATGACCCATAAGCTTGAACACTACAACGGCAAGCAGCCTATTTTTGATCTTTATGATGTGGAAAACGAGATTCAGCGCTCCCTGGAGCGTAAGGTTGAGTTGAAATCCGGCGGTTATCTGATTATCGATCAGACCGAGGCTATGACCACCATCGATATTAATACCGGCGCTTTTGTCGGCCATCGAAATCTCGATGAAACCATTTTTAATACCAATATCGAGGCGACCCAGGCCGTTGCGCGCCAGCTGCGATTGCGTAATCTGGGGGGGATCATCATTATCGATTTTATCGATATGAATAATGAGGAACACCGGCGGCGGGTGTTGCACTCCCTGGAACAGGCGTTAAGCAAGGATCGCGTGAAAACCGGCATCAACGGCTTCTCGCAACTGGGACTGGTGGAGATGACCCGTAAACGTACCCGCGAAAGTATTGAACATGTGCTTTGCAGCGAGTGTCCTACCTGTCATGGGCGCGGTACGGTGAAAACCATTGAGACCGTCTGTTATGAAATTATGCGGGAGATTGTCCGGGTTCATCATGCATACGATTCCGATCGGTTTTTGGTCTACGCGTCCCCGGCGGTGGGGGATGCGCTGAAAAGCGATGAGTCCCATGCGCTGGCGGAAGTGGAAATTTTCGTTGGAAAACAGGTGAAAGTTCAGATTGAACCGCTTTACAGCCAGGAACAGTTTGATGTAGTGATGATGTAGTGATGATTTAGTCCCGCCGTTATTGATGTCAGCAACGGGTTCGGGTATAAAAATAACACTCTTTTCGTGGGCGGAGAGCGACGGGAAGCAAGGAGAAAGGCGTGAAGCGACTGCCGGGGATATTGCTGGCCCTATGTGCAACCCTGATTGTCCTGGTGGCGTTAGCGGTGAGCGGGTTACGTCTGACGATGCCCTATCTGGATACTTTCCGACCGCAAATCCTCGGGCGGCTCAATGCCGTTTACGGCACCCATATTCAGGTGCGCGATATGCACGGCAGTTGGCAGTCCTTCGGCCCGACCCTTGATATCGGCGGCATCGAATCCGTCACCGACAGCGAGAAACTGAGCATTCAGCGGGTCACGGTGGCGCTGGACGTCTGGCAATCCCTGTTGCATTGGCGCTGGCAATTCCGCGATGTCACTTTCTACCGGCTGCGGCTGGATCTCAATTCTACCTTGCTCGGCCGCGATCATCAGGGCAGTCCGATCAAATCCGATCAGTTCTCCGACCTGTTTTTACGCCAGCTCGACCATTTTACCCTACGCGACAGCGAGCTTTCCTTCCTTACTCCCTCAGGAGAACGCAGCACCCTGGCGGTGCCGCAGCTCACCTGGCTTAATACCTTCCAGCGGCATCGTGCGGAGGGGCTTATCAGCCTGTCCAATGTCGAGGCGCAGCAGGGCGCCATCCAACTGCGCATGGACCTTAACGATGAGAAAGGCTTGCTGGATAACGGTAAAGTCTATCTGCGGGCGGACAACATTGATCTAAAACCCTGGTTCAGCCAATGGCTGCGCGATCAGACCGGGCTGAAAAGCGCCGACTTCAGTCTGGCCGCCTGGCTGGACCTCGATCATGGGGATATCACCGGCGGCGATGTCTTTCTCAGCCAGGGCGCCGCACAGTGGCAGGACGGGAGCGACCAGCACCGGCTTGATGTATCGAGGCTGGCCTTGCACCTGAGCCAGCAGGGGGAAGGGTGGCAGTTGGACGTTCCGCGCCTTAATATCGCCACCGACGGCGACTCATGGGCTCCCGGCGCGTTATCCCTGTTTTGGCTGCCGGAAAAAAACCGGTTGTTCACGCCGGATCAGGCCGGCGAAATCCGGGTGCGCGCCAAGGATGTGATGCTGGAACGTTTCACGCCGCTGCTGCCGCTGGTGTCGTTTATCACCCCGGCATTCCGCGCGCGCTGGCAGGATCTGCAGCCCAAGGGCACCTTTTCGGCGCTGGCGCTGGATATTCCCCTTAAAAACCCGGAAAAAATCCGTTTTCAAGGGAGTTGGCACGATGTGACCTGGCGGCAATGGGAATTGTTGCCAGGCGCGGATCATGTGGCCGGTTCGGTGGCCGGTACCCTGGAGCAGGGGGAGCTTAACGTCGCGCTGGATAACAGCACCCTGCCATATCAGAACATGTTCCGCGCGCCGCTGGCGGTGCAAAAAGCCCGGGTCACCCTTGATTGGCAGAATAATGAACAAGGCCTGGCCTTGTGGGGCAAGAACCTGGATTTGCGTGCCGAAGCGCTGTGGATGACCGGCGATTTTTATTTTCACCAACCGATCAAGGGCGAACCCTGGCTGGATATCTTATCCGGCATCCGACTGTACGACGCGGCCCAGGCCTGGCGTTATTTCCCCGAACCCCTGATGGGCACGCATCTGGTGAATTACCTGACCGGCGCGCTGAAAGGCGGCCAGGTGGATAACGCCACGCTGGTGTTCGCCGGCGATCCCAAGCAGTTCCCTTTCAAACATAACGACGGTCAGTTCGAGGTATGGGTACCGCTGCGTCACGCCGATTATGAGTTTGAACCTGACTGGCCGCATTTGCCGGACCTGGCCATTGATCTTGATTTTCTCAACGACGGGCTGTTCATGCACGCGCCCCTGGCTCAATTGGGAGATGCCGCCGGTCACGACGTGGCGGCGGCCATCCCCGATTATTCCAAGGAACTGCTGCTGATCGATGCGAATATCACCGGCTCGGGCAAGGCGGTGGGGGATTATTTCAATCAGACGCCGCTCAAAAAATCCCTGGGTGCGACACTGGACCAACTGCAAATCGGCGGGGATGTTAGTGGGGGCTTACATCTCGATATTCCTCTTGACGGTTTGCCCGTCACCGCATCGGGCAATGTGATTCTGAACAATAACAGCCTATTGATAAAACCCCTGGGCATGAACATGAGCGCCCTGAACGGCCAATTCCGCTATCACAACGGCAACCTGGACAGCGAAGGTTTGAAGGCGCAGTGGCTGGGTCAGCCCATTAATATTGGTTTTAATACCCTTGAATTGCCGGAGCGATATGATATCAATGTCGGTTTGCAAAGCGTTTTGGCCATGGAACGGCTGACCGGCCTACCGGCGCCGTTCCGTAAGGCGCTCTCCGGCCAGGCGGATTGGCAAGGCACCATCGCGGTGACGCTGCCGTTAAAGGGTAAACCCACTTACAACATCGGCGTCAGCGGCGATTTAAAAAATGTGAGTAGTCACTTACCTCCTCCGCTGGATAAACGCAACGGACAACCCTTCCCACTGGCGGTAAAGGCCAGCGGCACCCTGTCCGGTTTTACCCTGAGCGGCAGCGCCGGCAAGAATACCTTCAATACCGAGTGGTTAATGGGTAAACAGGTCACCCTGAAACGGGGCGCCTGGGCGGCGGCGGGCGGCAAAGTGCCGCCATTGCCTGCCGACGATAGCCTGACGCTCAATTTGCCTTCCCTGGACGGCGAGCAGTGGCTGGCGCTGATGACGCCGGAATCGCGATCGGAGGGCAAAGCGGTGGTCAGCCGATTCCGTTTCCCCGATGCGCTTACGCTCAATACGCCGCTATTGACCCTGGGGGGACAGCAGTGGCATGACCTGGCGCTGACCCGGGCCAATATTCCCGGCGGCAGCGCCGTCGTGGCCCGCGGCAAAGAAATCAACGGGAAACTGACCCTACCGGATCGGGGGCCTTGGCAAGCGGATATCCAATATCTTTATTACAATCCGCTGTGGCCGAAGACGCCGTCGACCGCTGGCGATAACGATCAGAATAGCCTGCTCAGCGGCGACGATCCGGCACACTCCTTCAGCAACTGGCCGTCCATCGCCTTGCGCTGCCAAGAGTGCTGGATAATGGGACAAAATTTGGGGAGAGTAGCGGCGGATATCACTCCCCGCCAGGATTCCCTAGAGGTGACCAACGGCGTGGTGGATACCGGCAAGTCCCGGCTGACCCTCACCGGCGCCTGGTCAAGGCACGGCGCGCAGAACCAGACCGATGTGAAAGGCAAGCTCAGCGGCAAGGATATCGGTGTGGCCAATGATTATCTCGGTATCGATACGCCGCTACGCGACGCGCCGTTTACTGTGGATTACGATCTGCACTGGCAGTCATTCCCCTGGAATGTGGATATCCCCACCTTAAACGGGGTATTGCACACCAATCTGGGCAAAGGAAAGATTGATAATATCAGCAGCGGCCGGGCCGGACGATTATTACGCCTGGTGAGTTTTGACGCCTTGCTGCGTAAACTGCAGTTTGATTTCAGCGATACCTTCGGTAAAGGTTTCTACTTCGACTCCATCAAAGGCACCGCCTGGCTTAAATCGGGCGTGTTGCATACAAATGATTTGCTGGTGGACGGGCTGGAGGCGGATATCGCCATGTCCGGCGACGTGAATTTCAATGTACAGAAAATCGATATGGAAGCGGTGGTGGCGCCTGAAATCTCCGCCACCGTCGGGGTCGCCACCGCCTTTGCCATCAATCCGGTGGTTGGCGCGGCGGTTTTTGCCGCCAGTAAAGTCCTGGGGCCGCTGTGGAATAAAATTTCGGTAATACGCTACCATATCAGCGGCAGCCTGGACCAGCCGAAAATCCAGGAAGTATTGCGCCAGCCGCGCCAGCCGGCCGCCAAAGCCCAATAGGCCGTGGTTTTCCGGGCGGTGACCCCCGGGATAGGGTAAACCTGTGCGCATCCGGTTCTATACCCGGCATCTTTCAAGCCGCGGATGCGCCCGCCGGCTACTCGACATCTAGCGGGTATGTTGCGCTGCTAACCACCGATGACTGAAATCGTTTTACCCATTTGACGTCGGCGGGGAATTGCCGCAGTCTATACCTAATAGATATCAAGCTGCAGGGCATGTAGCAAAGCGTTCCAGCCGTTGCTGGCCATTCCATCATATATAAGAGTGAAAACCTATGAGTCTGACATTTGTCAGTGAGCAATTACTCGCGGCCAACAACCTGAGTCACAACGATCTCTTTACCCTTTTGGGTCAAATGACGGAGCGTCGCCTGGATTACGCCGACCTTTATTTCCAGTCCAGCTATCATGAAGCCTGGATGATTGAAGACGGCATCATCAAAGACGGTTCCTACAATATTGATCAGGGGGTGGGCGTACGGGCGGTAAGCGGTGAAAAAACCGGCTTCGCTTATGCCGACCAATTGACGCTGAATGCCCTTGAACTGAGTGTCAACGCGGCGCGCAGCATTGTCAAAGACCAGGGTAACGGTCGGGTACATACCCTGGGTGAAGTGCCTTATAAAAAGCTTTACCCGTTGCTGGACCCTCTGAACAGTTTGCCGCGAGAAGAAAAAATCGCCTTATTGCATCGGGTGGACCAGGTTGCCCGGGCCGCCGATGCGCGCGTGAAGGAAGTCAACGCCAGCCTGTCGGGGGTGTATGAACAGGTTTTGGTTGCCGCCAGCGACGGCACCCTGGCGGCGGATGTGCGCCCGCTGGTGCGGTTATCCATCAGCGTGCAGGTTGAACAGGACGGTAAACGCGAACGCGGTTCCAGCGGCGGCGGCGGTCGTTTCGGTTATGATTTTTTCCTGGCGGACGACGGCGGCGATGTGCGCGCGGACAATTGGGCGCGGGAAGCGGTGCGCGTCGCGCTGGTGAATCTTTCCGCCATTTCGGCGCCCGCCGGCGCCATGCCGGTGGTGCTGGGTGCCGGCTGGCCCGGCGTATTGCTCCACGAAGCGGTGGGTCATGGCCTGGAAGGCGATTTCAACCGTCGCGGCAGTTCGGTATTCAGCGGGCAAATGGGCAAGCTGGTGGCCTCGCCGCTGTGTACCGTGGTGGACGACGGCACGCTGACCGGTTTGCGCGGCTCGTTGGCCATTGATGACGAAGGGGTGCCGGGGCAATATAACATGCTGATTGAAAACGGCATTCTTAAGGGCTATATGCAGGATAAATTGAACGCTCGGCTGATGGGGGTTCCCCCCACAGGAAACGGCCGGCGTGAATCCTATGCCCATTTGCCGATGCCGCGTATGACCAATACCTATATGCTGGCCGGCCAGTCGACGCCGGAAGATATTATCGCCAGCGTCGAATATGGGCTGTATGCGCCGAATTTCGGCGGCGGCCAGGTGGACATTACTTCAGGCAAATTTGTCTTCTCCACCTCGGAAGCCTATCTGATAGAAAAAGGTAAGGTCACCAGCGCGGTGAAAGGCGCGACGCTTATCGGCTCAGGCATCGAGGCGATGCGGCAGATTTCCATGGTGGGTAACGATCTGGCGCTGGATAAAGGCGTCGGCGTGTGCGGTAAGGAAGGGCAGAGCGTGCCGGTGGGCGTCGGCCAACCGACGCTGAAGCTGGATAAGCTGACCGTGGGCGGCACAGCCTGAGGTTTGGGTTTGGCCCGGGGGCAGCGGGCCTGGGCTGCTTTGTGTGCTCCGGCGGCCATTGGCTCGCTCTCCCTTTAACCGGCTCGCTGTACGTTCGGTGATAGCGGGCCTACCGAGCCATGAGGCACTCGGTCGGGCAGAAAAAGCATGCCCGATTCGACCTCATTGGCACGGTCTCCCTTTAACAGGCTCGCTGCACGTTCAGTGATAGCGGGCCTACCGAGCCATGAGGCACTCAGTCGGGCAGAAAAACCATGCCCGATTCGACCTCATTGGCACGGTCTCCCTTTAACAGGCTCGCTGCACGTTCAGTGATAGCGGGCCGAGGCCAGTGTTCAGTCACAAGTCCTTCTGTTATAGAGTTTATATTTCCTCTGCAAGACTGTCTGCGTCTATCAAGGTGGCCGGTACTCTCGGCAAGGTTGGCGAGCCTTTGCCAGTAGGCCTTCCGGGCAACAAGCGCAACCGTAAAGCATCTTAGGCTCGATAACGTCTTCACAAAGGGTATTGCTTCTCTATTCAAGTATTATTATCCTGCCGGAACGCCTGATATACCGTGGCCACGTTTTTGAAGTAGTCTTGCAAATAATTGATGCACACCTGAACCTTCAGCGGCAGCTTATCCTTTTGGGTATAGACCGCATATACCGGGCGGGGATCGGAAAGATAACGGTTAAACAAAATTTCGACGTTGCCCTGCTTGATTTCATCCAGCACCCACATTATCGGTACATAAGCGATGCCGGCGCCGGCGGTGAGCCAGCGGACCAGGGTTTGGGAATCGTTAGTGGCGAAACGGCCCTGCGGCGCAAGATGCAGGGTAATGCCTTCCGGTGCGATAAGCTCAAATTCGCTGTCCGGCCTGACGTCGTATTCCAGCCAGGAAAAATTCACCATGTCGCCGGGCTTTTCCGGCGTTCCGTGGGCGGCGAGATAGCTTTTGGCGGCGCACACCACCATCGGCATGGCGCCGAGCCGTTTTGAAAACAGGCTGGAATCATGGAGCGCCCCGACCCGTATCACCAAATCAAGTCCGTCGGCAATGATATCCGGCGCCGGGATGCCGGTGACCAGATTAACCGATAAACCGGGATACTCTTTCAGCATGTCGGCGGTCATGGTGGCCAGGACATTGTGCGCCATGGTGGATGAACTGCCGATGCGAAGCGTGCCTATGGGCGTATTATTGAAGGCATAAAGCTGCTCATGCACCTCGTTAAACTCAATCAGCATGCGGCGGCAACCTTGGTAATAAATCTTGCCGGCCTCCGTCAGGCCGATACTGCGGGTGCTGCGGTTCATCAATTTCACCTGCAGCTCGCTTTCCAGCTTGGCCACGGTCTGGCTGACGGACGACACGCTCATTTGCAGCTGTCTGGCGGCGGCGGTAAAAGATCCCCCCTCCACCACCTTGGCAAACACCTGCATACGATTAAGTCTTTCCATTATTAACTCTGAGTTAAAAGTGATTTAGATCACATAAAGTTGAAAACCCTTTACCTTAGGGACTATTATATACCTGTCGGTTCATCAGATCGCACTGCGGCATCCCTGTACGTTCATTACTTTTATGAGCTTTTAATAAACAGTTACATTTGGGATGCGTTGTTGCCCCTCTGTCGCAACCTATTAAGGCCGTTTAAGTCTATTTAAAATATCCATCGGTAAATTTCCTGCTTTTGACTAACCTTGTGTAGTGCGGGTGAAAAGTCCCGTGGCACGGGTTTTTGCCCATGGCAGGTCAAGATGCGGTCGGACCTCCGGAGTCAATCAAAAGGAAAGGTTAAGGAAAAAGTAATGGGTTTGCTCCCGGTTATGGTGATATTCGGCCTGTCGTTTCCGCCGGTATTTTTTGAACTACTGGTGTCGATGGCGCTGTTTTTTGTGTTGCGCCGACTGCTACAGCCCACGGGTATATATGATTTTGTCTGGCATCCCGCCCTGTTCAATACCGCGTTGTACTGCTGCACGTACTACTTGATTTCTTGTCTTTTCGTCTGAGGCCGCTGTGAAAACTGTTGTAACAAAAATAATCAGAATCGCGATTACGCTTGTATTGGTCCTGATCGCTGCCATCGCCATTTTCCGTGCTTGGGTGTTTTATACCGAGTCGCCCTGGACCAGAGACGCTAAATTTACCGCCGATGTGGTGGCGATAGCCCCGGATGTCAGCGGGCTGCTCACCGACGTTAGGGTTACCGATAATCAACTGGTGCAGAAAGGGCAGGTTCTGTTTGTGGTGGATCAGCCGCGTTATCAGCAGGCATTGGACGAAGCGCAGGCCGACGTGGATTATTATCAGGCGCTGGCGGCAGAGAAGCGCCGCGAAGCGGGGCGGCGGGTGCGATTGGGTACCAATGCCATGTCGCAGGAGTTAATTGATCAGTCCAATAACGACTTCACCACCGTAAGCCATCAACTGGCCAAAGCGGTCGCCGCACGGGATCTGGCGAAGATCGATTTGGATCGCACCACTATTCGCGCGCCGGCGGAGGGGTGGATCACCAATCTGAATGTTCATACCGGTGAATTTATTACCCGCGGTACGGTGTCGGTGGCGCTGGTGAAACGAAACTCGTTTTACCTGTTGGCCTATTTGGAAGAGACCAAGCTTGAAAGGGTGCGTCCGGGGTATCGGGCGGAAATTACCCCCTTGGGCAGTAACGTGGTGTTTTACGGCACCGTCGACAGCATTGCCGCCGGGGTGACTAACACCAACGCCGCAGCGGACAGTAAAGGGTTGGCCACGGTGGATTCCAACCTTGAGTGGGTGCGCCTGGCACAGCGTGTGCCGGTGAAAATACGCCTTGATGAGCAGCAAGGAGATCTCTACCCCACAGGCACCACCGCGACGGTGGTGATAACCGGCACTAAGGACCGCCGTCCCGCCACGTTATCGCCGATGATGCAATTGATACGTCGTCTTCGGGAATTCGGCTAAGCGAAGGGTTAATAACCATGCTTTATCCTATTTTCATACGCTGCCGATTCGCGATTAAATTGACCTTCGCCGTGCTGCTGGCGCTGTTTCTCGGGTTTCATTTCCAATTGGTGACCCCGCGCTGGTCGGCGTTGACCGCGGCCATCGTCGCGGGAGGACCGGCCTTCGCCGCCGGCGGCGAACCGTTTGCCGGCGCTATTAAATATCGCGGCATGCTGCGTATCGTCGGGACCTTTATCGGCTGCATCGGCGCGCTGGTGATTATCACCACCACCATCCGGGCACCGGTGGTCATGTTATTACTGAGCTGCATCTGGGCGGGGCTCTGCACCTGGTATTCTTCCCTGGTACGGGTACAAAACTCCTATGCCTTGGCGCTGTCCGGCTACACCGCGCTGATTATCATTGTCGGCATCCAGACCGCACCCCTGACGGCGCCGCAACTCGCTATCGAACGTTGCAGCGAGATAGTGCTGGGCATCATCTGCGCTATCCTGGCGGACATATTGTTCTCCCCCCGGTCCATCAAGCAGGATATTGATCGGGCGGTGGATCAGCTGCTGCTGGATCAATATCAATTGCTTTTGCTGTGCCTTAATAACGCGCCGAGAGAGGATATCGATAAATCCTGGGGCGAACTGGTGAAGCGGACCACCGCCCTGGACGGCATGCGCAGTAATCTGATGATGGAGTCCTCCCATTGGACGCGCTGTAACCGGCGCCTGAGGGCCATTAACACCCTGTCTCTGACGCTGATTACCCAGGCCTGCGAGACCTTCCTGATTTTGCAAACCCACCCTGAATTCGTCAACACCCAATTGCTGCTGTTGTTTAACGAGCCGGTGGTGACGGTGGCGGATATTCATAAGCGCATGAAGCTGATGCGTCAGGTGATTGCCGATGCCCCTGCCAGACGGACCCCGCATACGCTATATACCTGGGTCGGCACCGCCACGCGTTTCCTGCTGTTGCTGAAAGGGGTTAAAAACAATACCCGCATCAGCGGAATAGAAGAGCAGATCCTGGAGGATCAGATTATTGTCACCGCGCCGTCGGCGGAACATCATCATGCGATGATCAATGGTTTGCGAACCGCTGTCGCCACCGCGATAGGCTTTCTGTTCTGGTTATGGACCGGCTGGTCATCGGGCAGCGGCGCTGTGGTGATGATTACGGTTATCACCGCCCTGGCGATGCGGGCGCCTAATCCGATGATGGTATGTAAAGATTTGCTTTACGGCATGACGGCGGCGCTGCCGGTCGGCGCTGTTTTTTATATGTATATCATGCCGGCGACTCAGCAAAGCCTGCTGCTGCTGTTTATTTCCCTGGGGGTATTGACGTTTATTGTCGGTTTCGCGGTACAAAAACAAGTGCTGGGGTCCATCGGCCTGATGGCGGGTACGCTCACGGTTATCGGCCTGTCCAATCCCATGTCGTTTTCCATAAACGGTTTTCTCGACGGCGCCCTGGGCCAAATCATCGGCTGTGCGCTGGCGACGCTGGTGGTGATGTTGATTCGGGACAGTTCCAAAGCCCGCATCGGCCGGGTGTTGCTGAACCGGTTCGTGTTTGGCGCGGTATCGGCGCTCTCCACCAATAAAGCCCGGCGCAGGGAAAATCATTTACCGGCGCTGTACCAGCAACTGTTTCAATTATTAACGTTGTTTCCCAGCGATATCGCCAAATATCGCCTGGCGTTGATGCTGATTATTTCCCACCAGCGTCTGCGCATGGTGGATATTCCGGTGAATGCGGATTTGTCGGCGTATCACCGCCAGATTCGCGCCACCGCCGATCGGGTGATAAACGCCCGTAATGAAATTCGCCGCGGCGAGCATTTCAGCCGTCTGTTGGAAGAGTTGGGGATTTATCGGCAAAAGCTGTTGGAGTACGACGCGCCCGCCACCGTCATCGAACCGGTGGAACGACTGACCGATACGCTGTTGCGTTACCGGCATGCCCTGAGCGGCTAAACGCCGCTCCCCTATCTCCGTCGTGCATCTATACTTACTCCAACAGACGGGAGGATTCCATGCACGAAAATTCATCTATTCAGGATCACATCCTGTTTAACACCGGCTACCTGGTTAATGGCGAGTGGCATCTCGGCAAAGAGACGTTTGACGTGCTTAATCCGGCCACCGGCGAGGTCATTGCCAAAGTGGCCAAAAGCGGCAAAACCGAAACACAGGCCGCCATCGCCTCCGCAAGCGCCGCTTTTCCCGGCTGGCGGGCCAAAACCGCCAAAGAACGGTCTGAAATTTTGTATCGCTGGTACGGTTTGATCATGGAAAATCAGTCTTACCTGGCAAAGCTGATGACCGCCGAACAGGGTAAACCGGTAAAAGAGGCCGTGGGTGAAGTCGCCTATGCCGCCAGTTTTATCCAGTGGTTCGCCGAACAGGCCAAACGCGCCAATGGCGAGATTATTCCTCCCGCCAAGGCACATTCCCGTATTTTTGCCACGCGTGAGCCGGTAGGGGTGGTGGCGGCCATCACGCCGTGGAATTTTCCCCTGGCCATGTTGACCCGTAAATTGGGGCCGGCCCTGGCGGCCGGCTGCACCGCCCTTATCAAACCCGCGAATGATACCCCGCTTTCGGCGTTTGCCTTATTGGCGCTGGCGCACCAGGCCGGCGTGCCCAAGGGGGTGGTGAACGGCGTGGCGGGGGACACCGCCGCCATCAGCGATGCCATCATGGCCAGCTCCGAGGTCCGTAAGATAACCTTTACCGGCTCCACTGCGGTGGGGAAAACCTTGATGCGCCACGCCGCCGACACCATGAAAAAAATTTCCCTGGAACTGGGGGGCAATGCGCCCTATATCGTATTCGACGATGCGGATATCAACGCCGCGGTGGCGGGGGCTATCGCCAATAAATTCCGCAATGCGGGTCAGGTCTGCGTGAGCGTGAACCGCTTCTATATCCAATCGGGAGTGTATGATGAATTTGTCCGCCGCCTGGCGGAGCAAGTGGCAAAGCTCAACGTGGGCAACGGCATGGATGATGGGGTGGTGGTGGGTCCGCTTATCAACCAGGCCGGTGTGAGCAAGGTTCGTGAGCATGTCAGGGATGCGCTGGCCAAAGGGGGACGTGTGGTTACCGGCGGTCAACCCCATGCCCTGGGTGGGAATTTTTATCAGCCGACGGTCATTGCCAATGCCAATGAGCAGATGACGCTGGCCCACGAGGAAACCTTCGGCCCGCTGGCGGCCTGCTTCCGCTTTGATACCGAAGAGGAAGTGATCGAGAGGGCCAATAATACCCCTTTCGGCCTGGCGGCCTATTTTTATACCCAAAACCTGCAACGGGTGTTTCGGGTTTCGGCGGCATTGGAAAGCGGCATGGTGGGCGTAAACGAATGCGCGGTGTCCACTGAACTGGCGCCGTTCGGCGGTGTGAAGGAGTCGGGAATGGGCCGGGAAGGCTCGGTGTTGGGCATGGACGAGTATCTGGAAGTCAAAACGCTGCATATCGGCGGCTTGTAAGGACTCTTTTTGCCACACTTACCGCCGGCACTGTGTGGCATGCTGCCTGGATACCGGGAGAGAGACACTATTGATAATATGCTTTGCGGAGAACGCTAGATGGAGAAAGTATCCTTTGATTTCAACCAGATACCTGACCTTCCGGCTTTTTACCGTGCTTTTGACCATCAGTTCGCTCTGTCGGAACAGGGGGATAGCAACCTGGACGAATTATGGCAAACCGTCACCCACCGTTTGCCCTTACCGGTGGAAATCGAATTTGTTCATCTGCATGGGGCAAAAAAACGCCGTTTCGGCGCGCTGATATTGTTGTTTGATGAGGCGGAAGAGGAATTGGAAGGGCAGCTGCACTTTAATGTACACGGATAAAATGTACACGGATAAAATGTACACGGAAAAATGTGCATGGATAAAATGTGCACGGACAGGCTGCCTCGCGGCAGTTAATCCGCCGCGGCAACCGATCGCAGGTATTGGAAAATCAAGCGTGCGGTTTTCCCCGGTTTGCCGGCCGCCTGTTCTTTCTGCGCGTTACGTACCAGCGAACGCAACTGCTGCCTGTCCGCCTCGGGATAGAGGGCTATCACTTCCGCCACACCGTCGTCACCCAGTTCGATAAGATGATCACGCAGGGTTTCCAGTTTATGGAACAGGGTTATTTGTTGGTTATGCCGGTTTTTCAGCTTATCCAGCGCTTGATGGATGGGTTCAACGTCCCGTGCCCGCAGCATTTTGCCAATCAATTGGATCTGGCGGCGACGGCCCTCTTTTTTGATCCGCTGCGCCAGTTCTATCGCCGCGAGCAGATCGTCGTCCAGGGGGATTTTTTCCAGCCCGTTTTTGCCCAGTTCCACCAGCTCAACCCCAAGTTTTTTCAGTGCCTCGGCGTCGCGTTTGATTTCACTTTTGCTGACCCAGACCACCTCATCTTCGTTTTCATCGGGTTGTGCGTCTGGCTGCTCGTCGAGCCAGTCGTCCGGTTGTTTGCTCATCATGTGGTTCCTCAAAAAGAGGCTCATCCTAACAGGTTGCCGAGGATCTTCAATGCCCTTATTTTACGCTATACCCTAAATAATTCGAGTTGCAGGTGCGTTGGCAATACTCGGCCCTTCCATGGGCCTCGCCCCTGCGGGGCCGCTGCAAGCAGCGTTCAAATCTGCTCCAGGCAGATTTGTCCTCGCTCACCCCAGTCACTTACTCAAGTAAGCTCCTGGGGATTCGCTGCGTTGCCGCCTTCCTACAACTCGAATTATTTAGGGTACATACACCATCATACCCTTAATGAAGCGTCATGCTTTTGCTTTTGTTTACAGTTGTTGAGGCCACCACCCCTGTCGCACACCGTGCCAAATGCTTTGCGGACTGATAGACTTATCCTTAATAGATGACCTTGGCTACAGGCCGGTGGATATCACAATCCGACTCTGCTTGCCTTGCGGTAGAGTCACCCTCCTGCGGATAACCCTATAAACCTGGCGGATCAATGAAATTAGTCACTCAAGTCGCAGAACAGCGAAAATTACTGGAAAACGCGGTTGCACAAGCGCTGGAGCTGGCAGGCGCCGGCTCGGACGCGGCGGAGGTCGCGGTGACCAAAACCACCGGTATCGGTGTCAGTACGCGTTATGGCGAAGTGGAAAACGTCGAATTCAACAGTGACGGGGCATTGGGCATTACCGTTTACTATCAGCAGCGAAAAGGCAGCGCTTCCTCCACCGATTTGAGTCCGGACGCCATTGCGCGTACCGTCGGCGCCGCGCTGGATATCGCCCGTTACACCTCTCCTGACCCGTTCGCCGGACCGGCGGATAAAGAATTGCTGGCCTTCGATGCCCCTGAGCTGGATTTGTTCCATCCCGCCGAACTGGATGCCGAACGTGGCGCGGAGCTGGCGTCGCGGGCCGAGATGACCGCCCTGAAGGCCGATAAGCGGATTACCAATACCGAAGGCGGCAACTTTAATAGCCACTACAGCACCAAAGTTTACGGCAACAGCCACGGTATGCTGCGCAGCTACAACAGTAGCCGCCATTCTATCTCCAGCAGCGTGATTGCGGAAAGCGGCGGCAACATGGAACGTAATTATGCCTATACCATCAGCCGGGTGTTTGACGACATGCGCAGCCCGGAATGGGTGGGTGAAGAGTGCGCGCGCCGCACCCTGGAACATCTTAATCCACGCAAACTGGACACCATGCAGGCACCGGTGCTGTTTGCCGCCGAGGTGGCCACCGGGCTGTTCGGCCATCTGGTGGGGGCCATCAGCGGCGGCAGCGTTTATCGTAAAGCCACGTTCCTGCTCAACGACCTGGGCAAATCCGTTTTGCCCGATTGGATGACCATTGAAGAATATCCCCATCTGCCGAGAGGGCTGGCGTCCTCTCCCTTCGACAGTGAAGGCGTGCGTACCGAGGATCGCACCATTGTCAAAGACGGCGTTTTGCAAACCTGGTTATTGAGCAGCTATTCGGCGCGCAAACTGGGTATGAAGACAACCGGCCACGCCGGGGGGATACATAACTGGCGCATCGCCGGCCGGGGCCTGGATTTCGCGGCATTGATCAAGCAAATGGATCGGGGTCTGGTAGTGACTGAACTCATGGGCCAAGGCGTCAGCGCCATAACCGGCGATTACTCCCGCGGGGCCGCCGGTTTTTGGGTCGAACACGGTGAAATCCAGTATCCGGTGAGTGAAATCACCATCGCCGGAAATTTGCGGGACATGCTGCGCAATATCGTTACTGTGGGTGATGATATCGAGACCCGAAGCAATATACAGTGTGGCTCGATATTATTGCCGATGATGAAAATCGCGGGTCAATAAAAGGTCAGTAATAATGAAAATAAAAACTGTAGCAATGCTGTCGTTAACCCTGCTTATGTCAAGTCCGCTGGTGGCACAGGCCCGCGCGCTCGCCGATGATATGGACGCCCTGGCGGCCAATTACAGCGCGGTGATGAAAACCGACGATCTGGCCACTCTGCAACATGCGCTGGGCGGCATGCATGACGCGGCCCTGGACGCGCGCAACGGCACGCCGCCCAAGCTTAAAGGGCAACCGGCCGACAGCGCGCAGATGAAAGACTTTCGCCAGGGCATCACCCATCTCCTCGGTCAGATAGAGCAGGCGCAGGCCCTGGCGCAAAAAGGGGATATCAAGCAGGCCAAAGTGGTGGCGGCGGACTTTAAACAAACTGAAAAAGAAAATCACGCTAAATTCCGTTAATTACCCGCATGCCGTCCACCGTTACCCTTTGGGGCAACGGTGGATAAAGCCCCGGTCATTGCATAACGCCTGATTGCTACCGTCACCGCCCGCCAAGCGATCTTCGATGATGTTGTTTTCTGCGCTACCGCCAACTAAACCGTCATAAAACTGCCGGCAACGTTTATAACCCCTGCCAGGCCAGCATATACAGCGTCATCCTGACGGAGTCCTGATAGGGATGTTCGCAGGACCGATCGCTAAGAGTGGCATGGAGATGCAGCAATAAATGGCTAAACCGGTCGGCATCGGTCAGGATCATCTTGATTCGCGCGGTCGCTTTCGTGCGGAACAATCTTTTGGCCAGCTTCCTGTCGGATAAAAAGGCCAGATACTGAATATTTCCCGCTTCAGGCAGGCTCACCAGGGAGTTGATTTCATTGCTCCTCATACTCCCCTCTTTCAGCCTGCCGATAAGCTTTGGAAAATCGTCTTTAAAGACCGGATTGACAAACAGCTCGTCTTCCCCGACGGGGTCTTTATCCGTTGAACGGCTGACGGAGGCGGTATTTTCCTCCAGAGGGATCTCTTTACAGCCGTAATGGCAATATTGTGCCAGATAATGGCTATGCGGCCCCTTCGGCTGGCGGAACCGGACATTAAACCATATCCGCTTCAGCGGATCGGATTTCTGGGCTATCAAGGCGGTGGTGAAGGGATCGAAGGATGCGCCCCATATCCGGCGGTAGCCATCCCCTGTGTGGCTGTCCAACAGGGCCAGTAGTTTCTCCAGGTTGTTATTGAAGAGAGACCAGGCCCGGTATTGCGGGTTCGGGCCGGCATCGGAGATGTGAAGCGCGGCAAACAATGCATCCCGTAGCGCCGAATGCTCCCTTTTCGACGCCAATTCCCTCACAATCGCGTCACAATGAGCAAGGGCTTTACCCATGGCGTTTGCCTGCGGCGAATAGCGCGGGTCAAGGGCGATTTCCTGTTCGGAGAGCCCGTAATAAATGATTTTTTTCAAGCCGGAATAAACCAGTTTTTTTTCCGCTGCCAGGGCCAACAGGCTAGACGTATTTTCTGATAACCGGAAGCCTTGCCGATAGCTGAGGCGGGAATCGGTCGCGTTTATCACTGTTTCCGAGGCTAACGGGTTTTCCTTTGGAATAGGCTCCTTGGGAATAGGCGCACTAACGCTGCCGGGAATATAAAAGAATCTTCTCTTTTTATTGTCTAACTTTATTCTTAATTCGACATTATTATCACCCCGCAATAAAAATACTCTTTCAGCAGGCCCCTTATTCATTTCAAAATAATGATTATTCATCGTTAAATACTCGATACCATCGGCGTCCTGCACGATACCCATGCTATTAACCGGTGTGATATCGGTGACGCTTTTGCAAAGGTCATTGAGATTTTTCGTCAGCACTTCATAAAGCCTGATGGAAATATGGCTATAAATTGCCATGGAAACGGCGGTCCGCTCATGATATTTATGACCGGTTAATCGTCCGAATTGCCAATGGTTTTCCGCATTAAGGCATACCGGATAACCGACTTTGCCCCCATGATGAATATCATAGATCTCATAAGCTTTAAGGCGGGTATTAAAGCGCAGCGGCAATATTTTATCAAACATGCGGATCGCCGGGAGATTCTCTCGCCGCTGTCCGTCGGCGAGCCGCAGGGTGATGCTGAAATGCATGTCAATCCTGCCATTGGGCCATCGGCGGTGGGTGCGGACATACCCTTCAGGCATGATCGACAACGCCTCCAAAATCCGGGCTTCTCCCCCGGTGGCGTTCCGGGATATTTTCCCTGCCTGCAGATCATAATTGATAATGGATTGAAATAATGACAGCGCTATTTTAGGACCCGCTGAAAATTGAATGATGCCGTTATCATCGCAGGGCAATATTTCCCCGGCGGCGGATGTCATCAGCGATAAGGCCGACTGAACTGAATCAGGGATAAATGGCGGGTGGGCAGGCGGGGGATGTGGGCTGGAACGGTGTGCTTCCCGCCGCGTAATCGTTATGGACGGCGTCAGGGGCAGAGCATAAAGCCCGTTGATCCAGGGAACCGTTTCGACATTTTTATTCCCCGGCAGGGATCGCCTGAACTGGGGGAGATGCGCCGCATCGGCCAATGTCCTTTCCCTCTGCCGGTGGGCCAATATTTCATAAAGACGCCCGCTGACGTTTTCTTTTTTCTGCCAGATATGTTCCGGATAATCCGCTATGGCTTCCAACCAATGCTCCACCCCCCATCTGCCGAAAATAAAACCGCTGTCCGCCCGGTCCCGCAAGGGGAAATGGTCAAGGATATTTTGCCGCAGGAGGCGGTCCCGGCTTTGCGTGATGATCCATTCCCGCATGTCCGCGCTGTTTGCAAAACGTTGGAACGGCAAATGGGCCCTGGGTAGATAAAGCGACATTCCCGGCAGCCCTTGCGCCTCGATGACCGCGATATCGGTTGCAAGATAGCCGTTGATATCAAAGAGGGATATTTTGACCCGATAGCGGCCGGCGTCGCTGAAACCCAGTGCCTGCATATAGAGGTCAATGTCCTGTGGCGTCAGACGTTTCTTATGGCGGACAAGCGCGTACAACACATTGTGAAACGTCGCCAAGACATGGAATTTATAATTGTCCTGCCAGAAATGGTACAGCTCATGTTGATAAACGTCGGGGAGATCCAGCTTATCCAACAGTTGATCCAGGTCCGACGGCCGTAAGGACAGCGGATTGTGCCGGTACGAATCCGGCGCGCCTCCGTCGTCCCTGTAGAAGCCATAATCATCATCCAGCGCCGCCAGACTGTCTAACTCATCGGTAAAATATGTTCTCAAGCAAAGATCGGTAAGCGTAAGGGGACGAACTTGCATGCTTCCCTGGCCCCGCCCGGCGGACGGGCAAGGGTCGGGACAGGGACGTTCAAAACGCTGTAAATAGCAGCTATCGGGGTTAAGCACAATGCCAAAATGCCGGCTGATGGACTCGGTCATACGCTGCGCCATCATATTGCTTATGGCGGGATAGCGTTGGAGCAAGTGTTGATGAAGCTGGGTAAAAAGCGTCGTCAGCCGGGGGCCGGGATAGTAATCGTTAACGGTGGTGATCTCCGGCGGTACCAATGCCCCGGACGACAGATTCAACTTTGCCGCCCTGACAGGATCAATGCTGACCGTCTCCGGCGACGGCGAAACAGCGAATGACGGCGTTGACGGTGTCCCGCTGACGGCGGGGAAAGGCATCAATGCGAAGAGCAAGCCCCGCTCGAGTGCGTGCAGTACGCGGCCCGCAGGTGCAATAAATGAGGTAAATGAAACATCGCGCAAGGAGGGGGTGGTGCCCGCCGAAAGAGCCGGGGGATGCCGGCCGCGATCCTTAATCGAACTGGCCTTTTTTGCGGGCAAGACCGGTTTTTCGATACCGTAATAGGATTGCGCCAGCCGCTCCATCCCGATCTGCCGATGATAAATGTCCCCGGCCCAAAACCGCGCCAGCGTACGTCCCTCTCTTTGCTCTCTTTTCTCCGCCGCGTTCAAGGCCATGCGGCCGAACGTGTCCGTCGACGGCGCGTCGTCCGCTGCGGAGGCCGCGCATAAGATATGCCAGTATCGGCAGATGCGGCTAAACAGCTGCGCCAACGTCACGGGCAGCTTCAAACCGGCGCGTTTTGGGGGCGGCACGGTATGGCCGGCAAGATAGTATTCACCCAGCAATGCGAGAATACCCAGCCCTAAATAAACGTTCTCCGATGGCTCGCCATACCCCGCCGGGAAAGGGAGACTATCGGCCCCGACCCAATCCTCAATCTGATTTTTAATATAGTTTGCCAAGAGCAGTAATTGTCCGCTATGGGGTAAAAGAGCCTGGGCGTACAAGGGAAATCCGGCCATAAGCACGGCGCCGATATTTTCGCCTCTGCTCCAACTGCGATAAAATGAATGGGCGGCTGTCAGCAAGGAAAAAGGGATGCCTAGGCCGGCTTTATACAATAGGGAAATGGAAAAGCGGTCCGCCTCATAGGAGGTCACTATATTAATCAAATGAACCAGGGTACGTTTAACATCTTCCGTGAGCGGTACCACCGGCTCCGTTATTTGTTCCGGTAGATCGTAATAAATTTCATTATCATAATCTAATCCCTGGGATAGATCTGCACAATCAAAAAATTCCGTTTCAGAATCATTTGCGTAAATATTATAATAATCTTTGTAGCCTTCGGTGATATACATCCATTCCCCCGTAAAATATTTATGAGTTTTGGCGCGATGCTATTCGAGTGGTATTTCACTTAAACACTGTATAAGAGAAGTTAACCCATAATAAAAAACGGAACGCTGGGTTTCCGGCTGATAGTCGGTAAATAACCTTTTATCCCTAAAAATAATAAGAAGAAAATGGCTTGATGTTAATATGGAGTGTTAAATAAACAAGATGAATGGACTAATAATATTGGCTGTATTACCGTCGTTTTTTAACGGAAATGATGCGGAAATTATCGTCATGGCCGCCCAAGGCGTTAAGCCATTGCGGTACTGGACTGCATTCAATGGCAATGATGTCTCATTGAGCGCGGTATTTGCCTTTGACCCTAAGCATAGGTGATAGGAACCTCATATGGTTTGCGGCATAACGGCATCTTGGGTGGGCTGAAAGGGTGGGTTATTTCCAGGATTGTCGAACCTCCATTAGAGGATGAAACGTGCCTGTATTCTTTAATTTCATTGTGTTAGAGAGGGAATCACGTATTGGTTGTTTTTGAGCGAGAGGATTAAATATCAAATTTCATTATAGTTTAAACTTATATTTTAAAAAAGAAATATTATTTTAGTCATTCATCATTAGCTGAACTTTCATGCTGCTTATGGCGGTACGACCAGATGGAAAGTACTTTGAGGGGGCATAACGCGGGTCAGATCACTTTCGTGAAGGTTATTTCCGTTTCAAACTGGAAAAATAGCGGCTACAAACCCGGCAATATTAACGTTAGGGTAAAACATCAATGAAGTGGGATAGGGCAATGGATAATCTGCGTTGATGGAATATCGCTATACCCATTATCTTTCGCGTTGCAACTATGTTGGCTGCAAATTGGGATCTGTTGGGTATATTCATTTCGCTACGAATGATACGGGAGTAAACAGTGGTTGATAAAGCCGTACCCGCGACCGGGGGTAACAATGAGCAGGATCTGTTGTCCGCGGCGCTGACCAAAAAAGTGCTGGCGGGCATTATGGAGATGATGAAAACGCGGAATATTCGGGTCAATGCGGTACAGGAGCAAATGCTGCATTCCCATGTACGGGCAATGGTTCTGCGTTCCCTTACCGGCGAACCGTTACCCGAAGTGGATGAAGGCCTGTTTGATGAAATTTCGTCGGATTCCATGTCAATGGCCAAAAAAGTGGTAAACGACTTGGGTAATTTACCGGTGGAAGAGGCCTATTTATTATCGGTTCATTTTGAAGTGGCGAAAGACAACAACGCTTAATAATGCTGGAGGCATCTTATGGGTCAGGTAACAGTGGTCATCGGCGATCGGTTGGGGAAAGGGCAGAAAGTGGCGCAGGGCATCGAGCAGGCCGGTGGTAAAGCGATTGTCGTGCCCGGCATGGCCGCGGATATGAAGCTGGGCGATGTGATGCAAAAAGAACAGGCGGATTTCGGTATCTCTTTTTGCGGCAGCGGCGGCGCCGGCGCCATTACCGCGCAGAATAAATACGGTTATAAAGCGAAATACGGCATGCGGTCCATTGAAGAGGGCGTCACGGCTATTCAGGAAGGGTGCAAAGTGCTGGGTTTTGGTTTTATGGATAAAGAAGAATTGGGGCGAAAACTGGTTGAAACCTGGCTTAAAAAATACGGCACCGCCTGATGAAAGAGCAGTCGGTCATTAAAGTCAGGGTGGCGGGTAAAAGCGAAACCAAAAACGGTGCGCTGGCCGCCGCGTTGAGCCAGGTTCAGCCGTCGGTAATGAAATCCACCGGGAATGTTTTGCTGCGTATCGAACCGATGCAGGTGGATGTGGTGAGCGCGGAAGAAACTCGAACGGTGGAGAAATTTCTTTTTTTCTTTCTGCCCCGTGAAAAGAGGAGCTACAGCGTGGTGTTGGATATTACGGTCAGCATCATCATGATCGATCCCGAAAAAATCCCTTTTTCTCAGCGTTAATCAGGTGGGTTAATACAAAAGGATAATCCGATGTTTCTCATCATTTTAATCAAGTCACTTATTATCGGCGGGCTGGTGGGGTTCGGCGTGGGCGCCGGAGCGGCCCGCATGTTCCATGCTCCCACCATTCAGGGGATGGGGGCGTTTCGTACCTTGGGAGAGTTGAATTCCTGCGAAGGGGATCCCGCGTCCCATTTTTCCTTCGGCCTGGGATTTTTCTTTAACGCCTGGGCGTCATCGGTGGCCGCCGGTTCTTTTACCCAGGACGTGGACCATCGCATTATTCCCCATTGGGGTGCGGCGGTGCTGATGATAAAAAATCGCCGGCTCGACGAAACCATGCACGACCCGCGGCGTATGGCCATTGCCTGCAGCATCATCGGCATGCTGGTGGTAGCGTTCCTCAATTCCACCGCCTCCGCCGTTCCGGCAGCGCTGCAAGTGACGGCGGTGAAGGTGCTGGTCCCCGCCGCCAATATCCTGGTGAATACCGTGATGCCGGTTATCTTCTGGCTGGCGGCCATCGATGCCGGCAAACGTTCGGGTTTTTGGGCGACAATTTTCGGCGGCTTGGCTCAGCTGATTATGGGCAACGCCGTGCCCGGACTGGTACTGGGGATTCTGATCGGCAAAGGAGTGGAAGAGGGCGGCTGGAACAAGATTACCGGCATCATGATGACGGCTATCGTTGCGCTGTTTGTCCTGAGCGGCTTTTTCCGCGGTTTCGATATGAAAATGTTGCAGTCTTTCAGCCTGGGCGTCCCCGGCTGGCTGGACGCTATACATAACCAGCTGAGCGGTAAATAACCTCGAGGGGATCCTGAAAATGGAACAAGAAAAACGCGGTTTTTGGTATGCCGACTGGTCTTTCCCGATCTTTGTCGGGGTGCTGTCCGCCGGCATTTTCGCCGGTACCCACATGTATTATCTCTACGGCATCGGGGCGTTTAATGAAGTGGCGTTTGTCTCCATGCTGCGCACCGGCATAGATACCGGGGTGTACGGCGCGGTAGCGGCCTTTGGCGCCAGCTTTCTGTTTGCCCGCATTATTGAAGGTTCGCTGGTGGGGATCCTGGATATCGGCGGCGCACTGCAGACCGGCGTGGGACTGGGAGTGCCGGCGCTGTTGCTGGGGGCCGGCATCAAATACCCGCTGCAAAATTTTGCCGCGGCGCTGGCTACCGGCCTGGTGCTGGGGGTGATTATCGGCTGCCTGATTGTCCTGGCGCGGAAGTTCACCATCAACCAGAGCAATTCCACCTACGGGGCGGATGTCATGATGGGCGCGGGTAACGCCTCGGGCCGTTTTCTCGGCCCGCTGATTATCCTGTCCGCCATCACGGCGTCGATCCCCATCGGTTTGGGCTCGCTGCTGGGCGCGCTGCTGTTTTATCTCTGGAACAAGCCCATAACCGGCGGCGCTATCCTGGGGGCGATGATCCTCGGCGCAATCTTACCCATCGCGCTGTAAACCTTCCCCTGGGAAACCGAAACGGACTCAGGGTTATACAAGAGCACAATCGCCCGCCGCCCGGAACATTCGGAGTGGCGTCTATTACCACGTATTGCACGTGCGTTATACGGAGAATGGCAAATGTATGATCTGATCGTGAGACGGGCAAAAAACCTTGACGGCAGCCTGACGGATATTGCCGTCCGCAACGGCAAGATAGCGATTGTCGGGACGGTGAACGACCATGCCGCCACCGCGCAAACCCTCGATCTGCAGGGAGCGATTTTCGTCAGCGCCGGCTGGATTGATGCACATGTCCATTGTTATGCCAAGTCGCCGGTGTATCACGACGAGCCGGATTTGGTGGGGGTCGCCGGCGGGGTCACCACGGTGATTGACGCCGGCAGCACCGGGGCCGATGACGTGGACGATTTCTACCGGCTCACCCGCGAGGCCGAGACCCAGGTGTACGCGTTTTTAAATATTGCCCGCACCGGCATCGTCACACAGGATGAACTGTCGGACATGGCCCGAATCGATCCGGTTGCCGTCCGCGAAGCGCTGCAAAACCATCCCGATTTTATTATCGGTCTCAAAGCGCGCATGAGCAGCAGCGTGGTGGGCGGCAACGGCATCAAACCCCTGGTGCGCGCCAAGGAGATTCAACGGGAAAACCCCGCGTTGCCGCTGATGGTGCACATTGGCAATAACCCGCCGAGCCTTGATGAGATTGCCGATTTGCTGACCTCCGGCGACATTATCACCCATTGTTTTAACGGCAAGCCGAACCGGATTTTATCGTTGAAAGGCGAACTGCGCGCTTCCATAAAACGCGCGCTGGGGCGCGGCGTGCGCCTTGATGTCGGCCACGGCAGCGCAAGCTTCAGTTTCGCCGTCGCCGAACAGGCTATCAAACAAGGCATTTTGCCGCACACCATCAGCTCCGATATTTATTGCCGAAACCGCATCGACGGCCCGGTACATGGCCTGGCTGCGGTAATGTCGAAATTCTTTACCCTGGGTATGACGCTTAATGAGGTCATCGATTGCGTCACCGGCCACGCCGCCGAAGTGGTGCGTTTACCGTCCAAAGGACATCTGGCCGCCGGCGCCGATGCGGATTTGACCTTGTTTGACATCCGTACCGGAGCGCAGGTCTTGGTTGATTCCGAAGGCCTTTCCGTGACCGGAGAACGTCATCTGGTGCCGCTGGCGGCCGTGGTGGCGGGTAAAGTCTTGTTAACCGATGAAGGGAAATCAAAGCATGTCTTCAATTTATGAAAAATATCAGCTCAAGCAGGTGATAAACGCCTCCGGACGCATGACGATATTGGGGGTGTCGACCCCGGCCGCGGACGTGGCGGAAGTGGTGAATTACGGTTTGAACCACTTTTTCGAAATGAAGGATTTGGTCAATAAAACCGGCGCCTATATTGCCGGCTTGCTGAAGGTGGAAAGCGCGGTGGTGGTTTCCTGCGCCTCCGCCGGCATTGCCCAATCCGTCGCCGCGGTGATTGTCAAAGACGATGCCTGGCTGCTGGAAAATCTGCACGGTTCGGATTCCGACGTGGCTCGGGACATCCTGTTGCCCAAAGGCCACAACGTGAATTTCGGCGCGCCGGTCGCCACCATGGTGACGCTGGGGGGCGGTCGTGTCGTGGAGGCCGGCTATGCCAACGAATGCTCCGCCGCCCAGCTGGCGGCCTGTATCACGCCAAAAACCGCCGCCATTCTTTACATAAAATCCCACCATTCGGTGCAAAAAAGCATGCTGTCGGTGGCACAGGCCGCTGCCGTCGCCCGTGAACATCATGTGCCCCTCATTGTTGACGCCGCCGCCGAAGAAGATCTGACGGTCTATTACCAACTGGGGGCGGACCTGGTGATTTACAGCGGCGCAAAAGCCATTGAAGGCCCCACCAGCGGCTTGGTGCTGGGTAAAAAACAGTTCGTGGAGTGGGTGAAGCTGCAGTCCAACGGTATCGGCCGCGCCATGAAAGTGGGCAAGGAAGGCATCCTCGGCCTGACCCAGGCGATAGAGCGTTATATCACCCTACCGAAAACCACCGGGCAGCAGATGATGGACAAAATGACGCCGTTTATCAACAGTCTGAACGCGTTGGACGGCGTATCGGCACGGGTGGTGTGGGACAGCGCGGGGCGTGATATCGCCCGCACGGAAATCGCATTCGACGAAGCCAGGCTCGGCTGGAAAACCGAGAAGATTGTGGATGACCTCAAGAACGGCGACATCGCCATTTACTTCCGGGGCTATCGCGCCAATGAAGGCAAGGTCGAAGTGGACGTGCGCAGCGTTACGCCGCCGCAGCTGGAGACCATTGCCGCCTGTATCAAAAATCTGTTCAAAGGAGGGGCGGCATGAAGCTGACGCCAAATTATTACCTGGACCGCGTGTGTCTGAACGTGCTGGCGGGTTCCAAAGATAACGCCCGCGCCATCTACGCCGCCGCCGAGGGCCATGTCCTGGTGGGCGTGCTGTCGAAAAATTATGCCGATGTGCCGTCCGCCGTGGCGGATATGCGGGACTATGCCGCGCTGATTGATAATGCGTTGTCGGTGGGACTGGGGGCGGGGGACCCGCGTCAGTCGCTGATGGTCAGCCTGATTTCCCAGCAGATCCAGCCACAGCATGTGAACCAGGTCTTTACCGGCGTCGGCGCCAGCCGCGCCTTGCTGGGGCAGGGAGAGAGCGTGGTGAACGGTTTGGTCTCCCCCACCGGCAAAGCGGGCTGGGTGAAGATTTCCACCGGGCCGCTCAGCTCGGCGGCGCCCGACGCCGTGGTCCCGATTGAAACCGCCATCGCGCTGTTAAAGGACATGGGCGGCAGTTCGGTGAAGTATTTCCCAATGGGTGGATTAAAAACCCGGGAAGAGTTTGCGGCGGTGGCCCGGGCCTGTGCCCAACATGATTTCGCCCTGGAACCCACCGGCGGCATTGATTTGGAAAATTTTGAGCCGATTTTAAATATCGCTTTGGAAGCCGGCGTCAGCAAAATTATCCCCCATATCTACAGCTCGATTATCGACAACGACAGCGGGCGGACTCGTCCGGCGGACGTCAAGGCTCTGTTGGCGATGGTGAAAAAGCTGTTGGGCTGAACCAATCGTGAGGTGTAAGGAAAAATATGAAAAATACCATCGGGTTTCTGATTACCGGTTTAACCGCCGCGATGCTGGCGGTATCCGCCACGCCGCTGTATGCCGCTCAAAAGGCCCCGGCCGCCCGTTATGCTTACGTCGGCACCTATAATCCGAATGGCGAGGGGGTTTACCGGTTTGATTTTAATGGCAAAACCGGGGCGCTTACCCAGCGGACGCTGGTGAGCCAACTGCCGAATCAGGCGCAAATGGTGGCGGCCCGCGACGGCAAAACGCTGTTTATCGGCAATGAGATCGATAATTACAACGGCGGCAAGCACGGCGCGGTGGCGGCTTACCATATCGATCCCAGGGACGGCAGCCTGAACCTTATCAATCAGGTGGATTCCCAAGGCGCCGGCCCGGTTTTTCTTTCGCTGACGCCGAAGGGCGACCACCTGTTGGTGGCGAATTATATCAGCGGCCTGGTGGCGACCTTCCCCATCGACTCCGACGGCAAACTCGGTGAAGCCGGCGCCAGCCGGCAGGACTCGGGTCCGGCCGGGGCGGGTAAACCGGCGGCGGCGACCGAAGGCAGTTTTGCCATCAGCGATCATAATGGTCCTCATGCCCATATGATCGCCGCCGATCCCAGCGGAAAATACGTGTTCTCCACCGATTTGGGGCTGGATCGGATTTATCAATGGAAACTGAACGATGCCACCGGGGCGTTGGAGGCCAACGATCCGCCCTTTATCAACGCCTCGTCGGCCGGCGCCGGCCCGCGTCACTTTGTATTCCACCCCAACGGTAAAGTGGTGTTTCTGATAAATGAAGAGGCCTCGGTGCTCACCAGCTACCGCTTCGACAAGGAGAAGGGAACCCTGACGCAGCTCCACAGCCTCTCTTCGCTGCCGGCGAATTTCAAAGGCACCAATTTCGCCGCCGGCATCGTATTGAGTCAAGACGGTCGCCGCCTCTATGTCGCCAATCGCCTGCACAACAGCATATCGCAAATCAACGTCACCGGCGAAGGCGTCATGACCTGGGGCGGGGAGACCTGGACGCGCGGTGATTACCCGCGCACACTGACGATGTCGCCGGACGGTAAATATATTTTTGCTATGAATCAACGAAGCGATAACATCACCCGGTTCCGGATTGCCGCCGGCAGCGGTAAGCTGGCGTTTGTTGACGATTATGTACCGGTGGGCAGCCCGTCGCAGATGGTTCTTGTTCCTTGAAAAGAGTGTTCTTCGAAAAGAGTAATCCCAAAAAGAGGTTCGCCGGGCTGACGGCGTTTGCAATAACACCGGCCCGGGATGACAGGATGCCGTCCCTGGCCGGCGTGAAAGCGCGGTTTTCCGGCACTAATGAATTGGAAAGATAATGGTGAGATTTCCCTATCAACGATTGGCCCACTTGTTTGACGCGTTGCAGCTTGAAACGCTGCCGCAGGACGAGCTGGCAAAACGCCTGGCAGTCTCAACACGTACCGTGCGGGCGGATATTATCGCCCTGAATGAAATTATCGCGCAGTACGGCGCCGCCTTTGTCTATAACCGCGGCAGCGGCTATCAATTAAAAGTGGACGATCCTTCGCTATTCTCCACCTTGCAACAAACCGCGAGCCGGCGCGTCAACCCGACGCCGCGCACCGCCGCCGAGCGGGTGGAATATCTGTTAATCCGCTTTTTAACCTCGGCGTTCTCGTTAAAACTTGAAGATCTGGCGGATGAATGGTTTGTCAGCCGCGGGACGCTGCAAAATGACATGGCCGAGGTGAGGGAGCATCTGGCGCGCCATAATCTGAATATTGAAACCAAACCGCGTTACGGCATGAAGCTGTTCGGTACCGAGCTGTCTATTCGGGCCTGTTTGACCGATTTGTTGTTTCAGCTCGACGCGCGGGATCATACCCATCCGCTGCTGAAAACCGAGAGTCTGGGTCCTGAAACTTATGAACAGCTTACCCGTTCCATGCATCAGTTACTGGCGCAATCATCCATTCGCCTGACCGATGAAAGCGAGCGTTTTCTGAATTTTTATTGTGGGGTGGCCATCAAACGTATCGCCGGCGGTTTTCCCTTGACCGAGTTCGAGGCGGAAGAGGGCGATCCGGCGGTAAAGCAGATATCCGTGCGGCTGATGGCGGAGCTGAAATCGCTGGTGGGCAAAGAGATCCCGGCGGCGGAAGAGGCTTATCTGCGGGTGAATATCGCCGCGCGGCGGATACAGAATATCCTGCCCACCGATATTAACGCCGATGACGACGAGTCGCTGGTGGATTATATCCTGTCCTATATCAATACTCATTATAACTACGATTTACGGGGCGATAAGCAGTTATGCACCGATCTGCTCACTCATATCAAGACCATGATTACCCGGGTGAAATACCAGATTACTATTCCCAATCCGCTGTTGGCCAATATCAAACAGCATTATCCCATGGCCTATGACGTCACGCTGGCGGCGGTGACCAGCTGGGGCAAATATACCCCTTATGTGATAAGTGAAAATGAAATCGGCTTTTTGGTGCTGCATATCGGGGTGGGTCTGGAGCGCCATTATGATATCGGTTATCAGCGCCATCCCCAGGTGGTGCTGGTGTGCGATAGCGGTAACTCTACGGTACGCATGATTCAGGCGTTGCTGAGCCGCAAATACCCGCAAATCAGCGTGACCCGGGTCATTTCGTTACGGGAATATGAGAAATTGCCGGTTCTGGAAGAAGATTTTGTGATTTCCACCGTTAGGCTTGAGGAAAAGGACAAGCCGGTAATGGTGTTGGCGCCGTTTCCCAGTGATTATCAGCTTGAGCAATTGGGCAAATTGGTGCTGGTGGATCGCACCCGGCCCTATATGCTGGAAAAGTTTTTCCATGAACAGTATTTTATGATCGTCGAAAAACCCATGGATCAGCAGGATCTGTTTAAGCGTGTGTGCGGGCAACTGAAACGCGAGGGGCTGGTGGGTAAAGATTTTTATCCGTCGGTGGTTGAGCGTGAAGCCATTGTCAGCACGCTGCTGGGGGACGGTATCGCATTGCCCCATTCGCTGGGTTTGCTGGCGAAAAAAACGGTGATTTACACCATATTGGCGCCTCAGGGTATCCCATGGGGCGATGGCGAAACCGCCTATGTGATTTTTTTGCTGGCGATCAATAAGACCGATTATGAAGAGGCGATGGCGATTTACGAGCTGTTCGTGAATTTTGTCCGCGCACGCGCCATGCCCAGGCTGCGGGAGTGCCGCGATTTCGCCGGCTTCAAGGCGGTGGCCATCGATAGCTTGAGCCGGGCTTGATCAGTCTTCGTTAAAACCGGCGTTAAAGAGTTCGATAATGGCCGCCAGGGCCTGTTCCTCATCGGGGCCGGTGGCTTCTATCTCAATCAGCCCGCCTTTGGCGGAATCCAGCATCAGCAAGGCGATAACGCTGCTGGCTTCCGCTTCGGTGCCGAAGTCGTTGCGCAGCAGCACCTCGGCGTCGAAGCTTTGCACCAGATCAAATAATTTCATGGCCGGCCGGGCATGCATGCCGAGACGATTCTTGATTTCCACCGTTTGCTTGACTGTCATGAGCGTTTTTCCAGGGTTCGGTGTCTGGATTGAACATTCTTGCCGCGTGAGCGGAAATAATCCGCCAGTTGTTCCGCGACGTACACTGAACGGTGTTTGCCGCCGGTACAACCAATGGCCACCGTTAAATAGCTGCGGTTGTTGGTTTCCAGCATCGGCAGCCACAGTTCAAGATAACTTCGGGTTTGATAGATGAAATTATGCACTTCGGTATGCCGGTCGAGAAACGCAGCCACCGGCTTATCCAGACCGGTCATCGGCCGGAGTTTCGGATCCCAGTGCGGGTTGGGCAGGAAACGCACGTCAAATACGTAGTCCGCATCGATGGGCAGGCCGTGTTTGTAACCGAAGGATTCAAACACCATGGTTAATTCACGCTCGCGTTTGCCCAGCAGCCGGGTCCGGAGCATCTCCGCCAGTTCATGCACCGACATTTCCGAGGTGTCGATAATCAAATCGGCTCTGGAGCGCAACGGTTCCAGCAGTTCGTTCTCCTGATCGATGGCGCTTTCCAGCGACAGGTTTTTGCTCGATAGCGGGTGCAGGCGCCGGGTATCGCTGTAACGGCGGATCAAGGTGCTGCGCTCGGCGTCGAGAAACAGCAGCTGCGGCGAAAAGCTCTGCGGCAGGTTATCCATCGCATGCTCGAAAATTTCCGGCGTTTCGGGCATGTTACGCACATCAATACTCACCGCGGCGGAGATATTGCGATCCGCCAGGGTAGCTGCCAACTGCGGCAGCAATACCACCGGCAGATTATCGACGCAATAAAACCCCATATCTTCCAGCGCGCGAAGCGCTACTGACTTCCCTGAACCGGATCGACCGCTGACAATCATCAGCACCATGACGACTCCCCTCTGGCATTAACATCGACGCATTGGCGAAGAGATCGCTATTTCCGCATTTTCGCCAATCAAACCCCGCGGGTCGGTAAGCTAAGGATACTGCGTGTTAAGACCCGGCTTCTGCTTCCGTCATAATTTCATAAAGTTCTTCGTCGCTTTGTGCGGCGCGCAGCCTTCGGCAGACCGTTTTATCGGCCAAGCGCTTGGCTACCAACGATAGGGTGTGCAAGTGCGTTTTGCATTGTTCCGCCGGCACCAGCAAGGCAAACAGCAAATCCACCGGTTGATTATCAATGGCATCGAAGGCGATGGGCTGTTCCAGGCGGATGAATACGCCTACCGCCCGCAGCGTGTCCTCTTCCAGTTTGCCGTGAGGGATCGCGATTCCATTACCGATACCGGTGCTGCCCATACGTTCACGGGTTAATACGGCGTCAAACACCACTTGAGGCGCCAGGTTCAGCTGTTTGGCCGCCAGTTCGCTGATAATTTCCAGCGCGCGTTTCTTGCTCTGGCACTGGATGGAGCCGCGGGTGCATTCAAGGCTTAACACCGTATTGATTTGCATTGCTGTGTCGTTAGTCATTTCGTTTCACTTAGGCGCTGATTTACCTTTAAGACCCATCGGCCCGTTATACCCTTCATCTTTCGAGTCGCAGGTGTGTTGGCTACGTTCATTCACCCGAATCACTTACCGAAGTAAGCTCATCGGGGTTCACTCTCTTGCCGCCTTCCTGCAACCCGAAATCTTTTGGGTATATTCTCTACACTACGAGCCGATGCGAGGTTAGGTAGCGATAATGGCTACAGTGAATTAAAACTGTTTCAATTTATCTTTATGTTTATTAAGCTGACGCGCGAGCTTATCCATCAGCAGATCGACAGCGGCATACATATCGTCCGCTTCCGAGGTCGCGTGCAGCTCGCCACCGTTGACATGTATTGTCGCTTCAGCGATCTTCTGCACCTTTTCGACTTTAAGAACAATATATACCTGATTGATCCGGTCGAAGTATTGTTCAAGCTTGGAAAATTTCGCAGTAACGAAATCGCGTAGGGCATCGGTGATATCAATACGTTGTCCGGTAATATTCAGCTGCATAGTGTCTTCCTTCTCTATAGAGGTCAAACCAATTGTTTACGCTGATTCGACGGCGGGATGGATAAAGACTCTCGATATTTTGCTACGGTACGCCGCGCTACCATAATACCCTGATCGGAAAGCAGGGTGGTCAGCTTGCTATCGCTGAGCGGCTTCGCCGGGTTTTCCGCGGCGATCAGTTTTCTCACCAGTGCGCGAATGGCCGTGGAGGAGGCTTCGCCGCCGCCTTCGGTATTGACGTGACTGGAGAAAAAATATTTAAGTTCGTAAATACCGCGCGGGCTGTGCAGATATTTTTGCGTGGTGACGCGAGATATGGTTGATTCATGCATATCCACCGCCTGGGCGATATCCGCCAGCACCATGGGACGCATAAATTCTTCCCCCTGTTCGAAAAACGCCTGCTGCTGTTCCACAATGCAGCGGGTGACTTTCAACAGCGTATCATTACGGCTTTCAAGACTTTTAATCAACCAGCGGGCTTCTTGTAGATGGCTGCGGATAAACTGCCCGTCCGAATCGTTTCGGGTGGTATTGCCCAGAGCCGCGTATTGCTGATTGATTTTAAGGTTGGGGATGCTGTCGGTATTAAGCTCCACTGTCCAGCGGTTATGCACCTTGCGCACCAGGACATCGGGTATCACATATTGCGATTCGGTGGTATTGATGGATTGGCCTGGGCGGGGATCCAGGGATTGAATCAGCGCCATCGCCGATTTCAGCACCTCTTCTTTCAGTCTGGTTGACCTTAGCAGGGTGCGGAAATCGTGGCTGGCCAACAAATCCAGGTAGTCGGTGACAATCAGCCGAGCTTCCGCCAGATAGGGAAAATCCTTCGACAGCTGCGAGAGCTGGATTAACAGGCAATCCCGTAAATCCCGCGCCGCCACTCCCACCGGATCAAATCGCTGGACTCGTTTCAGCACCGCTTCCACTTCATCCATGGACACGCTGTCGTCGCCGATGCTTTCCAGTATATCTTCCAACGGCACGGTGAGATAACCGGTTTCATCCACCGCATCCACGATGGAGGTGGCGATGGCGGTATCGGTATCGGAAAAAGGCGTCAGCTCCACTTGCCACATCAGGTAATCCTGCAGCGTCTGAATGGTCTCGCCCTGATAAATCGGCAGCTCTTCGTCGCGATAATCCGTGCCGGTGCCTGAAGGGGTGCCCGCGGAATACATCTCGTCCCAGGTGGCGTCCAACGGCAGTTCTTCCGGCATATCCTTTTGTTCCATCGCCTCGCGGGTATCGAGGGATTCACTGGCGGGAGCTTCGGTTGGTGTATCTATTTCTTCATGAACGTCCGATTGTTCGAGTAAAGGATTGCTTTCCAGCGCAGTCTGAATTTCCTGCTGGAGTTCAAGCGTGGACAATTGCAACAGACGTATCGCCTGCTGTAACTGCGGAGTCATGGCCAGCTGCTGACTAAACCTGAGTTGCAAACCTTGCTTCATATGATGCGTTAATTAACCTCTTGGCCCTTCATTCTTCAGGACACCTTATCAGAGGCGGAACTCTTCGCCCAGATAAACACGTTTCACCTGCTCGTCCTGGAGTATTTCAGCCGGGGAACCGTTTGCGATAAGTTTACCCTGGCTGACAATATAAGCGCGCTCGCACACGTCCAGCGTCTCGCGCACATTATGATCGGTAATCAACACACCGAGCCCGCTGTCGCGCAAATGCTCGATGATTTTTTTTATATCGATAACGGAAATCGGATCCACCCCGGCAAAAGGTTCATCAAGCAAAATGAATTTGGGGTTGGCGGCCAGGGCGCGGGCAATTTCCACCCGGCGCCGTTCGCCGCCGGAGAGAGATTGCCCCATATGATCGCGCAGGTGGGCGATATGGAACTCCTCCATCAGGGCGTTGGCCCGGTCATCGCGCTGGGCGCCGCTCAGATCATTCCTGATTTGCAGCACCGCCATCAGATTATCATAGACGCTGAGGCGGCGGAAAATGGAGGCTTCCTGCGGCAGATAGCCGATACCCCGGCGGGCGCGGGTATGCAGCGGCAGGATACTGATATCTTCATCGTCGATGATGATGCGGCCGGCGTCGCGCTGGATGATGCCCACCACCATATAAAACACGGTGGTTTTGCCCGCGCCGTTGGGTCCCAGCAATCCGACAATCTCGCCTGAACTGACCTTAAGGCTGACGTTTTCCACCACGTGGCGGCCTTTGTACGCTTTAGCCAGATTTTCCGCGATTAATGTTGCCATAGGAGCTGTTACTCTTGTTAATTAGCGACGGGTTTAACCGCCGGTGCGGCCTTCTTGGCCGGTGCGGCTTTAGCAGCGGGCGCGCCCGGCGCGGCCGGATTTTTATTCTGCAACTGGGCAGGCACCAGCACGGTATTCACCCGTTTGCCTTTGTCGCTGAAGGCTTCCATCTGCTGCTTTTTCACCAGATAGGTAATGCGATCGCCTTTGACATTGCTGTCCACTTGTTCGATGTAAGCATTGCCGGTGAGAATGACATAGTCGTTGGCCAATTCGTAACGCACCTTCTGCGCATGGCCCTTCACCGGTTTACCGCTGTCCTGCATCTGGTAGAAGGTGACGGGATTACCGTAGCCTTCCACCACTTCCTGGCCCTGAACGCCGTTGGGACGGGTGATGACGACTTTGTCCGCCCGGATATCGATAGAGCCTTGTTTAACCACTACCGTGCCGGTAAGCGTCACGGTATTGGTGAGCATATCCACCGCCTGCTGCGCGGAATCGACATTGATCGGCTGGTCGGTATCGCCGGTCAGCGCCATGGCTTTGGCACTGAGTAATAACAGTGCGCCGGCCGCGATAATATTATGGATTTTGCTGCTGGGTCTGAATTTCATAAGAGGTCTTAACCTTTTCAATCAACTGGGCAGTCTTGCTTCGCAGATTTCCGCGCATCTTTGTGCCTACAGAGTTAAAGCCGACGCCATATAAGGTGACCACGTCATCAGAAGACACATCCTGCGTAACCAGATTCACTACCGCGTTATCGGTTCTGATGTGCTGCAACTGAGAGGTGTCGGTCAGGCTGTCCACCTGAACATGGCCGTATAAATAAAGCATTTTATCACCGGTCAGCTTGGCCCGATCGGCTTTGACTGTCCAGGTTGCAACCTTATTTTCATCGTACATCGTCGCCACCGGTCGGGTAAACCATGTGATCTGTTCAACGGCATATTGTTTTACGTGATCCGATATCAGCCGGTAGTTCAGGCTCCCCAAGGGGTTATATACCATGGTGAGGGTATGTTCGCTCTGGTAGTTCGGCTCATTGGTATCCGTCGCCACCGGCGCCAGCGAGTTGTCGTTATCTGCCAGGTTCCAGCCGATGAGCACCAATGCCACGACGATCAGCAACAGGGTTACCCAATATTTAGTCTTACTCATACCGACTGCCCTTTGGCATCCTCAAGCTTCCCTTGCGCCAGCAGCAACACATCACAGACTTCACGTACCGCGCCGCGACCGCCGGCAATATGCGTCACGTAGTCGGCCTTCGGCAATAACAGCGGATGGGCATCCGCTACGGCAATACCCAAACCAGCCCGCGCCATCACCGGCCAATCGATAAGATCATCGCCGACGTAAGCCACCTGCGCCGCGGTTAAGGAAAGTTTAACCAACAGGGCTTCAAAGGCCAAAAGCTTATCCGATTGACCTTGATAAAGATGGGTTATTCCCAGCGTTTTACAACGATCCTCCACCAATTTGGCGGAGCGGCCGGTAATAATAGCGACCTCGATGCCGGATGTCAGCAAGCATCGGATGCCGTAGCCGTCGCGCACGTTGAATGCTTTCAGTTCCTCGCCCTGGTTACCCTGGTAAATCAGGCCGTCGGACAAAACGCCGTCGACGTCGCAAATCAGCAGCCGAATCTCCCGGGCACGCCGTAAAACAGATTCTTCCACCGGTCCGTAGCACGTATCAATACGTGAGGTATCATGCATGGCGCTGTTCCTTGTTAAATGACGCCGGCGCGTAGCATATCATGCATATGCACTACGCCCAGCAGCCGGTTTTGTTCCGCTACCAGCACCGAGGTGATATGCCGCGATTGCATAAGATTCAGCGCCTCCACCGCCAGGGTATTAGGGGTGACGCGGATGCCGCCCGCCGTCATCAGGTCAGCGATGCGCGCCTTATTGAGATCCACTCCCATATCGAAAACCCGCCGCAAATCGCCGTCGGTAAAAATTCCCTCAATGTTCCGGTTATCATCGCAGATAACCGTCATGCCGAGATTTTTACGGGTGATTTCCAGCAGGGCGTCCCGCAGGGATGCGTCGTGGGCAGTGACGGGGATTTCGTCGCCGCTGTGCATGATATCCGCCACGCGCAGCAGTAATTTGCGGCCCAGCGCGCCGCCGGGATGGGAAAGCGCGAAATCCTCGGAGGTGAAGCCGCGAGCCTGCAGCAGCGCCACCGCCATGGCGTCGCCCATGACCAGGGCGGCGGTGGTGCTGGTGGTGGGCGCCAGGCCGAGCGGGCAGGCCTCCTGGGGAACATGGACGCAAATATGGATATCCGCTGCTTTGCCCATGGCGCTTTCCGGCTTGCCGGTCATGCAGATCAGTGGAATGCTTAAACGTTTGAGTACCGGAATCAGCGCCAGGATTTCATTGGATTCGCCGGAGTTCGACAGCGCAATGACGATGTCCTGGGCTGAAACCATGCCCAAATCGCCGTGGCTGGCTTCGCCGGGATGGACAAAAAAAGCCGGCGTGCCGGTGCTGGCGAAGGTCGCCGCCATCTTGCGGCCGATATGGCCGGATTTACCCATGCCCATGACCACGACCTTTCCGCTGCAAAAAAATATTTTTTCGCAGGCGCGGCGAAAATCGTCGTTGATATACTGATCCAGTTGCGCCAAACCGGCCCGCTCTACGGCGAGAACCTGTTTACCGGCTGCCGGGAAATCAAAATCCGGCGCTAATGACAAATGTGACATAAATTCATCCTGATGGCCCGGCGGTGTATCCGGGCTAAATAAACAGCACCGTAAGATAGGCGGCGAAACCACATAACAAGAGACCGCCCATCTGTGAATTGATCCTGCGGCGTTTTCGCAAACAGAACGCCGTTAACACCACGCTTGCCGCCAGCATGGCCCAATAATCCCGCCGAATCGTCAGCGGATTGAACGGACCCGGAGAAAGCAGGGCGGGGACGCAGAGCACCATAAGGCTATTGACGATATTGGAACCGATGAGATTTCCCAGGGCAATATCGTCCTCGCCTTTCAGCGCACCGGCAATCACCGTCACCAGCTCCGGCAGGCTGGTGCCGACGGCCACCACCGTCAGTCCGATGACCAGTTCCCCCACCCCCAGCTGTCGCGCCAGTACGCCTGCGTTATCAATAATCATATGCGCCGAGACGGGCATGATGAGAAATGCCAGCGCCAGCCATAGCACCGCTACAGTGTTGCCGCCGCCCCGCGGCAGTTCCGCCAGCTGCTGGCGGGTCAGGCTGTCGTCCCGGGAACGTACCGCCGGCCGGGACATTTTCACCACGGCGGCAATATACCCCGCGGCCGCCAACAACAGTATCATACCATCCCGGCGGCTCAGGATGTTATCCGCCAGCAACATGCCGCACAATGCCGTGGCAATCATCAGCAACGGCAACTCTCGCCGCAGGATATCCGAGTGGAACGTTATCGGTCTGAAAAGCGCCGCTCCGCCAATGATAAGCAGGATATTGGTGATGTTGGAGCCGATGATATTTCCCACCGCCAAATCGTTTTCATGGTTCAGGGCGGCGGTAACGGAAATCATCAGTTCCGGCAGGGAGGTACCGAACGACACGACGGTGCATCCGATAAGCCAAGGCGCGATTCCCAACGAGCGGCCAAGGACGGCAGCACTGTAAACCAATCTATCCGCGCCATAAACCAGTAGAATAAAACCGATAACGAGTAATGACGTGGTCAAAAACATGTAAAATCCTTGATCTGGCTATAATCCTGGCCTCTCGGCGGGCTGTTCCCCCGCGGCGGGATAAATAAGCACACCTCATCTGTGGCGTTGTATAATTTTGACTGTCATCAAACTAAAAGTAAAATCGGGTTGTCTATTCAATCTTAACGCCGGGTAGGTAAGTTTTTGTAAAAGTTCGATGATTCGGCGCCATTGATTTATTATCGTAGGCTGGGGCATTCAAAGAGAACGTATGGGCAGTGAAATAATATGAATCAAACGGCACCTCTGGTCGACATCCGCGGATTAAGTTTCCGCCGTGGTAACCGGCCGATTTTCGATAACATTACCCTGCATGTGCCCAGAGGGAAAATCACTGCCATCATGGGGCCCTCGGGCATCGGCAAAACCACCCTGCTGCGTCTGATAGGCGGGCAACTGGCCCCCGACAGCGGCGAGATCTGGTTCGACGGTGATAATATCCCCGCCCTGTCGCGGCGCCGGCTGTATGATGTGCGCAAGAAAATCAGCATGTTATTTCAGTCCGGCGCGCTGTTTACCGATATCAACGTGTTCGAGAATGTGGCGTTCCCCCTGCGGCAACATACCCGCTTGCCGGAGCCGGTATTGCGTACCACGGTAATGATGAAGCTGGAGGCGGTGGGGCTGCGCGGCGCGGCATCCCTGATGCCGTCGGAGCTTTCCGGCGGTATGGCACGCCGGGCGGCGCTGGCGCGGGCCATTGCCCTCGATCCGGAGCTCATCATGTTCGACGAGCCCTTTGTCGGACAGGATCCCATTACCATGGGGGTCCTGGTGAAGCTCATTGATGAATTGAATCACGCGCTGGGGGTCACCTGCATTGTGGTGTCCCACGACGTGCCGGAGGTGCTGAGTATTGCCGACTATGCCTATATCGTGGCCGAACAGCACGTTGTGGCGGAAGGGACGCCGGAGCAGCTGCGCGCCAATGGCGATCCCCGTGTACGCCAATTTCTGGACGGCATAGCCGACGGACCGGTTCCCTTCAATTATCCCGCCACGGATTATAAAACGCAGCTATTAGGTTCAGGGAGTTGACCGAGCCATGTTAACACAAGCATTAGCGTCCTTTGGACGCAGGGGCATCAACGTCTGCCTTGCCTTCGGGCGGGCCGGCCTGATGTTGTTTAACGCCTTGGTGGGGAAACCCGATTTCCGCCAACAGTGGCCGCTACTGGTTAAACAGTTGTATAGCGTCGGGGTGCAGTCCCTGATGATTATTATCGTTTCGGGGCTGTTTATCGGCATGGTGTTGGGATTGCAAGGTTATATCATCTTGACCACCTACAGCGCCGAGGCCAGCCTGGGCATGATGGTGGCGCTGTCGCTGCTGCGCGAACTGGGGCCGGTGGTCACCGCCCTGCTGTTCGCCGGCCGCGCCGGTTCGGCGCTCACCGCCGAGATTGGTTTAATGAAAGCCACCGAGCAATTATCCAGCCTTGAAATGATGGCGGTGGATCCCCTGCGTCGCATTGTGGCTCCGCGGTTTTGGGCCGGGGTGATCAGTATGCCGCTGCTGACGGCGATTTTTGTCGCGGTGGGTATCTGGGGCGGCGGGATGGTGGGCGTGGATTGGAAAGGTATCGACAGCGGCTATTTCTGGTCCGCTATGCAGGGCGCGGTGGACTGGCATCAGGATTTGGTGAATTGCCTGATTAAAAGCGTGGTTTTTGCCATTACCGTGACCTGGATTGCGTTGTTCAACGGTTATGATGCGATTCCCACCTCCGAAGGCATCAGCCGGGCAACCACCAGAACCGTGGTTTATGCGTCCCTGGCGGTGTTGGGACTGGATTTCGTGCTGACAGCACTGATGTTTGGGAAGTGAGTTAATGCAAACGAAAAAAAGCGAAGTATGGGTTGGCGTGTTCATGATTATCGCGTTATGCGCCGTCGTCTTTCTCTGCCTGAAAGTGGCGAACATACGCTCCGTGGGAAATACCGCCACGTATCGCATTTCCGCGTCGTTCGATAATATCGGCGGATTGAAGGTACGCTCGCCGGTGAAAGTGGGCGGCGTGGTGATCGGCCGGGTGGCGGATATTACCCTCGATCCCAAGACCTATACGCCCAAGGTAACGATGGATATCGAATCCAGCTATAACCATATACCGGATACCAGCTCCCTGGCCATCCGGACCTCGGGCCTGCTGGGTGAACAGTACCTGGCGCTGAATGTCGGCTTCGAAGATCCCGATATGGGCACCTCCATTCTCAAGGATGGCGGCACCATCCAAGACACCAAGTCAGCCCTGGTGCTGGAAGATTTGATCGGCCAGTTCCTGTACAAGAGCGGTGGCGACAGCAAGGCGACGCCTGATAGCACCAAGAACCCTGCGAACGGAACGGACAGCGCGCCGGCCCCCGCGAGTGGCAGCGGCAATACGCCGGCTGCGACGAATCATTGAGAGGAAGTGACTTATGTTTAAACGTTTGATAATGATAGCCCTGCTGGTAGTGATAGCGCCTTTGGCGCAGGCGGTGGACCAGACCAACCCCTATGCCCTGATGAATGAAGCGGCGGGAAAAACCTTTACCCGCCTGAAAAGCGAGCAAAGCCAGATCCGGCAGAATCCCGACTATCTGCGCACCATCGTGCGGGACGAGCTGCTGCCCTATGTGCAGATAAAATATGCCGGCGCCCTGGTGTTGGGTACCTATTATCGCGAAGCGACCCCTGCCCAGCGCGATGCCTATTTCAAGGCGTTCCAGAGCTATCTGGAGCAGGCTTACGGACAGGCCCTGGCCATGTACCGCAACCAGACCTACCAGGTTGAGCCGGAAAAACCCCTGGGTGATGCCACGATTATCGCCATTCGGGTGACCATCCTGGATCAGGGCGGCCGCCCGCCGGTGCGGCTGGATTTCCAATGGCGCAAGAACAGCCAAACGGGCAACTGGCAGGCGTACGATATGATCGCCGAAGGCGTGAGCATGATTACCACTAAACAAAACGAGTGGGCATCTACCCTGCGCCAGAAAGGCATCGACGGCCTGACGCAGCAATTACAGGCCGCCGCCGCTCATCCCATTACGCTGGATAAGCAAAATAATGGCTGAGTCCCTGAGCTGGCAAGCCGAGGGCGACACCCTGCGATTGCGGGGTGAGCTGGATCGCGACACGCTGCTCTCCTTCTGGACGCAGCGGGATAGCCTCTTGCCGGGTATCTGTTTTCTGGATGTCTCCCGGCTGGATCGCGTGGATTCCGCCGGGGTGGCCATGATGCTGCATATATGCGCGTCACAGGCTAGACAAGGCGGGGCGCTGGCATTAACCGGCGTCACTGAAAAACTGCGCACGCTGATTACCCTCTATAGGCTGCAAGATATTCTTCCCTTCATAGATGATAAGCCGGCCTAAGCCGGCTTCGTTCCCCTGATAATAACCCTCTGTCCTCCAAGGCGTTTTTGTTCGGCCGTGCTTAAAGGCAAAAGGATTATCGTTATGCCTGTTTCCGATGGCGGCGTATTCATCTAAGATAGCGGCTTGTTTCCCGACCCATGACAGTGATTTGACCCTTATGGAAAACCACGAAATCAAAGAAGTTCTGATGAGCGCCCTGGCGCTGCAAGAGGCGCATGTATCGGGCGACGGCAGCCATTTCCAGGTCATCGTCGTGAGTGAGCAATTTGCCGGTATGAGCCGGATCAAAAAGCAACAGGCGGTGTATGCCCCGTTGGCGGACTATATTTCGGATAATCGGATACATGCGCTCTCCATCAAAGCCTATACGCCTGATGAATGGCAGCGCGATCGTAAACTGAACGGTTTTTAGGCTGTCGGCGGCGTCCGGCGGCATTACACCCGTTAAATAGAGAGCAGTAGTAATGGATAAATTTCGTGTCCAGGGTCCGACCCGATTAAGCGGCGAAGTGACCATATCCGGCGCCAAAAATGCTGCGTTGCCGATATTGTTTGCCGCCTTGCTGGCGGAAAAGCCGGTTGAAATACAAAACGTCCCCAAATTAAAAGATATCGACACCACCATGAAGCTGCTGAGCCAACTCGGGGCGAAGGTGGAACGCAACGGTTCGGTGCATGTGGATGCCGGTGCGGTCAATGTGTTCTGCGCCCCTTACGATCTGGTGAAAACCATGCGCGCGTCAATATGGGCGCTGGGGCCGTTGGTGGCACGCTTTGGCCAGGGCCAGGTTTCTTTGCCCGGCGGTTGCGCCATTGGCGCCCGGCCGGTGGATTTGCATATTAGCGGTCTTGAGCAGCTGGGCGCCACCATCAAGCTGGAAGAGGGTTATGTCAAAGCCTCCGTCGACGGTCGCCTACGGGGCGCGCATATCGTCATGGATAAGGTCAGCGTCGGCGCCACGGTAACCATTATGAGCGCCGCCACCCTGGCGGACGGCACCACCATTATTGAGAACGCCGCCCGGGAACCGGAAATTGTCGACACCGCCAATTTCCTGATTACCCTCGGCGCCAACATCAGCGGCGCCGGCACGGATAAAATCACCATTGAAGGGGTAGCCCATCTGGGGGGCGGTGTTTATCGCGTCCTGCCCGATCGCATCGAAACCGGCACTTTCCTGGTGGCGGCGGCCATCTCCGGCGGCCATGTCGTATGCCGCGAAACTCGCCCCGATACGCTGGACGCGGTATTGGCCAAGCTGCGTGAAGCCGGCGCGGATATTGAAATCGGTGAAGACTGGATAAGCCTGGATATGCATGGCAAACGCCCGAAGGCCATTACAGTGCGTACTTCCCCGCATCCGGGCTTCCCCACCGATATGCAGGCGCAGTTCAGCCTGCTGAATCTGGTGGCGGAGGGGACCGGCGTTATCACCGAAACCATCTTCGAAAACCGGTTTATGCATGTGCCGGAACTGATTCGTATGGGCGCCCGGGCGGAAATCGAAAGCAACACCGTGATATGCCACGGCGTGGAAACCTTATCAGGCGCTCAGGTCATGGCCACCGATTTGCGCGCGTCCGCAAGCCTGGTACTGGCCGGCTGTATCGCCGAAGGCGTCACGTTGGTGGATCGCATTTATCATATTGATCGCGGTTATGATTGTATCGAAGCGAAACTGCGCAAGCTTGGCGCAAACATTGAGCGCATCAGCGGTGAATAGGCGGTAATCCCGAAACGGGCCGCCGGCGGAGTCGGCTTGCCATACGATGAGTCATCGCGAAGGGACACTATTGCGACGAGAACGATGGTAAGATAACCCCGGCGGGTCGATGCCATCGTTCTCCAGGCGCTTTGACGCCATAAAGGCTAGATTGCATGGGCATCCACAGCTTATCCACAGGCTGGTCACAGGTTTAAACTGCGGCGCCATTCTGCTGAGTTTCAGGAATGGGGCGATCATTGCCGTATTGATATAAAACATACTGCTTTATCAGCTTGTTCAGTACCGGAGTGGAATTAATGCCATAACGTGCCGCTATGACACGGTAGTTTCCACCGGTACGGATGTCCGCCATGGCACGGTCCAAGTATTGTTCTTCCAGTGCGATGCGCGCGGTTGGGGCGATAACACCGAATCGCGCGGCGAGGGTGTGGCAATTTCCACCGATACCCAACGCGTTGCCGGCGATGGCATTAACGCAATTTAACTGCAGCTCGTCGAGACAAGCCATCATGGTGATGCCGTATTTCCCGGCAATGTCCCACCAATGCTGACCGGCATGGATTTCTTCCCGCACGTACTCGCTTTTGATCAGGCTCAGTTCAAGCATTTTCACTGCCGTTGGATGCGTGATCTGGTATTTATCGCGGATTTTACGGGCATTAAGGCGGCCTTCAGTTTTGGCGCCGAAAATATGTTCAATAGTGGATAATTCAAGCGTGAGCCGTGCGGCTACGGTCTTTAGGCTGAGCTTTTTGGCGATGTCATGACAGTCATTCCCATAGCGGATTTCCCGCTTCCCCCGGGTGTTTACCACGTGATTTTCCAAAGCGGCACGCACTTCATCGGTGATGATGCCATATTTGTCGGCAATCTGTTGGCAATCGCGCTTCATGTTGCATTTTCGCGCAATCAAACTCTCCAAAGAGCATTTTTCCAAGGCAATACGGGCATTTCGGGAAAATATTCCGTACTGGGAGGCTAACCGGTTACAGTCCATACCGTGACGGGCATTCGCCCCGGCCAGACCGCCGACGGCATGAATTTCCAATGCGCTCCGGGCGATATGGCTGGTTATTCCGTATTTTTTGGCCACGACGTCGCAGTGTTTACCGAACTGTACTTCCGCTTTGGCTATACCCATAACGGCATAGCCTTCAAGCAATGTGCGTCCTTCAGGCGTAACAATACCGTAGAGCGTGGCCAGATCATGACAGTTATACCCGGCATGCGCCATTCCCCAGAGCCGGTTACGAATGGAAATGTTCTCAATCAGGTTTCTTACGACCGGTGTAGATATGCCGTATTTTTCAGCCAGCATAAGGCAATTACCGCCGGACTGCGCTTCCGCTCCCATGTCGCCCTCCGCCGCATAGTGCTCCAGACATTCCCGCGCGGCGGCGGTAATAATCTCATATCGGTGCGCCAGGAAAACGCAGTTCCTGCCGCTTTGCGCTTCCATACCGATGGATTGTTTGACCCTATATTTTTCAAGCTGCTCGCGCCCTGAGGGGCTATAAATACCATATCGTTCGGCAATATCCCCACAGGTGGCCGTTTCGTTAATTTGGCTCCTATACACCTCGGTAAATATATATTGCTCCAGCAGCGCAGTGCTCTCCTTATCGTTGATACCGAATTTAGCAGCCACGTCACGGGCATTTTTCCCCGCCCATCCTCCCCTGCCCGCCATGGTATTAACGATAAGCCGTTCAAGTTCTTGCAGGCCGGATGGGCTGGTGACGGCGTACATCGCGGCAATATCCCGTAAGCCGCGTTCGGCGGTCACCTCTCCAGCCAGTAAGCGACAAAAGGACGTTGCGTCCTGGACAGCTCGCAGCTTATGAGCCAGATGCGGGGTACTTTCATAATGAAGCCTTGCCTCAGCGGCATAGAGCGCCATCGCGATGGGCCGATCCTCGGGTTTCATCTCGTAAACATGTCCGCCTAGACGTATCAGCGGCAGAGCACGCTGTTTTGCCGTCAATGCCTGTATTTTCGCCAGAGCCATATCGAAATCTCTGATTGAATTTACCCAGGACAAACTATCGCGAACGATACGGCCATAATTGATTTCCCGCGAGAAATAGACCTTCTGCTGGGGATTAAACACCGCCGTCAGGGGCACGATATCTTCGGGCCGGATATAGCCGATAATAAATTTCAGCACCAGTTCCGGCATATCCGTCAGCGTGGGCGCCACTGTCTTTGAAGATCCTGTGCGTTTACTGTCAAAGGCATCGTCACTGGTCTCTTTCGAGGGTCGCCTTAAGACACTATTGCGAAGCCGAGTCAGGGTGGACGATACGGGACTGACAGAATTCATTACTTCATTAACGCCGCTTAAAACATTTACAAAGGGAAAATTTCCGGATAAAGCCGGTGTGATGGGCAGCATTCCTCATTATCCTTAAATAAGATAGGATGAATAATTAGCGTTGCCATTACCCGTTCCTGGTAAAGATGCTTGGTATGGACGATATGGCTGTTAACGATGCCAAACGTTTATCGGCCGGGGGATAAATGGCAACCAGGAGATAAAACATCCTTTAAATAATTATCATCACTCAGTTAACCGGGGAATAAACCATCCAGGTAAAACCGCCGCCATGTTAACTTCGGTTTATATGGCATTTTACGATAGCGTTCCCTGAGGAGGAAATGCATTCTTTAATCGACCCCTAGCATCTCTTTTTTTTGCAGGAGAGGGGCGATAGCTTATTAGGTTTTCTCTTGGCATTATTTCATTGCCATGTTGATCTTGTTTAACGGCGCGTTCAGAAAGAAGATTTCCCGCAATTTTTTCCGGCTTCTGCTTGTTAAGATACCGTACCTATCGGCTATCCCACGCCAATCTTCAGTCTGAAGCAACGCTGCTCCTGCTGCATGTTTAATAGATAATTCTTCCATAGCAATACGAGATGTTTCATTGTGAAGATCAATATCATATAACTGACTAAGCTGAAAACAATTACCGCCAGCCTTGATTTTTATCGCAATATCGTCATATTCAGATAACCGCTTGCGGCCCGGCGGTGAGGTTATATTATATTTAACAGCGACATCATCCACACTTCCTCCCTTTAATACCTCAACTCCGGCCCGATAATCAACAAACTTGTGCTCCAATAACTCTAGAACACTGGACTCATAAATGCCGTATTTCTCGGCAATCTTCTCAGGGGAAAGGCTTTTTTGAACTTCCTCATTGGATAGCCTATTGAAAAGATGATGCTCGAGATCGTGCAGTAATGGCTCATCGGTGATACCATAACTGATGGCAACCCTGAGGCAATTATTTTCGGTCTCGAGCTGATGATAAATAAATTCACGAAAATTTTTAGTTAATTGATCGATATTGTTCTCACCATCCAGGATGTCGATTAAATCCCTGAGCGGCGGACATCGATGGCAATATAACCGCGCTAACGCTACATACTCGATAACGGCGGATCCTATATTATTCCGATCGGCGAAATTGAGAATGCCTCCAATGACCGCTTTCAACGCCACACACATATCTACCAGAGACATGTACTGTATTTCCCTAAGCGCAGCGCGAAAGTCTTCCGGTGTGCTTATCTTCTCCACTGTCTTCGAAATGAATTCCTGTAATTTAACTTTTTTGTCAATATATCCGTATGCACCCCTGTCTATATCGAGTGGCTCCGCCAAAGATGGGCGAACCGCGAGAGGAGTTGTCTGTTCGATAAGCCGCGGGATTTTCTCCGGTATGATACCCGTAAATATCATATTGGACTTAGGTTCCTGACCGCTATTGCTAACGGCTGAAAGGGCGGATATCCGCTTGTTGCCGCTATTATTAGCCTGAGTATCTTTTAAAAAATGATTCATATCTGAAACCGTTATATTCGGTGCTACCTGATCAGTTGGATTCATTTAGAGTGATCCTAAGTAATATCTATCTTGAATTATTTTTAAGAGATTAATGGCGCCAAGCCCGTATAGAAGACAGCGCTGGTCAGAAATTCGGTCGCGCCGGTATTATCGACCAAACGCTATATGACATTGATTGCCCGATGTTCGGGACAATGATTATAACCCAAGGTCAATTCAACCTAGCAGGCAAGCCGTTTCCTGTTTGATTACCGTTAAACATTGAGGAGAGGGGCGCGCCATCATCGCTATCAGCCCCAATATAGCGCCGGCTATTAGGGGTTAGAGCCGTGACTCCATCAAATAGGTCACGGTGAGAAAGGATTAAACATTATTCGGGCCGCTGTTACCGGGCGCAATAACGGCAAGATAGTTATTTTCCTTGGCTCATTCAGACGCCGGATACTCCTGAATCGTCACGTGCAAGGTCATTTTGGCGCCGTTGCGCATAATCACCACCGGGATCACAGAACCCGGCCTGATTTCCGCAACCTGATCCATTGTTTCAATAGCGGACACCGCCGCTTTGTTATTGACGCTCAATATTACGTCATTGATCTGAATACCGGCCTGCGCCGCCGGGCCGCCGGGGGTAACTTCATTCACTATAATGCCCTGGATGCGATCCATGTTGGCGTTGCTGGCATGCAACGGCGCCACTTCTCGCCCGCCAATGCCGATATAACCGCGAATCACCCTGCCGTCGCGGATCAGTTTATTCATGACCTTGGTGGCCAGAGCGGTGGGAATGGCAAAACCGATGCCTTCCGGGGTCTCGCCGTTATTGCTTTTATCGAATGACAAGGTATTGATGCCCACCAGTTCTCCCAGGGTGTTGATCAGCGCTCCGCCGGAGTTGCCTTGATTGATGGAGGCATCGGTCTGGAGAAAATTCTGCCGTCCGGACGGGCTGAGGCCGATACGGCCGGTGGCGCTGATAATGCCCTGAGTCACGGTCTGGCCCAGGTTATAGGGATTGCCGATGGCCAGCACCACATCGCCGATATGGGGCGCGCGGTCAGGGTTGATGGGGATGACCGGCAGGTTGTTGGCGTCGATTTTCAACACCGCCAGATCGGTCAGGCTATCTGAGCCCACCAGTAAAGCCTCATACACCCGGCCATCCTGCAGTGCCACGATAATCTGCTCGGCGTTATTGATCACATGCTTATTGGTAAGCACATAACCCTTCTGGTTCATGATAACCCCGGAGCCGAGGGTACGGATTTGCAGCTCGTTATGGGAATCGGTATTCATGCTGCGGTTATAGACATTTACCACAGCGGGAGCGCCGCGCCGGACCGCCGAATTGAAACTGATCGGCATTTCGTCATTGCCGCTGGAATGTCCACTTAGCAGCGCGCCGGTTGTTGAACGCAACCTAGGCACCGCAATCAGTAAAATGCCCGCTATGACAAAACCGAAAATAACCGCACGTATAAGCTTTACCAGCATGGGAACCGACTATCAATAATGGATGGGGGAAATAGCGGAAGGATAACATGAGTTAATCGGGCACCGCAGTGCCGGTACCCGATTTTTTGTCAAATCAACGCAATAACAGGAAAATACTCTCGTCGCCACGGATAATGTTCATGGCCATGACCGGCGGTTTGGTATCCAGCACCTTGCGTAACTGGACGATATTTTCAATTCGTTCACGGTTGATGCCGATAATCACATCGCCATTGTGCAGGCCAATTTGCGCGGCGGGGGAATCTTTCACCACATCATCCACCGCGACGCCCTTGGTGCCGTCTTTCAGATGACCGTCGCTTAATGACGCACCCTGCAGCGAAGGTGATAACACCTCGGCGCTGGTGGTACTGGAAGCGCTGTCATCTAATGTTACGGTGACATCCAGCGGTTTACCGCTGCGCAACAACCCTATCTTGACGGCTTTACCGGGTGCGGTGGTGCCGATCTTCACCCGCAGCTCGGCGAAACTGGTGATGGGTTTACCTTCAATGGAAACGATGATATCACCGGCCTTGATGCCGGCCTTGGCCGCGGCGGAGCCGGGCAAGACTTCACTGACGAACGCGCCGCGCTGTGCGTCGATATTGAAAGCCTTTGCCATGTCGGCGGTCATTTCGCTGCCCTTGATGCCGAGCAGGCCGCGTTTGACCGTACCGTACTCAATCAGCTGCTGGCTCAGGTTTTGCACCATGTTGCTGGGAATGGCGAAGCCGATGCCGATATTTCCGCCGCCGGGAGCCAGGATGGCGGTATTGATGCCGATAAGCTCGCCGTTAAGATTGATCAGCGCGCCGCCGGAGTTGCCGCGGTTGATAGAGGCATCGGTCTGGATGAAGTTTTCCAGCCCTTCCAGGTTCAGCCCGCTGCGGCCTAGTGCCGAGATGATACCGGAGGTGGCGGTTTGCCCCAGGCCGAAGGGGTTGCCTACCGCCACGGCGAAGTCCCCAACCCGCAACGCGTCGGAATCCGCCATTTTGATTTCGGTCAGGTTTGTCGGATTAGGCAGCTGCAGTAACGCCAAATCGGTCTGCTCATCGCGGCCCACCAATTTAGCATCGAATTCGCGGCCGTCATTCAACTGGACTTTGATTTTATCGGCGCCGTTGACCACATGGTTATTGGTAATGACATAACCTTTAGCGGCATTGATGATCACACCGGAACCCAGCCCTTCAAACGGACGGGTATCTCCCTGTTGCGGATCAACCGGCCCGTTGGGACCGAAGAAGTATTTGAATTCTTTCGGCAGGTTTTGCCGCTGTACCTGCTGGGTGCCCTCCACATGCACGCTGACCACCGCCGGCAGAACTTTTTCGAGCATGGGGGCCAGGCTTGGCATGGTTTGCCCCGGTACAGCGGCGGGGAGTGCCGCTTCGGCAGGAATAAAAGGAGTTAAACCGAGTCCGATACAAAGTGCCAGTGCGCTGATTATGGGGGTTTTCTTCATTAAGATATTAACTCGCTTGCTGTCTGTGGACGACGTCATTAATAAAGGATCCTAATAAAACGCCACGTAATGACTCTATGACCCTGTGGCCGTGGCGAAAGTTCAGTGACGCCGCTAAAGGTTGCGCCGGCGGAGCGGTGCGAACCTTTCCCGCCGACATCTGATAAATTATTTACGCGGTTCCCGCGTGGTGCGCAGCAAACCGGTGGCGCTCTCGGGATAATCCCGCGGCTGCATGCCAGGGGGAACCTGATCGTTATCGGCTTCCGCCTCGGTCAAACGATAATGGAAAGGGTTGCTTTCTCCGGGCAGGTTCGGCAGCAGGCTATCGGAGCCTTTGGCCATATGCTGATAAAGCTGGCGATAATCGTGCGCCATATTATCCAGCAACTCCGCGCTTCGGGCAAAATGGCCGGTCAATTCCTGCCGGTATTCTTCCAGTTCCGCTTTGCTTTTTTCAAGTTCATGCTGCAATGTCTGCTGCTGACGTAGTTTACGGTTACCGAACCGCATTCCGACCGCACCGATGATGATACCTGCGACTAATCCTATCAGCGCATATTCCCAGGTCATAATGACTCCTATATTTGACTTCGTTGTCCCGTAGGGTTTTTCAGACTCTATGGCACCCACTATAACCGTTTACCCGGCCGGAGTGGAACCCGTTAGCATGATGTCCGTCAAAGGGCGATTGTTTGTTGCCGGGTTGTGTTCCGCCGCAGGGCTGTTTAGGATGTCTCAGGCAGGAAAATGCGTATATCCATCATCTTTCAAGTTGCAACTGCGTTGGCTGCGTCCGCTCACCCCAGTCACGTAGTTATGGAAGGCTATCTAAGCTCTTAGGGATTATGACCCTCATCCCTGAGGTTCACCCTGCGGGCCAGCGCACGCGCTGTTCAAATCTGTTCCAGACAGATTTGTCACGGGCTTGCCGCCTTGCTGCCTTGCTGCAACTCGAAAGCTCTTGGGTATACAAATTATGTCATTAGCCGGGAACATCCTTCATCATGCAAGACATATCGCCATTGTTCCTTTATCAGCATATGCTGGCGGAAGGGGAGTATCAGGCCGATGCTATTCAGGCCGAGGCCATCGGTAAGCTGGATCAACTGCACCGCCAATTGCTGGCGCGCCGCGCCGAGACACCGGCGGATGCCGGCGGTATTTTCGGACGCCTGGGCAAGAAATTATTGGGTAAGCCCGCCGCCGGCGCAGCGCCGGTGCGGGGATTGTATATGTGGGGCGGGGTGGGGCGCGGCAAAACCTGGCTGATGGATTTGTTTTATCAAAGCCTGCCGGAAGAGCGCAAACTGCGCCTGCATTTTCACCGGTTTATGCTGCGGGTCCATGAAGAGCTGGTTGCCCTGCAAGGACGCGAGAATCCCCTGGAGACCGTTGCCGACGGTTTCAAAGCGCAAACCGACATACTTTGCTTTGATGAATTTCATGTCTCGGACATTACCGATGCCATGCTGCTGGGCACGCTGATGCAGGCGCTGTTCGTCCGGGGCATTACCCTGGTGGCCACCTCCAATATACCGCCGGACGATTTATACCGTAATGGTTTGCAGCGTTCGCGTTTTCTGCCGGCCATTGAACTGATTAAACGCCACTGCGAAGTCATGAATGTAGACGCCGGTATCGATTACCGGCTGCGCACGCTCACCCAGGCCAATCTTTACCTGACGCCCAACGACTCGCGAGCCGCCGACGCCATGGCCCGGATATTCACCCGGCTGGCGGGCAAAGGTTCCGGCAATGCGCCGGTGCTCCAGGTCAATCATCGCCCGCTGCCCACCCTTGGCGCCGAGGGGGGCGTGGTGGCCCTGGATTTCGACACCCTTTGCGCCGGCCCCCGCAGCCAAAATGACTATATCGTCTTCTCTCGCCTCTACCACAGCGTATTACTGCACAATGTACACGCCATGGGCCCCACGGAGGAGAACACCGCCCGACGCTTTATCGCCCTGGTGGATGAATTTTACGAGCGCCGGGTCAAGCTGGTGATGGCCGCCGATGTTCCGATGGCGGACCTGTACCGGGGAGATCTGCTGAAGTTCGAATTCCGCCGCTGCCTCTCCCGCCTGCGGGAAATGCAGAGCGAAGAGTACCTGGCGGAGCCGCATCAGCCCTGAGCGCCCAATGCCACGGAAGGCCCGCGATCGCCGGAGTTTAAACCGGGCGTGTTAAAGGGAGAGCCTGCCAATGGGGTCGAAGCGGCCATTGTCGGCCGCGGAGCGCCCCATGGCAGGGTAGGCCCGCGATCACCGATCGTGCAACGAGCGCGTCAAAGGGAGCGCGCGCCACGCGCCGTAAATAGTAGTCGACCTTTGCCCAGGACTTCTCTATAATCTTGCGACCCCACGTTACAAGAAGTTTTTTTCCCGAAAACTTCGATCGCGCCAGCAACGGCTACTCGAAGGGGTGGGTTTGCTGGACTAGATAGCCGTGTGAGCCTCATAACTCTTAACGTTTGGGTGTTCACCAACGTGTAACTTAAATTGGGTAAGCTTTTAATGAAAACATTTACAGCAAAACCAGAAACCGTTAAACGCGACTGGTATGTTGTCGACGCCAGCGGTAAAACCCTGGGTCGTCTTGCAACCGAACTGGCTAGTCGCCTGCGCGGGAAGCATAAACCGGAATTTACGCCGCATGTTGATACCGGTGATTACATTATTGTGTTGAACGCCGAAAAAGTTGCCGTCACCGGCAAAAAGCGTACCGACAAGATTTATTATCACCATACCGGTTTCATCGGCGGTATCAAAGAAACGACCTTTGAAGAGATGATTGCCCGCCATCCTGAGCGTGTGATTGAAATCGCGGTTAAAGGCATGCTGCCAAAAGGCCCGCTGGGTCGTGCAATGTACCGTAAACTGAAAGTTTACGCGGGCAACGAGCACAACCACGCGGCTCAGCAACCGCAAGTTCTGGACATTTAATCGGGATTATAGGCAATGGCTGAAAATCAATACTACGGCACTGGTCGCCGCAAAAGCTCTTCCGCACGGGTCTTCATCAAACCGGGTCGCGGTAATATCGTTATCAACCAGCGTAGCCTGGATCAATACTTCGGTCGTGAAACTGCCCGCATGGTGGTTCGTCAACCGTTGGAACTGATCGGCGTGGTTGAAAAGTTCGATCTGTTCATCACCGTTTCCGGTGGTGGTATTTCCGGTCAGGCCGGTGCTATCCGTCACGGTATCACCCGTGCACTGATGCAATATGACGAATCCCTGCGCGGCGAGTTGCGCAAAGCAGGTTTCGTTACCCGTGATGCCCGTAAAGTTGAACGTAAGAAAGTCGGCCTGCGTAAAGCACGTCGCCGTCCGCAGTTCTCCAAGCGTTAATTTCCGGCCGTTTTTATGGCCACCGAAGCCCGGCGTTGTCCGGGCTTTATTATTTCTCAAACGTTGATTTGCCTTCAAATCTCTGATTGCGTCCATTTATTCAACATGAATTGCCCTCTCCATCCCCCTAAACACGCAAAAATCTGGTAAACTGTTCCACACTTTTATGCCTGTTTTTACTTGGCCGATGTTTTGTCATGATGCTGCAATCAGGGTTGGTTGCGGGCACGCCGGTTAAGTAACGATGGGTATCGATGAAACAATTCAGGATAGTAGCCGGGTTGTATGGCTATTCGCGGTATTTTCTAGATAAACTTGGAGGTTTTCATGGCTGTCGCTGCCAACAAACGTTCGGTGATGACGCTGTTTTCCGGCCCGACCGACATTTTTAGCCATCAAGTACGTATCGTACTGGCGGAAAAAGGTGTCAGTGTCGAAATTGAGCAGGTAGAAATGGATAATCTGCCCCAGGACCTGATTGACCTCAACCCTTACCGCACCGTACCGACTTTGGTCGATCGCGAACTGACCCTGTATGAATCGCGGATCATCATGGAATATCTGGATGAGCGTTTTCCCCATCCGCCCTTGATGCCCGTTTATCCGGTGGCTCGCGGCACCAGTCGTTTGATGATGCATCGCATTGAAAGCGATTGGTATTCCCTGATGCGTAAAATCGAACAAGGCAACGCTCAGGAAGCGGAGAGCGCACGTCGTCAACTGCGCGAAGAGCTGCTGGCGGTGGCCCCTGTATTCAACGAGGCGCCCTATTTTATGAGTGAAGAGTTCAGCCTGGTGGATTGCTACCTGGCCCCGCTGCTGTGGCGTTTGCCGCAAATGGGTATCGAACTGGCGGGTGCCGGCGCCAAAGAGTTGAAAGGCTATATGACGCGGGTATTCGAACGCGACGCCTTTCTGGCCTCCCTCACTGAAGCCGAGCGCGAAATGCGCCTGCAAACCCGGGGTTAGCGGTATGGAAGTCTCCCAACTTTCCCCACGTCGCCCCTATCTGCTGCGGGCCTTCTATGATTGGCTGCTGGATAACGAGCTGACGCCGCATGTGGTGGTGGATGTTACCGTTGACGGCGTTTCTGTGCCGATGGAATTTGCCCGTGACGGTCAAATTGTGCTGAATATCGCGCCGCGCGCGGTAGCTTCGCTGGAAATGACCAACGATGTGGTGAGTTTCAATGCGCGCTTCGGCGGCATACCGCGCCAGGTCAGCGTGCCCATGGCGGCGGTACTGGCGATTTACGCCCGTGAAAACGGCGCCGGCACCATGTTTGAGCCGGAAGTCGGTTATGAACAATACAGCGCTGAAGAGGGCGCCTCGGCCCCGGATAACAGCCCGGAAACGATCATGTCCATTATCGACGGCGATCGCCCCGATAATAGCCAGGACGATACCCGTCCGGACGATGATGAACCGCCCACTCCGCCCCGCGGTGGCCGTCCGTCATTACGCGTGGTTAAATAGTTATAGCGCGCGTCATTGCGCGCGTGGTGGCATAAGCGTTTGACGCACGTAATGACAGGTCATTGAACAAACGTTTAGCACAGATATTCCCGCCCGTTCGGGCGGGACAATAAGGCTCAAACCTCGAGATAATTCATGATGCCGTCGGCGGCCTTGCGGCCTTCGGCAATCGCCGTGACCACCAGATCGGAACCCCGTACCGCATCGCCGCCGGCAAAGATTTTCGGATTGCTGGTCTGGAAGGCGGATTCGCTCTCTTCCGGCGCAATAATCCGCCCCTGTCCGTCGAGCTCCACGCTGAAATCCGCCAGCCAGGACATAGAGTGCGGGCGAAAACCAAACGCCAGTACGACCGTATCCGCCGCCAGCACATGCTCCGAACCGGCGATGATTTCCGCACGGCGCCGGCCATGGGCATCGGGCTCGCCCATTTCGGTACGCACCATTTTGACGCCGCATACCTGCCCGGCGCCGTCGATTTCAATGCTCACCGGCTGCAGATTGAACATAAATTCAACCCCTTCCTCGCGGGAGTTCTTCACCTCGCGGCGAGAACCGGGCATATTGGCCTCATCGCGGCGGTAAGCGCAGATCACGCTGGATGCGCCCTGGCGGATAGCGGTCCGCACGCAGTCCATGGCGGTATCGCCGCCGCCGAGCACCACCACCCGCTTGCCTTCCATGGAAACATAAGGTGCGGCGGGGGGATTTTCAAAGCCCATCAGCCGTTTGGTATTGGCTATCAAAAACGGCAGCGCGTCCACCACGCCGGGAGCATCTTCATTCTCCAGGCCGCCTCGCATGGATTGATAGGTGCCGACGCCGAGGAATACCGCGTCGAATTCACCCAGCAAATCGCTTAGCATAATATCTTGGCCAATCTCGGTATTCAGACGAAACTCGATACCCATTTCGCTGAAAATTTCCCGCCGCTTGATCATCACCTCTTTTTCCAGCTTGAACGACGGAATACCGAAGGTCAGCAAGCCGCCGATTTCCGGATGACGATCGAACACCACCGCCTGCACGCCGTTGCGGATCAAAACATCAGCGCAGGCAAGACCCGCGGGACCGGCGCCGATAATCGCCACCCGCTTGCCGGTGGACGCCACGTCGCCGACGCTGGGCTTCCAGCCCATCTCAATGGCTTTATCGTTGATGTAACGTTCGATATTGCCGATGGTGACGGCGCCGAACTCATCATTCAAGGTACAGGACCCTTCACACAGGCGATCCTGGGGACACACGCGACCGCACACCTCCGGCAGGCTGTTGGTCTGGTGCGACAGCTCCGCCGCTTCGATAATCCGACCTTCGTTAGCCAGCTTCAGCCAGTTCGGAATATAATTATGAACCGGGCACTTCCATTCGCAATAAGGGTTGCCGCAGGAGATGCACCGATCCGCCTGCGCTTTGGTCTGCGAGTCGGAGAAGGGTTCGTAGATTTCCACAAACTCAATTTTTCGAATCTTCAGCGGCTTTTTCGGCGGATCAACACGCTGCAAGTCGATAAATTGATAAACATTTTGACTCATTATTAACCTCTTACTGCGCTTGTACGCGTAGTTCCGCTGCGGAACGGCTACGGTGACCCAGCAACGCTTTCACATCACTTGATTTTGGTTTTACCAGGGTGAACCTGGAGGCCCAGGCCGGCCAATCCGCCAGGATCTCTTCCCCGCGGTGCGACCCCGTCAAGTGCACATGTTCGGTAATCAGGCCGCGCAAATGCTCTTCATGGATAGCCAGTTGATCAACGTCCAACACTTCAACCAGCTCGGTATTGACCCGTTTACGGAACTCGCCGGTCTCATCGAGCACATAAGCGAATCCGCCGGTCATGCCGGCGCCGAAGTTCACGCCGGTGCGCCCCAGCACACAGACAATCCCGCCGGTCATATATTCACAACCGTTGTCGCCGATGCCTTCCACCACGGTAATCGCGCCGGAATTACGCACGGCAAAGCGTTCCCCGGCCCGTCCGGCGGCGAACAGTTTGCCGCCGGTGGCGCCGTACAGGCAGGTATTACCGATAATCGTCGCCTCGTGACTGCGGAACGCCGAACCCACCGGCGGGCGAATCACGATGCTGCCGCCGGCCATGCCTTTACCCACATAGTCGTTGGCATCGCCGGTAAGGGTCAGTTCCACGCCGCCGGCATTCCATACGCCGAAGCTCTGGCCGGCTGTCCCGGTAAAATAGGCCTTGATGGGATCGGCGGCCAATCCCTGATCGCCATGCAGCGCGGCGATGGCGCCGGATAGCGTGGCACCCACCGAACGATCGGTATTGTGAATATCGTAATAAAAGGTCTTGCTCTGCCGGGTTTCCACGTGGGGCATGGCCTGCTCCAGCAGAGTTTTATTCATTAAGCCTTTATCAAACGGCGGATTGCTGCTCTCGGTGCAATAAAGCGCCTTGCCGGGATGCGGCTGTGCGGTTTGCAGCAGCGGCGACAAATCCAGTTTATGCTGCCGGGCGGAGATACCGTCCAGTTCATGCAGCAAATCGGTGCGGCCTATAAGGTCTACCAGTCGGGTCACCCCCAGCTCCGCCATCATTTCGCGGGTTTCCTGCGCAATGAAATGGAAGTAGTTGGTCACCAACTCCGGCAGGCCGCGATAGTGATCGCGCCGCAGCTTTTCGTCCTGGGTCGCCACGCCGGTGGCGCAGTTATTCAGATGGCAGATGCGCAGATATTTACAGCCCAGCGCCACCATCGGGCCGGTGCCGAAACCGAAGCTTTCCGCGCCGAGAATCGCCGCTTTGATGATGTCCTGCCCGGTCTTCAAGCCGCCGTCCACCTGCAGGCGGATTTTATGGCGCAGACCATTGGCCACCAAGGCCTGCTGCGTTTCCACCAGACCCAGTTCCCACGGACAGCCGGCATATTTTACCGAGGAGAGCGGGCTGGCTCCGGTGCCGCCGTCGTAGCCGGCGATGGTGATCAAATCGGCATAGGCCTTCGCCACGCCGGTGGCGATGGTGCCGACACCGGGTTCGGAAACCAGTTTTACCGATACCAGGGCTTTCGGGTTCACCTGCTTCAAATCGAAAATCAGCTGCGCCAGGTCTTCGATGGAGTAGATATCGTGATGGGGCGGTGGTGAAATCAGCGTGACGCCGGGCACCGAGTAGCGCAGGCGGGCAATATAAGGCGTCACCTTGTCGCCGGGCAGCTGGCCGCCTTCGCCGGGCTTGGCGCCCTGGGCCACCTTGATCTGTATAACATCGGCACTGGCCAGATAGGCCGGGGTCACGCCGAAACGCCCCGAAGCCACCTGTTTGATCCGCGATACCTTGTTGGTGCCGTAGCGGGCCGGGTCTTCTCCACCCTCGCCGGAGTTGGAGAAACCGCCCATACCGTTCATGGCCAACGCCAGGGATTCATGGGCCTCCGGACTCAATGCGCCGATGGACATGGCGGCGGTATCGAAGCGTTTATACAGATTTTCCGCCGGTTCCACCTGGTCGAGGGTAACCGCCTGGCCGTTGGGCTTGATGGCCAGCAGATCGCGCAGCATGGCTATGGGGCGTTCATTCACCAGCTTGGCATATTCCTGATATTCACTGTACTGGCCGCTTCGCACCGCTTTTTGCAGCGCTTTCACCACATCGGGATTGTAAGCGTGATATTCGCCGCCGTGGACATACTTCAGCAGGCCGCCCTGATCCAGCGGTTTACGTTTCAGCCAGGCGCGTTTGGACAGATTCAGCAAATCCTGTTCGAAATCGCTGAAGCCTGCGCCGCCGATACGACTTACCACACCCTGGAAACACAGATCGGTCACCTCGCGATGCAAACCCACCGCCTCGAACAGCTTTGAACAGCGGTATGACGCCACGGTGGAGATGCCCATTTTGGACATGATTTTGTACAGGCCTTTATTGATGCCGTTGCGATAATTCAGCATCACGGTACGGTAATCTTTTTCAAGGGTGCCGTTGTCTATCATGGCCGCCAGGGTTTCATAGGCCAGATAGGGGTAGATAGCGGTGGCGCCGAAACCAATCAGTACCGCGAAATGATGGGGATCGCGGGCGCTGGCGGTTTCAACGATAAGATTGGCGTCGCAGCGCAGGTTCTTTTCCACCAGACGGGTATGTATGGCCCCCACCGCCATCGGCGCCGGTACCGGCAGCCGGGCCGGGGAAATCCGCCGGTCGCTAAGCACCAGCAATACCGTGCCCAGACGGACCTTTTCTTCCGCCTCATCACACATTGCCAGCAGGGTTTGCTGCATATTCTGCTGCGTCGGATCGTAGGTGATATCCAGCGTGTCGGCGCGATAATGGCTCTCTTCCTGGGTAGTGAGCTGGGTAAAGTCGGAATAGAGCAGGATCGGCGATTTAAAGGCCAGCCGATATGCCTGGCCCTCCGCTTCGCAAAACACGTTCATTTCCCGGCCGATACAGGTGGCCAGCGACATGACATGGGCTTCGCGCAGGGAATCGATGGGCGGGTTGGTTACCTGGGCGAATTGCTGGCGGAAGTACTCGTAAATCACCCTGGGCCGGCTGGACAGCACGGCGAACGGCGTATCATCCCCCATCGAGCCGGTGGCTTCCTGGCCGTTTTCACCCAGCACGCGCAATATGGAATCCAGCTCTTCATTAGAATAGCCGAACTGCTTTTGATAACTGGCGAGCCGGCTATCGTCCAGCTCGCGATGACCCACCAGCTCGTCGGAGAGTTCTTCAAACGGCGTCAGGCGCCGGACATTCTTTTCCATCCATTCTTTATAGGGATGGCGGCTTTTCAGATCGTCATCGGTTTCCGCCGAATGCAGAATACGGCCGTTGCGGGTATCGATAACCATCAGCTCGCCGGGGCCGACGCGGCCTTTTTCCACCACTTCGTCCGGTTGGTAATCCCATATCCCCACTTCGGAGGCGCAGGTGATCAGCTTGTCGGTAGTGATGACATAACGCGCCGGACGCAGGCCATTGCGATCCAGGTTGCAAGCGGCGAAACGGCCGTCGGACATCACCAGGCCGGCCGGTCCGTCCCACGGCTCCATATGCATGGAGTTGAAATCGAAAAAGGCGCGCAGTTCCGGATCCATGTTCGGGTTGTTCTGCCAGGCCGGCGGCACCAGCAAACGCATGGCGCGAATCAGGTCCATGCCGCCGCTGAGGAACAATTCCAGCATATTGTCCAGGGAACTGGAGTCCGAGCCGGTTTCGTTGACGAACGGGGCGGCGTCCTGCAAATCCGGTATCAGGGGGGTTTTCAGCTTATAAGCACGGGCCCGCGCCCATTGGCGGTTACCGGTGATGGTGTTGATCTCGCCGTTGTGGGCCAGATAGCGAAAGGGTTGGGCCAGCGGCCAACGCGGCACGGTATTGGTGGAGAAGCGCTGGTGGAACAGGCAGATAGCCGACTCCAGCCGCAGATCCGCCAGGTCCAGGTAAAAGCGCGGCAGATCCGCCGGCATGCACAGACCTTTATAAATGGTCACCAGGTTAGAGAGGCTGCATACATAAAAGCTGCTGTCGGTCACACGCTTTTCGACGCGGCGGCGCGCCACGTACAGGCGGCGCTCCATATCGCGATCGCGCCAGCCGGCCGGGGCGTTAACGAAAATCTGCTCAATGCGCGGCAGCGAGGAGAGGGCGATGTCACCCAGCACATCCGGGTTGATGGGAACTTCGCGCCAGCCGATGATGGACAGCGTTTCGTTTTGCAGTTCCTCTTCCATTATCTGCCGGCTGGCGCGGGCTTCCTCTTCATCCTGACTGAGGAAAATCATGCCCACCGCATAGTTCTTCGCCAATCGCCAGCCGCGCTCTTGCGCCACCATGCGATAAAACCGATCCGGTTTTTGCAACAGGAGGCCGCAGCCGTCGCCGGTCTTGCCGTCGGCCAGGATCGCGCCGCGATGCTGCATTCGGGCCAGCGCATGAATTGCGGTACGCACCACTTTATGGCTGGGCTCGCCTTCGATATGGGCAATCAGGCCGAAGCCGCAGTTGTCTTTTACTTGGGATTCATCGTACAACATATTCATGGACCTCCCCAGGCTCCAGGTGACTCTTACAACCTACTGCGAACAGGCGCATCGATATTGAGCGGCAACGGGTCAAACGCGTTAACACGTTGTTTTCCCGCCGGCCCGCTCCGCGAAAAACCTTATCGTGGCGGTCTTACTCATGATAAACGACTTGCTTTAAGAAGGAGTCTCATTAACTGCATAATTATGACGCGTCGTCAGCCCCTCCGGAATTCTTCCAGCGGTCTTCCAAATTAACGAGAAACACCACGCAGGTCAAATATGCCTACCCACCGCCCCGGTTAGGAGTAAAACTCTATTAACTGATTGATCAAAAATAAATTAATAGATAATTAATAACCATTATCCCAGCAAATCAGCGCCTATGGGTGATGCGCTGTCGCACTATAGTGCAGCCCTTGAATCTCTGCACCATGCTAGGGCGGACACCTTTACCAGCAGGATATGCTGATATGGAGAATTTCTACGACTTTTGTCTCTGTTTTTACAACTTAGTGACTATTTGAATGAGCCACCGGGCTTAAATAAGAAATATTAATCATAGTGCGTATGATTTTTTTCTCATCATTAATGCATAATTATGCTTTAAAACTAAAGGCGTCAATAGGATTTGATCAGCATCATCATGCCAAGAGGATAATTCAGTTAGCATAAGCGGCCCTATCCGAATCGGATGTAAAGAATATGCAGTTGCCGCAAGTAGTCAATATGTTTGGCGGAGATCTTTTGCGCCGATACGGACAGAAGGTCTATAAACTCTCGCTGCATGGCGGGTTTAGCTGTCCCAACCGTGACGGGACCCTGGGCCGGGGCGGCTGTACTTTTTGCAATGTTGCCTCGTTTGCCGATGAGGATCGGCAATTCCAGAGCGTCGCCGAGCAGTTCGCCGGACAGATAACCCGCGTTGATCGGGCAAAATGCTATCTGGCTTACTTCCAGGCCTATACCAGTACTTATGCAGAAGTGCGGGAACTCGATCGGCTCTACCGGGAGGCATTGGCGCAGGCGGATATCGTCGGTATATGTATCGGCACGCGTCCCGACTGCGTCCCGCCGGCGGTACTGGATTTACTGGCGGATTACCGGCAACAGGGCTATGAAGTCTGGCTGGAATTAGGGTTGCAAAGCGCACAGGATAAAACTCTGCACCGGATTAATCGCGGTCACGATTTCGCCTGCTATCAGCGAACCGCCGTCCTGGCGCGGCAACGGGGTTTGCAGGTGTGCACCCATTTGATCGTCGGTTTACCGGGTGAGGACGTTACCCACAATCGGGATACCCTGGAAAAGGTGCTGGCCGCCGGGGTTGACGGACTGAAGCTGCATCCGCTGCTGGTGGTGGAAGGCAGCACCATGGCGGCCGCTTGGCGGGCGGACCGATTACCGGTGCTGACGCTTGAACAATATACCGCCCTGGCCGGCGAACTTATTCGCCGCACGCCGCCGGAGGTGCTGTTTCACCGGATCAGCGCCAGCGCCCGCCGGCCGACGCTGCTTGCACCGTTATGGTGCGAAAACACGTTTACCGGCATGAATGCCATCTATCAAGACCTGCTGGCCAATGGTTCCCAGGGCGCCGCCCTCGGCACACCTTATCATCCTGTCCCGCCTTACCGACTCTGATTAAGTTTGCCTGCACACCCAGCCGGGTAAGCCGCGCTTATCATAAACCTCGATGTTCTTTCTTCCCAGGCAATGACATGCCGCGGATTTGGCTAAAAAACTGTTTTTTGGGGTATCATTGACCGCAATGCTACTTAAGGAAACGGTTATGAAGCAAATCCGCCTGCTGGCGCAATATTACGTCGATTTGATGGTGAAATTGGGGTTAGTGCGTTTCTCGCTCCTGCTGGCCTCGGCGCTGGTGGTGCTGGCGATGATTGTGCAGATGGCCGTGACGATGCTATTGCGCGGCGAAGTGGAAAGCATCGATGTGGTGCGATCAATCTTTTTCGGTCTGCTGATTACTCCCTGGGCGGTCTATTTCCTCTCGGTGGTGGTGGAACAGCTTGAAGAATCGCGTCAGCGGCTGGCCCGGCTGGTGGATAAACTGGAAGAGATGCGCAACCGCGATCTACTGCTCAATCAGCAATTGCAGGACAACATCGCTCATTTAAACCAGGAAATCGCCGATCGCGAAAAAGCCGAAGACGCCCGCCAGGGCGCCATGAAAAAGCTCACCGAAGAAATGGCGCGGCGCGAACAGGCGCAAATCGAACTTGAACAGCAATCCTCCCTGCTGCGTTCTTTTTTGGACGCTTCCCCCGACCTGGTGTATTACCGCAACGAAAATAAGGAATTCTCCGGCTGTAACCGGGCGATGGAACTGCTGGTGGGCAAAAGCGAGAAGCAGTTGATAGGCCTGACGCCCAAGGATGTCTATGGACCGGAAATCGCCGACAAAGTGATTGAAACCGACGAAAAGGTCTTCCGCCACAACGTCTCGCTGACCTACGAACAATGGCTGACCTATCCAGACGGACGACGGGCCTGTTTCGAACTGCGCAAGGTGCCGTTTTACGACCGCGTAGGCAAACGGCACGGGCTTATGGGTTTTGGCCGCGATATAACCGAGCGTAAGCGCTACCAGGACGCGCTGGAGAACGCCAGTAGGGAGAAGACCACCTTCATTTCAACTATCAGCCACGAGCTGCGTACGCCCCTTAACGGCATTGTCGGGTTAAGTCGCATCCTGCTGGATACCGACCTCAACAAAGAACAGCTCAACTATTTGAAAACCGTTCACGTCAGCGCCATTACGCTGGGCAATATTTTCAACGATATAATCGAAATGGACAAACTGGAGCGCCGCCACGTCCAGCTGGATAATCAACCGCTGGACTTCACCGCCTTCCTGGTGGATTTGGAGAATCTCTCCGGTCTGCTGGTACAGCCCAAAGGACTGAAGCTGGTGATGGAAACCCGGGAACCGCTGCCGCGCAATATTATCGCCGACGGTACCCGATTGCGGCAAATCCTGTGGAATCTTATCGGCAATGCGGTGAAATTCACCCAGCAGGGGAAAATCATTATCCGCATCCATCGGGAAGACGCGGATATGCTGTATTTTGACGTACAGGATTCCGGCATCGGTATTCCGGAGGAAGAACAGGATAAAATTTTTGCCATGTACTACCAGGTCAAAGACCAGCAGGGGGGCAAACCCGCCACCGGCACCGGTATCGGTTTGGCGGTGTCAAAACGCCTGGCGCAGGCCATGGGCGGCGATATCCAGGTGAAAAGCCGGCGGGGTGAGGGTTCTTGTTTCAGCTTGTCCATTGTCGCGCCGGAGGTGGCTCCCGCCGAAGGAAATGAAGAGGATGAACTGCCATTGCCGGCGCTTAATGTCCTGTTGGTGGAAGATATCGAACTCAACGTGGTGGTGGCGCGCTCGGTACTGGAAAAGCTGGGCAGCAGCGTGGATGTCGCCATGAACGGCCACGATGCGTTGACCATGTTTGATCCGGACGAATACGACCTGGTGTTGCTGGATATCCAGTTGCCGGATATGACCGGCCTGGATATTTCGCGTCAGCTGCGCAAGCGTTACAGCGAACGGCATTTGCCGCCGTTAATCGCCCTCACCGCCAATGTGCTGAAAGATAAAAAAGAGTATCTGGATGCCGGCATGGACGATGTGCTGAGCAAACCGCTGTCGGTTTCAGCCCTCACCGCCATGATCAAGAAATTCTGGGACCAGCCGGATAAGGCTTCCCACGATGAGGGTGATGAACCGGCGCCGGAACATGAGGATCCTGTCATCCTGGACACCACCATGCTTGAACAATACCTGGATTTGGTGGGTCCATCGCTTATCAATCAAAGCCTGGAGATGTTCGAGAAGATGATGCCGGAATATATGGCGGCCCTTGACGCCGTCATGGCCGCCCGGGATCAACACGGTATTGCCGAGGAAGGGCACAAAATTAAAGGCGCCGCCGGTTCCATCGGTTTATTGCATCTACAGCGGCTGGCGCAACAGATACAGTCGCCAGAATTGCCCGGGTGGTGGGATAACGTGCAGGGCTGGGTAGATGATTTGCATCAGGAATGGCCGAAAGATGTGCGGATACTGCGGGATTGGACACAGGAAGCGGGTAAAAAATGACCCCGACGTTAGCCGGGGTGCGCGAATATAGCGCCAACACCAGGGAAACTGATTCTCGCCACTGTTTATTTATCGGGCGTTCTTGGTTGGCAAGTTACTAAAATTCATTACGCGGTAGTAATTAACATAGCAAAAGAACGAGATAATGTTACAAGAACCATTAAAATTTGGGATGTAGAATAGACTTTGTCAATAGAAATAAGATTTTGACCGAGATGACAGAAGAGAGATTTCTATGAAATGCGTGGGCCTCGTTTTGAGCGGCTGTGGGGTGTATGACGGCAGCGAAATACATGAAACCGTACTGACGTTACTGGCCTTGGAGCGGGCGGGCGTCGAGGTCATTTGTTTTGCGCCGGATAAGATGCAACCTATTGTAATAAATCATCTTTCAGGCAAAGAAGCAGCGGAGAAACGCAACATGCTGGTGGAGTCCGCGCGCCTTACCAGGGGACAAATTCACCCCCTGTCGGCGGCGAACGCGGATAAGCTCGATGCCCTGATTGTGCCCGGCGGTTTTGGTGCCGTGCGCAACCTTAGCGACATTGCCTTAAGGGGAATCGAGGGGGAAGTTGATGCCGATTTACGACAGCTTACCCGGCAAATACATAAGCAAAATAAAGCAATTGGTTTTATTTGCATCGCTCCGGCATTATTGCCGAAACTCATCGATACCGCCGAACCCCTGAGGTTAACCGTCGGCACTGACAGCGATACGGCGGAGATGATTGAGGATATGGGCGCTTCCCATGTGGTTTGTCCGGTGGACGATATCGTGGTGGATGCTGAAAACAAAGTCGTCACCACTCCGGGATATATGTTGGCCACTTCCCTCGTCGAACTGGCCAAAGGTATCGATAAACTGGTGTCTCGGGTGCTGGCATTGTGCGAATGAAGTTTCGGTCCGGCGAGGGTTATGGACTTCTTCGCCGGTCGGCACGGTGGCTGCTGATAGGCTGCGGGGCCATTATCGCTGTCTGGGTGGCGGCCATATTGCTGTTCGCCTTCTTGCCGGTGCCTTTCTCGGCGGTGATGGTGGAGCGCCAGGTGGGGGCCTGGCTGCACGGCGACGGCGGTTATGTGGCCCACTCCCGTTGGGTGGCGATGGATAATATTGCCCCCTCCATGGCGCTGGCGGTGATTGCGGCGGAAGATCAAAAATTTCCCTGGCATTGGGGGTTTGACCTTGAGGCCATACAGGCCGCCGCCGCGCACAATCAGCGCAGTGAACGCATTCGCGGCGCTTCCACCCTGTCACAGCAAACGGCGAAAAATCTGTTGTTATGGGAAGGGCGCAGCTACTTCAGAAAAGGCCTGGAGGCCGGTTTAACCCTGGCGATGGAAACGGTCTGGACCAAACGGCGTATTTTGACGGTGTATTTGAATGTGGCGGAATTCGGTCGCGGCACCTTTGGCGTCGAGGCCGCGGCGCAGCGCTATTTTCATAAGCCCGCCGCCCGCCTGACGCCGTCGGAAGCGGCACTGCTGGCGGCGGTATTACCCAACCCGCTGCATTTTCGCGCCGAGGCGCCCTCACGCTATGTGCAGATGCGTCAGCAGTGGATATTGCGGCAGATGCGCCAAATGGGCGGGGATCAATTCCTGCGGGAAAACCATCTTCAGTAGCCGACCCCGGCCGCCGTGGCCGGGGGAGAAGGTTATTTCAGGATGGTAAAGGCGGTGGTGACGTGCTGTACGCCGCTAACCCGGCTTGCGATGTCCGCTGCCGACTTAGCCTCTGCATTGGTCACCAGCCCCAATAAAAATACTTCGCCGTTTTCCGTCGTGACCTTTACGTTGGATGATTTCACCGCGTCGCTGGCCAGCAGCTGTGAACGGATTTTGGTGGTAATCCAGGTGTCCATCGAGGCGCGCCCCATGCTGACCGGCTGGCCCTGGCGGATTTCATTGTATACTTCGGTGGCGCCGTCGACGCCGACGGCGATTTGTTTGGCGCGGTTGGCCAGTTCGGTGGTGGGCGCCTGGCCGGTTAACAATACTTTGCCTTGATAGGCGGTTGCCACGATACGGGCTTCTTTCTTGATCTGCTGATCTTTGGACAGGGCGTTGCCCACGCGCGCTTCCAGCGTGCCGTCATCAACCTGTGTGCCTACGGTACGGGGGTCTGTGGCGGTTTTGGTCGCCACCGCGGCGCTGCCGACCACGACAGCACCGATGCATCCCTGAAGCATCAGGGCGGCGAACAGCAGTACAAATGGGTAATGCACCTTCATTCGAGCTCCTTAATCGTCCTGGTGAGGAAACAATGAATTATCAATCAAATCGCATAAACAATTCACCGTCAGCATGTGCATTTCCTGTACGCGCGCGCTGCGGTGGGAGGGAATTCGGATTTCGACGTCCTGGGGGCCGAGCAATCCGGCCAGTTCGCCGCCGTCATATCCCGTCAGGGCAATAATGGTCATATCCCGGGTCACGGCGGCTTCTACCGCTTTCACAATATCACGGCTGTTGCCGCGGGTGGAGATGGCAAGCAGAATATCGCCGGCCTGGCCGAGGGCGCGCACCTGTTTGGCATAGACTTCCTGCTGCAGGCGATCGTTGGCGATGGCGGTGAGCACCACGCTGTCCGCGTTCAGGGCTATCGCGGGTAAACTCGGCCGCTCGGTTTCGTAGCGATTGATCATGCTGGCGGCGAAATGCTGCGCGTTGGCGGCGGAGGTGCCGTTGCCGCAACATAATATCTTATTGCCGTTGAGCAGGGCATGCACCAGGGCGGTGGCGGCGCGTGAAATCGCGTCAGGCAAGGCTTCCGCCGCCGCGATTTGGGTTTGTATACTTTCGGTGAAACAGCCTTTTATTCTTTCCAGCACAGTCGTTGAACCTAATAAGTAATGGAGGAAACAGTTATACCCGTCATACTTCAAGTTGCGGATGCGTTGGCTTTCCTCGCTCACCCCAGTCACTTACCCATGTAAGCTCCTGGGGATTCGCTGCGTTGCCGCCTTCCCGCAACTTGAATTCTCTAGGGTATATTAACCCGATGCGCCGAAGGCGTTCTGCAGCCATTCTAGCCGGTAACCGGTAATTGCCAAAATATCGAAACGGCAAGCGGATGTGTCCAGGCTCCCGCCCTGCCGCGACAGCCAAACCGCTGCCGCGTGCAGTAACCGGCGCTGCTTGCGGGGAGTGACGCTCTCGGCGGCGTTGCCAAAGGCGTTATCGCGGCGATAACGCACCTCGACAAACACCCAGGTGTGTTGATCTTTCATGATTAAATCGATTTCGCCGCCGCGCACCCGCATATTGGCGGCGACAAAACGCAATCCCGCGTTTTCAAGATGGCGGCGCGCCCGGTCTTCCGCCCGCGCCCCAAGCTGCTGTCGATTTACATTATCTGTGTAATTTGTCCTTGTTGATATTTCAGCCAAGATAACTTCCTGTTAATAACACAATCCGACGTCGCCGTCAGCACGCCGGTGTCGCCTGCGACCTGGAAACCAGGAATTTGACGCATTTGTGAGAAATGGTTTACCAATGTCCAGGCATCCATCCCCATGGCATACAAACGCACCAGGGAATAATCATCCTTGAACTGGGCGCTGACCTGCTGCAGCAAGGTCGGGTTCGTTCCCGCCAGCAGCGGGATATCGCTGAACTCCAGCCCTTCCATTTCCAGACGGTAATCCGGACCGGCATCGGCCTGATAGCTGCGTGAGCTGGCATAGAGCCCTAATTGCGACCGCGAGCTGACGCGCATATCGATGGAGGGTTTGATCAACGCCAGTTCGGACGGGGTAGCGATGATATAAACCGCGTCCACCGGTCCGCCGGTGGCGGAAGGGGAGACCACGGCATCGCTGGCCGGAGCCGGAATGGTCAGGCCGGCAATGGTGACCGCCTGCGGCTGGGCGGCGGATGCCGGGGCTGTCGGAGAGGTTGAGACCGGCTGGCCGGTAAGCTGGATGCCCCCGCTGTTGATGGCCTGTTTCAAGTCGCCCATCGAGCCGATGCGCTGTTCGAGTACCGTACCGCCGCCCGCTTTGCTCCAGGCGTCGGCGAATGCCTTGACAATCCGATCTCCCAGCGAGCCGGTGGGCACCAGCAGCAGGGGTTGCTGTCTGTGCTGCTGAAAGATATGGTTCGCCGCGTCGCGGGCTTCGTCTTCCGGCGATAATGAGAAATAGCAGATGTTCGGCCGGTTTTGCAGGTTTTCAGGCTGGTTCAGCGCCAGGATATTCAAGTTATTCTGGCTGGTATAAAGCTGTTCCACCTCGTTTTTCAGCAGCGGGCCGACAATGACGGTGGCGCCGTCCTGCTGTGCCTGGGCCAGTAACGCCGGCAGCGGCTGCGAGGAGGTGTCGTAAATTTTTATTTGCGGGCCGGGGGCTGTTGCCGCCGTCGTCATGGCCGGGTTGGCGGCGGCCGCGGCACCCGGTGTGGCCGAGGTGACGACACCCTGTGGCTGTGGCGTCGCGCCGGCCGGTGTGGCCGCGGTGACGGCGCCCTGCGGCTGGGCCGCCGCGCCGTCGGCGGTGGGCGATTGCCCGTTGGCCGGTTGAGCGGCTCCCGTCGCCGGCATGCCGTTTCTGGCGGCGTTGAAACCCTGCTGGATAGCGTCGGAAAACACCTGCGCCTGGCCGGTCATGGGTAAAAACAACGCAATTTGCCCGGTGGACGTGGGTTGGTAATTAAGGACCTGGGTGAGCTGGGTCGGCAGGGTTTTGGCCGCGGGGTTCTGTGGATAACGGGTTTGCCAGTCTTTGATGCCGGCTTTCAGCAGCGCGGGATCCTGCTTGCTGTCCTGGTAGACATGCTGCAGATCCAGCCAGCCCTGAAGAACGTTCTCATTGGCGTTGATCACCAGATTAGCCTGGGATTGCGACGACATGGCCAACAGCGTTTGCCAGGTCTGATCGATATTTTGCTGATGCGCCTGATCTTTGAGCAAAGGTTCCTGTGCAATATAGGCGCGGATCACATCGATGGACGGTTGCGACTGGCCCGCGGCGATTTGCACCTGGTAATAGCGCGCCTGCTGATCCGGGGTCAGCTGGCTGCTGTCCATTTTCTGGGTGATGGCGGCGGCGTCCTGGGGACGTTTTTGCGCCACCGCCAGTTCGGCGGACAGCAGGAGTTGTTCACGTTGTTGGACATCGCTCAGCGGTTGGGGTAGCGTGCCGAGCTGCTGCTGCGCCTGATCGAGCCGGCCTTCGTTGATTAATGCCCGTATGGCGAGTAATTGGTAGTCGGTCTTGGTATCATTGCCTGCCTGCTGCATTTGCTGCAAATAATAATCGGCGTTGGCGCCGGTTTTGGTTTGAGCTGTGCCGGACGGGGTTTGCGGTGCCTGGCCGGAACAGGCGGCCAGGATAAGTGCGACCAGCACGGCGGGTATAAGACGCCCTGTTTTAAAACTCATGACATATGAGGAAAGCATACTGTGTCCAGTGATGTTTTTTTCAAGATGCTCAATATTAAATCGGCAATCCGGATGAGACAATGAATCAACACCAGCAAGCGGATATTTCCGCATCAACGCTTTATGTGGTACCGACTCCCATTGGTAATCTGGAAGACATCACCCAACGGGCGTTGTCGATACTTCAGCGTGTTGACCTGATTGCCGCCGAAGATACCCGTCATACCGGCTTATTGTTACAACATTTTGCCATAAATGCGCGCTTGTTCGCGTTACATGATCATAACGAACAGCAAAAAGCGGAAGTATTGCTGGCGAAGCTGCAAGAAGGACAGAGTATAGCGCTGGTTTCAGACGCCGGCACGCCGCTGATTAACGATCCGGGCTATCATCTGGTGCGCCGGTGTCGTGACGCCGGTATCCGCGTGGTGCCGCTGCCCGGGCCTTGCGCCGCCATTACCGCTCTGTCCGCCGCCGGGCTGCCTTCCGATCGTTTTTGTTACGAGGGTTTTCTGCCGGCTAAACGCAAAGGCCGGCAAGATAGTCTGTTAGCCTTGGAGCACGAACCGCGCACCCTGATTTTTTACGAATCCACCCATCGGTTACTGGACAGCCTGCAGGATATGGTGACGGTGTGGGGGCCGGAAAGGTACGTGGTGCTGGCGCGGGAACTTACCAAGACCTGGGAAAATATTCACGGCGCCCCGGTGGGGGAATTGCTGGCCTGGGTCCTGGAAGATGGAAACCGCTCCCGGGGCGAGATGGTGCTGATTGTAGAAGGATTTCACTCCCAGGAAGACGCGTTGCCGCCGGAATCGCTGCGTACCCTGGCCCTGCTGCAAAAAGAACTGCCGCTGAATAAAGCCGCCGCGCTGGCCGCTGAAATCCACGGCGTGAAGAAAAATGCGCTCTATCGTTATGCCTTGGACCAGCTTGGGGATGACAATTGATTGAAAAGCCCTTATACTCCGCGCCGGAGTTGACCAGACAGTCGCCGCGTAACCGGTTTTTCTCGGGAAGAACATCTTTCGGGAACAACAGTTACGGGGAGGAAAGTCCGGGCTCCATAGGGCAGGGTGCCAGGTAACGCCTGGGGGGTGCAAACCCACGACAAGTGCAACAGAGAGCAAACCGCCGATGGCCCGCATGCGGGATCAGGTAAGGGTGAAAGGGTGCGGTAAGAGCGCACCGCGCGGCTGGCAACAGTCTGCGGCACGGTAAACTCCACCCGGAGCAAGGCCAAATAGGGGTTCACAAGGTACGGCCCGTACTGAACCCGGGTAGGCTGCTTGAGCCAGCGCGCGAGCGCTGGCCTAGATGAATGACTGTCCACGACAGAACCCGGCTTACCGGTCATCTCCGACATTGCGTTAACCCCATGCCCGTTAATGGCATGGGGTTTTTTTTGCTTCAGGTTGACGCCAGTAAGGCTGCGCTCAATACCTTCACGACTCACTTGGCGGAAATGGGTCGTCCTCTTGGGATTCAAGTTAACAGCGCCTATCCAGGCTGGGTTCGCACAGACCTTGGCACTGAACACGCTGAAATGTCTATTGACGAAGGCGTAGTAACGATAGTTGAACTCGCCACCTTGCCGGCCAATAGCCGAACAGGTCGCTTTGAACACCTGGGCGCCGCCGTTCCCTGGTAAGCGGTTGACAGCTTCGCACCCTGTAGATAGCCGATGAATACAGTGGTGCGAGGAATGGGCTCGTGCCGATGCCCACGTATCCGGAGGGTGATAGACCAGTGGTTGAACAGGCAGTCATTCCGCCAAATCAATCAGCAGCGCCCGCAGCGGTGAATGGGCCCGGACTCTGATTTGCTGTTCATCGTAAATAAACGCACCGTCGCCACAGGCCAGCGATATCAAATTTGTCTGGTGATTATCGATTTCCATGCCGCCGTGGATGGATTGCAGATAAGATCGCGTCCCCTTGATTTTCAGCGTCATGCTTTGGCCCGCCGCCAGTTCCACATGTCGGATCCACGCCTGCTGGCGCAACAGCACGCTGCCTTCTTCGCCATCGGGTGAGGCCAACAGCGTCAACGGGCGTTCACACAGAGAGACATGCTGGATCAACGGATTTTCCCGCGCCGGACAGGCATCCAGCCAAAGCTGCATTCGGGTAAGGGGCGTTGTGCCGATATTTCGCTCGCTGTAACTGACGCCGGGCTGCGCGGACAGAAGCAAAATGTCCCCGGCGCCGGCCTGGATATGATGGCCTTCACTGTCACGGTATTCAGCCCGCCCCTGCAAAATCAGGTTAAAGATATCCACTCGCGGGTAGGGACGGGGTTGTAAAACGGCGCCGGCGCTCAATACTTCCTGATTAAGGACCCGCAGGGAGGCGTAACCCAGCATGTCGGGATCGAAATAGTGCCCGAATGAGAAGGTGTAGCGTGCCTGTAGCCAGCCGTAATCCGCATGACCGCATTGTTTGGCTGTTCGATAAGTAATCATGGTGCGTTCTGCTTAATTTGATGAGCATCGCTCATTTTTTTGTAGGGGGAGACCTGTTGCTCATTGCTCCGTGGCGTTTATGAAACAGCGACACCAAAAAATTCACTGTATAAATTGTAAGGGCCTGGACGGCGGAATGTTAGCAAGTTAATCTGGTCTCCATATTCAAAATTTCTGAATGAGACCCCGATGGGAAAAGAACGGGCTTTAACGTTGGAAGCATTAAGGGTGATGGATGCTATCGATCGGCGCGGCAGCTTTGCTTCGGCGGCGGATGAGCTTGGCCGCGTGCCCTCGGCGTTGAGTTACACCATGCAAAAACTTGAAGAAGAGTTGGACGTGGTCCTGTTCGATCGCTCTGGCCATCGCACAAAATTCACCAACGTCGGGCGAATGCTGCTTGAGCGCGGCAGGATACTGCTTGAGGCGGCGGACAAGCTCACCACCGATGCCGAGGCCTTGGCGCGGGGTTGGGAAACCCATATCACCCTGGTCACCGAGGCATTGGTGCCTACCGAAAAGCTGTTTCCCCTGATCGAAAAACTGGCGCACAAGGCCAATACCCAGGTCTCCATTACCACCGAAGTGCTGGCGGGCGCATGGGAACGCCTGGAACAGGGACGGGCGGATATCGTTATCGCACCCGATTTGCATTTTCGCGCGTCGTCGGAGATCAACAGCCGCAAACTCTATTCCATATTGAATGTGTACGTGGCCAGTCCCGATCACCCGATACATCAGGAGCCCGAGCCGTTATCCGAAGCGACCCGGGTGAAATATCGCGGCATCGCCATCGCCGATACCGCCCGGGAGCGGCCGGTGTTGACCGTGCAATTGCTGGATAAACAGCAACGGTTAACGGTAAGTTCGATGCACGATAAACGACAGGCGCTGCTGGCGGGGCTCGGGGTGGCCACCATGCCATATTCGCTGGTGGCGGAGGATATTGCCGCCGGCCGTCTGCGGGTGGTCAGTCCGGAGTACAGCATGGAAAGCGATATTATCATGGCCTGGCGCCGCGACAGCATGGGGGAGGCCAAATCCTGGTTCTTGCGTGAAATCCCGCGGCTGTTCGCCTAAGCCAATCAGTCGTCCGTCGCCGGGCCGAAACGATCATCACGGCCGTGAGGCTCATTCAAATCCTGCTCCGGCCCGATGGAAATAATGCCGTACGGGTTGATACCGGCATGACTGCGGTAATAGTGGTTGCGAATATGGTCAAAATTCACCGTATCCGCCACTCCCGGCATCTGGTAAATATCGCGCAAAAAGCCGGACAAATTCAGATAATCCTCGATCCTGCGGCGATCGCATTTGAAATGGGTGACATACACCGGATCAAACCGGATAAGTGTGGTCCACAGCCGCAGGTCAGCCTCGGTCAGGCGGGAGCCCGTCAGGTAACGATGCCGTCCCAGGATCTCCTCAAGTCTGTCCAGCGCGTTGAACACGCCGGTTACCGCCTCGTCGTAAGCCCCCTGCGTTGTGGCGAAACCGGATTTGTAGACGCCGTTGTTCACCTGATCGTAAACCCAGCCATTGATCTCGTCGATCTGCGAACGCAGATCCTTCGGGTAATAATCGCCGGCACGGGCGCCGACGGCATCAAACGCACTGTTGAACATGCGGATAATATCCGCTGATTCATTGCTGACAATGGTCTGTTGTTCTTTATCCCACAACACCGGCACGGTGGTGCGTCCGCTATAGGCGGCGTCCGCCTGGAGATAAATCTGATAGAGAAAGTCTTTATGGTAAAGCGGATCGCCGGTGGCGGCGGGGAAATCGGTGCCGAACGTCCAGCCGTTTTCCAGCATCAACGGATGTACCACCGAAACCGGTATCATCTGCTCCAGTCCTTTCAGGCTCCGCATCAGCAGCGTACGGTGCGCCCAGGGGCACGCCAGGGAAACGTACAGGTGGTAGCGGTCTGACGCCGCCGGGAAGCCGCCATGGCCCGAGGCGCCGGCTGAACCGTCGGCGGTTATCCAGTTACGGAACTGCGAGGCCGAGCGTTCAAAATGCCCGCCGGTGGATTTGGTGTCGTACCATTTGTCTTGCCATTGGCCTTCCACGAGCAGTCCCATGATGGTTCCTTGGTTAAGTCAGGAATATACCCGCTTAATTATACGCGGTTTACCATTTTTTGTTCAGGATGCGGTCGATACTGAAATAACCGGCGCCGAGCACCGCCAGCAGCAGGTAACCACCGGATATCGACAAATTCTTCATAAAGTTTATCTGGTTGGCCGTCTGGGAAAAGTCGCTGTGGAAGATAAACGCGGTCAATAGCACGAAGACCACGGTCACCAGCGCGACGGTTCGGGTCAGGAAACCAAACAGAATCGCCAATCCGCCGCCAAACTCCAACAAAATGGTCAGGGGCAGCAGGAATCCGGGTACGCCCATGGACGTCATGTACTGCTGTGTGCCGGCATAGCCGCCGCCCATTTTGCCGAAGCCCGAGACGACAAACAGTATCGGCATTAAAATACGCGCTGCGAGAATGGCCGTATCATCTAATTTTTTCATTGTATTCCCACCCAATATTATAATGATGGCGTTCATGACGAAAGCCGGTAAACGCCAGGTTTTAAGCGGAGTTATGTAGCTTAAAAAACCTGATGTGTTCGATGGGGGGAATAGTATCCGGCGGTCTAACAAGGTGATAGCAAGTAAAATTGTCTATTTTTATCAAAAAAATTGATCAATAAAATAAAACTGCCTGGCGGCAGTTTCGGCTATTAGCGTGATTGCAGGGTGGAGCGGATCAATTTCAGCGTACCTAGTATTCCAATGGCCCGTTTGGTCCAGCGGATTATCCGGCTGGGATGGCGGATATTGTAAAGCGCCAGCAGGCTGGAGCCGGCGATCAGGTATTTACGCAGGTGAACCAGGCGAATCCAGCCGCGATCGTAACGGGACGTGGCGTATGTCCACTCCCGTTTTTGCATGGAGAGATCCAGTCGTTGCTGTTGAATGCGTCGCAAAAGTTCAGCTTTGGTCTTGCGGGGATTCGGCATTATCTGGCCTCCCTTTCTCGTTTACGCTCCCGTTCCTCTTCTTGTATCTGGTCCTGGACTTTTTCCAGAATATTGCGGTCTGCCAGCAGCTCTTCCCGGCTGGAACCCAATAACGTCGATTTGCGCGCTTTGCTCAGCGTCCAAAACGCGCCGATGACGGCCAACAGAAAAAGCACACCTGTGGTGGTGGCAATCGCCGTCAGCCGGTATTGCGGGTCAATGGCCCAAATCAGCAGCACCAGCAGGCTCATGAGCCCGAATGCGGCCAGCAGCAACGTAATACCGGCCATCATCAACAGTGTGATAATGTTGGATTTTTCTTGCTCCAGTTCAACCACCGCCAGGCGCAGGCGGGTTTCAACCATACTGACAAGAATGGTAATGATGCGCTGGCCTATGGCGAATACACCCTTTCCCGGGCCTTGAGTCTGCGATTCAATCATAATCAGCGCCGCATGAACAATGCGCCAAGGACAAACCCTACCAGGGCCCCCACGCCGATCCCCGCCCAGGGATTTTCATGGACATATTCATCAGCCTTGCCCGCCACGACCTTGGTCTGTTCGGCCAGGCGCTCGCCGCTGTCTCCCAGACGGGTGCGAGTTTCTTTCAGCGCGCTTTCCGCTTTGGTGCGCAAATTATCAAATTCAGCTTTTGATTTCTGGGAAGAACCGCGCAGCACTTCTTCCAGCGTATCTGCCAATGATTTCAATTCAGCGCGTAAATGTTCAGAGGTAGTGTCTTTAGCCATTTTTTTACTCCTTAGACGTTTACGAATAATGGCGGCCTGGGGAGATATCCCGTTAGCCTTCCTGGTCGGCAGAAGAATGCTTACTATCAGCTTATCCACTGATATTTAATGCATGTTTAAAGCGTAGCCCCGGATTTAACAAACCGCAAAAACTTATAGCGTTTACGCGGGCTTAATTTTATCCCGGCAAGGCGGCAGATGATGACCATGGTTTGCCCCGCGCCGTTGAGGGGTCAAAGAGTGGCCATATCCCGGTTAAGACAATAAAGCCACCGCCAGCGTGGGTACTGCCGGCTATGGGATATCTGATAGGTATCCGGCAATAGCTCCTCGAGGGCGGTTTGTGCCGCCGAAGCCTGTTCCGGCGAGTCCAGCAGAATAATCAGGCTGTCTTTGGCGGGAGTAATGCTTTTTATTTTGATACCGCGTTCATCCAACCGTTGGTAAATATAAAAACCGTCAGGCAGAGACCCGCGCTCGCTGGCAAGGGTAATTTGCAGCGCGGTTTCTTTTGTGAACAACACCGGCAACAATATCAGCACAAACAGCAAAGCCACCAGCGCGGTAAGTCCCGACCGCCAGGAAATTTTGTTTTGCAGCCAAGTCAACATTACAGTCCTTTACCGATGTCGGGCGCGTTTTTCTTGCGCCACAGTATCATCAGGGATCCCGCCAGGCCGATGACCAGGAATACCAAAGGTAACAGCATCAGGCACAACATCAGCTCATCTTCGTAGTACTGGAACAGGGTGGTTTTACCCAGCGCAAAACCTGCCGCGGTTAATAAAAAAACCCATATTAATGCGCTTATCCAATTAAAAAACTGGAATCGGGCGTCGCTCAGCCCGGATAACCCGGCGATGGTGGGCAGCAGGGTCCGCACAAACGCCACGAACCGGCCAATAAGCAGCGCGGACAGGCCATGGCGATGAAACATCAAATGAGCACGCTCATGATAATGCTGCGGCAAATGGGACAACCAGCTTTGCACCAGCCGAGTGTTGCCCAGCCACTTGCCCTGGATATAACTTACCCAGGATCCCAGGCTGGCGGCGGCGGTTAAAACCAGCAGCGTAAGGGGAAAATTCATCGCCCCTTTCGATACCAGCACACCTACCAGTATCAGCAGGCTATCCCCTGGCAAAAAGGCCGCCGGCAGCAGGCCGTTTTCCAAAAATAGAATGACAAACAGCACCAGATAAAGAGTCCAAACCAGCGTCGGATCGGACAAGGTGACAAAATCCTGTTGCCAGAGGGCATGAACCAGGTCTTTCAGTATATCCATGCAGCATTCCTAACATGTAACAGCAGTTGACTGCTTCCCGGGGCCTGAGCCGTTTAAGCATTGTTCAGGACCGGGAGCGGCGTAGCAGAATAAAGTCGTTGTAACGAATTCACCCATCGGCGGGGTGGGGAGCATGGTCAGTCTGGCAAGCGCTCAGCCGGACTTTGCGGGCTGTGCTTTGTAGGACGCTTGGCAGGCAGCGTGCGGGATGTTGCTGCCGACATGCTCAAAATTGTAATAAAGACGACTTCACTGTAACAAAATTAAACGGGCTGAGACAGAGGAATATACGTGAGAATGCCAGAGATGGGAGGATTTTTTTGCACGAAAAAAGGCAATCGAGGTTATTTTTACCTGACCTGACAGAAAGAGAACATTTATTGACTTGTCCCGCCCTCCCCGCGGGGAAGCCGGAACAGCAAACCAGCAGCGCTATTTTGTGCCGGTGGCGACATTGTCCAGATGAACCACCGGATTCTCGGTAAACATATACCGATCGACATTAAATTCGAAATCATCGGTGGTGGCATGAAACAGCATCTGCTTGGTGTTTTCCAGATGTTGCCACATGGCCAGTTTGGCTGCGTACGGATCCTTGCGGATCAACGCCTTGAGAATATGGTCGTGATCCTCGCACCAGCTCTCTATGGATTTATCGTCGATATGTTCATGCAATTTGCGCCAGTAAGGGTTATGCAGACGCTGGCTCCACATTTGCTCGACGATGGTGGCCATGGCGGTGTTTTGCGTCGCCAGCGCCACCTGGACATGAAATTTCAGATCCCATTTAGAATCGCGGAACCTGTCTTCCTGCCTGGCATTTTCCTGGATATCCATGAGTAGCACTATATCTTGCCGGGTGACCTGGGTGGCGGCAAACTCGGCGACATTGCTTTCAATCAGCTGACGCGCCTGCAGCAACTCGAATGGCCCCGGGGTGGTAAACAGAACTTCGCCGCTGGGAACCAGTAAATTCTTTTGTTGGTTGGACACGACGTGAATGCCCGAGCCTTTACGTACTTCAACGTAACCCTCTACCTCAAGCATGATTATGGCTTCGCGCACCACGGTGCGGCTGACATTCATTTCTTCCGAGATAAAACGTTCCGCGGGCAGTTTTTCACCAACGCGATAGACACCGGACTCAATCCGCTTTTTCAGTTCAGCGGCCAGCTGTTGATATAATCGCCGGGTTTCTGTGAATTCCATAATGCGTGCTCTTAAAGGTAGGTAAACGTATCATCCGCTCGCGTTCAGTCCGTCGCCATTCACTATGGAACTGACGAGAAGCCATTATTTGTTATACCACTTTCCCTTGTCAGCGCCTAGATGGCAACTGTGTCCCCGATCGTACTTTTAACCGGTTTATTTTTCCGTTAAGGAAAAAAATCCCCGGCGGTGCTTTAGGCATTTGCCGGGGATATAACCTTTGAAACAAGGGGTTGATACTTGCCGCGTTCTGTCGCGGCAAGCATGGGTATCAGCCGTGCGCTGGTTTAAGCGGCTCGATATTGGCAATCGGCGGCTGTACCGGGTTATTGCGCAACAGGACCCATATAAAGAATACCGCCAGCAAATCGAACACCGACAGTACGGCGAACAGCGGGCTGAAACCAATGGTATCGGCCAATGCACCAACCACCAGGGCGAACAATGTACTGGCGGTCCAGGCGGCCATACCGGTCAAACCGTTGGCGGTAGCCACTTCGTTACGACCGAAGACGTCTGACGACAGGGTTATCAGCGAGCCGGACAGGGACTGATGGGCAAAACCACCGATACACAGCAAGCCAATTGCCACGTAAGGGCTGGTAAACAGACCGATAAGGCCTGGGCCAATCATCAGGAAACCACCCAGCGTTACCACCAGTTTACGGGAAATGATCAGGTTCACGCCGAATACGCGCTGGAAGAACGGGGGCATATAACCACCCAGTACGCAGCCGAGGTCCGCGAACAGCATCGGCATCCAGGCAAACATCGCGATTTCTTTCAGGTTAAAGCCGTAGGCTTTGAACATGAACAGCGGGATCCAGGCATTAAAGGTACCCCAGGCCGGTTCCGCCAGGAAACGCGGAATGGCGATACCCCAGAAATCACGTCTTTGAATGATCTGCCAGGCGGACATCTTTTTAGTATTGTTAACCTGGTGCTGTGCTTCCTGACCGCCAAGTATATAGTCGCGTTCTTCGTCGCTGAGCTTGGTCTGGTTTTTCGGGTGTTTATAGAAAATCAGCCAGGAAATTGCCCAGGCCAGGCTTAACGCCCCTACCAGCACGAACGCCAGCTGCCAGCTGTGAATCATGATGGCCCATACGACCAATGGCGGAGCAATCATCCCGCCGATTGACGAACCCACGTTAAACCAGCCTACCGCGATGGAACGCTCTTTAGCAGGGAACCATTCGCTACTGGCCTTCAGGCCGGCAGGAATCATTGCCGCTTCCGCCATACCTACCGCGCCGCGGGCAATTGCCAGGCCGCCCCAGCTGGTTGCCAACGCGGTTGCCATACAGAACAGCGCCCAGACGATAGCAAACACCGCGTAACCGACTTTGGTACCCAGCAGATCCAAGACATATCCGGCTACTGGTTGCATGATGGTATAACAGGCGGAATAGGCCGCGATGATATACGAATATTGCTGTGTGCTAATGTGCAGCTGCCCCATGAGGGTAGGAGCCGCTACGGCAACGGCGTTACGCGTGAGGTAACCTAGTATCGTACCGATGGTGACCAGGGCGATCATATACCAGCGTAACCCTTTTATTTTACGCATTACCACTTCTCCCGATGAGTATGAGCCGTCATCTCAATTTCCCAGATCTGATGGGATGACGGATACTGAGCCAGTCCGGAGGACTCTCCCTCCGGGTGTTGTTATAGTCTGGCGGGTCGTGGCTAACCTTGCCGACAAACGCCTTGCCAACGTTGCCGCCTACCGCTGCGAATCACCGTCCAAACCTCGGCGGAAATCCTGCACCCCGACCTGCCGGATGAAACAATGACCCAAAATGCAGTCATTGCATCAAAAATGATTGAGTCCAGACTCAATGTGGCGCTACGATAACTTGTCATACAGATTTAAAAGTTGAGAGCCATCACAAAAACCATTTTTTATTTAGGGGATAATCAATTCGTCCCGTTAGCGGGGGCGTAAGCCCTGAGCTGACCAATAGATAGTGAGTTTTTGTTACTTTTGACAGGAAAAGCTATAACGATTCAGGCAGAAACGCTAAATTCTGCTAAATTGGTATAACACCTTCCAACAATTTAGAAACATAACTCATGAGAAATGAAGGTGAGGAGCCTGAAATGTCCCAGTTTTTGACTGAAGATTTTTTACTGGATAGCGAATTCGCTCGCCGTTTGTATAACGAATATGCCGTTGATCAACCGATTTTTGACTATCATTGCCATTTGCCGCCGGAACAAATCGCGGGAAACTACCGTTTTAAAAATCTGTATGATATCTGGTTGAAGGGTGATCATTATAAATGGCGCGCCATGCGCACCAACGGTGTGGCTGAGCGTTTTTGCACCGGCGATGCCGGCGATTGGGAAAAATTTGAAGCCTGGGCGCAAACGGTACCGCACACGATAGGTAATCCCCTTTATCACTGGACGCATCTGGAACTGCGCCGTCCGTTCGGTATTACCGATACGCTGCTTTCCGGTGAAACCGCCCGCCAGACCTGGGATCGCTGCAACGCGCTGTTGGCTCAGGATAACTTTACCGCTCGCGGCATCATTTCGCAGATGAACGTCAAAGTTATCTGTACCACAGACGATCCGGTGGATTCCCTGGAACACCATACCGCCATCGCGGCCGACGGCAGCTTCAAGACCAAGGTATTGCCGGCCTGGCGCCCGGATAAAGCCTTTAATATTGAGGCGGCTGGTTTTAACGATTACCTGAAACGTCTGGAAGAAGTTTCCGACACCGCCATCAGCGGATTCGGCGCCTTCCGCACCGCGTTGACCAAACGTCTGGATCACTTTGCCGCCCATGGCTGTAAACTGTCCGACCATGCGCTGGACGTCGTGGTATATGGCGAAGCGGATGAAAATACCCTTAACGGCATTTTGAGCCGTCGCCTGAGCGGCACGCTGCCGACCCAGGAAGAAATCGCCCAATTCAAAACCGCCGTATTGGTTTTCCTCGGCGGCGAATACGCCCGCCGCGGATGGGTACAGCAATACCATATCGGCGCGCTGCGCAACAATAACAGCCGTATGTTCAAGCTGCTCGGGCCGGATGTCGGTTTCGATTCCACCAACGATCAGCCGGTGGCCATGGCGCTGTCCCGTTTACTGGATGCCCAGGCTAAAGACGACGCGTTGCCGAAAACCATCATTTATTGCCTGAATCCGTCGGATAACGAAGTCATCGGCACCATGATCGGCAATTACCAGGGTGCGGGCATGCCGGGCAAAATGCAGTTCGGTTCCGGCTGGTGGTTTAACGATCAGAAAGACGGCATGCAACGTCAGATGACCCAGCTTGCCACTCTCGGTTTGCTGAGCCGCTTTGTGGGCATGCTTACCGATAGCCGCAGTTTCTTGTCCTATACCCGCCATGAATATTTCCGTCGCATTTTGTGCCGGATGATCGGCCATTGGGTACAGGATGGCGAAGCGCCCGCGGACATCAAGCTGCTGGGTGAAATGGTGAAGAATATCTGTTTCGATAACGCGAAAAATTACTTTGACGTTGGGCTTTAATAATGATGAGGGCAGGCCCGACGGCCTGTCCGGTTTAAGTGATTAAGCGATTTTTTATTGCCCGGCAGCGGGTGATTTTTAAGGTAAATTCAGAATGAAAACGTTAAACCGTCAAAACTTCCCGGGTCGTCAATATACGGATCGCGTGATTCAATTCGGCGAAGGGAATTTCCTGCGTGCTTTTGTTGACTGGCAGCTTGATTTGCTCAATGAGCACACCGACCTGGATGCCGGAGTTGTGATAGTCCGTCCCATTAATTCCGATTTCCCCCCGTCGCTGGATACCCAGGACGGTTTATATACCACTATTATCCGCGGCCTGAACGAAAAGGGTGAAGCGGTGCGTGAACCGCGCCTAATCCGCTCGGTAAATCGGGAAATCAACATTTACAAGCAGTTCGACGAGTATCTGGCGCTGGCCCGTGACGCCAATATTCGTTTTGTCTTCTCCAATACCACCGAAGCCGGCATCAGTTACGTTGCCGCGGATAAACTGACCGATACGCCGCCCGCCAGCTATCCGGCCAAACTGACCCGCCTGCTCTTTGAACGCTTCAGCCATTTTGACGGCGCTGCGGATAAAGGCTGGGTATTGCTGCCTTGCGAATTAATCGATTATAACGGCAAGGCCCTGAAAGAGCTGGTATTGCGTTACGCGCAGCAATGGGCGTTGCCGGCTGAGTTCACCACCTGGCTGAACGAACACAACACGTTCTGCTCAACGCTGGTAGACCGTATCGTTACCGGGCACCCCCGTGGTGAAGTGGATGCGTTGCAGGCGGAACTGGGCTACCAGGATACCTTCCTTGATACCGCCGAATATTTTTATCTGTTTGTTATCCAGGGGCCGCAATGGCTGGCGAAAGAACTGCGCCTGGACAAGCTTGATCTGAACGTTCGCATTGTCGACGACATTAAGCCCTATAAAGAACGTAAAGTGGCCATTCTTAACGGCGCCCATACCGCCCTGGTGCCGGTGGCGTTTCTGTCCGGGTTGAATACCGTCGGCGAGGCCATGAACGACAAATTGATCAGCGCTTACGTGGAAAAAACCATTGCCGAAGACATTGTGCCGGTACTGGATCTGCCCCACGACGAGCTGACGTCGTTTGCCCAGGCGGTATTAAGCCGTTTCCGCAATCCCTTTATTCAGCATCAATTATTATCCATTGCGCTCAACGGGATGACGAAATTCCGTACCCGTATTCTGCCGCAATTGTTGGCCTACCGTGAACAACACGGCGAGCTGCCTGCCCGACTGACTTTTGCCCTGGCCGCGCTGATTGCGTTTTATCGTGGTGAACGTGATGGCGAAAGTTACCCGCTGCAGGACGATGAAAAATGGCTCACCCGTTACAAATCGCTTTGGAGCGGTGTGAACAGTGGTGATATCGCGTTAAGCACATTAGTGAATGACGTACTCGGTGATACCGGGCATTGGGAGCAGGATCTGCTCAAGGTTCCCGGTCTGGCGGAACAGGTGGAACAGCAGTTGCAGGCCATTCTTGACAATGGCATGCGCGCTGCGGTTACCGCCTACAGCTAAACGCATAAAGGTTATTTCATGCAAATTATTAAAATACATCCATTGGACAATGTGGCGGTCGCCCTGCAAGACCTCGACGCAAATGAAACGGTGGATATCGACGGCGGGACCATCACCCTGCCGCAACCCATCGCCCGGGGGCATAAGTTTGCCCTGGTGCCCATCGGCGAAGGGGAGATGATTGTCAAGTACGGTCTGCCCATCGGCCATGCTCTGAGCAACATCGCGCCGGGACAGCATATTCACTCCCAGAACGCCAAGACCAATCTTAGCGATCTGGATGAATATCAATACCAGCCGGCGTTTCGGACCTTGCCGGCGCAAATGCCGGATCGTGAGATCCAAATCTACCGGCGCGCCAATGGCCAAGTGGGGATCCGTAATGAACTGTGGATCCTGCCTACCGTCGGCTGCGTTAACGGGATCGCCAAGCAAATCCAGCAGCGTTTCCTTAAAGAGACGTACGGGGCGGAGGATATCGACGGCGTGCATTTGTTCACGCACCCGTTCGGCTGCTCGCAGCTGGGACAGGATCATGAAAACACCCGTACCATGTTGCAGAATATGGTGCGCCATCCCAATGCCGGCGCGGTGCTGGTGATTGGCTTGGGCTGTGAAAACAACCAAGTGGATGTATTCCGCAAAACCCTGGGCGAATACGATCCCGACCGTGTGACCTTTATGGTCTGCCAACAGCAGGACGATGAAGTGGAAGCGGGGCTGGAATGCCTGCGCGGCCTTTATCTGGCCATGCGGGAAGACAAACGTCAGCCGGGCAAACTCAGTGAACTGAAGTTTGGTTTGGAATGCGGCGGTTCCGACGGACTGTCCGGTATTACCGCCAACCCGCTGCTGGGACGTTTTTCGGATTATGTCATCGCCAACGGCGGCACCTCGGTGCTGACGGAAGTGCCCGAAATGTTCGGCGCCGAACGGATTTTGATGAGCCGCTGCCGGGACGAAGCGACATTCACCAAGACCGTCAACATGGTTAATGATTTCAAAAAATACTTCATTGCCCATGAACAGCCGATATACGAAAACCCATCGCCGGGAAACAAGGCCGGCGGCATCACCACCCTGGAGGAGAAATCCCTGGGATGTACGCAAAAAGCCGGTCAAAGCAAGGTCATGGACGTGCTGAAATATGGCGAACGTTTGCATGTGCCAGGGCTAAACCTGGTGAGCGCGCCGGGCAACGATGCGGTGGCCACCAGTGCGCTGGCGGGAGCCGGTTGTCATATGGTGTTGTTCAGCACCGGACGCGGCACGCCTTACGGCGGTTTCGTGCCGACGGTTAAATTGGCCACCAACAGCGAACTGGCGAATAAAAAGCCGCATTGGATTGATTTCGACGCCGGCCGCTTAATACACGGCATGTCCATGGAAGAAGTGCTGGGTCAGTTTATCGATTTAATCGTGGAAATCGCCAGCGGCAAGCATGCGCGTAACGAAGTGAATGATTTTCGCGAACTGGCCATTTTTAAAAGCGGCGTAACATTGTAAATACCTACGTCCGGCTTTAGTATAAAAACGGTGTTTCAATTTTGAAGCGTCGTTTTGTTTTTTTATTGTCGGCCAAAAAAAGGAATGCCGTGCCATGAGCCTTTACTGGGTAGCCCAGGCTGTGGGGGGGTTGGCTTTTATCGTCGGTATCACCATGTTTATCAAGCGTGATGACCGTAAATTCAAACTTCAGCTGTCGTTATACAGCGCGATCATCGGTTGCCACTTCTTTTTAATGGGCGCCAACGCCGCGGGTATAAGCGCGGAGCTCAATGCGCTCCGTACCCTGATAGCCACCCGCACCCGCAGTATCATGGTGATGTTTGTCTTTATCATCCTGACCACGGCGCTGGGCCTGGGCGAGGTCAAGCACTGGGTCGAACTGCTGCCGGTAATCGGCACGGTGGCCAGCACCTGGGCGTTGTTCCGTACCCGGGGACTCACCACCCGCTGTATTATGTGGTGTTCCACCGCCGGCTGGGTGACCCACAATATCTGGCTGGGATCCATCGGCGGTTCATTGACCGAAGGCAGTTTCCTTATCGTCAACGCCATCGCCATCATACGTTTTCGCCGCATGCAATTGCGCGGCATCGATCCGTTCAAGGATGAGCACACGGCGGTCAGTACCCGGTAGTCTTTACGGGTATGCGCCAGTCTATGGGATTTTCTCACGGCAGAAATTGCCACACTGTCCTGCGCGCGGGTATTTCCTGTCAGCCTGACAGCACCGATGCATGGTCCAGGCGTTACCCGTTCCGATTGGACTCTCGACGGTGATTGATCCAGGCGTTAATCCCCAGCGTCCCGGCCAGGACTGCCGCCACCACCCCCAACGAAACAGAAATCGGGATATGGATAAAATCCACTATCATCATTTTTACGCCGATAAAAACCAGTATCACCGCCAGCCCGTATTTCAACAGCGAGAAGCGTTCGGCTACCCCGGCCAGCATAAAATACATCGCCCGCAGGCCGAGGATGGCAAACAGGTTGGAGGTCAAAACGATAAAGGGATCGGTGGTCACGGCAAAAATGGCCGGGATACTGTCCACGGCAAAAATCACGTCGCTGAACTCCACCAGGATTAGCACCAGCATCAAGGGGGTGGCAAATAGCAGACCCTCGCGCCGGATAAAAAAGCGTTCTCCCTGTAATTGATCGGTCATGCGTAAATGCCCGCGAAGCCAGCGGACCACCGGTTTCTCTCCCAAGACGGCGTCATCCTCTTTTGAAAATGCCATCTTGATGCCGGTCAGCAGCAAAAACGCCCCGAACAGATAAAGTAACCACTGGAATTGCGTCACCAGCCAGCTGCCGCCGAAAATCATCAGGGTACGCAGCACGATGGCCCCCAGCACCCCGTAAATCAATACCCGGCGCTGCATCTGGCTTGGGATGGCAAAATAGCCGAACAGCATTAGCCAGACAAACACATTGTCCACTGCCAGGGCTTTCTCGATAAGATAGCCGGTGAGAAAAGCCAGCGCCTGGGCATCGGCGACGGCCCTTCCCTGGGTAGCGGAGAGATACCACCACAAGGCGGCGTTGAACAGCAGCGACAGCGTGACCCAAACCACCGACCACCAGGCGGCCCGTTTCAGCGTCATGGTGCGGCCCTGGAGCAACAGATCCACGGCCAGCATAATCACCACCACCAGAATAAAACCGCCCCACAGCAGGGGTGTGCCAACGGTATTCATTTGCGATATCCTTCATAAAAAAAACGGCTGACATCGGAAGGTGCCAGCCGTTTTTACCATTCCGGGCTGTAAACGTACCTTGCCTTCCGGCAAGGTCTCACTTACAACGCAGATGAATCTGTCTATTCTGGTTGCCCGGTAGCCGGATGCGCAAGCATCGTAATGACGGCAAACCGACGAAGAAGTTACTCCCCTTTGCTAGGGCAACAATAATGTAAATATTTGCGACGGTCAACTTACCCGCCGGGCAACATGTAGCGGCGAACGAAACGCGCCATCAGATCCCGGCTTTGTGGCGTACCGCTAATCCCGCTTTCCACCCGGGCCAGTTCCTGCCCCCGTTCCGGCTGTTCCTGTTCCATGGACTGCAGGAAACCGTGCATGACTTCCGCGGTGAACTCCGGATGAAACTGCACGGTTAGGGTATTTTCGCCATAGCGCAGTATCTGATGGGGATCCCACTGGGAACGGGCCAATACCACCGCCCCCGGCGGCGGCGTCAGCACGGTTTGTGAATGGATAAGATTCGCCGGGAAGCGGTGGGGCAGCGGCGTCAGTAAAGGATCCCCCTCAGCCGCCGGCAACAGTTCGACATCAAAGGTGCCCAGCTCCATGCCGCCGGGATGATAATCTACTTCGCCGCCCAGGGCGTAAGCCAACAACTGATGACCATAACATACACCGAAGATCGGCACCTGTTCCGCCATGGCCTGGCGCAGCCAAGCGGCGGCGAATTCGCTCCAGGGCAAACGGTCGGTCACCATTGCCGATGAGCCGGTAATCAGCACGCCGCCGTAGGCGCCGGGCACGTCCGGCCGTTCGCCCGACGGTAAATGCACCACCGCCGCCTGCTCCGGTCGCAGGCCGGCGGCTAAGAGAAACAGACGGTCATAATTACCGTTGGCCTGGCTGACATCCTCCGGGGCATCGCCGGTTTGCAGAATCAATATCGGTAGGGAGAGCGCCATTATGCCACCGTATCCGCACCGGACCGGTCGGCGGGGAAGATAACCCCGGTTTGGCGTCGTATCTCGGTCAATACTTTAGCCGTAATGCGCGAGACCGACAGGCCGGCATGGTCGACCTCGCCGTTCTCCACGAGCGTGGCGAACCGCTCCGCCTCATACAACATGGTATTGATATGCTGCGGCTGGCTTAAATCCTGCTTGTTGCCGTTGCGCGGCACCAGGAAAAGCTGTTGGCATTCAGACATTTTCTCGATAACCAAGGAGCCCTCTTCACCCTGGATTTCGCACGGCAAAACCGTTTGGCTGACTTTGGAGTGCAGCAACGTGACGTCAAAATCGCCGTAATTCAGGCAAACCGTGCCGTGTGCGTCTACGCCGCTGGCCAAAAGCGTAGCGCCGGCCTGTAGCGAATGAGGTTCGCCCCACAGCGCTACGGCGGCGGCCAGCATATAAAAACCGATATCCATGATCGAACCGTTGGAGAAGGCTGGATTAAAGGTATTCGGCAGTTCGCCATCCAGATACTTCTGGTAGCGGGACGAGTATTGACAATAATTCAGCAGGGCCTTGCGAACCTTGCCGACGCGGGGTAACACCTGCTGCAATGCCAGAAAATTGGGCAAACTGGCGGTTTTAAACGCTTCGAACAGCACAACCTGATGCTCCCGCGCGCAGGCTATCATCTGTTCCACCTCCCGCAGGTTCGAGGCCAGGGGCTTTTCGCAAATGACATGCTTGTTATTGCGCATAAACAGCAGTGCCTGGGAACAATGGAAAGAATTGGGGCTGGCGATATAAACCGCTTCCACGGCATCGGAAACCGCCATGGCTTCCAGGGAATCAAAATACTGTTCAACGGGATAATCCACCCCCATTTTTTGCGCTGTAGCGATATCCCGGGAATAAATAGCGGTCAATTTCAGTTTACCGCTCTCATGGGCGGCATCGATAAATTGTCGAGTGATCCAATTGGTACCTATCACAGCGAAGCGAATCATACCTAATTTTTACCCTACGCAATATTTGGATACCTTAGATTATCATGCTAACCAAATCAGGCCAATATTACCCTCATCCTCAAGTGCAGGCGTAATTTGTCGACAAATCCTATAGGGCAGCGGCGCAAAGTCGGATTAAAATGCACTGCATCTTGTACTCTATTGGATATCGTCACCAAACGGGCCGCAATTGCCCGCGCCGGTACCATAAGGTTTGTCGGTTCGCCGGCCAATCGTTATACTTCGCTCAAGGTAAATTTTAAGGAACCATAATGTTGTTGCAAGAGTTTGAAGCACGTATGAATATTGCCTTAACAGAGCTTGAGCAAAGCTTTGCGCGACACCAGCAGCAGTGGCGGCTGGATCATGAGGCATTGCAACAGCAATTGGATCTCAGCATGAGGCGAGAGGCGAAGCTGCGTGAGCAAAATGCGCTGCTGGTAAGCCAGCTCAATAATCTCGACAGCTCACCCGATCGCAACCCGCTAATCCATAAGATCAAAATCCTCAGTGCGCACATTGATGCGCTGGCAAGGGATGCCGCGGCTTTTCATCAATCATGCCGTATGTGACATCACTCCGGCATCTCTTTATGACACTCGGCATTTCCCCGATCGGCGTTATAGATTGCTACCCATTCCTCTTTCTGAATGTCATCTGAGTTATTTTTTACCTTTGTATTTGAGTTTGAGCGCTTAAGGGAAAACACGTTCTCTAGCCTTGACCGCAGGTTGTTCCAAAGCATGACCGTACGGCGGGAGTCCTGTCTTTTAGGCATAACGGGCCAGCTGCTGTCCGGAGGCTGACGAAGCAGGCTAATCATATACTCGGCATTTTGCAAACCGTCGGTATAACCATTTTTAATGCAATCCAGAACAAATTGCGTACGCAGCCGATAGCTGATGAACTTGCTGTCCTGGTCAAACAGATAATTACGGCTGTCTAAAGGTTGAACATAATCGTCGAACATTTTCCTTAAAGCGCGGGGGTCGTTGTCAAAGGCCCCGGCGGGTGCGGCGAGGCATAGCTTGAAAAAATTATACGTATGAAAGCCGCAATCATTATTGTCTTGAAAGGGTTGGCGAAAATAGAAACATTGAGGTTTTTCATTTTCCTCAATAAGGTTCATGATCAATTCTGGGATATTATCCTTTGTGTTGGGAGAGCTATTACTATCAAAAATATAAATCCTGTAACTCTTCTTGGCTCTCATGGCGAGGATCGCGCAGAAATGCCCATCCATCGCAAATAGAGTCTTGTTATCAATGGATGTGGACTGGATGGGGATCATCAGCTTTTGACCCGGCATCAACAGGCGTAACTTTTTAATCGCATTGTTTCGCCATAGATCCGATATCTCTTTAATGTAGCTTGCAACATTAAAGGGATATGCAAAATCATCTGGATTATACAGCAGCGTGCTGGTGGTGAAAAACCCCTCTCTACTGTTAGCGAGCAATTGGATTGCGGTATCCAGCAACGACTTTTCCATAAGACGATGGCTATGCATAAAAACATTGGTAAATATCATCTCTGTCAGTTCTTGGGGAATCTTCAGGAGATGGACGATATTCATATAGAAATCCATTAATGTTGCATCATCCACTGCATTTGATCTCTCCAAAAAGGACAGCGTCATGGTGCAGAGCCTGGCCTTTAGTTGCTTGTCCAACTGTTCAAATTGAATCTGCCGGCGTACGGCGGCATAAAAAATCTGTGCTGCACTTTCGTTAATCCTGTCTTGGACTAAAAGCAATTGCGCCGCGCTATCCATACAATCATATAATTTCATACCCAAAGCGACAGGTTCGCTGACATCAGTCTGAAGGGGGGCGCCCGCCGATGCTGAATGACATTTTTGCCAAAGCTCGGTAATGATATCCGCCTTTGAGGCTATATCAACATCATCGAACTTATTGATTAGTCTCGTTTCAACCGCGGGTGAGCCAAAATCAAAAGAATGGGTTTTAGGGAATGCAGAGGGATTTTTGTTAAGGGTGAGCATACTGACCTCTTGGAATAATTATTTTAAGTATATTTTCAATACCTGATTTAATTATTAATTAAATCTTTATGAAAATTTAAATGAGATTAGCTAAAGGTGTAAAAGCTTGATGTTAAGCAGTGCATTTACCGGCATCGGATTTTTTGAAAAAAACACTTTAAAAGAACGGACTCAAACAGGGAATGGGAAGTGATGTGAATAAGTCATTCACTGTTTTTGGCGAGATGCATAGATCACTGCAGGCAGACCGACGAAACGGCTATGGGGCCGTTATCGTTTTTTCAGATATTGTCAGCACAAATCGATGTTTCAGAAATGGAAGGATTTGCGCTTAACTGGATACTGCATTGATTGTCCGATGCGAAAAGCGAGGATCTTTTTATGAAAAACACATCAGGTTCAACCGCAACAGGCCGGTTATGGCAGCGCATCCGGGATAAAATGATCTTTCCGGCCCAGCCGGATCCCGCTATGGACATTGCGCGAAGATTGGCCGCCTTTCTGCCCTTGGGATGTTTATACGGTGTTGAAATTGAAATGGCGCCCCTAGAGTCGGCCCGCCATGAAAGAGAATAGACAGGGCAAAAACATGCGGGCAGCCACGCCTTCCCGGCCGAGGCTTACCCGCATAATTGGTTCATTTTAATACGTTTTTTCATTCATCCTTACCGGCTCAGCATACAAATCTATAAATAATCACGATGGCTTCTGTACATAAGAACATCCGGTGAATCATTTTTTGCTCCACACCTACGATTATTTCTGCTTCTAAGCATAATATTCCTTCATAAATTGCCGATAATACAGCCATTGCCATTTTCGCCAGGCATATTTCCCCATGGTAGGACTTTGTTTAACCGTTGCCGTTGCAGAACGCCAACGGGAAGGGGATTTAACATGGGCATGTGCTGTCAGGGTAAAACAACAGCAAAGTGACATTGCAAGGGTGCATTTATGAATTTTATAAAAAATATAAAGATAAGAACGGCGTTGATGGCTATCCTTATTTTCTTCTCTTTGCTGTGGCTTGGCGTTTCCGCGTACACACTGTTTTCCCTTAATCAAGTCAATCAGACCTTGCAACTGAGCAATAACGAACAGTTAAACAGCGACATCATCAATGGCGCCAATGACCATTATTATCGCATCGTGACGACATTGGAGCGTGCGGCCCGCGCCGGACAATCCGGGGCCCGGGCCGATGCCGAGATGGAGCTGGGCGCGGTGGCGTCTGAGCTGGAGCTTATCGACCAGGGGTTGACGCAGTTCAAAAACATCGATCACGGTCAGCTTGATCCGCTGCTGGTGGATAAAATTTACAACAGCTCGCTGCAGCTGCGCACCCTCGGCATGCAGCCGCTTCTGCAGGCGGTAAAGGATGGACGTTATGACGATTTCAACCAGGGCCTGCATGAGACCTATCTGCCGCTGCGCAATCAATTCACCTCGGTGATGCAGGAATACAATGGAGCGGTGGACAGTATAAAGAACGCGTCCAACGACCGTATCGCCCTATTGGTCACCTTGAGCCAGCGGGCATTGCTGGCGGCGTTGTTGGCCGGAGTCGTGATTTTGCTGTTTACCGATCGTTATCTGGTGCGCCATCTGGTCAGGCCCCTGAATGCCATCAAAGGGCATTTTCGGGCGCTGGCCGCCGGTCAGCTCGGTTTCACCATTACCGATATGGGCCGCAACTGTGTCGGCGAACTGATCCCTTTCCTGCGCGACATGCAAACCAATTGGGTTAATACGGTCACGCAAATCCGCGGCAGCGCGGAATCCATCTACCAGGGGGCCAGCGAGATTTCCCAGGGCAACACCGATCTCTCCTCGCGCACGGAACAGCAGGCTTCAGCCCTGGAACAGACCGCCGCCAGCATGGAACAGCTTAATTCCACGGTAAAACACAATACGGAAAATGCCCACCAGGCCAGTAAACTGGCGCAAGACGCCTCGGAAACCGCCAAAAAAGGCGGCGTGATCGTCGAGGAAGTGGTGGCTACCATGGGCAGCATCGCCGCCAGTTCAAAGAAAATCGTCGAAATTATCGATGTGATTAACGGCATCGCTTTCCAGACCAATATTCTGGCGCTCAATGCGGCGGTGGAAGCGGCCCGGGCCGGCGAACAGGGCCGGGGATTCGCCGTGGTGGCGGGGGAAGTACGCAGCCTGGCGCAGCGCAGCGGCCAGGCCGCGAAAGAGATTCAAACCCTGATTGGCGAATCGGTGGAGCGTGTCGGTATCGGCTCTAAACAGGTTGCCAATGCGGGAGCCACCATGGGGGATATCGTCAAGGCCATTACCCACGTGACGGACATTATGGGAGAGATTGCCTCGGCCTCTGATGAACAAGGCAAGGGTATCAGCCAGATCGGCCAGGCAGTGACGGAAATGGACAGCGTCACACAGCAGAACTCCTCTCTGGTACAAGAATCCGCTGCCGCCTCGGCTTCGCTGGAAGAGCAGGCCCATTATCTCACGGAAATGGTGGCGGTATTCCAGCTTGCGCCGGCAACAGTCTCCCCGGGACGGACCAAGGCGCTGGTGGGTGAGCTGGTGGCCCAGGACCGTTCGCGGATGGGTGAACAGGCCATGCAAAGCCGTGCCAAGACATTGGCCGTTGAGCCTATGGCACAAGGGCGGTCGCGCCTTGGTGCACAGGCCCAGGAAGGCCGCGGCAGGTCATCCACCGTTTCGCCCAGGGCACAAGGACAGTCTGTCTATGACGTACAGACTCCGCAAAACCGTGCCAGAACATCTAAAGTTGAGCCGTTTCCTCAGCCTCAGGTTCGGGCCAGGACATCGACGGCGGCGCCTATAGCCCAGCGGGCCAATAGCCTGAACGATGCCTCTGCGGGGCAAACAACCTCAAGAACCCAAACCACCGGCTCGACCGGACAAACACAACGCAGGGCGCCGGCTAAAAAAGCCCCGTCCGTCGTCGGCAAGCTGCAAAACCTGGGGCCGGACGCGAACTGGCAAACCTTTTAAACTCTGCCTGGGTTAACCACAGTGTCGTCGATACCCGGTCTTAGGGCCGGGTTAGGGTGGAAGTGGGTTTTTCAATGACGATGGCTTCATTTCAGTCCATAGGAAGGATTGATCTCTATCATAAGCGCCTTTAATGATATTCATGGTGCCGCGCCCTGCAAATAACCCTCTATTGAGGATTAAAGAAGCGAATTATTGCAAAAAGTACTATTTTTACTACACTAATTGTAAATAATTCTTCTAATATGCTGGGATCTTCAAATGAAACTTAAGGGAATGAATGAAGGTTTTTTTGTTTTATTGTTAGCGATCAGTACAGTGGCTTTTATTCTTGTCCTCAAAGCCTATTATTCGGCAATTCTCTGGGCCGCAATACTTGCACTACTATTTTATCCTTTAAAAACGAAGATAAGAGAGATGCTGAAAGATAAAAATGGGCTGGCCTCTTTTATATCCATTATTCTCATCTGTCTGATTGTTTTCATACCCCTTTCTTTAATCACAACTTCGCTTGCAATGGAATGCAATGATTTATTTAACGCCGTTCAACACAACCAAATACCTTTTGCCACCATTTTTAATGGCGCATTAGACCATCTTCCTAAAAGAATGCAGGAATTTGTTTCCTCACATGATTTAAGCAACACCAATACACTGCAACAAAAATTATCAGATGTATTTATGCGAGGAAGTCAAACGCTTGCCAATAGCGTGCTTTTGATTGGAGAAAGTACTTTCAGCTTCACGGTCAGCTTTGGTATTATGTTATATCTATTATTTTTCTTTTTAAAAGATGGCTCCCATCTCATCAAACTGATCCTCGATTCAATTCCGTTATCTAAACACATAAAACATCATCTCTTTGTTAAATTCGCCGCAGTATCAAAAGCAACGGTAAAAGGAACTGTTATTGTCGCTCTTGTCCAAGGGGCTCTTGGCGCCATGGCATTTTATATCGTTGGTGTTAAAGGGGTTATGCTCTGGGGCGCGCTGATGGCATTTCTTTCACTTATTCCCGCTATTGGTTCAGCCATCATCTGGGCCCCGGTTGCTATTTATTTCTTCTTTGCAGGTGTTGCCTGGAAAGGTTTTTTTCTCGTCGCATTTTTCGTCGTCATCATTGGTCTAGTAGACAATATCCTCAGGCCATTACTTGTGGGTAAAGATACTAAATTGCCTGATTACGTGGTGCTCATCTCCACTCTTGGCGGCATGGCATTCTTCGGTCTTAATGGATTTATCATTGGCCCATTGATAGCTTCCCTCTTTATTGCCTGCTGGAATTTACTTTCCGGCAGAGATCATCAAGGGAACGTTGTGGAAATAGATGAAGATATTATAACTGAAGCCCAAGAAAGCGAAAATCTTCTCGCACAACAACAGATGGATAAAATTGAGAAAAGCGACAACATAAACAAGCCCTAGGTTTATTTGTAATATAAAAATGACCAAACAATATTTTTGCCAAGGACACGGCATCTTCGCTTTCAATCGTGTTCATATGGCATATTTTCTTCCAAAACATGTTCAACATGTATAGCATCATGCGTTATGTGAGGTTGTAAACAATGATTGATGCTGGAGCGTAACGACATGAATTTATTTATGTTTTATTTGGGCGGTAACGCAGGTAGGTCTAATATTGAAGTTCACGACGTGCAGTTTGCCGCAGTGGATACGCCTGAACTGGCCTGGCCGCTTTTACGGGAAGCCTGGTATGGCGACAAAGACAAGATCCATCTTGACGGCTACACAATCATTAATTGGACCGATGGCTATGATGTAACGTTGTCCACCGAACCCTACCAAGGCAAACAGAAGCTCTATTTTGTTAATGCCGGCGGATACCGTCCGGATTCTCTGGCGGAATTGCATGAGTTTGATCTGTTTGTGGCCGAAGATGCCGACGCCGCCAAAAGCCGGGCGCTGGAAACGCTGTTGCGGGGCACCGACCAACAGCACAAGGATAACCTCAAAGACGTCGATGACTGCCTGCTATTGGATAAGGTGGGTGGATTTTATCTGCATCTTCATGAGAACCCCAACGGCGAGCCGGCCAAGCCTGCCTGGCAAGGATATTTACCTATCGGGGCGTGAATGGCGCCTGCCGAATCCAGGCGCGCAGGCGGTGATGATTTAATCATCTGATATGCTATTGGCGGCTTTTTCAATGAGCGCGGCGATCTTGCCTGGCTGCGAAATATACACCGCATGGCTGCCTTTAACTTCCACAACCTGGCTTTTGGCCCTCTTCGCCATATAACGTTCCAGATCGGGGTTGATGGATCTGTCCTGGGTGGCAACCAGTGTCCAGCTTGGCTTAGTCTTCCATGCGGGCGTGCCGAAAATGGCCGCGGCGGGCATCACCTGGGAACGGGCCATAAAACCGGTCTGGCTGCTGGATACATCGGCGGCGAAATCTGCGTGATAAACCTTCGGGTCCAGTTAGAGGAAATGTTCGGAGGTTGTGGTAATGCCTTTACTGGCTGCCGGAATCTTTCCAGCCAGAGTGACTAGGGTTTCTCTTTTTCCCGGCGGGAAGGCGGCAATATAAACCAGCCCCGCCACCTGCGGACGGTTCACAATTGGCGGTGAAACAATGGCAACGTTTGAATAAAGAGATCATTGCATTGTAAATAATATAATTGAAAGAGCATAAACGAGTGATAAATCCAGGGTTCGAAAATAAATAAAATCAAATAGTGGCTCGGGGAATATTATTTAAATGGTTTATTTGTAACCTTGTTGTTTGATATCTTCCAGTCAAGACTTTACACATTGTGTGACAGCTCGACTTTGTGGCAGGTCCTTTGTGTCAATCATCATTGGTGCGGACAAGAGCGCATAATAAACCAGACTGAACGTCTTTTAGATGCGATGCTTTAAGATTCATTGTCGCGCAGGGTTCACTGTGTGCCATGCCTTCATTCGTAAGTGGATTTTCAATGATAGGAAGATGGCAGAGTATATTGAAAACAAAAAGATATTTCAGGCTGCATTTTCAAAGATCATTAAGCAAAATAATAGTTATTATGATTAATATAAGCTTGGTAAGGCATGCCTAATTTTCGCGGGTGAAAAATGTCATTGAGTTTAAAATCGTCTACAAAGCAATATGTGTATAATTCGCTAATTCTTATACAAGGAGAACCTGAACATATTCTTGCATATGCTCTTTACAAAGTGCATAAAAACAGCGTTATTAAACGGGCTCGGCACGAACTATGGAGTGATCCTCAACTTGCGTTACAGCTGAAAAGCCTGCATGATTCGGTAATTCAACAGGAAGGTATGCGGCAACATTTCTATCAGCAGACGAGGGAATTGTCTGAAAAATTCGTTATCGAGACGAAGGAAAGGATCAAAAGAGATGCTGTGTCTGCATATCAGGAAAAGGTTGAGCAGTACCAGAGAATAATCACTCCACCCTGGGTGAAATTTGGTAAATGGCTTGATGGCGGTTTATCAGGGCTTATCGCTTCAATGGCTGTGATAGTCATACTTACCGGTTTAAGCGCGCTATTTCTTGGCAAGGAGGGCAGGACGCAAATAGTGGTCGCGGCTGGAAAAACAATCTTCAAGATCCTGAACTCAGATATTCCCGTGGCGGATCATATAAGTGTAGATAAGTAAAATCAGCCTCTTGCTCTTTTTTAGCCTGACGACCTTAAGCACCTTGACTGGTCCGCGAATTTTTGGATGCAATTAGCTAGCTCTCGAAGGGCCTGGTGGCGAATTCGTCTTAGGGTTAGCCGTTGACCGGTAAAAACTTCTCACCTTGCCGCTTCTTTTTTTAGCCGGGGGCTGTATTCCTCCCCTCTCATTATCGGTCTGCAAGGGCATAAAAAAAATACTGCCTTAAAGCGCGGCGTCGATTTTTATCGGTAGGTTAGTCGGTAGCAGCATATCCAACTGCTGCTGTTTTTCCATAAGGGTATATAACAGCAGCTCCCGGACGTCTTCGTCTTCGATTTTATACGCGGCAAAGGCTAGCGCCCGGCATTGACACTGTACGTCGTCGAAACACAGGTTGGCGGGATCAATAAGGTTTTCCATGGTAAACACCTGATAAAAGTGAGGTGCAGCGTAGATGTTTCATGAGAGGCAAGAAAACAGATACGGTGACCTCAGTTGCGAGTACCACCGCAAAAAATACAATCAATGGCGGTGGCCCAAATCGGGTTCTCACAACCGGGGCTTACTATTTCTCGGCCAGCCCTAAAGCTGCCCGACCTGAGCCACCATTGATGTTACAACAAGCTCTGGCTTGCTGTTCAATGATTACCTAGAAGACGACATAATACAACCAGCATATTATGCCGCCGTAAGCCAACCAGGGAGTGAGAGTCCCTACATTAAAAAAGTAATGCCGGGCTATAATAACGGAATTAATTTGAAGATGGCAAGGGAGAATTAACAAAAATATTAGTTGCTAAGTTAATATAATCAATAGGTTATATTGTTTTTAGATCTGAAAAGGGTTAAGTACAAGTAATAAATTATTTTTCTATAATTATATATGCCTGTATTAATTATCGACATTTTTCCGTGAGTAAATTTAAGTAAATATTCATTCGACTTTCAATTAATAATGTTATTACATCATTTAAATACTCATGCAACTAGTATTATTTTTTCATAAAAATGATTTGGCGTTCTTTATTTTCATAAAAACTGAATTAATGCGTTCACCCACGCAGTTACCCAATTTAATGGAGCAATTTATTATTAGATAAATTTTCCTTGGTCCATAATTGACTAAAATCACAACGGTAGGTATTATACCCACCATGGAAGGCAAGGAAGTCAGATGACCAGCGGAGAACTGATTAAGCGTTTACACGAGGACGGATGGATTATCAGAAAAATGGGTCCAAGAAAAGTGAAAGGAAGCCATGTTACGCTGACCAAACCTGGGTGGATCAAAATTATTACTATCTCTCATCCACGCAAGGACGTATCGAAAGGGCTTATCAAGCAGGTGCAACAGATATCCGGTATCGCATTTATATGACAAAGCGGTGGGATGTGTTTTATGGGAGGGTTCAATGATTTATCCTATTTTTATCTTCAAAACTGATCATGGTTTCGACGGCTACTTCCCCGGCATTGAGGGCTGCTTTTTCGCCAGTGATACATTGGCAGGCGTCAGCAGAGATGCGGAAGAAGCGTTTGCGGTCCATATGGAGGCTTTGATCGAAGAAGGTTATCCGCTTCCCGCACCGCCTAAAGATGCACAATGTTATTTGGGGGATGCAAGGTTGGCCGAGGAGAGCGGCATCTTGGGATTTGTGGACATCGATCCGGCGAAATATGAGCGTAAGGCGGTGAAATTCAACCTCACCATGCCGCAGAATTTACTCACGGCAATTGACAGGTATATTACCACCAGCCGCCATTACAAGAGCCGTAGCCAGTTTCTGTCTGAATTGGCGAGAGAGAAAATTGCTCTCTGATGGCTTTCCCTTCGTCGATCGTGCTGCAAACCCGGGCGGCATTGGGTGAAGTTGATATCCTGGTGAATAACGCCGGTATTGCCAAGGTGCAGGATTGGCAGGATATCATGCCGGAAGATTGGGGGGTGGTGCTGGCGGCTAATCTCACCTCGTCCTTCCTGATGTCCCTCGCGGTATTGCCCGCCAGCTCAAGGCAGCTGCCGGCTGATAGAGAAGTTACGTTATACGCCATAGCCCAGCACTCGCTCCGCCCGTGTATAGCAATTTGATATACGTTAGGTTATGATGTTTGTATAGCAATCCGCTATACGGGGTGAATGAGTGATGAGAATAGCGAGAACAGATGTGAAAGAAACGCCCATCAATATCAGGGCAAAAGCGTCACAGCGGGAACTTATCGATATGGCAGCCAATTTGCTGTCAAAATCACGCACTGATTTTGTTCTTGATGCGGCATGCCGGGAGGCGCAGGAAGTGTTACTGGATCAACGATTATTTGTGATTGACGAAGAGCGATTCAGCGCTTTCATTGACGCCATTGAAAAGCCTGTTTCTGTCAATGAGAGATTACATGCACTGCTGGATAGGAAATCGCCGTGGGAATAGCTGTACCCGAATTGCTGGCTTCCCAGCATATTATTGTGGATTTTCATTGTTCAGAGCCGTCATTGGATGAATGGCTGAAACGGAAAGCGCTAAAAAACCAGACCATTGGCGCATCCAGGACCTTTATCATCTGCGAATTGGGCACCAAGCAGGTCATTGGTTTTTACGCACTGGCAACCGGTAGTGTGCAGCGACAAACCCTATCCGGAGCGTTGAGGCGTAATATGCCCGAGCCTATCCCCGTCTTAGTCTTGGGGCGTTTGGCGGTAGATGAACGTTACCATAGACTGGGTCTTGGCGTGGGATTGCTAAAAGACGCAGTTTTACGCGCCCGGCAAGTCGCTGAGCAGGTTGGCACCAAAGCGTTGTTGGTTCATGCGTTGTCTGATGATGCCCACGCTTTTTATCGGCATTGGGGCTTTATTCCCTCAGAAATACAGCCAAGCACACTACTGTTACCTTTATGGTGATAAACTCTTAGCCTCTGTCCAGGCTAATTTGCTTGAGACTGATGGATGACTGCTCCAGCAAGTTCTCCAGTGCTATAAATACCGTATCGACGCTGATTGAGCGCACGTCTTGATCATTGTTTTGCAAGATTTTGTGGGGAACGTGCCACGGCGCCCAGTGGCCGGGATCGCTATCGCCGAATAGGGCCACGGTCGGCTTGCCCAAGGCGGCCCCGACATGCATTGCGCCGCCGTCGCTGCTGACAAGGAGATCGCATAAAGACATGGCGGCGAAGAGTTCAGACAGCGTTACAGTCGGGATGGGAATGATGGGTAAATCCTTGCATGCCTCAGCGATATGATGGGCTTTTTCATCGTCGCCAGGGTGGCGTGGGTTGTCTGAATGTCCTGGAGACCATAATAAAAGCAACTGGCAGGGTATGGCTTTTGCGATGCGAACCGCCAGTTGAATAAAGCTTTCCGCCGGCCAACGCTGCGTCACTTTACGCGAACTGATTTGCAAGGCTATCACTACTCTTTCACTGGAGACGCCGTAACGCTGCCGATACATGGCGATCAGCGCGGCATCTGCATACAGTTCCAATCTTCCGGGACGTGACGAGATATCCAAAGGCTCCAGCATATGATGGAACAAATCGACAAAATGCACATAAGGAGAAGGAGACTGGGGGATCAAATCGGTGATTTTGGGATGTGTCCGTTTACCCAAGGCGATTATACGTTTCGCTTTTGAGAAAGCGGCCCAATGTAATGCACGTTTATCCCAGGTCCCTTTACCGATAATGGCTACATCATATCCAGCCTTCTTTATTTCAAAGAGTAATTTGATACGCGAAAGTATTATCCTTATTACAGAAAATTTACTGTTTCTATGGTGGGTCTTTGTATAGGAATATGTTTTCGATATATGAGGATTACCTTTTAGGACCTCGGCGTTGTAGCTGTTTACCAGCACATCGACTTGACAATGCAAAGTTTCCGACAAAGCGCTCATCAGCGGAGTTGTAAGGATCGTGTCACCAATATTATCCCTGCAAATTACTAACACTTTCATTATGTACCTATATGTAAAATACCAGGCTGTTAGTAGCCTAATTATTATTAATGTTTCATTCAATATTTAATGCCGTTGGTTAACGGCGCCAAGGGGCTTATCGGTAGCAAGTATTTCTGACCTAAAAGAATAAGATAGAAACTACTCTTTCACAAAATAAATGTGAATAGTTTTATTGTATTTTTCGTGCGGGGTTTAGTTCGGATTTTGAATTGAATTGTGAATATGAGTATCAATTAAATTTTTAAGTCTGCGTAGTATTAAGCGAGGGTGATGTTTCGCGCGCCCCAGCGCAGGCACGTGGCAAGTGGGCATAAGTGCGCATATGCCATACCGCGATTGACGCCAAACCCGGAGGCATAAAATAACCGCCTTGATAAATGAGAAGGGCGGGGGTAAACCTGCTTTACCCCTAACCTGACGGGTGGTGAGTTAGAATTTTCTCTCATCCCGGTAGGGCAGGTCACTCCGGGTCAGCCCGATATCCCGTAATTGACCATCGTGCATCGCCATCAAGGCCTTGCGATCGCGCCTATGGGCCCGCCAAAATTTATAGCGGTGAAATAACGCAGCCCAGTACGCAAAGCATTTTACGGTGATGGGCGTTACTTTGCCGCCGCTGGCGGCTTTGTCGAAAATGCCGTCGCTGTTATCTGCTTTATCGACGATATGGTCGCTGCCGATGCTTTCGGCTTTATCGGCGATATTGTCGGCGTCATAGCGGGTTAAATAATTCTTTTGCAATGAATTTTTCATGGCTGTTGTCCACTCGGAATCGATGTCAATAGCATGAATCTTTTGGACAAAAGAGAGTAGATTCAATTGATTAGTGCTTTAATAGATACAGATGGCACAACCATGACACATTGTGTTATTTATAGGGGTAATCTGTACTCTTTTCAGTTTTTATTACACCTTTACCGGTGGTGAGTTGATACCCGCTTATGGCTATGACGCGTTACCAAAATCTGGCTTCCATACTGAGCCAACGTATTGAACAAGGGTTGTATCCCGTCGGTGTCCGGCTGCCGTCCATCCGGGTGCTTAGCAAGGAACACGGGGTCAGCATCACCACCGTGCAGCAGGCCTACCGCGAGTTGGAAGACCAGCAGTTGGTGGAGGCGCGCCCCAAATCCGGCTATTTTGTTTCGCCGTTGAAAACCCGTCCCGAACTGCCCGCGATATGCTCGATGTGTCAGTGCTCGCTGTCGATTCCGCAGTGGGATCAGGTGCTGGAGATGGTGGCCCCGCTCAAGGACGGGGAAATCACCTTCGTGTCGGCCGCCCCCGATGTCAGCGTCAGCAGCCTGAAGCCGCTGACGCGGGCATTAAGCCATTTGAGCCAGCGGCACGATCTCCGCACCCTCAGTTATGATGATGTCATGGGGTCTATCGAACTGCGTGAGCAAATCGCCCGGCTGCTTATCGACAGCGGCAGCCATATGGATGCGAGCAATATCATGATTACCAATGGCTGCCGTGAAGCGCTGTCCATCGCCGTTCGTTGCGTCTGCGCGCCGGGGGATATCGTCGCGGTGGAGAGTCCGAGTTTTCACGGCAGTTTACAGCTTCTGCACGGGTTGGGTATGAAGGTGCTGGAAATCCCCACCGACCCGGTGACCGGCATCAGCGTCGAAGCGCTGGAACTGGCGCTGGATCAGTGGCCGGTTAAAGCCATTATGGTGACGCCCACCGCCCATAATCCCTTGGGTTACAACATGCCCCTCGAGCGCAGGAAAGCGTTGTTAAAGCTGGCCCAACGTTATGATGTGGTCATCGTTGAAGACGATGTGTACGGCGAACTCTCTTACCATTATCCCCGGCCCGCCACGATTACCTCCATGGATGATGAGGGTCGGGTATTGTTATGCAGCTCATTTTCCAAAACGCTGGCCCCGGGCCTGCGGGTGGGCTGGATAGCGCCGGGTAGTTATATGAAGCGCGCCGTCCATATGAAATATACCGGCTCCGGGTCCACCGCCAGCCTGACGCAGCTGGCCATTGTGGATTTTATCAAACAGGGCCATTACCTGAAACATGTCCGACGTATGCGCGGCCAGTATCAGCGCAATCTTGATATCATGACCGGCTGGATAACAAAATATTTTCCCTGCGGCACCCGTATCAGCCGCCCTCAAGGGGGATGTTTGCTGTGGGTCGAGCTGGATAATGGCATTGACACCCAACATTTGAACGCCCTGTTGGCGGAGCGGAACATCAGCATAGCCGTCGGAGCGGTGTTTTCCACCGCCGGAAAATTTCACAGCTGCATGCGGATAAATTATTCCCACACATTAACCGCCGAAATTGAAAATGCCATACGGCAGATAGGTGTTGTCATAAACCAGCTCTTGGTCCCTTAATAAGGCTATACTCTTGCTTATGTATATCTTGATGGCTGTGTTTTGATCGCTTTGTGTCGTCCTGGCTTTTTCGGGTTATGTTAAGGAATTGCTAACGACGGTAAATGTTTGTCAAATAGCGGTTTTTAAGATATTTCGTGATCCATATCGCGCCTATTTTATCTATTATTATTGCATTACTGGCTATACAAGCAGTTTGTCATGGGGAACATGAATATGAAAAAAACAACATTGGCAATGGTGATGACGCTGATCGCTACCAGCTCCTGTCTTCCCATTGCTTCCTTCGCCGATGACCATGGCGGCGGTCCGCAGGATCAGCAATGGCATCAAAAAGGCCATGAAGGACAACGGGGCCATGAAGGACCTCAGGGTCATGACGGACACGGTGGGCCTCAGCATGGTAATTTTCATGGCCGCGAACGGGATCATTTTGCCGCCAACGGCCACGACTTCCGACGCGGACGCCCGTTACCCCCTGAATATCGTAACGAGCATTATCGTGTCCATGATTGGCGTCAACGTGGCTTGTATGAACCGCCTCGCGGCGAACAATGGGCTTACGTGAACGGTAACTATGTGCTGGTTGCCGTGGCGACGGGGATTATCACCTCCATTCTTATCGGCAATGCCTTAAATAATTAATTTCTCACCATCTACACCGTTGCTTTCAACGCGAGCCGATGTGAATCACATCGGCTTTTTTTTTCAGTGTTTTCCCGCCCGCAAAAACTGCCCCCGGCATTATAGATCCCCGTTCCCATATGCGTTATCGATGGACTTACGGCGCTGGATACGTTTCATCCAAATCCTCTCTTAGGCCTGATCTCCTGAACATGCTCATAACTACTATGGCGTGATCTCTTTCTCGGTACTGGTTGGCTAAGCCGATAAAAGAATCATTTTATTCATTTACACTAAGTATAAAATTATTCATAATAAAAAAACTGAAATAAACAATACTACCGGAGGGCACGATGTCTTCAAAGGATACGCTTGAGTTTCATGTACCTGAGCTGGAGCTGACGTTCAGAGTAAAACTTCTGACCGATGAAAACCCCGATGTGGTCCAGCAAGTGCTGGCGCAGCTGCCGCTGCACAGCATGTTGGGCCATGTGGTCATTTCCGGCGAGGCCGTTTGGATGCCGACCCGCATTGTGCATCTCGGCCGCAGCAATATGGTGCCGCGCTCTCCGGGAGCGGTGTATCTCTACGCGCCCGGGCAATCGATCTGCCTGACCTATGGCCGCATTACCGAGAGCGCGCGGGTGAATAAATTCGGTGAGGTCTTTGCGGAAGATCTGCCTGCGCTACAGCGGCTTGGCGCTCACGTCTGGGAACATACCGTTGCGCAACCACGGCGCAATACCGTTGAAATCATTGTGAGGAAGGCTGCCTGATGTCTAACATCACGAAATTTGAAGGTCATTGGCGTGACGCAAAAGCCATTATCGAGAAAGAAATCGATCGTGTCTGGCTGCATGAACCGGAAGAAATACAAAAAATTCGCTGGGGTATTATCGACAGCGGCGCTGGCAGCGGCGAACAGTCCTTTTCGGTATTGGTGCACCTTGAGGCCTATTTGATGCTGGTGGGCGCCGATGTAATGTATCGTTTCCTGAAAATATCTCAATACGACGATATGCAGTTGCCTACGCTCAATCGTATTACCCGGGAATTTTTAACCGCGACGTTTAACGTATTTGAATTCATGACCGATCTCGGTCTGACCAATATGCATGCCATGGGGCAGATGTATTCCGATGCACTGGATACCCTGGCCAGCAAAGAGGAATACATTGAGCTTACCGGTGCGATGATGACCTATGTTATTCGCATGCATCGCTGGATCCATTACATTTTCCCGTGGAACCTCGGCGTGGCTTTCCCGCACCGCAAGCCGGAGGAGTTGCTGGCCATGGCCAAAGTGCTGCCGGTGATTTAATTTACCCTGAAATTCAGAGTATTGTATCTTAGGGTACAAAAAATGTGGTTAACGAAGGGGTGCAGTCCGGTAGCAGTTGATACTAAATTTGTATAGACTGCAGGCTGAATTAAAGGGTGATTAGCATGGCTGAAAGTGTATTCGTCCACCACGTCGATACTCTTCGCACAGGAATAACAATGGCTGACAGTGAGTTTAACAAAGACATCAACATTCCTATTCCTGATATGCCAGGCGTCACCGCTATCAGCTCACAAAATGAGCGGCAGGCCATTTATGCCGAGCTGGAGCGGCGTGCCCAGGGCCAGCGTCTCACGCCGGCACAGCGGCGGATTGCCCAATGCCTGATCGAAAACAGCAATGAGATCGGCTTTCTTTCCAGCCTGGAGCTGGCAAAGCTGGCCAATGTCAGCCAGCCCTCCGTGACCCGTTTTGCCACGTCTCTTGGTTTTGGCGGCTATCTTGAAATGCGCCGGCATCTGCGCTCCGGCCTGAGCGTCACCGAAGCCCGGCCGGAAACCCTGACCAATCGCTATCAGGCGGCGGCGCAGGCGGAAATGCACAACCTTGAAGAACTGGGGAAAATGCTTGCCGACGAAGGCCTGATTGATTCCTTCGGCGAGGCCCTTGCTTCATCCCGGCCCCTGGCTGTCCTCGGACTGCGTGCTTCCAGCGGCCTGGCGGCGCAATTTTCCTATTTCGCCGCGAAGGTACATCCCGATGTCCGGCTGCTGACCGGCGGGGGATCCATTAATGAAGACCAGCTTGAGCAGGTAAAAGCCGCCGGCGGCAAAACCGTGCTGGTCTTCATGATGCCGTTGTATCCACGGGAAACGGTGCGGGCCATGGAGTTCGCCCGGGAAATCGGCATGTCCGTCGCCCTGGTGGCGGATGCCGGTTTGGCGGATTACTCCCGCTGGTCGGATAGATTGCTGCAGGTGCCGATCAATACCAGCCTGGTATTTGATTCCTATTCCGCCCCTGCCGTCATTGTGTCAGTGCTGCTGGACGCGATGTGTAATCATATGAAAAACGAGGCGGAAAGTCGTCTGGATCACCTTGATCACTCTTCGCGCAAGCGCAAGGTATTTACCGGCTAGCGTTAGGCCGACTGACTTTTTTAAATACAGCCGTGTATCGGCAAAATAATTCATCCTGATATGGCGAAAGACTTTACCCGCCGTAGGGCTTCTTTTATCTGAACAAGTGATTGTGAGACTATTATGGGCATTATATTAAAACCCGGTAACGTGACTCTTGCCATGCTCGAGTCCATTTATTGGACAGGTGAAATAGCATGCCTGGATCGCGGCTTTGATAACGCCATTACATCGGGTGCCGATCGTATCGCTGAAATAGCCCAGGGGAGTGCGGCTGTTTATGGTGTTAATACCGGCTTTGGCAAACTCGCCTCGATAAAAATTAACGGGAAGGATGTGGTTACGCTTCAGCGTAATCTTATTCTGTCCCACTGTTGCGGCATGGGTGCGCCGCTGCCTGAGAATATCGTGCGGCTGATTATGTCGTTGAAACTGATTTCGCTGGGTCGCGGCGCGTCCGGCGTCCGGCTTGAGCTGGTGCGATTGATCGAAGACATGCTGTCCAAAGGGGTGATCCCGGTTATTCCTGAAAAAGGCTCGGTAGGGGCTTCCGGCGATTTGGCGCCGCTGGCGCATATGGCCGCCGTGATGCTGGGAGAGGGGGAAGCCTTTTTCGGCGGGGAAAGAATGAACGGCGCCGACGCGCTGGCGCAGGCCGGTCTGTCGCCGATCATCCTGGCGGCAAAAGAAGGACTGGCGCTGATTAACGGTACCCAGGCTTCCACGGCGCTGGCGTTGGCAGGGTTGTTCCGGGCCTATCGCGCCGCCCAGGCCTCGCTGATTACCGGCGCCATGTCCACCGAGGCGGCCATGGGATCCGCTGCGCCTTTCCATCCGGACATCCATACGCTGCGCGGCCATCGCGGTCAGATTGACGCGGCGGCGGCTCTGCGGGCACTGTTGAAGGATTCCGCTATCCTCGCCAGTCATGCGGTAAATGACGAACGGGTGCAGGATCCCTATTGTATCCGCTGCCAGCCGCAGGTGGCAGGCGCCTGTCTCGATCTTTTGCGCTCCGTCGCCCATACCCTGGAAACCGAGGCCAATGCGGTGACCGATAATCCGCTGATTCTGTCGGATGGTACGGTGATTTCCGGCGGCAACTTCCATGCCGAGCCGGTGGCCTTCGCCGCCGATCAAACCGCTATCGCGGTGTGCGAAATTGGCGCTATCGCCCAGCGGCGCATTGCATTGTTGGTGGATCCGTCGCTGTCTTATGGTCTGCCCGCGTTTCTGGCTAAAAATCCCGGCCTGAATTCCGGCATGATGATAGCCGAAGTGACCTCCGCCGCGCTGATGTCGGAAAACAAACAGATGTCCCATCCGGCGTCGGTGGATTCCACCCCCACCTCCGCCAATCAGGAAGACCATGTTTCCATGGCCTGCCATGGGGCGCGCCGCCTGTTGCAGATGACGGATAATCTGTTCGGCATCATCGGCATTGAAGCCATGGCCGCCGCCCAGGGTATTGAGCTACGCGCCCCGGTGGCCACCAGTCCTGAGCTGAGCCGCGCCGTAGAGGCCGTGCGCGCCGTTGTCCCTTCCCTTGAAGTGGACCGGTATATGGCCGACGATCTGGAAAAAGCCCGGCAGCTGGTATTAACCGGCGCCCTGCATGCCGCCGTGTCCGCCGAGTTTATGCCCCGGCTGTCCGGCAACGGCGCGTCGGCTTGATATCAATCTGTGTCCAGGCCGTAAGATACCAAAGGCTGCATTTTGGCGCCGGTTGTATTTGTTTGATGTTTGTTGACTTGTGCAGCGCCCAATCATTCCGTATAGTTATGCTATACGGATAGGGTGCGCTCGCAGATGATTAAAAGTTTCAAGCACAAAGGATTGGAAAAGTTTTATAAAACGGGATCTGCCGCCGGCATTCAAACTGCTCACACTTCGCGATTACGCAGGCAGCTGTTTGCCTTAAGCAAGGCTAAAAAGCCTTGTGATATGGGCGCTCCGGGATGGGATCTCCATCCCTTGAAAGGGAACGAGGTTGGCGTTTGGTCTGTGTCGGTTAACGGTAACTGGCGTATGACGTTTCGTTTTGATGCTGATGGCGACGCCGTTCTTGTCGATTATCGTGACTATCATTAATGGAGGCAATTATGCGTATGTTTAATCCGCCTCACCCCGGTGAGGTTTTGCGTGATTACCTGGAAGGGGTTAGCGTGACCGACGCCGCGGCGTCGCTAAAGATAACGCGCACGCAACTGTCCCGTATCCTGAATGCACATGCGGCGATTACTGCTGACATGGCGCTGCGTTTATCCAGTCTGCTTGGCACCAGTGCGGAAATGTGGGTGGATATGCAGTCTGAATATGAACTCTGGCAGGCTGCACAGAGGCCGCGTCCCGTTATCGAACCGCTGCATAGACCGCACGTTCACGCCTAAATGACCACGCCGGAAAACAACCGGCGTGATCTTTTATCCAGCTTTATCGCCTCTAGGCAACGTACGGCCATTCACACTCCGTGTCATCGTCGCGGCGGTCTGCCGGATAAGCTCAGCGGATGACGATGTGCGTTAATTCACCTCAATTTCTCCCCGGATTTTCCTTTGCCATACCCCTTCGGTAATGCCTTCCTGACAGGGAATGAATAGCTTTTTTCTTATTAATTTTTTATTGCATTTATTATTCACATACTTTAGATTGATTTAAGTGGTTGAGATTTGTACGGCTGGAGACGGTGAGTGAATAACGAGAGTTTTTTTACGCTGGTGGGCTTTAGCGCGAACGGCTGGGGCGCCATCCTGCTCTCCGGCGTAGCGGTCACCCTGGCGGCGGCCGTAAGCGGCCTGGTGCTCGGACTGCTCATCGGTATTTGCGGGGCCTGGGCCAAAATTTCCGGTGGCAAAACCATCCGATTTTTAGCCGATGCCTATACCACTCTGCTGCGGGGGGTGCCCGATCTTCTGGTGATTTACCTGTTTTATTTCGGCAGCAGCTCCATCCTTACCGCCATCGCCGGTTACTTCGGCAGCAAGGGTTTTTTCGCCTTGCCGGGTTTCATTGCGGGCACCATCGCCATCGCCGTCATCGCCGGTGCCTTGAGTACCGAAGTGTTGCGCGGCGCTTTTCAGGCGGTATCCAAGGGTGAATTGGAGGCGGCCAGGGCGTTCGGCATGGGGTTTTTCCTGCGGTTTCGCCGGATAATCACCCCCTTGACCCTGCGTCACGCCCTGCCCGGAATCAGTAATGTCTGGCTGGGGCTGCTGAAGGAATCCTCTTTATTGTCGGTCACCGGGGTGGCGGAGCTGATGCGACAGGCCCAGGTGGCGTCCGGTTCCACACGCTTGCCGTTCAACTTCTTTCTGGCGGCCGCCGCGCTGTATATCATCCTTGCGTCCCTTTCCGGTGTGCTGGTCCACCTGTCTGAACGCCACTATTCACGCGGCACCAGGAGGACATAATGGATCTCTCTTTTATTGTCGATTGTCTGCGGCGCATGCTGGCCGGCGTTCCGCTGACGTTGCAGCTGGCCACCATCTCGCTGCTGTGCGGGGCATTGCTGGGGTTGTTGATTGCCTTTGCCCGCCTGTCTGGTAATCGGTTGGTGGCCGCGTTCGGCTGGATTTATGTTCAGGTGATACGCAGCACGCCGCTGCTGGTATTGCTGTTCCTGATTTATTATGGCCCCGGCCAGTTTCCGGCCATTCGCCACAGCATGTTTTGGCCGTTCCTGCGCGAACCCTATTATTGCGCGCTGGTGGCGTTGCTGATCAACAGCTCGGGATATGCCGCCGAGATCATTCGCGGCGGCCTGCTGTCCGTGCCCCGAAATGAAATCGAGGCCGCCAGGGCCTGCGGCATGTCCGGTCTGTTGTTGTACCGGCGCATTATTCTGCCGATTGCCGTTCGCCAGGCCCTGCCCGCGTTCAGCAACGAAGTGATTGCCATGATAAAAGCCACCTCGCTGGTATCGCTGGTGACATTAATGGAAATTACCGGCATCGCCACCGATATTGCCTCGGAAACTTACCGGCCCATCCCGGTGTTTATCGCCGCCGGGGCTATCTATCTGCTGATCAATTTTATCCTGACCCGCATTATCCAGGCCATTGAACACGGGCTAACACCCCATCTGCGTCCGCCTCCGGTGAATATCATTCTGAAGGAGTCTCCGTACGACCACAACTAGACTTCCCTTTTGCAGTGCCAACATTCAACCATATAGGAAAAGTTACATGAAGATGTCTGTTGCTACCCGGGTCGCTTGCGCTACCGCCATTACGCTTATGGGATGTATCGGCGCCCATGCCGACGCCAAGAAATGGACCAATGTAAAAATCGTCACGGAAGGCGGCTTCTTCCCGTGGAATTACACCAAGCCGGACGGCAGCCTGGGTGGCTTTGAAATTGATCTGGCCAATAATCTTTGCAAACGCATGGGAGTGAGCTGCACCATTACCGCCCAGGCGTTCGATAGCATGATCCCGGCCCTGAACGCCGGAAAATTCGATGCCATTATCGATGACGTGGCCATTACGCCTAAGCGTAAAGAAGCCATCGCGTTCTCCGTGCCTTACGCTTCCCTGTGCTATACCTTCGCCACCGGCAAGAACAGCGATATCGCCAAATCTCTGCCGCCGGAAGACAAGGTGATTTCCCTGGATGACAACGCCGCGTCGTCCGATGCCATGAAGAGAGTCATTGCCGCCCTTAAAGGTAAAACCATCGGAACGCTATCCGCCGGCACCTCCGTCACCTTCGTCAATACTTACCTGAAAGATGCGGTGCAGGTTCGCCAGTATAAAACCCCCGAAGCGCGGGATCTTGATTTGGTCTCGGATCGGGTGGATGTGATTGTCGGCTCGAAAGACGCCATGCTGGGGGTGATTAAAAAACAGGGCAGCCAGAATATCGCCCTTTCCGGTCCCTGCTTCCAGGGCGGCGTCGTGGGGGAAGGCTCCGGGGTCGGCTTGCGTAAAGATGACACCGAACTAAAAGCCATGTTCGATAAAGCCATCAAAGAGGCCCAGGCCGACGGCACCATTAAAAAACTGTCCGAAGCGACTTTCGGCATGGATGTGACGCCGCTTTAACGGCTTGTCCGGCGCTTTGCCCCGCATGTCGTCCCACCGGGCGCCATGCCATTACATAACGGTCTGTAGATACCGCGTGATGCACCCGGGACGCTACAGCCCATTCGATGTCAGGATTTTTTAACGGAGAGAATGACTATGGCCTCCACTGCCGTAGCGCAGCGTCATGTCAGAATCGGCGTCGATTCCGGCGGTACCTTTACGGACATCTGTATCTATGATGTGGCCGATGGTTCCATTCACGTTTGGAAAGTGAGCAGTACGCCGGCGGATCCCTCCATCGGCATCGCCGACGGCATTGCGCAGGGCATCGCGTCCTTAGGGCTGGAGCCCGGTGAGTCCGTCAATGTGACTTATCTCGGACACGGCACCACCGTCGCCACCAATGCCCTGATCGTCGGCAGCGGGGCGGCAACCGGCATGATTACCACGGCGGGTTTTCGCGATATTATTGAATTAAGACGGCAAAAGCGTGACGGCCTTTATGATGTGCAAACCGAAAAACCGCGCATCCTGGCCCTGCGCAATCAGCGGCTGGAAGTGAATGAGCGGGTGCTGTTCGACGGCAGCATCATGATCCCCCTGGACGAGGAGGAAGTCCGTTCGGCGGCCCGCAGGCTGGGCGGCGAGGGTATCCGCGCCATCGCGGTGTGTTGTCTGTTCAGCTATCTTGAACCCCGCCATGAACAGCGTATCAAGGCGATCCTGGCGGAGGAGATTCCCGGTGCTTTTATCAGCGTCTCCCATGAGGTGAACCCGGAGTTTCGCGAGTACGAGCGCTTTTCCACCACGGTAGTGAACGCTTATCTCGGCCCCATCATGCAGCGCTATCTGCAGCGGCTTCAGCCCCGTCTGGAGGCCATCGGCATCGCGGCCCACCCGCACCTCACGCAGTCCAACGGCGGCGTGATCTCCGCCGATACGGCGCAGCAATTCCCGGCGCGTACCGTCCTTTCCGGACCGGCGGCGGGGGTGATGGGCGCCACCACCATCGGCACGCTATCGGGTTTTGATAATATTATTACCTTCGATATGGGCGGCACCTCAACGGATGTCTCGCTGATTTCCGACGGCCGGCCGCAAATGGCGAACGAATCGGTAGTGCACGGCTACCCGCTGAAATTGCCGATGCTGGATATTCACGCCGTGGGCGCCGGCGGCGGATCCATCGCCTCCATAGACGCCGGCGGCCTGTTGCAGGTCGGGCCGCAGAGCGCCGCCGCCGATCCGGGACCTATTTGCTACGGTCTGGGCAACGAGGATAACCCCACCGTCACCGACGCCAATGTGGTGTTGCAGGTGCTCAATCCGACCCATCTGTTAAACGGACGTCTGCCCATTGATCAAGCCAAGGCGAAAAAAGCCATAAAGCGGCTCGGCGAGCGCATCAACATGGATGTCATGTCGGTGGCGCAGGGTATTATCAGCGTTGTCGTCAGCAATATGGCCAAAGCCATCCGGGTGATATCGGTGGAGCGAGGCTACGATCCCAGGGATTATACCCTGTTCGGCTTTGGCGGCGCAGGCCCGATCCATGCCTCCAGGCTTGCGCGCGCGCTGGATATGCCCCGTGTGGTGATCCCTAAACACCCGGGCATTATGTGCGCCATCGGTCTGCTGCTCACCGACTTACGTACCAACTTTTCCACCTCCAGGCTGATGCACCTGGAAGAGAGCAGCACCGGTGCGATGGAAGCGGCGTTCACTGACCTGGAGCAACGGGCCGGCGCGTGGTTTACCCATGAGAAGATTGCCCCGGAAAATCGCGTCATGATGCGTTCCGTGGATCTCCGTTACGGCGGACAAGGCTATGAGCTGAATATTCCCTGTCCCGCCAAAGTGATTGACGCCGCCGCCGTGGAGGCGCTGAAGAAAGAGTTTGCGGCCTATCATCAGCAAATGTACGGCTACATTGCTGAAGGGGAACCCATCCATCTCACCACCCTCCGCCTGGAGGTCATAGGCCGGGTGCCTAAAGCGGATCTTAAGCCGCTGGATAACGTCGCCACCCCCGTGTCGGCGGCGTTGCAAGGGGAGCGGCAGGTGTGGTTACCGGAAATGGGCGGTTTTACCCTTTGTCCGGTATACGATCGCGAGCGCCTGGGGCCAGGCCATTGCCTCTCCGGACCGGCCATTATCGAGCAGATGGACTCCACGACGCTTATCCTGCCGGGCCAGAACGCCACGATCGATAGTTATTTGAATATTATTATTGAGGAAGCCTAGGCCATGTCCGATAGCAACGTCTCATTACCGGCGCAGGCAGCGTATCAAAGAACATGCGATCCCATTACCGTGGCGGTGATCGCCAGCGCCTTGTCCACCATTGCTGAGGAAATGGGGAAATCGGTTATCCGTTCCGCCTATTCCACCAATATCAAGGAACGCCAGGACTGCTCCACCGCGGTTTTCGACCCGGAAGGCCGCACTATTGCGCTGGCGGAACATATTCCCATCCACCTCGGCTCACTGCTGGGTATCGCCAAATACGTGCTCGATCATAACGATCTCTCGGATCTGCGTCCGGGGGATGCTTTTATCGGTAACGACGCCTATACCGGCGGCGGCACGCATCTAAACGATTTCGTGTTAATGGAACCTGTATTTCACAAGGGGAAGCTGGTGGCCTGGGTGGCGAACCTGGCCCACCATTCCGATTTCGTTGATCGCAGCCACAAACATATCTTCCAGGAAGGTCTGCGCATCCCGCCGGTGCGTCTCTATCGCGCCGGAGTATTGCAACAGGATATCCAGGCCCTGATTTTGCTGAACTGCCAGGTGCCGAGAGAACGGATTAACGATTTGCGCGCGCAGATGGCCGCCAACCGACTGGGCGTGCAACGGGTCCAGAGCCTGTGCGACAAGTATGGCTCGGAACTGATGGCCAACGCCGCGCGGGAATTTTTACTGTCCACGGAACGGCGGACCCGAGCAGGCATAGCCAAAATCCCCGACGGCGTGTATGAATTCCGCCATGATTTCGACACCAACCTTATCGACGGCATTCTCGACCTGCAGGTACGGGTAGCCGTGCGCGGCGACGAGATCTTCTTTGAGTTTCCCGACGCGCCGCCGCAGATGCCCGCCCCCATCAACATGGTCTACACCGCGTTGCTGGCCACCATTTATTTTGCCGTTAAAGCCCTTATCGATCCCGATATCGCCGTGAATGAAGGCTTTTATCGTCCGATTCACGTAAACGCCGCCGAGGGCAGCGTGCTGAATTCCCTGCCGCCCGCCGCCGTATACAGCCGGACGGATATCGCGCAGCGACTGGTGGATATGATTTTCGCCGCGCTGGCGCCGGTGATTCCCGAACGCGTGGCCGCCGGTTCCACCGGCGGTACGCTGCTGACCACCAGCGGCATGCATCCCCGCACCGGACGTTTCTATGTTTACAATGAAATGCAGGGCGGCGGCATGGGCGCCCGCGCCGGCAAAGACGGTCTGGACGGCGTGCAGGTGAATATCACCAATACCGCCAACCTGCCCATTGAAGCGCTGGAAAGCGAGCATCCGATCCTGATTGAACGTTACGAACTGGTGCGTGATTCCGGCGGCCCCGGCCAGTTTCGCGGCGGCATGACCATGCGCCGGCGGGTCAGGGTGCTCGACCATGTCGCCACCATCTCCGCCGGCGGCACCAACAGTCTGATTGCACCCTTCGGCCTTTCGGGCGGCTTGTCGGGATTACCGGCCCGCGTCGACCTGCCGGAAGGCGCTCCGCCGCTGCACCGCCGCGCCGGCGTGCTGCAACCGGGTGAAAGCGTGGATATGATTGCCGCCGGCGGTGGTGGTTTCGGCGATCCGAAACAACGCGATCGCGCCCTGGTGTTGCGTGATCTTAAGGAAGACCGGATATCGCTGAGTGCCGCTCTGGATATTTATGGGATGAAGATGGACGAGATTCAAGATATTTGAGAAGAGGGCCGGGGGACTCAGCCGAGTCCCCTCTGTTGCTTCAGGCTGATCGTATAGATGATGATCCTGAGGATGCTAAATGCACTTGCGCACAGTGCATGAGTGCGGTATGATCCCTCCTTAGTATGCTTCTGGGCAGCGGGGATGCAGATGCTCAACAAGATCGAAAGCTTTCGGGATCAGTGGCTTGAGGAATTTTTTCTTTACAATAAAAAGCATAAAAAAATCCCCTCAAATATAGAGGCAGCATTGGCTCGAAAACTCGATATTATCAATGCGGCGGTGTCATATAAAGATTTGCGATCGCCGCCTGGGAATCGTTACGAAACATTGAATTCCCCCTTGGAAGCTTATTGTTCAATAAGGGTTAACATTCAATATCGGTTGATTTTTAAATGGATGGATAGCAAGGCTGTTGACCTATACTTAGATCCGCACTCATATTCATTATAAAATAATAATTAACAGGCTGGTCTGGAATGACTGGTCAACAATGATTTTTGAACGTGTAACCGAGGCTGGCGTATGAAACAAGCAACTCGCAAACCCACATCTGTAGGCGATGTTTTACAATATGAATATTTAGAGCCGTTAGGTCTTAAAATCAACGATTTGGCTGACATGCTAAATGTACATCGAAACACGGTCAGTGCTCTTGTTAATAATAATCGCAAACTTACTACGGATATGGCATTCCGGCTGGCGGCTGTCTTTGACACTACCGTAGATTTCTGGCTGAATTTGCAGACAAATGTGGATATATGGGAAGTGCAAAATGATGCACATACGCAAGAAGGATTAAGCCGTGTTACGACATTAGAGTTTTTTGTGGCTCATAAGGGTATCAAACAACACGGAATAGCATAGTTCTCCTCTTTGGCCGCGATAAAATCCCATTGCGTTTGGCTGCTTTTAAATTCTCTAATAACTAAAACGGAAATCAACTCTTAGTTAGATTCCCGTTTTTATCCCATCACATCTGGAAGAAGATATCACCAGTCTCGGCTTTTAATATCTTGCCGTCATCGTTGGTGATAAGAACATAATTCCCACCCATATAGGTCCAATGACTGCCCTCTTCCGGCGCCGGAAGGTTTCTGATATTCCATTGCACTATCTCATAAGGCTTGGTGCGATACAGGTCGGGCACGATATCGCCTAACTTGTATTGCTTGGAATCAAGATAGAACGACTGAATCTCATAGGAATGGACGGCAGGCGGGTTCTGTGTTGAACCTGCGGGCGGATTTTGCGTCGAATCGGCGGGCGGATTTTGTGTTGAACCGGCAGGTGGAGTTTGTGACGAATCAGTAGGTGGATTTTGTGTTGAACCGGTAGGCGGTGTTTGTGACGAAATGCTAGGCGGCGTTGGTACGCCGACGCCCTGTCCATCTTCAGCATGGGCGGAAGAAACGAAGGGCAGCGCCCCGATAAAAAGAACTGAAGACAATAACACGACCTTCGACTGACCCATAACTTCTCCGAATTTCAACCGTCTATCCCGGTAGGTAGATATTTAAATTGACACAAATCAAAAGGTTATGTCATCACTTTCTATTTCGATACGTCCTTTAACTGTGCTTTATTGGCCCATAGATCCGACCAGACACGCTAAAGTACGGTGTAGAAGATAAAGAAATTTGTGGTCGAATGGATGTATTTTTTGTAAAAAAGCATGATCTAGGTAATTATCAGAAAACTGTGCTGATTTGGCAATAGATAATAGAGGTCGGTATAAGAAGAAAACCACCCGTCAACGCACTACTCTTATCGCCTTTCGGTTGGCCGATGCCTTTGATGCTACACCTAAGGGGAAAAAATTTTCTCGGGTAGTCCTTGGGGAGTTAGTGGAGTCACCTTACATTTTTGAATAGTAACAGTATCAGCGGTATGCCTATGAAAAAACCATAAAATCCCACGTCCATCCCATAGTCATGTTGTTTTGCCAGGATTCCCAAAGCTTCAATACAGGACGCCGAGGGCGCTGATTCCCCGTGAATTTGCTCTTCCAGATCTTTTTTTGTCATATAATACATAAAGTCTAACCAAAGATGAGCCAGGAGATAGCAGGCAGAAATAAATGTTATAGCGCTCCAACGTAAAAGCGTTTTGTTGACTCGATCCATACTCTCTCCTTAAAAACTCACTATAGCCTCCTTTGGAAAGCCGGATAATGGACTTTACCTGAAGAGAGTGTCAAGGATATTTGTATTTTCCTTGTATCTTTCAGCCAAACAATACTTCGCAGGATTAGTCACTTAACCCTTAATTCATCATAAGGGACCATGACATGTTCTTTATAGGCCGGCCGGCGGCTCAATCGTCGATAATAATCTTGCAGCACAGGCAGCTTCGGGCGGGTGATATCGATGTCAAAATAGCGGTAAAGGAGGTGGCCGAACTGAATGTCGGCCAGGGTAAAATATTCACCGGCTAAATAGGGGCGAGAGGATAACTGCTTTTCGGCGATAGCAAAGATTGAGGTCAGCCTATGGACGGCCCCGGCGATCGCTTGTTTGTCCTGGTCTTTAGGGGCAGTACGCACCACCCGCCAGAATATCGGGGCGGTGAAACTTAGCGCCACATTCATTTTTGACCACTCCGCCCACATATCCACCTGCGTTCTCGCGTTCAAATCCCGCGGCCAAAAGGTCGCATCGCCATAGCGTGAAGCCAGATATCGAAGTATGGCGCCGGTTTCCCATAACGCCGGACCGTCATTATCCTTAAGCACGGGAACGGTACCGTTAGGATTCATGGATAAAAACGCCGGAGTATCATTACCGCCGTACTTGTGGCCTATGTCGTAACGCTGATAGTCCAGACTCAGTTCCCCGATACACCACATCAGCGCCTGGACATTGGAGGATGTTTTTCTTCCCCATATTTGCAGCATAAGTGTTGTCCCTTAGTCGAAAAAATGTTCCATTCTCATGATAACGATCGTTCCATCCCCCATGATATAACACATGGGATTTCAGCGGTCTTAATATCGGTAATTAGCGATGTCAATCAGCACGGCGTGTTTCGTACCTGCGGGGATAGTTAGGGATTTGACGCCAAACCGCACATGAAGCAGGGTGGAGCGTCAGCTCCCAGGTGAACATGGTATTACGTATTGTTCCATCATTCAAAATGATGCCGGAGCTTTACACTAGCAGACTGTTTAAAAGTTCTTTAAATTAATGCCTTACGCATCAAACATTACGGCACGCGCTTGTTCCTCAGTCAAAACCCCTCTGCAGCCATCATCATCCTTGAGTGAGAAAGCGCCATTAGGCTTGATTGAAATTCCACTGGAGCCGGCAATGACTGTCGAAACGTCCGGCATATTGATGAGTTCAAGTATGGGCCTTGTTCCTGAAAAATGAGATTGGCCTATAAATAGACTCAATCCAATATCAGATTCACTGTTCATTCCCCCAACTAAAATGATCTTGGCATTATCACCGATGAGTTGCTGTCGAATTTTATAGATCAATTCACTGGCATCCTGAAAATGTACTAAACCAGACGAAACGTTGCTGCCATAAATGTGAATAAGGGCGCGATATTCATAAAAATTTCCATTCCAGCCAGATAATACTGCTAGCGCGGAACAATCCATCAATCCATCAGTAGACAACACGGAAACGGAATCATGGGCCGTTCTCCACTCACCCGCGTTCACCATACAGATATTACCAGGACTTCTTTTTAATCTGCCAAGAGCACAAAGATTATCCGGGAATTTAGACAGATTATTCATGCTGTTAACCTTTTTCCTCAAAAGTGTGAGCTTGCCATTGTCCAACAAATAGCGTTTTCCGAATGCTTCGCCTGTCTCAGGATTAATCCGTGCATAAATTTCCTGTACTCTGTTATAGCCTATTATTTTTATAGGAACATTTATATTCGTACGGGGTAAAAGGGCCATTTTCAAAACACCTGATGGTGCAAGAGGCAGTTTGTCAATTACACCGGATGAAATAATCCCCCTGGCTAAACCAGCTGTTTTTTTATTGGATGCCAAAAAGTTTATTAATTCATTCCCTAATTTCCTGCTGAGCCCGGTCATCAGCTCAAATCCGGGATCAATGCTTCTGAGTGTATCTTTCCCAAGGGAAGCCAGTTCAGAGGTAGCAGGAAGGCGGATTTCTTTTAGCGCGGTTTTAGCCGCTGACCCAAGGGAGCCCGTATTTAACGCCATTTTTCCCATATGAAGCCCCCTCGCAATCCTCATACCAAACTTCCCGCTCAGACGTGCAGCCTGCCCGAAAACAGGGATAAATGAAACAGCATCCATAAGGCATGAAGGAACTGCCTCTATAGGATTGTTATCTATTATCCCATCTATGCAATCATAAAAAGGAATCATGTTCTTGACCAGGCTCCATATCTTCTGGATATTTGATTTGTCATTGCCTGATTCGTATAGATAATTATAAATGTTGTCACGATGTATTTGAGCAAAAAATTCAATAAGGGGTTTTTCCTTCTCGCCATTACATATGACGGTACTTCTATCGTTGATTATTGAGTAATGAAAATTGTCACCATTGCTCATCACTTTATTATGCACAATTTTATAATTACCACCGAACTGTTCATAATTCAAAAGCCCCTCTTCTATATACCTGCGGATATCACGATCAACCTGAATCAGTTTATATCCTTCCGTGCGGTTACCATGAACACCCTGCAAGGCATAAATTCTTTCTTCACCCCTGTGATTTACCGATATGAGATCGGTATTTTTCAGTTCCACATGAATGTTATTATCAAAGGGTACGCCATATGCAGAATGGACCGGCCTGTTTGTTCTCATACTAAAATGTACGGGACGTATAATGGAATCGGGGGTGAAAATCACGTTATATTCATCTTTTGTCAATCCACTGAATGCTGAGCGCACCAAGTACTTATCGAGTTCATAAAAGCGGTCGGCAACCTCTGAAGTGAGCTTTTGATATTCATCGTTTAAACTCTCCGGTGCGCTGTCACAGGGTTTTATCATGCCATTCAGATAATACTGTTTTGCGCTCAACGCTGCCTTGACACGGCGCTGCTCCTTAGAGCGGATGCTATCGGCTAAATCAGCCAGTACGGGGAGTTCTACAGTGGGGCACCGGTCTATAATTTTATCAGCCAGTTTTCCTTTGCTGAGCCAAGCCCTGAGTGAGGTCTGGTAATCATTATATCTTCGGATTATAACTTGATGCATTTCCTCAACCATTTTTCTATATTGACTATAATCGTTGATGACTTCTACTCTGATATTCCGGAGATTTCGTTCTTGATTAACTCGGTCTGGTGAATGAGCGGCCGTAAAAAAAAGTGACGGAGCGTGGAAATAAACTATTTTATCTTCTGTTATTCCGTCATTGGCGGCTAACTTCCACATTTTTCTTCCGACTTTTATTGCTTCTTTCCGGGTATAGGCCACCAGACTGACGTCCTCCAGAAATCGGGAGCCGGTATATAGAGAAGCAAAATTGTAGTCGCTGAGAGTCATGCTTCTAACTGATTTTTCCTCGAATTTAAGGATGGGCATCTCCTTCATAAGGAAGGAAAACCACATTGCATTAAAATCGCCCCACCGTTCGTTCGGTATGTTTGGTAAATGTAGTAATTTACTTTCATGAATTTTCTGCAATGACAAGGCATGATGGATACTGCTCACGGTATAATAAAGAGGATGCGCATCGGCCGCCACTTTCCTTGCGATGTATTCTTCCGGACTCATTCCCAAAATATTACTGAACACCCAATAACGGATGATTGACTCCGCCCGATCGGTGGAAAGTTCTTCGTGTTTTTTTGCGCCATACAGTCCTGCCGCCGCGAGGACTTGCCTGGCTACTAATTTAACTTCGTTTGTGTGTCCCGCGATGCCACCCTTCTCTGTGTCAAATAGATATCCCGCGAGGACGGAAAGCAGTGTTTCTTTACTGGCAGAGGTTGTATTCAGGAGATTTTTTTTATGAAAATGCCGAATAATCCTTTTATTTGCCCGCCTTATGACGAGAGGAAGATGCAAACGGTGTTTTCTATTACTCGTGGATTGCTGATTTAATTCAGCAAATCCTCTGGTATTTTGCCGGCCCCCCGCAGGCAATGCATCTGTGAGGGGAATTCTTAGCGTAAGCGGGTCATAGCGGTATATAAACTGCCCGATTTTATGCAATGCATTAGCAGCCAGATTGACTATGCCGTAATGATCTGCCGCAGGACCGAAAGCCTCCACAGACAGAACCGCCTTTTCTACGCGCCGGCCTGCTGCCGGGAACACAGGAGCTTCTGGCGACGCTATCACCGGATTGACGGCGGAAGGATATGCATGCGCTTTCTCAAGGGGAGCCGGATACATCGCGGCATCACATTTCGTATTAAAATATGTGCTGGTGATAAGCCTTTCGCTCTGACGCTGCCGGGTTTCTGTTTTGCGTGTAACGCAGTACAGCAGGTCTGACAGCCCGCTTGCCTGTTTCAGCCTCTCAGTCGCCAGAGTGTGTGCTTTGTCAGCGATGCCGTGACTTTTCTGCTGTGCCATCACCGCCCGGTTTTGTACCGTTGCTTTGGTAAAGGCGGCAGGATGAGCTGTTGAATTCGATGAAAAGGCGGTAATTGAAGGTTCTGAAAGGCTTGCCATCATGTCACAGCCCGTCCCCCCATAGATTTTCCGCACCGTTTCCATGCAGGTATCGACTTCGAAAGCAGGTATTCGTGGTGCGGGTTCTTCCGGGGGAGATTCGTTCCGGGCCATATTGCCGAGAGCCCGCCAGTAACTGTCGGCACGTATCAAAAGGTTTGCCATAAAGGCGGGCAACCGAAGGAATCCACGCTGCGGAGCGCCTTCATCAGTCATCCAGTACCTGGCGGCTATCGCCGTTATAGCCAGGGCCGTAAACAGGTACTCTGTGGTGGGGCTCCACTCATTCGGCTTCAGATAAGAAGCGTCGGTCCAGTTGAGAACCGTTTCCCGGATAAAACCGGCCAGCCGGGCAATCATATTCAGGTTATCGGGCAGACAGCATGATGCCAGCCCGAGTGAATGCAACACGGCGCTGTCGATATTTCGTCTTTCAGTAATGGCTATGTACAAGCTGTCAGCCGCCATTACTATGTTGACGGGGAGTCCGGGAAGCATTCTTGCAAGGCCGGTAGAAAGCAATTCGCTCTGCTTATACTCTCCCAGTGCTTTGATCAGCTGTTGGATACAACGGCGACAGTCTTCCGTGAACGGGACCAGCGATTCCGCATATTTTTCCGCGGAGATTTGCCCAGATGCGAATTCATTCCTCGCATCAAACCAGGTGTCGTCCATGTCAACCTGGTCAATGGCATCAAACCAGATGTCCTTTTCCTCTGGTTCTGAAAAGCCCTTGGTTTTATAAAGACCGGCTGCTAAAGAGAATGGTGTTGTTGTGATGGTATTTGGCATGGATTTTCCTGCTGTTGATAAAAATCTGCAGCATATGACATGAAATTCGCCAAATTTACTTTCAGTAAAAGAGTTTTTTGATGAGGTAGGTAGTATTAGTGTTGACGCCAAGGGACCCAGTACGAACACCGATTTACGTAAGAAGCGCGAGTGGCATCACCGAAATCAACGATCGTAATCTCAATTCCTGCCCTTTACATTCACATCGATCATTTCCTCCCAGTCGCCGACTCTCAGGGAGTCGAGGGGGGAAATCGGGGCGATCATCGCATTATTGATCAAAACGTCCAGCTTCCCGTTGTGTTCAACCGCGTGTTCAACGAGCCGGCTGACATTGTCGCGTTGCTTGACGTCGGTGACAAGTCAGGACGCCTTTCCACCCTTGGCCACAATCGCTTCGCACAGCGCCGCGAGCCTGTCCGGACGCCTTGCGTCAAGTAAAACGACAGCTCCCCGCTCCGCGAGAAGCCGGGCGGTAGCATCGCTGATGTCGCTGCTTGCCCCGGTAATGGTGATTACCTTGCCTTCCAACGCACCGACCTATGTTCTGGCCAATGACGAACACACGACTCCTGAAGACGGGGTAGCGGCATTCGATTGGTCGCAGTCGGATGTGGCGCGTCATGAGGGCGACGACACCGTTTTGCTTGCCGGCAGCTTCAGTTTTGAAGAATCCGACGCGGCATTGCTTCTCGACTCACTGCCGCGTTTTCTGCTGATATCGGCGCACATTCCGTCGGCGTCCGTCATTCGCTCCACGCTTGAGATCCTCGACCTTGAAATCAGGGGAACGCAGATCGGCGCGGCTGTCCTCACCGACAGGCTTGCCGACATCCTTCTCGTCCAGGTGCTGCGCTCTGCTTTGGATCAGGTTAACGGCGATAATTGCGGGTGGATCAGCGCGTTGGCGGATGCCAGGATGGGTAAGGCCATCGGGATGATGCATGGCAATGCCGCTTACCCCTGGGATCGTGGACATTCCCGGCCTATAGATCAAATGAGAAAGCCTGCCCAAATGACCCTACCCGGTTTAGCAATGCCATCTATCTTTTGAAACAATGACAAAATCATATGAGGTCGATCTAGTAAGATGTTCCGTCCTTGTGTGTGAAATGCCATTTCCCGTCAGCGCCTCTGGCTGCTGAGATGTCATCCGATGGGTAAGAGACCTCATCGCCTTCATAACGATCCCCTACCTCCAGGACAATACATGCCTTGTCGGTGCGATTTTCAAGATGATGAGCCGTGCCGTTCGCGGCGAAGCCAGCGACCATTCCCGGCCTCATTTGGATCTCGCCTTCGTCGGTTAGCAACGTAGGTTCGCCCTCGATGATATAAATGAACTCGTCTTGTCGGGAATGCCGATGATGCAGAGCTGAGACCGAGCCAGGAGGAAGGCTGGTCAGATTGACGCCAAAATGAGTCAAGGAAAACAGGTCGCCTAGTGGCCGTTTAACTCTCCCCGCCATTAATGAGGCGAACGGCTCGGGGTAGTTACTCGGTTTAATGCGAGGCGGTGCATCACTGGCAAGTAGGACTTTAATCTTCTCAGGCATGGTGTACTTCTCCCGTAGAGACGAAGCCTGTCCTTTAATATTTTTAGCGGTGACAGGGCTATATAAGCCTAATGTGTATCATTTTTCGTTTCAACATTTTATCTGTAAGAAGCGGCAAGGCCGATTTAGGACCAATTGCCGCGTATTACCTCGCCGCATCCGGCCCGACACCAACAGCTAGTGATGTGGATTTAGGTTATAGCCGCCTGCGAAACCCGCTGTGTCAGAGCAGTTGTGCGATAAGTTGATTACTGAAAACACATTACAGGGTCTAAGGAGTGCCAAGATTTGTTCTGGTTAACGATTTTAGGTATAGTTAGGTTATAGAAATCGTTAACCTCTGTGGTTAAAATGTATACTACTCACAGCGGCACAGCAAAGATCAGCTCAGGGAAAAACCGTCCACATTGTCATATATTTAATTATGTAAAAGATAGTAGCATTATATAACTGCTAACTATGTTGAATATCTAAAACCGATAACAAAAATGATTTGGTGCGACTGCTATATCAATTTACGTTCCCTTAATAATACTTTTTTAATATGGGCTTGCCTAGCTCAGTATGGGATGCTTAGAACGCCATATTAAGCTATTCGTAGTGGAACATCGCGCCCAGTTTGAGCCGTTCTTTATTCCTGAAAAAATAAGGCGACAACTACTCTGACACAGTGGGAAATAAGCACTCACAATATCGGTGAAACATCCAGGGTCATGAAGGGCTGCCCAAAAAGTCTGGGTCACGACATCGACATCGGCGCAGAATGGCGTTACAACCGTCGCAACTCCCGCCCGCGACGCAAAACAGCATGCCGGCCGCCGCCGAGGTTATTTTAATGTCCGGGCGATCGGCCATAAAGTCGTCATCCGCTTTCTCTTAGCCCAGCAAAGAGTTTTAGCCCTGTTGCACTAGGCACAGCACCAGGGTGTCGCTTTCTTGGGAAATTTCCCGTTCAAAATTTAAATTTGATTTTTTCGTTGCAACCACTGTCACTTCCATTCTTACATGCCTTATCAATCCATTCTTTAGCCAACGCTTGGTTTTGTTGAACCCCGCGTCCCTCTGCGTATATTAAGCCAAGGCTCGACTGCGCTGCCGCATTGCCCTGTCTGGCTGCCAACCGGTACATCTCCACCGCTTTACCAACATCCTGTTTTACGCCTCGTCCCTCGTTATACATCATTCCGAGGTTTGCCTGCGCGAACGCATCTCCTTGCTTTGCCGCCAAAGTGAACCATTCTACAGCCTTATTATCGTCCCGTTTCACCCCTAAACCCTTTGCATACATCTGCCCGAGGTTAAACTGTGCATCCAAAAGCCCCTGATTAGCCGCAAGGGTATACCACCTTTCAGCTGCAACAGGATCCACCTTCACTCCGCGTCCATGTGTATAGGCTAAGCCGAGGTTAAATTGTGCGGGGGCATAGCCTTGTTTAGCAGCCAAGGTGTACCATTCAACGGCTTTGCCATCGTCTTGTTCCACGCCTCGACCCTTTGTGTACATCAGCCCAAGGTGTCCCTGTGCCTGGGCATCGCCTTGCCTGGCAGCCAAGGTGTACCACTCAGCGGCTTTGCCATCATCCTGCGTCACCCCGTGTCCATATTCGTACATTAATCCGAGATTGTATTGTGCAGTTGTCAGACCCTGCCTGGCGGCCAGGGTGTACCACTCAACTGCTTTGCCATCATCCTGTCTTACCCCGCGTCCCTCAGCGTACATAAAACCAAGCATGAACTGTGCAGGTGCGAGTCCCTGACCGGCGGCCGGGGTGAACCACTCTACCGCTTTACGATCATCTCGACTCAAACCTCTACCATTGGCGTACATCAAGCCGAGGTTTGCCTGCGCGTAAGCATCTCCATTCTTTGCGGCCAAGGTGTACCATTCCACTGCCTTGCCGACATCTTGCTTCGCGCCCCTGCCTACGTCGAACATAAGTCCGAGGTAGTATTGTGCCCGGGCATTCCCATCAATTGCTGACTTCCGGCAAAGTACCTCCGAATTTCCCGAGATCGCGCCGGGAGCAAAAACATTCCGACAATCCTCCAGGCTTCCTGCATGGGCACAAAAAGAACCAAGAGAAACAAAGACAAACAGTGCGTATTTTTTCAATTCTCAACACTTCCCTGAGATGTCATGGAATATGTATACATCATTTCAGTCAGAAAATGCATGCTGTTGTTTTCAGCTTTGATCTACCAACCAGTCAAGGCAGATTTCTTATTGCACGAAAAAAATATTGAGCTTCGGGTGAAAAATAATTAAACATCCAGGGCTCAGCCAGACTGTGCCGCGTTTCTACGGGCAGCGGATGGCTACGGTGGGTAGGGGGCATATTATGCTGGTTGCGAGTGTCGCGGCCTAACAGCCGGACCCGCTGATAGAGTACCAATAGAAATATATTAGCTCAGATTTGATCTGGCGGTCACCGGTTAACGCCGCACATGCCCGCTCAAGCCGCTACCTTAGTGAAAGTACCAAAGAGCGTTATCATCAATGCCAGAATATAAATTGCAGCCATACATTTAAAACATTGGAGACGGTGACCGATTCCATTGTCCTGCCAAAAATGGTCAAACCCGCCCCCCCTCATCCAGCCCGAAACCAACAGCAAGTGATGTGGATTTAGGATAACCCAACCTGCGAAAGCAGGTTTTTTTATGCCTGAAACTTGCCTATTTTTGAAGCCTAAAATGCGTCACGAATGAGTCACAAAATTTTCTGGTGAGACACTTTTGCGACACTTTGCTAAAACAGGGAAAACTGAGGCAGAGAAGGGTGGTCTTAAATTATTGATTTTAAAGGCTTTTCTTGGTGGCCCCTGCTGGACTTGAACCAGCGACCAAGCGATTATGAGTCGCCTGCTCTAACCAACTGAGCTAAGGGGCCGAGTGGGCGTTGATTATAGAGGAACGGCACAAACAGATCCATAGGGGGGCGCACTAGATGGCTGATTTATCGCCAAATCCCAGCTATTATGTTTGCATAACAATAGCGAGGCATCATAAAGGAGCCGAGAAGATGCTTGAGGATATTCTGTCGCCAGGGTTGAGGGTTGTGTTTTGCGGTATCAATCCGGGGTTGTCCAGCGCCCATAAAGGCCTTCATTTCGCCAACCCTAATAATCGTTTTTGGAAGATCCTCCATCAGGCGGGTTTCACCGAGCGCCAGTTCAGGCCGGAGGAGGGGCCTGAGCTATTGGACAGCGGTTGCGGCCTCACCGTGCTGGTGGAACGGCCCACGGTGGAAGCGGCGGAGGTAACGCTATCAGAGATTCGAGAAGGGGGCCCGCGCTTAATTGAAAAAATAGAGTTTTATCAGCCTAAGGCGCTGGCGGTGTTAGGCAAGCAAGTCTATCGGCAGGCCTTTCGGGTGCGTGACGTGATATGGGGTAAGCAGGATACCACCATCGGTAATACCGAAATCTGGGTGCTGCCCAATCCCAGCGGCCTGAACCGCATGAGCTTCGGCACACTGCTTAAATCCTATCGTGAATTGAATATGGCGCTGGCGCCGCTGAGGGACTCCGTCTTACCAAACCTCGGCGCGACAAAGTATGCAGGCATGGAGAAGTCCGCCGAAGCGAAAAAGGATGCACGCTTGGAGAAGCCCGTCGGTACCGCGAAGGATTTAGGCTTGGAAAAGCCGGCCGGCGCCACGGAGGATTGAAGGCATTTAAAAGCCTGGGGGTCGCGGGAACATCAAGGTCTATATAAATTGAGTCTGCCCCGGGGTTTGTCGGGCATAAAAAAGTCCCGCTGGTATAGCGGGGCTTTTATGATAAAAGCATCTAAACGGCGGTTACGTCCTCGCCTCATTCATGACATCAATAAGGCAAGAACGTTCGGGCCACAACGTCTAACTAGTCGTCCAGGAAGCTGCGCAGCACTTCGGAGCGGCTAGGATGACGCAGCTTGCGCAGCGCCTTCGCTTCTATCTGACGGATACGTTCGCGGGTGACATCGAACTGTTTACCCACTTCTTCCAGCGTATGGTCGGTATTCATATCGATACCGAAACGCATGCGCAGCACTTTCGCTTCACGGGCGGTCAAACCGGCCAATACGTCATGGGTTGCCGAACGCAGGCTTTCCGATGTGGCGGAATCCAGCGGCAACTCCAGGGTGGTATCTTCGATAAAATCACCTAAATGGGAATCTTCATCGTCGCCGATGGGGGTTTCCATGGAAATCGGCTCTTTAGCGATTTTCAGCACTTTACGGATTTTATCTTCCGGCATCAGCATACGTTCCGCCAGTTCTTCAGGGGTGGGCTCGCGGCCCATTTCCTGCAGCATTTGACGGGAGATACGGTTGAGCTTGTTGATGGTCTCAATCATATGCACCGGTATACGGATGGTACGCGCCTGGTCGGCGATAGAACGGGTGATGGCCTGCCGTATCCACCAGGTGGCATAGGTGGAGAACTTATAGCCGCGGCGGTATTCAAACTTGTCTACCGCTTTCATCAAACCGATGTTGCCTTCCTGGATCAAATCCAGGAATTGCAGGCCGCGGTTGGTGTATTTTTTGGCAATGGATATCACCAGACGCAGGTTCGCTTCCACCATCTCTTTCTTGGCGCGACGGGCTTTGGCTTCGCCAATGGACATCCGGCGGTTGATATCCTTCACCTGCTCGATGGTCAGACCGGTTTCTTCTTCGATCTGACGGAGCTTCTGCAGGTTGCGATGGACGTCTTCGTCCACTTCACGCAGTTTTTCCGACCAGGGCTTGTTCATGGCCAGCGCGGCCTTGAACCAGGCTTCACTGGTTTCATTGCCGGAGAACAGCGTGACGAAGTTTTTCTTCGGCATTTTGCAGATTTCGACGCACAGCTTCATGATCAAGCGTTCCTGGGTACGCACGCGGTCCATCATGGAACGCATGTTGTTCACCAGGTAATCGAACTGCTTGGGCACCAGTCGGAACTGCTTGAACACCTCGGACAACTTCAGAATTTCATCCGTTGATTTGGCGTGGCTGCGACCGTTGGTTTTAATCACGGTACGCGTCGCTTCATACTGCTCGCGCAGCTCGACGAATTTCTGGCGGGCCAGCTCGGGATCGATGCTGTTGTCATCGTCGCTGCTGTCTTCGTCGTCTTCCTCGTCGTCGTCGTCGTCGTTCGCCAGCTCTTCAGTGGTTAACTCGGAACCGATATGGGTAGCGGTGGGGGCCAAATCTTCTTCGGCGTTGGGATCGACAAAGCCGGTGATCAAATCCGACAGGCGAGCTTCCCCCGCTTCGACGCGGTCGTACTGTTCCAGCAGGTAGGTGATAGCCTCAGGATACTCCGCAACGGAGCATTGAACCTGATTAATCCCGTCCTCGATGCGCTTGGCGATGTCGATTTCGCCTTCACGGGTCAGCAGTTCCACTGTGCCCATTTCACGCATGTACATGCGCACCGGATCGGTGGTGCGTCCTATTTCGGATTCGACACTCGATAGCACTTGGGCTGCCGCTTCGGCGGCGTCTTCGTCGGTGTCGGAGGTATTTTCCGCCAACAGGAGATCATCGGCATCGGGTGCTTCTTCCATCACCTGGATGCCCATGTCATTTATCATCTGGATGATGTCTTCGATCTGATCGGAGTCGACGATATCCTCCGGCAGATGGTCATTGACCTCGGCAAAGGTCAAATAGCCTTGCTCCTTACCACGAGTGACAAGTAGCTTGAGCTGTGACTGCGGGTTTTGCTCCATAAGACGGTATCCACACTTCAGAGTAATTTCGGTGTTGGTCGGTGAAATTTCATCACCAACAAGAGATCAGGCCATTATTTAACGCCGCAGCCTACTACGGCATCGCACAGGGCATTGCCCTGACATTTATAGGCATTAAAGCCTCGTCATTCATTTTTTTTTAGCCAAAGCCGTATTCAAAGACGAAACTTCTTTTCGTTCTTCGGCCGTTAAACCGTGCGTTCTTTCGCGTGCAATCAACGTGTCCAGACGCTGTTCAAGTATGGAGTCGTACAGGCTCGTCAGGGTATCGATAAATTGCGCTTCGACCATATCATCTATGATCATGTGGTTCCAGGTTGCCAGGGTTTCAAGCTGTCGGCTGGATTTATTATCCCGATAATGCTCGAGCAGCTGTCCCGTGGTGATGCCTGGTTGTGCCTGACAGGTCTGTACTAACTCGATAAATAAAGGTACACCCGGCTGATTTGCCTGCTCTAAACCCGCAATAGGCGGGATAAGCGCACTGAGGCGCGGGTTTTGTACCAGCAATCCTATAAGTATACGCATGGTTGTGCGTTTTATCCGGGGCTGGGGCGAAATATTTGTATTGCCCGCTTGTTGGGGTAGCAGCTTTTCCAACTGGCTATCGTCCAAAATGCCCAATTTATTGCCTAATTGCTGGCGCAGGTACATACGCAGTGTTTCTCCCGGCACTTGTCCGATAAGGGGCAGGGCCAGGGTGCTTAACTTGGCGCGCCCGTCCTGGCTGCTCAGATCCACCTGCGGCATCAGCGTTTCGAACAAGAAAACCGACAGGGGTTGCGCCTGCTCGATAAGCTGTTCGAACGCTTCTTTGCCAATCTGGCGTACCAGGGTATCCGGGTCTTCTCCGTCCGGCAAAAACATAAAACGCAGCTGGCGCCCGTCGCTGAGATAAGGCAATGCCGTTTCCAGCGCCCGCCAGGCGGCTTCGCGGCCGGCGCGGTCGCCGTCGTAACAGCAAATGACCTGCTCGGTGGCACGGTATAACAGCTGGATATGCTCGGCGGTAGTGGCGGTACCCAGCGAGGCCACGGCATAATCGATGCCGAACTGCGCCAGCGCCACGACATCCATGTACCCTTCCACCACCAGCAAACGCGAGAGTTCCGGATGCTGCTGCTGCGCCTCATAAAGGCCGTACAGCTGGCGGCCCTTATGGAAAATCTCTGTTTCCGGCGAGTTCAGGTATTTGGGCTGGCCCTCGCCCAGAATACGCCCGCCGAAGGCGATAACCCGACCCCGGCGGTCGCGAATGGGGAACATCACCCGTTCGCGAAAGCGATCATAGGTTCTTCCCTGATCGTTAGTCACCAACATTCCGGCATCGTTCAATGCTTCTTTTTCTTCCGCCGAGCGGCCGAAACGCTTTAGAACATTGTCCCAGCCCGGCGGGGCGTAGCCGATGGCGAAATGACCGATGACCTCCGCGCTCAATCCGCGGTTGGCCAGATATTGCTGCGGGGCCGTGGCGGTGTTCTGCTTAAGGGCCTGCGCGTAATAAGCGCTCAACTGCTCCATGACCTGATAAAGGCTCTGGCGCTGGTGACGTTCCTGCTGGTTGGGGCCGGCTCCCGCTTCATAGGGAACCTCCAGACCGTGCATGGTCGCCAGTTCTTCGATGGATTCGACAAACTCCAGCCGGTCGAAATTCATCAAAAAATCAATTGCGTTACCGTGTGCCCCGCAGCCGAAGCAATGATAGAACTGCTTTTCGCCATTGACGGTAAATGACGGGGTTTTTTCATGGTGAAACGGACAACAGGCGTGATAATTTTTGCCTTGCTTTTTCAGCTTCACGCGGGCATCGACCAAGTCGATAATGTCGGTGCGCGCCAGCAAGTCATTGATAAATACGCGTGGGATTCGTCCAGCCATAAGCCCTGATTGGTTAGCCTATAAACGAGAACAAGCCGTGAGATCCTTCCGGATCGCACGGCCTTCGTATGCAACTCTTGGTATGAAACTACTAAGTCGTATGCAACTTCAAAGTCTGCGGATTAATCACGCGATTGGGGTTTTCACCCCGAAATATTAATACAGACGAGTGCGGCGTGCGTTTTCGCGAGCCAATTTTTTAGCATGACGTTTTACTGCGGACGCTTTGGCGCGTTTGCGTTCGGTAGTCGGTTTTTCATAGAACTCACGACGACGAACTTCGGCCAGAACACCTGCTTTTTCACAGGAACGTTTAAAGCGACGCAGTGCTACGTCGAACGGCTCGTTTTCACGTACTTTAATTACCGGCATGTAACTCTCACCTCGATAGAATTCGGTTTTTGCTGCTGACCTGTTGTCAGCCATTTCAAAATGGTGCGGAATTTTACTTCAAGCACAGCTGCTTTGTAAAGCGCCACGGACAACTCTCTTACGGAGAATGCTTCATCCGCCGCGTATCCGGCTATTTCATACACAGCATTATAGCGCAAATAGCTCAAAATTGCCGCATTTGATTGGTCTTGGCAATCAAAGAAGGTAACATTAAGCGGCTGGACCTTGCAAATTAGGATCCTGCAGGCCGATCCGGGATCGTTACGGAAAGCAAGGGGCATACTTGTAGCATGGCGCGGGCAAGAAAGACACTGAATTTTCATCGGGGGACCGGCAGGGCGACCTCCCGCGGGCGGAGATTATGATAGACTGTGCGCCGCTTTGAGTGGAGCTGGTAAAAAATTATGCGTGTATTGGGTATTGAAACGTCCTGCGACGAAACCGGTGTGGCGATTTATGACCAACAGGCGGGCTTGCTGGCCAATCAGTTATACAGCCAGGTGAAGCTGCATGCCGACTACGGCGGCGTGGTACCCGAGCTTGCCTCCCGTGATCACGTGCGCAAAACCGTCCCGCTGATCCAGGCGGCGCTGCGGGAAGCCGGCATGGGAGCCAAGGATATTGACGGCGTGGCCTATACCGCCGGTCCCGGCCTGGTGGGTGCGCTGATGGTGGGCGCCACGGTGGGACGAGCGCTGGCCTATGCCTGGGGCGTGCCGGCCATTGAGGTACATCATATGGAAGGCCATTTGCTGGCGCCGATGCTGGAAGCGAATCCGCCGGCGTTCCCCTTTGTCGCGTTATTGGTGTCCGGCGGCCATACCCAACTGATTCAGGTAGCGGGCATCGGCCAATACACACTGCTGGGGGAGTCCATCGACGATGCCGCCGGCGAGGCATTTGATAAAACCGCCAAGCTGCTGGGACTGGATTATCCCGGCGGTCCGCTGTTGTCGCGGCTGGCGCGGCAGGGCATTGCCGGGCGTTTTACCTTTCCCCGCCCGATGACCGATCGCCCCGGACTGGATTTCAGCTTCTCCGGCTTGAAAACCTTTGCCGCCAATACCGTGCGCGCCAATGAGGGTGATGCCCAGACCCGGGCGGATATCGCCAGGGCGTTTGAGGACGCGGTGGTGGATACGCTGCTTATCAAATGCCGGCGGGCGCTGGAGCAGACCGGGCTGAAACGGCTGGTGATCGCCGGAGGGGTCAGCGCCAACCAGACCCTGCGCGAACGCCTGGCGGCGATGATGCAAAGCCGGGGCGGCCAGGTGTTTTATGCGCGTCCGGAATTTTGTACCGATAACGGCGCCATGATCGCTTATGCCGGGATGGTGCGTCTGCAAAGCGGGATCATGGGGGATCTGGCGATTACCGTACGGCCGCGCTGGCCGCTGGCGGAATTACCGGCGCTATAACCGCCGTCAGACTGCTGACAAACGTACTCGGAGCCAATAAGGAGGGACAGGCTGCCAGAAGAGTAAACCGTCCGCGCCAAGGATGGCGCGGATCGAGCCTCCATGGATGGATTCACGGCGTGTTTACGATCTGGCAGCCTGTCACGACCGGGTACTTTGTCAACAAGCTCCGTTCTCAGCTTTTATGATCCTGCCGATCGTTTTTATGATTTTGCTTATCATCGATGTCCAGATCCTTTTTGCGCTTGCGCCACAGGCGGCTTTCCTGGCCACGCCACAAGCGCTGGATATTGTCGTGATGGCGTAGCAATACCAGGCACGACAACATGGACACCGGGAAGGTGAACTGCGGTTTGAACCACCAGACATAAAACGGCGCTATCAGGGCGCTGATAATGGCGCCGAGGGATGAATAGCCGCTTAACAGCACCGTCAGCAGCCAGGTACCGGCCATCAGCCCGGTCAGGTCCCAGCCGATGGGGGCGATGGCGCCGAACGCCGTGGCGACGCCTTTGCCGCCCTGGAAGTGAAAGAAGACCGGATAGATATGCCCGACACAGGCGGCAATGGCCACCAATCCCAGGTAAAACGGCTGTATCCCCAAGTGATAACCCAGCCAAACCGGCAGCATCCCTTTCAGCACGTCGAACACCATGACGCCGGCGGCGGCAAGGCGGCCGCCCAGGCGCAAGACATTGGTGGCCCCCGGATTGCCGGAGCCGTGAGTGCGGGGATCGGGCAAGCGGGCAATCCTGCAGATCAAGATCGCGCTGGACACCGAGCCGCAAAGATAGGCGAAGATTATCATGCCGATCGAATGAGCATTCATAACCAAGTTCCATCCCGTCATCATCGTTTTTCATGGACTAACTGTGGATAATACGCATATTCCGTGATAAGTGATATCCGACATCCACAAAAACCGAGTATGGCACATGGACATTGTATTCATAAAAGCATTAACGGTGATGGCGTTTATCGGCGTTTACGATTGGGAGCAGCAGCGCCGACAAAAACTGGTTTTCGATATTGAAATGGGATGGGATAACCGCTCGGCGGCCCGCAGCGACGATGTGGCGGATTGCCTGAGCTACGCCGATGTCAGCGAAGCGGTGCTGACCTATGTCGCCGACGGCCGCTTCGCCCTGGTGGAACGGGTGGCGGAGGAGGTGGCCGACCTGCTGCAACAGCGTTTTGCCCTGCCCTGGGTGCGGATTACCCTTAGCAAACCGGGGGCGGTTCCCCAGGCCGAGAGCGTCGGCGTCATTATCGAGCGTCATCGCTGAAAAGTCTGAAAAAAAGGTTTCTTAAGCTAATATTCATGCAACGGACACGGGGATACCGTATGTTATCTCTCATTTTCCGAATTGTTAGCGGCCTGAGTTCTTTGAACTGCCGCTTTTTTGTTGTCGGTTGATTGAGGGGACGGTTTTGTATGACAGACCTGCATGATTTAATTGTCGCGTTTATTCTAGGGATAGTTGAGGGGTTAACAGAATTTTTGCCGGTCTCTTCCACGGGACATATGATTCTGGCGGGCACGTTGCTGGGGTTTACCGATGACAGGGCTAAGACCTTTGAAGTGATCATCCAGCTGGGGTCAATTCTGGCGGTGGTGGTGATGTTCTGGCGACGGTTGTTTGGTTTGATCGGTATCCATTTCGGCGAAGTCAAACATGAAGGCATCGGCCAGGGGCGGCTGACCTTGGTGCATATCATCCTCGGCATGGTACCGGCGGTGATCCTGGGCCTGGTGCTGCATGAGCAAATCAAGGCGCTGTTTGAAGCGAAATATGTCATGTATGCCCTGGTGGTGGGCGGTGTGCTGCTACTGCTCGGTGAGTGGCTGAAACCCAAGCTGCCCCGGGCGCAGGGTATCGATGATATTACCTATTTGCAGGCCTTTTTGATCGGCTGTTTCCAATGTCTGGCGCTCTGGCCGGGGTTTTCCCGCTCAGGGGCCACCATCAGCGGCGGTTTGCTGATGGGCGTCAGCCGCTACGCAGCGTCCGAATTTTCCTTTATTCTGGCGGTGCCGATGATGATCGGCGCCACCGCGCTGGATTTGTATAAAAGCCTGCCGTTCCTGTCCTGGCATGACTTTCCGATGTTCGCGGTGGGTTTTGTCACGGCGTTTGTCGTCGCCCTGCTGGCCATCAAACTCTTTTTGCAAGTCATCAAGCGTATTTCGTTTGTGCCCTTTGCCATCTACCGGTTTATTCTGGCGGCGGTGGTCTACTGGGTGATGATGTAACGGGCCAACGGCGGATTTCACCGGGGGGAAGTGAGCCTAGTCCTCGATGACCGCCGTGCGGGAATGTTCCTTTTGCTGTTTCCATGAGGTCAGGACGCGCAGGCGGCGCAGGCGTATTTCTTCGCCGATAGCGGCGCCTGCGAAGCCGTCTTCGATCACTTCCCGGTTGGTGACCGATGCGGCCACCCGGTACGCTTCCCGCAAATAATCCCCCTGCGGATAAGCATTGTTTTCAAAACCGGTGCGGCCGCGGGCATCGGCTTCGCTGGCCATGATCATATACTCCAGGCGTTGCGGCTTGCGCCAGACGTCGATGGCAAGAAATAATTTCATCAGCGTCTTGGGCGTTAAACGGTCCACGGTATGGATCAAATCATGATATTCGGCGACGATTTTCGCCAGTTCCCGTATCTGGTTGGGTACCCGCAGGCGTTCGCACAGTGCCTGCACCAGCTTGACCCCCGCCGGACCATGTCCGTGGTGATGCGGCCACTGCTCCCGCGGGGTCAGGCCCTTGCCCAAATCGTGGCACAGCGTGGCGAACCGCACTCCCACATCGGCGGTCAGTTGCGCTACGACCGTGAGGGTCATCAGTGTATGGATACCGGTGTCGATTTCCGGATGCCATTTGGCCGGAGCGGGCACACCGAACAGATTATCGATTTCCGGAAACAGCGCCGCCAGCGCACCGCAGTCGCGCAGGACCTGAAAATAGACCTGCGGGTTGCGGGTGGTGAGCGCTTTTTCCGTTTCTTTCCATACCCGTTCGGTCGAAATAAGCGGCAATTCGCCCGCCAGTGTCATTTGCCGCATTAATGCCAGGGTTTCCGGGGCAATGCGGAAATTCAGATGGGCGAAACGGGCGGCGAAGCGGGCGACCCGCAATACCCGCAAAGGGTCCTCCCCGAAGGCGTCGGAGACATGGCGCAATAAGCGTTGTTCGATATCCCTGCGCCCTTGAAACGGATCGATAAGTTCGCCGTCTTCATCTTGCGCGATGGCGTTGATGGTCAGATCCCGGCGCAGCAGGTCTTGCTCGAGGGTGACGTCCGGCGCCGAATAACAGGTAAAGCCGGTATAACCCTGTCCTGATTTGCGTTCGGTGCGCGCCAGCGCGTACTCTTCCCGGGATTGCGGATGCAGGAAGACCGGAAAATCCTTGCCCACCTGCTGATAACCTTGCGCAATGAGCTCATCGGGGACGGCGCCCACCACGACCCAGTCTTTTTCCTGTACCGGCAAATGTAATAACCTGTCGCGAACAGCGCCGCCGACCAGATATTTTTTCACAATCCACTCCTGACAATGTCGGTCTTGGCATCATGTCTTAATTGTAGCCGCATACGCAATACTGTTTCCGCCCATTGTGCTGCGCCCGGGGGATAAGCCCAAGGAGGGTCAGTTCATCCAGCGGTTGTCCTTTTTGCGGCGGGGAATAATATGAGGCAACAACAATCCGAGGATCAGGCCGACCCCGGCGACGCCGCCGCCGTACAAAAACCACTGCATAATGATGGCCCGCTGCTTGTCATCCAGCTGCAGGGCGTCGGCGTCCGCTTTTTTCCGGGCTACCGTCAACTGGTCTTTCAACCCCTGGTTTTCATTCCGCAGGCCCTGGAGCACGCTGTCGTTTTCGGCCACTTTTTTCTGCATATCGGCGGTGCGGTGATTCCAGTCCGCATCGATGGAGGAGAGTTTTTGTGTCAGGGTTTTCACCTGTTGTTCCAGGGACGGGACTTTCACGCGCAGGCTGGGCTGGTCGCTCAATTGATCCAGCGGGATCCAGGCGGTTCGGCCTTTGGTGTCGCGGATCTGACCGTAATTGGTGCTGTCATTGACACCCAGCAGAGCGACTTGCTCTCCCGAGTTCAGCGTGCCGACAATGCGGAATTGATTGCCCGGCCCGCTATGAATATAGGTAGTGAGATCATCGGATATGTAACGTGTCTCATCAGCATGAGTACTAGCGGCGAAGCTTAGACTCAATAACGCGAAGCAGATATGGCGTAATTTGTGCATAGTTCCGTCGTCTTTTCAGCAAATGTCGCTGGATAGTAAAGGGTTAAGTTTGACGGCGCAATGCTTAAACAAAAATGGGAACTATCTTACTATCAGGCCGCGTCTGGCTTTGCCTACTGCATTTTCAGCCGTTAAGCCCGGGGAAAAATGCCGGTGGAGAGAATAGCGTTAATAATTTTACTGCTTTGAACGCTTTGTGGCGGCATAACCCGTGAAAGGAAGCGTAAATGGGCCATTTCCCATTAATTTTTTGTCATAAATTTTCATTTAAATTATAAGCATACTTGTTCAAATTATGCTTTAAGGTGATGATTACGCTCTTCAACATGATGACTTCGGCGGGTTTACCTTTTCCAGCGGCGTCGCCGGACGTCATACATCAAACTATGGGTGTGGCCGAAGCTATGAGTGAAGAAATAGAAATAAAATTTATCGTTCATTCCGGGGCGGTATCCACGCTGGCGGAAAGGGTGTCCGCCGGCGGCGGTGTTCATACTCCTCCGCAACGTCTGATCAATATCTATTTTGAAACCGCCGGTCTGGATTTGCGTCATCATGGTATCGGCCTGCGTATCCGCGGCAATAATGATCGCTATGAAATGACCGCCAAAACCGCCGGCAAAGTTATCGGCGGGTTGCATCAGCACCCTGAATATAATATTCCGGTATCCGGTCCCGAATTGAATCTGTCTCTGCTGCCGGCGGAAATCTGGCCCGTGGGGACGGACATCAAGGACCTGCAAAACCAGCTCAAACCGCTGTTTCGTACTGATTACCGGCGTGAAAAATGGGTGGTGGAGTTTGGCGATAGCGAGATTGAAGTGGCTTTTGATCGGGGCGACGTTGTCGCCGGGGAGTTATTGGAACCCATCTGTGAACTGGAGCTGGAATTGCTGCAAGGCAATACGGCGGATTTGCTGGCCTACGCGCAAACGCTCACCGCCGAGGGTGGCCTGCGGCTGGGCAGCCTGAGCAAAGCGGCGCGGGGATATCATCTCGCCGAGGGTAACCCGCCGCGGGAGGTGCGCGCCCTGCCGCTGCTGCGCGCCAACCCCAAAGCCACCGTAGAGCAGGGGTTAAGCGAAGCGCTTTCACTGGCGCTGGCGCACTGGCAATATCATGAGGAGATTTGGCTGCGGGGCGTGGCGCCGTCGCGGGATGCCATCCTCACCGCCTTTACCCTGATTCGTGAAACCTTTGTGGTGATGGGTAATATGATTCCGCGCAAGGCCACCACTCATCTGCGGGCTTTGTTGGCGGATCTCTCGCCCCTTATCGCCCGGGCCGATTGCGATCCCCAGGTCTTGTGTTACGAGGCCGCCTATCTTCAGTGCAAGCTGGCCCTGACCTCATGGCTTATCCTGTCCGGCTGGCAAAAGAGCATTGACGACGACGGCCGCCGGAAATTGAATGGTTCATTCAAGCGTTTTTCGGATATCACCCTGTCGCGCTGTGCCGCCGAGCTGAAGGTGGCGTTCGGTCGCGCGCTGTCGCCGGAGGAATATCTTCAGCAGTTGCCGCGCCTGGAACGAAGAATCATGGCCTTTCATCTCTTGTCCGGTGCCTATCCCACCCAAAAGGTCTTATCCTATATCCTGCACTGGCAGGCGCTGGAACAGGCGATTTTGCTGCCCGGCACCAACGATGTGGAACATATGCGGCGTCAGGCGGTCACACAACCAGGATTCTGGCGCAGTGTGAACCGGCGATGATTTACTGCCGGGCATCCCGGGATGCGGGTAAAATGTTGTATACCCGTCATACTTCAAGCTGCAGATGCGTTGGCTTTCCTGCAACTTGAAGTATTTAGGGTATGTTCCGCTCCAATACGCTGAATGCTCAAGGCACATATAGGGAGAAGAACCATGGCGTTGCCGTTACCGCCGATATTACACCGTCAGGTACAGATCATTCTCGCCGGGATGCCGTTTCCCGTGGCGGCGGATGACGAGGGGCAGGCGGTGTTGGCCGGCAGCGATTTTATCGCCCAGGCGCTGATGGCCCGTCCCGAGTGGTATGAAGAGCTGCGACGCCAGCCGCCGGAGGCCGATGAGTGGCGGCATTATCCGGCATTGTTGGAGCAGCGGCTGGCGGCGGTGAAGGATGAAGCTGGCCTGATGCGGGAACTGCGGCTGTTTCGCCGCCGTGCCCTGGTGCGTATCGGTTGGTCGCAGGCGCTGCTCACCAGCGACACCCCGCAGACACTGAAACAGCTCAGCCAACTGGCGGAAGTGCTGGTAAGCGCGGCGCGGGACTGGCTTTATCAAGCCTGCTGCCGGGATTGGGGCACGCCCTGCAATGAGGATGGCGTCCCGCAACCTCTGCTGGTGTTGGGCATGGGCAAACTGGGCGGCGGCGAACTGAATTTCTCCTCCGATATCGATTTGATTTTTGCTTATCCGGAAAACGGCCTTACCCGGGACGGGCGACGGGAGCTGGACAATGCCCAATTTTTTACCCGCCTGGGACAGCGCCTGATCAAGGTGCTTGATCAGACCACCGTCGACGGATTCGTCTACCGGGTGGATATGCGGCTGCGTCCGTTCGGCGATAGCGGACCCCTGGTGCTCAGTTTCCCAGCCCTGGAGGATTATTATCAGGAGCAGGGTCGCGACTGGGAGCGTTACGCCATGGTCAAGGCCCGGCTGCTGGGCAATGGCGACGATGCCTACAGCCGGGAACTGCACCGGATGCTGCGCCCGTTTGTCTTTCGGCGTTATATCGATTTCAGCGTGATCCAGTCATTACGCAACATGAAAAGCATGATTGCCCGTGAGGTGCGGCGCCGGGGCTTGACGGATAATATCAAGCTGGGCGCCGGCGGTATCCGCGAGATTGAATTTATTACCCAGGTTTTTCAATTGATTCGCGGCGGCCGGGAGCCGCGTCTGCAAGGCCGCGCCTTATTGCCCACCCTGAGCGCTATCGGCGAGCTGGGTTTGCTGGATTCCGGTCAAATCGAACGATTGAGCCACGCCTATCTTTATCTGCGCCGGCTGGAAAATCTGTTGCAGGCCATCAACGATGAACAGACCCAAACGTTACCCACCGATGAACTGAACAGAAGCCGCCTGGCCTATGGCATGAACGAGGCGGATTGGCCGGCGTTGTACCGCACCCTCGGAACGCATATGCGGCAGGTGCGCCACATTTTTGACGAACTCATCGGCGACGATGCGCCGGACCCGGCGGATCCGGCGGATTTCGGCCGTTACGGTACTCTGTGGGTGGATGAGGGGCAAGAACCGGAACCGGATTTCTGGGAACCCCAGTTGACGGCGTCCTGTCGCCTGCGGCTGCTGGAACATTTATCCGGCTTTCGTCGCGACGTGGCGAAACGGACCATCGGACCGCGCGGTCGCGAGGTGCTTGATCAACTGATGCCGCGTTTGCTGGGGGAAATCTGCCCGCGCCCGGACGCCGATACCGCCTTCAGCCGTTTGGCGCCCCTGCTGCTCAGCATCGTTTCCCGCACCACCTATCTCGAATTGCTGCTGGAGTATCCCAAGGCGCTGGTGCATTTGATCCGCCTGTGCGCCGCCTCGGAAATGATCGCCAGCCAGCTGGCGCTCCATCCCCTGCTGCTGGATGAATTGCTTGATCCCGCCACGCTGTACAATCCGCCGGCGCCCCGGGCCTATGCCGATGAGCTGCGCCAGTATTTGATGCGGGTGCCCGACGAGGATGAAGAGCAACAAATGGACGCGCTGCGGCAATTCAAGCAGGCGCAGCACCTGCGCATCGCCGCCGGTGATATTACCGGCGTGCTGCCCGTGATGCGGGTGAGCGATCATCTCACCTATCTGGCGGAGGCCATCATTGCCGCCGTGGTTCGGCAGGCCTGGCGGACCATGGTCTCACGCTATGGCCGGCCACAGCATCTGGACGGGCAGGGCGGGCAGGGCTTCGCGGTGATCGGCTACGGCAAGCTGGGAGGATGGGAGCTGGGTTACGGGTCCGATCTCGATTTGGTTTTTTTACATGATTGCCCGCCCGATGTCATGACCGGCGGCGAACGCCGGATCGACGGGCGGCAATTTTATCTGCGGCTGGCCCAGCGCGTCATGCATCTGTTCGGCACCCGGACAGCCAACGGCATTCTGTATGAGGTCGATCCGAGGCTTCGCCCCTCCGGCGCGGCCGGTATGCTGGTAAGCACCCTGGATGCCTTCGAGGATTATCAGGCTAATGAAGCCTGGACCTGGGAACATCAGGCGCTGGTGCGGGCCAGGATGGTCTATGGCGATCCGGCGTTGGGCGCGCGCTTTGCCGATATCCGCCGGGCGGTGTTGTGCCGGGAGCGCTCACCGGCGGCGTTACGCACCGATGTCAGCGAGATGCGCGGGAAGATGCGTCACCATTTGGCCGGCAAAAGCGGCGATATGTTCGATATCAAAGTGGATGAAGGCGGCATTACCGATATCGAGTTCCTGGCGCAATATCTGGTGCTGCGTTATGCCGCCGCCATACCCGATCTGACCCGCTGGTCAGATAATGTCCGCATTTTTGAACTGATGGCCCGTCACGATATCCTCGACCCGCAGACGGCGGAGGCATTAAGCCAATCCTATATCACCCTGCGGGATGAAATTCATCATTTGGCATTGCAGGCCCTGCCGGGCAAGGTGCCGGCCGACCGGTTCCTTAAGGAACGCGCCCTGATTACCGCCAGTTGGCGAACGTGGCTGGACTGACTTTTTTCACCGGCCGAAAAACGCTTTTCGCCGGCGGGGAGGGGAGAGAAATTAAGCCGCCTATGCTACTATCCGGCGCAATAAATTGTTAAAGCTGGAGCGAATGGATGAAAGTAACGTTGCCTGATTTTCGCCGGGCGGGCGTGTTGGTGGTGGGTGATGTGATGCTAGACAGATATTGGTACGGTCCCACCAACCGTATCTCGCCGGAAGCGCCGGTGCCGGTAGTGAAAGTCGAGACGATCGAAGAACGGCCCGGCGGCGCCGCCAACGTTGCCATGAATATCGCCGCGCTGGGGGCAGGCACGCGACTGGTGGGATTGACCGGCATAGATGACGCCGCCCGCGCGCTGGCGGATAAACTGGGCGAGGTCAGCGTTACCTGTGATTTCGTCGCGGTCTCCACCCATCCCACCATTACCAAGCTGCGGATACTGTCGCGCAATCAGCAATTGATCCGCCTGGATTTCGAACAGGGCTTCGACGGGGTTGACGCCGCTCCGATGCTGGAGCGTATCCGCCAGGCGTTGCCCGCCGCCGGCGCCCTGGTGTTGTCGGATTACGCCAAAGGCGCGCTGGCGCGGGTGCAGGATATCATTCGCCTGGCTCGGGATGCGGGGGTGCCGGTCCTGGTGGATCCCAAGGGCACCGATTTTACCCGCTATCGCGGCGCCACCATGCTGACGCCCAACCTCTCCGAATTCGAGGCGGTGGCCGGACAGTGCCGGGACGAGGGCGAACTGGTGAGCCGGGGCATGAAGCTGATTGCCGATTATGATCTGTCGGCCTTGCTCATCACCCGTTCGGAACAGGGCATGACCCTGCTGCAACCCGGCAAGGAGCCATTGCATCTACCGACCCAGGCGCAGGAAGTGTACGATGTAACCGGCGCGGGCGACACGGTTATCGGTGTGCTGGCGGCAGCGCTGGCGGCGGGCAATTCCCTGGAGGAAAGCTGTTTCCTGGCCAATGCCGCCGCCGGTGTGGTGGTGGGCAAGCTGGGGACCTCCACCGTCAGCCCCGTTGAGCTGGAAAACGCCATCCACGGCCGGGCCGATGCCGGTTTCGGCATCATGACCGAAGCGGAGCTGGCGCAGGTGGTGGCACAGGCCCGCCAGCGCGGCGAGAAAGTGGTCATGACCAACGGAATCTTCGATATTCTGCATGCCGGCCACGTCTCTTATTTGGCCAATGCCCGGCGGCTGGGGGACCGGCTGATTGTCGCGGTTAACAGCGACGCCTCCACCCAACGGCTGAAAGGCGAACACCGGCCGGTGAATCCTTTAGCCCAGCGGATGATCGTGCTGAGCGCATTGGAGGCGGTGGATTGGGTGGTGCCGTTCGAAGAGGATACGCCGCAGCGCCTGATTGCCGAAATCCTGCCGGATTTGCTGGTTAAGGGGGGAGATTATAAACCCGAGGAAATCGCCGGCAGTAAAGAGGTCTGGGCCAATGGCGGCGATGTGCGGGTGCTGAATTTTGAGGACGGCTGTTCCACCACCAACATCATCAATTCGATCAAAAGCGGCAAGCGGGGCTGAAGCGGAGTGCAGGTGTGAAAAACCCGGCAATCAGCGATTGCCTGGTTGGTTTGGTTGTATATCATTTTTTCGGTTTGGCCGGCCTGTCGTCCGCCACGTCGCCGGCTTCCGGCTCATCAATGTCCGTCTTGGCGACTGCGGGTGCCGTGTCGGCCGCCACCGTCGGGGCCACGGCGTTTCCCGGCATCGTCTCCAGGGCATTGATCCGCAATTCCAGCTGGCTCAGCTTTTCCCGGGTGCGCAGTAATACCTGCGTCTGCACATCAAACTCCTGCCGGCTGACAAGATCCATGCGGCTAAACTGGCTTTGCAACACCTGACGGATTTTCTTCTCGACATCATCACCCAGTTCACGAATGCCTTTGGGCAGGGATTCATGGATTTGACGGGCAAGCTGTTCAATTTTTTTGGTATCGATCATCGGTGGTTTCCTAGCGCGTAAGATAGGGTTAAGTGTAATGCCAGTTCGATGGAGAAGAAACTAAAACAGCAACACAATAATTATATATCCCTACAACCGCTAATTTTCCGGTTTGTCCCTCGTCGTTATTGCCCTGCTATTTCATTGGCGCTATAGTTATTTAGCTTATTCTCAGGGCGGGGCGAAACTCCCCACCGGCGGTAAACCTCTGCAACTATTGCACGCAATAGTCAGGGGAAGCCCGCGAGCGCTCAGGTTGTTGGTTGATTTGAGGTCAGCAGACCCGGTGTAATTCCGGGGCCGACGGTTATAGTCCGGACGGGAGAGAGTAACGGCTTACTATGGGTTTGCGCCCATTCTCGTTATTTTTCAGCCTTAAATGGCTCGCTCCTAAGTCCGCCCTGGTTCTGGTAATCCATATACTTTATGAGGTTTTATTTACCATGAATCAGACGCTTCTCTCCAAATTCGGTACACCGATGGAACGCGTGGAAAACGCACTCACTTCACTGCGCGATGGCCGCGGTGTGTTGGTGCTTGATAATGAAGATCGTGAAAACGAAGGCGACATGATTTTTGCCGCCGAGAACATGACGGTTGCGCAAATGGCGTTGGCCATTCGCCATGGCAGCGGTATCGTTTGTTTGTGTCTGACGGAAGAACGGCGTCAACAATTGGAATTGCCAATGATGGTGGAGCGTAATTCCAGCCATTACCAGACCGCTTTCACCGTGACCATTGAAGCGGCGGAAGGGGTGACCACCGGCGTTTCCGCCGCCGATCGCCTGACCACGATCCGCGCCGCCATTAAAGATGACGCCAAACCTGGCGATCTCAATCGTCCCGGCCATGTCTTCCCGCTGCGGGCGCAGCCGGGCGGCGTATTGACCCGTGGCGGGCATACCGAGGCCAGTATCGATTTATGTACCCTGGCGGGGCTGAAACCCATGGGTGTATTGTGCGAAGTGACCAACGAGGACGGCAGCATGGCCCATGCGCCGGAAATCATTGAGTTCGCCAAGGAACACGACATGACGGTAGTGACCATTGATGACCTGGTGGCCTACCGGCAGGCCTTGGCCCAGCGGGCAAGCTGAATTTCGGCCCGGGCGCAGCGGGCCTGGACTGCCATGGGGCGCTCTCCCTTGAACACGCTCGGTTCAGATTTCGTGTTGGCGGTATCTAGCGTGCCGTGTGGCGCTCTGGCGGGCGGAAAATCCACGCCCGCTTCGACCACATCGGCGCGCTCTCACGCTGTTTGGCTATTTAGCTCGAATAAGGACTGCTAACAAACGAGCCTGGAGTCAATTGGGAGGGGCAGGGTGATAGGGAGTAAACCGTCCGCGCCAGGACGGCGCGGATCGAGCCTCCATGGATGGATTCACGGCGTGTTTACGATCTATCTCCTTGTCCCGACCGGGCACCGTTACAACCCGATGTATTGTGAGACTAAACTGCCAGTGGGCGCTTTCTGGCCAGCAGGGTGGCGAACCGCAGCTTGATGCGGTTGCCGTCGGCGTCGGTTTTATGCAGTTCTCCCGGGTCTTCGTTGTACTTGATAATTTCCCATCCCTCGTAATACCGCTTCAGCTCGCCGGGACCAAAGGTAAATGGAAACGGAATCGGGCAGGGGAAGTCCGGCGTCGACATGGCGGCGACAATCAGGTTGATGCCCCCCGGCAGGGTGCTGCGCTGCATATCGCCTATCAGGCGGCTGATACAGTCGGCCGGTAAAAACATCATCACCACCGTAGAGAGAATAAACTGATACTCCCCGCTGATGGACACTTCACTGATATCCAGCGTCGAGGCGCTGATATTTTTCAACTCTTCGGCCGCAATGATCTCATTGAGGGCGGCGATGCTTTGCGGGTTTTTATCATGGGCGGTTACGCTGAAGCCCAGCAGATCGAGGTATAACGCATTGCGACCGCCGCCGCAGCCCAGGTCCAACGTTTTACCGGGCGATAACGAGATATCGGGTGATAAAAAGCTGACGGCATTGATGACTTCAGAATGGGTGCGGGTTAACCCGTATTTGAAATGATAAAACTCCTCCGGGCGGCAATAAAAAGCCAACCGGCATTGTATATCATCGGAAACGGCGGCGATGCGGTGCCATTGCTGCGGTTCCACCTGCGGCGGCTGTCGTCCGGCGGAAAATTCCCCGCTTTGCACAATATCGTTGTTCTCGTTCATCAGGTCAAAGGTCAAGCTGCCTTGCAGCACGGTCAACCGGGCCCACACACCTTCTTTGGTATTATGACGTTCACGGAAAGCCGTCGGGATAGTCTCGCGAGTCCAGATCGGCATGGTTTGATAACACAATAGTTCCTGCATTTGACTCTCCGTTATTGATTGCCCAGTTGGCGTAACAGTTTAAACGCCTCCTGCATGCGTGCTTCGCCGGCGACAAAAGCGCATAGCCGCTGCTGGTCATCACGGCCTTTGGCCAACATGCCTTGTGAATCGAAATTGACCTGCCACTGCAGATCGGTTCTCTGGGTTTCCCCGGCCAGATGCAACGGTAAATCCGGCGTTTTTACCTTTATCAGCATCGGCGTCAATGCCAGATTGGCGCTGCCTCCGAGCACATTTTTAGCCAGTACGGCGGCACTCATTTGTATCGGTTGTAAAAATGGGAGCACTTTGCCGTTGATTTCCGCGCAATCCCCCAGGGCATGGATATGGGGATCGCTGGTGCGCAGGCGATCGTCGACTTTGATGCCTCTGGCGGTTGCCAGGCCCGCCGCCGACGCCAGGGCGGTATTCGGTTTAAGGCCGATAACGACGATGGCGGCATCCACCTCCAGAAGTCGACCCCGCGATAGCGCGGCGACAATGCCCGTGGTGGTTTGATACAGGCTGAGCAGATCGGTATTCAGGATCAATTCTACGCCTTGTTGTACCAGTCGGTGCTGTAAACGCGCGCTGACTTCGGCCGGCATCAGTGAAGCCAGGATACTGGCGGCTTTATCCACCAGCGTGACCTGCTTACCCGCCTGGGTGAGGTCCATCGCCAGTTCGGTGCCGATTAAACCCGCCCCCAGCAACAAAATCCGCCGGGCCCGGCGTAGTTGTGAGTCTATCCGGCGATACTCCTGCTGGCTGTTGAGCGTCAATAATAAATGACCGCCTTCGATTGCCGGGATAGCAGCTTGGGCGCCGGTCGCCAGAATCAGCCGGCGATAGGGATAGACAGTCTCCCCGCAATAGACCTCGCGAGCGGCGGCATCAATCCGGCTTACCCGGGAATGTCGGTGGAGCGCCAGCCGGTATTGCTCGGCGAATTGCGCCGCGGTAGATCGGGTCAGATCGTCGGCGCTTTGCTGTTGGCTGATGGCATGGCTCAATTCCGGTTTATTGTATTCGTCGCAGCTGTCGTCGGCGATAAGCCGGATCGGCAGGGCCTCATCCAGCTTACGCAGATTTTTCACCAATTGCCGTGCGGCGAAACCGGAGCCGATGATAATAATGTCCTGATTCATCATGGGTCCTTATTTCAGTTCATCAAACACATCTTTGCCCAGGCCGCATTCGGGGCACAGGAAGGTGTCGGGTACCGCGGACCAGGGTGTGCCGGGCTCAATCCCCTGCATCGATTCGCCGAGGGCTGGAATGTAAATCCATTGGCAAACGCTGCACTGCATCTTTGTGCCCGTTTCGGCGTCGGCTACCGCGAGTAGGGTCGTGGCTTCGTTTGTTAAAAGCATGCCGGTTGCGGTATCCGGGGAGAAGGAGGACTTTACCGCTGATGCGGCAACCGGGAGGGATACATTGGTTCCGATCGCTACATCGACAATGGCCGGAGGCATTTTAGCTGTCTTGTCATTCGCCGCAGTGGCATCAAGAGGGTGCAAGGCCCACTGGCGGCCTATCTCTCTGCCGTGCTCGCGACAGATATCCAGGGCTTCGCCATCGGGGCGCCACTTCAGCTTAAGGGCCAGGGTAGTGTCGAATCCAGCGTCCATCAGCCTGGTTTGCACCCGATCCACCGCGCCGCCATTCCAGCCGTAGCTGCCGAACGCTGAGGCTTTCTTGTCGCGAAAACGCAAGCCGGTCAGCTCTTCCAGCAGGGCGGCCACTTTCGGCATCATGACGTTGTTCATGGTGGAGGATCCTGCCAGCACGCCTTTGGAGCGGAAGATTTGCGTCAGGACTTCATTCTTATCATGACGGGCCACGTTATAGATTTTCACCGCGACGCCGGGATCGATTTCATTGATCCCCTGGGCGATGGCGTCGGCCATCATGCGGGTGTTGTTGGACATGGTATCGTAAAACAGAGTAATCCGGTCTTCCTGATAACTGTCCGCCCATTGCAAATATTTAGCGACGATTTGCGTCGGGTCGTCGCGCCAGACCACGCCGTGAGAGGTGGCGATCATGGATAACGGCAGCTTGAAGCCGAGGATCTCGTTGATCTTGGCGGTGACCAGGCGGCTGAAAGGCGTCAAGATATTGGCAAAATACCGCGAGCATTGCTCAAATAATTCGTTTTGATCCACTTCATCATTAAACAAATGTTCGTCGCAGTAATGTTGGCCAAAAGCGTCATTGCTGAACAGTACCGCATCGCCGCTGATATAGGTCATCATGCTGTCCGGCCAATGCAGCATGGGCGTTTCGACAAAAACCAACTGCTTGCCGTTACCTATCTCCAAGCGGTCGCCGGTTTTGACAACGTGAAAGTCCCATTCGGGATGGTGATGATGGCCATTAATGGAATCAATGGCATTGAAGGTGCAATAAATCGGCGTGTCCGGGATCCTTGCCATCAATTCGCTCAAGGCGCCGGCGTGATCTTCCTCGGCATGATTAATGATAATGTAATCGATTTCGTTCAGGCTGATTTCCGCTGCGAGATTTTGGACGAATTCATGGCTGAATTTATGATCCACCGTATCTATGAGTACGGTTTTCTCTTCACGGATAAGATAACTATTATAACTGCTGCCTTTAAGCGTCTTGTATTCGGTGCCGTGAAAATCCCGTACTTCCCAATCCCGTTGTCCCACCCAATAAATATTATTTTTTACCTGTATGCTCATAGCGGTTCCTGATCCAATGGCTTAAACGATGGAAAAGAAACTGCATATAGCGTGCCAGTCATTATCTGTATGTTTTTACGAGTTTTTTAAAAAATTTTTGTTAAATTGACTCAGCTATTAATTTGTCTATAAGACAGCATTAATGTCATAATGACAATGACGCAGATAACGGTAAATTTTATGTCCTTATCTATTGAGACTCTCAGTCATATCGCCATTGAGCTGCAGTCGGGAATTTCCAGCCAGGACCGGTTTGCGCGGTTGATTAACGGCCTGCGGCGGCTGCTGTGCTGCGACGCCTTGGCGTTGTTAGGTTATGAACAGCAATTGTTCCGGCCGCTTGCCACCGCCGGGTTATCGCCCGATGTATTGGGTCGGCGGTTCCGTTTGTCCGAACATCCGCGCCTTGAAGCTATCGCCCGTGCCGGTGATGTGGTGCGCTTCCCAGCGGACAGTCAATTGCCGGATCCCTACGACGGTTTGGTTCCAGGCCACCAGCAGTTCAAGGTCCATGCCTGTATCGGCCTGCCGCTGTTTACCGATCAGAATCTGATCGGCGCGCTGACACTCGACGGCATGGATCCTCATCAGTTGGATCATTTCAGCGATGAGGAGCTGCGTCTGGTGGCGGCGTTATCCTCGGTGGCGCTCAGTAATGCCCTGTTGGTGGAACGGCTGGAAAGGCAGGTCATCGCGCCGGTGAGCACCGGCAGGTTATCTCCGGCGGTTGACGGCGACGAAATGATCGGCTTGTCGTCGGTGATGCAGCAACTGAAAAAAGAGCTCGATATCGTCGCCAATTCCGATCTGAATGTGTTGATCACCGGTGAAACCGGTGTTGGCAAGGAACTGGTGGCTCGGGCCATCCATCAGGGATCGCCCCGGGCGGCTAAACCGTTGATTTACCTTAATTGCGCGGCGTTGCCGGAGTCGGTGGCAGAGAGCGAGCTGTTCGGTCATGTAAAAGGCGCGTTTACCGGCGCTATACACCATCGTATCGGAAAATTCGAATTGGCGGATAACGGCACGCTGTTTTTAGATGAAATTGGCGAATTATCTCTGACGTTGCAGGCGAAATTGCTGCGAGTGCTGCAATATGGCGACCTGCAGCGAGTGGGAGACGATCAAAACCTGCGGGTCAATGTCCGTGTGCTGGCCGCCACCAACCGGGTACTGAAAGATGCGGTGGTGGCCGGTGAGTTTCGCGCCGATCTTTTCCATCGTCTGAGCGTGTTCCCGCTGCATGTGCCGCCGTTACGGGAACGGGAGCTGGATATCACTCTGCTGGCGGGTTTTTTTTGCGAGCGCAGCCGGGTCGCCATGGGGCTGAGCAGCCTGGTACTGACCCCTGCCACGCTGGCTGTGCTTACCGCTAACCGCTGGCCGGGCAATGTGCGGGAACTGGAGCATGCTATTTATCGTGCCACGGTCTTGGCGCGGGCGGAACAGGGTAGCGGCGATATTCTGTTAAAACCGCAGCATTTTGCCCTGGACGCGGCGCACCCGCACCCGGCGGTGGACCATCAACAGTATCTTTTAAAACCAATTGATCTGGTCAGCCTGCGCCAGGGAACCGATGATTACCAACGGCGGTTGATCCGCCTGACGCTGGACAGTTGTGGACACAACTGGTCAGCCTGCGCACGCCAACTGGCCATGGACCCTGGCAATTTACATCGGCTGGCGAAACGGCTTGGCGTTAAATGAATAGCATTCAAATTTATTGAATGTCTTTATCATGCTTATCCGGGTTCATTAGGGGGGCGAATCGCGTACCTTAATGGTTATGAAGCGCCAGAAGCGCCATACCCTTAAGGAATTACCATGAGCGAATCCCGTATGCCCGCGCTGTTTCTCGGTCACGGCAGTCCGATGAACGTATTGGAAGATAATCGTTATACCCGAGCCTGGGAACAGCTGGGGCAAACCCTGCCGCGTCCCCGCGCCATTGTGGCGGTTTCGGCCCATTGGTATACCCGGGGGACCGCGGTGACCGCCATGGAAAATCCGCGCACCATCCATGATTTCGGCGGATTTCCCCAGGCGCTGTTCGATATACGTTATCCGGCACCCGGCTCGCCGGCGCTGGCGAAAACCATTCAGGAACTTTTGTTACCGGTGGAAGTGACCGCCGATCAATCCTGGGGATTTGATCACGGCTCCTGGGGCGTGGTGAAAAAAATGTATCCCGCGGCGGATATTCCCATGGTGCAGCTGAGCATCGACGGGACTAAACCCGCCGAATATCACTACCGGCTGGGACGCGAACTGTCAGCCCTGCGTGACCAGGGCGTAATGATTATCGCCAGCGGCAATGTGGTGCATAACTTGCGCATGATAAACTGGCAGGGCACGGCCGAGCCGTATCCCTGGGCAGAGTCATTCAATCAATTTGTCCGTGACAATGTTGCCTGGCAAGGTGAGGGGCAGCACCCGCTGGTGGACTTTATGCGCCACGAAAGCGCGGCGTTGTCAAATCCCACCCCGGACCATTACCTGCCGTTACTCTATATTCTGGGGAGCTGGGACGGTAAAGAACCTATCTCGATCCCGGTGGACGGCATCGAAATGGCCTCGCTGAGCATGCTGTCGGTCCAGGTGGGTTGATATCCCACCCGCCTGAAAGGGCCAGGATATAAGGTGCTCGCTAACGGACCACGCACCCGGTCAGCCGAGTATGATGTGGGGATAAAACCGCGACAGATCCTGGGTGATACGCTCTTTATCCTCGCGGATACCGATGCCGCAGGGCTGGCCGTCCACCAGCCAGCTGCCGATGACGGTATAACTGTCGCCAAAGAGCGGCAGCGGGCAGTATTGCTGGATAATATACCCTTCCTCGCCATAAGGACCGTCCACGCGGGCGGTTTCCTGACCGTTTTCCACAATGCGGATATTGGCCCCTTCCCGTGAGAACAGAGGTTTCACCACATAGCTGTCCATGGGCGGCGGGTTGTCTTCGCTGAAATACGCCGGCAGCAGGTTAGGGTGGCCGGGGAACATTTCCCACAGCATCGGCAGCAGCGCTTTATTGGACAGGATGGCTTTCCAGGCCGGTTCCAGCCAGCGCACCCCGGCATCTTCCAGCTTGGTTGAAAAGATTTCCTTCAGCATGAATTCCCAGGGATATAGCTTGAACATATTGCCGATCACCTGGTTTTGTGTGTCGGTAAACTGCCCCTTTTCACCCAGACCGATCTCCTCGATAAACAGGAACTCGTTGGCCAGTCCGGCTTCCAGCGCGCAATCCTGCAGATATTGCACCGTGCCGCGATCTTCATCGGTATCCCGGCAACAGGCGAAATGCAGCAGGCCGAAGCCATGCCGCTCTTTCAGATCACGGAAACGGTCGATCAATTTTTCCTGCAGGCTGTTGTACTGATCGGCCCCGGGGGGCAGCTGTCCGGCTTTGATTTGATCTTCCAGCCAAATCCATTGGAAAAACGCCGATTCAAACAGGGACGTGGGGGTATCGGCGTTATTTTCCAGCAGCTTGGGCGGCTGCCGGCCGTCGTAAATCAGGTCTAGACGGGAATAAAGGGAGGGCTGGCCGCTGTGCCAGGCGTTGCGGACAAATTGCCAGGTATGCTTTGGGATGCGGAACTTGGTCATCAGCGCATCGCTGGCCACCACCTTTTCAACCACCTTCAGGCACATGCGGTGGATATCGGCGGTGGCGTCCTCCAGCTGGTCGATCTGCGCCAGCGTAAATTGATAATAGGCGTCCTCACACCAATAGGGCTCGCCGTACATGGTATGGAAATCAAAGCCATATTCGGCGGCTTTTTCACGCCAGTCCGGCCGTTCATACAGAGTGACCCGTTTCATCGATTAGCCGCCCATACTGCGGCGGGGCATGGGGGCGGCGGAACTGCGCTGCATCATGGTGTTCTGTTTGGCCACGGTTTCGCCAAAGCCGCCGCGGGTCACGGTGTTGGTGGTGGGGGGTTTGGGCGCCATCGCGGTTTTTGGCACATTCATGCTGCGACCGCTGGCCACCGGACCGTAATTACGGCCGCTGGCATCGACAAATTTGCCGTTGGCCGGGCTATTGGGCGCCCTGGAGGTGAACAGGGGCTGCTGGGAATAGCCGCCGCCCATCATCCGGCCCATCATATAACCGGCCATCAGCGGCATCCAGAAACTGCCGCTTTGCTGCGGTTCAGCCGCCGTGCCCGCCTGGGCCGGCACCTGGGTGCACTGATCCTCGCCGAACTCCGCCACGCAATCGGCGCGGGAAGTGTATTTGGGGGCGGTTTTCTTGGCATCCTGCAAGGCGTTCTTATAGGCCGTGGTGCACTGTTCGCTCATGGACGGATTGGCGCGGGAACAGTCGTCGCTGTTTTGATATAAGGTCACGTTCTCGTCGCTTTTTTCACAACCGGCAAGGACGAATACCGCGCCGACCGCCAGCGCGACCGGCGCCATACGATAAACCCGCCAGCGCTTGCGAAAGCCGGCGTGGTTAATTTCTTTTGTCCGTTTCATTATTTTCCTGCTTTATTAATGTTTTAACTTACCCAGAGTTCCCCTTAAGGATAGGGGAAAAACGTACAAATAAGAAGCATCGGCCACGCTTATGAAACAACTTTACAAAGTTATACATAACGATGAGAGGGGGGACAGGGAGATGTAAGGGAGAACAAGCCAGGCGGGAACGGGCCCGCCTGGATATGGCTTATTGCTGGAAGGGATTGCGTTTTTTCACCGAAGAAGAGGCCGGCACGGTGGCGCTCACCGGGGTGGCCGTCTGCCTGGCCGAATGGGCGGCGTCGGACGAATTACCGCGGGGCACCCGGGAGGTCTGGCCCGGGTTAGCGCCCTGGGCGTTGGCGTCCTGATTGGGATTCACCGGCGCCACTTGTTCTGGATTGGTGGCAATGGGTTCCCCAAGGGAGGCGTTCAGCGTCCGGATATCATCCTCATTAAGAGTGCCCAAGGCATTCTTAAGCGTCAGCTGATTGATTACGTACGTATAGCGGGCGGTGGAAAGATTGCGTTTGGCGTCATACAGGGTGGTGGTGGCGTCCAACACATCGACAATGGTGCGGGTGCCCACTTCATAACCGGCTTCCGAGGCGTCCAGAGAGCTTTGCGCCGAAATCACCGCCTGGCGATAGGCATCGATGCTGCTGATGGAGGCGGATATGTTGTTAAATGACGACCGCACGGTTTGCACCACGCTGCGATGGGCGCTTTCCAACTGTTCGCTGGCGCTGACAAAGCTGTACTGCGCCTGCTTGACCTGTGAAGTCACCTGGCCGCCGGAATAAATCGGCACGCTCAGGGTCAGACCGACGGCGTTCTGGCCGATATTTGAATTGGTATAATTGGCATTACCGTTGGTTCTTGAACCGTTATAATCGGTGTTGGTCAACGTCGAGGACGCGGTTAATGCCAGAGTCGGGTAATGGCCGGTTTCTTCCAAACGAATCTCTTCCCGCGCCACATCCTGCGACAAACGGGCGCTGAGCAGGCTCAGGTTGCGCATTTCCGCTTCTTTCAACAGCGAGTTGACCGGTTGCGGCTGGGCGGCATCAAAATGCTCTATATTTAGGGAGGCCAGCTGCGGATAAAAGCTGCCGCTTATCTGGCGCAGGCTTTCCAGGGCGTTATCCACCGTGTTGCGGGCGCTCACTTCGGCGGCCAGTACGGTATCATAGTTGGAGCGGGCGTTTTGTACGTCGGTAATGGCCACCAGTCCGACGTTAAAGCGCTGGGTGGTTTGGTCCAGCTCCCGATAAATCGATTGCTTTTGCGCCTCGGTATAAGAAAGTGCGTCGATGGCGCTTAATACGTTAAAATAAGCGGTAGCGGTATTAAGGATCAACGTCTGCTGCGCGGTCTGGTAAGTGACATCCTGCACGCCGGCGGTTTTTTCCTGCAATGTCAGCTCACGCCATTTTGACATATCGAAAATGGTCTGGGTGAGCTGCAACGAACCGCTGCCCTGATTGGAATTGATATCCCTTTGATCGCGAAAGCCATTGGTATAATTATAACCCACCGCGAGTCCAAGCTGCGGCAGCAAGGGGCTGCGGGCTTCGTTGATCTTTTCAAATGCCGCGTCGCGATCAGCTGCCGATGCGCGAAGATCCGGATTGGATAGCCGTGCCTGCTGATACACTTGAAGCAGATTTTCTGCCTGACTTAAAGTACTGAAGCCTCCGAGGCTCAGTCCAATAAGAAGGGGGAGCAGTTTCTTCATTTGCATTCCTTTTGATACAGCAAAATTGCTATGGTAGCGCTGTCGACAGATAAATATCGCCCGATTCTATCAGAGTCAGCGGAGTGTATGAGGTGGCTGAACGTGCCATCTTGTCTCTGTATCACAAAATTTATCACAAACCTGCACTTTGCGGCACAGTGATTGCTTTAGCAACCACGAAATGGCCGATTATACAGACTAGGAGTCGTTAAAATGGCATTAACCGAACCCACACCCGTTACATTCGGTAAAGAAGATGTAGAAATTATTGCACGGGATAAACTTTACAAAGGTTTTTTTTCTTTGGAGCTGTATCGGTTCCGCCATCGCCTGTTTAACGGCGAAATGAGTGAAGAAGTCACCCGGGAAATTTTTGAGCGCGGGCACGCCGTGGTCCTTCTGCCTTATGATCCAATACGTGACGAAGTTGTATTATTGGAACAAATTCGCATTGCCTCTTATGATAGCAGTCCGACCCCCTGGCTGTTAGAGCTGGTAGCCGGTATGATCGAGCCCGGCGAGACCCTCGAACAGGTGGCGCGCCGCGAGTCGGTTGAGGAATCGGGGCTTGAAGTTGGGCGCTGTAAACGGATGCTAAGCTATTTGGCAAGCCCGGGCGGTACCAGTGAACGCCTGACCATTATGGTGGGCGAAGTGAATGCCGGGCTGGCTGAAGGTATCCATGGATTGGTGGAAGAAAACGAAGATATACGTCTTCACGTGGTGAGTCGCGAGCAGGCTTACCGCTGGGTGGAAGAAGGCATTATCGATAACGCGGCCTCCGTCATTGCCCTGCAATGGCTGGCCTTACACCATGCATCCTTACGAAAAGAGTGGGCGGATTAATGACCAAGCGCTATACCCCTGATTTCCCGGAAATGATGCGCCTGTGCGAAACGAACTTCGCCCAGCTGCGCCGGCTATTGCCCCGTGCCAATGAAGTGGGAGAGATGATAGCCTATCAGGTGAACGGCGCCAGTTATCGCCTGACCATTCTGGAAGCGACCCGTTACACCACCCTGGTGCAAATTATCCAGACCGAGCCGTTGGTCAGTTTCTGGAGCCTGCCGTCCATGAGCGTCCGGCTGTATCACGACGCCATGGTTGCGGAAGTGTGTTCCAGTCAGCAGATCTATCGTTTCAAGGCACGGTATGATTACCCTAATAAAAAGTTACATCAACGTGACGAAAAACATCAAATCAACCAATTCCTTGCGGATTGGCTACGCTATTGTTTAGCGTACGGGGCGATGGCGATTCCAGCTTGTTAGGCAGATTTTAATAACCAAGGATACCCTTTGGAAAGCCTGTTGAGACTTCCTGTGGCGAATGGGGCCATAATCAGGATTTTACAAATCACAGACACTCATCTGTTTGCCGGTGAGGATGAGGCGCTGCTTGGGGTGAATACCTACCGTAGCTATTGCGCGGTACTGGACGCGATTGAGGCGGAACGGCATCGGTATGATTTGGTGGTGGCTACCGGGGATCTGGCGCAGGATCATTCACTTGAAGCGTATCAGCATTTCGCCGAGGGAATTTCGCGTCTGCCCGCGCCCTGCGTCTGGCTGCCGGGTAACCATGATTTTCAGCCGGCCATGGTCAAGGCGCTTGAAGAGTGCGGGATCTCGCCCTCCAAGCATGTGCTGTTGGGGGACAACTGGCAGTTGATTTTACTGGATAGCCAGGTATTCGGCGTGCCCCACGGCGAGCTGAGCGAATACCAATTGGAATGGCTGGATAAAACCCTCAGGATGCAGCCGGATCGCCATACCTTGCTGCTCCTGCACCATCATCCGTCCGCCTCGGGATGCATCTGGCTGGATCAACACAGCTTGCGCAATGCTCATATGCTGTCGGCGGTGCTGAGTCATTTCCCGCGGGTTAAAACCTTATTATGCGGGCATATCCACCAGGAGCTTGATTTGGACTGGCAAGGCCGGCGCGTACTGGCTTCCCCCTCCACCTGCGTGCAGTTCAAACCCCATTGCACCAACTTCACCATCGATTCCGTCGGGCCGGGCTGGCGTTATCTTGATCTCTACCCGGACGGCCGGCTTGAAACCGAAGTCCATCGTTTATCGGGCATAGAGTATTTGCCGGATACGGATTCGGAAGGCTATTAATGGCCGTTCTGCTCTATCTGCACGGTTTCAACAGCTCCCCTTTATCCGCCAAGGCGACTTCCCTGATGGCCTGGTTGCGTCAACACCATCCCGCCATTGAAATGATCGTGCCGCAGCTGCCGGTGTATCCCGCCGAAACCGCGGAATTGCTCGAAAGGCTGGTGCTGGAGAAAGCCGGCGAACCGCTGGGCCTGGTGGGCTCGTCCCTGGGCGGTTATTATGCCACCTGGCTATCGCAAACCTTCAAGCTGCCCGCCGTGGTGGTCAATCCGGCGGTACGTCCTTATGAGCTTTTAACGGGTTTTTTAGGCGTTAACGAGAATCCCTACACCGGTCAACGTTATGTGCTAGAGTCTCGCCATGTCTACGACTTGAAGTCCATGCTGGTTGAAAAACCGGCATCGCCGGACCTTATCTGGCTGCTGCAGCAAACGGGCGACGAGATCCTTGATTACCGTCAGGCGCAGGAGTACTACACTCATTGTCGTCAAACAGTGGAGTCAGGCGGAAATCATGCGTTTATCGGGTTCGAACATTATTTCTCACCCATTGTGGATTTCCTCGGGCTCGCCGCTGTCTGAATCCCCCGTGTGCCGCATAACGCGAATTAAGTCTTTCCGAACCGGTGCCCTTTGCGGTAGGCTCTCCAACAATTTGTTACGATAGTCGATTAAACCATGACACAAGAAACCTATAACGCCGACGCGATAGAAGTGCTCAGCGGGCTTGAGCCGGTGCGCCGCCGTCCCGGCATGTATACCGATACCACGCGCCCCAACCATCTGGGACAAGAAGTCGTTGATAACAGCGTCGACGAGGCGTTAGCCGGCCATGCCAAGCGCATTGAAGTGATTTTGTATGCCGATCAATCCCTCGAAGTGATCGATGACGGCCGCGGTATGCCCGTGGACATTCATACGGAAGAGGGTGTGCCGGCGGTGGAACTGATCATGTGCCGCCTGCATGCGGGCGGTAAATTTTCCAACAAAAGTTACCAGTTTTCCGGCGGCTTGCACGGCGTCGGCATCTCGGTGGTGAATGCCCTGTCCACCCGGGTGGATGTGACGGTTCGTCGTGACGGCAATATTTACGGCATCGCCTTCGAGAACGGCGATAAAGTTGAAGATCTGTCGATAAAAGGCACCGGCCCCAAACGCAATACCGGCACCAGCGTGCATTTTTGGCCCGATCCGCAGTTCTTCGACAGTCCGCGATTTTCCGCCTCGCGCCTGACCCATTTGCTGAAAGCGAAAGCGGTGCTCTGTCCCGGCGTTGAAATTGTTTTTATCGACCGGGTGAATAATACGGAACAAAGCTGGTGCTACCAGTCCGGTCTGACCGATTACCTCAATCAGGCGATCAATGGCCTGATTACCCTGCCCGAAGCACCGTTTGTCGGCAGCTTCGCCAGCGATACCGAAACGGTGGATTGGGCACTGCTTTGGCTGCCGGAGGGCGGGGAGCTGTTAACCGAAAGTTATGTCAACCTGATCCCCACTCCCCAGGGCGGCACCCACGTTAACGGGCTGCGGCAGGGACTGTTGGACGCCATGCGTGATTTTTGCGAATACCGCAATATCCTGCCCCGCGGCGTCAAGCTGTCGGCGGAGGATATCTGGGAGCGCTGCGCCTATGTGCTGTCGGTGAAGATGCAGGATCCGCAGTTTGCCGGCCAAACCAAGGAAAGGCTCTCATCCAGGCAGTGCGCCGCCTTTGTTTCCGGCGTGGTGAAAGATGCGTTCAGCCTGTGGCTGAATCAGAATATCCACATCGCCGAGCAGCTGGCGGAACTGGCGATTTCCAGCGCCCAGCGGCGCTTGCGGGCCTCGAAAAAAGTCGTGCGTAAAAAGCTCACCAGCGGACCGGCTTTGCCGGGCAAACTGGCGGATTGCACCGCCCAGGACCTGGCCCGTACCGAACTGTTCCTGGTGGAAGGGGACTCGGCGGGCGGTTCGGCCAAACAGGCGCGGGATCGTGAATACCAGGCCATCATGCCGCTGAAGGGCAAGATCCTGAATACCTGGGAAGTCTCTTCCGATGAGGTTCTGGCGTCCCAGGAGGTGCATGATATTTCGGTGGCCATCGGCATCGATCCCGATAGCGACGATTTAAGCCAACTGCGCTACGGCAAGATTTGTATCCTGGCGGATGCCGACTCGGACGGTTTGCATATCGCCACCCTGCTGTGCGCGCTGTTCGTGCGGCATTTCCGCTCGGTGGTCAAAGGCGGACATATCTACGTCGCCATGCCGCCGCTCTATCGTATCGACCTCGGTAAAGAGGTCTATTACGCCTTGGATGAGAGCGAGAAAGCCGGCGTGCTCGAACAGCTTAAACGCAAAAAAGGCACGCCCAACGTGCAGCGTTTTAAAGGGCTGGGGGAAATGAATCCGCTGCAATTGCGCGAGACCACCCTTGATCCCAACACCCGCCGGCTGGTGCAACTGACCATTGATGATGAGGACGTGGAGCAGACGCTGCTGATGATGGACATGCTGTTAGCGAAGAAACGCTCGGAAGACCGGCGCAACTGGCTGCAGGAAAAAGGCGACGAAGCTGAAATCGACGTGTGATAACTCTCTCGCGCCCGGCTTTTGTCAGGCGCTAAACGTTCTTTTTCGTGGCTCGTCATCTCGACGACATAACGTATTTACCCCCCTCCGCATTAATTGTCATACAAATATCATAACCTTTTTGCCCGCTGTCTCTCGATAGCGTTTAGTTAAGCACGGTTATACTTAGCTACGCTGTTGCCGCCCCGTTAGCCCAATGTTACTATCTGGCTGTCAAGACATACGGACGGTTAAACGGCTAAATTTCCCCAGACTGAGAGACAGCCCGCTTCAGGAGAAAGGATACTTATGATAGTGACTCAGCAATTAGCCGAGCTGGTGGCCGCATGCCATTGGATCGGCGCAAAAGGCTGGTGCCCGGCTACCGGCGGTAATATGTCGGTACGCCTTGACGGGCAAACCTGCTTAATCAGCGAATCGGGCCAGGATAAAGGCAGCCTGGAGGCCGGTCAGTTTCTGACGGTGGATATCCTGAGCCAACGGGCGCAGGACCACCGCAGGCCATCGGCGGAAACCGGCCTGCACGCGCTGATGTATCGTCGCTATCCGGACGTGGGCGCAATATTGCACACCCATTCGGTGAATGCCACCGTGCTTTCACGAGTGGAACCGCGTGATTGGCTGATCCTGGAGGGGTATGAGATGCAAAAATCCCTCAGCGGCGAGCAAAGTCATTTAACCCCGGTATCCATCGCCATATTCGATAACGATCAGGATATCGCCGCCCTGGCGGAACGAGTGGCGGCCCGGGACGAGCGGGATGGCCTGCGCCATGGTTTTCTGGTGCGCGGCCACGGCCTCTATTGCTGGGGGCGGGATGTTAAAGAGGCCAGCCGACATCTGGAAGGGTTGGAATTCCTGTTTCAGTGCGAGTTGCAGCGCCGTTTGCTGGAGGCGAAATGATCAAGACCGTCGTTACCGATATCGAAGGCACCACCAGCGATATCCGCTTCGTGCACCAGGTCTTGTTCCCTTATGCCCGGGAACGGTTGTCCGAATTCCTGCGCCAGCGTGAACATAAACCGGAAGTGGCGGCGGCCCTGGCGGAGCTGCGCCTGGAAATAGCACGTCCCGGCGCCACCATCGCCGATCTGATTGCCGCATTGTTCGGTTTTATGGATGAAGATCGTAAATCCACCGCCCTGAAAACGATACAGGGGATGATTTGGCGGGAGGGCTACCTGAAGGGAGATTTCCAAGGCCATCTCTATCCCGACGTCGCTCCCCAACTGGCGGAATGGCGGCAGCGGGGGATCTCGCTTTATGTCTACTCTTCCGGCTCGGTTGAAGCGCAGCAGCTGTTGTTTGGCTACAGCGAGTCGGGAGATTTGCGTCCCCTGTTCGACGGCTATTTCGACACCAGGGTAGGCGCCAAGAGACAGGCGGCATCTTACCGGAACATTGCCGCCCGGTTGCAGTGCTTGCCTCAAGAAATACTCTTTTTATCCGACCTTTGCCAAGAGCTTGATGCCGCACGGGAGGCGGGCTGGCGCACCTGCCAGCTGATTCGGGATCCGGTAAATTGCCCCCGGCTGCATCCCCAGGTTAATCATTTTCAGCAGATTGATTTACAGGAGCTTGCCTTATGAGCGCATTAACGATTTACACCGATTCCGATGCAAGCCGGCCCCTCTGGCAAAGCCATGACGCCGATGCCATTCGCGAACAGCTGAATGCGGTCGGCGTGCGTTTCGAACGCTGGCGGGCGGACGGCGAACTGGGCAGCGACCCACAACCGGAAGAGGTTATTGCCGCGTACCAACACGCCATCCAACGGCTGGTGGCGGAAAAGGGCTATCAAACCTGGGACGTTATCAGCATGCGCGCCGATCATCCCCAGCGGGAGGCTCTGCGCGCTAAATTTCTTTCCGAGCATACCCACGGCGAAGACGAGGTGCGGTTTTTTGTTGAAGGCTCCGGGTTGTTTTGCCTCCATATCGCGGGAAAAATCATGCAAATTTTGTGCGAAAAAAGTGACTTGATCTCCGTACCGGCGGGCACCCCCCACTGGTTCGATATGGGCGCCGCGCCGCATTTCACCGCCATCAGGCTGTTCGATAATCCCGAGGGCTGGATAGCCCGCTTTACCGGCGATACCATCGCCGATAACTATCCGCGCCTCGAACGCTAAGACCCGGCACGTCAGGCCCGCGATCACCGGTCGTGCAACAAACGTGTTAAAGGGAGACCGTGCCAATGGGGTCGAATCGGGCATGGTTTTTCTGCCCGACCGAGCGCCACATGGCACGGTAGGCCCGCGATCACCGATCGTGCAATAAACGTGTTAAAGGGAGACCGTGCCAATGGGGTCGAATCGGGCGTGGTTTTTCCGCCCGACCGAGCGCCACATGGCCCGCTAGGCCCGCTATCATCGAGTGTACAACGAGCCTGTTAAAGGGAGAGCGCGCCAATGAGGTCGAAGCGGGCGTGGTTTTTCCGCCCGCCGGAGCGCCTCATGGCACGCTAGGCCCGCTAACACCGATCGTGCAACAAACGTGTTAAAGGGAGAAGCGGCAAGGTATTCGGGTGTTAAATAAGCCATTAGCTAACCAACGATTGCCTGAATACCCCAGCTGCCACCTGATCGGAGGTAATAACACCGGTATCCAGCACCCAGGCGCTGATCAAGGCCGCGGGGGTCACATCAAACGCCGGATTATAAACCTCGGCGTTTTCCGGCGCCCAGCGGCAGCTGCCGAAACCGCCGCTCACGCCGGTGACTTCCCCCGCATCCCGCTGCTCGATGGGGATCCCGTCGCCGTTGGCGCAGGCCGCATCATGGGTGGTATGGGGCGCGGCGACATAAAACGGAACGCCGTGATAACGCGCCAGCACCGCCAGGCTATAGGTGCCGATTTTATTGGCCACATCGCCGTTGGCGGCGATGCGATCCGCCCCCACCCAAACGGCATCAACCTCGCCACGGGCCATCAGGCCGGCGGCCATGGCGTCACAGATCAGGATATAGGGTATGGACAGCTCCCCCAGCTCCCAGGCGGTGAGGCGTCCGCCCTGCAGCAAAGGCCGGGTCTCATCTACCCATACCCGCCGCACATTGCCCTGCTGATGCGCCCGGCGTATCACCCCCAGGGCGGTGCCGATGCCGGCGGTAGCCAGACCGCCGGTATTGCAATGCGTCAGCAGGCGGCTGCCGGGACCTACCAGCGTGGCGCCATGGGCGGCGATGGCATCGCACAGCCCCCGATCTTCCTCCACCAGCCGCAGCGCTTCCCGCCCCATGGCATCGATATAATCCGCCGTTGCCAGGGCTTCCCGCATCCGCGCCAGGTTATTCATCAGATTTACGGCGGTGGGGCGTGCCGCCAGCAGGTGCGCCAGCGCCGACGTCAGCTCCGCACGGGACATGCCCTCGGCAGCCAGCAAGGCCAGCAGCAGGCTGGCGGTTAAGCCGATTAGCGGCGCCCCGCGCACCCGCAGGGCGCGTATATGATCAATCAGCTCCTGCGCCGTTAAGACCGGATACCAGTTTTTTTGCTGCGGCAGCGCCTGCTGGTCCAAAATCCATAACCGGTTGTCCAGCACCCGCATACTGGTGGCGTTAATGTTCTGCATCGCTTGTTAAATCCTTTTAGGTTATTGCATCAAAATGGCTATTCTGCCAACATGACGTAAAGATGTATAGACGTCTAAACGTTTAATTTGAGGTGCTGAAAAATGTCCGCTTACCGTACGCTGACCGCCGCCGATGCCGTTGATTATGCCCGCCGTTATGCCGGGCTCAGCGACCCGGAAACGTTGATAAACGCCGAGGAGGTAGGCGACGGCAATCTCAATCTGGTCTTTAAAATCCTCGACGGCCGCGGTATCAGCCGGGTGGTGGTAAAACAGGCGTTGCCCTACGTACGCTGCGTCGGAGAAAGCTGGCCGCTGACTCTCGATCGCGCCCGTATCGAGGCGGAAACCCTGTTGGTGCACGAACGTTATTGTCCCCAGCATACCGTCAAAATCCTGCACCACGATGCCGGGCTGGCGGTGATGATCCAGGAGGATTTGTCAGCCATGTCCATCTGGCGGCGGGAGCTGCTTGCCGGGCGTTATTATCCCCAGGCCGCGCGCCAACTGGGGGAATACCTGTCCAGGACTCTGTTTTATACCTCGGATTTTTACCAGCATCCCCACGAGAAAAAGGCCGAAGTGGGCCGGTTCAGCAACCCGGAAATGTGCCAGATAACCGAAGATCTGTTTTTCACCGATCCCTACAGCGGCCATGACCGCAATTCCTACGAGACGGCGCTTGAGGATGCGGTGGCGGGATTGCGGACGGATCCGGATCTCAGGCTGGCGGTGGCGGCGCTTAAACATACTTTTCTCACCAAAGCGGAAGCGTTGCTCCATGGTGATATCCATACCGGCTCGATCTTCGTCGCCGCAAGTCAATTAAAGGTTATCGATGCGGAATTCGGTTTTTACGGTCCCATCGGTTTTGATATCGGTACCGCCATCGGTAATCTGCTGCTGAACTATTGTGGCCTGCCGGGATTGCTGGGACTGCGCGAGGCCGCCGCCGGACGGGAACAGCGGCTACAGGATATCCGCGAGTTATGGCAGGCCTTTGCCGAGGGCTTCCAGGCGCTGGCGGCGGAAAACACCCGGGATCTTACCCTTGCCGCGCCGGGTTATGCGCACCGTTTTCTACGGAAGGTCTGGACCGATGCCCTGGGCTATTGCGGCACCGAATTGATTCGCCGCACCATCGGCCTGGCCCATGTGACGGATCTGGATACCGTGGCCGATGCAGCCATGCGCCATGAATGCCAGCATCATGCCTTGAATCTCGGCAAAATGTTGATTCTGGCGGCGCCGCACATTGATGATTCGTCGGCGTTGATCGCCCGTATCCGGCAGAATGGCTAAGGTTAGGTCCGGGGACGCTTTCTGCGGCCCCGCCTGTCAATTTCATTTTCTTCTTCTATACTCATTTAGAGATATCATCAACTTACCTCCGCTTTGATGATGACTACCCCTAACAAGAAGGAAACGGAATGAAAATATTTCTCTGGATTATCGCGATTATCTTTATTGTCGGCCTGCTGACCATTACCGGCGTATTTAAATTAATTTTCTAGGACAAAACGGACGCCCTCAGGCTGCCAGGCGTATTCATCCCAGTCAGTCGATAATCGGCAGGCCGTGGCAGCCTAAAACCAACCGCGTTATTCAATAATCGGTTGGCCGCCGGCAGCCTTAAACTAACCGCGGTATTCAATAATCGACAGGCCGCCGTTATAGTCGGTGCTGTAGATAATCCCGCCGGCATCCACAAATACATCGCAGGACTGGATCACCCTTGGCCGCCCCGGACGTTTATCCATCATCACGGCCGGGGCGGCGGGCACCAGCGCCCCGGTTTCTCTCGGCCGATAGGGATCGCTGATATCGTAGGCCCGTACCCCGGCATTTTGATAGGTGGCGAAAATCAGCGTGGAACTGACAAAACTGCCCGGCCGGTTCTCATGCAGATTATGCGGGCCGAAATGTGCGCCCTTATTCTTATAATCCGCTTCGGCGGGCTGCGGAAAAGTGGCGATGCTCACCGGGTTTTCCGGCGTGCGGATATCAAACAGCCAGATCAGTTTCTCTCCGTCCTGCTGATTGTCCAGCACCGCCTCATCCAGGACTATCAATAAATCACGATCCGGCAAGGGCAGGGCAGTGTGCGTGCCGCCGCCGAAAGGCGGACTCCAGTTCCGGTGGCTTATCAGGGCGGGACGAGTGCGATCGGTAATATCCAGCAGGGTCAGCCCGCCGTCGCGCCAGCTGCCGTAGGCGGTATTGCCGCTGATAATGGCATGGTGCAGCGCGTAACGTTTACCCTCCGGCCAATCCGGTTGTTCACCCCCCGCACTGTACATACCCGGCAGCCAGTAGCGTCCGGCCACCGCCGGTTTGGCGGGATCGGACAAATCAACGGTGAGGAAAATATAATCGCTAAAACCGTCCAGCAGCGCCGAGACATAGGCCCAACGTCCCCCCACATACCAGATGCGATGCACGCCGATGCCGCTGAGCTTGAGGAAACCTATCTCCCGGGGCCGGTCCGGCACCGAGATATCAAAGATGCGCAGACCGGCGCTCCAGCCCCGTCGATCGGATTCATCCCCCACGGTATCCGTTACCGAACGGGTATAATAGACTTTCTCATCGGCGAAACGCGCATCGGCAAATAAATCCCGGGCATTCACCACCAGCAACAGATCGTCATGGGCCTGCAAATGCACATTCCAGGTTCCGGGCGGCGCGGGGATAAAACCCGCCGGTGTCGGATGTTTCACATCGCGGACATCCACGATGGAGACCCCCTGAGACACCATATGGCCGATATAGGCATAACCCCGGTGCACCATAATCTGCACACCGTCAGGTTTGCCGCCCTGATCGCTATAGCCAATCAACCGCATATTGCGGCTGTAATCGGGCGTGGGCAATAACCGAGACGTCATGGGAGAGACCTTATTTTATTTGGCGCCGCGCGCGGCTTCCAACGTGGCGAACCAAGGGGCGACAAAATCATCCGTCTGGCCCCAGCCGGGAATAATCTTAACCAGAGACGCCATATTCACCGGCCCCGGCTGGCTGACCACCAGCGCCTGGGGGATGGTGGCGGCGTGGAAATCATAGTGGTCCGGCGTCGGCTCACCGGCAATCTTATTGGCCACCAGCCGCAGGTTTATCTTGCCGATAAGCTTGGGATCCACCGCCACGCTGACTTTCCAGGGACTGTCCGACTCACGCATCAACTGGAGATCTTGATTGGATATATCGATGCTGTAGAGTTTTATTTCGGTACGGCCGTTTTCTTTCAGCGCCTTATAGGCACCCTGGCTAAACGCATCCCAGGTTCCCCAGATGGCGTCGATTTTACCTTTCGGGTATTTTGCCAGCACCGCCCCCAGCTTGTTGGCGGTATCCCCCTGCACATCGGACGACACGGCGCCAATGGATTCCAGTTCATGGATGCCCGGGTTGTCGTGGAGCAGCTTCTGATAGGCCGCCTGGCGGCGTTCCATGGGCGGGAAGCCCGCCACCCATAACTTGATAATATTGGCCTTACCGTTGAAATCCTTGATCAACTGTCCGACGGAGGCGTCGGTGAGGGACGCATCGTCCTGCTGGGTCACGGTAACGCCGGGCACGGTGCCGTTCACCGCCGTGTCGAATACCGATACCGCTATACCTTGTGCGGTGATGCGTTTAACCAAATCGGTGGAATAGGGATCGCGCCCCTGGGATAAGATGATACCGTCATATTTCTGGCTGATGGCCTGATTGACAAAATCCTGAAAACGGGCGTCGTCGCCATTGCTGAGAAAGGTGCTGATCTTGAATCCCAGCTTTTTGCCTTCTTCAATGACGCCGGAAACAAATTGAGTGGTGTTGTCATCGGATCCCAAATTGCGGATAACCGCGATGCGAATCGGACCCTTGTGGTGGGCGATGGCGGCGGGGATCGGCGCGGGCGCGGCGGCGGAAGCCGCCAGGCTAAAAGCCAGGCTCAACGCCGGCCACAGGGATAAACATGTTTTCATCAACGGCTCCGTCAGGTGGGCAATATTCACAATATGAGAATCGGGGAGAGGTTTTATGTCTGGATGTCTGTTTGCTCTGTACAGCATCATAGCCAGACGGTGGGGGAGAAGGAATATATTCACTTATGACATTTTAGGCGAACTTAAGTCATTTATGCACATAGAAAAAGGAGGTAGGAAATCCGGAAAGAGGATGGCATGGAATCGGAAGACGGGGAGCAAGGGACTGTCTGGATAACGCGGCCATGGTTTTACGCCATGGCCGTCGGGGTGTGGCGCGCTATTCCGCCGCCGTGGTGGAAAATTCGCACGGGCTTTTTTCGCTGAACATGGTCAAACACAATAGCAGTATCGCAAGAATACAGCCGCCTACCATGATAATGAAACCGCCGTCCCAGCCAAAGGAATCCACGGTATAGCCGATAATGGCGCTGGCGGCCATCGAACCGCCCAGATAACCGAACAGGCCGGTAAAACCGGCGGCGGTACCGGCGGCTTTTTTCGGCGCCAGTTCCAATGCATGCAGGCCAATCAGCATGACCGGGCCGTAAATCAGGAAACCGATCACCAGCATGCACAGCATGTCCACACCGGGGTTGCCTGGCGGATTCATCCAGTACACCACCGTGGCGAGGGTCACCAGTACCATGAAAAATACACCGGTGGCGCCGCGGTTTCTTTTAAAGACCTTATCGGACATCCAGCCGCACAGCAACGTACCGGGAATGCCGGCGTATTCATAGAGAAAATAGGTCCAGGACGACTTTTCCAGGGTGAAGTGTTTCACTTCTTTCAGATAGGTGGGGGACCAGTCGAGGATGCCGTAGCGCAGCAAGTAGATAAAGACGTTCGCCAGCGCGATATACCACAACAGCTTATTGGGCAAGACGTATTTCACCAGAATCTCCCGGGTGGTGAGCTCCCGCTCGGTGTTTTGACCCTGGTAGCCGTCGGGAAAATCATTTTTGTACTCTTCCACAGGCGGCAGCCCGCAGGATTGAGGGGTATCGCGCACCATCAGCCATGCCACCAGCGACATGGCCATGGCCGCCAGCGCCGGCAGATAAAGTTTGCTGTGCCAATCACCAATCCAGGCCATGCCCAGCATGGCCAATAATGGCGGGATGCCGCCGCCGACATTGTGGGCGCAGTTCCATACCGAGACAACCGGCCCCCGCTCCTTATGGGACCACCAATGCACCATCACCCTGCCGCAGGCGGGCCAGCCCATGCCCTGAAACCAGCCGCAAATGAACAGCAGAACATACATGATGGCGATACTGGAGGTCGCCCAGGGCACCAGGCCCATGAACAGCATCACCGCCCCGGCGAGAAACAGGCCGGTGGGTAAAAACAGGCGGGCATTGGATCGATCGGAAACCGATCCCATAACAAATTTGGAAATACCGTAAGCCAGGGAAACGCCGGACAGGGCCATGCCAAGATCCCCTTTGGAAAATCCTTGTTCCACCAAGTGGGGCATCGCCAGGGTAAAATTTTTACGCACCAGATAATATGCGGCATAGCCAAAAAAAATGCCGATAAACAATTGCCGGCGCAAACGGCGATAAAGAGGATCTATTATCTGATCCGATACCCTTGGCCGGTGGGCGGCGGGTTTGAACAAACTTAACATCTTATCTCCGGTATGGTCGTAGTATGGGCTACCCGCGGGTTCCAGTCGGCAGGAGTATGAACGTTGAAATAAGTCATGTCGCGGGAAGACCCCTCTTCTGTGATGTCAAAAGGGGGCTGAATTCAATATATGACAGGAATTTGCCCTAATCTGACAACAACTCTATAAAAGATAGGGAAATATAGCCTAAATAATTCAAGTTGCAGGAAGGCGGCAACGCAGCGACAAATCTGTTTGGAACAGATTTGAACAGCGCTTGCGCTGGCCCGCAGGGTGAACCTCAGGGATGAGGTTCATCAATCCCTAGGAGCTTACTGTAGTAAGTGACTAGGGTGAGCGAGTAAAGCCAACGCGCCTGCAGCTTGAAGTATGACGGCTATCGGCGTCGGTCAGCGCCGCTGGATATAGGTCACAGCCAGCGCGGCGGCCAGCACCGAACCTTTGATAATGTCCATGGCGTAATAGGGCACCGACAACATCACCAAACCGTTTTGCAAGACGCCCAGGATTACCGCGCCCACCAGCGTGCCCAACGCGTTGGGTTTGCCGGAACCGGCCAGGGAAAAGCCGATATAGGCTGCCGCCACCGCATCCATCAGATAACCGCCACCGGCGTTTACCTGTGAAGAACCGATGCGCGACGCCAGTAAAATGCCCCCCAGTCCCGCCAGCAGGGAAGAGAAGACATAGGCCAGCATACGGTAGCGAGCGGTGCGGATCCCCGCCAGTCTCGCCGCCTCGGGGTTGCCGCCGATGGCATACATCCGGCGGCCATGTTTAGTCAGGGACAGGTAAAGCTGCACCACCACCGTCACCGCCAGCATAATCACCACGATGGTCGGCACCTGACCCAAGGTGGCGAAAACGGCGGGGATATTGCCTTGTGCCATATCGCCGTCGGGCAATACCATATTTTGGGTAATGGAACCGCCAAAACTGTAGGTCATCGCCACCCCCTGCACCACGAATAACGACGCCAGGGTTGCCAGCATGTCCGGGATTTTCAACACAACGATCAGAAAGGCATTGAACAGGCCCACCAAAGTGCAAAGCAGCAGCGTTAACAGGATGGCCTGGACGGTGCCGAAGCCGTACCAGACAAAGAGTGAAATCACCAGCGCATTGGCCAGCGACGCGGTGGACCCCACCGACAGATCAAAGCCGCCCACCGCAAGGGAAAGGGAAACGCCGATTGCAATCACCGTAACGATGGCGATGGAGCGCAGGATATTAATAATGTTGTTCGCATCGAGGAAATTATCGGAGGCCAGGCCGAACAGGGCCACCAGCGCCACCACGGTAAGGGGCATGCCCCAGCGGTAGAGGAAATCAAACAGGCGGTGGCGCCAGGGCAGCACGGCGGTTTTAAGGTAAAGATCTTTACTCACGCGGGCGCTCCTCCGGTGGCATACAATAACAGCGTCTCCTCATCGGCGGTGTGGGCATCTACCTCCGCGACGATCCGCCCGTCCCACATGACACATATCCGATCGCACAGGCCCAACAGCTCGGAAAACTCCCCCGAGGCATAGATAATGCCTTTCCCTTGCAGCGCGAGGGTATTTATCAGTGCAAACAGGTCTTGTTTGGCTTTGATATCCACTCCTTTGGTGGGTTCGTCAAAAATGAATATCCTTGCCTGGCCCCGTAGCCATTTGCCTACCGCTACTTTTTGCTGGTTGCCGCCGGAAAGACGCGACAGTTTCTGCTGCAGTCCGGCGCTGCGCACACCGAGGCGTGACACCACCTGTTGCGCCCAATCTCGCGCCCTGCGCCGGTTAAACCAGCCCCAATGGGAAAACGTATCGTCGGCGCTGACGCACAGGTTCATCGGGATGGCTTCATCGATAAAAATGCCTTCTTTCCGGCGCTCCTCGGGCACCAGCGCCATCCCCAGTTTCACCTGTTCATAGGGCGCGCCGGGGCGCCACGGCTTTCCCGCCAGTATGCCCTTGCCGATGCGCGACGGGGCGGCGCCGAACAGGGCTTTGCAGAGTTCGCTTTTACCCGCGCCCGCCAGGCCCGCGATACCCAGGATCTCCCCCTGGTGCAAGGTGAGGGCGACATCTTTTAGCAAGGCGGCATCATGTAGTCCCGCCACCTGCAGCAGGATTTCCCGGCCAGCGGGCGGGCGGGGCGGCGGAAAGATGGCCGCCAGCGGATGACCCAGCATTTTCTCGATGATGTGGCCGCTGTTTAAACCCTTCATGGCCCCTTCGCTCACGCGCCTTCCTTCCCGCATCACCGTCAGCCGATCGCAGGTGGCAGCCAGCTCATGGATGCGGTGGGAAATGAATACCACGCCGATACCTTCGTCGCGCAACCGGCGCGTTACGTCAAACAAGCGCGCGGACTCTTCCCGGTCCAGCGGCGCGGTGGGTTCATCGAGAATCAAAAACCGGCAGTGATGGGACAACGCGCGCGCCAACAGGATTTGCTGTTTTTCCGCCAACGTACAGCGCTGGATATGCCGGCGGACGTCCAGCCGTACCCGCAACTGCGCCAGCAACGTTTCCGCCTGCCGATACAGCGCAGGCCAGCGCAGGATATGCCCCCTATCCGCCAGGTGATCCAGCATAATGTTTTCCCCCACGGTGAGGGTAGGCACCAGCGCCACGTCCACCTCCTGCTGTACCAAATGAATACCCAGCATTTTCGCCTGGCGGGGGGAGCGGATCGCCACCGGCTCGCCGTCAATCATGATGTCGCCCTGATAGTGTCCATAGGTGCCGGACAAAATGGCCATCAGGGTGGATTTGCCGGCGCCGTTGGCGCCCACCAATGCATGGATAGAACCGCCTTCCAGCGCGAAATCAACGTCTTTCAGCGCCTGAAAACCGGCAAACGAGATGGATATCCGGCGCATTTCAAGACGGGGGGGTAGTGTAGCCATTGGCGCAAGAGCTCTCTTTCAAACAGGATTCGCGGGGTAGTGGACATCGTGAATATTTCATCATGGCGCCGGCTTTAGCAATGACGTAAAAAGCATAAGCTAAGTGATAAAACAGCGACATCGCCGTCCTGGAAAAAAAACGTCGCCGATGATTCGGGGGAGGTTAAATTTTTCTGTAAAATATTCTGAAATAATCGGGAGCACATCCGGCGCCTAAGGTCAGCGACCAGCCGCGGCGGGAGCGTTTCCGCCGCGAATTGTCCGAAGCCGCATCCGGGGAAACCGCTGATGAGGAAGCAGCGGTTTTCCCGCTATGTTCACCGGGTTCATGCCGGTGTGCGGCGGACACCGCCGGGGATGCCACGGGAGAGAGGACGTCGGCGCGCAGGGAAGCCCACGTCGCCGGCAATTCATTCAGCAAATTGTTATTGATGCGAAGCGTGCATAATGAAGACGGCGGATTATTCGGTAAGCACTTTAGACGATTATTTTGCACGTTGAGGATGCGCAGTGAGTCGGGTAGGTGCTTTGTCAGCCGGTGTAATTGATTGTCGGCGGCGTTCAATTCCCGCAGTTCGGTAAGCTTCCACGCCGGTATTTTTTTTAGCCGGTTATGGCAGACATCGAGCTTTCGCAAGCGTGACGGCAAATCGTTGGGCAGTGATTCCAGATTATTGTCGTGGATGTCCAGTATTGTCAGGAGCGGAGGCAAATCGTTGGGCAGCGATTTCAGATTATTATCGTGGATATCCAGTGTTTCCAGAACATCAGGTAAATAGGGGGGAAGACTGGTGAGTTTAAGAGAGGCCAGGGATAAATGTTTATCGTCATTATCCCAGCACTCCTCCACCAAACTGACGGCTATTTGCCGTAATTCACCGCTGCCATGAGCCGCCTGTTTTTCCCAACTACGCCATGCGTCGGCTTTAGGGCTGTTGAGTAATCCCAAACGCTCGTTATTTTCCGCAGGTTCGGTGTAATAACAGGTCATGAGTCGTGCGATATTCATGGGCATGGGATCCTTAATCATTGTTTTCTATTTTTTGGAAATTAGGGATCTCTTCATCTTAATCGTTACCTGCATTATCAACATCGGTGGAATTATACAATAAGCTGACGGTATCTATTGAAATGAATCCATGCCAATAATTTGAAATGCTTAATAACAGAGAACCTGTCATGGCGTCAGCTACACAACAATACAATGAGGCCGGCATGATGTAAATTATCGAAGCGCTAAATTTTTTAAATAGCCAGTAAATGCTTGCGATGGACGGTAGATCAAAGCTATTTGCACAGGAAATAATTATATTTTTAATATTTTTGGCAAGATATATCCTCTTGATATTCCGCGCGAGGGTTAATGATATAAGTCAATGAAGAATAGTTTTCTATATTCTGGAAATAGCTCAATATAATTGAAAGCCTTTGATGTTGCTCTTGGAACATGATCACATCAATGAATGTGATCTTATTTGCCCCGGGATAATCCGGCAATCACCTGGAAAAGTGCGGGTGATTGCCGGAAGTGTTAGGTATGGCAAACGCCTATGGGTTCATGCGTTAATCAATCGGTACGCTTCTCCAGGATATGAAAAGTGACATCCATAACGTCGTTCCTGATGTGGGCGCGATGCGCATCCATGTGCGGCGCCTGTTGATGCTGTTCAAGATGACGTATGCTTTTCCACTGCTCCAGCATGAAGATGGAGTCAGGGGCGGTTTTGCGCCACGGCACTTGCGCTTTGTAGTCTGTCAGCAAAGTATATTCACCGCAGCCATCTTCGGCCAACACGTTGGGCCGCAGTGCCTGGATGGCAGCCAAAACCGCTTCTCTTCGTCCCGGTTTCACCTTGATTTCTGCAATTACCGTGATCATTACTTCCTCTGTCTTTGGATAAAAATGGGGGCGCCCACTAGTTAACCAAAGACGCGGCTTAGATGCTCGCGATATTTTATAATGTCTTGCTCGATTTGGGGTTGCTTTCCGACATGATTGCATATGAAGGCCGGCGGCACGGCAATTAACCCCTGTGACAGCCATAGGCCGGATAAGGTACTATCATTGGCTTGAAACCAACATACCCTAGGGTGTGACAATCTGCCCACGAACACACCGCGGTAAGAGGAAGAACAATCAATGAGTGATTTGGCTCATGACGGCGCGGAACGCCTGGCGCTGCATAAATTCACCGAAAATGCGTACCTTAACTATTCCATGTACGTCATCATGGACCGCGCCTTACCCTTTATCGGCGACGGGCTGAAGCCGGTACAGCGGCGCATTGTCTATGCAATGTCGGAGCTGGGGCTGAACGCCAACGCGAAATACAAAAAATCCGCCCGCACCGTCGGCGACGTATTGGGTAAATACCATCCCCACGGCGACAGCGCCTGCTACGAAGCCATGGTGCTGATGGCCCAGCCCTTTTCTTACCGCTATACGCTGGTGGACGGCCAGGGAAACTGGGGCGCGCCGGACGATCCAAAATCCTTTGCCGCCATGCGTTATACCGAGTCCCGTCTTTCCAAGTACGCGGAACTGCTGCTGAGCGAACTGGGGCAGGGGACGGTGGATTACGCCCCTAACTTCGACGGGACGCTGCAGGAGCCGAAAACGCTGCCGGCGCGGTTGCCCAACATCCTGTTGAACGGCACCACCGGCATTGCCGTCGGCATGGCCACCGATATTCCGCCTCACAACATCGCCGAGGTGGGCGGCGCCATCATCGCGCTGCTGAATAATCCCGACGCCACCCTGGAAGAACTGCTCAATCATGTGAAGGGCCCGGATTTCCCCACCGACGCGGAAATCATTACCCCCCGTGATGAAATCCTTAAGATCTACCAAAGCGGACGCGGATCGGTGCGCATGCGCGCTTTATGGCATATCGAGGATGGCGATGCGGTGATCACCGCGTTGCCACACCAGGTGTCTGGGGCGAAGGTACTGGAGCAAATCGCCGGGCAGATGCGGGCGAAAAAACTGCCGATGGTGGAAGACCTGCGGGATGAATCGGATCATGAAAATCCCACCCGCCTGGTGGTGGTGCCCCGTTCAAATCGAATCGATTTGGAACAGGTAATGAACCACCTGTTCGCCACCACCGATTTGGAACGCAGCTATCGTATCAACATGAATATGATAGGCCTGGATGCCCGTCCGGCAGTGAAGAACCTATTGGAAATCCTCACTGAATGGCTGGTTTACCGTCGCGATACGGTCCGCCGCCGCCTGAACTTCCGGCTGGAAAAAGTGCTGCGCCGCCTGCATATCCTTGAAGGGCTGCTGGTGGCCTATCTCAACCTTGATGAAGTCATTCACATCATCCGTACCGAGGATGAGCCAAAGCAGGTATTAATGCAGCGCTTCGCGCTGAGCGACACCCAGGGCGATGCCATACTGGAGTTGAAACTGCGTCATTTGGCCAAGCTGGAAGAGATGAAAATCCGCGGCGAACAGGCGGAATTGGAGAAAGAGCGTGAAAAACTCCAGGGTATTCTGGCTTCTGAACGCAAGCTCAGCAATCTGCTGAAAAAGGAAATCGAGGCTGATGTCGCCGCCTATGGCGACCCCCGCCGTTCGCCGCTGGTGGCGCGCGATGAGGCCAAGGCCCTGAGCGAGCATGAACTGATCCCCTCCGAGCCGGTGACTATTGTCCTGTCCACCATGGGGTGGGTGCGCAGCGCCAAAGGCCATGATATCGATCCGGGTTCGTTGAACTACAAGTCCGGCGACACGTTCCTCTCCGCCGTGCGGGGTATCAGCAACCAGCCGGTGGTCTTTATTGATTCAACCGGCCGCAGCTATGCGCTTGATCCTTCCACCATGCCGTCCGCCAGGGGACAGGGCGAGCCGTTAACCGGCAAACTCACCCTGCCGCCGGGCGCCACCGTGGATCGGATGCTCACCGCCGCCGGCGAGCAGAAGCTGCTGCTGGCATCGGATGCGGGCTATGGATTCCTGTGTACTTTCGAAGATCTGGTGGCCCGCAACCGGGCCGGCAAAACCATGCTGGCCCTGCCGGAAAATGCCAAAGTCATGGCGCCGCTGTGGGTTAACGATGACGCCGATTCCCTGCTGCTGGTGATAACCGAGGCCGGCCGGCTGCTGTTATTCCCGGTGGGAGATTTGCCGCAGCTCTCGAAAGGCAAAGGGAATAAAATCATTTCCATTGCGGCGGCGGATGCGGCGGCGGGAAAAGATCGCATGACCTGGCTTTTGTTGCTGTCAACCAAGGCGTCGGTGACCTTCTATGTGGGTAAACGCAAGCTCACCTTGCGTCCCGAGGATTTACAGAAATACCGGGCCGAACGCGGCCGTAAGGGCACTCTGTTGCCCCGCGGCCTGCAGCGTATCGATCGCATCGAGCTTGATGATCCGCTGGCTGCCTCGACCCTGCCGGCGGGGGACGCGCCGGAACGTTAAGAATGACATGCCCGTCCGTGACGCGGCCGGGCATGTCGCACTGCATATACCCTATGACGGGGATAAAAATAAAAACCGTGGGTCCGGCCTGGCCGGCCGGATCCGAGCCGGTAATAACCGTGTAATTTGTCATCAAGCCGGTATACTGGCGTTGGCTGGTGGTTAAGAGGTTAATATGTTAGCGATTATTCGCACTATTCTGGTGGTGTTGCTGTCTATTTGTATCTGCGTATTTGGGTTGATTTATTGTCTTTTCAGTCCGAGAAATCCTCGCCATGTCGCCACCTTCGGTCATATGTTTGGACGCCTGGCGCCGCTGTTGGGGCTGAAAGTCGAGATACGTTATCCCTCATCCAGGCTGACCCGGCAAAACTGCATTTATATTGCTAATCATCAAAATAATTATGATATGGTGACCGCCGCGAGCGCCGTGCAGCCGAGAACCGTCACGGTGGGGAAAAAAAGCCTGCTGTGGATCCCTTTATTCGGCCAGCTGTATTGGATTGCGGGTAACTTGTTGATAGACCGTGAAAACCGTTCCAAGGCACACGGCACGATCAACGAAGTTGTCCGCCAGATCAAAAAGAAAAACATCTCCATCTGGATGTTTCCGGAAGGGACCCGCAGCCGGGGCCGCGGGTTACTGCCGTTCAAGACCGGCGCTTTCCATGCCGCCATCGCCGCCGGGGTGCCGATTGTGCCGATTTGCGTGTCGAATACCTCCAACAAAATCAGTCTTAACCGTTGGTCGAACGGGCTGGTGATAATTGAAGTATTGCCGCCGGTGGATACCGCTGCTTATAGCCGCGATAAGGTACGGGTGCTGACGGAGGATTGCCGCAACATCATGGCGGCCAAACTGGCGGAACTGGATGCGGAAGTGGCGGAACGCGAAGCGCGGGCAAAATAGGCGGGTAAAAGTACGCTGTAAGGGATGGATTATCCCCATGGTCAATGACGACCGGGATAAATTTGCCAAGGGTAGTTGGGTTTTTGTGGAGTAGATATGTCACTCAGTCGACGTCAGTTCATTCAGGCTTCGGGCATCGCGCTTTGTTCCGGCGCCATACCGCTGAGGGCAGGGGCATCCGGACAACCGGCCGCCTTACCCGTGCCGCCGTTGCTGGAGTCACGTCGAGGCCAGCCGCTGTTTTTGACCCTGCAGCAGGCGCATTGGGAATTTATCCCGGGACGGAGGACCGCAACCTGGGGCATCAACGGCGGTTATCTTGGCCCCACGGTGCGAGTGTATAACGGCGACGACGTCAAACTTATCTATAACAACCGCCTCAACGAGCCGGTGGCCATGACCGTCAGCGGCTTGCAGGTACCCGGCTCGCTAATGGGCGGAGCGCCTCGCATGATGTCTCCCAATGTCGACTGGTCCCCGGTATTGCCTATTCGCCAACCGGCGGCGACCTGCTGGTATCATGCCAATACCCCTAACCGCATGGCGGCGCACGTTTATAACGGCCTGGCCGGCCTGTGGCTGGTGGAAGACGAGGTGAGCAAGGCGCTGCCGCTGCCCAATCATTACGGGGTGGATGATTTTCCGGTCATTATCCAGGATAAACGTCTGGATAATTTCGGCGCGCCGGTATATGACCCGCCGTCCAGCGGCGGTTTTCTCGGCGATACCTTATTGACCAACGGCGTGCAGAGCCCGTTTGTCGAAGTTTCCCGCGGCTGGGTGCGGCTGCGGTTGCTTAATGCCTCCAATGCCCGCAATTACCGACTGCAGCTCAGCGACGGCCGCTCAATGCAGGTGGTGTCCGGTGACCAGGGATTTTTACCGGCGCCGGTTGCGGTGACCCAATTGTTGTTGGTGCCGGGCGAACGCCGTGAAATCCTGATTGATATGTCCAAGGGGGAAGAAGTATCCCTTACCGTCGGCGCCTCGGCGGGACTGATGGACAGGGTGAGAGGGTTTTTCGAGCCTTCCACCATCCTGATATCCGCTGTGGTATTGACCTTAAAGCCAACCGGCTTGCTGCCGCTGGTGACGGATAATCTGCCCATGCGGTTATTGCCGGATCAGTTTGTCGACGGCAATATCAGCCGGACACGCGAGTTTCGCCTGGGGGGAAGCCTGCCGGGAATCAACGGCGCCCTGTGGGATATGAACCGCACGGATTTCCATGCGTTGCAGGGCAGTTTTGAACGTTGGATCATTTATGCCGATACGCCCCAACCCTTTCATATCCAGGGCGTGGCGTTTCTAATTAAACGCGTTAACGGTAATCCGCCGCTGCCGGAAGACCAGGGCTGGAAAGATACGGTCTGGGTGGAAACGGAAATAGAACTGATGGTGTGGTATCCCCAGATCTCCTCGGATCATTTTCCCTTTATGTATTATAACCAGATCCTGGAAATGGCTGATCGCGGCTGCGCCGGCCAATTTACAGTGCAAACTGCCTCATAAAAACAAACGCCGTGGCTGGGCATGCACAGACTACTCGGAGCCTATAAGGGTGGGACAGGGTGCGGGAAGAGTAATCCGTCCGCGCCAGGGATGGCGCGGATCGAGTCCCCAGGGAAGGGTTTACGGCGTGTTTACGATCTTGCATCCTGTCCCGACCTTGCTCCTTGGAAATTCAGCATGCTGTTAGGGTTTTACAAAGGTATCCGGGTTCGGCCCAAGGCGCTTGCCGCTATCCAACCGGTCGATGGCGTCCAGTTCGCTTTGTTCCAGCTTGAAATCAAACACCTCGGCGTTTTCTTTGATGCGCGAAGGCGTGACGGATTTCGGAATCACCACCCGATGGGAATCCAAATGCCAGCGGATGACGATTTGCGCCGGGGTCTTACCGTACTTTTCCGCCAGTTGGCGAATAATCGCCTGATCAAATACCCCTTTGCCGCCTTGGGCCAGCGGACTCCAGGCTTCGGTAATAATATTATGCGCGGCGTTGAATTTGCTCAGTTCGCGCTGTTGCAGCAGCGGATGGAGTTCTATTTGATTGATAACAGGTACCACACCGGTTTCATCAAACAGCCGTTGCAGGTGGGGAGCATGGAAGTTACACACCCCGATACTCTTGGCCAGCCCTTCCTCCTTTAGCTTCACCATATCCCGCCAGGCCCGGACATAGGTATCCTGCGACGGCACCGGCCAGTGCATCAAATAGAGATCCACATACTCTAGCTGTAATTTTTTCAGGCTCTCTTCCAAAGCTTTAGGCGCGACGGTTTGGTCCGCATTCCAAAGCTTAGTGGTGATAAACAGCTCTTCACGAGGCAGCGCCGCGGCTTTCAGCCCTTGGCCAACGCCCACTTCATTACGATAAATGGCCGCGGTATCAATGGAGCGGTAACCGAGTCTTAATGCTTCATGAACCGATGACGAGGCCTCTTCATTGCTGGCCTGCCAGACGCCTAATCCAAACTGCGGCATGGTCCGTCCATCATGAAAAGTGACGATAGGTTGCGTTGACATGGTATCTCCTTTATGTCCGGTTGCCGGCGGGTAAGGGGCCGGCAGGAAGGTAATCTGTATCCACTAGTCTAGTAGAAGCCGTGAGAGGGGGTAGAAGTCCCTGCTTTCTATTTGATTAACGTCCGATGTGATTAACATCTATTGTGGTTAACCCTGCGTCGTGATTCAATGCATATTCCTGCGTGCTATTTGCCTATTTATCCTAAAGGTTATAGAAAAATTGCTATAAATGGCAAAATAAGTGCTGGATCATTCAATAGAGAGAATTCGTACGATGACAGAGAACCACTCCATTTGTACCCGGTTATCGATACGCGCCATGGAATTACTGCAGCAAAAGAACCGGGTCGCCATACCCCATGTCAGGCTGCTGTTTGCCGATGCCTATTGTGCCAGGACGCCGGTGATGTACGAGCCGGGTATCGTCATTCTGTTCCAGGGGCGTAAAACCGGCTATCTCGGCAACAAGATTTTCGATTATAACGCCAGCAAGTATTTATTGCTGAGCGTGCCGCTGCCGTTTGAGTGCGAAACATTCGCCTCGGCTGAGGAACCCCTGGTGGGGTTGGCGATTGGGGTGGATACCCTGATGCTACAGGATTTGATTATCGATATGGGGGATGACGCGCAATTTCGGCCGGTAACCCACCGCTCCAGCGGCATCAATGCGGCGCCATTGACCGAGGAGTTATTCTGCGCGGCGGAGCGCCTGCTGGATATTATGGATAAGCCGATGGACGCCCGGGTGCTGGGTCCGAATATCGTGCGGGAAATTATCTATTACCTGTTGCAGGACATCTGCGGCGATGCGCTGTTTGCGCTGGCGAATCGGCAAACGCATTTTAATCAGATTGCCAAGATACTCAAAAAAATCGAAAGACAATTCGCCGATAACCTGACCATTGAACAGCTGGCCGCCGATGTCAACATGAGCCTGTCGGCGTTCCATCATAATTTCAAGGCGGTGACCAGCACCTCGCCGCTGCAGTATCTCAAAACCTATCGGCTGCATAAGGCGCGGGTACTGATGCTCCACGACGGTTTGAATGCCGGCACCGCCGCCATGCGGGTGGGGTATGAGAGCCCGTCTCAGTTCAGCCGGGAATTTAAACGCTACTTCGGCGTTTCGCCCCGGGACGACGTGGCGCGGATCCGGACTCCCGGTCCCAATCCCTCCCTGCAAATTTAATCATTTCAGGCGGTGTCTTTGATTTTACGCTTACGCCACAGCAAAAGCAGCGTTCCCACCAGGCCGCTGCAGAGCAATACCAGCGGCAGCACCATCAGGATCATCATGACCTGATCTTCATGGTGTTTCAGCAGCGGCATATGGCTTAAGGAATAACCCAGCGTCAGCAGGGTGCTGACCCATATCAGCGCGCTCAGCCAGTTGAAGAGTTGAAAGCGGGTATTGCTCAGGCCTGATATACCGGCAATCGTCGGCAGCAGAGTACGGACAAAAGCCAAAAAGCGTCCCACCAGCAGCGCCATCAGCCCGTGGCGGTTGAACATGGTATAGGCGCGTTGATGATAATGTGCAGGCAGATGCAGCAACCAACTCCTGACAATGCGGGTATCCCCCAGCCAGCGACCCTGCAGGTAGCTGAACCAACAACCCAGACCGGCGGCGGCGGTAAGAACCAGCAGCGTGGGGACAAAACTCATTACCCCTTTCGCCACCATGGCGCCGGAAAGTAATAATAAACTGTCACCAGGTAAAAATGAGGCCGGCAGTAATCCGTTTTCTAAAAACAACATCGTGAACATCACGCAATAGACCACCCCAATCACCCGCGGGTTGGCTAGTGCGGCAAAATCCTGTTGCCAAAGTGCGCGGACAATCTCATGTAATACACCCATTCGAACCTGCTCATCTCGTTTTAGTACTGCAACTTATCACTACAGCTTATCGTCAAAAGATCGGCTTGTCTTAGACAGCCCGCCCGATCGGATAATTTTAATAAACTATTTTAGACCTCTTTCAGTGATTGAGCGATCAACCCGCCTCCCTGATACGGACAAAACCGGCTTCCAGGTCGGCTATGAGATCATCAACATTCTCCAGGCCGATATGAACCCTGACCAGCGTGCCGGTAAACTCCACCCCGCCCGCCGGACGTATGGCCGCGATCTCTTCGGGTTGATTGGCCAGTATCAAGGATTCAAAGCCGCCCCAGGAATAGGCCATGCTGAAATGTTCGAAATGATCAAGATAGTTTTCAAGCTGCGTCTGACTCAGCCTCTCCTTGAGTATAAAGGAAAACAGCCCGCTGGCGCCCTTGAAGTCGCGGATGAACAATTCGTATCCCCGGCTGCCCGGCAGGGCCGGGTGATTCACCGTCGCCACTTCCGGGCGTTCCGCCAGCCATTGCGCCACCCGCAGGCCGTTCGCCTCGTGCTGTTTAAGCCGGACGCCCAGCGTTCGCAGACCGCGTGCCGCCATGTATGCCGTATCGGCATCCACCATTTGACCCATCAGGTAGGATTGCTCACGCAATTGGTCCCAGCAGCGCGCATTGGCTACCGCGGTGCCCAGCATGGCGTCGGAATGGCCGATGATATATTTCGTACCGGCCTGAATGGAAATGTCCACGCCCAGCGCCAGTGCCGGCAAAAGAATACCCGCCGCCCAGGTGTTATCAAGCATAATCACAATATCGGGATTGACGGACCGTACCGCCCGCACGATGGCCGGAATGTCCTGCACCTCCATGGTGATGGATCCCGGGGACTCCAGGAACACCACGCGGGTGTTTTCCTGTATCAGATCCGCAATGCCGGCCCCTATCATGGGATCGAACCAGGTGGTGTCGACATTCAGCTTGCCGAGAATATGACGACAAAAATCCGTGGTGGGTTCATAAACGGATCCGGTGACCAAAATATGATCCCCCGCCGAAACAAAAGAGAGAATCGCGTTGGTTATGGCGGCGGCACCGCAAGGATACAGGGCGCAGCCCGCCCCGCCTTCCAATTCCACCATGGCCTGTTGTAAAGAAAAATGGGTCAGGGTGCCCCGCCGGCCGTAAAACAATTCCCCGTTCGCCCGCTGTGCGGTGGCGTGTTTTTTGGCCTGGACCGAATCAAAAACCAACGAGGAAGCCCGTTGAATCACTGCGTTGACCGATCCCTGGGTAAATCTCTTATCTCTGCCGGCGGCGATCAGTGCCGTTTCAATTTTCTTAACCGTCATTATCTGTGCTGTGCCCTTAGCTATACACGTCTTGGGTTAAGTTAACATGAATGCAGGCCTACGGCAGGCGTTTTAGCACGCTAAAAACGATTAACACTATTAATCATCCGGCGGCAAAAATCGCTGACGGGAAGCGCTCTGCTGACAGTGGCCGGTGTCGGTAATCTTTAAAAATTCGTTACAAATTAAGCTACCATTTATTAATGAAGTGAAACTATAGAGTGGATTTCTGGCTGATTAATAAAATTGATACAAATAATAATGAGAACCACTATCAATTCACGTCCTGTTTGTTATCATTCTCGCTGATTTAATTTCCTGTAACATAATCCGGTGGAGGCATTTCGTGAAGACGGCTGTCATGACGAGTATCCAGGACTTATACCACAAGGCTCGGCGATGCGCCGGCCCGCTACCCGCCATCCTGCGTGGCCTGGCGGCGGCGTCAATATTTTCATGCGCCCTGAGCGTCGCCGCTCCGCCGGATCAAGCCGCCCCGCAAGCCTCGGGTACTCAACACGTCCAGCAGGCGCCGTCCCCTGACCCCGCCCCGGTCCAAAGCATTCAGCAGTCGCCCACCCTGTCCGGACCAATGAGCGCCGATATGGGCTCCGCCCAACAGCTTGCCCAAATGGATTTATCGGTATGGGGCATGTACCGGCATGCCGATGTGGTGGTGAAAACCGTGCTGGTGGGGTTGTTAATTGCGTCGGTCATCACCTGGGCACTGTTTTTCGGCAAAAGCATCGAGTTGACGGCGGCCAAACGGCGCCTGCGTGATGAACTGAAAACGTTAAAAAACGTACGCAGCCTGGATGAGGCGGTTGAAGCTGTCGCCGCATTCCAGTCCGCCGGCGTCAGCTCCGGCCTGGTGGCCGAAGTGCAAGATGAACTGGCTTTATCCGCCGGAGCTACCGACAGCGCCGGCATCAAGGAGCGCGCCGCTTTTCGATTGGAGCGGCGGGTGGCGGCCTCCAGCCGGATGATGGGTAAAGGCAACGGATTTTTGGCCACCATCGGCGCCATTTCTCCCTTTATCGGCCTCTTCGGCACGGTGTGGGGCATCATGAACAGCTTTATCGGCATCGCACACACCCAAACCACTAATCTGGCGGTGGTGGCGCCGGGCATTGCCGAAGCATTGCTGGCCACGGCGGTCGGTCTATTCGCCGCCATTCCCGCGGTGGTGATTTATAATATATTCGCCCGCACCATTGCCGGATATAAGGCCATGGTGGGGGACAGCGCGGCGCAAATCCTCTTGCTGCTGGGGCGCGATCTGGATCTGGCCGCCAGCGCCGGAAATCGGGAACAGAAAGCCGTTTCTAAGCTTCGGTTAGGGTAAGTTATGGCAATGCATTTGAATGAAGATATCGATGGCGACGGTGAAATGCATGATATCAACGTCACGCCTTTTATTGACGTTATGTTGGTGCTGCTGATTATATTTATGGTGGCCGCCCCGCTGGCAACGGTGGATATCCGGGTGGATTTGCCTAACTCCACCGCCCCGGTGCAGCCTCGGCCGGTAAAGCCGGTTTATTTGTCGGTAAAAGCGGACAAACAGCTGTTTATCGGCGATCGCGCGGTGGATATGAACACGCTGTCAGACGCCCTGAATCAACAGACGCAGGGTAATAAAGACACCACCATCTTTTTTCAGGCCGACAAGCAGGTTGACTATGAGACCTTGATGTCGGTGATGGACAGCTTGCGCAAGGCGGGCTATTTCAAGGTCGGTCTGGTGGGCATGGAGACAGCGGAGCAGCGTTGATCTCCAGTATCCCTTTGGCGCAAGTACAAGGACAGCGCGAGTAGCCGTCTTGCATGTTAACCGAGGCTTCAACCGAGCGTGTTAAAGGGAGACCGCGCCGATAGGGTCGTATCGGGCATGGTTTTTCTGCCCGACCGAGCGCCCCTCAGCGCGGGGGATATAAAACCGCTATCACTGAGGGTAAAAGCATGCCCATCCCCGCATTATTAACCCAGATGGTTGCCCAGAATTATTAACCCAGATGGTTGCCGCCGGTCACGCCATGCACCTCAGCGGTTACATAGCTGGATTCCTGTGACGCCAGATAGACGTAGACCGGGGCCAGCTCGGCGGGCTGTCCGGCGCGGCCCATCGGGGTTTGCGAGCCGAAATGCGGAAGTTTTTCAGTCGGCTGGCCGCCGGTGACCTGCAGCGCGGTCCAAATGGGGCCGGGGGCGACGCTATTGACCCGTATCCCTTTTGAGATAACCTGCTTGGCCAACGCACGGGTAAAGGTGAGGATGGCGGCTTTGGTGGATGCGTAATCCAACAGGGAGGGACTGGGTTGATAAGCCTGAATGGACGAGGTGGTAATGATTGAAGCGCCTGCCGGCATAAAGGGCAACGCGGCTTTGGTGATCCAGAACAGGGAGAATACGTTGGTTTCAAAGGTCTTGCGAAATTGCTCAGTGGTTAAATCGGCAATATCTTCGACCGCGGTTTGTTTACCGGCCACCAATGCCATAATGTCCAAGCCGCCCAACTGATTGACCGCATTTTCCACCGTTTTGAGATTGACCGACTCATCGCTTAAATCCCCCGGCAGCATCACCAAATTACGGCCGGCCTCTTTTATCAGCTCCGCAACCTGATCGGCATCCTTCTGTTCAGCCGGGTGATAAGAGAGAGCTATATCCGCGCCCTCGCGGGCAAAAGCGATTGCCACCGCGCGTCCAATACCTGAATCTCCCCCGGTAATCAGCGCCTTGCGCCCCGCCAATCGACCGCTGCCCCGATAGCTGCTTTCGCCGCAATCCGGAACCGGCCCCATTTCGGATTGCAGACCCGGAGAGGATTGCTGTTGCTTAGGAAACTCGCCCGCCGGATATTGTGTTAAAGGGTTTTGCATTTTATATTGATCAAATTCGGCCATTTTAATCTCCTTGAGCTCGCTCGAACTGTAATATTTATTCTAAGCCTAGTCGATTTTGACGTTTTGTCTAATGAAAGTAAACCATAGATATTAATTGGCGAAGGCAACGTATATTATGGCAAAGTACAGCCTGTTGCTTAAAAAAATAAACTCAAGGTTTTTTAAATAACCTTTTTTTTAAAATATAACAGTTTTTTTGGCTTCTCATTTGATGACAAAAAATATTTTTCAATATCAATCACTTTCTCTATTGTATCATTATTGGCAATTATATCATTTACGACGCTTATGTCATTCATGGCGCAGGTCTTATTGTCCTAATACATCGGATAGCTCCTGCTCTGGATAAATTGCAAATGATTGTCATGCCAGCGTGTTATGGCTATTTTTCTCTGCTTATTATAAGGCTGTCGCGGGTAGCGGCACGTCGACATAGACTTGTCCGATTCTTTCTCGGCGGTGGAACTAGAAAAAGACTGTGATATATTGGGCTGATGAAGCAATATGCCCGTGGCGGCGGCAAGGGCGGGTCGGGGTGCGTCGGCGCAATCCGTTTCGGCGTTGTCGGCGGCCTTGAGCGCGTTGCCACGCTGCGTTTCATCTTCCGTTACCAGCGTGAGATCGCCTTCGGCATTCTCATAGATAATACAGAAATTACCCTGAAGCAATTCGAGGATTTTCATACCATAACGTTTTACCGCCAGACAAATAATTTCTTTACTGATCACATCATGTTGTGAAGGATAATAGCTATATATCAGATAATTCAACAACGGTAAGTTGTCAATATGCCCTATAATATGCCATGACTCGCTATTTAAATCAAATGCGTCGTAAGGCGTATGATTACCAATAAATAAATGGCCTTGCCGTAGCCGGTAAACCTTGTCCTGTGGCGATGTCTTCAGGGTCAATAAATTATTTCCTTCGTTTAAAATGATACAAAATCGATTGCTCATACATTCCTTTATAACTATCATATGTGATAATAATGGTTACTGCGAAGACGACCTGGTTAAATACGATACTCGTTAATGGATTTATTGAAAGCTGATATTAAGTGCAGTTATTACCTGGACTTTAGTACAGGTTGTGAGGTTTTTTTTTAACTGATACCATTAAATCACTTTGTATTCAGTTTAAGCAAAGGTAGTGAATTCATCATAACGATAAAAGGATTGGGTATGTTTAACTTAATTAGTGTAGATTACCAGGATATTATCAATGATAAGCTTGACGAATTATATTTGCTGAGAAAAAAGACATTTAAAGATCGCCTTGATTGGCAGGTATCCTGCGTAGGGGACCGGGAGTTCGATCAATACGACAATGAGCATACCCACTATTTGCTGGGCTGTTATGATGGTTATATTGTCAGCAGCGTACGTTTCATCAGCATGAAGTATCCGAACATGATCACCGGTCCGTTCAAGGCGTTTTTCAACTACCAGGCCCCCGAAGATGAAGCTCTGCTGGAGTCTAGCCGGTTTTTTGTCGATAAAGAGCGGATGAAATCCCTGGCGGAAACGAAGCTACCCTTCTGTCACTTATTATTTTTAGGCATGATAAATTATACGCGCACTATTGGTAAAAAAAACATCATGACAGTATGTAGCAAATCAATGTACATCCTCTTAAAACGAAGTGGCTGGAATATCACCATTGAAAGTATAGGATTATCCGAGAAAAAAGACCCCGTTTATTTACTTCGTCTGGGTGTTGATAATGAGAGCCAGGATAGACTGATAAAATATATACGGCGTTATCACTATTGTGAAGAGAACTATTTGAAAAAATGGCCTATTTATCTTTAACTTATTATTCATTTAAAAAGTATGATATTGTTTCCAATGTGCACACCCCTGCATGGTTAGAGATAAATTTAACCCGTTAGTGCCAACTACATTGGGTAATATCATGTCAATGACATGAGAATGGCAATGGCCGCTGTACTCAGGGCACCTCTTTTTAATATGCCGTGATACATGTCATTGACGCTTGCTTATTCAGAGAATTGCAGCAGGTGTAAATCAGACGCTTTTTTTATCGCATGTTTTGCATTCACGACGCCAAGTTTAACGATCAGATTACCTATATGAAACTTAACGGTGCTTTCAGTAATACCCATGATAATAGCAATCTCATTATAGGTTTTACCGATACTTGCCCAGCGCAGTGCTTCTATTTCACGAGATGTTAATTTCTTTTCCAATTTACCTCGCAAAATACTGTGATCCTGTCTCCGCTCGATGATATAACGTTCATGAATTGAGAGTAATAATTGCTGTAAGTTCTTTTTGTTATTTGTAATATAGTGTTGGAATAAATCGATGTCTCCCTCGGTGTACAGGCTGAGCGTGGCAAGATTGTTTTCATGATCGTGCAAAGGAAAAGTATGTCCATTAGAAATGTTGTATTTTTTGGCAACTTTAAAAATGTCTATGCGGCGTATTTTATCTGGGGGCAATATTTTATCATTCCAGGTGAAAGGCATGATGCGCTGTAACGCAATGATAATGACAGGATCATGCTGGTAGAGCGTCATATTGATATACTTATTAATCCATTCGGCCGGATAATTGGAGTATATGACGGGCGGGTCCAAATGACGCTTATTGATAACCGAATAAGCAAAGCGGGTGTGTTCTGGGAAATTGATCTCACGATGTATAAGATCATTGATTTCATCGGTGATAAGAACATGTTTATTATCTCTGACAGATTTAACATTAATAAGCATTTTTCTTCTCATTATTCACATGCGGTGGTATTGGCAAGGGTCAGTCATCTAAAGCAAAGGCTGGATAAAGCATGAAATATGTTTTATTATTTAATTTGATAGTAAAACAAATAACAGGTTCGGTCAACGACAAAATACTATCATTAATGTAAATGATATAAAAATAAAATAATATTAAAGTCAATTAATAAAAAATGATTTAATAATCTAATAAAAAAGTGAATACTCATGCCGGATAAGAGAACAATATCAGTAAGGCATGCTTCAAACAAAGGCCATTCATCCGGAGAGGCGAGAGTCGTCCGCCGGATAACCCACCGCGCCCCGTCTGCCCCGATACGCCTGTATGTGCTTAATCAATCCTGCAGCCATCCCGCGTCACAGTGAGTTGAAAGTTATTCAATGGGTGTATACTCTTCTTGAGCAGCAAGGGCTTAACTTACACTGTAATGCGGGATAATCTCTTCGCCGCGAAGAAGGATCGATGAGAAGGGAACATAAATGCGTTGGCCAATGGATGCACCCGTTTTAGCGAAACTCACCAACAAACATCTGATGCTGTTATGGGTGGTTATCCCGGCATGCCTTTTCATTTTTTCATTAGTTGTAATAGCCATTATCGCACAGCACGCGTTGGAGAAAAGAGCCGGTAACGACATCCTCAGCACGGTCAAATTTATCGATACCATATTGGATGATGCCAGTGGCACGGCGGAAGATGCACTGGCGCTGCTCGGTCGGCCCTGCGGTGAGGTGGTGGAGCAGTTGCGTATGATGGGCGTGAAAAATACCATGGTGCGCACTGTTAATCTTATTCATGACGATGAAGTTTATTGCGGCACGGTGCCATTGACTACGCATCGTCAGTTAATACCCCATAGCGCCAGCGACAGCTCATCCCTGCCGTCCATTCACTTTCGCAGCGGCACCCGTCTTTTCCCCAATCTTGCCGTCATCATTTTGCATAAATACCGGGGTAACGACGGCGTCAGCGCCATTATAGATACCCAGTATATGAGTTATATGATGAATATTGTCGGCACTGATAATCAGGTCATGGTGATTATCGGCGATCAATTCCTGTCTCCATTGGGTAAGCTGGCGCCGGTTAGCGCCATGGCGAAAGAGTATATCGCTGTCTCCGGGCATTCGCACAAATACCCATACAAATTACAGGTTAATATCTCCCGTCACCGTTTCATTGATGATCTTATCGATACCTACGGGGTGATAGTGCTTTTTTCGGTGGTGGTATCGATAGTCACTTCGCTGCTGATCCGTAATTGGCTCAAGACGCTGACCTCCATCCGATCCTCCATGGCTCAAGGGTTAAAGCGCAATGAATTTGAGGCCTTCTTTCAGCCGGTAATGGATGCCGGGAATGATTGCTGTACCGGCGTAGAGATCCTGGCACGGTGGAACCATCCCACCGACGGCGTGGTATCCCCTGAAGTCTTTATTCCCCTGGCGGAAGAGTCCGGCCTGATAGTCCCGCTGACGCGGCAGTTGATGAGACAGGTAGCGGAGGTCGTGGCCAAAACGCCGGTATATTGGCGCGAAAACTTGCATATAGCCGTTAATATCTCGGCCATCCATCTGCTGAACAGGCGGATTGTTGATGACTGTCGTGAATTTTTACGAAGCGTGCAAGGCAAAAATGTCCAGCTATTGCTTGAGCTGACTGAACGTCAGTCCATTGAAATCAATGACGTCACCTTAGAGGTTTTATCGGCGTTGCAAGAGATTGGCGTCCGTATCGGTATCGATGATTTCGGTACCGGGTATTCCGGTCTTTCTTATCTTAGCAAAATGAATATCGACTTTCTTAAACTGGACAAGTCGTTTATCGCGATGATTGAACTGGAGAGCGCCACCAAAATTATTGTCGATGTGGTTATTGATTTGGCACAAAAGCTGAATATGCAGGTCATTGCAGAGGGGGTGGAGCATCTACATCAAAAACAGTATTTGCTCGACAAAAAGGTTATCTTTCAGCAAGGCTTTCTCTTTTCCAAACCTTTACCCATAGCCCAATTCCAACATTACTTCAATCAAACTAATTAATAACTCATAAAATAATTTAAGTGTATAATTATATCCTTGGGCATAGGATGCTTAAAAAAGGCTATCATTTTTTTAATTCCAGATGAAAATAGGATATTTATTATTAGCAGGTTATTTATATTTGTGCTTGTCCGTTTTTGTTTTTAATAGTAAGGTTAGTAAAAGATACTCTCATAACTGGATTGTGGCTAATTAATCAATGAGCTAATTCGGAAATGTTTTATATAGTTATATAAAAACTAATTAGCCAAACAACTAAATTCAATCGTATTTATCACATTGAGTCCGCACCTGACAGTGCTATACAATGGCATGGAAGTTAACGAAAACAGTAATAGCTTACATTCGATTAAAATAATTTCTGTAAAAACAAGAACAGAGACATTTTGTCACGACGATGATTGATTCATTATTAAGGAGAAAAGTCGATGGACATAGAGCGACATACTATCGTCTCCCAGAATGATAAACTGGCGGTACGGTTATTTCCTGCTCAGGGACCCACTGCGTTTCCCGCGCCGGCAGTTCTGCTTTGCCATGGCTTTTTCGGCATCCAGGATCTTCTGCTGCCGGTTTTCGCCGGGTTATTCGCCGATGCCGGTTTTACGGCGGTCACGTTTGATTACCGGGGATTTGGCGACAGCGAGGGTGAGGCTGGCAGGGTTGTTCCTGAGCAGCAGATCAACGACATTATTACCGTGCTTGAATGGTGTGAAAACCGGCCGGATATTGACCCGAAACGCATAGCGCTATGGGGCACCTCCCTCGGAGGCTGCCATGTGGTTGAGGTTGCCGCCCGGCATCCCGAAGTGAAATGCATCATCAGCCAGATGGGTTTTGCCGATGGTGAACAATTGGTGACGGGTGATATGGCATATGACGAAAAAAAGAGATTCCTCAATACCATGGAGCGAATGGAGCGTAAAAAGCGTCAATCCGGCAAAGAGCTGTTTGTGCCCATCATCAAGGTCATGACCGATGAGGAATCGCGCGCTTTTTTTGAAAGAAACAAAAAACGTTACCCGGCGCTGAATATCAAGGTGCCTTACATGACGGTGTGGGAAGCGATTCAATACCATCCGGCGGCGGCGGCAGAGAGAATTACCCAGCCGACCTTAATGGTTTTCGCGGAGGATGATAAAGTGATTGCTCTGGAGTATGGCTTGGCTTTCTATCAGGCCGTTGCGGCGGAAAAACATTGCCATATTCAACCGCAGGCCCGCCATTACGATTTGTTTGCCGGTAAACATTTTACGCAGGTGGCGGAACGTCAGTTGTACTGGCTGCGTGAATATCTCTAAGGGATACGGCCGGTCGCTGCCCTCCCGTGACGGGACCCGACGGACGACGGTATTCGCCGGCCTAACGGGTCCCGGAGCGGTGAAAATCGTCAAACATCACTGGGTTGCCTGGCCATATCGACTGCTTAACCGTGGATCAGTACACATTTTTCAATAACGAGACTTCCAAAGGTTTTACCGTAAGCGAGGCCAATTCGTCCACCATCGCCTTGAGATGCGCAGACTGACCGTGCTTTGCCAGAATTTCCTGGCTGGCCCAGTGTTCGACAAAAATGAAATGATCGGGGCGCTCTTGATCCTGGTGAAGATGATATTTTAAACAGCCTTCTTCCTTGCGCGTCGCGTCAACACAAGGTTTGGTCACCGCTTTGATAGCTTCGGCACTGCCAGGTTTTCCTTCGATTACGGCAACGACATGAATATCTGTGGACATAGAGTACTCCTTCATCAGAACGAACGACCCGGTTCCACTCAGGGTCAAATTATTTGTGCTTTCCAATATACTCCAGGGAAATGCGTATCTTTACTATATCGGGCTTTTTTTGGATCGGGCTTTTTTTTTTGGCAATCGCGGGACTAAAACCCCAGCAGGAAGGATATCAGGGCTTATCAGGCATTTTATCGCCGGATTCCGGTGCCTGGCCCGGATCCGTTCTATGTGGGCTGTCTGTTTGGCCGGTCAGGTGTCGGCGGCACGTCTTGGGACATATTCCTCATCAAACAGGCGTTGAATTCAATCGTGGATATGTTTGCTTAATAGGCATGAAAAGATTCGAGCGGGCAGGATGATGAAGTATTAATTTTCTTTCCCGGTATTCAGGCACTTAAATATAATATTGGTAGAGGACGTGAAATTTATTTTCCCGCATTTTGTTTCAAGGTGTAAATAGGCCTTGCCAGCTGAGGTGAGTCTACTAGGATCAATCATAACGGTCGCTTAATCATTCTTTGAATCATTCTTTGAATCATTCTTTGATTAAGAAACCGGAAATGATAGATAGCTATTTTTCTAAAATACTATGTATTACGGCATGAACTTTTAACTCACTCGGAGGTCTCTGATGGCTACTCATCGTGGCGGTTCAGGTAACTTTGCTGAAGATCGTGAAAAAGCGTCCAGCGCAGGCAAGAAAGGCGGCCAGCATAGCGGAGGCAATTTCAAGAACGACCCGCAACGCGCAGCCGAAGCCGGTGAAAAAGGCGGCCGCAACAGCCATGGCGGCGGAAGAAAGCCTTCCCGGTAATTTATCGGGAAGGATATGATACAGCCACATAATTATGCTTCGTCAATTTATCTTAACGGTAATTTATCTTGATGGATAGCGTGGCCTAATTATATGACCGTCATAGCTGATAACTGCCGGATTAATCTCCGGCAGTTTTTTTATGGTTTTAATTAAAATAAAAAGACAAATGACAAGATAATTATACAAATCGTTCCTGCATCAAAAGGCCTCCATATAGAGTGTTTATTAATGGGTCGGGCTCTGAGGTCGTTCAGGGCATTGCTCAAAATGACGTGCGGCAAAACGTGTAAAACGCGATACTGGCAGGTAATGAAGTTACATTTTATTCCCTGACTGGAGGAACAGCACCGATGAGCGACGTTACCATTTACCATAATCCTGTTTGCGGCACCTCCCGCAATACCCTGGCGCTGATTCGCGAGCTGGGACATGAGCCGAATATCATTGAATACCTGAAAACGCCCCCTGATCGCCGGCAATTGGCAAAGCTGATTGCCGATATGGGCATTACGGCCCGCGCATTGTTAAGAACCAACAACGATCCTTACCAGCAGCTCGATTTGTCGGATGATCGCTGGAGTGACCAGCAGCTGATTGATTTTATGGTGGATAACCCGATTTTAATCAACCGTCCTATCGTTGTCACCCCGTTGGGTAGCCGGCTTTGCCGCCCCAAGGAACGGGTATTGGAAATCCTGCCCCACGATTGAGCGCGCGAAACCGTTATCAGTCATATTTCTCGCACATTGAATTGATTGCTTTGGGCAGGTCTGCTAATGGTTAGAATTTGAGCGGAATCACAGAATTCACATCTGCCGACGCGTCGCGCTTGTTAAAAATCCGGGCGCGTTTCATTATCATAAACCGTGCTTGTACTTAGTATCAGAAAGCAATTTAAGTAAAACCTAAACTCCTTGTTCCTATTGCGTATGGTGGTGGACAAGCGGTTTAGGTTTTTTTTTTGCGTTAAACTTATGAATAAAACGTTCAGATGACCTTGACTGATTTCCGCCGTCTGCATCTCATTTTCCTGATTCCATATCGTATTTAATCCTCTTTTATCCCCGGAGCCGCATAAGCGTCGGTAAAAAAGCCGTTAGCGTATTTTTATGTCGAAATGGGCGCGAGTCGTTCGACGTTTATGCCGGATTGTGGCGGTGATGCCAGTGCTTTATCATGATATTTGTTAAAAAATTATTAATATTCACCTGCATGGGGCACTCAGGCAGTGTTAATGCCTGAAGTTGGTGCAAAAAAATGCCCCGTGCCGGGATCTGAGGATGATTTAGCAGCATTTTAATATTTAACCTTTTGATTTTTAATATAATAGACTGAAATTTTCTCATTGGCATGTCCTGTGCTTAATATTGTTACTCCGCTAACACTCCGGCACTGTCTGTCAGCAGAGTAACAGACCCCCGCACCCGGTGAGGCCGGTCCCTACATTGCTCCTATTATCGAGGCGTTTATAATGGAAATTCAAAAACCTTACCTGTTATTTCTGGCCGATGCCCATGACCGTCTGGCGGCAAAAGTTGCCACCGGCATACGCCACTGGCATCCGGAATATTGTGTCGGTCAACTGAGAATGGCGGGCTGCCAGGTGGATTGCGAACTGCCGGATCTGGATATAAACGCCGCTGTGGCCAAAGGGGCCAAGACGCTGGTGGTGGGGGTGGCTAATCGCGGCGGGGTTATTAGCGAAAGTTGGGTGGCGCTTTTGCAACAGGCGTTGGAAAGCGGCATGGATTTGGCGGCGGGATTGCATAACCGCCTGTCCGATGTCCCGGTATTAAAAGAAACAGCCCAACGTCTGGGCCGCAGCCTGTTCGACGTGCGCCACACCAGCGCGGTCCTGCCGGTGGGCAATGGGCGCAAACGCAGCGGCAAACGTCTGCTGCCGGTGGGTACCGATTGCTCCTGCGGAAAAATGTATACCGCTCTGGCCATTGAGAAGGCGTTGCTGGCGCGAGGTCAAAAGGCGACCTTTCGCGCCACCGGCCAGACCGGTATTTTGGTGAGCGGCGCGGGCATCAGTATTGACGCGGTTGTGGCGGATTTTATCGCCGGCGCGGTGGAAGTGCTGGCGCCGGACAATGAACCGGATCATTGGGATGTGATCGAAGGACAGGGTTCTTTGTTTCATCCCTCCTTTGCCGGGGTCACCACCGGTCTGATTCACGGCGCCCAGCCCGATGCCCTGGTGTTATGCCACGAGCCCACGCGTACCGCCATGCGGGGGGTGGATTATCCGCTGCCGGATCTGGCGGATTGCATGGCGCTCAACCTGAAGATGGCGCAGTTAACCAATCCCCAAGCGCGTTTTGTCGGCATCTCCATTAATAGCGCGTTTCTGTCCGAACCGGACGCGCTTGGTTATATGGCGGACCTTGAGCGTCAATTCGGCCTGCCGGCGGTGGATCCGTTCCGCCAGGGCGTTGACAGTATCATCGACCATCTTTAATGCGGCGGGAAAATACAATGACCAGAACCGTCTATATCAACGGCGAGTATGTGCCGGAGTCCGAGGCAAAAATATCGATTTTCGACCGCGGCTTTTTGTTTGCCGATGCAGTGTATGAAGTCATGGCGGTATTGAACGGCAGATTACTGGAAAATGCCGGCCATATCGCACGCCTTGAGCGCTCCTGCCGAGAGCTGAAACTGCGGCTGCCGGTGACGGCCGCCGCCCTGGAAATCATTCAGCATAAACTTATCGCCGTTAACCAACTGCGGGAAGGGGCGATTTATCTGCAGTTGAGCCGCGGAACGACCGGCGATCGGGAATTTGATTTTCCGCCGGCGACGGTGGAGCCGACGCTGACGTTATTCACCCAGGCCCGGCCGGTCATCGACAACGTCAAGGCCCAAACCGGCATCCGGGTGGTGACGGTGGAGGATATCCGCTGGCGCCGCCGCGATATTAAAACCGTCGGGTTACTGGCCCCTTGCCTGGCGAAAGAGTATGCCCATAGCCAGGGCGCGGACGACGCCTTTCTGGTGGAAGACGGCATGATAACCGAAGGCAGCTCTTCCAATGCCTGGATCGTCACCGAGCAGGGCACCTTGGTGACCCGGCAGCTCAGCACGGATATTTTGCACGGCATTACCCGGCGGTCGCTGCTGGAACTGGCGGCGCGTCACGGCATCCCGTTTGAAGAACGGCCCTTCAGCGTCGAAGAGGTTTACCGTGCCGGCGAGGCGTTTATCAGTTCCGCCACCTCATTTATCTGGCCGGTCGTGCAGATCGACGGCAAGCCCATCGGCAGCGGTAATCCCGGTCCGGTCACTCGTGCATTGCGCAATATCTATGTGGAAATGGCGCTGGAAGCCACCGGCGGAAGCGCCAGGCGCTGAATGTTGCCCCTTCGCGAGGGAAATTGATTGTGATGTTTGTCGGGTTTGTCACCCAAACTTTGTACGGCCCGACACAATCTGTTCTTTACTGATCTGGATGCATCGGCGGTGCAAAAGGGCTGCGTTATCACTTTATCTGAATCCCTACGCACTGTTTTAAGGCAGGCCTTTGCCTAAAGGGTTGTCCCTTACGCTATCGGAGGTGGGTATTGTCCGCTCTACACGGCGCCCGCCAAAGTGGCAGAAATATTGCTTGGTTTTAAGGCTAATTGAAACGGCTAATTGAAACGGCTAATTGAAACGGCTAATTGAAACGGCTAATTGAAACGGCTAATTGAAACGGCTAATTGAAACGGCTGATAGTAATGGCTGATTGTAACGGCTGATTGCTGACGGCTATCGTTTCCAGCCTCGTCCGGATGTCGGCATTATCGCGGCGAGTGCATGGGTTGTACGTTTTTGCTTCAGGATAACGGGTCCGCGCCTCCGGCGTTTTGCTAAAAACAGTATAAAGGAACCAGATAATGTCACTAAAACTGCTAAGAACTCCGCTTTCCGCTTTGCTTATCGCCTGCCTGGGCACAGCTTTCGCCGCCCATGCCGATGTGATTATCGGCGTCGCCGGGCCCTTCACCGGGCCTAATGCCACCTATGGGGATCAATACTGGCACGGCGCCTCGCAGGCGGCGGCGGATATCAATGCCGCCGGCGGCATCAAGGGGCAAAAAATTACCCTGGTGCAGGGAGACGATGCCTGTGAGCCGAAACAGGCGGTGGCGGTGGCCAATCGTTTGGTGGATGAAAACCATGTTGCCGGGGTGGTGGGGCATTTTTGCTCTTCGTCCACCATGCCGGCGTCGGCGGTGTATGACGAGGCCGGCATTATCGCCATTACCCCCGGCTCCACCAATCCGCAGATCACCGAGCGCGGCCAAACCGCGATGTTCCGCATGTGCGGCCGGGACGATCAGCAGGGACTGGTGGCCGGCAATTACATCATCGATAAGCTGAAAGCGAAAAAAGTCGCCATTATCCATGATAAAGATACCTATGGTCAGGGGCTGGCGGACGCCACCAAAGCCCAGCTTAACCGCCGGGGAGTGAAGGAAGTGATGTACGAAGGGTTATCCCGCGGCGAAAAGGATTTTAACGCGCTGGTGACCAAGATCCGCGCCGCGGATCCGGATGTGGTGTATTTCGGCGGCTGCCATCCGGAAGCCGGTCCGCTGGTGCGCCAGATGCGTGAACAGGGCGTGAAGGCCACCTTTTTCTCAGGCGACTGTATCGTCACCGCTGATATGGTGACCGCCGCCGGTGGTCCGCAATATACCAAGGGTGTGTTAATGACCTTCGGTAAAGACCCGCGTGAAATCCCGGACGGCAAAGCGGTGATTGAAAAATTCCGCGTCGCCAAGTTCGAACCTGAAGGTTATACCCTTTACTCTTACGCCTCGGTACAGGCTCTGGCCGCCGCCTTTAACGCCGTCGGCACCGATTCCGCCAAGGCCAGCGCCTGGCTGAAATCCCATCCGGTGAATACGGTCATGGGGCAAAAAACCTGGGACAGCAAGGGCGATCTGAAGGTCTCCGATTACGTGGTTTACCAGTGGGACGATCAGGGTAAATATCACGAAATACCTTAATCCACCGAGGCATGTCGGGTCTCCAGGGTTCCTATGCCGGACAATCCGGCGCGGGACCCATTGGATGCCCGTTTTGCCGGCCTGCGGGACGGAACAGGGTATTGCCGAGGCTGTTACGGCCCCATGCCGCGCCGGGCGGCCCGTTCAAACGAGACTGCTTAATAATGGATGCTACCTTTCTGCAACAAATGCTCAATGGCTTAACGCTGGGGGCGGTCTACGGTTTGATCGCCATCGGCTACACCATGGTGTACGGCATTATCGGCATGATTAACTTCGCCCACGGCGAAGTTTATATGATCTCCGCTTATCTGTGCGCCATCGCGCTGGCCCTGCTGTCTTTTTTCGGCCTGCATTCGTTTCCCCTGCTGATTCTCGGCACCCTGGTGTTTACCATCGTGGTCATCGGCGTGTACGGCTGGGTTATCGAGCGTATTGCTTACCGGCCCCTGCGTAACTCAACCCGCCTGGCGCCGCTGATTTCCGCCATCGGCATGTCCTTGATCCTGCAAAACTATGCCCAAATTAGCCAGGGGCCGCGCCAGCAGGGCATCCCCACCATGATGGACGGGGTATTTAAATTCACCCTTGGCGGCGATTTTGTTCAAATCACCTATACCAAGGTTTTCATCCTGTTGGCTTCCCTTGCGGGGATGCTGGTGCTGACTTACCTTATCGGCCATACCCGCCTCGGGCGGATGTGCCGGGCCACCCAGCAGGATCGTAAAATGGCCTCGATGCTGGGTATCAACACCGATCGGGTGATTTCCCTGGTCTTCGTTATCGGCGCCGCCATGGCCGGACTGGCGGGGGTGCTTATCACCATGAACTACGGCACCTTTGACTTCTATGCCGGCTTTATTATCGGCATCAAAGCCTTTACCGCCGCGGTGCTCGGCGGTATCGGCTCGCTGCCGGGCGCCATGTTGGGGGGGCTTATTCTGGGTGTGGCGGAAGCGCAATTCGCAGGCATGGTCAATTCCGACTATAAAGATGTGTTTTCATTTTCATTATTGGTGGTCATCCTGATTTTTCGCCCGCAGGGCCTGCTCGGCCGCCCTATGGTGGCTAAGGTATAAAGGGAGCTTTTATGTCGCAACCCGTAACGCGCGGCGCCATTGATTTCAGGCAATGCGCTGTGGATACCGTATTGGCCGGGCTTCTCGCGCTAATCGTTTTCGGCCCCATGGTGGGGGTGGTGCTCAACGGTTACAGTTTCGACTTCCAGCCACGGCGGCTGATGTGGGTTATCCTGGTGGTGATGGCGGGCCGCGCCCTGGTGAGCCTGTTTTTGCAAACCGGCCCGGGGCGGCGTTTCCTGACCCGTTTCCACGGTGATAGCGGCGGGGTGTATGTCTTGCCGGCGGGCTATAAAAGCCGTCTGCGCTGGATTATGCCGCTGATAGTGCTGCTGGCGGTAATATTCCCCTTTTTCGCCACCAAGTATATCTTGACGGTGGGCATCCTCGGTCTGATTTATGTGCTGCTGGGCCTGGGGCTGAATATCGTGGTGGGGCTGGCCGGCCTGCTGGACCTGGGGTATGTGGCGTTTTACGCCATCGGCGCCTACGGTCTGGCGCTGGGACATGAATACCTGGGGCTGGGCTTCTGGACCATGCTGCCGCTGGGGGCGTTGCTGGCGGCTCTGGCCGGCACGCTGCTGGGCTTTCCTGTATTGCGCATGCACGGGGATTACCTGGCCATCGTGACCTTGGGATTTGGCGAAATCATCCGGCTGATCTTGAATAACGCCCTGGCATTTACCGGCGGCCCCAACGGAGTGGAAGTGCCGTCCCCCACCTTCTTCGGCCTGGAGTTCGGCCGCCGGGCCAGGGAAGGGGGCGTGCCGATTCATGAGTTTTTGCATATCCCCTATAATCCGGATCTCAAATTTGTTTTTATCTATACCGTGTTGACCCTGGTGGTATTGCTGGTGCTGTATATCAATCAGCGCCTGCGGCGCATGCCCATCGGCAGGGCCTGGGAGGCCCTGCGTGAAGATGAGGTCGCCTGCCGCTCCCTGGGGCTAAACCATGTGCTGGTCAAATTGTCGGCCTTTACCCTCGGGGCGTCCACCGCCGGGGTGGCGGGGGTGTTCTTCGCCACCTACCAGGGTTTTGTCAATCCCACCTCGTTTACCTTTTTTGAATCGGCGCTGATACTGGCCATCGTGGTGCTGGGGGGGATGGGATCCACCGTCGGCGTGGTAATCGCGGCGTTTGTGCTGACGGTGGCGCCGGAGCTGCTGCGCAGTTTCGCTGAATATCGCGTGCTGTTGTTCGGCATATTAATGGTGGCGATGATGATTTGGCGGCCGCGGGGACTTATCCGCATCAGCCGTTCCGGCTTCGCGGTGCGCAAGGGGGTGGCGCCATGAGCGACGCCATCCTCAGGGTCGAGCATTTGATGATGCAGTTCGGCGGTATCAAGGCCCTTAACGATGTCAACCTGGAGGTGGAGCGCGGTTCCATCACCGCCCTTATCGGCCCGAACGGCGCCGGGAAAACCACGGTATTCAACTGCCTGACCGGTTTTTACCGGGCCTCCGGCGGGCGTATCGAGCTCAATACCCGGCAACGCAGCATCGATATCATTCAAATCCTCGGCCAAAAATTCCGCGGCGAAGACTGGCTGCACCCGGCGCGTTGGGGCCGTCGAGTCTTCTACAAAATGTTCGGCGGCACCCATCTGGTGAATCGCGCCGGGCTGGCGCGGACCTTTCAAAATATACGGTTGTTCCGTGAGATGTCGGTGGTGGAAAACCTGCTGGTGGCCCAGCATCGGCAAAGCAACCGCAACCTGATTGCCGGCATACTTAACACCGCGGGCTACCGTCATGCGGAGAATCGGGCGCTGGACCGGGCCTTTTACTGGTTGGAGGTGGTGGATCTGGTGGACTGCGCCAACCGGCTGGCGGGTGAGATGTCCTACGGCCAGCAGCGCCGGTTGGAAATCGCCCGCGCCATGTGCACCGATCCGGAAATGGTTTGCCTGGACGAACCCGCCGCCGGCCTTAACCCGGTGGAAACCCGCACCTTAAGCGGTATTATCCGTTTCCTGCGCGACAGCCACGGCATCACGGTACTGCTGATTGAACATGATATGGGCATGGTGATGGAGATTTCCGATCATATTATCGTTCTGGATCACGGCGACGTGATTGCCCGCGGCGCGCCGCACTATATCCAGCACCATGAAAGCGTGATCGCCGCCTATCTCGGCACCGACGATGAAGAGGCGGCGCTATGAGACGGATATCGGCGTTGAAGCGTGAGGAAGTCGCCGCCGCCATTCTCGGTATCTCCGGCAAGGAGGGCGTCATATGAGCCGGATGCTGGAGTTTCAAGACGTTGATGTATTTTACGGACCGATCCAGGCGTTGCGGCAGGTCTCTCTTGAGGTTAACGAGGGGGAAACGGTGGCGCTTATCGGCGCCAACGGCGCCGGTAAATCCACCCTGCTGATGTCCATCTTCGGCCAGCCTCGTATCGCAGGCGGTAAAATCCTGTTTCGCGGCGAGGATATCAGCCGCAAATCCACGCACTCCATCGCCGCCGGCGGTATCGCTCAGGCGCCGGAAGGGCGGCGGGTTTTTCCGGATATGACGGTGACGGAAAATCTGCAAATGGGCACCATTCCCATCGGTAATCGCCATGAAACGCAGGATTTGCAGCGCATGTTCACGCTGTTCCCTCATCTGGAAGAACGTCGCCACCAGCGGGCGATGACCCTGTCCGGCGGGGAGCAGCAAATGCTGGCCATCGCCCGGGCGCTGATGAGCCGGCCCAAGCTGCTACTGTTGGACGAACCCAGCCTGGGGCTGGCGCCGCTGGTGGTGAAACAGATTTTCCAAACCTTGCGCGAACTGGCGAAGGAGGGGATGACCCTGTTTCTGGTGGAGCAAAACGCCCACCATGCCCTTAAGCTCTCGGATCGGGGCTATGTGATGGTTAACGGCCGCATTCGCTTGCAGGGTACCGGCGCGGAACTGCTGGACAATCAAGAGGTAAGGCAAGCGTATTTGGGGGGAATATGATTTTTGCTTATCGGCGGGAGTGGGATAATGCCCGCCGATTATTGCCAATAGCGAAAAATGAATCACTCATCTTGAGCAGGTTCTTGAGCCTCAGCGTCAGTAAATTCTTCAGTCAAATCCCTAGCGGATTCTTCAGTCAATTCGTCTGTTGATAATCTGGGACCTACCGTATCAATACGGGTGACCAGCGGCAATGAATAGCTAATACGGCCTCCGCCCGCCGGGGCGATATCGTAAACGAATTCTCCCGTAACGTTATCGAGGCCCTCCAGCAAACCGCTGCTGTAGGTAATATTAAAATTGATATCGGCGTTGGTTGCGACCACCGTGCCGGAATGGATATGACGGGTTTCGGCGGGCTCTTGGCTGTCGGCGCCGGGGGTGATGTTTAAATTGATTCGGTAGCTATTGCCCGCTTTGATTTCCGGCTGCGCCGGTATCCGGATGGTAACGCCGTGACGGGCGGCCTCGCGATCGATTTTATTGTGCAACGAGGCGGGCAGCAGGACTGGCGCCAGTAATTTGGAATAATTGCTGCCGGTAACGGTAATTTCCTTCGGTTTGCAGATGGAAACATTACCCACTTGGTCAAATACGGCGTAATAGACTCGATAACAGCCGTCTTTTAGTACCGTTTCGGGGGCAAACTGAGTTTTAAGGTTCAGCACCCAGGGCACACCGTAGGGCAACCCGTCAATTTCACTTTGAATAAAGCGTTGTCTGGTAGCGTCCCCCCAATGGAATTCAAACAATTCCCCGGTGACGATTCGTATCGGCGCGGGGACTTCCGCCTGGATGCCTGCGTTTATGGAGTGCTGATTGATATGATTATGCGGCGCATTGGTAATCCTGACCTGCTTCAACTCGGGAGAATAGGCGAAGACCGAGACTGTGGCCGACGGACCGTGATGAAGGGCGGCGGTAATGGTTATCACCCCGCCGAGGGGATAATTAAAATGCTTGACGGCCTTACCCCCGTGATTGGTAGCCACCGGGGTCGGCGGTTCAAAGCGGAACTGTGGTGAGCTGAAGGCGACGTCCACATGATCGGCCGGATTGCCGTGTTCGTTGACCACCGTTGCGGTCACCGTCACCGTAGCGGCTGAATGCGCGGATACGGGATAATATTCTGGCGTGGCTGTTAACGTGATGATATAAGCCATAATTCATTCCTTAAAAAATATTTGCGGAAAGATTAGTTTGATAGGTTCATTATTTTGAGACGTTTATTTAAATTTACAATGTTTATTTTTAACGCGGTCATTGCGTGAATTGATACAGGCAATGACTTAAGTGAAAAAATTCAAAAAATAAGCTGTAAAAAAGGACGATAGCAAAAGGCTATCGTCCCATCAAATGCATGATAGTTTTTGTTTAATGAAAATTGACGCTTATAAAAATAATTTATCAATTACCTATCTAATCGATGTCCATCGTCCCTGCTTAAGCAAGAATGCTCAACATCTCCTTCCTAGCGTGGATGGTGATTACCATGCCCGCCCGGGTGATGATGATCATCATCATCAAAATCATCATCATCATCAAAATCCTCGGTTGCGGCTATGGGCGGTACGGTATCAATCTCCACCAGCAAATGGCGGGAAGTTCCTGACGGGCCGCTGGTGGGCGTAATGGTATAGTAGAAGTCCCCGGTAGAGTCGTCAATACCCAGCAAAATGCCGCTGGCATAGGTCATGGGAACGTCAATCCCGGCGGTAGCGGCGTTAGCCGGCACGGTGCCGGTAGCGATTATCCTGGTAATGGGGCCTGGAGCGCCGGGGGCTCTCGGCGTGGCGATCAAATTGATGGTATAAGCACTGCCGGCGACGAGAGCAGCCTGGGCGGGGATGAAAATGCTTGGGTTGCCGAATGCCGCATTCAAATTGATGACATTATTCAGGGTGGCGGGTAACAATTCAGGCGCCAACAGGGTGGCCGGACTGGTCGCGCTACCTTCCACTGTAATAAGTCTCGGTGTTGACACCGCTTCGTTACCCGACTGATCCCGAACGCTGTAAAATACTGAATATACGCCGTTGGACAATACGCTGGCCAGTTGGAAATTGGTTTTAACATTGATTATCCACGGCACGCCGACGACCTGTCCCACGTCATTGTATTCAGTGGTCCTTTGTAGCCGTCGTTCTCCCCAATAAAACGTGTAGTTCTGTCCAGGCGCCAAGGCTATGGCGGCAGGCACCGTGCTTTGTATGCCGGCATTGATGGCGTACTGATCGATGATATCATCAAAAGCATTGGTGACAAACACCTGGGGAACGCCAGGGGTATATGCCGCGATGTATACGTTATCTACAATACCGCCGGCGATAGTGGCCCTAACGCCAACCACATAGGCCTCAGGGCGGGGGCCGATATTAAACTCCGAAGCTATGGCCACCCCGTCTGCATTGGTAGGGACCGTTTCTGTAGCCGGAAGGGTAAGCCCTGCTGTATCAGAGGTAAAGGTAAAGGTGACTGGCAATCCGACAACCGGCGCGCCGTTTTCATCAGCCACCGTTGCTTGCGCAATTACCGTAGCCGGCGTTGTATAAGGATAAAAACTCGGTGTGGCTATGACTGTAATGGTATTAGGCATAAATATATCCTCGGTGAATTTTGATAATTCATTTATATTACTGCCGAGTAATTTTGTAATGTAATGGCATAATCTTCAATGTTCATTTTTATCGCGGGGGGTGCTAAAAAAAACGGGGAACCAAACTCGTGGTTCCCCATAATTATTAGGATTTGCCGATGCTAATTAAAAGTGAGGTTGGAACCCGCATAAAAAGGTCGTAATGCTGTGCCTTGGCCGCCGTTATTAAAGTCACTCATCGTCACGATAACATATATAGAAACGTCTGGTACGGGGCTGACAACGTAGCCCATAGTCTCACCGGCGTCATCGGTTGTCGCGTTGGAATCAACCATGGTAGCCTGTGTCGGCAAGGGGTTCCCGCCCACATACTTCATTGCTTGCATCGCCAAATGAGTCCCGACCACCGGTGCGCCGCGGGGGGAGACCAACCTTATCAATACGCTGGCCGGCGTTATATTGTCCGCCGGCGCAGTGGCGACTATCGACACCATGGTCATGGTGGGCAGCCTGAAATTCCCGCCGGATGCGGTAAGCTCAGTGCCATTGGTGGCGTGGGCGGTTAAGGAGGTGGCGCTGACATAGCTGTTGGTGTATTGCACCCGCAGAATGCCGTTCGAATCGGTAGGACCCGTGACCGGGGTGACAAACCTGAAGGTTCCCGTGGTGGCGCTGCCGCTCACGGTTATCTGAGTATTCGGCAACGGAGCGCCGGCGGCATTGTGCACCAATATATCAGCGGTATTGGGCTCCAGACCGTTGGCTAAACCGTCGTTCTCCACAACGGTGATGCTGACGATAAAGATATTGCGGGTGAAGTTTACCGTTGCCGTTCCTGACGTTCCGCCGGTCAATTGAGCCGTCACCACGCTGTTGCCTTCCGTCATGCTGGTGAGGGTGGCGGTGGCGATGCCGTCCGGGCCGGTGGGGTTGATAACCGCGGTCGGAGTAGCGCCGTTTGAGGCGGTAAATGTAACGGTTTGCCCGGCCAGGATATTGCCGTTGGCATCTTCCACCAGGGCGCTTACCTCATTGGTGGCAATGCCGTCGGCCACCGCGCCGGTGCGCACCACGCTCAGGACAACCCGCGCGGTGGTGACGTCGGCGATAAAGTTGATCGGCACCTGTTGAGGGCCGCCACTTGGCAGGGTGGCGGTTACCGTGCTGGTGCCCGCGGTATGGCTGGCGAAAGTGGCGGTGGCGGAACCGTCCGCGTCGGTTGGCACGACAACCGGACTGACCAGGACATCGGTGGCGTTAAAGGTGACGGTTTGTCCCACCAGGTCATTACCGTTGGCATCGGTGACGTGGGCGCTGACCTCGTTTGTGGCGATGCCGTTGGCCACTTGGTTGGTGCGCAACACGGTCAGGGCAATGCGGGCGGTGGACGCGTCGGCAATAAAGGCGATAGCCACCGCCTGATTGGCGCCGTTGACCAGGGTGGCGGTTACCGTGCTGGTGCCTGCAACGTGGCTGGCGAAAGCGGCATTAACGGTGCCGGTGAGACTGGTGGTAAGAATGACCGGGCTGGTGATGACGTTGTTGGCGGCAAAGGTGACGGTTTGCCCGGCCAAAATATTGCCGTTGGCATCGGCGACATGGGCGCTGACCTCGTTGGTATCCGTGCCGTTGGCCACCTCGCCGGTGCGCACCACCGTCAAGACAATGCGGGCGGTGGACGCGTCGGCGATAAAGGCGATATTTTCACTGGCGTTGTTGCCGTTGGTCAAGGTGGCGACAACCGTGCTGGTGCCGGCCTTATGGCTGGTGAAGGTGGCGGTAACAAGGCCGCCATCACCGGTGATTAGTGTTATCGGGCTGGCATCAACGTCCGTGGCGGTAAAGGTGACGGATTGCCCGACCAAATCATTGCCGCTGGCATCGGTGACATGCGCGCTGACTTCGTTGGTGGCGATGCCGTTGGCAACCTCGCCGGTGCGCACCACTGTCAGTTCGATTCCCGCGGTGACGGTGTCGGGGATAAAGATGACGTCCTGACTTTGGCTGGTGCCGTTGATCAGTTTAGCGGTAACCGCGAACGTGCCGGCGGTTTTACTGATAATCGTGGCGGTGGCGTTGCCGTCCGCGTCGGTGGGATTGGTCGCCGAAAAAAGGACGGCGGGGGCGGCGACGGTGAAGTTGACGGTCTGTCCGGCCAGCTTATTGCCGTTGACATCGGTGACTTCGGCTCTGACCTCATTGCGCTGGATGCCGTCTGCCGTCGCGCCGCTGTTTACTACGCTCAGAGTGATACGCGCGGTGGCGACGTCAGCGATAAAGGTGACCTCCTTCGCCTGGTTGCCGCCGTTGGTCAGTGTGGCAGTCACCGTGCTGGGGCCGGCGGTTTTACTGGTAATGTTGGCAGTGGCGATGCCGTCTGCGCCGGTGGGATTGATAACCGAGGTAACGGTACCGTTAGAGGCGGTAAAAGCGACGGTTTGCCCGGAAAGCGGGTTACCGTTGGCATCGGTCACTAAGGCGCTGACTTCGTTGGTGGCGATGCCGTCGGCCACCATGCCGGTATGCACCACGGACAGGGTGACTTTCGCGGTAGTCGGGTCGGCGTTAAAGTTGGTATTCACCGAGCGACTGACGCCATTGAGAGTGGCGGTGACCACGCTGGTGCCGGCGCGCAAATTGGTGAGAGTGGCGGTGGCGAAGCCGTCCGCGCCGGTGGTGCCGGTAACCGTGGTGACCGTGGCGCCGTTGGTGGCGGTGAAGGTGACGGTTTGACCGGCCACCGGATTGCCGCCGGCATCGGTGACTTTGGCTCTTACCTCGTTGTTGTCGCTGCCGTTGGCAACAGCATTATTTTTGGTGACATTCAGGTTGGCGGCGGTAATTTGCGCCGCGACGGGCATGACCTCAATACGGGTGGCGGCGGTATTGGACGCATTCTTTCTGACGTCGTAAGCCACCGCGCTCAGGTTATACAGGTTAGTGGCGGCGGCTCCGTGTTGATAAGGCGGCAGCTTGATGATAAGGGCGGTTTGTCCGCTCTGGGTGACCGTGCCGCCGGCGGCGGTGATGGCTGAATAATCCCAGACGATATGATCCAGGGCGTATTTGGATGTGACCGCGGCGGTGACCGTGAGAGGGTCCCCTTCATAGCCGGATAAATGGTCCGGCAGCCTGAGTTCAATCACCTGCTGTTTCTGGTACTGAAGGACGATATCATAATTTCGATCAACCAGATCGTAGCGGTTGCCGGCAAGGGTCCTGGTTGCCGCCACGTTGTCGGGGCTGATTTGCGACTGCAAGGATGCCCCGAGCCGATAGTTCATTTGCAGGCTGAAGGTGGTGTCGTTCATATCGCCTTTGCCCTGGCGATAATCGACGCCCAGGGTGACCAGGCTTATAGGGGTGTAATTAACGCCGAGGGTAACGGCATAGGGGTTTTTTTGCAGATTGTCCGGGCCGAACAGCCCCACATTATCACCGCGGTATTGTTCGAAAATCAGCCTGCCCCCCAATTGGGGGTAGGAGGGTAAATAGGCTTCGGCGCGAATATCATATCCGTTGGCCGGACGTTCATTATAATCTTCCAGATCCCTGGAATCGCGCCAGTCGGACAGCCTGAAATAACCATTGGCGGAAAACTTAAGGTAATCACGCCAGGCTTCCAGCCCCATGCCGAGCCGCCGGTTACGGGCGGTAATATCCTCGTCATAAAAGGCGTTCATGCCGTACATCCAGCTCCCTTGCCAAGTGCGAGCGCCGGCGCCGATATTAATGGTATTGCGACTATCCTTATTCCGATACCCCCACTGGCTAAAAAACATTTCATGGGGTTTGTCATACAGCGGAATCAATAAATCCAGTGCGCTGCCGTCAAGATGAAAGTCATCATCGACATTCAGCTGGACCCGGGCAGTGCCGAATTGGCTGAGCCATTGCTGGGCTTTCTGGCCGATTTCTCCGGTGGCGGTGGAGCGGAGCATGGAGGAGGCGGCATCGCCGTTTTGATCGGCCGGGGCAGGCGCGCCGACGAGGTTATTGTCGAAGGCGGATTTGCCGTTGCTCACGGAAGACCGGGTACTAAAAATAGACATTTTGTCTATATCGTCCGGCAGGGCGTCCTGGTTTTTAGACACCGCATTCACGCCTGAAAAATCAGCGACATTCAACGGAACGTCGATTTCATCCCCGACGGTTAATTGTTCGAATGGCCTGGAAAACGCCCTGAACTGATTAATTTTTTTGAGCGCATCCAGGGTAAGATGATATTTATTCGCTACCGAGAGCACGCTTTCTCCTGGACCGATAACATAGGGCTCGCTCGCAGTAATGGTTTGTTGCTTTATCGCGGCGGCAATGGCAGGTGAAAATGCGATACTGAGAGGAAACAACAGTTGGAAAAGAATAGTGATCCATACCATCAGATTAAATAATCTTAATTTATCGGCTGAGAAGCGACCCACCGAATTAACGGTTCTTTTGAGATTTTGCGCGGCATGGAAGAGCAATATGTGCAAATAATTATTAAGAGAATTAACCATTGTTGTTATCCTGCCGTCTATTTCGTTTGGACGCGTTAATACGTTACCTTCAGTATTCACTGAATATTTTTTATAAAATCATTTTTTCATTAACGCTTATGGTTAATGTATGAGTATCATCTAATAAATAAATATATTGTCGGTATAAGATGCCCCTGGTTACATAAATAGCCCTAATCTTATTTCAAAATACGATAGCCCGTGGGTGCTTTATAATACCGAGATTGCCATATTCCATTTGACAATTCCACAAAATTTTATACCTAGTCTAAATCGAAAAGTAATTAACCTCAGTCACATAAATCAAAATCCATCCCTCGTGTGGCAACGAGAAAGGGATATAGAGCAGTTGGGCTTCGACAGTGTGACTTTGATGTGAAGAAAATACCCAGGGGGGAGCGTAGGTATGGTGAGGGTAAACAAAAGGGATCTGATAATCCCTACTCACCGTCAAGTATGGGATTGGCCTTAGGCGCTTATTGCGTGTCGCTAATCACAGTATGCAAACCGTGCTTGTCAAACATCTTCCTGGTCTATGGCCATATTATTTTTATGGATATCCTGTTGATATTAAAATTAATATAAATAATATGAATTAATTCTCTTGCTAATCAATAAATATTAATTTTGTATTATTATTTGAAGAAGATAAGGGTTGCCTTATGCCGTTGATCGCCAGCATCATGTCTTCATGCATCAGGTATCATGGTAAAAGCAGAGAAGTTGAAGTGAGCATTGGGAAGGAGGGAAAACGACCGTATGACTCCCGGATAGCCAATTGGCATATCTGAGAGTATCACTGGATCAGGGTCAAATAATCATTGCCAAAAAAGAGTTTACCATCTAAAAATCATCCAGTGATACTTGTTAATGAAATGTCCTAGCCATAATTAAAAAAATTCTATCCCGTTAAGCACTTATCGTGGTTAGCGATCAACGGTAACATTTTTTCCTCTATAAACTCCTGATACGCGGGGGTATAGTAGATATGACGTTCAATAACCAATTTTTTATTATCACAATCAAAGGGTATGAATTTTACCTTAAAATTACGATCGTTAATGATATTAATAATCGACGAAGGCATAAGTCCTATGGCGTCACCTTTTTCGATCATAGAGAGCTGAACATACAATTCGGGTATAAACACCCGCTTCGGGTTGAGTTGATTTTTTGAAATGTATTCCTCAATGCCATCAAATATCTCTTCATTCTGATTTGATTCATATTGTACCAAGATTTTATTCATAAACAGATCGTTTTGAGTAAAATCTTCGGTCTTCAGATCGCTGTTAACCGCCAGCATAATAACGTCAGCTGACAAAGTCTGGTGCAATAATCCTGGCGGACAATGAATCTTTTTTTGTGTAAAAAATATCTGGCATAATTCTTTATTAAGCGTCTCACCTATATTCGTCTCCTCAGGCGGAAAATATTCAAGTGAGATATTATTTTTTGCATCTTTAAATAATGGTGACGAGAAAAAAGGTGATAAATACGAATAATCACGATGATCCAATCCTATTTTGATATTCGATCTTCCACTTTGTATCTGGTGAGTCTTTTTGATCACTTTTTTCTCAATTTCGCAAATTTCTTGGTACAACGGAAGTAACGTCGCATAGAGATCTCGGCCATAGCTGGTTAACTTTAATCCGTTATTGGTTCGAGTAAATAATTTGTGTCCCAGGTTCAATTCAAAAATTTTGATCGTCCGGCAAAGAGGGGACGGAGTGATGCAGAGAATCAATGCCGCCATTCTTATGGATTGCTCTTGTGCGGTAACTATAAAATATCTCAATGTTTTAGATAATAGAATCATGTTAAACCTCCAACGTTACTTACTAAATTTCAGGACGTTAAAAACAGTTCATTTTGATTCGACAAATTTTATAGACAAGGCTAAATAAAATATCCATAACGAAAGTCTTAATTCCGTTCAGAAAACAGGGCGCTGCAAAGACTTTAATATTGAGTTCATAGATATTTTTTGTATATAACAAAAAAAACTTGAACCAATTGAATGTGGCCATTTATTTATAATGGCAGCAGGTGAGTTTTCTGCTTTGCAATCCCTGGTGATTTTGTTCGTTGTCGGTAGACACCTTCTTGTTATATTCCTACACTTATTATCTGAGACCGGCCTAAGCCAGAACTCGGCACATCCCTTTGTCGTATTGATGGCGGCAAAGAAGGTAAACCCAATCCGTTGTGAACTGGTTAACATTTTGAACCAGCGCTTTTGTATTGGTTAACCGTCTCTTTGTAGGGATTGATAGTTGTATATATTTAACATTAACCCTGCCGGGTAGATCAAAAGAGAGCTAAGTAGTTCTTATCACTCCAGTTTTTCTTCATGTTCAAGGAAGACCGCTTTCCATCAGCTTTTGTTAACAAATCGGTATAGGATCATTTGCGGCCGGTATGGATAAAAGGTACGTCTACAGTGTACAACTTGACAAGCCTTTCGTATGAGTAAATTAAAAGTATTGCATGATATTGTTAGCCAGCTCACGCTTAATTACTTGCTTGACAATAAAGGAAATACATTACTAAAGGCAATGCTAAATTTCAACATTTGCACCAGGTCAATGTTTATTGATTGTTCATATTTAGCGGCTTGGATCGATATTCTTATCTATCAATTAAATTAACACTTCATCATAAAACCTTTTATTATCAATATATTATAATATTTTATATGTTCAATTAAAACGTGAAATTACTTCGGTTCGCCGACAGAAAACCAATAAAAGAAATAGGAAAAGTACTTATAAAATAGTGTTTTAATCTGTGATGCATGTGGCATAATTGTTAATTTTAGTCAATTTCATTATTTTGTCTGGTAAGTTTCCTTTTAGCATATTATTAACTAACGAAACTAGTAAGTAAACACAATGATTATCCTCAGTAAGGTCAGATAGGGGTCGATTTGTATTTAATGAAAATGAGCCTGGAAAGATATCTATATCTATTGTCATGAAGAGCAGCAAATCGGCTTAAAACGCTGAAATGTCTCTTTTTCGATAGATATCAATGAGAAAGGTTAAAAAACGCTGTATATCGATGCTTATAAAATAGACACAAATTTATATAAAATTTATGAGATGGAAAGATGGAAAAACATAAATATTTATTAAGAATCAAGCTAAATATCCAATTTATCTTATCTAACGGCTGGTTAAATAAGGATAATCCCATGCCGCAAAATCAAAAAGACAGCCAGAGGAACCGCGAGCCGGCAACAGAAGCGAGTGTGCCACACCACCGATGGGCAGACCGGAATAGCCGCCGCGACTCTGGCGGGAGGAAGGTCAAGGCGTGTTATAAAACGGCTTCAGCGGGATGGACCACGGGCAATATCGCCGAAAACAGCAGTTCCCTGAAGCGCTCCACCGGCGCGGGGCTGTGCTGGGCTTTCGCCAGCAGATTGGCGCCCTGAAGGGAGGCGACGATAAATGCCGCCATTTCTTCACTGTCGAGTTGGGCATCCAGCTCACCGCTTTTGATTGCCGCGCGCAGGCAATAGGCCAATGATTGCTGGATTTCAGCGAAGATTTCATTTAATCGTAGCCTGATGGACTCGCTCCAGCCGCTGGCTTCGGCGGTAAAATTGCCCAACAAACATCCGTCGCGCATATTATTTTTATTGAGCCTTGCCAGACCGGCGTCAATATAGGCACGCAAGCGTTGCAATGGCGGAAGGGAGTCGTTACGCAGGGTCTCGTCGATGGTCTTGCGGGCATTGGCGAAGTAAAGGTCGATCACTTCCAGCCCAAAAGCCTCTTTCGAAGCGAAATGGTTGGTAAACGACCCTTGAGGGACCCCTGCCGCCTGGACGATGTCGCGCACGCTCGCACCGGCAAAACCATGTGCATGAACAACCTGCATGCCGACGGTCAGGATTTTTTCTTTATGAGATGCTCTAGCCATAAAAGTAATATAGTCGTACGTATTAGTTTAGTCAACACCGCGCCACTGGGCCGCCAGTTCAGATATCACCACGCGTATAAAGGTACATTTTAACTCTTTTGTCCGCCATTCAGCTGCCGAATAGCGCAAAAAGCCTGATTGCCGCCGAGGGTTTACCTGGCGCCGGCACATCCGGTGAAACCATTCTTTACCGAATCCGTCCATTCGCTCCCTAAGCATGCTGATAGAATAGCCTCATTTCGAGAATGATCATTCTCAATAACCATGAGTCGCTTATGCATTATCAAATAATAGTTGTCACTATGGTCCTGCTGCTTACCGCCTGCGATCGGCCGTCCGCCACCGATATTCAATCCGCCGAGCCGGCGGTTCCGGTTACCGTGTTACGGGTACATACCCAACCCATAGCCTTATCCACCAGTTTGCCCGGTCGAACCACGGCGGTGCGGGGCGCCGAGGTTCGACCGCAGGTCGGCGGCATTTTGCAAAAAAGGCTGTTTACCGAGGGGACGGAGGTGAAGGCGGGTCAGCAACTTTACCAAATTGACTCCGCCGTTTATCAGGCGGCCTATGACAAGGCGCAGGCGACCTTGAACAACGCCAATGCGGTGGTCCGGCGTTACCAACCGCTGTCACAGGCCCATGCCATCAGCGGCCAGCAATATGACGATGCGGTGGCAACCGCCAAGGAAGCGGCGGCGGATTTGGAAACCGCCCGGGTCAATTTGAATTACACCCGGGTCACCGCGCCGATTTCCGGCCATATAGGCCGATCGATATATACCGAAGGCGCGTTGGTGACCAGCGGACAAAGCGGTTATCTCACCACTATCCAGCAATTAAACCCAATGTATGTGGACGTCAGTGAATCATCGCAGGACTTATTGCGCCTGCGCCGCGCGCTGGCGCAAGGGCATCTGAAAGCGACGGGAGACCATGCCGCCGCGGTGCAGCTGATCCTTGAAGACGGCAGTCATTACGATCAGGAAGGGACGCTGGAATTTTCCGAAGTCACGGTGGATGAAGGCACCGGTTCGGTGACGATGCGCGCCTCGTTTCCGAACCCCCACAATGAATTACTGCCGGGGATGTTTGTCCATGCCGTGCTGCAGCAAGGAGTGCAGGAGCAAGGTATTTTGATCCCGCAGGAAGCGGTCAGCCACGATGTGAAAGGTAAGCCGTATGTCTTTGTGGTGAAAGCGGATAGCACCGTTGAACAACGTACTATCACCACCGGCGAAATGACCGATGGCCAGTGGCAGGTCACCAGCGGATTACAGGCTGATGATGAGGTGATGATCGACGGTCTGCAAAACGTCCGGGCCGGCAGCAAGGTCAAGGCCGGGGAGCATCAGTCCGGCACCGCCGCCGTCAGCGGCAACAGCTCTTCCATGACCGATCCGTCGGCGCAATAGGGGATATCAGATGTCGAAGTTCTTTATCGAACGCCCTATTTTTGCCTGGGTGATTGCCATTGTTATTATGGTGGCGGGGGGATTATCCATACTCTCGCTTTCTATCAACCAATATCCTAATATCGCGCCGCCGGCAATATCGGTCAGCGTGACCTATCCCGGCGCCAGCGCGGAAACCACCCAAAAAACCGTGGTCCAGGTTATTGAACAACAGCTGAACGGGCTGGACAATCTGCGCTATATCGAATCGCAGAGTAACAGCGACGGCAGCGCCAGCATCGTCGTCACCTTCGATCAGGGCACCGATCCGGATATCGCCCAGGTGCAGGTGCAAAACAAAGTGTCGCTGGCGGAATCCCAGTTACCTACCGAAGTGACCGAACAAGGGTTGCGTGTGGCTAAATATCAGGCCAACTTTATGATGGTGGTGAGCCTGATTTCCGAAGACGGCAAACTGAGCGATTCCGACCTGGCCAATTTGCTGGTGTCTAAACTGGAGGATCCGGTCGCCCGCACCAAAGGGGTGGGGGACTTTATGGTCATGGGTTCCGAATATGCGATGCGTATTTGGCTCGATCCCGCCAAGCTGTATCAATATTCATTGATTCCCAGTGATATTACCACCGCCATTACTCAGCAAAACGTGCAAATCTCATCCGGTAAGCTGGGGGGATTGCCCACCATCAGAAATGCAAAAATCAGCGCCACTATCATCGGCAAGACCCGACTTGAAAGCGTTGAGCAGTTTCAGGATATTTTGCTGAAGGTCAATAGCGACGGTTCCCAGGTTCGTTTACGGGATGTGGCCAATATCGATCTGGGACCGGAAGATTACAGCATTTCATCCACCTTTAACGGCAAACCCTCTTCCGGGATGGCGTTGCGGCTTGCCAGCGGCGCCAACGTGCTGGATACCGCCAAAAGGGTTAAAGCCACCATAACCGAGCTGCAATCCTCGCTGCCGGATAACGTGAAGGTGGAATACCCCTACGAAACCTCTCCGGTGGTCAGCGCCTCCATTGAAGAGGTAGTGAAAACCCTGTTTGAAGCCATCGCGCTGGTGTTCTGCGTGATGCTGCTGTTTTTACAAAACCTTCGCGCCACCCTGGTGACCACCCTCGTGGTGCCGGTGGTGCTGCTGGGGACGTTCGGCGTGCTGGCGGCCTGCGGCTACTCCATCAATACGCTCACCATGTTCGGCATGGTGCTGGCCATCGGCCTGCTGGTGGATGATGCCATCGTAGTGGTGGAAAACGTCGAGCGGGTCATGTCGGAGGAAAAACTCGGTCCGAAGGAGGCGACCATTAAATCCATGGCGCAAATCCAGGGCGCCCTGTTCGGCATTGCGCTGGTTCTGGCGGCGGTGCTGGTGCCCATGGCCTTTTTCAGCGGCTCCACCGGAATTATTTATCGTCAGTTTTCCATTACCATCGTGTCGGCCATGGCGCTGTCGGTGCTGATGGCGCTGATTTTTACGCCGGCGCTGTGCGCCACAATTCTGAGGACCTCCGCGGCGGAACCGTCCCGCAAGGGATTTTCCGGCTGGTTTAATCGCACATTCGATTCCGGCACGCTGCATTACACCCGCTACGTCGGCGGCGTTATTTCCCGCCGCCGCATTTTTATGCTGATTTACCTGGTTATTGTGCTGGTCACCGGCTTTTTGTTTACCCGGGTGCCCGGCTCATTTTTACCGGATGAAGATCAGGGCGTCATGATGATGCAGGTGACGTTGCCGTCCAATGCCTCGGCGGAACGCACTCAACAGGTATTGTTGGATATGGAAACCTATCTGTTGACCAAGGAATCCGATTCGGTGAGCTCGGTATTCGCCGCCAACGGGTTCAGCTTTTCCGGCCGCGGCCAGAACAGCGCCATGGCCTTCGTGAAGCTTAAAGACTGGAGCCAGCGCACCGGCGGCAGTCAATCGGTGCAGGCGTTGGCCGGCCGCGCTATGCAACATTTCGCCACGCTTAAGGACGCCAAGGCTTTTGCCTTGATTCCGCCGGCGGTGATGGAATTGGGCAACGCCACCGGTTTTGACTTCTATTTGCAGGACACCACGGCAAAAGGCCACGAGGCGCTGATGGCGGCCCGTAATCAATTTTTGCAGCTGGCGGCGCAGGATAAGCGCCTATCGGCGGTGCGTCCCAACGGCATGGAAGATGAGCCGCAATATCAATTGCAAATCGATGATGAGCGGGCCCGTGCGCTGGGTCTGAGCCTGGAGGATATTAACGATACATTATCCGCCGCGTGGGGCTCCACCTACGTCAATCAGTTCATGTATGAGGACCGGGTCAAACAGGTCTATATCCAGGGCCGCGCCTCGTCGCGCGTGACGCCGGAAGATCTTAACAAATGGTATTTCCGTAACAGCGCCGGGACGATGGTGCCGTTTTCCGCCTTTGGCGGCGGCAAGTGGATTTACGGCTCGCCGCGGTATGAACGCTTCAACGGCGTCTCGGCGGTGGAAATCATGGGTTCGCCGGCCAGTGGTTTAAGTTCGGGCGAGGCGGTTAAAGCGGTAAATGAAATCGCCGCGAAGTTGCCTAAGGGATTCACCGTCGCCTGGCATGGATTGTCCTATGAAGAGCAGTTATCGGGCTCGCAAACGCCGGCCTTATATAGCCTTTCGGTCTTGGTGGTCTTCCTTTGTCTGGCCGCCCTGTATGAAAGCTGGTCTATTCCGTTTTCGGTATTGCTGGTGCTTCCCCTCGGCGTGCTGGGCACCATCGGCGCGGTATTAATGCGCGGATTGGAAAACGACGTATTTTTCCAGGTGGGCCTGTTAACCACCGTCGGCCTGGCGGCGAAAAATGCCATCCTGATTGTGGAGTTTGCCAAAGAGCTGCACGAAAAAGAGGGAAGAAACCTTGCCGAGGCCGCTATCGAGGCAGCCAGACTGCGTATCCGTCCCATCATCATGACCTCCATGGCGTTTGTGCTGGGGGTATTCCCGTTAGCGATTTCCCATGGTGCCGGATCGGGGAGTCAGCACTCTATCGGTACCGCCGTGGTGGGCGGTTTATTGACCGCCACTTTCCTGGCGATTTTTTTCGTGCCGATGTTCTATGTGGTTGTGGCCGGGTTATTTACCGAAAAATTTACTAAAAAATTCACCGATAAATCAAGCGGCAAAATAATTAAACCGTCGCCATCCGAGGCAAGCGAACATGAATAAATTTTATCCGGTGACGGCCTTATTGCCGGCCATGATTTTCCTGGCTCTTGCCGGCTGCACGCTGCAACCGGAATATCACCGACCCGCCATGCCGGTAGCCGCTTCCTGGAACGTCGCCGGCCAGAATGGGGCGGGTAGCGCGACCGGGGCGGATATCGGCTGGAAAACGTTTTTCAACGATCCGGCCATCAACCGGCTTATTGGACTGGCGTTGGCCAATAACCGCGATTTGCGGGTTGCCTTGCTGAATGTCGAAACGGCGCGGGCGCAGTTTCATATCGATCGCGCCGCCATCTTGCCCACTGTGGATGCCACCGCCAGTCAAACCTCGCAGCATCTGCCCGGCAATCTCTATTCCACCCAGAGCACCGGTCCGGTGACCTACCATCAATACGACGCCAGCCTGGGAGTCACCTCATGGGAGGTGGATTTCTTCGGCCGTTTACGCAGCCTGCGGGATCAGGGACTGGAAAACTATCTGTCCACCGAGGCGACCCAACGGGCGACGCAAATCAGCCTGGTTTCAGAAGTCGCCGAGGGTTATCTGACGCTGTGTTCGGATAATGAATTATTGATGCTGGCGCAACATACCGCCGACAGCCAGCAGCGATCCTATGATTTGACCAAGCGCAGCTATGATGCGGGCGTAAGCACAGCGCAGGATCTGGCCCAGGCGGAGAGCCCGGTGCGCAGCGCCCAGGCCGATGTGGCGAAATATTCTCGCCAGGTGCGCCAGGATATGGATGCATTGCGGCTATTGGTGGGTACCGAACTCCCCGCCGGACTGACGGAGCATGCCCGCCTTGACAAGGATTGGCATTTCCCGTCCACCCCCGCCGGTTTGCCATCCGATTTATTAACGCGCCGTCCGGACATTATCGCCGCCGAGCATACCCTTAAAGGGGCCAATGCCAATATCGGCGCGGCGCGGGCGGCCTTTTTCCCCAACATCAGCCTGACCACGAACGGGGGGTCCTCAAGCAGCAGCCTGGGTCATTTATTGTCGGGCGGTACCGCCGCATGGTCATTTGTGCCGACGCTGAGTCTGCCTATTTTCGATGGCGGGGTAAACCGCGCCAATCTGGATATGGCCAAGACCTCGCAAAAGATTGATGTGGCGAATTATGAAAAAACTATTCAAACGGCGTTCAAGGAAGTCGCCGATGCCTTGGCGGGACAATCCACTTATCAGGACGAACTGGACGCCCGCACGCTGGATACCGCGGCAAATAAACAAAATTATGATTTATCTGAGTTACGTTATCGTCAGGGAGTTGATAATTATCTTAATGTCCTGGTTGCCCAGCGCGCGCTCTATCAGGCGCAACAAACGCAGATTACCACCCGATTGGATCTGTTAAATCAACAGATAACCTTATATAAAGCTCTGGGTGGAGGCTGGAAATGATAACGGCTCGAGTTATTGACCAAACGGGTTGACCAGTATAATCCCCACCGCCGTTCCCACCGGTGGCGTATGTCTGGCTAAACGCCACCGGATCCATTTTATCGGCACCCTAATTGGCACCTCGAGTGCCGAATGCCAGCAATCGGAGTCTGTGAAAACGATGGATAGAAACGAGATTTCTTCAAGCAAACAGCAGCGAATTGAAGAGCGCCGCGATCAAATCATCGCGGCGGCCAGGATTTGCTTCCGACTGCATGGTTTTCATGGGGCGGGCATGGCTGAAATCGCCTCATTGTCCAAATTGAGCGTGGGGCAGATTTATCGTTATTTCACCAATAAAGAGGCCATTATTGAAGAAATCGTTCGGCGTATCGTTAAACATCGCATCAAACTGATGTGGGATCATGATAATGATTTAAGCCTGGTGGCCGACGAATTGGCCAATCAGCGGTTATTGGATGGCGAGGACGCGGAAATCAACCAGGCGCTGATGCTGGAAATCGCCGCCGAAGCCACCCGGAATATCCAGGTGGAGAAGATATTATGCGAGGCCGATGCCCATCTTTTTCACCAGGGCTGCGAGATGATGAAACAGGTTTATCCCCACCTGGATGCCGGGCGCATCGCGGCTTTATCCGAGATGATGGCGGTGCTGAGTGAAGGCACGGCACTGCGTATGCTAACCCATCAGCAGCAGCAGCATGTGGATCGCAGCCAAATGAAAGCGCTTTTTCTATTGATATTCGGCACCCTTTTCCCGCCACCTCCCTCGGCTTGATCGCGGCCATTTCCCTCCGCTGCCGGTAATTTCGCTATTTTAGTGATAATATTCATATTATTTCGCTTTGCCGCGCCGGGTAAACGTCGGCCATTACCGGCCGCGGTGCTGTAGGTGCGGTTCGCTATCCGACGCGATGGCGCTCTTCAAGGCATAAGGAGTTTTCCCCATGATCAGGGTAACCATTGCGGGCGGTACATGGGCGGCGGTGGATAAACTGGCCGGCGCATTGGCCGGGCAAGGGGTCAGGGTGCGGGTGCTGACGGAGAATCCCCTTCGGGCGCGGGAGAATTACGACCGGGGAAACGTTGAATATATGGCTATCCATTTGGAAGATCCCTTGTCGTTACGGGTTGCCTTCCAGGATACCGATCGGGCTTTTTTGGCCGGCGGGGACCGGGAACGGCCGTCTCGCTACGATCTTGCCCTGATTGACGCGGCGGTGCGGGCGGAAGTGCCTTATCTGGTTAACCTGTCGGAAGGGGGCGGATGCGTTGGGCAATCGGCGCGGCTTTGGCAGAGTGAAACCGATATCCACCTCGCCGCCCAAGGCGTTACGACCACCCGGATACATCCGGCTCTATCGCTGGACGCCGTTTTCGCCGTGGCGGCGCAGTTTGTGCCGCCAGGATTATGGGGCGGTACCGCCAGCTCCGGCCAGGCGGCGCTGGTGGATTTGCGCGACGTCGTGTCCGCCGTGGCACGGATATTATTGGAAGGCGCCGAGGGTCACGGGGGCAAAATTTATCATCTTAACGGCCCCGCGGCGGTAACCATGGGGTATATTGCCGATTACCTGGCGGAAAACCTGTCTCGCCGGGTCAGGTACCATCACCGCGGAGAGGATGAACAGCGGACAATATACCAACAGGCCGGCCTGCTTACACCGCGTATTGACGCGCTGCTTGAGCAAGATAATCTGATTCGTCACGGGTTTTATGCCGACACAAGCGCGGACCTGTTTGATCTGAACCACCGGCCGGCAAGAACGGCGATCGCCTGGATCAAAGAACATCGCGGGGATTTTTCCCACGGCCAATAACGTTGATAATTCATCTTTCCAATCAGCGTTGCCGGGCGGGAGGTGACGATGGTAAAAATAGTGTTAATTATGGGTAAAAGAAAGAATAATGACGTTCGTTACTAAAGGTCTTTCTTAAGGATTAATTAATAATACCCCCCTCGGGGACAACATGACAATGCCAATCCCCTCGCAGTTTTGCCATTCAATTTTTAAATTTTTCTCAGATAAACGTGACAGGCGTATTATGTAAAATAACCTCCATGGCAAAAAATAATATTTACCTATTAAAATACAACGATACAGTTAAACGAAGTGTTTAGGTTTGATTTATCACGTAAAAGTGCGCATTTTGCTAATTAATGCTCATGAAATAAGCTGAATTTCATCATAAACGCTTATTTTTAGCCCACAAAGGGTGCACTTATTCCCATGAAATTTAATCTTCGTTTAATAAACAAGGATTATAATTATTGCCATAATGAATTCATTTATGTGGTATTGAATATGGATCTCCTTCTGCCTTTCTCCCGTCCGTCCATCGGCGAAGACGAGATAAACGCCGTTGAGCGGGTGTTGCGGTCGGGCTGGATTACCACCGGGCCGCAGAACCGGCAATTGGAAATCGACTTCAGCGCGGCCTTCGGCTGCCGGCACGCCATCGCCGTCAGTTCGGCAACCGCCGGCATGCATATTGCCCTGATGGCGCTTGGCATCGGCCCCGGCGATGAAGTCATCACTCCCTCCCAAACCTGGGTCTCCACGGCAAATATGATCGAACTGCTTGGCGCCCGGCCGGTGATGATCGATGTTGACCGCGAGACGCTGATGGTGGATGCCGTCGCGGTGGAAAAAGCCATCACTTCCAAGACCAAAGCAATCGTTCCGGTGCATTACGCCGGCGCGCCTCTCGATTTGGACCCGCTGCGCGCCGTTGCCCTGCGCCACGGTATTCCGCTCATTGAAGACGCCGCCCATGCCGTGGGCGCCCGTTATAAAGACGAGTGGATAGGCGCACGGGGGACCGCGATTTTCTCTTTTCATGCCATCAAAAATATGACATGCGCCGAAGGCGGCCTGATTGCCACCGACGACGATAAATTGGCCGAACGGGTGCGCAGATTGAAATTTCATGGCCTGGGCGTTGATGCGTTCGATCGCCATCAACTGGGGCGCAAACCCCAGGCAGAAGTGGTGGAGCCCGGCTTTAAATATAATCTTTCGGATATCCACGCGGCTATCGCCGTGGTGCAATTGGCCCGTCTGCCTGAAATGAACGCCCGACGCATGCAGTTGGCGGAACATTATCGCCGGCGGCTCGGGGATTCGCCCTTCCTGCCGCTGGGACTGCCCGGCTATGCCCACGAACACGCATGGCATCTGTTTATGATCCGGGTCGATCCCGCACGCTGCGGACTGGACCGGGACCAGCTGATGGAACGCTTGCAGGCCAAGGGTATCGGCACCGGTCTGCATTTTCGCGCGGTTCACACCCAAAAATTCTACCGCGAACGTTATCCGCGATTGTCATTGCCGAACACGGAATGGAACTCGGCGCGCCTGTGTACCTTGCCGCTATTTCCCGATATGACCCAGGAAGATGTCGATCTGGTGGTCAATGCTTTGTTTTCTCTAGTGGAGCCACCCTGTGCCTCGCGTTGAACCCATCAATAAAGTTTCCGTCGTCATTCCGGTTTTTAATGAGCAAGAGAGTTTGTCGGTGCTGATTGAGCGGACGACCGCCGCTTGCCGTCAATTGCGCCAGCCCTATGAAATTATTCTGGTGGACGACGGCAGCAGCGATAATTCCGCCGATATTATGGCGGCGGCGGCGGAACAGCCGGACAGCGATATCATCGCCGTGCTGCTGAATCGCAATTATGGCCAGCACTCGGCCATTATGGCCGGTTTTATCCAGGCGACCGGCGATTTGGTCATCACCCTGGACGCGGATCTGCAAAACCCGCCGGAGGAGATACCGCGCCTGGTGAGCGTAGCGGAAGAGGGCTATGACGTGGTGGGCTCGGTACGCGCCAACCGGCAGGATTCCTGGTTCCGCAAATCCGCCTCGCGCATGATTAATCTGTTGATTCAACGTTCTACCGGTAAAGCCATGGGAGATTACGGCTGTATGCTGCGCGCTTATCGGCGTCAGGTGGTGGAAGCCATGCTGCATTGCCATGAACGCAGCACCTTTATCCCCATCCTGGCGAACTCGTTCGCCCGGCGGACCACTGAAATCAATGTAAGCCACGCCGAACGTGAATTCGGCGATTCCAAATACAGCTTTTTGAAACTGATCAATTTGATGTATGACCTGATCACCTGCCTGACCACCACGCCGTTGCGGTTATTAAGCCTGATTGGCAGCGTGATTGCCGTCTCCGGTTTTACCCTGTCGGTGATTTTAATCGCCATGCGGCTGCTCTTGGGCCCCAAATGGGCGGCGGACGGCGTTTTTACCCTTTTCGCCGTGCTATTTACCTTTATTGGCGCTCAGTTCGTCGGCATGGGGCTATTGGGGGAGTATATAGGCCGTATCTACAACGATGTCCGGGCGCGCCCCCGTTATTTTGTACAAAAAGTGATAGGCCGGCAGCCGTCTTCGCCTACTCAGGAAAATGAATGATGAAAGCTATTGTATTTGCTTACCATGATATCGGCTGTATTGGATTAAAAGCCTTGGTGGACGCCGGATATGACGTGCAGGCGGTGTTTACCCATAGCGACGAACCCGGTGAGAATAAATTCTTCTCAAGCGTCGCGCGGCTGGGGGCCGATTTGGATTTGCCGGTTTATGCGCCGGACGACGTAAATCATCCGTTATGGGTGGAGCATATCCGTAAGCTGCGGCCTGACGTTATCTTTTCTTTTTACTATCGCCATATGCTGAGCGAGGAGATCCTCTCCCTGGCGGCCGAAGGTGGCTTTAACCTGCATGGTTCACTGCTGCCGCGCTACCGCGGACGCGCGCCGGTGAATTGGGTGTTGGTTAATGGCGAAACCCAGACCGGTATCACACTGCACCGTATGGTGAAGAAGGCCGATGCCGGTGACATTGTGGGTCAGACCATTCTGTCCATCGAGGAGAACGATACCGCCTTGAGCCTGCACGCAAAACTGCGCGGGGCGGCAAAACCCCTGCTGGATGATTTGCTGCCGCTGATCAAGGGGGGAAATATCAAAGGCAGCCCGCAAAACGAAGCCGAAGCCAGCTATTTTGGCCGCCGTACCGCGGCGGATGGCGAAATTTTCTGGCATAAGCCGGCGCGGGAAATCGCCAATCTGGTACGGGCGGTGACCGAACCCTACCCGGGGGCCTTCAGTTATCTCGGCCAGCGAAAACTGATTATCTGGCGCACCCGGGTAGCGGATACGGCCCATAACAAGCAGCCGGGCACCGTGCTTAGCGTTGAACCGCTCACCATCGCCTGCGGCGAAGGCGCGCTGGTTATCCTCAGCGGCCAGGACGAGACCGGCCTGTATATGCAGGGTAATCGCCTGGCCCAGGAGATGGGCATCATGGCCGGCGTGCGTCTGGCGGCCAAGCCCACCACGGCGCAGCGGCGCAGGACCCGGGTGTTGATTCTCGGCGTGAATGGTTTTATCGGCAACCACCTTACTGAACGCCTGCTGCGGGAAGATCGTTATGATATTTACGGGCTGGATATCGGTTCGGATGCCATTGAACGTTTCCTGGATAACCCGCACTTTCATTTTGTTGAAGGGGATATCAGTATTCATTCCGAATGGGTTGAATACCATATCAAGAAATGTGATGTGGTATTGCCGCTGGTGGCTATCGCCACGCCCATCGAATATACCCGAAACCCATTGCGGGTGTTTGAGCTGGATTTTGAAGAGAACCTGAAAATCGTTCGTGACTGCGTAAAGTATCACAAGCGCATTATTTTTCCTTCAACGTCGGAAGTGTACGGCATGTGCGACGATCCGGAGTTTAACGAAGACAGCTCTCGTCTTATCGTCGGACCCATAAATAAACAGCGCTGGATCTACTCGGTTTCCAAACAATTGCTGGATCGGGTGATTTGGGCTTACGGCGCCAAAGAGAATTTGAAATTCACCCTCTTTCGTCCATTCAACTGGATGGGTCCGCGACTGGATAACCTTGATGCCGCCCGTATCGGCAGTTCACGGGCCATTACCCAGCTGATTCTTAACCTGGTGGAAGGCTCGCCCATCAAGCTGGTGGACGGCGGAGAGCAAAAACGCTGCTTCACCGATATCAACGACGGGATAGAAGCCCTTTATCGCATTATTGAGAACCGGGACGGACGCTGCGACGGACAGATTGTGAATATCGGCAATCCCGCCAACGAGGCCAGTATCCGTGAACTGGCGGAAATGCTGCTGGTCAGCTTTGAACGCCACCCGTTGCGCGATCGTTTTCCGCCTTTTGCCGGTTTTAAAAATGTTGAAAGCAAAAGCTATTACGGCCAGGGCTACCAGGACGTTGAGCATCGTAAACCCAGCATAGAAAATGCCCGTCGGCTGTTGAGCTGGCAGCCGTCCATTGCCATGGAGCAGACCGTTGACGATACCCTGGACTTCTTCCTGCGCAGTACCGTTTGTGCGGGAAATCCAGGGTGAAACGGGTCGGATTGCGGGTCGACGTGGATACCTTCAGCGGCACCCGTGACGGGGTGCCGCGTCTGTTGGAACTCTTTGAGCACTATAATATCGTCGCCAGCTTCTTTTTCAGCGTCGGACCGGACAATATGGGCCGCCATCTTTGGCGTCTGATCTATCCACGGTTTTTGTTGAAAATGCTGCATTCCAAAGCGGCATCCCTCTATGGCTGGGACATTTTGCTGGCCGGTACCGCCTGGCCGGGCAGGAATATCTCCCGCTCGCTGGGTCCTCTCATGGCGCAAACCGCCGACGCCGGGCATGAAGTAGGTTTGCATGCCTGGGATCATCAAGGCTGGCAGGCGAAGGCGGGACGTTGGCCGGTCACCGAACTGGAGCGACAGATCCGGCTCGGCGTGGAGGCGCTGCAGGCCGTCACCGGCCGGCCGGTGACCTGCTCCGCGGCGGCGGGATGGCGCGCCGATGGGCGGGTGCTGGAGGCAAAACAGCAATTTGGCTTCCGCTATAACAGCGACTGCCGTGGAACGCATCCCTTCAGGCCGCTGCTGGGGGATAATCGTATCGGTACCGTGCAGATCCCGGTAACGCTACCGACCTTCGATGAAGTGATCGGGCGTGAAATACAGTTGAATGGTTATAACGACTATATGCTCGATTTAATCAACAAAGACACCGGCACGGCGGTTTACACCATCCACACCGAAGTGGAAGGCCGGTCGCAGTCGATGATGTTTGAACAGTTTTTGCAACGGGCACAGCAACAGGACATTCGCTTTTGTCCTTTGAGCGCCTTATTGCCGACGGATATCGACTCATTGCCGCTGGGGCGCGTGGTTCGGGCGCCGTTCCCGGGGCGGGAGGGCTGGCTGGGGTGTCAGGCCGCCGCGGGTGACAATCAATGAAGCCGTGGAACAGCTCCCGCGCCCTCGGCTTCGGCGTAGCCCTTTATTTTGTTTTGCTTTATCTTCTGCCGCTGAACGGCCGCTTGTTATGGCAGCCCGATGAAACCCGCTATGCCGAGATCAGCCGGGAGATGTTGCAGCGCGGCGACTGGGTGGTGCCGCATTTGCTCGGGCTGCGTTATTTCGAAAAGCCGGTGGCGGGATATTGGTTTAACAATATCAGCCAGTGGCTGTTCGGCGACACGAATTTCGCCGTTCGTTTCGGGGCGGCGTTCAGCAGCGGCATTACCGCGCTATTGGTCTTTGCCCTGGCAATGATGATGTGGCGGCAACGCCGCACGGCGTGGCTTGCCGCGTTGATTTTTCTTTCCATGACACTCGTGTTCGGCATCGGCACCTATAACGTGTTGGATCCGATGATCGCCCTGTGGCTGACGGCGGCCATGGCCAGTTTTTACCTGGCATGGCGTAGCGAGCGTCCGGGAAAAAAATTGGCCGCGTATGTTTTGCTGGGATTGGCCTGCGCCATGGGCGTTATGACCAAGGGGTTCCTGGCGCTGGCGGTACCGGTGATTGCCGTGCTGCCCATAGCCATCCGGCAGCGCCGTTTTCGGGAACTGCTGATCTATGGCCCGGCGGCGGTGATTGCCGCGGTGCTGCTTTGCCTGCCCTGGGCACTGGTCATTGCGCGCCGGGAACCGGATTTTTGGCACTATTTTTTCTGGGTAGAGCACATCAAGCGTTTTGCCGAGGCAAACGCGCAGCACAGGGCGCCGTTCTGGTATTATTTACCGGTGATCATGGCCGGAAGCTTGCCCTGGCTGGCGCTGCTGCCGGGATCGCTGCGAAAGGGCTGGATTGAACGCCGTGCCCGGCCCGAGCTGTTTTTCCTGCTGTCCTGGGTAGTGATGCCGCTACTGTTTTTCAGCATCGCCAAAGGGAAATTGCCGACCTATATTTTATCCTGTATGGCGCCACTGGCGCTGCTGATGGCCGCTTACGCCGTTGACTGCGCCGCGGCGTTCCGCCATGGCGTTTTCCGGCTGAATGCTGCCATCAATATTGTTTTCGGCGCGCTGTGCATCGCGGTAGTGGTTGTCATGGGTTTCGGTCTGTTATCACCGCATTCACTGTATAACCGGCAGGAGTGGCCGAAAATTATTATCGGCGTCATCGCCTTTGCCGGCTGGGTATTGTTCGCGGCTTTATCCGGCCGTCGCGGCGGGCAACGCTTTGCATGGGCCGCGGCCTGCCCGCTGCTGCTCGCATTACTGGTGGGCTATGTTATTCCGCAAAATACAGTCAATAATAAACAGCCGCAACATTTTATCCGGGCGAACGCCGATCTGTTGAATCACGACGGCTACCTATTGAGCAACAACGTAGGTGTGGCTACCACCCTGGCATGGGAACTCAAGCGCAGCGATATCGAAATATACCGGGACAAAGGTGAATTGAGTTACGGACTGGCTTATCCCGATGCACAGGGACATTTTGTCAGCGAGGCGGATTTTCCCGACTGGTTGTCGCAGGCCAGGCGGCACGGCAATGTCGCCTTGCTGCTGCGGCTGGACGACGATCAGTCTTATATCCGCAACCTCCCCGACGCCGACGCCGTACGGCGGCAAAATTGGCTGGCATTGTATTTTTACCGGCAACGGCCATGACCGGTTATCTTATGGTGTTGCTGGCAAGCCTGCTGACCTGTGGCGGTCAATTGTGCCAAAAGCAGGCCGCTCTGCGCTGGCAGCGCCGCCGGCTGCCGGAACATCGTCGTCGGACGGCCCTGGTTTGGCTGGGGGCGGCGCTGCTTCTGTTGATTATAGCCATGGCGGTATGGCTGAACGTGTTGCAACGATTGCCGCTGAGCCAGGCTTATCCCATGCTCAGTCTGAACTTTGTTCTGGTTACCCTCTGCGCCCACTGGTTTTTTCATGAGCGAATCACCCTTCGCCACTGGTATGGTGTGGCATCCATTATACTAGGTATAGCATTAATGAGCCTGAATATATGAAAGGATTAGCCTGGGCGGCGGCCAGCGTTTTGTTAGTGACGGCGGCGCAATTGCTGATGAAATGGGGTATGGCGCAAATCCCGTTGCTGCCGTTGAATCTCATTACTCCGGGACTGGTTGCCCAGTACGGGACGCCGTTGCTGGCGGTGGCCGGCGGCATTCTGGGCTATGCCTTATCCATGCTGTGCTGGTTTTATGCGTTGCTCTATCTGCCGCTGAGCGCGGCCTATCCGTTAATCAGTATCAGTTATGCGCTGGTATACTTCGCCGCTGTTTTGCTGCCGTGGTTCAATGAATCGGCCACCCTCCTGAAAACTCTGGGTGTCGCCTGCATTTTATTTGGCGTGTGGCTGATAAACAGCAACGGCAAGCGCTCCTCCCATTAGCACGCTTCCGGCCAATCTTCCCTATTCTCAATCAGGCCCTCTATGCAGGTGAATGCCTTCAACATACTATACCCGTAGCCCGCTGTCTTATTTAGCCGGGTCATGGAGTAAAATTCATCTTTGTTTTTGTCTGCGGACAGGAGCGCCCGAATGAAGGTAAAAGAAGGATTGCGTCAACCCGGCGTGCTCGCGGCACTGGGCGCCGCCTTGCTGTTTGGCGCAGGGACACCCGTGGCGAAAATTTTACTGAACGGTATCAATCCCTGGCTGCTGGCGGCACTGCTTTATTTAGGCTCCGGGCTGGGATTGTTTCTCTATCGCCGGCTGCGCCGTTTACCGCCGGCCAGGCCGTCACGCCGCGACCTGCCGTGGCTTGCCGGCGCCATCGCGGCGGGAGGCGTCATCGCCCCGGTCTTGCTGATGGCCGGGCTCAACGCCATGCCCGCTTCCGGCGCCTCATTGCTGCTCAACGCCGAAGGGGTATTTACCGCGTTGCTGGCATGGTTTGCCTTCAAGGAAAATGTCGATGGGCGTATTGCGCTGGGCATGGCTGCCATCATCGGCGGCACACTGGTATTGAGTTGGCCGGGCGGCGCGCATTTTGCCGGTATATGGCCGGTATTGGCAATAATGGGCGCCTGTTTTGCCTGGGCCATGGATAATAATCTGACCCGTAAAGTCTCGTTAACCGATGCCGGCTGGCTTGCCGCCATCAAGGGCCTGGTGGCCGGCGCGGTGAATTTGTGCCTGGCGTTTGCGGTGGGGATGACCTTGCCTTCCTGGCCTTATCTCCTGGTGGCGCTGACAGTAGGATTTCTGGCCTACGGCGTCAGTCTGACGTTATTTATCATTGCCCTGCGGCATCTCGGTACCGCGAGAACCGGAGCCTATTTTTCCGTGGCGCCGTTTATCGGTGTGCTGCTGGCTATCATCATGGGCGATCCCGTCACCTTCCGAATGATTGCCGCCGGTATGTTGATGGCGCTGGGCCTGTGGCTGCACCTTACCGAACGCCATCGTCATGAACATGGCCATGAGGCATTGCTGCATGACCATGAGCACAGCCATGATGAGCATCACCAGCATTCCCATCCCGCATCGGAGATGTCGTCCGGCCGACACCGGCATCCCCATTACCATCCGCCGTTAGTGCATACCCACCCGCATTTCCCCGATTCCCATCATCGGCATACTCATTAATCATAACGGTTGAATTTGGATTAATATTCTTTAGATATGTGGTTTATCCCTCGGTAACAGAGAGTAACTTAGCCCTGTTTTGTATTTTCAGCCCATTACCAGCAATGCATAAGCTTTATTTTAAGGCCACCTGGATATTTCAATACCTGATATTTGGTTGCTTCCCGCAGCTTGGGCAGGGGGTTGGCTAAATGCGATAATCAAGTACGATGGTCAGGAAAATGACGGCGGCCGGGCGACCGTATTACAGGTTACTCTTTATAGGATTTGGGTTATAGGACGCTCGAATGGTTCGGTCATCATCGTTAGCCTATATTCCGGCCGTAACGCCCTGATTATAACTTTAACGGACAGAAATAAAATGGATGTATGAAAGAAAAGAGAACAAAAACAGCGGGCATCTTGAAAATCGCTGATTAAATTCCTTGTTTATTAATGCCATGAGTGAAGTGTGGCGACCGAAGGATGAAAAATTTACAGATTTTACGCAATAAGAAGCTGGGATTTCTTGAATCTCCTGCATAACCTAACCATCTGTTTTTGATCCCTTTTTTCCTACTGAGCCATAAAGTTTCCGCCATATCGGTCGATAAGGATTTTATATCAGTAAATCGTTTTACCGTGTGCGGAAAAATATCTGATATTTCACTGGATAAATATGAGGACAATTCTCTTATACACCTACAACCGAGAATATGTTTAATCGAAAATTAAAAAATTTATGTTTTAACATCCTGCACGCCTTTTCACACAATGCGCAGAAGTCAGCATAGATATAATGGACAGGAGCATTACCATGAGCTTACTTAAAAATACCAGTATCAGGGTTATCCTACTAATTACGCTTGGTTTTTTTTTGATTTTATGGGGTGGGGTTTCTGCGTTTACCCTCTCTTCCTTAAATCAGGTAACTCAGTTTTTAGCCACCAGTGAAGAGCAAAAGTCCGATATCGACATCATAAGTCGCGGCAACGATCAGTACTTCCGTACCGTGACGCGGCTCGCCAGAGCGATGGATTTTGTACAAACCGGGCAAGCGGCGGATGCGGATAAAATAATGGCATCGGCGGTGGATTCCTTTCAGGGCGCCAGAGATGCCCTTGCCTCCTTCAAAGCCAGCCAGCATACGGCGAGCGATCCCGCCGTCACCAAAGCCATGATTGATAAATGGACGGCGCTGATTGATCAAGCGCTTGATCCCATGTTCCGCGCGGCACAGGCCAAACAGATGGATCAATTCCGTCAATTATTCCGGACACAATATCCGCCGTTCAGCGTGGCGTTTGGCGCCGCCGCCGAGAACTTCAAACAGCAGACCCGGTCGGATGCCTCGGTTAAACAGGTTTATTCTCTGGTGGATTTGAGCCGGAAAAGCCTGATTGGCGCTCTGATTGCCGGTGTTGTCATCCTGCTGCTCACGGACCGTTATCTGATCAATTTCATGATTAAACCCCTGGGGCGTATTGCATCCCAGCTTGAGACCCTGTCGGAAGGCCATCTTGGCGAGGCTATCGCCGAATTTGGCCGCAACAATGTCGGACAATTGATTCCCCATTTACAGAACATGCAGCAAAGCCTGATCCGGACGGTAACGGCTATTCGCGATAGTTCAGCCTCTATCTATCAAGGCTCGGGGGAAATCAGTCTCGGCAACAGCGATCTGTCATCCCGTACCGAACAACAAGCGTCCGCCCTGGAGGAAACCGCCGCCAGCATGGAACAGCTGAGCGCGACGGTAAAACAAAATACCGAAAATGTTTTTCAAGCCAACAAGATGGTGCAGGATGCCTCTGATACCGCTAAAAAAGGCGGAGCGATTGTGGATGAAGTGGTGGAAACCATGAGCAGCATCAGCACCAGTTCGAAAAAAATCGCCGATATCACCGGGGTGATCAACGGCATCGCTTTCCAGACCAATATCCTGGCATTGAACGCGGCGGTTGAAGCGGCGAGAGCCGGCGAGCAGGGCCGTGGTTTCGCCGTGGTGGCGGGAGAGGTGCGCAGTCTGGCCCAGCGCAGCGCACAGGCGGCAAAGGAAATCGAGGGATTGATTGCCGAGTCGGTTGAACGGGTAAATACCGGTTCGGTTCAGGCCTCCCGCGCCGGAGAAACCATGCACAATGTCGTTAAGGCGGTGACCAAAGTCACCGATCTTATGGGGGAAATTTCATCGGCTTCCGATGAGCAGAGCAGGGGCATCAGTCAGGTGGGGCAAGCAGTATCGGAAATGGACAGCGTTACTCAGCAAAATGCGGCGCTGGTTCAGGAATCCGCGGCGGCGGCGGCCTCGCTTGAAGAGCAGGCTCGTCTTTTGACTGAAACCGTGGCCATATTCCACCTGCCCGCCGGGGAAAAAAGTGTCAACAGCGCGCTACCGTCGGGTGACAAGCTGGAAAAGACCCTGTTGTCGCCGCTGACCGCCTCGCCGGGGCGGGAACACTCAACGGAAAATTGGGAAACCTTTTAATCTTGTGACCACGCTATAACTTGAATAATTCGGGTTGCGGGAAAGCGGCGACGCCCCTGCGGCCTGAAGTATGGCGGGTATATCATTCCGGCTATTTGACTTAGGACGAGCTAATGATCTTTATGCGTCGCGGTCTGTCCGGCTGTAACGTTTCTGAAATAAAGTGATCGAATACTGCTTTTTATTTAGCGCGGATAAAAAGATGTCTATTATCAAACCGGCGATTTACTGGCCTAAAATCCTGCGGTTTCGCCGGCTGTCGCTGCCGGGATGGATGACCAGCCTACGAGGCGGTTTTATCCTTTTTACCCTGGTATTTTGCTTGCTGCAGTGCGCATCCATTGCGTTATTAACCCGGCTGGTGACGCAAACCACGACGAATGTCACCACCGCCCGCATGATGACAGAACGCCAGTCTTTATTGAACAAATCCAGGATAGAGCTTTTAACCGCCAGTGATAACATCAACCGCGCCGGCATCTATTACATGCAGGATAAGCAAAGCGGTTCGGTAGGCAGCTGGAATGCCCTGGCGGACAGTGCCGACGCATCCCTCAAAGCCGCGCAGGGCTTTTATTCTTCCTATCAGAAACTGAGCTCCGGACAGGATGACAGCGCGCTGCAACAGAGCTTTGCCATGGTATTCGACGGGCTTCACGAGCAGTTAAAGGGTCTAAGGACCGATAATATCGACTCGTTTTTTATGGTGCCGATCCAGGCCTTCCAGGAACAATTCAACGACCTGTTTTATCAATGGCTGCAGCAGGATAACGCCGATGCCGAGCGTTTTAACCAAACCATGCTGAGTTCATTGACCCATAACCGTAATATCTCGCTGAGCATTTCGGCGTTATTGATGGGCTTATTAATCTTAGCCTGCCTGGTATTATCCTATGCGGTGGTGACGCCGCTTAATCGCGCCTTGCGTCATCTGGCGCAAATCGCCACCGGCAATATCGGCCATGCGTTACCCGCCTCGCGCTGGCAATCCCGTGAAATTCACTGGCTTAATCAGGGTATCGATCGGATGCAGCAGGGTTTGCGGCACATCATTCGGGAAATCAACGAAATATCTTCTTTGGTCATGCAAAGCGCCGATGATATTGCCCAGCATAACCAGGGCTATAGCCGGCAAAATCAACAGCAGATGGCCGCCTTCGACGCCATCAGCGTCAAATTGAACAGCGTTGCGCAAGACGTGGATAACGGAGCCCGTTTCGCCGGCAACGCCACCAAACAGATGAACGATGCGGAAGCCTTAACCCGGCATTGTGGCGAAATGGTCACGGAAGTCGACCGTAAAATGCATGAAATTGTGGCTGAGTCTGAAAAGATCGCCGGTATTATCACCCTGCTGGAAGGGATCTCCATGCAAACCAAGCTTCTGGCGCTCAATGCCGCCATCGAATCGGCCCATGCCGGTCTGTATGGCCGCAGTTTTTCCGTGGTGGCGAAAGAGATTGGGTTATTGTCGCAAAAAAGCGGCAGCTCCACGCGAGAAATTGACCATCTGATTCATTCCACCCATAAACACATCGACAGCGGTTTCAGCCGAGTTAAGGCACTGGATGCCTTTTATCTGGATATTATCAAGTCGGTGCGGGGGGTGGCGGTCTTGTTGGGAGAATTACAACAGAACGCCAATCAGCAGAGTCATCAGGTTAATACCATCGCCGGGGAGATTAAACGTCTTAACGATCAAATACACCAAAGCCATTCGTTGACGGTTGCCAGCGCCCAGGCCTCCGATTCGCTGATTTCCCATTCCCAGCGATTGCGGCAAAGCGTCAGTAAATTCTCATTGACGCTCTAGCGGCCTAAGGCCGAAAGCTGTTACAGGATAAATCATGCTGTCTGAATATTCTCCTGTCCTCAAAGACCCCATGACGAAAGTGTAAAAGAAACAAAATTTAACACAGTGCCTGACAGAATGAGTGGCAACCTCTTTTCAGATCCCTGTACTCTGACTCATCCGGAATTGTCTCAAGGTGATCACATTGAATAAACAGCTACCCATACGCATCGCGGTAATTGACGATTGGCAATCCGTAGCCGAGCAGGCTGTGGATTGGTCGGTTTTACAGTCCATGGGGTCGGTCTCTTTTCTCCATGATTATCCGGCGGCTCCGGCGCAAATGGCGGAGCGGTTGCAATCCTATGATGTTATCTGCCTGATGCGGGAACGCAGCCGGTTTGATAAGGATTTATTGACCCGGTTACCCAGGCTGAAATTGCTGTTGACCAGCGGCATGCGCAATGCGGCCATTGATATGGAAGCCGCGGCGAAGTCGGGTATCCTGGTATGTGGCACCGAGAGCGGAAAGCATGCGGCGGCCGAATTAACCTGGGCGCTGATTATGGCCGTGACGCGTAATCTGGCGGACGAAGCGGGTTCCCTGAAGCGCGGGGGATGGCAGGTGGGCCTGGGCAGCGGATTATACGGCAAGACGCTGGGTATTCTCGGCTTGGGTAAAATCGGGCAACGGGTAGCCGGTTATGCCCGGGCTTTCGGAATGCGGGTGATTGGCTGGAGCGAAAACCTCACCGCCGAGGCGGCGGAACAGCACGACGTGTCTTATGTCACCAAACAGGAGTTGTTCCGGCGATCGGATGTGTTATCCATACATTTGGTCCTCAGCGAGCGCAGCCGGGGCATTGTGGATGCGTCTTCAATTGCCCTTATGAAGCCCTCCGCCTACCTGGTTAACACCTCGCGCGGGCCGCTGGTAGATGAAGCGGCGCTGATCGCAGCCCTGCAACAGCATCATATCACCGGCGCGGCCCTGGATGTGTTCGATCAGGAGCCCCTGCCGAGGGATCATCCGTTCCGGCGGATGGACAATGTGCTGGCTACGCCGCATATCGGTTACGTTACCCAGGAGGATTACCGCATCTTTTTCAGCCAGATGATTGAAGATATCCAGGCCTGGCACGGGGGCCGGCCGGTACGGACCATCGGTTGAATCAGCAGAGGCACATCGCGGTTTGCCGAACCGGCGGCAGCGCCGTCGCTGTAGGTCCGCTGTAGTTAAACGGAAAAGTTAAACGCAAAAGTTAAACGCAAAAGTTAAGCGCAAAAGGGGTAGCGGCCCAAAGTTATAGGGCGTCGGCGTGCTCCCCGTGCAGGACCTGCCGGCGAAATGCCGTGGGGGAGAGTTTCTCATGGGTTCTGAACTGGTGACGCAGCGTCGCCTCCGACGTGTGTCCGGAAACTTCCGCAATCCTGGCAATGGAAAAGGATCCGTTGCTCAATAATTCCTTGGCGTACTCCAGCCGGCACAACGCCAGCCATTGCATAATGGGTAAGCCCATCGTTTCCTGAAAATGGCGCTGCAAGGTCCGCTCGGACATCATGGCCCGTTTCGCCAGGGATGACACGGTATGGGTCAAGGCAAGATTGGCCCTCAGCCAATCCACCAGGCTGGCAATCCGATTTTCACCTTTTTCCACCGCCTTGGTTTTAGGCAACTGCTGCTGACGGCCTTCGCGATGAAAAGAAATCACCAACCGCTGGGCCACCATATTCGCCACCCGGTGGCCGTAATCGGATTTCACCAAGTGCAACAGCATATCCAATCCCGCGGCGGAGCCGGCGGAGGTGATTATCTGCCCTTCATCCACATACAATGCCGAAGGCAAAACGATGGTATCGGGATAGCGTTGCGCCAGCAGGCGCGCATGATGCCAATGGGTGGTAACGCTTTTGCCATGGAGTAGTCCCGCCGCCGCCAGTACAAAAACCCCGGTGCAAATACTGCATATTCTTGCCCCCCGTCGATAGGCGTCGCGCAGGCTTTGTAATAGAGCTTCGGGCGGCGCTTCATTAAGATCGCGCCAGGCGGGGATCACAATCGTGTCCGCTGTTTCCAATATTTCCAAACCATGCTCAATTTCCATCACCAAACCGCCGACGGCATGGATGCGGTGTCCTTCCGCCGTGCATACCGTGAAGCGATACCAGTCGACATTCAGCTCGGGACGCTGCACGGCAAAAAACTCAACCACGCAGCCGAATTCAAAGGTACGCAACCGATCGTAGGCCACGGCAACGACATGGTGTTCTTTATTGGCAGAATATGTACGCATGTTGGCTCTTCACATTCTATGAAACAAGCGAATCGTCAAGGGATAATATCCCTGTTTTAGAGGCTTGGCGACGTCTATTTCATTCATAAAGTGCCAAACTCTTGGCATTTTATTGCTGTTATAAGAGGAGTAGAAAATGCGGATCGCTCTGATTAATCCGGAAACTGAGACCGCGGGGATGCGGGAACTTTACGGGCATTATGAGAATCTGGCGTTAGGGTTAATGGCGGCGCAGCTGCGCTCGGCCGGATACAGTGTCGAACTTTTCGACCTGCGGGTGGACGGCCTGACCGAACACGAGATGGTGACCAAAATCATCAAAGGCCGGTTTACCCTGGCGGCTTTCAGCGTCAACTACGTCACGCTCCAGTCCGCCCTGCGAATCAGCCAGCGTCTCTATCAGTTCGCCGAAGAGAAGCCCTTTATTGTCTTGGGAGGAGAACATGTCTCTTATGAAGATGTCGGTATCCTTTCGGCCTACCAGTCCATTGATGCCATCTGCCGCGGCGAGGGTGAAATCAGCTTGCAACGGCTGGTGGACACCATCAGCAATGATTTCCCGCTGAACGGCATCGACGGGATAACGTTCCGGGACCCTAAGACCGGACAGATACATATCAATGATAACCGGCAGCCCAACGTTGAACTTGACGGCCTCTCGTTTGCGGCGCACGACATAGCCCACCGGGGCATCAAGAACGGGCGACCGGTAAAAACGGGAATATTGATCAATCGGGGCTGTCCCTATCCCTGTGTTTTTTGCAATGCCCAACGCTTTTTGGGCAATGAATCAACCGGCGTCAGAACCCGCACGCCTGCCAACGTCGTGAAGGAAATTGCCGCGTTAGAACCGGTGATTAGACAGACCAAAGATTATTTGCATATTTATGATGCGACGTTTGTTACCCCATCGAAAGAGAACAGAATATGGATCAATGCTTTCTGTGATGAAATGGAAAGAAGGGAACTGTCGCTGCCGTTTGATGCCTTTATTCGGGCGGATAGCTTTAATATTGACAAAGAAAAAGATCAGCGGCTGCTTATGAGGCTGCGCGGTATAGGTATGATTAGCACTTACCTGGGACTGGAGGCGGGCGACGATGTACAAATGGATATTTACAATAAAAAAATCATCCCATCCGAATCCAACCGAGTATTTCAGTATTTAAAATCAAAGGGAATGGCCGGCTCCACCAATGGCTGCATCACTTTTTTTCAGGATGTCACGTTAAATCAAATACAAAAAACCATTTTATTTCTATACGGTGTCGGCTTGTCCTCGTTCTGGAATATTTGCTCTCGCGCGGAAACCCTGCCGGGAATACGCCTTAATCAACACACCCTCATGGAAAACCGGCATGTACCATGGGATGTGACCAACTACTTTTTCAGTAACAACAAGGTTGCGCAGCTTTATTCCTATGTGAAAAGAATATGCGATCGCTACGAGATTATTCGTTTGGAGGATCGTTTGTTACGGGAAATCCGCGACAAAATCAAGATCGAAAATTTTAATAAAGGTGTATTGGGGTATTCAGAACGGGAGGCGGGATTTGATAAGTATGTTGAATCGATACAAGCACATACCGTGGAGTTCTTGCTCTCGATTATAAATGAGCTTGATGCCTCAGGCACAATATCGGATCGGATTCTGCGAGAGGAATATATCTTTATCCCACGTTTGGAAAAAATGATAAGAGAGTTATCAATACTATTTGGGACGGATAAAAATGAATATTAAAGTTTACACCACGCTCTCCCTATCCGCCTTTTTTTGGGGCGGATCCGCCATTGCAGGTAAATATGCTTTAGACGTCTTTGTGCCTTCCATCGTCACGTTCTTGCGTTTTTTTATTGCGGCAATGATAATTTTATTATTTATCAAGGATAAGCGTAAGCTGATCCATATCGATCTCATCACGCATTTGAGAATGTTTATTACGGCCATTTTTGGCGTAACATTATGTTATTACTTTTATTTCAATGGCCTAAACGGTAGCAGCGCCTTCAATGCAGGCATTATCGAAGCCACCATACCCTTGATCACATTGCTCATCGCTGCCATGTCGGGTATGGAGCATGTCAAACCCTGGCAATTATTAGGATTAATAATAGCTTATCTCGGCGTAACTATTACAATAACCGGCGGAAATCTGAATATTTTATCTGCCGCATCCTACAATATCGGCGATATCATGCTGCTTGTCAGCACGCTATGCTTCGGTATTTATAATGTTTTGATAAAACGTTGGGTTATTCCCCTGCCGGGTATGATAAGAATGTTTTACCTGTTTTTTTATGGCAGCATTGCCTTCCTGCCATGGGTGTTGGCGGACTCTTACCATTTGCAGTTTTACTGCTATCCGGGAAAAGGCATCACGTTTATCAGTATTGCTTCACTGTTATTCATGTCTATCGGTGGTTCGGTATTGGCCTATCTGTTTTTCAATCACGGCATTGATGAAATCGGCGCAACCAAAGCGGCCTCGTTCATCAATTTGGTGCCTTTTATCACGGTTATGCTGTCAGTGTACGTTTTAAAAGAACCTGCCGGTCTGTTCAAATGGATAGGCGCACTGATCATCATTGCCGGCGTGATGCTGTCCAACAGAGCGACGGTAGCAAAACCGCAAACCACGCCATCGCCCTAAAGATTTTATGTGATAATCCGCAAGGATAATTTTCCCTCAGCCAAGCTTGGGGTTATTTCCATGTCATGACTTTAAGCCATGCCTCTTCCTTACATCAAGTATATAGCCTAGAATGGGCTACACAGTATTTTCAACGACAATTCACCGCCAAAAAAAGCGGAAAAAAAATAGACAAAATTAACAACTTTAATCTGAAATAATTAAAGATAAGCATCTATTTTTTTTGTAAATAATATCATCTTGTTTAAGTGTATATAATAAAATGTTAAAAATGAAGACCTAATCTTTAAAAAAACTTACTAATAGAATATTTTAAAATGAAATCATTACTTCTGAGCATTGTAGTAACAGCACATAATAGCGGGGAATATCTTGAGGCGTGCCTTCATTCCCTGAGATCTGCCTTGGGAGAAAATTTCAATCTATGTGAAATATTACTCATCAATGATTCCTCATCGGATGATAGCGAGAAGATCTACGATCGGTTTGCTCTTGGTAGCACAAATATAAAAAAATTTAACGTATCCTATGAAAACATCGGGATGGTCAGAAATTTTGCCGTGCAAAAATGCAGTGGTCAATATATCACTATGCTGGATGGCGATGATTTGCTGTTGCGGACATCATTTACGGAAATCCTGGATTTTCTCAGTTCACACCAGCCCGATATGTTGATCACGAAGTTAAATGAAGTACAGATAAAGCCTTCCAAAGGCGAAATTAACCGCTTTGCAGCGCGAGCAATCGGTCAAAATCGGGCTATTAGGGAATATCTCATCCATAAATCTTTCCAGGCGCATTTCATCGGAAAGTTTATTAAAAGCGAAATTCTCAAAGATCACCACTTTCCGGACTTTGTTTGTTACGAAGATTCCTTCCTTTTCCTGGAGGTTTTGCAGCATTGCAACAGAATATATTACTCAAGTGTCGGGCCTTATTTGTATGTTAAAAGAGCGGGCTCTTTATCAGCCATAATGGATGAAGGAAAAATCAAGCTGTATAAAATTTCCCTGGAGAGAATGGATTCAATTCTTGGGAGTGAATATAAGTCATTGCAAATGTGCCACTGGATAGAATTCATCAACCGCTATCATGATATTATTGCTTTATGGACCGATCGCGGAGGAATGAAACAGTGCCTGGCAAATGTGAGGACCTTCTCCTTTATTTTAAATCCCTATGTAAGGTTGAGCTACAAACGGAAGCTCTTCAAGGTGAGGCGGATAACCAAAGCCTGGTAATAGGCAAGACGGCGGTAAACCCCGCGTTATCTCATAGATTTTGGCCATAGACCTGCTTAACTGCTTCTTGCCGCATTCCCCTTCACCGTTCTCCATCGCTATTGGCAATGGACGCTAAATTCCTCTTTCAGCCTCTATGAGACTCAGGTCAAACTCATCTTTTAGGCAAAAGGTCATGAAAGTTAATTTTTTGTTTATTAAAACATTATATGTTTTAATATAGGGTTTTAGCACCATTGCGCTGCAATTGTGCTTGCCCGGATGATTCCACCGATGGCCGTTTTCTGTCGCTGCCCGCTTTTGATAACCATCAGTCAGAGGTCACGACGGATTGCGCCGGCTAAGCAGCCCGGATAGCGAAGATCCTTTATAAGGCATTAATTTCAATATGAAAGTTAAATCGAATCGTCTTGCCGCTTTAGCCACGCCGGCAAAGATACCGCTTTACCAAAAAATGAAAGAGAATCTTGTACAGCGGGTTCTAAGCGGCGAATGGCGTCCGGGGGAGCTGGTGCCCAGTGAAACGGCGTTGGCAAATGAATATTCCGTCAGCGTCGGCACTGCCCGCAAGGCCATTGAGCAATTGGCGCAGGAACGCCTGGTGGTGCGCCAGCGGGGTCGCGGCACCACTATCGCCACCAACAGGGGAGGGGGCATCAAACCCTTTCGCTTTCTTAAATTTTACTCCCGGGACGATGTCCGAACGGAGGAATCGGTTTATCTTGAAAGCACGCAGGGCAAGGCTTCAGCGCAGGAAGCCAAGTCCTTTGGTATTGAGGTGGGTGCCCCGGTGGCGCGCATGATTCGTCTGCGCGCCGCGAACCAGACGCCCATGCTCATAGAAAGGGCCACCATCAGGGAAGATGTGTGTCCCAAAGCCAGCCAATTGATTACCCTTCATCGTCCGGTAAGCATTTCCAGCTTTCTCGATCGCATGTTCAATATTCTGATTATGCGCATCGATGAGAAAATCTGCGCGGCCTTAGCCGATGATCAGGATATCCGGCATCTCGGCGCCGCCCCGGGGGAACCGGTATTGGCGGTAGAACGTCTCTCTTACGATCTTGCCGGCCGGCTTATACAGATCAGCCAATTGCATGTCTGCAAAGAGGCCTACTACGCCACCAGCACCAAATAAGGTTAAACCGAGAATCATTCAAGGGCGCCATACCGGATGCAAATCATCATCTAGTGTCCAGTGCGGTTGGCCGCTCTTGATTTGGACCCCACCCACCCATCGTTCCAATCCGGCCTGATCAAACCTTTTTGTACCTCAACAGCATTAACCGAAGCTTGCACCCGATGTGTTAAAGGGAAACCGCGTTTGCCGAGGCCGGGTCGAATCGGGCATGGTTTTTCTGCCCGACAGAGCGCCCCACCGCACGGTAAGCCCGCGTTCACCGAGGCATGAATCGAGCATGTCAAAGGCAGAAGGCCCATCACCCCCCGATGTCATTCCGAAAGTTTTTGAACCGTACTGGACATCCAGCGACCAATAGCTAAAATAAATACTGGCTATATGTACAGGTTCTGATGATGACAATCGATCTTTTTGAAGACGCGCTGCCGCCGCCTTGGCATGAATCAATCGCCCCCGGGGCGATGGTACTGCATGGTTTTGTGCGCGATTACGGGCCGGAGCTGCTGGCGGCGGTCAACGGCGTCGTGGCCCAGGTGCCGTGGCGGCATATGATCACGCCGGGGGGGTATACCATGTCGGTGGCGATGAGCTGGTGCGGCAATGGCTGGACCAGCGATAAGCGCGGCTATCGTTATTCAGAACGGGATGCCCGTACCGGCAAACCCTGGCCGCCGATACCGGATATTCTGATGGCGCTGGCGGATGAGGCCGCGCTGCAGGCGGGTTTTGGTCATTATGTACCGGATTCCTGCCTGATGAACCGCTACGATCCGGGCAGCAAACTCTCCCTGCATCAAGACAAGGACGAAAACAATTTCGGCGCGCCCATTGTATCGGTTTCCCTCGGATTGCCGGCGGTGTTCCAATTCGGCGGCCTGCAGCGCAGCGACAGGACGCAGCGCATCCCGCTGGCGCACGGCGATGTGGTGGTCTGGGGCGGGCCGTCCAGGCTTAATTATCACGGCATCCTGCCCGTCAAGGAAGGTTTTCATTCCCTGGTGGGACCGCACCGCATCAATATTACGCTGCGCAAGGCGTTATAGCCCGGTATCGCCCTCTCTTATTTTTTTGCCGGTAACGTTTTTTGCCGGCAAAATCCATTGCAGCCAGGGACGTCTGCCGCAACCGTGATCAGATCACGTTCTTGATGCGCAGTGCCGCCACGTCCCGGTCGCCATAGCCCAACTCATGCAGAACCTCATCGGTATGCTCGCCGCGCAGGGGAGAACGGGTAATGTTCACCGGGCTGTCCGACATCTTGATCGGCATGCCGACCGTCGTGTACCTGCCACGCTCCGGATGATCGACCTCGACGATAGTGCCGCTGGCGCGAAGGGCGTCGTCATTGGCGATCTCCTTCATCGAGAGAACCGGGCCGCAGGGGATGTCATACCGATTAAGGATCTCCATCGCCTCGAACTTGTTTTTGGTCATGGTCCACTGCTCAATTCGCTGAAAGATCGATGTCAATTTCGGCAGGCGGGCGGAGGGGGTCTTGTAGGCTTCGTCCTCAGCCCAACTCTCCTCGCCAATCACTCGGCACACAGCCGGCCAGACCGCTGCTTGGGTGATGAAGTAAATGTAAGCGTTGTGGTCGGTCTCCCAGCCCTTGCATTTGAGAATTGATCCCGGCTGACCGCCGCCGGAGGCATTGCCGGCGCGCGGCACAGCCTCGCCAAAATGACCATCAGGAAATTGTGGGTATTCATCCAACACGCCGGTACGTTCCAGCCTTTGCTGGTCACGCAGTTTGACACGGCATAAATTGAGCACAGAGTCTTGCATTGATACCGACACTTTTTGCCCGCGTCCCGTGGCGTGTCGTTGGAAAAGGGCGGAGACAATGCCAAGGGCGAGATGCAGACCCGAACCGGAATCGCCGATTTGCGCGCCGGTGACAACGGGTAAGCCATCGTCGAAGCCGGTGGTTGACGCGGCGCCGCCAGCGCATTGCGCCACGTTCTCATAGGATTTGCAGTCCTGGTAGCGGCCCGGCCCGAAGCCCTTGACCGAGGCGAGGATCATGCGTGGATTGGCGGCGTGAATATACTCCCAGGTCAGACCCATGCGGTCCAGCGCGCCGGGAGCAAAGTTTTCAACCAGCACATCACAACGTTCGATGAGGCTATTTAATACCTGAAGGCCTTCAGGCGTTTTGGTGTTAAGCGTGATGGCCCGTTTGTTGTGGTTCAGCATCGTAAAATAAAGGCTGTCCACGTCGGGAATGTCGCGTAATTGCTTGCGTGTCGCGTCGCCCTCGCCGACGCGTTCGATCTTGATCACGTCCGCGCCCATCCAGGCGAGCAACTGGGTGCAGCTCGGGCCAGACTGTACATGGGTAAAATCAATAATCCTGATCCCGTCCAATGCCTTGCTCATAAAATATCCCTCAGATTTATTCGTGTAGATTATTTCGGCCCGCTCACTTTATGGGGGTAGCTCTGTCCAACGCGGCTTGGGTCTCAGCCAGACGTTTGCGCAACGCGCGGTCCTCGTTAAAGCGGGAGGTGTCATCACGGATGATGGCGGCGATTGACGCCGGCCTGCCGTTTGCCCCAGCGTCCTCTCCGGGTATCAATGCCACGGTAAAGGCGATGGATATGGTGCTGCCGTCCCGCGTCAATGCCGGCACATTAAGCAGGGAAGTGCCGTATTTTGTGATGCCGGTAAGCATGGTCTGGTAATAGCCGGTCCAGTGTCGCTCGCGCTGTCTTTCCGGGATGATAATATCGAGCGAGGACCCCAACGCCTCGCTCTCGGTGAAGCCGAACAGACGTTCGGCGGCGGGGTTCCAGGCGGTGATGGTTCCGCGGACATCGGAAATAACGACCGCATCGCCCATCACCTTCAGGAACTGTTCTAAAGAGAGTGTCATAGCACTTACACTGCTTTGGCTGTGTGAATGACCGTTATCTGCTCTTTCGAGTAGCCCAGTTCAGCCAGCACTTCGTCAGTGTGCTCACCCAAGAGCGGCGAGGAGGTGACCTCAGGCTTGAGATCCGAGAACTTGATGGGGCAGCCGACGGTCCAATAACTGCCGCGCACTTTGTGCGGCACCTCGACGATGGAACCGCTCGCCAGCAGCGATTTATCGTGCAGCAGTTCCTTCATTGACATCACCGGCGCACAGGGAATGCCGAATTTACCGAAATAATCCACAGCCTGGTATTTGTCTTTGCCCGAGGTCAAAATGAAATTCTCAATGGCGCCGAAAACTTCCATGATGTGCGGCTGGCGCGCCTTTGGCGTTGTATAGGCAGGATCTTCTCTCCATTCAGGACGTTCTATCGCATCGCAAATCGGGGTCCATACCAGGTCTTGCACGGTGAAATAGATGTAAGCGTTGGGATCGGTCTCCCAGCCCTGGCATTTGAGAATCCAACCAGGCTGGCCGCCGCCGCCGGCGTTACCGCCGCGTGGCACGACGTCCGTGAAAGGCTCATGGGGGTACTGCGGATACTCCTCAAGGTAGCCGACTTTGTCCAAACGAAGTTGGTCACGCATCTTGACCCGGCAAAGGTTAAGTACGGCGTCTTGCATTGCGCAGGCGACTTTCTGCCCTTTGCCGGTCTTTTGGCGACCAATATAGGCGGTAAGGATACCGATGGCTAAGTGCATGCCGGTGTTGCTGTCACCCAACGCCGCTGACGAAATGGTCGGCCCGGAATTCTCACCCTTCCACCATCCGGTGGTGGAGGCCGCGCCGCCAGCGCATTGGGCAACATTCTCGTAGGCCCTCAAGTGTTCGTAATGGTGACCTTCACTAAAACCCTTAACTGAAGCGAGAATCATGCGAGGGTTCAGTTCCTGAATGTATTCCCAGGTAAAGCCCATGCGATCCAGCGCGCCGGGACCAAAGTTCTCAACCATCACGTCGGACTCTTTAATCAGCTTAATCAGTACTTCTTTTCCTTCGGGCTTCTTGGTGTCCAGGGTCAAAGAGCGCTTATTGCTGTTGAGCATGGTGAAATACAGCGCGTCGGCGTTCGGAATGTCTCGCAATTGGTTACGGGTGATGTCACCCGAGCCAGGACGTTCAATCTTGATAACGTCCGCGCCGAACCAAGCCAGCATCTGTGTGCAAGCAGGACCCGCCTGAACATGCGTGAAGTCGATAATCTTGACACCCGCCAAAGGCAGGTCTTTGTTGTTACTCATAAATAAATCTCCGTAGTGTGTTGTTCTTTTATCACCGTAGCGCTTATTTCTTGAGAGCTTTAGCGGGGTTCAGGTTGGTGATGCGGCCGCTTTCGGTACCGGCGGTCTCGTCAATGGCGGCATTAATCAGCGTCGGCTTGCCGGAGGCAATGGCTTCAACCATGGCTGTGTGCAGCTCGTCGGTCGTGGTGACGTACACACCCACGCCGCCAAAGGCCTGCATCATCATTTCGTAGCGGGCATTCTTGACGAACACAGTGGGCGCCAGATCATTGCCGCCGGAGGTATTCTGGTCAGTACCCTTGTAAATGCCGTTGTTGTTGAACACGACGATACATACGGGCAAGTGGTATCGGCAGAGGGTTTCAACCTCCATGCCGCTGAAACCGAAGGCTGAATCGCCTTCGATAGCGATAACCTGCTGGCCGGTCACCACCGCGCCCGCGACGGCGAAACCCATACCGATACCCATGATCCCCCAGGTGCCCACATCCAAACGCTTGCGCGGCAAGTACATGTCCACAATGCTGCGGGCAAAATCCAGGGTGTTGGCGCCTTCGCTGACGACAATGGCTTCAGGATTGTCCTTCACAATCTCTTTCACCACGCTCAGCGCACTTTGGAAGCTCATGGGCGTAGGTCGCGCCGCCAGTGTTGCCGCCATCTTGCCGAAGTTTTTTGCCTTGCGCTCAGCGATGGCGCCGGTCCAGTCAGCGGAGGGTTTGGCCCAGTCGCCGCCGATGCCGGTCAGCAAGGCGCTTACGCAGGAACCGATGTCGCCTACCAGCGGTGCGTCGATGGCCACATTGCTGTCTATTTCAGTGGGAGCGATATCAATCTGGATGAATTTCTTCGGCCCTTTTTCCTGTCCCCAAGTCTTGCCTTTACCGTGGGAGAGCAACCAATTCAGGCGGGCGCCTATCACCAGAACCACATCCGCTTCTTGCAATACGAAAGAGCGCGTGGCGGCTGCCGACAGCTCATGCGTATCGGGAAGCAGGCCTTTGGCCATGGACATCGGTAAGTAGGGAATGCCGGTTTTTTCGACCAATGCGCGGATATCGGCATCGGCGCGCGCATAGGCCGCACCTTTGCCCAGCAGAATAAGCGGTCTCTTGGCGTTCTTGAGCAGATTAAGCGCGCGAGCAACCGAGTCAGGTCCGGGTAGCTGGCTCGGTGCGGGGTCTACCACCTTAATCAATGAGTTGAGTCCCGCATCAAGCGGCAGGGTTTGCGAGAACAGTTTGGCGGGCAGATCCAGGTAGACCCCGCCGGGACGACCGGATACGGCGGCACGAATGGCTCGGGCAATCCCCACGCCGATATCTTGCGCGCGCAACACGCGGAAGGCTGCCTTACATAGCGGCTTGGCGATGGCCAATTGATCCATCTCTTCGTAATCGCCCTGCTGCAAATCGACTATTTCGCGCTCGCTTGAGCCGCTTATCAGGATCATCGGGAAACAGTTGGTGGTGGCATTGGCGAGCGCGGTCAAGCCATTCAGAAAGCCAGGCGCTGAGACGGTCATGCAGATGCCGGGCTTGGCGGAAAGGAAACCGGCGGCGGCCGCCGCGTTACCGGCGTGCTGCTCGTGACGAAAGGATATAACGCGCATCCCCTCAGCCTGAGCCATCCGCAGAAGGTCGGTAATCGGGATCCCCGGCAAGCCGAAGATGGTATCAATATCGTTCAGCTTGAGCGCATTGAGGAAGAGATGAAATCCGTCAATTAATACGGGAGTTTCTGAAACCGCGTCAGTTTCGGGTTTAATTTCGAGGATAGAAGGCATAGTGACTCTCTTAAATTTTCTGCGTTATTAAGTTAGGTAATAACAAGGTTCTTCAAATGTTGTGATTGATATGGCTTGTAATTAATATCCCACTCGTTTCCTTCCATACCGGAGGATGTTTCCATAGCGGAATAAGAATGAATCCAGAAAGTAAAGCCATGACGGAAGAGACGATGATGGTGAAAGGATGGCCATAGGTAGAAATCAAAAAGGAGGCCAATACGCCGCCGTATATTCCGCCTAAACCCTTAGCCGTGGCATAAAGCATGCCATAATTGGATCCGGAAGCGACTTCGCCGTAATAATAACCGACTATTGACGCAAACAGTGAATACAGCGCCCCCCAGAAGAAGATCGATATAATACAGCTGCTGATGAACCCCGTTGAACTGCCGGCTTCCCCAAAAACCAGTGCCACAAGTGAAAACAGTCCGCATAGGATATAAAAAATCGTCATCGTTTTATCGGCGCCAATTTTATCCGCGATCCATCCGCCAACCACTCTGCTTAGACCACTGGTAATGGCAATCCCGACGGTGACAACGGTTCCCGCAGTCACGCTAAAGTGGAACGCCGAGGCAAATTTGATGCTATTTGAAATAAAGGTCAAACCTGCCGAAGACGCTAAAACGAAAGAGGCAACCAATAACCAAAACTGCCAGGTGCGCATTGCTTCACCCATACTGTATTGCTTCTCGCAAGGACGTTTTACCGATTTTTTCTTGGATGTCATCGACGGCGCGAACTGGTTCCACCCCTTCGGCGGATCTTTCATAAAAAGGCCGGTAATGATAATGACGCCAGCAATAATCGCGGTCATAACGTAAATCACAGTAAAAAATGAGCTGTCTGGAGCACTATTCGGAATATTTTGAATCGGAAAAATAAAAGGGATTGCACCCCAGGAGAAGGCAGCGGATATAATGCCTATTGTGATGTTTCTATGGTCAGGGAACCACTTGTTGCAGGTCGTCACCGCAGCGTTGTAGACGAACCCGCAGAAGAAACAACCGATACACCAGACAATAAGAATGACTGTATAAGAAAAAGTTTGTCCAAATGCACAGATCAGAATGCCCATCCCCGAAACAATGCCGGCGACGACAGAAACGATTTTTGGTCCAAACTTGTCGCGTAAAATCCCTCCGGGTAATGTGCCAAACGCCTGAAAGATCACAAATGTAGTAAACATCAACGAAAGTTTAGTTGGCTCCCAGCCATAAATTTTGGCAAAATGCGGTGCAATCACCGACCAGGCATATTCATAAGGACTAATAACGGACATTGCCAAGAAAGCCAATGCAAAAAGCCACCATCGATTAAATCCCAGTATTTCTTTATCTGTATGATTCTTAGTGGTTACAGTTTCACTCATTACATTATCTCCTAACTTAGGAAATCTTAAAAAGTAGGGTTCAGAGTGGAACACTTGAAGAAACATTCAACGAAGGCAATGACTGCTTATTCGCAACGTGTTGCACTCACTCTTATAGTCATAATTTTATTAATACAATATCCTGCCGTCTTAGACTGTGCCCTGTTCTATTGTTTGAAACACGAAGGTCTGTATATGCCCGGATATTTCTTAAACGGTTTTACAAAACGGGTCCGAATAACTTAATATATTCTTGGTATATCAAGTTTATGGTTTATATTGTTATCCATCTGTAGCGGATCAATAACCAGATGCAGTCGATCTGTTACTGATGGGTTTCCTCACTCTGTTTAAAATATTTTATTCATCCTCCGGGCTTTATTAAGTGAATATGAGATCTATTTCCAATAATTTTAATAATTATTAAATTAACATTGAAAGTTCAATGGCCCTTCATCCTGTTTCTGGTGTTTATTAGAACCGTTGGAAACCGAATGTGGAAATGTTTTTTTTTTATCTATCGATGATTAAAAATCATGAATATTTCAAATATATCTCTTAGGCAGTTACGGATTTTTTTAGCGGTTGCGGAGCATCACGGCTTCAGCCGCGCGGGCAACATGATTTCTCTGACGCAATCCGCCATGAGTCACAGTATCGGTGAGCTGGAAAACGAACTGGGGGTCAGACTATTTGATCGTACCACGCGGGAGGTCCTGTTGACGCAGGAGGGGGCTGGCCTGGCGGGAGAACTCCTTCGTGTCATGGGTGAACTCGAAGCCACACTGTGTAATGCCCAGAGTCGGGGCGAACGACGCCGCGGACTGGTGCACGTGGCCACCAGCCCGACCATTTCAGCGGGAATTATGCCTGGCTGCATTACGCAGATTGTTGAAAACTTTCCGCATATCAATCTGATAATACATGATCAGGTACAACAACAGACTATTCAGAAGGTGTTGAATGGCGAAGTCGATTTTGGCGTGATTATCGAACCCACGGTTCCCCTTGACCTGTACACGGAGACATTCATGGAGGAACCCTTTTGTCTGGTATTGCCTGAGAGCAACCCGATTGCACGTCTTAAAGAGGTGAATTGGCGCGACCTGCAGGATCAAGAGCTGGTGTTGCTTGATTATGCCTCGGGCAGTCGCCCCTTAATTGACAGTGCATTGATTCGTCATGGCGTCACTCCTCGCGTCATTCAGGAACTTGGGCATGTCACCACAATATTTCGGGTTCTACAGTCGGGTATCGGTGTTTCCGTCATCCCGCAACTGGCTTTATCTTCCCTTGAAGGTTCCTGCCTGGCAGTACGTCAGTTATGGCCGATAGAGAACCGGCGACTACAGTTGACACGTCGTCGCGATCGTTCGCTCTCCACGGCGGCAACCGCGGTATGGGCATTAATCCAGACGTTATGTCAGACCTGAATTTTTAGCGACTTGAACCCACCGGCAGATTTTGTAAGTTTTAACCCGTAGGAGATCGGTGGGGTCATACGTTGCCTAATCAGCGCTATAGAGGAGGCTGCGGCAGAATTTATAGGATTATAAAGCATGCACTGGATCTGGAACTTTACTTAGCTTGATCAGATAAATATCACCGGCTTTTTTAACCGAGCCGGCAGCGGGCCAGACAGACATGTTATCAAAAACAGGGTTGAGGGCTTTCCTTTCCGCGTTGCTCGGTATGACTATATTTTTGTAGCCCAAAATATTCATTAAATTGGTGACACGATAAAGAAGATCCTCATCCCATGAAAAAAACGAACCCTGCATGGTTCCCTGCCAAGCATTTGCGTAAAGGGTGTTAAAGCCTTTTCGACCGTACAAATCCATTTTTAAAGGCGCATCAGGGTCAAAATTGTCAGTTAATCCTCCGATCCTGCTATAAATATCTGCAATCATGATCCTATCATGAGATTGTACTATTGTAGCTGAAGCTATATATTGGGAAGTCACGCCCATAATTTTTATCTGTAATAACCCAACCAGAATGATACTTGCTAAAATGGCAATGGGACGTTTACCGGATAACAGGATCATACATGACAGCCAGCTAACATACGCGATGGGAATGAGCGTGCGCATCGGTAATGGCTCGCCCCCCGTGACTAAATGAAAAATAAATGGTGAAAGCAACACACCCAGCCATAATATGAAATTTACCGGAGCTTTAAACCAATGGGTGCGTAAGATAACTATAGTAGCCAAACCTATTACGAGGCCATTGATTGCTAACGTGGCGCCATATCTCTTTGCAGATCCGCCGTAAATAGCCATTTGTTCTTTTAATATCGCAGACAGCACTAGAAAAGGATGCGTTATAGTCTTATCATAATTAAAAAAGGCCTTAGCGATATAGCTACTGTCACTGTCGAAAAGTTTTTGAGTGAGTTTATTGATAATCTCATAAAAAATGATTGCAATGGTTATCAGGAGTATTGTTTTACCTAGAGTCATTGCCAGAGATTTACGTGAAATCCGGCATAATCCGCCAATACGCAAACATCTTGCTAATAATATACCGCAAGCGTAAGCGGCAAACATTAAAATTAGGGATTGATAAGCGGCAATCGCACAAGCCAGCATCAATATGACAAAAATTATTCTGGTATAGGAATTATGAATGGCAAGATTTCCCGTAAAACCCGCGCCAAAATAAACATATGCGCTTAAACTGATCAAAAATAGGCCTATTGCCAAAGCGGGTATATTGGAGTAAAACGTCGCGATGGCCCACCAGGTTGGAAATGCACAAAAAACGGGATAGATAATATATGTCTTCCAGCTTCCTATATAGCCATGTGCCCTGATAAGCGCCATGTAAGAAGCGGCAAATGCGATGATCAGAATAACGTAAGGAGCAAACGGTACCGAAGGTTGCTGCAACAGAAATTTCTCCACCAGATAAGTGAACCATCTTCCTTGACCAACCCACACAGAGGGATCTTGCCGAAGGGCCGCGGCATCGTTATCAATTAATAATGAGAGTGTTGATAAAAAATAGCCGTAAAACACCGCGCCGATAAAAATTAATATGCCTAATTCACTCAGGTTGAAGCCATCAATTCGTCCCTGCCTGGCAAATGCGGCTAATGATCGATCGACTTTATTTAATGCCAAGTATAACCATGATTTTTTAGAGTGAATAACGTTGTCGTGCTTTTCCATTTCAAACAATCCTTAATGATGAGTCGTTATGCTCCGGTTTGTGGTAAATAGGTGTCATTATAACTCGTGACGTGCTGGCTAAGCAGGCGTCACTGAGTTGATATTTCCGGTGGCTGAGCCTAAGACCTGTCAACATGCTGGAACAGCAGCTTGGAAAAAAAATACGTTACCGGAAGCGTGATGGCAATCGCAGCCAGCGGGGCTAATCGAACGGTTAAACCCAGTTTCTCAACCCAGCACCATAAAATGATCGTGCTTAACGCATACTGCAACACATAAACCAAAGGCAGCCAGAGAATTGATTTCAGCCCTTGATGATGATTAAACACGAAAAATCGATTCATCATGTAAGCAAAAAAAATACCCGCCACATACGCTGCTGTGAAGCTGGCGATATAGCTGTAAGCCATCAGCAGCAGCAAAAAAATTCCATAGGTCAGGGCGGTGTTAATTCCGCCTGAAACCAGAAATCTGATAAAACCCGGTTTGAGCAATGTCCATGGGGCCAACGTCATGGCAAAGTGTTTCTGGAGCATCCGGTGAGCATTCTGAATTCGTCATAGTCCCGTATATAGTCAGTCGCGTCGTAATGATGCGAGGCAAATACCATCAAAATGGCATCTGGCGAGTAGCGGTACTGAATGCCCCAGGTCATCGCCGGCAGATAAACGCCCTGGCTGGGTTCGTCGAGTATAAACTCCTGGCGATTTATTCCATCATCAGCCACGACATGCACTAACCCCTTCACCGCAACCATAAATTGATGACAAATTCGGTGCGCGTGTTCTCCCCGGATTTGTGCGGTGGGCACATCGTAAACCATAAAATAACGTACCGGCTTGAACGGAATCGCGTGGCCAAAATTACCCACAGACAAGCTACCGCGAATATCGGCAAATTTTTTCATGGTATGTAAGGTCACGCCTTTCACCATGGTTTCCAACTGCATTGAAACCTTACCCGCAACGGTTATTTGCTCATTGCGAACGGGCCGGGCATCAACATAACCAATGATCTTGGCTGGGTTGCCGACGACAATGGCATTGGCGGGAATGGAACGCGTAACGACAGCGCCTGCGCCGATCATGGCGTTTGTGCCGATTGTCAGGCCCGGCAAGATAGTACTGTTGGCACCCAAGGAAGCGCCCTTGCGAATGACCGTTCGAGCAAATTGTTGCGGATAGATTTTGCTGCGAGGAAAAGGATCGTTGGTAAAGGTGACATTGGGTCCGATGAATACATCGTCTTCAATGATAATGCCATCCCATACCTGGACACCGCATTTCACTGTAACTCTATGACCTATCTGTACGTCATTTTCAATGAATACATGGTCACACACATTACAATCGTTGCCCACGCGCGCCCCCGGTAAGATATGAGCAAACGCCCAGATGCGCGTATTTTTGCCGATGTCCTCTGACTCACATATAGCCTGATTATGGACAAAGAAATTTTTGGTGCTATTCATCTGCGTCTCCAAAAGCTTCTACCCGCATCGGGATGGCTAAAGGCCGATTTTTGCTGTTTTCGTAAGTGCGCCATGCATAAGAACCGACGGTGCCCAGACCAAGGAGGATCAAACAACCTAAAAAGGTGATGGTTAGCATAATCATGGCATAGCCGGGTATTTCAGTCGTGCCGGTAAATTTGACGAATAAAGTCAACATTCCCAGCAACACCGCCATGCCGGAACCCAATGCGCCAACCCTTATCAATAATTTGATAGGCAGGTCGGTGAATGAAAATATGCTGTCCATCATGTAATTGATTTTTTTTCCCAGGGTCCAGGCGGATTGCCCGTGGAGTCTCCGCTGGCGAGAGTAAGTCACCAACCGGCGGCGGTAACCGAGCCAAAAGATCTGTGCCATGAGTGAACTGTGGTGTTCCTCCAGGGTAAGTAGCCGGTTGCGGAACGTTTTGTTACAGGCAAAAATGTCCACGCCCCCCGCGGGAATTTCCGGAATGACGTAACGGCGGTACAAACCCCAATATATTTTCGAGGCCATACGGCTCATCCAGGGATCTTGGCGGCCCTCACGCGCACCAACGACAACATCGATATTCTGATGCAGCAGAACCTGATTCATGACCAGGATCAGCTCTGGCGGCTCTTGCAAATCCGCGGCCATGACGGCGAAACGTTCGCCTTTGCCATGCTGCAAGCCGGTTCTGATGGCCATAAAGGATCCGAAGTTTTTCGACAGCAGCACCAACGTTGACCGAAAAGGCTGCAAAGGCAGCTGTTTATGCAGCAGCTCGTAACAACGATCGGGGCTGCCGTCCACCACAAAAACCACATCCAGAGCCTTATCGAGCTGGTTATTCAAGCCGGCTATGGCGGCCAGCAAGTCGGGAAGATTATTTTCGTTACGGTAAACGGGAATGACCAGCGTCAGCATATTCATCCCTCCTGCTCAAAATAGGCCGTAACCGAAGTAATCACGCGATCGGCATCATCACCGGTCATGCCGGGGTGGCAAGGCAATGAAACAACGGTTTCACAGGCGTGCTCGGTGACGGTCAGCGGATAGGGATGCTCTGCGGGGTAGGCTGGCTGGCGGTGATCGGGAATGGGGTAATGGATATCCGTCTTTATCCCTTTGAGTTTAAGCGCGTTGATAAATGGCGGACGGTTCGCCAGCCGAATAACATAAAGATGCGCAACATAGTCTGCCGCTGTCGAGTAAGGTAAACGCATATCGAACGTATTAAACGCTGCGTTATAGCGTTTGGCTATGAATCGGCGTTGTTCGTTCCAACTATCCAGATAAGGCAGCTTGATACGCAAAACAGCCGCTTGTATCTCATCCATACGGCTGTTGCGCCCACCGGCAAGGGTTACCTGATATTTTTGCCCCCAGCCATATTGGCGTAGTTGACGTATGCGCGCCGCCATGTCGTGTTTATTCGTGACCACCGCCCCGCCATCACCCAAAGCGCCCAGATTTTTAGTAGGATAGAAACTAAAACAGGCCACGGCGCCAAAGCTGCCCGCCCGTTTGCCATTGCGCCGGGCGCCATGGGCTTGTGCGCAATCTTCCAACACCGGTATGCCCGCGGCCGATGCCAGGCGGACGATCTCTTCAATATCGGCAAGCTGGCCGTAGAGATGCGTAACGATGATGGCGGCCAGCGAGGAGTCAAGCACCGCCGCCAATGCTTTGGGGCAAAGGGTTAACGTCGCTGAATCAACGTCGATATAAACCGGCCTGGCGCCTATGGCATAAATTGCGCTGCTGGCATAAAACCCGGCGTTGGCTACCGTGACGACGCGCGCGCCCGCTTGCACGTTCAAGCCCCTAAGGGCGAGTTCCAACGCATCCGTTCCATTGGCGACGCTAATGCAGTGCTCTACGCCAAGATAGCCGGCGAATTCATTTTCAAACGACCGCACCTCGTTGCCCATTACATACCAATGGCTGTCTAACACCTTGCGCAGCGGGGTAATGAAGTCGAGACCGGCATTCGCCTTTACGGCGGAAAAAAGTTCAAGCTCATGCATAAAATCATTACTAATATGATTGCAGGAATTAATGAGCTAAAGTTAAGTTATAAAGTAATGTTATCCATAATTGTTTTAGTTAACCGTTTAGTGAAGATTGACTAAAATAGTTTTTTCCAAAATATGGCTTATTATATATATCGAATGATTTGGGTTATGGGCGGGCAGTTCTCCCCCTGAAAGTGAAGGTGAAACGTCTATCAGGTTGGCCTGCGCCACAATGCCGTTTTCCGTCAGATAAGGCAATTTCGGATACATAGCGTTAAAGGTATTCAGCTTACAGTCGCCAGGGTGTTTATCGCCGCTGGCGATGCCGGTTTTAATCCCGACGCGCGGCGACCAGACAATTGAATCGAAGGTATATCCCGCATGAATCGATGTCGACCAGGCCTTAATGTCGTTATCATTATAATGACCATACTGCCACGCGGCTTCATATTAGCAACCGTAAAGTCTTCAAACCTACGGGTTGTCATAAAAATAATTTTGGGGTGAGGCTAAAAGTAACCTGATTGTTACGTCACTTGTGAAGTGACCGTTGAAAGCTATCGGGCGGCAAACGCGATCAACGGGCTTAATGTTAGGCAAGCGGAGGAGGCAAAACTACTATCTGTTGGTATAACTAACCAGTCGTATAACTATTTACCTTGAGTCATTGACCGGCTTAATTCTATTTATTTCTTCTCGACCAGGTATTTCACTGTGGCCGCATACTGCTGAACGAAGATATCCATGTTGCTGGTATCCATTCCCTGCATATTCAGCAGGTATTTACCGTTAACATACATAGCCGGTACCCCCTGGAGCTGAAGGTCAGCCGCCGCTTTTTCTTGCTGGGCAACCAAAGATTTTACCACAAAGCTGTTCCACGCCGCGTCGTACTCTTCCGGCTTCACACCCGCATCGATAAACACTGTTCGGATATCGGCATTGTTCCGCACGGTCCCGGTTTTCTGAACAGCTTCAAACATCGGGGATAAGATTTTATCTTCTATGCCCAGTGCCATTGCCACCGCCCACGCCTGAGTAAGTTCTTTACCCAATGGCGCGAGAAATTCAACGTGGTATTTAGTTATCTTGGTGCCTTCCGGCAGCTTTTCCCGCACGTTGTCGGAAACATGAATAACCTGTTCAAACTCATAGCAGTGCGGGCAATTGAAAGAGAAAAATTCCAATACCTGCGGCTCGCCGGCAGCCGGTTTATCCAAAGTAATGTACTGTTTACCGTCGGTAAACTGTGCGGCCGATGCGCTAAATACCAGAATCATGCCCGCCAGCGAAAGCCAAATCTTCTTCATAATCCACTATCTCCTCAATTTTTCTGATTAATGCATTGGCGTTAATTGTCAGTGTTTTAAAGCCGCTAAAGCGGTCTGAATATCAATTAAAGCGACCCCTATTGCGTTCAGGTTTTATAGTCTATAGGATTATGATCATAATATAAAGGCGTTGAGCGATGCAGATGCTGCATTGTGTCGATTAGTCCGCAGCCGAAGCCATGCCATGATGGAGAATAGAAAGTGGAGATCCAGAACGAACGCGAGGCCGCGAAGCTGCAAACGCGGGAAGCGATGCTGAACGGACCTGTTTTTTCAACGATGATGCGCCTCGCACTTCCAACGATGGGCGTTCTTGTGGCACAGACGCTGGTGAATGTTGCCGAGACCTACTATGTGTCGTTTCTGGGCACGCCAGCCTTAGTGGGTGTCTCGCTGGTGTTTCCGCTCTGGATGCTCATGACGATGATGGCCGCCGGCGGGATAGGCGGCGGTGTAGCCTCTGCCGTTGCACGTGCCGCTGGTGCGGGCAGACATGACGACGTTAATGCTCTCATTATGCATGCGGTCGTTGTCGCCATCGCCTTCGGGCTGGCATTTTCAATCCTGGTTATTGGAATGGACCCCTATCTGTATGCCGCGTTGGGAGGGACCGGCGAGGCTCTCCTGTCTGCACAGACTTACTCGATTTTCGTCTTCCTGGCAGCCATACCGATCTGGATCGTCAATCTACTGTCCGCTGTTCTTCGGGGAGTCGGGAATGTGAAGGTGCCAGCGATGGTGACGTTTGTCGGGGCTATGGTTCTGGTACCGCTTTCACCCCTGTTTATCTTCGGGTTTGGGTCTTTTCACGGCTTTGGGCTCGCAGGAGCCGGTATTGCCGTCAGCATTTACTACTGGCTGGCTGCCTTTGTTTTGCTGCGATATATGGCCAGCGGACGATCTGGTTTGCGTCTGACACTTTCCCCTCTGCGCTGGCATTTATTCCGCGACATTCTGAAAGTCGGTGTATTGGCTGCGCTCGGCACTATCCAGCTGAACGTCATGGTGCTGCTCGTCACCGGGGCTGTCGGCAAGTTCGGCGTCAATGCAATCGGAGGTTACGGAACTGCCTCCAGACTTGACTATGTCCTCATTCCAATTCTGTTCGGAATGGGAACTGCCATCCTGACAATGGTCGGCACCAATGTAGGCGCGGGGCAGGTTGCCCGAGCGAGGCGAATTGCGTGGATCGGGGTTGCGGCGAGTGTAGTCATCACCGAAACGATCGGCATGCTCGCCGCGATTTTCCCCGGTTTATGGCTCGGTTTGTTTACCCATGATGCGGCAATTATGGAAACGGGGTCGCTTTATCTGCGCGTTGTAGCGCCTGTTTATGCCGCGAATGGCATTGTTTTTGCCCTCGGCTTCGCCGCGCAGGGTAGTGGTCATATGTGGCGGATTTTTCTGGCGGGCACGGTGCGCTTGCTGATCGCCGCCGGCGGAGGGTGGGTGGCCGTGACGGTCTTCAACATTTCCCAAACCGGCCTGTTTACCCTTGTCATGGCCGCAATGGTCATATCAGCGGTCATCTGCGTAGCTACAGAGCTTTCAGGCGCCATGTGGCCCCGGTCTTCCAGAAGCGATGTCTCCACAGCCAAAGTGACATAACGGTCCCGGCTCATCTGGAACCTGAATTTTTCAACAGCTAAAAAAGAGGAAAGCCAACCGTGAAAATGCATACCGGGACAACCTGGAAGATCGGACAAGTCACCGTAACGCGAATAGAAGAGCTTCTCGGACCAAGTTTTAGGCCGGAGGACTTGTTCGATTTCTGGGATCCCGCCGTCCTCGAAGAACACGGCCACTGGATGGCGCCTGATTTTTACCAGCCATCAACCAATCAGATCATCATGTCGGTGCACTCCTGGTTGATACGTACACCACACCATATCATTCTCGTCGACACGTGCTGTGGTAACCAAAAGCACCGACCGGAATCACCACACTTCCATCAGTTGAACGAGCCCTATCTCCATCGGCTCAGGAGTGCGGGTGTTGAGCCCGAGGATGTTGATTATGTCCTTTGCACGCATCTTCATGTCGACCACGTTGGCTGGAATACCCGTTTAGTCGACGGGCGATGGGTACCGACGTTTCCCAACGCGAAGTACGTATTCTCCCGTGAAGAACTGAACTTCTGGGATCCATCGAAAAATCCACACCTCCCGGAGGAGCCAGGGGATGTCTTCACCGACTCGGTGCTGCCTGTGATAGCCGCGAATCAGGCCCATGTAGTGAGTATGACGGATCAGTTGAGTGACACTCTTTTGATCGAACCCACTCCGGGCCATTCTCCGGGCCATATCATGTTGCGCCTGATAAGCGGGCGGGATGAGGGGGTATTTATCGGTGACGTATTACATCATCCCATACAGATCTATCAGCCTGAGTGGAACAGCCGATTCTGCATGGATCCCGGACAGGCTATTGCGTCGCGCAAGTACGTCCTCAGCCATTGCACAGAACGAAACGCCCAGGTGTTTCCGGCTCATTTCGGCGCACCACATACGGGACGGATCCGTAGCAACGGGAAATCGTTCCTCTTCGATTACTGACGTCCATCTTGCCGTATAAAGGATCTCGCGGCACCTATAGCACGCTGTCTCCGGCACAGATCAAAATAGATGATGACATAATGCTTCTTTGTTATATTATGATCATAATTCTATAGGGGTAATGATAGGAAAGATGAGGGCAGTTTCATGCGTTACGCAAGAGATCACAAAGAAGAAACGCACAAACATATTGTAAAGGTCGCGTCACAGCGCTTCCGCGAAGAAGGCATTGAAAAGGTCGGTGTTGCAGCATTGATGGGGCGCGCGGGACTGACCGTAGGAGGGTTCTACAGCCACTTCACATCCAAGGAGGAGTTGATTCGGGAAGCTGTCGGTAGCGCGGCGGACGAAACATTTTGCAGCATTTTCGGCGGCTCCGATGACAACGCAAAAATCACTCTCGGGCTGATTTTACACCGTTATTTGAGCGTCGAACATCGGGATGCGCCAGGGGCAGGGTGCGTGGTGGCATCACTGGCATCGGAACTGAAGAATCGCCCGGAAGATACGCGGGCAATGATTGCCGGCAAAACCATAGACTTTATCCGGCGAATTGCAGACTGTTTGTCTCAAGAGGCTACCGCAGAGACCAGAATGCGGGTTGCAGGGGCAATCTGGGCTGTGATGGCCGGTACTCTTCAGCTCTCTCGCATCGTTCCGGACAGAGAGTTGTCAACTCAGTTCCTGAAAGACGGCATAGACAACGCATTGAGGCTTGCTGACGCAATCGAAAAACCGCGCACGGAATAAGTTTATTCGTAGTCGAAAACATCACCTGAGGGTGAGTCAACCTAGAAAAGGTAACGGACATGAATATTTATGGTAACAAAACTGTGTCCGTCGCTTGTCTGAGCGCTGCGTTACCTACCTGAACGCTGCCGTGTCACCCACCCGAGTCCGTGTGGACTCTTTTAATCCGGAGCCTTGAACAATGAAAACATTTTTAGTTACCGCCGCTGCCGGCGACACGGGTGCGCCAACCGTAGGATTTCTCCGGGAGAGCGGCCATTCTGTACGCGCCCTTGTGCGGAGTGATGATGAGCGTGCTGAGAAATTACGTGCGCTGGGCGCGGAAGTTGTGGTCGCCGATATGTTAAAGCTCAAACAGGTTCGTGCCGCTCTCGAAGGTGTGTCCGCCGCTTATCTATGTTATCCGTTGGGTAACGGGCTGGTCGAAGCAACGGCGATCTTCGCACAGGCGGCAAAAGAGGCGCACCTTGAGTTGATTGTCAACATGTCTCAAAAGCAGTCGCGGCCGGATGCCACCAGCCCGCAGACACTTAATCACTGGTTATCAGAGCAGGTATTAACCTGGTCCGGCGTACCGACGATACATCTTAGGGTGACGCTCTTTGCCGAGTGGCTTCTGTACGCCGCACACTTAATCCGAGAAGGCAGATATGTGACGCCATTTGATCCGGACAGCCGCTTTGCGCCTATTGCCGCCGCCGACATTGCTCGTGTCGTTGCCGGGATACTCGAGAATCCCGATAAGCACGTTGGCAAGATCTATCCTCTTCATGGGCCGGTCGAGTACAGCCACCTTGAATTGTCGCAGGTGCTGAGCTCTGTGTTAAATAAGGAAATCCGCTTCGAACAGGTCACTGTCGACAACTTCCTGAAGTTGCTTGGTATGCCCGATAACGAAACCATGCGTTCACATTTCTCCGCCATCCGACAGGATCAGCAGGAGGGGCTGCTGGAAGGCCTCGATGACACAGGTGAGCAGATCATAGGTCGGCCTCTGATAACGTTACCTCAGTTCATCGAGCTTCATCAGAGTCAACTCGCCTGATTGATCTCCGGAATAAATGAATACGCCAGCCGCGGCCGGCGAACTCACTGCCGTTTAATACCAGTTGGTTAATATTTTTCCGCGCTTTCGGCAAAGCCGATTTGACAACCTTGGGAACGGTTATAGAAACGCACCGAACTGGGCCGGCGCGCAAAATAAGAGCAGGTTCGAAAGCTATAAAAGAAGACCTTTTTGCTTGAAGGTGATGCGGGTAGCCTCATTCAGATCAAGATCATGGAGCCCGGCTGGACTTACCCAGGCAATCTCCTGGAATTCCTCATTAAAGGTAACCTGGCGGTTTGCACTGACACAGTCGAAAATAAGATAAATCATGTAAATCTCTTCTTTTGAACTGTCCTGCTAATGATAATATATTTTATATTTTGATATTTATTAGTGAATCATGACTAATTAAATATGCTGATGTATGGAATAGCTGAAGAGAGCATGAAATTAAAATTTTATAACAAACTAAAAATGTCCCGTTTTTTTTATAAAGCCATGCTGTGCCACTATGAACCAAGGGGGGCCGATTACCGGCCGGAGAGATATGCTGATCACATCCTGAAAGTCGTTAACCCACGGCTGACAGCAGGTTTGTACCGCGCCGTATCAGACAGAATCTAAATAATATTATAAAGCTTTTTCTCTGTACAAATTTAAACTATATCTTAGAATACGTATTATAGGATTATTTCTCGCCTCTGGATATTGTTATCGCTGCTATGAGTTAAAAACTATAATTTTTGTAATCAATGAGATTATTAAAATGTTCAAAAACTTAAGCAAAGCTTTATATTTTCTTATACTCATCGCCGCCGCCGAGGCCCATGCTAGTGAAATAAACTTATATTCCGCCAACACCGGTTCGTTTGTTTATCACCTGACGGGTAACTACGGGCAATATAATGAATTTTTTGATAATAAGTTCATTTCTGTTGAGCGGAAGTTCTCTGAGGATTCAAAATACAGTGTATTACTTGGAACGCTGGACAATAGTTTCGGTGACCGCTGTATCGCAATGGGAGTGAGAAGGGACTGGATAACAGGTGACTCAGGCTGGTCTTTTAAGGGGATATATGGTTATACAGGCGAATTCTTTTTTGACGCGTTCAGTCACTGCGGTGATCACGGTTCGTATAACGATTTCAGGAAAGCGACCGGAATAGGATGGTCACCCTATATTTATCATGCAGTTCAATATAATTTTACAGATTTCTTCGCTGTTGAAAGTGGGATAATACTTCCTTCAGTGTTTGTCATAAGCGTGCACTGGAGCTTCCGATAAATTTTATCCGTTATCCTAAAGCTACATCGTTGCGGTCGTGCATCCATGTCATTGATCGTGTGGTTTTGACCCCCTATATACGTGCACCTATTCCCGCTTAGGTTGATGGTTTCCCCGTGCGCCGATATTCTCTTGGTGGGCGATTCCTAAAGCGCTATGCGGGTGATAATTATTGTAATGTACGAACGCCAACGGCGATCGCTTTCGGTCGCCGCCAGCCGGCCTGTGTGACAAATATTTATATCGTTTTCCCGGCTGACCATCCACCATCAATCACTAAGGTTGCACCGGTCATGAATTTGGATCGGTCAGAGGCGATGAAATAAACTGCATCTGCAATATCCTCTGGCGTTCCGTAGTCTTTGATGAACTGGCCGCTATCAATTTTAAGACTTGGTCGCCAGGACGCTGATGCCGGTCAATTATGTCCTGGTGTGCGCCAGAAAATATGGAAAGACTCTGCCGGATACCCTGGATGAGCTTGAACAGCATTCCATATTCATGCCTAAGGACAGAGGATTTGGAGCCACATGCTGTTTTGCGGGAAATGGTCAGGAATATCAGATTGTAATACAGCCACGGCTGGTGACTAATAATGGCGATGCGATGTTGGATGCTTTGCTGCAAGGTCTCGGTATCGGTATCTTGCCGAACTTTGTCGCGCAGAGGTTGATCGAGTCTCGCGAACTGGTCGTGGTTCTTCCTGAATATGAAGTTATCCCGCCGCAAAAAGATATCGCTTACATCATATCGCCGCCCAATTATCTTATGCCCCCCAAAGCCAGAGTGTTTATTGACTTCCTGATGAAGAATGTCAGAAAAATGGTTCTCCCGGCCACGTCATAAACGCCATTGTCGTCGATGGTCTTGATGAGCTGCGCCAAATGGTCGGTTTCGATCTCTGCGATGTTCAGTGCGCCAATGTCAGGGAACGCGTAGCGCTCCGCCGGCACAGCTGCAAAGACTTCGGATTTTTTTAGACAGCAAGAATCGGAGTTCTTAACAGCGAACGGATGCATATTCTCTTGCTCAGGTCATCGAATGCATTTGATGACCCTCCTGAAACTATTTGTGAGGAACTTTCAATGAGCAAAGAAGAGCAGAACAAGGCCGTCGTCGGTCGCTGGTTCACGGAATTCTGGGGCAAGAATGTCAATCTCGCGGTGATCGATGAGATCGCCGCGCCGAACATGCTGCTCAAGTACTCACTGCACGAACCTCGCCAGGGCCGCGAGGATATCAAGTCCTTCATGACCGACTTCCGAGCCGCATTCCCTGACCTCAACTTCGAGGGCACGGCTGACCTGATAGGCGAAGGCGATTACGTCGTCGGTCAGTGGGAAGGTGGCGGTACCCACACGGGCCCGGCATTCGACGATTTTCTGGTTGGTGGTTTGCCCGCCGCAACCGGCCGCAAGATGCATTTCAGCGGCACCACAGTGCTGAAAGTTATCGACGGCGCCAGTGAATTTTAGAGTTCCAGAGCAGGAAACAGAGCGTATTGAATCGAATGCATCGGTAAATTTCTTAGTCTCGGTATCGAACATTTTCATGTGGAATTCAAGCACGATGTTTAAACTCGAACGCAAACCAGCCACCACAAATCTTCAGAGGCTTGCCGGGCCGAGCCGCGTGGAGGGGTTCAGCGATGCGGCATTTTCAATCATCATTACGCTTCTTGTTCTCGAAATACACCGTCCCGGCGCTGGCCCGGGAAAACTGGCGGAAGAACTATTACTGGAATGGCCTTCTTATGTTGCTTACGTCGTTTCATTTATTTACGTAGGAATAATTTGGCTCAATCACCATTATATGTTCGAGCGAATATGCAAGATTGATCCGGTACTCAACTGGATCAACCTCGGAATAATCGGCACGGCGTCTCTGATCCCTTTCCCCACAGGTGTGCTTGTAAGTGCTTTTCGAGACGGAAACCTCATGGATCAAAAAACGGCGGTCATCCTTTATGCGATGATTGTCTGTTTCATGTCGGCAGCGTGGATTCCGGCTTTCTATCATTTACGCCGCCACCCGGAATTCATTAAACCCCATCTTCCAAGTACAGAATTCTCCAATCAAATCCTTCGGCCGGTCATTGGGATTGTTTTCTGCATCATTGCGGCGGCCATCGGCTGGTTTGCCAGTCCAGTCGTTGCAATAATCGTTCTCATCTTTGTCGTTGGCTATTACGCTTGGACAAGCCAGGGATTTCGCACGCCTCGCTGAGGCCGAGTATCCAAAATTTTACTGAGAATGGCGCGAATAAATTCCCGTGAACATACATACCCGGTTATTTCCCGACGGGTAAGCGGTATCTTTATAATAAGAAATTCAACCGCAAGGAGCGGAGTTTAAAGGGATGCGTGGACTTCTAAACTAGTCCCACTCTTTAACAAAGTAGGTGACGCACCATGAAAACTCGTTCCTTTTCCACATTCACGTATAACTTCCGTGCTCCAGGCAGCCCGGTGGAAGGTCCTATTCGCTTCGCCGCCGGTCAGACGGTGTTGGGTAAGGTTCTCATTGGCCGGAGCCAGCGCGGCATTTGCGCGATCTTTCTTGGCGAAGATGAGCAAGCGCTACGTGACCAACTCGGCGAGGCGTTCCCGAGAATCGAACTGCAAGCTTGCCAACCGTCGCTTCAGCATGAAGTCAATCAGGTCATTGCCTTCATCGACAAGAGCGTGCCCGAGGCCGTGATCAACCTCGACATCGGCGGGACCGCGTTCGAGCAAAAGGTTTGGCGGGCGCTGTGCGGCATACCTGCAGGGCAAACGCGCAGCTACAGCGAGATGGCGAGAAATATCGGCGCGCCGGAAGCCGTTCGGGCCGTGGCGGGCGCCTGCGCAGCCAATGTGCTGGCCATCGCCATTCCCTGTCATCGCGTTGTACGCAGCGATGGCTCAATTTCCGGCTATCGCTGGGGTATCGAGCGCAAGCGTGCGCTGTTGGCCGAAGAATCGGCCGAGAAGTCAGCTGTATGAACACCGCGCCGAGTCAATGCGGCGCCATGCAGCCCGCGACATATAACTGGGCGGGTATGGAGCGTTCGCTCGATACCCACGGAAATGCCGTACTGCCCGGCCTCCTGACTGCGAAGCAGTGCGATGTGCTTGCTTCGCGCTATGCCCAGGATGAGGGCTACCGCACACGAATCGTTATGGCTCGCCACGGGTTTGGGCGCGGCGAATACAAATACTTCTCGTACCCGTTGCCGCCGCTGCTTGACCGGCTTCGCCATGTGTTGTATGCGCGGCTGGCACCGATTGCCAATCGCTGGAATCTGCAATTGGGCATCGACACCCGGTACCCGGATGAACTGGACGCATTTTTGCAGCGGTGCCACGAAGCTGGCCAAACCAGGCCCACACCGCTGATCCTGGAATACGGTGAGGGCGACTACAACTGTCTTCACCAGGATCTCTACGGTGAGCATGTCTTTCCGTTGCAGGTGGCCATTCTGTTGTCGGAGCCCGGCAGGGATTTCGACGGTGGCGAGTTCGTCATGACGGAGCTTTCAACCAAGGGCCAACGAGCCGATGTGGTCGCGCTGCGCCAGGGAGACGCGGTGGTATTCACGGTCAATCAACGGCCGGCCATGGGCTTGCGCGGTGTGCGCAGGGTGGCCATGCGGCACGGCGTAAGCCGCATTCGCAGCGGCCAGCGCCACACCGTGGGCCTCATTTTCCACGATGCCAAATGAGACGAATAGGGAAACTCTCGATTTTTTCAATACCAATGATGCCGGTTCCCGGCCGATGAAATTCATTCGCAAGAATCAGAGTTCTTGCGACTGAAGTCCCGCTTATACTGTCGCTGTGATTAACGCATTCAGGATGACCGCCATGAAAACGACGACTGCTTACGACACGGACGATGCTCGCTGGGAGGCGGTGCGGGCACGGGATGCAGCCGCAGACGGACACTTCATTTATGCCGTGCGAACCACTGGTGTGTATTGCCATCCCAGTTCCACGGCGCGGCTACCGAAGCGCGAGAATGTGGAGTTCTTCGATTCGGCAGAGGCGGCTGAAGCGGCGGGTTATCGATCGAGCCGCCGCGCGCACGGCGACCAGACCAGTGCCGCGTCCGAGCGCGCCGTGCTGGTGGCGCGCGCCTGCCGGCTGATCGAAACGTCGGAAACGCCGCCCCAACTCGACGTCCTGGCCGCCGAGGTCGAGTTGAGTCCGTTTCATTTTCATCGTTTGTTCAAGGCTGAAACGGGCCTGACGCCCAAGGGCTATGGCTCGGCCTACCGCGCCCGCAAGCTGCGGGAGGAGTTGAGCGCCCCAAAAGCCTCTATCACGAACGCTATCTATGATGCCGGCTTCAATTCCAATAGCCGCTTCTATGAAACATCCGATCAACTATTGGGCATGCGCGCACGGGACTACCGGGCGGGTGGCCTAGGCGCGGTCATTCGTTTCGCGGTGGGGCAATGTTCGCTGGGGGCCATTCTGGTCGCGCAGAGTCAGCTCGGTATTTGCGCCATCTTGTTGGACGATGACCCGGACGCTCTGGTGCGCGGTCTACAGGATCAGTTTCCCAAGGCGCAGCTCATTGGCTGTGACGATGAGTTTGAGCTCTTGGTGGCCCAGGTCGTGGGCTTCATCGAAGCGCCGGCTCTCGGCCTGAATCTTCCGCTGGATGTGCAGGGCACGGCCTTCCAGGAGCGTGTCTGGCTGGCGCTGCGTGAAATTCCCCCCGGCGCAACCGTGAGCTACACGGAGATCGCCGAGCGCATCGGATCGCCCAAAGCGGTGCGCGCTGTCGCGCAGGCCTGCGGCGCGAACCACCTGGCCGTGGCTATTCCCTGCCACCGCGTCGTACGGCGCAATGGCGATATTGCCGGCTATCGCTGGGGCGTGGATCGCAAGCGCGAGCTGCTGCGCCGGGAAGCCAAGAGCTAAAGGAGAACCTTCAAATGGCCGCAAACCACACGAATATTGATCGATTGGATTGGGATGGCATTTTCGCGCAGCTGGACATCGAAGGCTACGCTATGTTGCCCGGCTTGTTGCACGCGGGTACGGCACGCGAACTGGCGCATCTAACTGAAACCATGAGCGCCGAACATTGCGTTTCGCCGGCATCGGCAGACCTGGGGCGCGGCGAACTGTTCTACTTCAATGCCAATCTCCCGACGCCATTGGAAACGTGGCGTACGGTGTTCTATCGCCGCCTGGCTGTCATTGCCAATCAATGGAGCGAAATACTGGGCGTCGGCCGCCGCTATCCGGCGGAAGTGGTAGATTTCCACCGGTGCAATCAGAAAGCCGGTCAGGCGCAGGCGCAATCCCATTTGAACCGGCTTGGTGCCGAGGACTATATGGCGCTTCATCAGCGCAGCGCCGGCGAGCCGGTGTTTCCACTGCAAATCGTCGCATTGTTGTCCGAGCCGGGAAAGGACTTCCATGGCGGGGAATTCGTGATGACGGAACAGCGCCCGCGCATGCAGTCACGCCCCATGGTGCTGCCGCTAAATCTCGGTGATGCGGCGATCATCAGTACAGCCGGACGCCCGTTCAAAGGAACCAAAGGTTATTACCGGGTCAACCTGAAACATGCTATTAGCCGCGTGCGCCGGGGTCAACGTATCGGTGTGGAACTGACATTTCACGATGCTCGGTGATGTTGGGGGAGAACTGCGGCCATGCCTGATACGGAAAAAACTTACACATTGATTGGATCCGACGGCAAGCCATATCTCAGCTCCGTACCCGGCATCTTTGGGGGCCATCGCGGCGGCAAGCTATATGGCCGCCTCTACTGCCGTGCGGCACTGCAAGCTATTGCCCTTGGCGGCTATGTGAAGCACCGCGTCTTCTTTCTGAATGAAGCTGCGGCTATTGCCGCCGGCTATCGACCATGTGCTGTTTGCATGCCCGAAGAGTATGTGGCTTGGAAGAAAAACCAACCCGCCAAAACAGCGACGAACAGTGTTTCTGTCAAACCAGGACGATTTTTGCCGCAATATGCTTGATCCGTTCTGGATGGTAGCGTTGGGCCGTTGGCGGTAAATAAATCATTGCACGGTAAGGGCGTCGGGCTGTCACTGGTGCGGGATGCCTGGCTACGGGTAATTGAGATAGCGGAAACTATCGGTATTTGTGGAATGTTAATTCATGCGCTGTCTGATGAGGCGCGGGAATTTTACCTGCGGGTGGAATTTGAACCTGCGTTTTATCCCTATATAGAGGTTTTTGGATCCTCGGGTAAATGAGAGAAAAGGCCTATGCTTGGCCTTAAGCGACTAAGGGAGAGCGGGAGGATACCTATGTTTATTTAGTCTATTCCCCAGCGTGCGTAAACGGTATTGAGAACGCCAATGCAGACAGCACGCAGTCCTCCGGAAATATCCAGCGCAAGACCTTTTACATTGGTAGTGGTCGCTTGCCGGGAGTGAACTGGAATCGTGCTTTGCTTTGCGCTCTCATGGCGTTGTCAAATCAATCCAGCTTCGGGGCGGCTGGAAAATCCACTGGAATTTTCGTGGTCGAGTGCAGGTAGTTACTCACCGTTTTGTCTCCAATAATGACGATGGCATCCACAAGGTTTCCCTTCGTCCAGCCTGCGGCAAAGAATGCTTCGACCAAGGCTTGATCAACGTGGCCGCGGCTTTGCGTGATGCCTTTGGTCAAGCGGGCGAGTGCGTCGAGCTTGGGGTCGAAGCTAGCGTGGCCGTGCCGGATTTCGATGATTTGCTCATCGGTGAATCCATTCATTTTTCCGAGCATGGTGTGCGCGGCCAGGCAATACTCGCATTCGTTAATTTGGCTTACGACAAGGTTGACAACCTCGCGAGCCTTACCGGAGACGCTGCTTTTCGCGTTTTGAAATGCCAGGTAAGTGGCGAGTGCCGTCTCTGAGTGGGCAAACGTGGCGAAGAGGTTGGGGACCATGCCAAGGCTTTTTTTGAGGTTGTCAAAAATGGCTTGGTTGGTCGCGTTGACTTCTTCGCGGGTGGGAACGTTTATAAGGGTCATGGCGATCTCCTTTTGGTTGTTGAAAAACTGATGTGAAATGATGATCGCGCTTATTGCGCGGTATAGCCGCCATCGACTGCGATGGATTGTCCGGTAAGGTAGGGCGTTTTAGCGGATGCGATAAAAACAATCGTCTCGGCTACCTCTTCCACCGTCGCCGCGCGTTTTGCTGGAATGCCGCCGAGCAAGCGAAGTTCAATGGCCAGCGCTGCGCCAGCCTCCTCGCGCCGTCGGCTGACGACCACGTTGGCGCCGAGCTTGGCGAAGGCGAAGGCGGTTGCCCGGCCGATCCCGGTCAGGGCGCCGGTGATAAGGACTGTGGTTTGGTTCATGTTAACTCCCGGTTGGGTGATTGATGGTTCTACTTTGACTGATTCCCTTTGGTTGATATAGACTGTTTTTTGTCATATCAATTAGTAGTAAATGGAATAAATGGAGCGGTCGTGGACAAGCTTTCTGCAATGCGAACTTTTGTGAGAGTGGTGGAATCAGGCAGTTTTTCCGCTGTGGCGGACGAGTTCCGGGCTACTCAGAGCGCTGTCAGCAAGCAGGTGGCCGCCTTGGAAAAGGCGTTGGGGGCAAAGCTGCTCGTCAGGACGACGCGGTCTCTGGCCCTGACCGAAGAGGGCGAGCGCTATTTCGAGCAGGCCCGACGGTTGGTCGCCGAAATTGCGGAGGCCGAGTCGGGCCTGATCACAGGAGAAGGACAACTGCGCGGCTGGATTCGGGTAGCCGCCTCAGTGGGCTTTGGCCGTTTAAAGTTGATGCCGTTGGTGAGGGCGTTTATGGCGGCGCATCCCGATGTCAAAATCGACCTGCGGTTGCACGATGGATTTATCGACTTGGTTGAGCAGGGGATTGATGTGTCGGTTCGGATCGGCGACCTGCCGGACAGCGGACTGATTGCCCGGCGCATCGGCACCTCCCAACGTATGCTGCTTGCTAATCGCGATTACCTGCGATCCCTTCCCAAAGGCGTTCGGGCTCCGGTCATTCCGGAAGACCTGCAAGCGCACGAATGCATTGTTTACACAGGGATGTCCAACAGTAATTTGTGGATATTCACGGCGGGACCAGGCGCGCCGGCGACGAAGGGCGCCACCAGGAGTATTCGTGTTGAGGGGCATATGCAAACCAACAGCAGCGAGGTGCTCCGCTCCGCTGTGACAACAGGAATGGGTATTGGCTATTCGCCCACCTGGCTGTTCGACGCTGAGCTGGCAAGTGGCGAAGTTGTGCGGCTCATGGCAGACTGGGAGTCACCCCAATCCCCCATTCATCTTGTGAGTCCGCCCGAACGTAAGCATTCGGCCAAGGTCAGGGCGTTTGTAGCGCACATCGCCGCGGCGCTAACGTGAGTTGGACCTCATTAAAAACGCCTCTGGCCAGAAATGACCGGAGGCGTTTTGCTTGCAAATAAAGAAAAAAAGCGCAAACGTTACGAACCCATTGCGCCTTTTTTCATCTGGTCTTGCTTCATGTGATCTTTGGACATGTTGTCCTTAGACATCTTATCTTTTGACATGCAGTCCTTACCCATGCCGTCCTTTTTCGCACAGTCTTTGGATGTGTGGCCCATGCTGTCTTTTTTCATCATGGTATCAGCGGCATAGGTAGTGCTCACGGCACCCATCATCAACGCGGCGGACATCATCATTAGGGTTAGCTTTTTCATCGTATTTCCTTTTCCGGGTTTTATTGAGATAAAACGGCATAGCGCCTTACGCACATAAAGCCTGTTCCTCGGTGGAATAAAGCTTCCGCCGGGTGATGTGGCGAGTATTGAACGTATTTGTTCCCCAAGACCTCACGCAAAGTTAAATAAAATGTGATAACTCCGGGTGAATTGCTTGTGTAGACTCGGACGGTATGGGGAAGCCACGCGTGAAGACGAAAAAAATGGATAAACGCAAAAAAATCCTTATCGTCGAAGATGACGGCGATATCGCTGAATTACTCAGCCTGCATCTGCGTGATGAAGGTTATGACATTACCCACGCCGGCGACGGCAATCTGGGCGCAACGTTGCTGGAAAAAGGCGGCTGGGACGCATTAATCCTCGACTTGATGCTGCCGGGCGTCGATGGATTGGAGATCTGCCGCCGCGCCCGTCAAATGACGCGCTATACGCCGATCGTTATTATCAGCGCGCGCTCCAGCGAAGTGCACCGGGTACTCGGCCTGGAGCTGGGCGCCGACGACTATCTGGCGAAACCTTTCTCGATGCTGGAACTGGTGGCGAGGGTCAAAGCGCTTTTCCGCCGTCAGGAAGCCATGAGCCGCAATATGAAAATGGACGCCGGAACCTTGAGTTTTTCCGGTCTGGCAATTGACCCGATTGCCCGTGAAGTCATGCTTAATCAGCAGCACGTTGAGTTGACGCCGCGGGAGTTTGACCTGTTGTACTTCTTTGCTAAAAATCCCGGCAAAGTGTTTTCGCGCCTCAGCCTGTTAAATCAGGTGTGGGGCTACGAGCACGAAGGCTATGAACATACGGTGAACACCCATATCAACCGACTGCGCATCAAGATAGAAGCTAATCCGGCTGAGCCGGAGCGAATTCTGACCGTGTGGGGAAAGGGTTATAAATTCGCGTCCTCTGCTGAAGGCACGCAGGGATAAATCATGAAAAATCTCACGCTGGCGCAAAGATTGACACTGGTATTCATGCTGTTGCTGATCGCCTGCTGCTCGCTTTCCGGTTATATGCAGGTGCGTTCCAGTAATCAATACAGCCAGTCGGTGATCCAGAGGCTGTCGGCCAATCTGGCAACGCAGATTGCGGCCAATAACCCGTTGCTCAGCCAGGAGGGGTTGAATCCGCAAGCGGTGCACAGGTTATTTGATCAGCTGATGGCGGTCAACCCGAGTGTTGAAGTGTATCTGCTGGATAAAGACGGCAATATCATCGGCAACGCGGCGCCGCCAGGAAAACTGCAACAGAGGAAGATTGACTTAACACCCATCAACGCGCTGCTGCACGGCGCGACAATGCCGGTCTACGGCGATAACCCCCGTGAGCCGCAAAACCCTCAGGTCTTTAGCGCCGCGCCGTTGCAGGTGGACGGCGTGACCAAAGGTTATGTCTATATCGTACTGCTCGGCGACGCATACACCGCGCTGAGCAGCGATGCGCAATACCAATCGGCGATTTATATGGCGCTGCGTTCCATGGGACTGGTGGCATTGTTTGGTTTGCTGGCCGGCGCGCTGGCATTCCGCTGGGTAACGCGCCCGGTGCGCAAATTGACGGCGCAAATAGCCCTGCTGGACAGTGGCGGGATGGCGGCCATCCAGACGCTGGCGAAAAGCGATGCGCCATCCGGTGCTCCGCGCGATGAAGTGGCGCTGTTACAACAGGCCTTTGTCGCGCTGGCAAAACGCATTGACCGGCAATGGCAAAGCCTGATGGTGCAGGACCAGCAGCGGCGTGAATTTATAGCGAATATTTCCCATGACCTGCGTACGCCGCTGACGTCACTGCATGGATATCTGGAAACGCTGTCGGTGAAATCCGACCATCTGAGCAATGAGGACAGGCAGCGCTATCTGACTATTGCGCTGACGCAGAGTAAAAAGGTCGGGCGACTGGCCCAGGAGTTGTTTGAACTGGCCCGGCTGGAATATGGTGTGGTAAAACCGCAGAAAGAGCCGTTTTCCCTGTGCGAGCTGGTGCAGGACGTATTCCAAAAATTTGAACTGGCCACCGAGACGCGCGGGCAGAAACTGCAGGCCGACATTACGCCCGGCATTCCGCTGGTTAACGCGGATCTGGGGATGATTGAAAGAGTGCTGACCAATCTTCTGGATAATGCCATCCGCCATACCCCTGAAGGCGGCACCATTGAGATCACCTTGCGAAAAGATCAAGGACAGGTGATGGTGCGGCTTAAAGACAGTGGCCCGGGTATCGCTCCGGAGCTTAAAGACAGCCTGTTTGTCCGCCCGTCGATCCTCAGCGCCAATAAACACCGGGCGGGCGGGCTTGGTCTTATGATCGTCCGCCGTATTCTGCAACTGCACGACAGCGACATTACGCTCATTGATGAACCTGAACGCGGGGCGTGTTTCCAGTTCTCGCTGCCGGTTTAAGAGTCTGAACTCTATTTAACAAATGTATTTAACAAATGTGAATTATGACGACCGGAGATACCGCATCCTTACCCAGGGGCTAATCTAAATTTTCCCAAAAGTCATCCCTTGTCCACAGCAAAAATATCTTTATACTGGTGAATTTGCAGGTGATTATGGTGTTTTCTTTTATTAAAAAAACGGTTGCTTTAGCCTCGGCTGACAGGATCGCACAAGCCGCGTCCTCACAGGAAGCATTCGATAATGGAAAAGGTACGGCGTTCTCAGTACCGGAAATCATTGAGTTATATTTTCAAAAATACGGTAGTACGCAGAAAAAGTTCGATTGCCACTCCTCGCCGAAATTTTATATTGGCTACGTCAAGATTCCAGGCAAAAACGAATTTTTGTCTGTGATTTTAATCCAGCCTAAAGGCTCTATTGCTGTAAGTTTTTATCCAGATGCTATTTATTCCAATGATTTATTCGGGGTGATGGCTAAAAAGGCATTTGCTGATAAAATTGCGATGGGCTTAATTCAATCGCTTAATAAATCGGGCACTGGGTTTGAGGAAAATACGTCCTCTCCCGAACCTTCACAGATATTACCTCTACAATCAACGCAGCAAGCCGCGGTTGCAAAACCTGAGCTACAAATTTCCTTTGTTTTGAAAGCGGCGGAAAGTGAGTTTAATCGGCGTGCCACAGGCCTTTTTAACGCTGCAAAAAATGATGTGGCTAACGATGATGATGCGATATTGGCGATGGCGGACATTTCGATGCTTCGCGGCCCTATTGCTATTGCTTCATTGAATGAAGGGTGTACGTTAGAGACTTACGAAAATGCACTGAATGAATTATCACATATTGAAAAAAAATGGGAACGCTGGGCATTGAAATCCTAGCAAGTTCACCGCCATAGCTTACGAGCACTCCTACGTTTTTGCGAAACGAATTACAGTATAGCGTTACGCCCTGTTTACCTTAGTAAAACCTCTTGCGGCCTACCCTCGATAACGGTACCGTTAAGCGGCGCCTGCAAAATCAGGTGCCGGGATTGACCTCCTGAAATACTTCACTGATGACACAAGGCGCGTGTGCGCTTTTATTGTTACTCACTGGAGGCTGCCTTATGGCTACAACCCTCACCCCGTTACACCCGTTACTGCAAACCAGAGAATCTTTAAAGCAAAACAAACAATGCCCTGCCTTTATCGGTGAAAGCGGGTGAAGGTAGGGGGGCATCGGAGTCGTCGTACTCAAGGCATTCATACTTTTTCAGGTGGCTTGCCCCACTACGCAACTCGATTTCATCCGATGGGGATCACCCGCAGTGGGGCTGTTTTTACCAGGGTGTTAATTTGGTTGTCCCGATTCCCCACATCGAATAGCATTAATCAGAAAGCGATTATTATTCAAATAGTTCGGCGTGAGTACCCAGGTCAGTAAAGATGACGATATCTTTCTCGAAATCTATTCGGTAGATAAGAAGGAAATCCCCACCGATATGCAGTTCCCTGAAGCCACTCCATTCGCCGGTTAGCGCATGATCGAGATATTCTGGGGGAATTGGCTGCCGGTTGGTGGCAAGGTTCATAACCACCACGGCAGCATTCATATCATAACGGCCTTTCTTGTTAAGGCGCGTCCAAGCTTTTTCGAAGTTTTTGGTACGATCTGTTTTATAAGGCAGTAGCGCCCGCTTATGGCTTCCCATTGTTCATGCTCATGATCAGTTCATCGACGTTGTTAAAAGCCGGACGTTCATTGGCAATAATTGCCTCTGCCTGTCGCATTGACTCACGTAGGCGGGCGGAAGGTTTGCGGGTAATTTCGAACGGCAGTCCTTCATTGCGGACCACGTTTTCAGCAAACAGGCGCAGCGCAGTACTGACCGTAAGGCCGCAGTCCTGCAGGATAGTTTCGAATTGGTTTTTCAGTTCATCATCGACTCGGGAGCGGATAGTGGTTTCCATAATACGTGCCTCATTCAATTAACTACGCGAAAATTGTAGCCCATTGTGGGCTACAATTAAAGGGATTCCGCCACTGTATATTATTTCTAGTCACTGCGACGGCATTCTGGGGATGCGGCCAGGTTACATCGTCCTTCCTGAAGTTTGCCGTTTAGGTGTCGATGTGAAGTTGGTCAAGGGAACTCCAGTTTATCACGGCGTTGAGCTGGATAAATGTATCGTCTTGTATGACCTGGGTGCGCGTGTAGGACATACGTTGGTTATTGGCACGATCCGCGTGGGTAAAACTAACCTGGCGGAGTTACCGGGTATCCAGGATATCCGGCGCGGAGTTGTTACCGTGATGTCCGATCCCCAAGGGTTGACGCGGACCTACTGAAGCGGATGTGGGCAGAGGTCGACGGGATGAGCGAAGAAAGAGCAGAATCGCATTGGGGTCTTGGTACTATGTATGCACCGGTAGTACTGCCAATTCCTTCCATAACAGTTTGTAGGATTTTACGAGGGTTTTTGCAGCGCGGATTTTACTGTCGGTTAGGGCCATGTGAGGATCTCTGCATTCATCGAACCCAGTTCGATGGAGGGTCCAGAATCCAGAAAGCAAAAAACCAGCTGCTAGGCTGGTTTAATCAAAAATGGTGCCCGGACTCGGAATCGAACCAAGGACACGGGGATTTTCAATCCCCTGCTCTACCGACTGAGCTATCCGGGCAACGGGGCGCATTAAACCGTATCACAGGGGTAACGTCAACGGCTTTATCACCTTTGCCCGCTCGGTTGACGAGATTTCATTCAGTTAACATCTGTCGGCTTTTAGACATATTCGGCCGCTGCTGAAAAGACCCTAAAGCAATAAGTTATGTCATAATTTATCTGGATTGAATAAATTAATTATTTATCATTAAGTTACGCACAAATTTGAATTTGTTTATTTTGAAGATTTTTTCTTGAACCCAGCGTAAAAAAATGCAATTATTGCCCGAATTTCTCTTGTTATTGCAAAAGGTCAATGGGGGCCGCAGGTATGAACAATTCCATGCTGCTGCGTTGTCACATCAGCGAATCCAGTCTGATGGCGTTCTCCTATTGCCTCATCGATCCCTATATTAGATTCCCGCTCACGCCCACCATGCGGTGAGGTTACCCCTGACCAGCTTTTAAGCATGACTGAAATCAGAGGGCTTCTCTGCTTTTCTTGATGTTTATTAGTTGCCGTCATCAATGGTTTTTCCCAGTAAGTACCGAATTTTCTAGTGGGAAACCATAATAGTTATTGCGGGTTGAGACATTCTCTCCCTTTCACGTGCCTTCCGGCACATACACTCATCCTTAACCTTTTGGGATCGGTGACATGAAATTACTGAAGATCGCGGCTAGCGCCAGCCTGGTTGGGCAATTGCAAACAGCACGGGAAATCGTGCTATTGGCTGAGACTGATTTTACCGATGTGGCCGCGCTGGTGGTCTCGCCGGACGATGTCCGGGCGGGGCTGTTGAATATCCTGCGCAACACCGGTTTGTCGATACCGGCTTTTGTAGCGATTAAAGACCCGGCTCAATCGGTTGATATGACGCTGCCGAGCGAAACCTCTACGCTGGTATTGGACGGTTCGCAAGAAAGCGACGCCATGCTGGAAGCCGCCGCCGATAATTATCAGCGCACGCTGTTGCCGCCGTTTTTTGACACGCTGACCAAATATGTCGCCATGGGCAACAGTACCTTTGCCTGCCCGGGACATCAGGGGGGGCAGTTCTTCCGTAAGCATCCCGCCGGTCGTCAGTTCTATGAATTTTTTGGTGAAAACCTGTTTCGCGCCGATATGTGCAATGCCGATGTGAAGCTGGGGGATCTGCTGATACACGAGGGCTCGGCCAAAGAGGCGCAGAAATTTGCCGCCAAGGTGTTTAATGCCGATAAGACCTATTTTGTGCTCAACGGTACCTCGTCCGCCAATAAAGTGGTGACCAACGCGCTGTTGACCCGGGGCGATCTGGTCCTGTTTGATCGTAATAATCATAAATCCGTGCATCATGGCGCGTTAATCCAGGCCGGGGCGACGCCTATCTACCTTGAAACCGCCCGTAACCCGTTTGGTTTAATCGGCGGTATCGATGCGCACTGTTTTGACGAGAGGTATCTTCGGCGACAGGTGGCGGAGGTCGCTCCGTGGCGGGCCGATGAACAGCGACCGTTCCGTCTGGCGGTAATTCAGCTGGGGACCTATGACGGCACCATTTATAATGCCCGCCAGGTGGTGGACAAGATCGGTCATTTGTGCGATTATATCCTGTTTGATTCCGCCTGGGTGGGTTATGAACAATTCATCCCGATGATGGAGCAATGCTCGCCGTTATTACTGGATCTCAACGAACACGACCCGGGTATTTTTGTTACCCAGTCGGTACATAAACAGCAGGCCGGATTCTCCCAGACTTCGCAAATCCATAAAAAAGATTCCCACATCAAAGGGCAAAAACGCTTTTGCAACCATAAGCGTTTCAATAATGCCTTTATGCTGCATGCCTCCACCAGCCCCTTCTATCCCCTGTTCGCCGCGCTGGAAATCAACGCCAAGATGCATGAAGGCGCCAGCGGCCGGCGTCTGTGGCAGGACTGCGTGACATTGGGAATCGATACGCGCAAGGAATTGCTGGCGCACTGCCGGCTTATCCGGCCATTCATCCCTGAAACCATTAACGGCAAGCCCTGGCAGGACTACGATACCGACGCCATGTCCAAGGATGTGCGGTTCTTCAATTTCGAACCGGGTGAGCGCTGGCACGCGTTCAGCGGCTATACCGATAATCAGTATTTTGTTGATCCGTGTAAGTTATTATTGACCACCCCCGGTATTGACCGGGTAAGCGGTAATTATTCGGCGTTCGGCATACCGGCCACCATCCTGGCGACCTATTTGCGGGAAAATGGCATTGTGCCGGAAAAATGCGATCTTAATTCCATCCTGTTCCTGCTCACGCCGGCGGAAGATCGTCCGAAAATGCAGCGGCTGGTGGCGGCGCTGGTGCAGTTTGAACGTTATATCGAACAAGACGCGCCGCTTCGGGACGTGTTGCCCAGCATTTATGAGAAGCATACCGAGCGTTATGAGGGTTATACCCTGCGCCGTTTGTGCCAGGAAATGCATGACTTATATGTCAGCTTCGATGTGAAACAATTACAGCGGGATATGTTCCGGCGGGATTGTTTACCGCAGGTGGCGATGAATCCCCAAGAGGCGAACATCGCTTTTGTGCGCGGTGACGTGGAGTGTGTCGCCATCAGCAAAGCCGAAGGGCGCGTTGCCGCTGAAGGCGCACTGCCTTATCCTCCCGGGGTATTGTGCGTGGTCCCGGGGGAAATCTGGGGCGGCGCGGCGCAGCGTTATTTCCTGGCCCTGGAAGAGGGGCTGAATCTGCTGCCCGGCTTTTCACCAGAATTACAGGGTGTTTACGCAATAGAGCAAGAGGACGGTATCAAACGCCTCTACGGTCATGTAATCTGCCGTTAAACATAAGGGCCGGTTATCCGGCCCTTTGCTATTTTAATGCTCCCCATCAACGCCGGTAGTATTTCTGCAGGCTATTCACCTTATACAAATAACGCCGCGACTCGGCGGACGGATGTTTGGTGGCCAGGGTTTCATATACGTCGGCTGGCTGTAATTCATTTATGATCTCGAAAGCCTGGTTCTTGTCGCTGGAGAACACCCGCAGCACGCTGCCCGCGCCGCCGTTATAGGCCGTGATGACCGCATAACGTCTCGATGTGGGGTTAGCGATGCCCACCAGGTAATTCGACTGCAGCAACGCCAGATAGGCGGTCCCCGTATCGATATTATTTTCCGGGTCAAACAGGAAACTGCGGCTTGGCTGTCCCCATCTGCCCTGCATCTTGAACACGTCCCGACCGGCGCTGTGCTGAACGACCTGCATCAGGCCCAGGGCATCGGTATGGCTGACCGCATAAGGGTTAAAGCTCGATTCCGTCTGCATGATAGCCAGGATCAAGGATTCATCCACGCCATATTTTTGCGCGGCGTTGCGCACCATCGGCAAATATTTATGGGCGCGTTTATCCAGGTGGTTAGGCACCAGCTGAATGGTAATAGACCAGATAACATGCATGTCGGAGGTCCGGCTCTGAAGCCGGGTTTGCAGCAGGTAATCGGCGAAATTGGCGGCCCGTCCCTCCCAGCGAATCGGTTGACCGGTATTATCCACCACCTGTCCGTACAGGAAGGGTTCCTTGCTGATCTGGATATCATTGGCGTCGGAATACAGGTCGGTGCTGCTCGGATCGTCACCCATCAACAGGGTGCTGATAATGGCCTGGCGCAGGTGCGCTCCCGGGTCGGTGGCGGCGATGGTTTCCACCGTAATGGTGCCCGCGTCAAAGTTGATATGGCTACGGGTTTGGTATTGATCGGTGTATTTGACGTAATCCTTCGGTCCGGCAATCAGGACTTCATTGATGCCCCAGATATTTTCAACGTTATTGGCAAATTGCCCCATCAATATATCAAAGCCGTTAGTGTCTTTGATATAGGCTTCATTTTCTTCATTTTTGTGGCTGGAACACGAAAACAACATGGGTGCTATCACTAGCAAAGCTAAAATTTTCTTCATCTTACATGCCGTGTCGGGACGAAAAATACATAAGGGGCTGATTCCGCCCTCAAATATACCCTAAATAATTCAAGTTGCAGGAAGGCGGCAACGCAGCGAATCCCCAGGAGCTTACGTTTGTAAGTGACTGGGGTGAGCGAGGACAAATCTGCCTGGAGCAGATTTAAACGCTGCTTGCAGCGGCCCCGAAGGGGCGAGGCCCATGGAGGGCCGAGTATTGCCAACGCACCTGCAACTTGAATTATGACGGGTAGAGACGTCATTTGCTGGGCGGAGTATAGCCCTCGACATGCACATCCTGGCCTTCAAACAGGAACTTGATCATTTCCTGTTCCAGTATTTTCCGATCGGCGGGATTCATCATGCTGAGTTTTTTTTCATTGATAAGCATAGTCTGTTTGGACATCCATAACGCCCAGGCTTCTTTGGAAATACTCTCAAAGATGCGTTTGCCCACTTCGCCGGGGTACAGCTGAAAATCTTGTCCTTCGGCGTCGCGTTTAAGATAAGTGCAATAAATCGTTCTGCTCATTGTTATTCCTCTTTGGCGGCAGGTGGTGGTAATGCCGGTTGCCGTGGTTTGCCCACTTGTTTTAATAAGCGTTCTACCGGCGCGGCCAATCCGACTGACGGTGGCTGCGCTAAGTTATACCAGAGTCCGGCGCCTTCATCCATGCAACCTTGCACATCGGTTAAATCCATGCGCAGGGGCACGATGTCCAGATGAAAATGGCTGAACGCATGGCGAAAAGCGATCATTTGCTCGCCGTGTTCGATATCCATACCGCGTCTTTTCAGCCACAGCGCAAGCTCTTCCCGTTGGGAAAACTGCGGGAAACAAAACAGCCCGCCCCACAGGCCGACGGCCGGGCGCTGCTCCAGCCAAATCCGTTGGTCCGACTGCAATAATAAAAACCAGGCGGTCTTCTCGGGCAAAACCTGCCGGGGCTTTTTACCGGGATATCGGGCCCAGCTCGAGGTGGCATAGGCTTCGCAGCCCGGCTGCAACGGACAAAGCTCGCATTTAGGCCGGGTTCGGGTGCACACCATGGCGCCCAGGTCCATCATGGCCTGGTTGAATTGCCCCACGTCTTTAGCTGGGGTGACCTGCTCGCTTAACGTCCATAGCCGCTGCTCCACTTCTTTTTTACCCGGCCAGCCTTCAATGGCGAAACAGCGGGCCAATACGCGCTTCACATTGCCATCAAGGATAGGATAATGTTGGCCAAGCGCCAATGATAATACGGCGCCGGCGGTGGAGCGGCCTATACCGGGCAATGCGGTGATATCCGCATAGCTTGCGGGGAATTCGCCATCGTGCCGCGAGGCTATCAACTGGGCCGCTTTGTGCAGATTACGCCCGCGGGCGTAATAACCCAGGCCGGTCCACTGGTGCAGCACTTCATCCAGCGGCGCCGCCGCCAGCGCGGCCACCGTGGGGAATTTCGCGAAAAAACGCTCGAAATAAGGAATAACGGTGGCAACCTGGGTCTGTTGCAGCATAATTTCCGACAACCATACTTTGTACGGCGTTTTCTCCAACTGCCATGGCAGGGTCTTGCGGCCGAAGCGCTGGTACCAGTACAGCACTTGTTGCGCGAACTGTTGCGCTTGTATCATTGGGGGGCTTCACTCTCCGGCAGGTCTTGGGGTCAACGCGTCAGGCAGCGATTCCAGCACAGAGTTGCCACCCTGTAAACAGGAACTTTCCGAGGCCGCCCACTTGCTAATCAAGGCTATCTTTGCATAATGCGCGTTTGCCCTTCAACTTGTACGATACGAAACGACTATGACCAATAATGTTATCTCCCCCGAATTCGACGAGCAGGGGCGTCCGCTGCGGCGTATTCGCAGTTTTGTCCGGCGGCAGGGCCGTTTGACCAAAGGCCAGCAGCTGGCGGTGGATAAGTTCTGGCCGGCAATGGGGGTCGATTTTCAGGCCGAGCCGCTGGTGTTTTCATCGCTGTTCGGCCGTGAGGCGCCGGTAACCCTGGAAATCGGTTTTGGCATGGGCGCGTCGTTGGTGCAGACGGCGGCGGGGCATCCTGATCATGATTTTCTGGGCATCGAAGTCCATTTGCCCGGCGTCGGCGCCTGTTTGCTGAGCGCTGAAGAAGCCGGTATCGATAATTTGCGGGTGATGTGCCATGACGCGGTGGAGGTGCTGGAAAAGATGATCCCCGATGACAGCCTGGCGCTGGTTCAGCTCTATTTCCCCGATCCCTGGCATAAGGCCCGGCATCATAAACGGCGTATCGTGCAGGGGCCGTTCGTGGAGCGGGTAGGGCGGAAATTACGGACCGGGGGGGTCTTCCACATGGCCACCGATTGGCAGCCTTATGCGGAACATATGCTTGATGTCATGAATCAGGCGGCGCTTTTTCGCAATCTTTCGCCACAAAATGATTACGTGCCGCGCCCGGAATTCAGGCCATTGACTAAATTTGAACAGCGGGGACAAAGATTAGGGCACGGCGTGTGGGATTTAATGTTTGAAAAAGTGGTCTGATAGGGTGTTTTGCCCGGGTGGGATCCTCCGCCGTCGATTTTCAGGAGAAGGTATGTTGCGTAAAATGGTGCTGGGTTTATTGATGTTAACGGCTTGGCAGGCTCAGGCGGATTACCAGTGTCCGGTTAAGCCGCAGGACGATATTTTTATTAGCCCGCAGCAGGTGAAAGTGGTGGGGGCCAACGGCGATATCACCATCACTCCCGATGGCGAGGTGGCGCGTAACGGACAGCCGCTGAACCTGAGCGGCGAACAGCGGCGCCAGGCGGCGGATTATCAGGCGTCGGTGCGGGAGCAATTGCCCTGGATAGACGAGGGCGCCCGCAGCCATTTGGAAAAGGGACGCGTTGCGCTGGACCGGATTATCGTGCAGCAGCTGGGCAGCGATAGCCATGTGCGCGAGCGGTTGTCCACGCTGGACCAGCAGTTAAAGCAGCAAATGAACCGCATCATAGAACACCGCCCCGAAGGGCTGGCTTTCCATCATCAGGCCATTGCCCGGGTTGAGCAGGACGGGCGTCGCATCGTCCAGGACAGCATGGGGGGCGTGGTGCAGGACAGCCTGAACGAGATGGGGGTGCAGCAAACCATGAAAGCCGCCTCCGGCGCCAGCCCATTGCAGGCGGTCATGGGTAACCTGGGCCATTTGCAGCAGGCGATTCAGAAAGAATGGAACAATCAGGATCAGGATTTCCAGCAGTTCGGCCATCAGGTTTGTCAACGGGTGACCCAGCTTGAGCAGCAGCGCGGCGATTTGATGAAATCCCTGCCTTAAACCTCGCAACGCGCCCGTTCAAGAAACCGTCGGACAAACATACTCGGAGTCAATAAGGCGGGACAGGCTGCCAGAAGAGTAAACCGTCCGCGCCAGGGATGGCGCGGATCGAGCCCCCAGGGACGGGTTCACGGCGTGTTTACGATCTGGCAGCCTGTCTTGACCGGGCACTCTGTCAAAAAGCTCATGAGCCCGTTCAAGAAACGGTCGCGTGTTTTACTCCATAAACATTTCCAGCAGCGGGTTCAGGAACAGTTTGCCTTTCTCGGTGACCTGCCAGCAGCTGTCGTTCTCAGTGATGTAATCACCCGCCAGCGCCTGATCAAGGGCGGGGCGGACCACCTTTTCATCCAGGCCGGTAAATGCGCCGAACTCCCGGCGGGGTGTGGGTTCCAGCAGCCTGAAACGGTTCATAAAGAACTCAAAGGGCAAATCCGCCGGTTCCACCCCATAGCGTTTCTCCAGGTAGTTACCCTGCATATAGCCGCGGGGATGGCGGGTCTTAACCGTGCGCAGCAGGGTGCCGTCGGCCTGGGTCAGCTTGCCGTGCGCACCGCAACCGATGCCGAGGTAATCGCCGAAGCGCCAATAATTGAGATTATGTTCGCACTGAAAACCCGCTTTGGCATAGGCGGAGGTTTCGTATTGCCGATAACCGGCGGTGGCGAGCAGCCGGTTTCCCTGCTCGAAGATATCCCATAATGCGTCGTCGTCCGGCAGGACCGGCGGACGTGAGCCGAACAGCGTATTGGGCTCAATGGTCAATTGATACCAGGACAGATGCGGCGGATTGAGCGCTATGGCCTGGCGCAGATCGTCCAGGGCTTGTTCCAGCGTTTGATCCGGCAAGCCGTGCATCAAATCGAGATTAAAGCTGCGCAAGCCCAGGCCGGCGGCCAGACGGGCGGCTCCACGGGCCTCCTCCGCGTTATGGATCCGCCCGAGACGGTGAAGCTTCTCGCCATTAAAGCTCTGCACCCCGATGGAAATCCGGTTTATACCGGCCTGATGGTAGCCGTGAAAACGTTCGGCTTCCACCGTACCCGGGTTTGCTTCCATGGTGATTTCCGCCGTGGAGCGCACCGGTAAACGCCGGCGTACGCCATCCAGCAAACGTTGCATGGCTGCGGCGCTGAGCAGGCTGGGGGTGCCGCCGCCGATAAAGACAGTGCCGATGTCGCGACCGCCGGTGTAGCCCAGATCCTGTTCCAGATCCGCCAGCAGATGATTGACATATTCCTCATGAGGAACGTCGCCCTTCAGCGCATGGGAATTGAAATCGCAATAGGGGCATTTCTGTACGCACCAGGGGATATGGATGTACAAGCTGAGGGGCGGCAGGCTACGCATCGCGCAGGCCGTCCAGCAGCATCGCCAGGGCCTGCCCGCGATGGGACAAACCCTGTTTCTCAGTTCGGCTCAATTCGGCGGCGGTGCGGCCCAGCGCGGGGATCCGGAACACCGGATCATAACCGAACCCGCCTTCGCCCACGGCATCAAGCCCGATAACGCCGCGCCAAGCGCCGTGGCAAACCAGGGGAATGGGATCATCGGCGTGGCGCAGATAGACCAGCACACAATGGAAGCTGGCGCCGCGGTGGTTTTCCGGTACGCCTTTGAGAGCGATTAACAGCTTATCCAGGTTTTGCCGGTCATCGGCATCCGGGCCGGCATAACGCGCCGAATAAATCCCCGGCGCGCCGCCGAGAAAATCCACCGCCAGCCCCGAGTCGTCGGCAATGGCGGGCAAGCCGGTGACGCGGGCGGCATGGCGGGCTTTAATCAAGGCATTTTCGATAAAGGTCAGGCCGGTCTCTTCCGCCGACTCCACCCCCAGCGAGGTCTGCGCCACCACGTCCAGGCCGAAATCCACCAGCAATCCGGCCAATTCGGCGACTTTACCGGCATTACCGGTTGCCAATACGATCTTTTGCATATTCTTGGCCCTCACGGCTACCGCTTACAGCTGATACCACAACCCTTGAAACAGATCCATCCCCAGATAGTTCAGCAGATAGAGGATCAGGATAACCACCATGGCGGAGAAGTCGATTCCGCCCATGGCGGGAATAATGCGCCTAATCGGCGCCATCAGCGGTTCGCTAAGCTGGAACAGCACGTAATCCATCGGGCTGCGGCCCTGGCTGACCCAGCTCATTAATGAGCGGATGATAATGACCCAGAACACCAATTGCCCGGCGGCTTTCAGCAGCGTCAGCAGCCCCACCAGCAAATTCAGCGGATCCACCGCTATGGCTCCGGCCTGAATAAGCATCAGCAGCGGAAATTTCAGCGTGGCCAGGATATAGGCCAGCAGCAACGACGCGCTGTCGAGGGGGCCCAGTGACGGAATGATACGACGCAGTGGCCCGATAATCGGCTGGGTTATTTTGACGATAAATTGTGAAAACGGATTATAAAAATCGCAGCGTACCCATTGCATCCAGATGCGCAGCAATAACACCATGATATATAAGTCAATCAAAGTGGTGACCAAAAACGTCAGCGTCAGCATAAGAAGAAAGTGTCCTTAATAACGTTAAAAAGGGAGTAGCGAAATATCAAAATAGTTTTTCCATTTCTTCCGCACGCTTGACCGCCGCCCGCATGGCCTCGGCAACGGTTTGCACCAGCTGTCGTTCATCGAATACCTGCAAAGCCGCGTAGGTGGTGCCGCCTTTCGACGTGACGTTTTGCCGCAAGGTACCCAGGGGAATGTGGGGACTTTTTTCAGCCAGTTCGGCGGCGCCGCTTGCCGCCTGCCTCACCAGCATGGCCGCCGTCTCCTGGTCGAACCCTTGCTTGACGGCTTCCTGCTGCATGGCTTCCATCAACAGGAAAAAATAGGCCGGCGCGCTGCCCGCGGCGGCGATCACCCCGTTGATATCGCTCTCTTTCCCCAGCCAGCAGGTTTTACCCACCGCCTCCATCAGGCCGGCGGTGAAGTCGCGATCGGCCTGGCTTACCTGTTCCGGCGCGTAAAGCCCGCTCATGCCTTTACCCACCAGCGCGGGGGTATTCGGCATAATCCGCACCAGGTTAATGGATTCACCCAGCAGCGCCCGGAAGCGGCTGAGGTTCACCCCGGCGGCGATGGACAGCACCAGTTTGCCGGAAAAATTCACGTCCTCATAGAGTTGACGGCAGACGTCCGCCATCAACTGAGGCTTCACCGCCAATACCACCACGTCCGCCGCTTGGGCGGCGGTGCTGTTATCGGCGCAGGCGTGCACCGAAAAACGTTCCGCCAGCGCATCACGACGCTGTGGCGTCGGCGCGCAAACGGTAATAAGCCCGGCGGGATACCCTTGCGCCACCAGGCCCGAGATGATGGCCTGCGCCATATTACCGGCGCCGATAAAGACGATTTTGCGCTGTTGCATGCTATTCCTCATCATTATGATTATGCTGTGGGTGCGCCGTAATCCCTGGCGCCGAAAATAGCGGTACCGATTCTTACCAGGGTGCTGCCGGCCGCAATCGCCGCCGCCATATCGCCGGTCATGCCGAGAGACAGGGTGTCGACATGGGGAAATTGCCGGCGCAGATCGTTAAAAAGCGCCGCCATTTGCTGAAACACCGCCAATTGCCGCTGATAATCGCTTTCCACCGCCGGTATGGCCATCAGCCCGCGCAACCGCAAGCGGGGCAGTTCAGTCACCATCGCCGCCAGCTCCGGCAGCCTGTCGGGCATAATACCCGACTTGCTCTCTTCGCCACTGATATTTATCTGGATCAGCACATTCAACTGCGCCGATTCCGCCGGCCGCTGGAGGTTTAGGCGCTGTGCCAGCTGCAGGCGATCCAGGGTGTGCAGCCAGTGGAAATGCTCCGCCACCAGGCGACTTTTATTCGATTGCAGCGGGCCGATAAAGTGCCAGTCCAGGGGCGGAATAAATTTCCGCTGCTGGAAATAACGGATTTTTTCGACGCCTTCCTGCACATAATTTTCGCCGAATGCCCGTTGACCGGCGGCAATGGCTTCTTCGATCGCTTCCACAGGTTTGGTCTTACTGACTGCGAGCAAAGAAACTTCCCCGGGATCGCGGCCGCATTCCCTGGCGGTAGCCGAGATCCGTGCTGTTACCTGCTGTAAATTCTGTTCGATAGCGTTCATGTTTCCAGGAGGTCGTATGAATATGGAAGAACTGGTGGCCCATAGTGTAAAGCATAATGCTTCAGATCTGCACCTTTGTCCGGGTTTGGCGCCCATCGTTCGTATCGACGGCGAGCTGAGCTCACTGGGGAGGTTACCACCCCTTGGCGAAGATATTATTACCGGCTGGTGCGAGCGCTATCTCGGCGCTCGCGGCCGTGAAGCGCTCAGGCTGTTCGGCCAGGCGGACGGCGTGACGGTATTGGCCGGCGGTCAGCGGCTGCGCGGTCACTTTTTCCGCCAGCGTGGCGGCGTTTCCGCCGCCTTCAGGCTGATACCCTCACAGATACCTGCGCTATCTCAATTAGGCGCGCCGCCGACGGTTGCCGAACTGCTGGCCAAGCCCCAGGGCCTGCTGCTGGTGACCGGCGCCACCGGCAGCGGTAAATCCAGCTCCCTGGCGGCCATGGTGGATCATCTTAATCGTCATTGCCGGCAACATATCATTACCCTGGAAGACCCGGTTGAATTCATCCATCGCTCGGATCGCTGCCTCATTCAGCAACGGCAAATCGGCGATGATTGCCAAAATTTCAGTGGCGGCCTGCAGGCCGCCTTGAGGGAGGATCCTGATGTTATTCTGCTGGGTGAGCTGCGCGATGCCGCCGCTATCCGGCTGGCGCTGACCGCCGCTGAAACCGGTCACCTGGTGCTGGCGACGCTGCATGCCCGTCACGCCTGCCAGGCCGTGGACCGTCTGCTGGACGCGTTTCCCGCCCAGGAACACGCTTTTGCCCGCGGCGTGCTGGCGGATAGCCTGCTGGCGGTGATGGCGCAAAAATTGGTGGTCCGTGATGAGGGGGGACGCATGGGCCTGTTTGAACTGATGGTGGCCACCCCGGCGGTGCGTAACCTTATCCGCGACGGCAAAACCCATTTGCTGCCGGGGCTGGTGCAGACCGGCAAAGGGCAGGGCATGCAGACCTTTGAGCAGAGTTACCGCCAGCGGGGCGGCGACGGACCGTTGCTGCCCCGTCTTCCTGAGTTTTTTTATGAAAGTTTAAAGGTCTGAAAGTCACCAATATTATCGTCAATATTATAAATCATTTTATATCGGCGTTTTCCGCCTGCTGAATTTTTACATATTGGCAAATGTTGTTATTTAAAATATTTGCAATTTATTGTCACGATAAAGACAGTAAATATGTTGCCGGACGTTTCTAAATAAAATAATTATTATAGTTGCCTGATGGCGAGAAATAACCGTATAAACGGAGGAGGACGAAAACCGGCGTGACCGACGATGGGTTTATTCCATTAAAGATAGATATGCATGCTTCAAGTTAGCCGTCCCTCAGCGATGGGTTATTTTTCTTCTGAAATCGCTGGCGATATTGCCGTGGAGATATACCGAAAGACTGATTAAACACTACGGAAAAATAATTACTGTCGTCAAATCCGCACTGGGCGGCCACTTCGCCGATGGTTTGCTGTCCGTGACGCAACAGGTCCATGGCTTTGCATAATCTTAATTGCCGCAAATACTGGTTAACGCCGATGCCGGTCTGCTGCTTGAACAACACTTTCAAACCGCGGGCATTTAATTGATGTTGCTGGCAAAATTTTTCCATACGGAAAGGTTCATTGATGCTCACGCGTAACGCCATCAGCAATAAATCCAGCTGTTCGGCATCGGAAAGCAGCAGACTGTCCGGGGCATGACGGAACCGCTTTAGCAACAGCGCCACCTGAAGAAACAGCGCCTCGCTGAGCATAATCGACAGCGGATCGGTTTTCATGCATTCCCGTGCCAGGGCGTCCACTTCCCGGCGCAAGACCGACATGCCCGGTGTGCTTAGCCGCCAGTAGCGCTGGGCCTGCTGGATATTTTCCCCCGGGAGCAGGGCGTCCCAGTCGGAAAACAGCGTCAGACGCGGGCGGCAGTAGAGGATGTTATCCAGCTCCAGCTCGTTGACCGACTCATAGCTATGTCTGTCGGCGGCGTTAACATAAAACAGATCGCCGCAGGTAATGGCATAGGGCACATCGTTAAGAATATGCAGGCCGTTGCCCCGCCAGACGATGACCAGTTCATTGAATTCATGGGAATGGGTTGGGAAGGCCGGCTGGGGATGACGGTCCGCGACAGTGATTGCATTTTTATCTGACAGGAAATAATCGGTAGTATCCAGTTTCAGATTAGACATCGTGACGTTCCCCGGCACCTAAACAAAGGGGAAATAATCGCACGTATGAAAGAGCAATATATTGCGTCGGGCGTCATTTGCCATAATTTACCGTTAACTCATTAAATCAATGCTCTCCATTTCGGAGCGTTTTAGGGGATAAAGAAAACTCCCGGCGGAACTGTGTGGAAAAATGATTACTGTCGCTAAAGCCGCAGGCGTGGGCAATTTCGGTAATGGTTTTATCGCTTTGCTGCAACTGCTTGCGCGCTTCCAGCAACCTTAACCGGTTAAGGTAGCGCTGCGGGGTCATACCGGTCTGTTGCTTAAGCTGGCGGTGCAGCGTGCGCAACGGCAGGGAGAACTGTTCCGCCAAGGCCATCCAGTCGATATCGTTGCAAAAGTTATGCTGAAGCCAGCGTAACAAACCTTGCAGGCGCTGCTCCCGGTTGCCGTCGCCCCGGTTTTGGAAGCAGCCGTTTCGCAGCATGATCAGCAGCTGCAAAAACTGTCCCTCGCTGGCGGCAATGTTTTCCGGCGAGGTGTTTGCCGTCAAATCGCTCAAGGCGCGAATATACTGTTTGGCCTGCTGCATCTGCGCATGGTTTATTTGCCAATTCGGCTGGCCGTCAGGCAGGTCGCGGGAGGGCAAGAAATCGCTGAGATCAGTCAGGTAGCGAAACCCGTGGGGAGAACGGTACAGCACGTTAATTAAATTCAAATCATCCACGTTTTCAAACAGATGATGATCGTCGGCACGGATAAAACAGACCGTACCACTGCCGAGCACATAAGGCTGATCGTTAAGAACATGGATACCGGATCCTTTTTCCACCAGTACGATTTCCCAGAAATCATGGTAGTGCTCGGGGAATGCAGGCTGAGGCCAGCGTGGTTCAATGGCCACCGTCGCGTCTTTTGAAATAAAAAAATCCTCACCGCATAGTAATGTCATTGCCGGTACCTCACCGTTATAGGGACTTTATAGTAAGGCGTGATACTAAAATATAACCTTAAATTATTGACTGGCATCTGTGTCATTCGAGTTATTTTTCAAAGATTGGCGATAGTAAGATCAAAATTGCGGAGGGGATCACAGATGAGCCGCCAATATATTTTTTTACATCAGGAAAGGGGCTGCCTACCATATTTGTGATCTGTTTCACATTCATCTTCGCTATTCTGCCACCGAGGCATCCGGGGTGGCATTCACCGGAAGGTGATTAATGGACAAAGTTCTTACACTGCCAGCCATACCCGTCATATTTCAAGTTGCAGGTGCGTTGGCAATACTCGGCCCTCCATGGGCCTCGCCCCTTCGGGGCCGCTGCAAGCAGCGTTCAAATCTGCTCCAGGCAGATTTGTCCTCGCTCACCCCAGTCACTTATTTAAGTAAGCTCCTGGGGATTCGCTGCGTTGCCGCCTTCCTGCAACTTGAATTATTTAGCGTATAAAATAAGGAAAATAATCGTTATGGCCGTGGGGAATATTCTCGCTGTCCATCTGACAGAGGAATCTTAATATGAGTCAATCCATTGAAAATGCCTGGTTATTGGCCAAGCAGCGTTTTGCGGATATCAATGTCGATGTTGACGCAGCCTTGAAATTACTGGATACCTTGCCGGTTTCTATGCACTGCTGGCAGGGTGACGATGTGGCCGGTTTTGAAAACCCCACAGGGTCGCTCACCGGCGGCATTCAGGCCACCGGCAATTATCCCGGTAAAGCGCGTAATGCCCGGGAACTGCGAGGGGATTTGGAGCTGGCATTTCAGTTGATCCCAGGGCCGAAACGGCTAAATCTCCATGCCATTTATCTGGAGGCCGAGGGCCGGGTAGAGCGTAATGAAATTGAGCCTAAGCACTTTACCCGCTGGGTGGAGTGGGCTCGCGGCCATGATTTGGGCTTGGACTTCAATCCCACCTGTTTTTCACATCCCCTTAGTGCCGATGGTTTTACCCTGTCTCACGCCGACGACGGCATCCGCCGCTTCTGGATTGAACATTGCCAGGCCAGCCGGCGGATATCCGCCTATTTCGGCCGTGAATTGGGTACGCCGTCGGTGATGAACATCTGGGTCCCGGACGGGATGAAGGATGTTACCATCGACAGGCTGGCGCCCCGCCAGCGTCTGTTGGCATCATTGGACGAAGTCATAGCCGAAAAGCTGGATAGCCGCCACCATATCGACGCCGTCGAAAGCAAATTGTTCGGCATCGGCGCCGAGAGCTATACCGTCGGGTCCAGTGAATTCTGCCTGGGTTACGCCAGTAGCCGCGGTATCGCGCTATGCCTGGATGCCGGTCATTTCCATCCTACTGAAGTCATTTCCGACAAGATTTCCAGCGCCATGCTGTTTGTCCCGCAACTGTTGCTGCACGTTAGCCGGCCGGTGCGCTGGGACAGCGATCATGTGGTATTGCTGGATGATGAAACCCAGGCCATAGCCCATGAAATCGTCCGCCACGATCTGTTCGATCGCGTGCATATCGGGCTGGATTTTTTCGACGCGTCCATTAATCGCATCGCCGCCTGGGTCATCGGCACCCGTAACATGAAAAAGGCGCTCTTGCGTGCCCTGGTGGAACCCACCGGGCAATTACGTGAACTGGAGCAGCAAGGGGATTACACGGCGCGCCTGGCGTTGCTGGAAGAAACCAAATCACTGCCTTGGCAGGCGGTGTGGGATAAATATTGCCAACTTCACGACGTACCGGTCGGCGGCGATTGGCTGCGGGTGGTCCGTGAATATGAAGGTTCCGTATTAAGCAAACGCTGAGGATAATGAGTTATGCAAACCATACTTTCTTCCTGGTTCGTACAGGGAATGGTCAAAGCCACCACCGACATGTGGCTTAAAGGTTGGGATGAGCGCAATGGCGGTAACGTCAGCCTGCGTCTGACACCGGAGGATGTGGCGCCGTACCGCACGGAATTCAGCCCCCAGCCGCGTAAGGAATCCCTGACCCAGGCAGTGCCGGAATTGGCCAATACCTACTTTTTGGTTACCGGCTCGGGCAAGTTTATGCGCAATGTGCAGTTATCCCCGTCGGACAATCTGGTGTTGCTGCAGGTCAATGCCGAAGGTAACGGCTACAGTATCCTTTGGGGCCTGACCGCCGGCGGTTTGCCCACCTCCGAACTGGCGTCTCATTTCCAGTCCCATGTGGTGCGCATGCAGGTGACGAAGGGCGGCAACCGGGTGATCATGCATTGCCATGCCACCAATCTTATTGCCCTGAGCTATGTGCTGGATCTGGACAGCGCCCGCTTTACCCGCGAATTATGGGAAGGCAGCACCGAATGCCTTGTGGTGTTCCCCGACGGCGTGGGCATCGTGCCGTGGATGGTGCCGGGCACCGACGGCATCGGCACGGCCACCGCGAAACAAATGGAGTCCCATCCGCTGGTTTTGTGGCCGTTCCACGGGATCTTCGCCAGCGGCCCCACCCTTGACGATGCTTTCGGGCTTATCGATACCGCGGAAAAGGCAGCGGAAATCATGGTGAAAGTTCGTTCCATGGGCGGGAAGAAACACACTATCAGCCGGGAGGAACTGATTGCCCTGGGCCGCCGGTTCGAGGTGACCCCGATGGCGGCGGCGTTGGACGTGCAAAATGATTAGAAAGGCTTTTATCATGCAGGTGAACCCGGACGCCCACGAGGAGTACCGACAGCGCCACAACCCGATTTGGCCGGAGCTGGCGCAAACCCTCAAGGCCCACGGCGCTCATCACTACAGCATTTTTATGGATGAAAAACGCCACCTGCTGTTTGCTTATGTTGAAATGGAATCGGAGGAGCGCTGGAATGCAGTGGCGCAAACCGAGGTATGCCGGCGCTGGTGGAAATACATGACCGCCGTGATGCCGTCCAACGAAGATGACAGCCCGGTGAGCGCGGAATTGAAACCGGTGTTTTATCTGGAATGAGGGGTGTTCCCGGTCATCTGCTGTTCAAAGTAGCTTTCCAGGATGATGACCGCGGAGCCGGCATCGACCCGGCCCTTGCTCAAGGCACGGAATCCCCCGCGTTCGAATAAACCAGCGCGGGCTTCCACGGTGCTTAACCGCTCATCGTGCAGCACAACCTCGTAGCCGAAACGGCCGTGCAGACGGTTGGCGAACTTGCGCGCCCGCAGGGTGAGCGGCTGTTCGCTGCCGTCCATATTCAACGGCAGTCCCACCACCACCACATCCGGTTGCCACTCATGTAACAATTTTTCCACCTGTAGCCAGTCGGGAACCCCTTCCTGCGCTTTGAATGCCGTTAACGGACGGGCGGTGCAGGTGATTTCCTGGCCGATGGCCACGCCGATGCTTTTGGTGCCGAAATCAAACGCCATCATGGTTCGACTGGACATTATGCATGGCCCGCTTCGTTGGCGATATTATGTATATCGATACCCAATTTTCGCGCCGCCTCGCGCCAGCGGGACGCTATGGGGGTGCGGAACAGAATATCGCTGTCGGCGGGGATGGTCAGCCAGGCGTTTTCCAGCACTTCTTCTTCCAACTGGCCTTTTTCCCAGCCGGAGTAACCTAGCGCCACCAACACATCCTGCGGCTGTTGGGCCGTACCGAGGGTTTCCAGCACGTCTTTGGAGGTAGTTATCATGGTCTCTTCGGAAATAGAGATACTGGAGCCGAATCCCTCGCAAGGGGTGTGGAGGATAAAACCCCTATCGTCCGCCAGCGGGCCGCCGGCAAATACCGGTTTATCCAGCCGGATGGCGGGATCCCTGTCCGTCGGCGTGATTTTTAGCTTAAGGAGCACGCTTTCCACGGTGAATTGCTCCACCGGCTTATTGATGATGAGTCCCATGGCCCCCTCGTCGTTATGTTCGCAGACATAGATCACTGAGCGTTTGAATAACGGATCCTGGAGTGAGGGCATGGCGATAAGAAAGTGATGCTGTAAATTCATTCTGACTTTTTTTATATGAAGAGTGTAATAAATAGGCGAAGAGCAAGTATGCGGGTAAATGGCCAATAAGTCACTGGTCGCAAGATAAATCCTCTTGCGACCGACTGCAAATCAGTTTTTTCCCTAGCCCAGCCTTTTTTCAATGGCGTCCATCAGCATGCCGGTGATGGAGATGGGGAATGCGGCTTCAATTTCCCGCACGCAGGTAGGACTGGTGACGTTTATCTCCGTCAGCTTGTCGCCGATGATATCCAGACCGACAAAGATCAGGCCCTTTTCTTTTAATACCGGGCCCACGTCGCGGGCGATTTTCCAATCGCTTTCCGTCAGCGCACGGGCCTCGCCCCGGCCGCCGGCCGCCAGGTTGCCGCGGGTTTCACCGGTTTTAGGAATGCGCGCCAGGCAGTAAGGCACCGGTTCACCGTCCACCACCAATACCCGTTTGTCGCCATCCTTTATGGCCGGCAGGAAATTCTGCGCCATGCAAAAGTGCTGGCCGTAGCCGGTAAGGGTTTCAATGATGACCGTCAGATTGGGATCTTCCTGTTTCACCCGGAATATGGAGGTACCGCCCATGCCGTCCAGGGGTTTGAGAATGATATCCCCGTGCTGCTGCCAAAAAGCGCGGATATGGTCGTCCCGGCGGCTCACCAGCGTATCGGGGGTATGGCGGGCAAACCAGGCGGTGAACAGTTTTTCATTGCAATCGCGCAGGCTGCGGGGTTTATTGACAATCAGGGCGCCCTTGTCTTCGGCCCGCTCCAGGATATAGGTGGCATAGATGAACTCGGTGTCAAACGGCGGATCCTTGCGCATCAGGATGACGTCGAGGGAACCCAGCTCAATGTCCTGCTCGTCGTGAAAGCTGTACCAGTCGTCATAATCCTGTTTTACCGCCAACAGCCGGGTGGTGGCCCGGGCTTCGCCGCCGCGCAGGTAGAGCGAACTCATTTCCATGTAGTGAATCTGCCAGCCGCGGCGTTGCGCCTCGAGCAGCATGGCGAAACTGGTATCTTTCTTGATGTTGATGGACGAAATGGGGTCCATAACAATGCCGATCTTGATCATTCATTTCTCCTTTAACCCAGATCACCGAAACGAACCTGTAAAGCCGTAATAGCGGTGAGCGCTGTGGTTTCTGTGCGCAAAACTCGGGGCCCCAGCTGGATTTCGGTAAATCCGTGGCTGGAGGTCATGGCAATTTCTTCGGAGGACAGTCCTCCTTCCGGACCAATAAGCAGCCGTACCCGTTCCACCGGCAGGGGCAGGGTATTGATGCTGTGACGGGCTCGCGGATGCAGGTTCAGTTTCAGTCCCGGTTCTTGTTCCGCGCACCAGTCAGCGAGATTCATGGCGTCGCGTATCTGCGGCAGGGTGTTGCGGCCGCATTGTTCACAGGCGCCGATGGCGATTTTCTGCCACTGCTGGATCTTTTTCGTCAGGCGTTCCCCATCCAGCTTGATGCCGCAGCGCTCCGAAAACAATGGGGTAATGACATTTACCCCCAATTCGATGGATTTCTGGATGGTGAACTCCATTTTTTCGCCTCGGGACATGACCTGGCCCAAATGCAGGTGTAAGGGTGATTCACAGTCCTGGGGAAGCGCGGCGTGTACACGGGCCACGACGTTTTTTTTGCCCGCCACGGCAATCTGTGCCTCGAAGACATGATTGCTGCCGTCAAAAAGGTGCAATGGCTGTCCTTCGGACAGGCGCAGCACCCGGGTCAGGTGATGGGCCGCGTCTTCACTGAGTGTCACGCTGCCCTCGGCCGGGAGCGGCCCGGCATGATAGATACGCGGTATACGCATGCTGTTTTCGCTTTAGTCTTGATGCCAAAAATATACTGCTGCGCGGGGCGATTGCACAGCCTGGAGTCGCTTTCCGGCGCCGTATAGCCGCGCATCGGGAAGTCCTATAGTAGGTCAGGGGTTTTATGGCTGGCAAGCACGCTGTACATAAGGATTGGCATTGCCTTGCACCGCCTCGATGCGCCGGTCTCGTTGGCATTCCCACTGCGTGACCGGATAAAGCCGGTCCCAGGCCTCGAACAGCTGGGTTTGCTGGTGGGACAGGTGCAACTGATAGCGATCGCGCATATAAAAATAAGTACGGGCAATGGCGCCCCGGGCGCGGGCCGGCGGCTCCGCCAGCTTATTCTTGAAATCGATTTTCATGGCGCATTGGCCGTATTGCCCTTCACCGCCGTTCCATTGGCCGTACTGGAAATTTTCCCGGTCGCCGTTGACTTCGCCGACGGCGGGCTGCAGGTTATGCAAATCATTTTCCATTTGCCGGTAGCCGGCGTCTTCGGCGCAGTGTTTGCGGCCGCCGTTTTGCCAGCATTGCCGCTGGTGACCGAACTCCCAGGCCGGTACCACATGCTCCCATTCGATACGGTTGGCGCGCAGGGCGCTTTTGCGAATTTGATAACCGCAAGAAGCCAGGTCCGGGGTGCCTTTTTTACCTTGCCAGGTGATTTTACAGCCGCAGTAAAAGCTGCCTGGGGCGTCCTGGTTGATTTTAACCGCCGCCGCCTTGGCCTGGCTGAAGTTATTAATCCCTTTCGCCGGTGCGGCGGTGGGCATCAGCAGCAAGAAGAGGGAAGAGACTAAGGATATTGAAAAAGCCAGGAGAGTTCTATTTGGCATAACGGTCATTCAACAAAAGGAAAAACGCAGCGTAGCGAATACTGAGGTTGCAGGCAAATCGAAGGGGGGAATTTGCCCGTCGCAAAAGGGTTTTGGGAATATTCTTCGCAGATATGGATCAAAAGGTTCTGTTATTAACGGAAAAAGATAGGAATTCCAAGGGGAGTGAGCAGGCATTGATTATGTAAAGTGAGTCAGGCGTTTTCATCGTAATGGAGGATATTGCCGCACTGGCGGCAGCGATAGGTGGCTTCGCCGCGGCGGATGCGATTATGACGGCGGACGGTTAAATCATGGCGCCGGCAGCCGCATGCGTAAGGATAGGTATGGGTGCGTACGGTGGTGAGATCGAATTCATGGGTGCGTCGGGGGTCGGATTTCAGGACTTCGGCCATCATCCAACGCCATTCCTTGCCATGGGGCGCCACGCGGCCAAACTGGCGAAAAACCAGTAAATGCGCCAGCTCATGGGGGATGACTTCATCAATAAAGTTGGCCTGGTTGGCCAGTAAGAGTACCGGATTGATGCGGATTTCCCATTTTTCCAGCCAGGCGGTGCCCGCCGAGGTGCCCCGTTGCCGATAGGTTAGCGCCGGTTCAGGAAATTCGTAGTTAAAGTGCTGGCCGGCCAAGCGCAAGTTTTCGCGCAAGCACTGCATGACGGCCTGCTGAAGAGCTATGGGGATGCGGATCGGTTTCATGAGAGCAAGATAAACCAGCTTTGAGGCCGGGGCAAGTGGGGGGGTGGCCCGATGGCGTCGGGCCGGCCGCTTTTGATCTGTTGGGCGCGGTGTCCTTTAACACGTTTGCTGCACGTTGGGTGATCGCGGGCCTACCGCGCTGTGGGGCGCTCGGTCGGGCAGAAAAACCATGCCCGATTCGACCCCATCAGCACGGTCTCCCTTTAACACGCTCGTTGCACGTCCGATGCACGCGTTTCCCTTTAACACGCGCTCACTTTGGCGGGCTTGTCGTCACGTTCGGTGATAGCGGGCCTACCATGCTGTGGGGCGCTCGGTCGGGCAGAAAAACCATGCCCGATTCGACCCCATCAGCACGGTCTCCCTTTAACACGCGCTCACTTTGGCAAACACGCGCTCACGTTAATCCGCGCCCGGCAGTGTTTAGGCGCGATCGCCTATTTCACGCAAGGATTTGCCGGTCATCAGGTTGCGCTCGATATGTTCGAGGGAGATGTTTTTGGTTTCCGGTATCAACCAGTAAGTCAGGAGGATAAACAGGACGTTCAGGCCGCCATAGACCCAGAAGGTATTGGCGTTGCCCAATTTATCCAGCATGGTCAGGAAGGTGGCGCCGACAATCATATTGGCAATCCAGTTGGTGGCGGTGGAAACGGTGATACCGAAATCACGGCCTTTCAGGGGCTGTATTTCAGAACACAGTACCCAAATCAGCGGACCGGCGCTCATGGCGAAACCGACGATAAACAGCATCAGCATGACAATGGCGAAGTATTTTCTGAAATCGGTTTCGACCCCGATATGCAGTAGCGTACCCAGCACGCCCATGCCCACGGCCATTACCAGGAAACCCAGCGTGAGGGTGGGTTTGCGGCCCCAGCGATCTACCAGGCCGATGGCGATAAAGGTGGCCAGGACGTTCACCAGACCGACGATGACCGTTCCCCACATTTGATCAGCGGTACCGGAGAATCCGGCGATGCCGAAAATCTTCGGCGCATAATACATGATGACGTTCATGCCGGTGAACTGTTGCATTACCTGTAACAAGATGCCCAGAAACACTACCCGGCGGAAGTTGCCGTTGCTGGTGAACAATGCCCAGCCGCTTTGCTTGATCTTAAGGCTTTCGCGGATTTCATCCAGTTCGTTTTTGGCCTGTGCCGAAGTATCCCGCAGCATATCCAGCACTTTCTGCGCTTCGATAAAACGTCCTCGCGCCGCCAGCCAGCGCGGGCTGCCCGGCAGGAACAGAACGCCGATGAACAGCAATACCGCGGGAATGGTTATCACCCCCAGCATCCAGCGCCAGGATCCGCTGTAGCTAAAACCGGTATCGGACAGATAGGCCGCCAGGATGCCGATGGTAATCATCAATTGGTACATGGAAATCATGCTGCCGCGGATTTTTTCCGGCGCGATTTCGGACAGGTACAGTGGCGCGGTGTAAGAGGCGACACCCACCGCCAGGCCGAGGATAACCCTGGCAACAATGAGAAATTCGGTATTGGGGGCGAACGCGGAACATAACGAGCCGACGACAAACAGCAAAGCGCCAATCAGCAGGCTGTATTTACGGCCCAGTTTCGCGGAGAGCCAACCGGCACCCACGGCACCCACCGCCGCGCCGAACATCATCGAACTGACCACCCATTCCTGTTCATGCGGCGTGATTTGGAAATCTTTTGACAAGAAGGGCAAGGCGCCGGCAATCACGCCGATATCCAAGCCAAAAAGCAAGCCGGCAAGTGCGGCCATAAAACAGACAAAAAAGGTTATGCGAGCATTAGAGCTGCCTGACCTATGTTTGGCAGTACTCATAGTACCTCCCTAATAACTTCGTAAATTAATAATTATGTATGTTATGTAAATGCGCGCGGACGATATGTGCGTCAGATCACAACTATGTAATCGATTACACTCACATATTTTTGTTTGGTAAGCATTTATGGCTGTGCCGGCGATTATAACCACTCAAAATGCATGTTTTTCTGCCGTCGGAAAAGCCGCAATTCGCCCTCTATTAGCTATAGCTGAAAACGAAGCGGTGGACAAAAAAAATTATTATGCTAATGGTGATTTAACTGAATGAAATTGATGGGAATGCAATACTGTAATCGGTTTCAAAAAATTCATAAAAAAAACGACGATCATCACGATCGCCGTTTAGTGAGCGTAGCCGAAAATGAAATTTTCGCGCTAAATAATAAGTTTACTGCTTATTTTAAACCGGCGGCATCACGCAGCAAATGCGCCCGGTCGGTTTTTTCCCAAGGGAAATGTTCGCGGCCAAAATGTCCATATGCGGCGGTTTCACGGTAAATCGGCTGCAGTAAATCAAGCATGGTGATCAAACCGTACGGGCGCAAATCGAAGAATTCACGCACCAGCGGGATCAATTTTTCGTCGTCTATTTTGCCGGTGCCGAACGTCTCGATGGAGATAGAGGTAGGTTCAGCCACGCCGATGGCATAAGACACCTGGATTTCACAGCGGCTGGCCAGACCCGCGGCCACGATATTCTTGGCGACATAACGGGCGGCATAAGCGGCTGAGCGGTCGACCTTGGACGGATCCTTGCCGGAGAATGCGCCGCCACCGTGGCGAGCCATGCCGCCGTAGGTATCGACGATGATTTTACGTCCGGTCAGGCCGCAATCCCCCATGGGGCCGCCGATAACAAAACGACCGGTGGGATTGATGAAATATTTGGTTGAGGGTGAAAGCCATTCAGCCGGCAGCACCGGCTTGATGATCTCTTCCATTACAGCTTCATGGAGATCCTTCAGCGAGATGTCATCGGAATGCTGGGTGGACAGTACCACGGTATCTATACCGACGACTTTATCGTTATCGTAGGCAAAGGTGACCTGGCTCTTGGCATCCGGGCGCAGCCAGGGCAGTGTGCCGTTTTTCCGCACCTGTGACTGGCGTGAAACCAGGCGATGGGCGTAGGTGATCGGCGCGGGCATCAATACGTCGGTTTCGTTGGTGGCGTAACCGAACATCAGGCCCTGATCCCCCGCACCCTGTTCCAGGGGATCGGTACGGTCCACGCCCTGGTTGATATCGGGGGATTGTTTGCCGATAGCGCTGAGCACGGCGCACGAGTTGGCGTCAAAACCCATTTCCGAATTGATATAACCGATTTCGCGAATGGTTCTGCGGGTCAATTCTTCAATATCCACCCAGGCGCTGGTGGTGATTTCTCCGCCAACCAGCACCATACCGGTTTTCACATAGGTCTCGCAGGCCACTCGGGCTTTCGGATCCTGAGCCAGGATCGCATCAAGCACGGCATCGGAAATTTGATCCGCGATTTTATCAGGATGTCCTTCTGAAACGGATTCGGACGTAAATAGGTGTTTAGCCATCGGTCTCTTTACCTTAGAATACGGGTTAGAAATGACTGCGTAGCGCTGTGGATAAACCACCGGGAAAAGCGATTTTCCGCAGATGGTGTTACGCGTCCTGCAACGTCCCGCGGATTAAAATTATTAAGCAGTGAGTCGCTGAGTTAATCGGTGATACCCAAAATAATTCGAGTTACAGGAAGGCGGCGACGCAGCGAATCCCCAGGAGCTTACTCAAGTAAGTGACTGGGGTGAGCGAGTAAAGCCAACGCACCTGTAATATGAAGTATGACGGGTATAGATGGATTAACTTCTGGATGGCTATTCTAGGACACCCGGTCGTGGAAACGCCAGCAATTTTTCTGCTGAAATGTGTCAGCCAAAGGGGTAACGGCGATGATTTCCCCCTAAAACATGCCTTGTCATGATTTTCATTTTGCATTTTCGCGGCGTTGGTTGTATAAATTCGCGCGCATGAACAGCGGGATGTGAATGGCTTTCATTTACATCTTGTAACTTTTTATTTGCACCGGCCAGGCTTCCACGCCGTCGGGTGCGCTATCCCGGGGGTGGCACTGTTAATGATCCGCATTTCATCGGTCGTCACCGACCCTGTTCTCCTCTGTCCGGCACGCCCGGTAACCTATACTTATTCCGCGTTGTACTTTGTTTCTCGCCGATGTTACCGATATTCCGGCGTGGTGCCCGCTGCCTGGACCGACTATTCATGCGCCGGCAACTGATTTGGCAGCCAATCCGGTAATCAATCCGGCAACCAATCCGGCGACAACAGGGCCGGTTGCATCAGGCATTTCATACGACCCATTTTTCATGGGCGTCTTCTTCCCGTAGCACGGAGTTCATCAAGGTGTTTTACAATTATGGTACCGATGTACCGGATGCCGGCTGCATCCGGCGGCGTTTATTGCTGTTGGCGGCCTGCGCGCGCACGCTTAACTATGCCACCGACGGTGGTTTTTACGCTGTAAAAACGGTGCACGGGATCATCAACGTGAACCGTGGGAGAGAGCAACATCATGTTTGATGATCAAAAACACCAAGGGCCTCACCGCACCGGCCCACATGACACTTTGCGTTCCATGCAGGAGGTCGCCATGAATGACAGCGATGCCAGTAAAATGATGCGCACCTACAACGTCGCGTACTGGGGCAACAACTACTTTGATGTCAATGAACTGGGCCATATCAGCGTATGCCCGGATCCGGATTTTCCCGATGCGCGGGTGGATTTGGCCGAACTGGTCAAAGAGCGGCAAAACGACGGCCAGCGGTTGCCGGCGCTGTTTTGCTTTCCGCAAATCCTCCAGCACCGGCTGCGTTCCATTAACGGCGCCTTTAAACGCGCCCGGGAATCCTTTGGTTATCAAGGCGGCTATTTTCTGGTTTATCCCATTAAGGTGAACCAGCATCGCCGGGTGATTGAATCCCTGATCAATTCCGGCGAGCCCCTGGGACTGGAAGCGGGTTCCAAGGCGGAATTGATGGCGGTATTGGCCCATGCAGGCATGACCCGCACCGTGATCGTCTGCAATGGCTATAAAGACCGCGAGTATATCCGCCTGGCGCTGATTGGCGAGAAGCTGGGCCACAAGGTTTATCTGGTGATTGAAAAGCTCACCGAAATCAAGCTGGTGCTGGAAGAGGCCGAGCGGCTGAACGTGGTGCCCCGTCTCGGCGTGCGCGCCCGTCTGGCGTCGCAGGGCTCCGGCAAATGGCAATCCAGCGGCGGCGAAAAATCAAAATTCGGGCTGGCGGCGGTCCAGGTCCTGCAACTGGTGGAACTCCTGCGCAGCAAAGGCCGGCTCGACAGTCTGCAACTGCTGCATTTCCATCTGGGATCCCAACTGTCCAATATCCGCGATATCGCTTCCGGCGTGCGCGAATCGGCGCGGTTTTATGTGGAACTCCACCGGCTGGGGGTTAACATCGAGTGTTTCGATGTGGGCGGCGGCCTGGGGGTGGATTACGAGGGCACCCGTTCCCAGTCGGACTGCTCCGCCAACTACGGTCTTAACGAATACGCCAATAATGTGATTTGGGGCATCGGCGACGCCTGTAATGAGTTTGATCTGCCGCATCCCACGGTGATAACCGAATCCGGCCGGGCGGTCACCGCCCATCATACGGTGCTGGTATCGAACATTATCGGCGTCGAGCGTAACGAATTCAGCGAGCCGAACCCGCCGGATGAAGACGCGCCGCGGGCGCTGGAAAGCCTGTGGCAGACCTGGCAGGAAATGCAGGAGCCGCTCAATCGCCGCTCCCTGCGCGAATGGCTCCATGACAGCCAGATGGATCTGCACGATGTCCATACCCAATACACCCACGGCATGCTTGATCTGACCCAGCGGGCCTGGGCGGAACAGCTTTACCTGAATATTTGCCGCATGATCCAGGTACAGCTGGATCCCAGCAACCGCGCCCATCGCCCCATCATCGATGAACTGCAGGAGCGCATGGCGGACAAGCTGTATGTGAACTTCTCGCTGTTCCAGTCGATGCCGGATGCCTGGGGCATCGATCAACTGTTCCCGGTGCTGCCGCTGGAAGGGCTGGACAAGCCCCCCGAAGGCCGCGCGGTGTTGCTGGACATCACCTGCGACTCCGACGGCACCATCGATCATTATATCGACGGCGACGGCATCGCCACCACCATGCCGATGCCGCCTTATGATGTGGATAACCCTCCGCTGCTGGGATTTTTCATGGTGGGCGCCTATCAGGAAATCCTCGGCAATATGCATAATCTGTTCGGCGATACCGCGGCGGTGGACGTGTTTGTCTTTAAAGACGGCAGCGTTGAGCTGAATGAATCCGATGAAGGGGATTCCGTGGCCGATATGCTGCAATATGTTCAGCTTGAGCCGGATGTGCTGCTTGCCCGCTTCCGCGACCAGGTGAAAGAGACCGATCTTGATCCGGCGCTGCAGGCGGAATTCCTCGAGGAGTTCGAGGCCGGTCTATATGGCTACACTTACCTTGAAGATGAATGAGATGAATAGTGAAGGAATAAATATGAGTACCCTGGGCCATCAATATGATAACTCTCTGGTTTCCAATGCGTTCGGTTTTCTGCGGCTGCCATTGGAATTCAACCCCTACGACAGCGATGCCGATTGGGTTATCACCGGGATTCCTTTTGACATGGCCACCAGCGGGCGTTCCGGCAGCCGCCACGGTCCGGCGGCTATTCGGCAGGTTTCCACCAATCTGGCCTGGGAAGGCTGCCGCTGGCCGTGGGATTTTGACGTGCGCCAGCGCCTGAAGGTCGTGGATTGCGGCGACCTGGTATTTGAATTCGGCGACGCACAGGATTTCAGCGACAAACTGCAGCTGCATGCGGAACGCCTGCTGGCGGCGGGCAAACGCCTGCTCTCCTTCGGCGGCGATCATTTTGTCACGCTGCCCCTGCTGCGGGCCCATGCCAAGCAGTTTGGCAAAATGGCCCTGGTGCATTTCGACGCCCACACCGATACCTATGCCAACGGCAGCAAATTCGACCACGGCACCATGTTCTTCCACGCCCCCAACGAGGGATTGATCGATCCCAGGCATTCGGTGCAAATCGGCATCCGCACCGAATATGACCGCGACAACGGCTTCACCGTGCTGGACGCGGCGCAGGTTAACGATCGCGGCGTGGAAGACATTCTGGCCCAGGTAAAGGGGATTGTAGGCGATTTACCGGTGTACCTGACCTTTGATATCGACTGCCTGGATCCGGCCTGTGCGCCGGGTACCGGTACGCCGGTAATCGGCGGGCTGAGCACCGATCGGGCCTTGAAGCTGGTGCGCGGTCTGCAATCGCTGAATATCGTCGGCATGGATCTGGTGGAAGTGGCGCCATCCTACGATCACGCGCAAATCACCGCCCTGGCCGCCGCCACGCTGGCCCTGGAAATGCTCTATATCCAAGGCGCGAAGAAAGCCTGATGGAGCAAGGTTAACCCTTCATCGAAGGCTGAATCGGGCGTGTTAAAGGCCCGCGATCATCAAATGTGAAACCGGGCGTGTTAAAGGGAGACCGCGCCAATGAGGTCGAAGCGGCCGTGGTTTTTCCGGCCGCCCGAGCGCCTCATGGCACGGTAGGCCCGCAACCACTGAAGCTGGAACCGGGCGTGTTAAAGGGAGACCGCGCCAATGAGGTCGAATCGGGCGTGGTTTTTCCGCCCGACCGAGTGCCTCATGGCACGGTAGGCCCGCAACCACTGAAGCTGGAACCGGGCGTGTTAAAGGGAGACCGCGCCAATAGGGTCGAAGCGGCCGTGGTTTTTCCGGCCGCCGGAGTAGCCCTATGGCACGGTAGGCCCGCGATCGCCGAAGCTTCAACCCGACCCTTTCCTCAGCGCCCATGCTGCTGGAAACAACCCGTTCTTCCCCGCCCTTGGCGGCCCTATCCTCCTTTCGCCCGATTCTCACCTTATATTTCGCGCATTCCTGCATATACATTTATCACCAATTTAGGTTACATTTAGCGATATTTTTTTCTTGGTCTCTGAAGTTAAGTGATTGATTTTACATAGCTTGGTCAACGAGACACTATTCAATCCGAACTGGAGTATAAAAATGACACCCCGTAAAACATTGGCAAATGCCATTCGCGCTTTAAGCATGGATGCTGTGCAAAAAGCTAAATCCGGCCATCCCGGCGCTCCTATGGGTATGGCCGATATCGCCGAAGTCCTGTGGCGCGACTATCTGCAGCACAATCCGTCCAACCCGAAATGGGCCGGACGTGATCGATTTGTCTTGTCCAATGGCCACGGCTCCATGCTGCTTTACAGCCTGCTGCATCTCACCGGCTATAACCTGCCGATGTCCGAGCTGCAAAATTTCCGCCAGCTGCATTCCAAAACCCCGGGCCACCCGGAATACGGTTACACCGACGGCGTGGAAACCACCACCGGTCCCCTGGGGCAGGGCATTGCCAACGGAGTGGGCATGGCCATTGCCGAACGCACCCTGGCGGCGCAGTTCAACCGCCCGGGCCATGACATCGTTGATCATCACACCTATGTGTTCATGGGCGACGGCTGCATGATGGAGGGGATTTCCCACGAAGTCTGTTCACTGGCGGGCACCATGAAGCTCGGCAAGCTGACGGCGTTTTACGACGACAACGGCATCTCCATCGACGGGCATGTGGAAGGCTGGTTCAGCGACGATACCGCCAAACGGTTTGAAGCCTACGGCTGGCACGTGGTGCGCGGCGTGGACGGACATGACGCCGAATCCATCAAGGCCGCCATTGAACAGGCCCAGGCCGTTACCGACAAGCCCTCGCTGCTGATGTGCAAAACGGTGATTGGCTTCGGTTCGCCGAACAAGGCCGGTTCCCATGATGCCCACGGCGCCCCCCTGGGTGACGCCGAAGTGGCCGCCACCCGCAAGCAGTTGGGTTGGACCGAAGCGCCGTTTGTTATCCCCCGTGACATTTACGACGCCTGGGATGCCAAAGCCGCCGGCGCCGCCCGCGAGGCCGCGTGGAACGAAAAATTCGCCGCTTACGAAAAAGCCTTCCCGGAGCTGGCGTCGGAGTTCAAACGCCGCACCGAAGGCCGCCTGCCCGCCGACTGGCAGCAGCAGAGCCGTGCCTATATTGAAAAGCTCCAGGGCAATCCGGCCAGTATCGCCAGCCGTAAAGCATCGCAAAATGCCTTGGAAGCGTTCGGTCCGCTGCTGCCGGAATTTTTGGGCGGCTCCGCCGACCTGGCTCCCAGCAATCTCACCATTTGGTCGAAATCGGTCTCTCTCGGCGACAACCAGGGGGGCAACTATATCCACTACGGCGTGCGCGAGTTCGGCATGACCGCCATAGCCAACGGTATTGCCGTACATGGCGGCTTTATTCCCTATACCGCCACCTTCCTGATGTTTGTCGAGTACGCCCGCAACGCGGTGCGCATGGCGGCGCTGATGAAAATCCGCTCCATTTATGTCTATACCCACGACTCTATCGGTCTGGGTGAAGACGGCCCGACCCATCAGCCGGTGGAACAGCTGGCCAGCCTGCGCCTGACGCCGAATATGCGCACCTGGCGGCCCTGCGATCAGGTGGAATCCGCCGTGGCCTGGCAGCAGGCGATTGAACACGCCCACGGCCCGAGCACCCTGGTATTGTCCCGGCAAAATCTGGCTCAGCAGGAACGCACGCCGCAGCAGCTGTCGGATATCGCCCGCGGCGGTTATATCCTCAAGGATGCCGACGGCACGCCTGAGCTGATTATCATCGCCACCGGTTCGGAAGTGGCGCTGGCGGTATCCGCCTGGGAAAAACTGAGCGGGGAAGGCCGCAAGGTCCGGGTGGTATCATTGCCTTCGCCGGAAGTGTTCGATTTGCAGGATGCGTCCTATCGCGAAGCGGTGCTGCCCAAGGCGGTGTCGGCGCGTCTGGCCATTGAGGCCGGTATCGCCGATTACTGGTACAAATACGTGGGACTGAACGGGGCGATTATCGGCATGACCGGTTTCGGTGAGTCGGCCCCGGCCGAAGAGCTGTTCAAGCTGTTTGGTTTCACCGTTGAGAACGTATTGGATAAAGCCCATACCTTGGTGGGATAAGGGTTATCACTCGGTTTCGTCGGACCCGGTTCGATAAACCCGGGTGATAAAACGACATTCCCCATGATCTGTGCCCCGGAGAAGTTTCCGGGGCCTTTTTTCGTCCCGTTCGCGGGTTAATCCGGCAAATATTGCGCTCTAAACCGTTTAAATGCTGATTTTTTAACCCATTAAGCGGACCTGCGTCACAAATTTATCAAAAATATTCCGTAAGGGGGTTTTTTTGATTATTCTAGCTGAAGCGTTTCAGTTGACGTTAATCCCGATTATACGCAGGCTATATTAGCGCGGCGAAACCTTCTGCCCTTGCGCCATTTTAGTCCGATATCTTGTCTAAAACCGGCTTTGGGCGGGAGGTATGCGCACTCCCGGCCCCATCGCAAAAAACGGCAGCGGGTTTATTTCGTGATATAGTTGACTGTACAAAATGATCTTGGGTTCCGAATGATTTCACCCTTCCCCGCGCTGTTCCGGGCGGTAAATGGCATTACCCGGGCCGGTGAAGCATTCCCGGCAACGTTCCCGGGGGAAGGGTGTGTTAAGACTGCAGACTGCGCGGCAAAGCGTGGTCAACATCCGCAAAAGGCTTCTCGTCCGGCGGAGGGGTAAGACTCCTTTCGCCGCTCAGGCAACTTTACAAGAATCAAACAAGAGGGTTCACCATGGCTGTAATTAAGATGATTGATCTGGATCTGGCTGGTAAACGAGTGCTTATCCGTTCGGATCTGAATGTTCCGGTTAAAGACGGGAAAGTCACGTCGGACGCGCGCATCCGCGCTTCATTACCTACCATCGAAGCCGCGCTAAAACAAGGCGCGCATGTAATGGTAACGTCCCATCTCGGCCGTCCCACCGAAGGCGAATATAATGAAGAATACTCATTGCTGCCGGTGGTCAATTATCTGAAGGAAAAGCTGTCGTCACCGGTTCGTCTGGCCAAGGATTACCTGGACGGCGTGGACGTGGCCGCCGGTGAGCTGGTGGTGTTGGAAAACGTTCGCTTTAATAAAGGCGAAAAGAAAGACGACGAAACCCTGTCGAAAAAATATGCCGCCCTGTGCGACGTCTATGTGATGGATGCCTTCGGCACCGCCCATCGCGCCCAGGCGTCCACCCACGGCGTCGGCAAATTTGCCCCGGTGGCCTGTGCCGGTCCGTTGCTGTCCAATGAGCTCGAAGCGCTGGGTAAAGCCCTGGGCAACCCGGCGCGGCCGATGGTTGCCATCGTCGGCGGCTCCAAGGTGTCCACTAAACTGACCGTGTTGGACTCGTTGTCAAAAATTGCCGACCAGCTGATTGTCGGCGGCGGCATTGCCAATACCTTTATCGCCGCCCAGGGTCACAATGTCGGTAAATCCCTGTATGAAGCCGATCTGATCCCGGAAGCCAAACGCCTGCTGCAAATCTGTGAAATTCCGGTGCCCGCCGACGTGCGTGTCGCCACCGAATTCTCCGAAACCGCCGCGGCGACCCTGAAATCGGCCAGCGATATCAAAGATAATGAACAGGTGCTTGATATCGGTGATGCCTCCGCCGCCCAGCTGGCGGAAATCCTGAAAAATGCCAAGACCATTCTTTGGAACGGTCCGGTAGGTGTGTTTGAGTTCCCTAATTTCCGTAAAGGTACCGAAATCGTCGCCAGGGCCATCGCTGAAAGCGAAGCCTTCTCCATTGCAGGCGGCGGCGATACCCTGGCGGCAATCGATCTGTTCGGCATCGCCGATCAAATTTCCTATATTTCCACCGGTGGCGGCGCGTTCCTGGAGTTTGTGGAAGGTAAAAAACTGCCGGCCGTGGTAATGCTGGAAGAGCGCGCTAAACAGTAACGCAACGGTCAGCCGGGCGCGCGTCATCGGCGCCCGCTTCCGCCGTTGCGAAGGCTGTTCGGGGCAACGGTGTCCGATTCCTCTTTTTTAATGGCCTACAAAACAGGACAAAGCAATATGTCTAAGATTTTTGATATTGTAAAACCAGGTGTCATCACCGGTGACGATGTACAGAAAGTGTTTGCCGTAGCGAAGGAAAACCACTTTGCTCTGCCCGCCGCTAACTGCGTAGGCACCGATTCAATCAATGCCGTGCTGGAAGCCGCCGCCAAAGTGCGCGCGCCGGTCATCGTTCAGTTTTCCAACGGCGGCGCGGCGTTTATCGCCGGCAAAGGCCTGAAGGCTGAAGGCCAGACTCCGTCCGTGCTGGGCGCTATTTCCGGTGCGCTGCATGTGCACCATATGGCTGAACATTACGGCGTGCCGGTCATCCTGCACACCGACCACTGCGCCAAAAAACTGCTGCCCTGGCTTGACGGCCTGCTTGACGCCGGCGAAAAACATTTCGCCAAGACCGGTAAGCCGTTGTTCTCTTCCCATATGATCGATCTTTCGGAAGAGCCGCTGGAAGAAAACGTTGCCATCTGCAGTAAATATCTGGCCCGTATGGCAAAGATCAATATGACCCTGGAAATCGAACTGGGCTGCACCGGTGGTGAAGAAGACGGCGTCGATAACAGCCATTTGGACAATTCTTCGCTGTATACCCAGCCGGAAGACGTTGCTTATGCGTATGAAAAGTTGAATGCCATCAGCCCCCGTTTCACCATCGCCGCTTCTTTCGGTAACGTGCATGGAGTTTACAAGCCGGGCAACGTGAAACTGACCCCGAAAATCCTGGATAACTCGCAAAAATTCGTTTCCGAAAAATACGGCTTGCCGGCTAATTCCCTGAACCTGGTGTTCCACGGCGGTTCGGGCTCCACCCCGGAAGAAATCAAGGAAGCGGTGAGCTACGGCGTGGTTAAAATGAACATCGATACCGATACCCAATGGGCAACCTGGGAAGGTATTCTGAAGTACTACCACAAGAACGCCGGTTATCTGGAATCGCAGTTGGGCAACCCTGAAGGCGACGATAAACCAAACAAGAAATACTACGATCCGCGCGCCTGGCTGCGTGCCGGCCAAGCGTCCATGGCTGCCCGTCTTGAACTGGCATTCCATGAACTGAACGCTGTCGACGTATTGTAATTTCCCGTTCGGCAATAAATGTTTTGATAAAAGGCCTCCGATTTGGAGGCCTTTAACATAATGAAATATAGGAATATTCCTGCTCTTTTTTCTGCCGTAAATTGGCACTGAAAACGATTATTGGTTAGGCTTAAGAAACTCCGTTGTCGTCGGCAGTTACGGCCGGCCGGTTTTTTTTCGCAATACACCAGAGGGCAGGAAAACAGAATGGAAGACCTAAACGTCGTCGATAAAATCGACCATGCCGGCAACTGGCTGGCCAATAACGAGCAGTTACTGGTTTCTTACGCGGTGAATGTCGTTGCCGCCATCATCATCCTCATTGCCGGGATCCTTATCGCCAAAGTGATTTCCCGCACCATCAATCAACTCATGCGGGCGCGTCACATCGATATCACGGTGGCTGACTTCCTGTCGGCGATTATCCGTTACGGCATCATCATCTTTACGGTGATCGCCGCGCTGGGGCGGGTGGGCGTTCAAACCGCCTCGGTCATCGCGGTTATCGGCGCCGCCGGCCTGGCGGTGGGTTTGGCCCTGCAAGGGTCGCTGTCCAATTTTGCCGCAGGGGTCCTGCTGGTGACCTTCCGGCCCTTTCGCGCCGGCGAGTATGTGGACTTCGCCGGTACCGCCGGCACGGTGCTGATCGTGCAGATTTTTTCCACCACCGTGCGCACCTACGACGGATTACTGATCGTACTGCCCAATAATAAGATCCTGGCAGGCAATATCACCAATTTTTCCCGCGAACCTAACCGGCTGGTGAATCTCACCATCAGCGTCAGCTACGACGCTGATATCAATACGGTCAAAAAGGTGATTACCGATATCATTAATGCGGACAGCCGCGTGCTGAAAAATCTGGGCATTACCGTGGGACTTAATAATCTGGGGGCGTCGTCACTGGATTTTATGGTGCGGGCCTGGGTGAAAAGCGGCGACCTGCAAAATGTGAACTTTGACTGGCTTGAAAAATTCAAACATGCCTTCGATGAGCGTCAAATCGGCATACCTTACTCGCAAATGGATGTGCATATGTACCGCACCCCCAAGCCGCAGAATGCCGCCAACGAGGACGAAAGCAAAAAACCGGCTCCAGCGACCGACAATCCCACAGCACGGTAGGCCCGCGATCACCGAACATGACAACGAGCCTGTCAAAGTGAGCGCGTGTTAAAGGGAGAGCGTGCCGATAGGGTCGAAGCGGGCGTGGTTTTTCCGCCCGCCGGAGCGCCCTACGGCGCGCTAGGCCCGCTATCACCTAACCTGACAACGAGCCTGTCAAAGTGAACGCGTGTTAAAGGGAGACCGCGTTTGCTGAGGCCGGGTCGAATCGGGCATGGTTTTTCTGCCCGACCGAGCGCCCACAGCACGGTAGGCCCGCTATCACCGACCGTGACAACGAGCCGGTCAACGTGAGCGGATGCTGATGGGTGCCCCCCCGCAGCCCGGCCCGCTGCCCTCGGGCCACCCCCCCCCCCTCATTATTAGTTTTGCTAATTATTAATTAGAAATTTCCATTTCAACTGATGGCCGCTTTTCACTACACTGCCGGTATTTGCTATTGAATAACTGAAGGAATACGGCGTGTTGGCAATATTTTTCCAGGGATTTGCCCTGGGCATGGCGACCATAGTCCCGCTGGGACCACAAAATGTGCTGGTGATGAATCAAGGCATCCGGCGGCAACACCACCTGCTGATCGCTTCCCTGTGCCTGCTCAGCGACATGATACTGATTATGGCGGGCGTATTCGGCGGCAGCGCGCTGCTGTCGCGATCGTCCATCCTGCTGCAAGGGGTCACCCTGGCCGGAGTGATCTTTCTCACCGTCTATGGCTATACCGCCGTCAGACATGCCTGGCGCGGCGGCGGGGCAATAGCGTCCCAAACCGAAATGCGCCCCTCAACCCGGCGACGCGTGGTCATTACCATGCTGGCGGTGACCTGGCTCAATCCCCACGTCTATCTGGATACCCTGGTGGTGCTGGGCAGCCTCGGCGGCCAGTTAGAGCCCATGGCGCGACGTTTTTTTGCCGCCGGCTCCATCGGCGCCTCCGTGGTCTGGTTTTACGCACTGGCTCTGCTGTCGGCGCGTCTCTCCCCCTGGCTGAACCGGCCGCCGGTACAACGGGGCATCCAACTGTTTGTGGGGATCGTCATGTGGATGGTGGCGTTGAAGCTGGCTTTCCAGGCCTGGCCGCTATCGTGGCCGACTATACCCGTCATGTTTCAAGTTGCAGGTGTGTTGGCTGCGTTCGTTCACCCGAATCACTTACTTGTGTAAGCTCATCGGGGTTCTCTCGCTTGCCGCCTGCCCGCAACTCGAAATCTATAGGGTATAGGTTGTCTCAAATGCCCCGATTGAAGACTCCTCCTATATTTTATCGGATGTACGGTGCGTTAAGCTGCCTGCGCAGCATAACCAAACGGTAAATATCTGCAAATAACCTGGCCACAAGACGAAAATCGGTAATGATATGCTGCATCAGCAATAGCGTTCAACGTGCCGCCTTGCCGCAACCTGAAAGACGGCGGGTACATACGCAATTCAACTCGACGGGAGGTATCATGAAGGTAAAGGCATTGGCATTAGCCGCCATAGTGGGGTGGGGAGTACTATCGACCCAGGCGCCGGCCGCGGAGCTGCCCGCCGGGCCCCATGTGATTACCTCGGGGACTGCGAGCGTGGAGGCGGTGCCGGATATCGCCACCCTGACCATTGTGGTGTCCATCTCGTCCAAGGACGCCGGCGATGCCAAAAATCAGGCCGATGCGCGCGTGGCGCAATATTTTGATTTCCTGGCGAAAAGCGGTGTTGAAAAGCGAGACATTTTTGCCGCCAATCTCCTGATCCAACCCGACTATGATTTCCTGAAAACCGGCGAATCGGTGCTTCGAGGTTACCGTGCGGTGCGCCAGGTACAGGTTACGGTGCGGCAGCTGGATAAACTCAATGAGATACTGGACGGCGCGCTGAAATCCGGCCTGAACGAAATCAGGGCGGTGGAGTTTGGGGTCGCCAATCCGGGCGCCTATCGCGACAAGGCGCTTGCGCAGGCCATGGCAAACGCCACCTCCCAGGCCCGCGCGCTGGCTGCGGGCTTCAATACCCAGTTGGGGCCTATATTCAGTATCCGCTACCATGTGTCAAACTTTCAGCCGATGCCGGTGGCCCGGATGTTCAAAGCCAATGACGCCATGGCGCAAACCGATGCCGCGCAAACCTACGCGCAGCAAACCATCCGTTTCGACGATCAGGTGGACGTGGTGTTCGAGCTGCGGCCCCAGCCTTAAACCTGGCGCAGCGCCTTGCGTCCATAGGATAGCAAGGCATCGGTCACTTTACGCATCATCCGGCTTTCCGGCGCAAAACGATGCCAGAACAGCATCCGGCGCTGGAACAGCCCCGGCGTGAGATCAATCAGCTCGCCGTTGTCCAGTTCCCTTTCGATTTGCAGATGGGGGATCATGCAACAGGTGGTGCCCTGGCGGGCCAGTTGGACAAACGCTTCCGACGAGTTGACGATATGGCAGGGTACGCTGCCCGGCGGCAGATCGAAGTTTTGCTGCAAAAACGCCTGGTGCATATCGTCGAGATGATCGAACGCCACCGCCGGCGCTTTCAGCAGCGCGCTGCGGGTGACGCCGTTCGGGAAGTAGCGGTCGGCAAAAGGTTTCGAGGCCACGAACAGGTAATCGAGGGCGCCCAATTGGTCCACCAGGCAACTGGGCAGCGGCTGTGGCTGGATACTCACCGCTCCCACCACTTCACCACGCCGTAAGCGTTCCTGAGTACGGGTTTCATCCTCCACCTGCAAATTGAGCCGGATGGGCGAATCGGTCAGCACCGGTTTCAGCGCCGGCAGCAGCCAGGTGGCCAAGCTATCGGCATTAACCGCCAGGGATAACAGCAGGGGGGTGTCGCCGCCGTTATCGCTGCCAAGCCATTCATCTTCCAGCAATTCAACCTGATGCAATAATGCCAACAGCTTTTGGCCCTGTTCCGTTGGCCGGGGCGGGACGGTCCGTACCAGCAGCGGCTGGCCGAACAGGTTTTCCAATTGTTTAATACGCTGCGATACCGCGGATTGCGTTATACAGAGTTTCTGCGCGGCACGTTCGAAACCTCGTTCACGTATCACGGCGTCGAGCGCCTGCAGCGTTCGATAGTCCGGGCGTTTCATTAAATCTTCGTCCCCTAACGTCGGTATATCCCTGCACTATGCCATAGTTTTGCCCCGTTAAGGTCTTAAAATCTTAACGGTGATGCCCGTGCGTACCGTTGCGGCGGAATACAAGCTTTTTGGCTGAATATTGCTTTATAATACGCACAAGATGGGTTTCCACAGGCAAAACATACCATGACGCAGGATGAACTGAAAAAAGCGGTGGGCTGGGCGGCATTAAAATACGTGCAACCCGGTACCATTGTCGGGGTCGGCACCGGTTCCACCGCCGCGCATTTTATTGACGCGCTGGGCACGATGAAACACCAGATAGACGGGGCGGTATCCAGCTCTGAGGCGTCGTCGGCGAAATTAAAAGCACTGGGTATTCCATTGCTTGATTTAAACAGCGTGGATTCACTGGATATCTATGTTGACGGGGCGGATGAAATCAACAGCCATATGCAGATGATCAAAGGCGGCGGCGCGGCGCTGACCCGGGAAAAAATCATCTCCGCGGTGGCGCGACGGTTTATCTGCATTGTCGATGCCTCAAAACAAGTGGATATATTGGGTAGCTTTCCCCTGCCGGTGGAAGTGATTCCCATGGCGCGGTCCTATGTGGCCCGTGAGCTGGTGAAGCTGGGCGGTTTGCCCGAATATCGCCAGGGTGTGGTGACGGATAACGGCAATATCATCCTTGATGTGCGTAACCTCCGTATCCTGGACGCGGTGGCGCTGGAAGATAAAATCAACAGCCTGCCCGGCGTGGTTACCGTCGGCTTGTTTGCGCGGCGCGGCGCGGACGTGGCGCTGATAGGCACCCCGCAAGGGGTCAAGGTTCTCGAATAAGTGCCGGAATTACCTTGCGCGGGCAGGGCGGCGATGATGATTTTCATCATCGGCGGCTTGCTTGTGGCAGCGGGGTAAGTGTTAATTTTGTTTACATAGCATCTTTTAATTCTTTGTCTGAAATTCAGTGATAAATATCACATACCGGTCATTTTATTGCCATATATAGGACGCATTCCTGTCCCTCCAGAGGAATTATCCATAGCAATCACTTATGTTCGTCTCTTATGCTCTGCGCACATAACTTAATGAACTTGCCGATGCGGCAATATTTGTTATTTTGTCCGGGTGCTGTGTTTTACAGCCGCTTCTGAAGTATCAAAAAGGGTCGGGAAATGGCGAAAGTATCGTTGGAAAAAGACAAAATCAAATTTTTATTGGTAGAGGGCGTCCATCAGACCGCCATCGATAATCTGCGGCATGCCGGTTATACCAATATTGAATACCATAAAGGCGCATTGGACACCGAATCACTGAAGGCATCTATTCGCGATGCGCATTTTGTCGGCATCCGATCCCGCACCAATTTGACGGAAGAGGTGTTTGCCGCCGCGGAGAAATTGGTGGCGGTGGGCTGCTTTTGTATCGGCACCAATCAGGTTGATCTCATAGCCGCCCTGAAACGGGGTGTGCCGGTGTTCAATGCGCCTTTTTCCAATACGCGATCCGTGGCTGAGCTGGTGATCGGCGAGATGCTGCTGATGATCCGCGGCGTGCCGGAAGCCAATGCCAAAGCCCATCGCGGCCAGTGGAACAAACAGGCGCAGGGCAGCTTCGAGGCCCGGGGGAAAAAGCTGGGCATCATCGGTTATGGTCACATCGGTACGCAACTGGGTGTCCTGGCGGAAAGCCTGGGTATGCAGGTCTACTTTTATGATATCGAGAGTAAGCTGCCGCTGGGTAATGCCCATCAGGTGGAATCGCTGCCGGAATTGCTGAGCATCAGCGATGTGGTGACCCTGCACGTGCCTGATACCCACTCCACCCGTAATATGATGGGGGAGGCGGAATTTGGCCATATGAAGAAAGGCGCGTTGTTTATCAACGCCGCCCGCGGTACGGTGGTGGATATTCCGGCGCTGTGCGATGCGTTGGCCGCTAAGCATCTTGGCGGCGCCGCCGTGGATGTGTTCCCTGAGGAACCCGCCACCAATGCCGATCCGTTCAATTCCCCTCTGTGCGAGTTTGACAATGTAATCCTGACGCCGCATATCGGCGGGTCGACCCAGGAAGCGCAGGAGAACATCGGTACGGAAGTGGCCGGTAAACTGGTTAAATATTCCGATAACGGCTCTACCCTGTCGGCGGTGAATTTCCCGGAGGTTTCTTTACCGGAGCATGGGAAAAACGTCAGCCGGCTGTTGCATATTCATGAGAACCGTCCCGGTATCCTGACTCGTATAAACCAGATTTTTGCCGAACAGAGCATCAATATTGCCGCCCAGTATCTGCAAACCACGCCGGAAATCGGCTATGTGGTAATCGATGTGGAAACCGATGCGGAAAATACCGCTTTGCAATTGCTTAAGGCGATACCCGGCACGATCCGCGCTCGTTTGCTGTACTGAGTGTTCGGCCCCGAGCGGGGCCGGGCGCCTTGTGGGATACCTTTCTCCCTTTAACAGGCTCGTTGCACGATCGATGGTCGCGGGCCCACCGTACTATGGGGCGCTCCGGCGGGGGGAAAAACCACGCCCGCTTCGGCCCCATCAGCATGGTCTCCCTTTAACAGGCTCGTTGCACGATCGATGGTCGCGGGCCCACCCTACTAGGCGCACTCCGGCGGGCGGAAAAACCACGCCCGCTTCGGCCCTGTCGGCACGCTCTCCCTTTAACACGCCCGCTTCGGCCCTGTCGGCACGCTCTCCCTTTAACACGCCCGCTTCAGCCTATGCTTCCTTCACACGCGCTTGTTTCACTATACGTTCCTTTCAACGCTTAATGCCGTCGGTATAGCGGTTACGCTTTTTTGCTGATCATGCGCGTGCGGATTGCGCTATTGTGATTTAATACAATCAAAATAATCTTATTTAAAATTGATTCTGTTTATTATGACGGGTAATAATCAGATCCAGATCGCATTTTTTTAGTTTTGACTCAATATAATCATTATGATTAAATGTAATCATAATTATGAGGGCAAAATGAAAATCAAAGCCACTATCGAGAGAGTGCCTGGGGGCATGATGCTGGTCCCGCTGATTCTCGCCGCCTTACTCAATACCTTTGCTCCGCAATCATTGGAGATCGGAGGCTTTACCTCGGCGCTGTTTAAGCATGGCGCCTTGCCGCTGATCGGGGCGTTTTTACTCTGCATGGGTGCGGGAATCAGTTTCAAGGCCGCTCCCCGGGCGTTGCTGCAGGGGACTACCATCACGGTGACCAAGGTGTTGGTGGGGGTTGTATTGGGATTCGGCATTGAACATATCTTCGGTACCGGCGGCATTTACGGCCTCTCCAGCCTGACGGTCATCGTGGCGATGGCGAATGCCAACGGCGGCCTTTACGCCGCGCTGGTGGGGGAGTACGGCAACGAGCGGGATCTCGGCGCCATTTCCATTTTGTCCCTTGGCGACGGTCCGCTGTTTACCATGATAGCCCTGGGGGCGGCGGGTATGGCCAATATTCCGTTTATGGCCTTGGTGGCGGTGCTGGTGCCGATACTGGTGGGCATGATTCTAGGGAATCTTGATCATCAAATGCGTGATTTTCTCACGCGCGGCGGTCCGATTTTGATTCCTCTGTTCGCTTTTGCCCTGGGAGCAGGCATCAATCTTGATATGCTGGTGAAGGGCGGGGTGGCGGGGGTCGTACTGGGTGTTCTGGTGACGGTCCTGGGCGGTTTCTTTAATATCCGGGTCGATCGGCTGGTGGGGGGCTCCGGTATCGCCGGCGCCGCGGCGTCAAGCACCGCGGGCAACGCCGTGGCGACGCCGTTGGCCATTGCTCAGGCCGATCCTTCCATGGCGTCGGCCGCGGCGGCGGCGGCGCCCCTGATTGCCGCCTCGGTGATTACCACCGCCATCCTGACCCCGTTACTTTGTGCCTGGGTGGCAAAACGGAATGCCGCATCGGTGCTGAAGGAGAATAAAGCATGAAACTGGTGGTGATTGCCGATGATTTTACCGGGGCTAACGATACCGGCGTGCAGTTTGCAAAGAAAGGGGCAAGGACCGAGGTGTTGCTTGATGAGCGGGCCGCGATCTCGCCGCGGGCCGATGTCCTGGTGATCAATACCGAAAGCCGGGCGCTGGGTGCAAAACAGGCGGGAGAGGAAGTCAGCCGGGCGTTGCGGCCGTTTTTTCAGGAGGACGCCGGGCAACCGGTGATTTACAAAAAAATCGACTCCACCTTTCGGGGTAATGTCGGGGCGGAAATCGACGCCGCCATGCAGGCAAGCGGAGCCATGCTGGCCATTATCGCCGCCGCCATTCCGGCGGCGGGCCGTACCACCCGTGAGGGGCAGTGTCTGGTGCAGGGAGTTCCCCTGGTGGAAACCGAGTTCGCCAGCGATCCGAAGACACCGATTTTATCCTCGCACATCGGCACGCTGATCGGTTTACAGAGCGCATTACCGGTTTATGAGGCGGGGCTTGAGACGGTGCGGGGCAACGGGCTTACTGCCTACCTGCAGCAGATGGCCACCAAAGGACCCTGCTGCGTGGTGATGGACGCCGAGCTGGACGGTGATTTGGTACAGATTGCCCAGGCGGTGAGCAGTCTGACGGTTTCTTATATTTTGGTCGGCGCGGCGGGCCTGGCCAACGCCTTACCTTCCGCGAGCTATCTCACGCCCAAACAGCGTCTGCCGGTGCTGGCGGTGGCCGGTTCCATGAGTGAAATAACCCAGCGGCAAATCGCCTTTGCGGTGCGGGAGAAGTCGCTGGGTATTGTGGACATTGATGTTGAAGCGCTGCTGGCGTCACCGGAACCGCAGACGATAATCCCTTACGTCCGGTCGGCGGTGGCGGTGCTCGAGGATCGGCAGCACTGTGTCTTGCGCACCTGCCGTGACGCCGGGGCGCGGCAGGCTATTGACGGATTGTGCCGTCAATACGGCTATACGCGCCAGCAGTTGGGGGATTATATCGGTTTGCGGCTCGGCGAGGTCACCCGGCAAATTATCGCCGAAACCCAAATAGGCGGGCTGTTTCTCACCGGCGGCGATATCGCCATCGCCGTGGCCCGTGCCCTTGGGGCCGAGGGATATCGCATAGCCGCGGAGGTGGCGCCTTGCGTGCCCTGCGGCACCTTTGTCAACAGCGAGATTGATGATTTACCGGTGATAACCAAAGCCGGCGGTTTTGGTAATGAAACCACCTTGCGCGATGCACTTTATTTTATTGAGGAGATGTACAGTGGTAAATAAAACCATAGCAATCACGATGGGTGACCCGGCGGGCATCGGCCCGGAAATTATTTTGAAATCCCTGGCGCAGGGGGATCTGTCAGGATGCAGGGCCGTGGTGGCGGGCTGTTTGCAAACCCTGCGGCGCATACAGGCATTGGGCATTACCCCGACGGCTGAGCTGAAGGTCATCGAACGGGTGGACCAGGCGGTGTTCGCCCCCGGCGTCATTAACGTTATCGATGTGCCGCTGGCGGACCCTCAGGCTCTGGTTCCGGGCCAGGTTCAGCCCGCCGCCGGCGATTTGGCCTATCGTTGCATCGCCAAGGCCACGGCCATGGCGATGGCGGGGGAGGTGCAGGGAATAGCCACCGCCCCGCTCAACAAAGAAGCGCTGCATGCCGCCGGGCATATCTATCCGGGGCATACCGAACTGCTGGCGGAACTGACCGACAGCCGCGATTTTGCCATGGTGCTCTACACCGATAAGTTGAAGGTCATCCATGTAAGCACCCATATCGCCTTACGGAAATTCCTCGATACCCTGAACCAGAAGCGGATTGAAACGGTCATCGGCATTGCCGATACGTTTCTTAAACGCGTGGGATTTTCCGCGCCGCGCATCGCGGTGGCCGGGGTCAATCCCCATGCCGGCGAGCATGGTCTGTTCGGCGACGAGGAGATAACCATCGTCGGTCCGGCCATTGAGGCGATGAAAGCCAGGAAAATAAATGTTTTCGGTCCCTGTCCGCCGGACACCGTTTTTCTACAGGCCTATGAGGGCCAATATGACATGGTGGTGGCGATGTATCACGATCAGGGGCATATCCCGTTGAAATTACTTGGTTTTTATGATGGGGTGAATATCACCGCCGGGTTGCCTTTTATCCGGACTTCCGCCGACCACGGTACTGCCTTCGATATTGCCTGGACAGGCAAAGCCAAGTCTGAGAGCATGGCGATATCGATTCAGTTAGCCATGCAACTGGCATAGTCATGGCATAGTTAAGCGGATGTTATGATAGGACAAAGTCGCTTGGATCAGATTATGGATTTTCTAAAAAGCCATAATCTGGTCACTGTAGATCAACTGGTCGCTGCGGTTTCTGCTTCTCCCGCTACCATCCGGCGCGATCTGATTAAACTCGATGAACAGGGTGTGATCAGCCGTAGCCATGGTGGAGTGACCTTAAACCGTTTTGTTCCCAGCCAGCCCACCACCAATGAAAAGATGCAGCGCAATCTGCCGGAAAAAAGGGCTATCGCCGAGATGGCGGCGCAGCTGATTCAGCCCGGCGATTCGGTGGTGCTGGATGCCGGCACCACCATGCTTGAACTGGCGCGCAACCTTACCCACCTGCCGCTGCGGGTGATTACCGCCGATTTGCATATTGCCCTGTTGTTGTCTGAATTCAAACAGATCGAGGTGACGATTATCGGTGGTCGCATCGACGATAGCAGCCAATCCTGTATCGGCGAGCATGGCCGCCAGCTATTGCGCAGTATCTACCCCGATATCGCCTTTATCAGCTGTAATTCCTGGAGCCTGCCCAAAGGCATTACCACTCCCACCGAAGAGAAGGCCGGCCTGAAGCGGGATCTGGCCGCCAATGCCCGGCGGCGGGTGCTGCTGGCGGACAGCAGTAAATATGGCGCTTATTCCCTGTTCTGCGTCTCGCCGCTATCCGACCTGACGCATGTGATAACCGATCGCGGCATTCCCGGCGAGATTGAATCTTCCTTGCGGCAGCAGTCGTTTACCCTGACGCTGGCCTGATTGGCTGATTGGCTGATTGGCTGATTGGCTGATTGGCTGATTGGCTGATTGGCTGATTGGCTGATTGGCTGATTGGCTGATTGGCTGATTGGCTGATTGGCTGATTGGCTGATTGGCTGATTGGCGGTTACCACTGCCAGTGACGGGACGGCGTGATGATTTCGGGCAAAGGGATATCCCAGGGTTCATCCGGCACCTCATCCACCTGCTGGCAATCATGGGCCAGGCCGATGGGGTAAAACCCGGACTCACGCCGCCGGTACTGCAAGGTACGGTCATAGAAGCCGCCGCCCATGCCGAGACGTCGTCCGTCCGCATCAAACGCCACCAGCGGGGTAAACAGCACATCCAGCTGAGCCAGGGGCAGTAATCCGGTAACGTCCAGTTTGGGTTCGCGGATGCGCAGACGATTGAAAACCAGCGGCGTGTCGGCCTCATAACACAGGAACAGCAAATGTCCCGGACTGAACGGGTGCAGCACCGGCAGGTAAACCTGCTGACCGCGCTGCCGTAAGGCCTCGATTATCGGCCGGGTATCCAGTTCACCGTCAAAGGATAAAAACAGCGCCAGGGTTTTGGCGACGGCAACGCGCGGATGCGCCAGCAATCGTGAGCCTACCGCGCTTGCGGCGTCAGCCTGCTGACGGGGGCTTAATGCTCGCCGTGCCTTGCGAATTTGGTTGCGGATTGACTGCCGCAGTATTGATTTGTCCGATGCTGGGATCATAGGAAGACAGTGGTATGAAAGGGGATCTCCGAGATGCCGCCGCAGGCTGTAACCCTTGAACCCATGGTTCAAGGTGAACGCAGCGTTCTAACCTTAAGGCTTCTCGGACGAACCGAGCATGCGCACCAGTTAAAGATCGCCACATTCTTGTGGTATAAATTATCGGCTCAGGGGACGGGCCCGCTGGCGAACACCTCAGAGAAATTTTATTTGTACGATTCGCGCGCTGTAAACCCGGCTGCTATCGTTATTCGTGCTGCTGTTCGAATCGCTTGCTGCTATTCGAACTGCTTACTGCTATTCGAACTGCGTACCCGGACGTTCGGAAATCCGGCCTTGCTCTACCAAGGCTTGTTCAATCGTTTGCTGCAATAACCGGATCCGTTGCTCCATATTGGCCGCATAATCACGGGTTTTCAACCTTTCTTGCGCCAGTTCGTGACAGACGTTCAAGGCGGCGATGAAAACAAGCTGTTCCGTATTGGTGACTCTAGTTCGAACTTTAAGATCTTGCAACCGCTGATTAAGGTCATCAGCCGCCTGGTTCAACGCTTCCTGTTGTTCCGGCGGGCAATTCACCCTCAGCGTGCGACCAAAAATTTGAATATCTACCGGTTGTGCGGACATACCACCTTCCTGCATTGTTACCGCGCCAACGCTTGCCGGCACCCGTTTCACCATTGCGGGAGCAAAAAGCGGACGCTACTATAATCTATATGAAGCCATCGATCACTATATACTTGCCATACTTCAAGTTGCAGGTGCGTTGGCTTTCCTCACTCACCCCAGTCACTTACTCGTGTAAGCTCCTGGGGATTCGCTGCGTTGCCGCCTTCCTGCAACTCGAATTATTTAAAGTATAAACAATAGATATAAAACAGAAGTACAAGCCCTTTCTGGTATAGCAACGGACCTTGGTGGTAGCATAACACGAACTTATCCTGCCAACGACGATGAAAGCGCATGTCTATACAAAATACCTTGCCGGACTATGAAAATCTGAATCAATTGCTGACCCAGCAGGCGGTCGCGTTAACGTCGGCGGAGATGCACGGTTTGATTAGCGGAATGCTGTGCGGAGGCAATCGGGACCATAGCTGGCAGACCCTGGTGCATGAGCTGACCAATGAGGGATTGGCTTTTTCCCAGACCCTGGCGGAACCTTTGCGCCAGCTGCATGAGAGCACCGCCCACTCCCTGGAAGACGAAGAGTTCATGTTTCAGCTGCTGCTGCCGGATGATGACCACGCAACGGTATTTGACCGGGTGGACGCCCTGGCGGGCTGGGTCAATCATTTCCTGCTGGGACTGGGGGTCGTTCAGCCGCAGTTGGATAAAGTCAAAGGGGAGGTGCGCGAAGCCATTGACGATTTGCGTAATATCGGCCAGCTGGGTTATGACGAAGACGAAGATCAGGAGGAGCTGGCGCAGTCCCTGGAAGAAGTCATCGAATATGTCCGTATGGCGGCGATTCTTTGTCATAATGATTTTACACACCCGGAATCGTCCTCGCCGCAGGAAAAACCTAAACCGACATTGCACTGAGCCTGTGGCCCGCTCAAATATCGGGTCGCCGGCACGGCGCTAGCCGGTCAATACCATCACCATGAAGAGGCAGGAGAGAGTGATGACACAACAAGAATATTTACGCCGTCGTCAGGCTTTACTGGCAAAGATGGCTCCGGCCAGCGCCGCCGTGATCTTCGCCGCCCCGGAAGCGACACGTAATGCCGACAGTGAATATCCTTACCGTCAAAACAGCGATTTCTGGTATTTCACCGGTTTCAACGAACCTGAAGCGGCGCTGATCCTGATCAAAAGCGATGAAACCCATCATCACAGCGTACTGTTCAACCGGGTGCGGGATTTAACCGCCGAAACCTGGTACGGCCGCCGCCTGGGCCAGGATGCCGCGCCGGCTAAGCTTGGGGTGGATCGGGCTTTGCCCTGGGATGAAATCAAAAATCAGCTGCACCTGTTATTGAACGGTCTCGATGTGGTGTATCACGCCCAGGGTGAGTACCCCTTCGCCGACGAACTGCTGTTCAAGGCCCTGGCCACGCTGCGGCGCGGTTATCGCCAGCAATTGAAGTCCCCCGCCGCCATAGTGGATTGGCGCCCCTGGGTGCATGAATTACGCTTGTTCAAATCGGCGGAAGAAATAGCCGTGATGCGCCGCGCCGGTGAAATCACCGCCCTGGGCCATACTCGCGCCATGCGGGCCTGCCGGCCGGGCATGTATGAATATCAGCTGGAGGGGGAAATCCTGCACGAATTCAATCGCCACGGCGCGCGTTTCCCCTCCTATAACACCATTGTGGGCAGCGGCGTGAACGGCTGCATACTGCATTACACCGAAAATGAAGCGATCATGAAGGACGGCGATTTGGTGCTGATTGACGCCGGCTGCGAATATCGCGGTTATGCGGGGGATATCACCCGGACGTTTCCGGTGGGCGGGAAATTCAGCGCCGAACAGCGTGCCGTTTATGACATCGTGTTGGATTCGCTGAATACCTCCCTGGCGTTATTCAAGCCGGGCGTCAGCATCCGCGACGTGACCGAGGAAGTGGTGAAAATCATGGTAACCGGCCTGGTGAACCTGGGGGTGCTGAAGGGCGACGTCGCCACCCTGATCGGCCAACAGGCCCACCGGCGTTTTTTCATGCACGGACTGGGTCATTGGCTGGGGCTGGACGTCCATGATGTAGGAGATTACGGTACGCCCGAACGGGGCCGGATCCTGGAACCGGGCATGGTGCTCACCATTGAACCGGGCATCTATATCGCCCTGGACGCGGACGTGCCTTCGGCCTATCGCGGCATCGGCATCCGCATTGAAGACAACATCGTCATTACCGAGCAGGGCAACGAAAATCTCACCGATTCGGTGGTTAAGGATCCGGACGCCATCGAAGCACTGATGGCGGCGGCGCGTTAATCCATGACGGTAATCATCATCGGCGGCGGTATGGCCGGCGCCACACTGGCATTGGCGTTATCCCATTTGACCCAGGGGCGGCTTGACATCGATCTGGTGGAAACCGTCGCCCCCGAAGGGCATCTGCATCCCGGCTATGACGGCCGGGCCATTGCCCTTGCCCAGGGAACCTGCCGGCAGTTGACCGCTATCGGCGTCTGGCCGGCGTTGGCGGCCGGCGCCACCGCCATTACCCAGATCCAGGTCAGCGATCGCGGCCACCTCGGGAAAGTGCGGCTTGACGCCGGTGATTACCGGGTGGCCGCCTTGGGTTACGTGGTGGAGCTGCATGAGGCGGGACAGCGGCTGTTTGCGCTGTTGCGCCAGGCGCCGGGCGTCAGGCTGCATTGTCCCGCCACCGTCACCACCCTGACCCGGCGGCGGGATGATGTGGAAGTGCGGCTGGACAATGGCGGGGTGCTAACCGGCCGGTTGGTGGTGGCGGCGGATGGCTCTCATTCGCCCGCGGCCCGGCAATGCAATATCCAGTGGCGGCAGCAGGATTACCGGCAACTGGCGGTGATCGCCAACGTCTCCACCGCGATGCCCCATCGGGGCAGGGCCTTTGAACGTTTTACCGAACATGGCCCCCTGGCGTTATTGCCTTTGTCCGGCGGGCGCAGCGCGCTGGTATGGTGTTTGCCCGAGTCCCGTAGGGAGGAGGTTGCCGCCTGGGATGACGACGCCTTCAGGACAGCGCTGCAGCTGGCGTTCGGCTGGTCCCTGGGGCGCTTTGTTACCGTCGGGCAACGGCAGGTTTATCCGCTGCACCTGCGTACCGCCTCGCACCATATCTCGCACCGTCTGGCGCTGGTGGGCAATGCGGCGCAGACGTTGCACCCCATAGCCGGACAGGGGTTCAATCTCGGGTTGCGCGACGTGATGACCCTGGCGGAGACGCTGGCGGAGGCGGCGGCACAGGGAATCGATCCCGGCGGGTTTTCGGTATTACAGCGCTATCAACAGCGCAGGCAGCCCGATCAGGCCGGTACGGTGGGCATCACCGACGGGTTAATCGACGTTTTCGCCAATCCGCACCCGCCGCTGGTGATTGCGCGTAATCTGGGTCTGCTGGCCATGGCGCGTTCACCCTGGCTGCGGGACACCCTGGCGCGACGAACCCTGGGCTGGGTGGAGCGTTAATCTCCGGCCCTCAACAAGGATTTCAGCTATGCAAGCATTCGATGTGGTAATCAACGGCGGCGGAATGGTGGGTTTGACCCTGGCCTGCGGCCTGCAGGGCAGCGGTTTGCGCGTGGCGGTGGTTGAGCAGCGGGTGCCGGAAGCGATTCCTCCGGCCCGGAGCCCGGCGCTTCGGGTTTCCGCCATTAATGCCGCCAGCCAGCGTCTGTTGCACCATGTCCAGGTCTGGGACGACATTGTCGCGGTACGCGCCACCCCCTACCGGGGCATGGAGGTCTGGGACAACGACAGCTTCGGCAAAATCGCCTTCGACGGCGGACCGCTGGGATATGAGCAATTGGGCTACATTATTGAAAACCCGGTTATCCATCAGGCGTTGTGGCGCCGGGCCGGTGAGTTATCGGATGTGGAACTGTTTTGCCCGGCGTCGCTGCGGCAAATCGCCTGGGGGGAAAACGAGGCGTTTATTACCCTGGACGACGACCGGATGCTGACCGCCCGGCTGGTGGTGGGGGCTGACGGCGCCGATTCGTGGCTGCGGCGCTATGCGGATATTCCGCTGACCTTTTGGGATTATCAGCATCATGCCCTGGTGGCCACCGTACGTACCGAGCGCCCCCACGGCGGCATTGCCCGCCAGGCGTTTCACGGCGACGGGATCCTGGCGTTTTTGCCGCTGGCACAGCCCGATTTATGCTCCATCGTCTGGTCCCTGCCGCCGGAGCTGGCGGAGCAGCGGCGGCAAATGCCGCCGGAACGATTCACGGCCCAGCTGGCCCGGCATTTTAATCTGGCCCTGGGTTTATGCGAACTGGAAAGCGAACGGCTGACCTTTCCCCTTACCGGCCGCTATGCCCGGGATTTCGCCGCGCACCGGCTGGTATTGGTGGGTGACGCGGCGCATACCGTCCATCCGCTGGCGGGGCAGGGAGTAAACCTGGGATTGATGGACGTGGCGGAATTATTATCGGAACTGCAACGGCTGCAGGCCGCCGGTAAAGATATCGGCCATTATCCCTACTTGCGCCGCTATGAACGCCGTCGCAAGCATAGCGCCGCCGTTATGCTGGCGGGCATGGAGGCGCTGCGCCAGTTGTTTGACGGCAATAATCCGCTGAAGAAATGGGTGCGTGATGCCGGATTACGATTAGCTGATACCCTGCCGGGAGTTAAACCGCGTTTGATTCATCAGGCGATGGGGCTCACCGATCTGCCGGCCTGGTTGGATGAGGATGTCCGTTCGGCTGAAAAAATCTAATTCCACGGTTTTTTTTCATTATTATTTCTAATCCGAAGCCCCGGCGATAATTATAGCAACAGCGTAATGTCGGGGTTTTTTGTTATCAAATTTTGCGTTGACGGCCTCCCATTTATCGTTTATGCGCCGTTATAATCCTTTTGCCAGCACATCATGCTGACGAGGCGGGGAATGTTGTTTATCATTTTCCTTGCCGGCGGGATAATTTAATTTATGGTTTCCCCCGGGATTAGGTGGTAACTTCTGGCAAAAGGTATCGTTTGCGCCGAGTCATGCCATCGTACCTGCAATGTGACGTATGACGGGTATATCGTCCGAGTTGACCACAAAGAGAGAAAAGATGGCCCAGTTGACATCGCTTTATGAACAGCACATCGCGTGCGGCGCAAAAATGGTGGATTTCCATGGTTGGATGATGCCGCTGCATTATGGTTCGCAACTGGAAGAGCATCATCAGGTCCGCCGCGACGCCGGCATGTTCGATGTGTCCCATATGACCATCATCGATCTGAAGGGGGCGCGTACCCGCGAATTTTTGCGTTACCTGCTGGCCAATGACGTGGCAAAGCTGACCCAGCCGGGCAAAGCCCTTTATACCGGGATGCTGAATGCGTCCGGTGGGGTGATTGACGATTTGATAGTCTACTTCCTGACTGAAGCGGACTTTCGCCTGGTGGTGAATTCCGCCACCCGTGAAAAGGACGTGACCTGGGTCACCGACCATGCCGCGCCGTATAATGTCCAGGTGACCGTGCGTGACGATTTGGCGCTGATCGCCGTGCAGGGGCCGCAGGCCCAGGCCAAGGCGGCGACGCTGTTTACGCCGGAGCAGCTGGCGGCGGTGGCCGGCATGAAGCCTTTTTTCGGCGTACAGTCGCAAGATTTGTTTATCGCCACCACCGGCTATACCGGCGAGGCGGGCTATGAAATCGCCCTGCCGAAAACCCGGGTGGAGTCGTTCTGGCAACAGCTGCTGGCGGCAGGGGTCAAACCCTGTGGCCTGGGAGCGCGTGATACTCTGCGTCTCGAAGCCGGCATGAATTTATACGGACAGGAAATGGACGAAAGAATTTCGCCCCTGGCCGCCAATATGGGCTGGACCATCACCTGGCAACCGGAAGACCGTGATTTCATCGGCCGCGAAGCCCTTGAAGCACAGCGCCGCGCCGGCACCGAACAGCTGGTGGGCCTGGTGTTGACCGAAAAAGGCGTGCTGCGCAACGAACAAACGGTGCATTTTACCGACGGCAACGGCAACCGGCAGACGGGGATTATCACCAGCGGATCCTTTTCCCCGACGCTCGGGGTCAGTATTGCCCTGGCCCGCGTACCCGCAGGTATCGGCGAGCAGGCTATAGTATTAATCCGTAACCGCGAAATGCCGGTTAAGGTCACCAAACCTGGTTTTGTCCGCGCCGGTAAACCGGTGGTTCAATTTTAACTTTGCAAGAGTGAGGATGGCGATGAGCAGCAGTGTGCCAAAAGAATTAAAATACACCACGTCCCATGAGTGGGTGCGTGACGAAGGTGAAGGCGTTTACAGCGTCGGTATTACCGAACATGCCCAGGAGTTGTTGGGGGATATGGTCTTTATCGATCTGCCGGAAGTGGGCGCCGAATTTGCCGCCAGCGACGATTGTGCCGTCGCCGAGTCGGTTAAAGCCGCATCGGATATCTATGCACCCATCAGCGGTGAAATCGTGGCGGTGAATGATGAGCTCGAAGCCTCGCCGGAGCTGGTGAACAGTTCCCCTTACACCGACGGCTGGCTGTTTCAGATCAAAGCCTCCGATGAAAGTGAAGTGGCCGCATTGCTCGATGCCGAAGCCTATGAGGCCACCCTCGAAGAAGAAGAAGACGAAGACGAATAACCGCCGCAGCGCCCCGGTGAACCTCCCGGGGCTGTTCCCGACCCGTTTGTGATTTCCCCCGTCCCATGCCCGATGCAGGAATAGTTGTTTATGACCCAGACTCTCAGCCAGCTTGAACACCATGACGCGTTTATCCAGCGCCATATCGGCCCTTCCCCGGAGCAACAGGCGCATATGCTTTCAGCCGTTGGCGCCGCCACCCTGGACGCGTTGATTGGCCAGATCGTTCCCGCTGATATCCAGCTTGCCGCCCCGCCCGCGGTGGGCGAGGCCGCCACCGAAGCCCAGGCGCTCGCGGAACTGAAAGCCATTGCCGGTCGCAATCAGCGCTGTAAAACCTATATCGGCATGGGCTATAGCGCGGTCATCACTCCGCCGGTGATCCTGCGTAATATGCTGGAAAATCCGGGCTGGTACACCGCCTATACGCCTTACCAGCCGGAAGTCTCCCAGGGCAGGCTGGAGGCGTTGCTGAATTTCCAGCAGCTGACGCTGGACTTGACCGGCCTGGATATCGCCTCCGCCTCGCTGCTGGATGAAGCCACCGCGGCGGCGGAAGCCATGGCGCTGGCCAAGCGCGCCAGCAAGCTGAAACAGGCCAACTGCTTTTTTGTCGCTGATGATGTGCACCCGCAGACCCTGGACGTGGTTCGCACCCGCGCGCGCACCTTCGGTTTTGATCTGGTGGTGGGCCATGCCGAGGCGGCGCTGGAACAGACGGGGGTATTCGGGGTTTTACTGCAGCAGGCGGGCACCACCGGCGAGCTCCATGATTATCGCGAACTGCTGGCGGCCCTGAAGGCCCGTCGGATAGTCAGCTGCGTGGCGGCGGATATCATGGCGCTGGTGCTGTTGGCGGCGCCGGGCGCCCAGGGGGCCGATGTGGTATTCGGTTCTTCACAGCGTTTTGGCGTACCCATGGGCTACGGCGGTCCCCACGCGGCATTCTTTGCCGCCCGCGACGAGGTGAAACGTTCCATGCCGGGCCGCATCATCGGCGTCTCCCGCGATGCGGCAGGCAATACCGCTCTGCGCATGGCGATGCAAACCCGCGAACAGCATATCCGGCGTGAAAAAGCCAACTCCAATATTTGTACGTCGCAGGTCCTGCTGGCGAATATCGCCGGTTTATATGCGGTATATCACGGGCCGGCGGGGCTGAAACGCATCGCCGGGCGTATCCATCGCCTGACTTCAATCCTGGCTGCGGGGCTGACCGCCGCCGGCGTAACGCCACGTTTTGCCCGCTGGTTCGATACCCTGACGCTGGATGTGGCGGATAAGGCCGCGGTGCTGGAACGCGCCCGGGAACGCGGCGTTAACCTGCGTGCCGATCTGGACGGCGCGGTGGGGATTACCCTTGATGAAACCACCGGGCGCGAGGATATCGCCGCTCTCTTCGCCATTATAACCGGCAGCGATGGCAGGCTGGATATCGATGCCCTGGATGCGGGCATCGGCGAGGTGATTCCGCCGCAGTGGCTGCGAACCACGCCGATCCTGACCCATCCGGTGTTCAACCGCTATCATAGCGAAACCGATATGATGCGCTATATGCACCGGCTGGAAAACAAGGATCTGGCGCTGAACCAATCCATGATCCCCCTGGGTTCCTGTACCATGAAGCTGAACGCCGCCGCGGAAATGATCCCCATCACCTGGCCGGAATTCGCCGAGCTGCATCCGTTTTGCCCGCCCGAACAGGCGGCCGGTTATCAGCATATGATAGCCCAGCTCTCCCGCTGGCTGGTGCAATTGACCGGCTATGACGCGCTGTGCATGCAGCCTAATTCAGGCGCCCAGGGCGAGTATGCCGGTATGCTGACCATACGGCGTTATCACGAGAGCCGGAACGAAGGCGGTCGCCATCTCTGCCTGATCCCCAGCTCAGCCCACGGCACCAATCCGGCTTCCGCGCAGATGGCGGGCATGTCGGTTGTCGTGGTGGCCTGCGATAAAAACGGCAATATCGATTTGCACGACCTGCGCGAGAAAGCCGAACAGGCCGGCGACGCGTTGTCCTGCATCATGGTGACCTATCCTTCCACCCACGGCGTGTATGAAGAGACGATCCGCGAGGTGTGCCAGATAATTCATCAGTACGGCGGCCAGGTGTACTTGGACGGCGCCAATATGAACGCCCAGGTGGGCATTACCTCGCCGGGTTACATCGGCGCCGATGTGTCGCATCTTAACCTGCACAAAACCTTTTGTATTCCTCACGGCGGCGGCGGACCGGGCATGGGACCCATCGGCGTGAAAGCCCATTTGGCGCCGTTTGTTCCGGGCCACTCCGTGCTGCACATCGATGGGGTATTGACCCGGCAGGGCGCGGTTGCCGCCGCGCCGTTCGGCAGCGCTTCCATCCTGCCCATCAGCTGGATGTATATTCGTATGATGGGCGCGCAGGGTCTTAAGCAGGCCAGCCAGGTGGCGATTTTGAACGCCAACTATATCGCCAGCCGTTTGAACGCGGCGTTTCCGGTGCTTTACAGCGGCCGCGACGGCCGGGTGGCCCATGAGTGCATTTTGGATATCCGTCCGCTGAAGGACGCTACCGGTATCAGTGAAATGGATATCGCCAAGCGTCTTATCGACTACGGTTTCCATGCCCCCACCATGTCATTCCCGGTGGCCGGTACGTTGATGGTGGAGCCCACCGAATCGGAAAGCCAGGCGGAGTTGGATCGGTTTATCGATGCCATGCTGGCGATTCGCGGCGAGATCGATCGGGTTGCCAAAGGCGAGTGGCCGCTGGAGGATAATCCGCTGGTTAACGCGCCGCATATCGAGCGCGAGCTGGCGGGTGACTGGACCCATCCCTATAGTCGTGAAACGGCGGCGTTTCCGGCGGGCTTCGAGCATAAGTACTGGCCGAGCGTCAAGCGTCTGGACGATGTGTATGGGGATCGTAATCTGTTCTGTTCTTGCGTGCCGATCGGCGATTATGAATAGGCCGTAACCGGCGCCATACCCGCAGGTTCCTCGAGCAATAACTGCCCCCGCCCATTCCGGTCTGACACCGGTCCGGGCGGGAGACCGTGACTTTAGGTCGCCGATCATGGTGAATCCATTGCGGAAAACATGCATTTCCACGGCAACTTCGTAAGGGCTTACCTATGGAAAAGTAATCTTAGTCAGCAGAATCAGCCCCAAATGGGAGGGCTTAGTGCTGAGATGACGTCATCAAAATTCTCATGTGCATGATATATCATTTCAGTTGAAAGGACCGCGGTACAGGTAAATGCGTCATTTAAACCTAACAGATGGTTTTTCCAGAGGCCGAACTTATTTCCTAACACCTCTGAATCTAGCTCATTTGCCTTATTCATTAACGCATAAGAATAATCCCTCAATACTTGCGGTGATTGTTCTTCCGTACCAAATATCGCGCTAGATGAGTATTTAGCAAATAATGCCGCAAGGCTAACAAAAGTTTGTGCTTTTACTTTATCGCTGGCTGATTCCAATTGGAATACATTCAATAATGCTTCAATATGGGCAGTTTTAAGTATGGTCTCTTTAGGGTTATCATTTTCAGGAGCTATTATGTCTTGGAAGATCTCTTGCAGTCTCAGCTGATCTTTGATCTCAATAAGTTTATTTTCCTGGGATACGGGCTTGCCTGCTATTACAGATTTGAATCGGGATTCATACTCACAAAGATTTAAGGTATCTATTAATTTTTCAAAACTGGACTTATTCAGATCGTATTGATAGCTATGACTGAATATTTTAAACTGTTCATTGAACAACTCACTGTAATTAATGGTTTTTTTAGATTGACATTGATCAGCACAGTAAAAGAAAAAACAATCCCATTTGATCTTGTTTCGTTCTTTACTGAAATGAAGCATGCCTGCAAAGTTCATGTGATCAATTATTATAGCCTTATCTTTGTTTATTAAAATGTAATTGAATATGTTTTTATCTGACCAGTCAGGCTGTTTATTGCCATTACCATATTCAAACTTTTCAGCATAGGTTTTTATCTGATCTAGCTTCACATAATTACTATAAATATCTCGGGATTTTTCTCTTATTTCGACACTGTCGTGATGAACGCAGAGCACCATGAGTTGATTGAAAAATCCATTATTATCCATCATGTAAAAATTTTGTTTGTTACTTTCAGCAGAGTGTGAAATAGTATCTAATAAAAATAATAAAGTGCCGTTGTTAAAGCTTTTAAGCAACAGCTTTTCATTTGCTTTAATGATTTCTTTTTCGAGTAATTTATCACAAAATAGGCTGATTTTTTTATCTTGAATATAAAATTGTTTGGAAAACAGCATATTTATCATCACTGATTTTGGAAATATTGAATCTTCAATGTCTACTTTATTCTCAAATGAATCTAGAATTTGATGAATTAAATTGATTTTAAGACCCGGGTATTTGTCATCAATGGTGTTTATTGTAGATAATACTGTATCGTGATTGTTATCACTATTCAGTAAACAATCTAAGCTCCAATCGTCCCAAACTTCTGGTATGGCTAATTTGATTTCGACATTATCGAGTGCCGCATCAGTAAAATTGGCACTGTTAATCAGCAGTTTGGCATGATTTAGCGTGGCACCCTTGAAATTCGAACCTTCCAAAAAAGCACCGCTAAGATCTACCGCTGTTAAATCTGCCCCGGCGAAATTCTCGGAACAGGGCATACCGTGGGAAGAAGGTAATTCATTCGCGTCTGTGAAATCAAGCTGTCTCAAATCGCGGTTTGTGAAATCGATGCCGCTTAAGTTCGCAATTTTTAAATAAAAGGTTTTTGCAAATTCATCTATTTCGCCTTCACTCAGAGTGTTGTCATGGTTTGAGCGGGCGGGGAGATCGTTTTGCGTTATCTCGGGAAAGTCCGAAGGATTGTTTATCTGTGAGTGGCCAGCCAAATGAGTAAGTTTTATCAAAAGATTATTATACTTATTGATTTTAGCCTCGTTTATTTCTGCGCGTCCGTGCGCGCCGGTTAAACTGAGGTCCAATGCCGTCCTTTTGGCATGCAGCAAACATCTGGCTAAATGTATATTATAGGGCGATGGGTTATTTTGAACAAGATCAACAGCTGATGTGCAACTATTAAATAAATGCGCTTTTATAGAGGAGAGTACAACATTCATGATTTATTCCTATATGAAATAAATCATTTTATAATCATTTTATATTATATATTTTAAAAAACGCTCAATTCCCCCCGCGCCTTGATAAAGCCACGTTTGAATATGGATTTTGCATAATGTCAACCAATCAGGGCCGGGGGGTGTTACCCGGATGCGATTAATCAGTTAATGCGGATGGAACCTAATGAACCTGACGAGTGCGTCAGGACGTTTTCGGCAGCGAAGCGTAACCCGGAAATAGGTTTCGTCATGACGGCAGGGCGCGTTCAGGCGGTTAGGCCGTCTGTGTGGGATTGCGCCGGGCGATGCGATGGACTTGCGCCGCCACGAATAGCAATGCCTGAACGATCACGATGCAGGGACCGGTGGCGGCGTCGATATAAAAGCTTATCAGCGTGCCGGTGACACAGGAGAATATCGAGACCAGCACCGCCGCCAGCAGCATCCCGTCGAACCGGCGGGCGAGTAGAGAGGCGGTGATGCCGGGTGCAATCAGCATGGCAATTACCAGTATCACCCCCACCGCCTGCAGGGCGGCGACGATGGTCAGAGCCAGCAGGCATAACAGGCCGTAATGCAGCGTCTTCACCGGCAGGCCCAGCACCCGCGCCTGGGCCGGGTCAAAACAATAGAGCATCAGGTCCCGGCGCTTAACCAGGATGACCAGGGAAACCGCGCCGGCTATCAGCAGCACTTGCCGCAGCTCCGCGAGTGTAATGCCCAGCACGTTGCCGAACAAGATATGGCTAAGGTGCTGGTCGCTATCGATGTGCGAAAACAGCACCAGCCCGAGGGCAAACATGCCCGATAAGACAATCCCCATTACCGTGTCCTCCTTTACCCGGCAGTGGTCTTTGATATAACCGGTGGCCAGGGCGCAAATCATTCCCGATCCAAAGGCGCCGATAACGATCGGCAGCCCGGCGCTATAGGCCAGGATAATGCCGGGCAGCACCCCATGGGAGATGGCGTCCCCCATCAGCGACCATCCCTTGAGCACCAGGAAGCACGACAATATGGCGCACACCACGCCGGTGGCGATGGCGGCGAACATCGCCCGCTGCATAAACGGGAAACCCAACGGTTCGGTGATATATGTCAGCACATACTCAAGCCAGGCCATTATAAGGTGCTCCGGCGTTTATTAGTGCGCAACCAGGCGGCCAGCAGCCCGTGTTTCGGGGCAAATAAAAACGCCAGCAGGAAAACCAGGGTTTGCAGGGTGACAATCACCCCGCCGGTGGCGCCGTTAAGGAAATAGCTCAGCCAAGCGCCGCAGGCGCTGGTCAGGGTACCGGTGACCACGGCGATTGCGATAAGGCGCGGGAATTGGTCGGTCAGCAGGTACGCCGTGGCGCCTGGGGTGATCACCATGGCTATCACCAGGATGGCGCCGACCGTTTGCAGCGCGGCCACGGTGCAGGCGCTCAGCAGCGTGAAAAAAATTATTTTCAGACGCAGCGGCGACAGGCCGATGGAGACGGCATGGCTTTCGTCAAAAAAGACCGCCAGCAAATCTTTCCAGATCACGCAAAGCACGATAAAAGACACGCCGCTGATAATCTGCACCTGCAGGACATCCGCGTCGGCTATCCCGAGGATATTGCCGAAGATAATCGACTGCACGTTGACCGCGGTGGGGTTAAGGGAAACGATCAGCAGCCCGACGGCGAAAAACGTGGTAAAGACAAAACCGATAATGGCGTCCTCGCGCAGCCGGGTATAGTGGCGCACCAGCGTCATCGTCAGCGCCGCCAGCATGCCGGTCATGAACGCGCCGGCGGCGATGGGCAAACCCAGCGCATAGGCGCCCGCCACGCCGGGCACTACCGAGTGTGATAACGCATCCCCCATTAGAGACCAGCCCTTGAGCATCAGGTAAGCCGACAGAAAAGCGCAGACCGCGCCTACCATGCCGCTGACCCAAATGGCCTTGAGCATATAGTCGTACTGGAACGGTTGCAGCATTAGCGCCATCATCACGATATCCGCTTTTCGGCGTCGACCGTGCGCAAGGGCGCCGTCTGCGCCGCCGCGACATCCGGCTGGCGCAGCCTGCCGCCGAACACCCGATCCAGGTTTTCCTGGGTAAAGGTTGTGGCGGTCGGGCCGGCCGCCAATACGGTGCGGTTAATCATCACCACCCGATCGCAAAATCCCGGCACGCCGGCCAGGTTATGCGTCGAGACCATGATGAGATGGTCTTCGGCGCGCAGCGATTGCAAAAGCTCGATAATGGCGTTCTCGGTTTGCACATCGACGCCGGTGAAAGGCTCGTCCAATAGCATCACCTTGCCCTGTTGCGCCAGTGCCCGGGCCAGGAAAACCCGCTTGCGCTGCCCGCCGGAAAGCTCGCCGATTTGACGGTGGCGCAACTCCCACAACCCGACGCGGTCCAGCGCCTGCTCCACCCAATGTTTGTCACGCGCCGAGGGAATACGCAAAAAAGACATGCTGCCGTAGCGTCCCATCATTACCACGTCCCTTACCAGCACCGGGAAATTCCAGTCCACCTCTTCCGCCTGGGGTACATAGGCGATAAGGTTTTTCCGTAACGCCTCGGCCACCGGCAGATTATCCAGGGTGACCGTGCCGGCGGCGGGCCGCACCATGCCCAAAATGCTTTTGAACAGGGTGGATTTCCCGCTGCCGTTCATGCCGACCAAGGCGCAAAGCGTGCCGCCCCGCAGGTGAAAACTGGCGTTGCTAAGGGCTGTATGACCGTTGCCATAGGTTACGGTAACCCTGTCCATCCGCAGCTCGGGCCGATAGGGCCGGGTCATAGCCCGAATCCTCTGGCGATGGTGTCCGTGGTTTGGTAAAGCAGGCTGAGATAGTCGGGTACCGGCCCGTCGGCTGTGGAAAGAGAATCCACATACAGCACGCCGCCGTAGCGCGCGCCGGTCTCTTTACTGACCTGGCGGGCCGGTTTATCCGACACGGTGCTCTCGCTGAAGACCACCGGGATACGATGCTCGCGCACCTGGTGAATGACATGCCTGACCTGCCGGGGCGTACCCTGTTCTTCCGCGTTGATGGGCCACAGATAAAGCTCGCTCAGGGCGTAATCCCGCGCCAGGTAGCTGAAGGCGCCTTCGCTTGTGACCAGCCAGCGAAGGCCTGCGGGAATCTTATCCAGCCGGGCCCGCAGCGGCGCGTCGAGGGCGGCGATCTTGGCCGCATATTCCCGGGCGTTGCGGTTGTAGGTATCGGCACGGGCCGGGTCGTATTGAACCAGCGCTTTACGGATATTCTCCACGTAGATTAAGGCATTGCTTGCGGACATCCAGGCATGGGGATTGGGATTGCCGTTATAGGGACCGGCGCGAATCGGCAACGGCTCGATGCCTTCGCTGACCACCGCGGACGGGACGTCATGGACATTGTCATAAAAACGCTTGAACCAGCGCTCAAGGTTCAGACCGTTCCATAACACCAGATCAGCCGATTGGCTTTTGACGATATCCCGCGGCGTCGGCTGATAATCATGGATTTCCGCTCCGGGTTTGGTAATGGATTCCACCTGCGCCGCATCCCCGGCGACATTTTGCGCCATATCCTGCAGCACCGTGAAAGTGGTGACCACCCTGAATTTTTTTTCGCCATGGGCGGCGCCGACGGCGAAAAGCAGCAGGCAGCCGAGGAAAAACCGCCATGGGGCGGCTGGAAGCGGTATTCGGCACGTCAACGGATTTGTCAGCATAGAGGCGATTGGCGGTAAAATAATTAACAGGTAATGAAATTACGCTCATTTATAGCATAGGCTATACTGTATAGCAAAGGCGATTCTACTCGTTTCAACGTACGGACCGCCGCTGCCGGGTTGTTTATCATTCGCCGGCGGTTACAATGCTATGCTTGCCGTTGTAACCACGAGCTGACGGATAATCCCGGCAGATTAGCAACCATGAGGAAATACCATGAACCGCCCGGAGAAAGAGGCGCTCTCCGTTCCCGCCGGCCAGTTGGTTAATGCGCGGGAACATGCCCAGGGTTTTTTGCAGGTCAGGCAGGCCCACCGGTCGGAACTTATGGACGATTACATCGAGCTGATTGCCGACCTTATCCAGGAGCAGGGGGAAGTGCGTCAGGTGGAATTGGCCGCCCGCCTGGGCGTGGCGCAACCGACGGTGGCCAAAATGCTGAAAAAATTGTCCGCCGCCGGTTTGATCCGACAATTACCCTACCGGGGCGTGTTCCTCACCGCTGAAGGGGAGGTGATGGCGGCAAAAAGCCGTAAACGGCACCAGATTGTGGAGTCATTCCTGCTGGCGCTGGGTATCAGCGCTGAAACCGCGCGCCGGGACGCCGAGGGCCTGGAGCATTATGTCAGCGAGGAGACCCTGGTGGTATTCCAGCGTTTTACCGATCAAGCCCATAACAGCAACGGCCGGTGAGGCGGTACAGCTCTCTGCGTTAACACCGAGAGCTGCATTTCTTGGCCGATGGCCGCCGCAGGCGAATAATTAAGCGATAATCCGAAATTTCCATACTGCTTTTGCGCCGGGCCACGTATAATCCCCTCCCGGCGAAATAACCCCTTCAAGAGTGCATGTATGGTTTCCACCAGTTTGATCCAACCCGAACGCGACCTGTTTTCTTATCCGCTGTATTGGGCGGAATGCTACGGCACCGCGCCGTTTTTGCCCATGTCGCGTGAAGAAATGGACCAACTGGGCTGGGATAGCTGCGATGTGATTATCGTCACCGGCGATGCCTATGTGGATCATCCGAGCTTCGGCATGGCCATCGTCGGCCGCATGCTTGAATCCCAAGGGTTTCGTGTCGGCATCATTGCCCAGCCGGACTGGACCGCGAAGCAGGACTTTATGCGCTTGGGCAAACCCAACCTGTTTTTCGGCGTGACCGCCGGCAACATGGATTCCATGATTAACCGCTATACGGCGGATCGCAAACTGCGCCATGACGACGCCTATACGCCGGGCAATGTCGGCGGCAAGCGACCGGATCGCGCTACGCTTGTGTATAGCCAGCGCTGCAAGGAGGCCTATAGCGATGTGCCGGTGGTGCTGGGGGGGATAGAGGCCAGTCTGCGCCGTATCGCCCATTACGATTACTGGTCCGACACCGTGCGCCGTTCGGTCCTGGTGGACGCAAAAGCCGATATGCTGATCTATGGCAATGGCGAACGGCCCCTGGTGGAACTGGCGCACCGGCTGGCGGCGGGGGAACCCATCGGCGAGATTCAGGATGTGCGCAATACCGCGGTGATGCGCAAAGGCCCGTTGCCGGGCTGGAGCGGCGTGGATTCCACCCGGCTCGATACCCCCGGGCGCATCGAGCCGATTCTCAATCCTTACGGCGACGACCTGCCGTGCGCCGAGGGCGAGGTGCCGAAATCCCGTGCTAAACCCGTTACCGTACGGGCCGCCAAACCCAAGCCGTGGGAAAAAACCTACGTACTGCTGCCTTCTTTTGACAAGGTTAAGGGCGATAAAGTCATGTACGCCCACGCCTCGCGCATTCTTCATCATGAAACCAATCCCGGCTGCGCACGGGCGCTGATGCAGCAGCACGGCGACAGATATGTCTGGATCAACCCGCCGGCCATCCCCCTGAGCACGCCGGAAATGGACAGCGTTTTTGCCCTGCCGTTTCAACGCCTGCCGCACCCGTCGTACGGTAAGCAGGTGATCCCGGCATACGAAATGATCTATACCTCGGTCAACATCATGCGCGGCTGCTTTGGCGGCTGTGCGTTTTGTTCCATCACCGAGCACGAAGGCCGCATTATCCAGAGCCGTTCGGAAGAGTCCATCATTCGTGAAATCGAAGAGATACGCGACAAAGTACCGGGTTTTACCGGCATTATCTCCGATCTCGGCGGCCCCACCGCCAATATGTACATGCTGCGCTGCACCTCGCCGCGCGCTGAACAAACTTGTCGCCGGGCGTCCTGTGTCTATCCGGAGATCTGTACCCATATGGATACCGATCACGCTCCCACCATCAAGCTCTATCGCCGCGCCCGCGCCTTACCGGGCATCAAGAAGATCCTTATCGCCTCCGGCGTCCGTTACGATCTGGCGGTGGAAGATCCGGCTTATATCAAAGAGCTGGCGATGCATCATGTGGGGGGGTATCTGAAGATTGCGCCGGAGCACACCGAACCGGAACCGCTGTCCAAAATGATGAAGCCGGGCATGGGCAGCTATAGACGCTTTAAAGAACTGTTTGATCTTTATTCCAATCAGGCGGGTAAAAAGCAGTATTTGATCCCCTATTTTATTGCCGCCCATCCCGGCACCCGTGACGAGGATATGGTCAACCTGGCGTTATGGCTTAAGAAAAATCGCTACCGCCTCGATCAGGTGCAGAATTTCTATCCTTCGCCGCTCTCCAGCTCCACCACCATGTATTACAGCGGCAAAAACCCGTTGGGGAAGGTGGACTATGACAGCGAAGACGTGGTGATACCCAAGGGGGATCGCCAACGCCGGCTGCATAAGGCCCTGCTGCGCTATCACGATCCGGCCAATTTCCCCCTGATTCGCGCCGCGCTGGAGCAGATGGGCAGGCAAGATCTGATTGGCGGCCGCCGCGAATGCCTGGTGCCGGCCCCCGGCATCGAAGAACAGCGGGAGCTGCGCCGCACCCGGCGCTACACCCGGCCGGCGATGACTAAACATACTGGAGCCGTGCCGCAACCGGCGATGGCCAAACATAGCGGCTCTGTCCCGCACTCGGCGATGACCAAACATAGCGGCTCTGTCCAGCAACCGGCGATGACCAAACATAGCGGTTCTGTCCCGCAACCGGCGATGGTTAAACATAGCGGCGCGGTCTCGCGGCCGGCGCAGGCGGTGAAACCGGCCCCTAAACCAGTGCGCAGCCGTAAGCCCTGAGTTTCGGCGCCTACAGAGCGGGTAAAAAAGTTTTCGGCGGCATGACGCTTTGCTGGAGATTTCCATCAGAGACCATCACCCCAGACTCATTCTGCGGGTGGCCATACTGGCTGTCTTAGCCGGTTGTTGGTCACGTAAATCCTATTACCCGCTCAAACTAGCGGTGCAAGCTTATTTCAGCCAGCCGTTTTGCTGAGCCTGGTTGAGATGGTGTCTCAAATGCTCCCAGAGTTCGGGATAGACATCGCCGATAAAGGCATTGCGGGTTAACACCTGCTCCAGCCGGATACCGTTTTCCACCCAGCTTTGCCCTTGATTATGCAGGTTCATCAGAACCGGCATCAGCCGATCGAGCAGCAGGGCAAACTGTGCGTCCGCCGTTTCGCCCGCTTCATATTCCAGCCACAGCTGGTGAAAATGTTGACGCTGCGGTTCCGGTAACAGGCCGAACAGCCTGATCGCCGCCGCTTCTTCCAGGGCGTGCACCGCATGACGGCCCGCCAGATCGTACACCAGCACGTCGCCGGCATCGATTTCAACGATATCGTGCACCAGCGCCATTTGCGTCACCCGGTTGATATCCACCTTGTCGCCGGCGTAGGGCGCCAGGGCCATGGCCGCCACGGCGAAATGCCAGCTGTGCTCGGCGGTATTCTCCTGTCGCTGCGTGCCCAACACCTTGGTACGCCGTTGAATGCTTTTAAGTTTATCTATTTCCATTAAAAAGGCGACGACGTCGGTCAATTCTCCGAACGCCAATGCCGGTAATTCCTGCAACATGCTTACCCCAACAGCCAGACAGTGAAGCGCATCATTGTAGGGCAAAAAGGGTTTAAATTCGAATGCGGCGATAAATGGCTATCGGTTGATGGCGGACATATTTTGTTTAGCTTACGCGTGTACACTGGAATTATTCTCAGTTAAGCTTGTCCATGTACCACATGTTTTAGCAAAAGACGTACGAGGAAGTGTAAGAATGGCTAATAGATTATTAGCTCAAGGCTATACGCTGGCGGAAGAGATTGCCAACAGCGTCAGCCACGGTGTCGGTTTGATATTCGGTATTGTCGGGCTGGTTCTGTTGCTGGTGCAGGCCGGGGATGTTGGCGCAGACGTGACCGCCATGACCAGTTACAGCCTCTACGGCGGCAGCATGATCCTGCTGTTTCTGGCCTCCACCCTCTATCATGCCATCCCCCATCCGCCCGCCAAGCGATGGTTGAAAAAATTGGACCACTGCGCCATTTATCTGCTGATTGCCGGCACCTATACGCCTTTTTTGCTGGTGGGACTGGCCTCGCCGTTGGCGAAAGGGCTAATGGTTGTCATCTGGGGCATGGCGTTATTGGGGGTGATTTTCAAACTGGCGTTTGCCCATCGTTTTGAAGTGGTCTCGCTGATTACCTATCTCACCATGGGCTGGCTGTCGCTGGTGGTGATTTATCAACTGGCGCAGCGTTTGCCGGTGGGGGGCCTGACGCTGCTGGCGGTGGGCGGGCTCATCTATACGGTGGGGGTGATTTTTTACGCCTGCAACCGTATCCCGTTCAACCATGCCATCTGGCACGGTTTTGTGCTGGGCGGAAGCCTGTGCCATTTTTTGGCCATCTATTTTTATATCTGACCGGCGGCGAGAACTTAGGCCGGGTGGCGCTCTCCACTTTTAAATTTAATCGGCGGCTAAACGAAGGCCGCGTGGGCCTGCCCGCTTGCGGAGGAAGGGCTACCGCGGCCGGAATGACATTAGTAGCCGTAACGGATGGCGTCCTTGCTTTTTTGCATCAGCGCGTCAATTTTTTGGGCATAAGCCTCAATCCCCTGACCGTCGCCGGAGCGGGCGCTTTCACGTTGTTTTTGATTGTAGGCTTTCATCAGTTGAGCCTGCGCAAAGCCGGGTTTGCCGTAACACTCCATGCTTTTTTCCCAGCAGGCAATGGCGCTGTCGATATTATTTTGCTCGGAAAAGCGTTTGCCCAATTCGTTAAGCGCCTTCGCGCAGTCCTGGGGCGGCAGCCCCTGAGCCAGAATTTCCTCTATTGCGGTGTCCATAGGATCTCCCTTATCGATTAATGAAAGAAGTTGAGTATATGTCCGAATATCAGACCGACGCTGATGACATCCGAATCGCTGAAGGTGACATTGGCAAAGCCATACTGACCGAGCAGCGGCAACAGCAGCGCCGGCAGCAGGGTTATCAATAACCCGTGGAAGATGCCGCCGATAATCGCCCCCCGCCGTCCGCCCACCGCATTACTGAATATTCCGGCGGTGCCGCCGGCAAAGAAGTTGGTCAGCATACCCGGCAGGATCATCGCCAATCCGACCCAGGGGAAAAGGAACATGCCGATCACCGAACCGATGGTGGTGGAGATAAAACCGATGATCACCGCATTAGGCGCATAGGGGAACAGCACCGGGCAATCCAGGGCGGGTACGGCATTCGGCACAATACGCATGGCGATGCCGCGAAACGCCGGCACGATCTCCGCCAGCAATAAACGCACCCCGGATAGCAGTACATAGACGCCGACGACAAACTGTATCGCCTGCAAAAACGAGAACACCAGATAGTTGACGCCTTTCGAGTAAGCGGCAACGATATCGGGGCCGGCGGCGATGGACGGGATAAGATAGATGGGTATCATCACCACCATCATCGATAAATACGTGTCCTGTAGAAATGACAGTGATTGGGGAAGTTCGAGATCTTCCGTACTTTTGCTGACGTCACCGGTCAATTTCGCCACCCCGGCCTGGATGATATATCCCACGGTACAAAAATGGCCGAGTGCTATATCATCGGAGCCGGTTATCTTTCGGACAATGGGCTGTGCCAGGGCGGGCATGCATACTGCCATCAGTCCTGCAATGACGCCACCGATAATTATCAATTCCGCTCCCCGCAGTCCACCCATATAGCCGATGACGGAGCATACCGTTGCCATCCACAGCGAGGCCTGTCCGGTAAGAAAAATATATTTGAAACGGGTAAAGCGGGCGATAAGAATATTGACGCAAAATGCCAATACCATGATTAATGCGGTCTCCCGCCCGAGGGTTTGTTGCGCGATGCCGGCAATAGAACCTACGTCGGTCACCACGCCGCGCATATTGAAACCTTTTTGGAAGACTTCACCCAAAAAGTTAAGCGCATTAACAATGATATTAGCGCCAGCCAGCAGAACTAAAAAACCTAACAGCGTTTTTAAGGTTCCGGTTATTACTTGGCCCGGACTTTTCTTTTGAGCAATAAGCCCAATCATGGCAATTAGCGCGATTAATATCGATGCCTGTCCCAGCACATCATTGACGATAAAATGAAGGAAAGCCATATAAAGCCCCTGTATGGGTTAGCGGTAAGCTTATTAATGTTAAAAAATATTTATTATGCCAAATAGCCCAGGTTTTGCAGGATAGGCGTTAGCTTTGTTTTTATTTCGGTCTTGTCCACCAGTCTTTTCAGATAAACAATGGTGGCATTAACCGTATAATGTTGAAACTGGGAACGGAAGTTTTCGCCGGTAACAATAATATCAACCCGCATGGATGTGGCGCTTGAAATATCACAATGGGATAAATCCGCTTCCACGCCAAGATCTTTTAACGCCGATTCTATACTCATTTCACAGGCGAAACTGCTGCCCAGACCGGCCCCGCATACTGCCAAAATGGATAACTTTTTCATTGAATATTCCTTAATTGATCATATGTAGATGTCGTGCCGCAGAGACTAAATAGGGATCAAGTTGACGTTTCCCACTCAATGCCTTGCTCAGCTCGCAGCTAACGGCCTGTCCGTTCAGAATGCCTATCAACATTCCGTGCCCGCCGTCAAGGATGACGTCTGCTGCTTTTTGGCCCAGGGATATCGCCAATAAACGATCTTTCACCGAAGGTGAAGGGGCTCGCTGGCAAAATCCCAAAACCGTATGCCGGGTTTTAAATCCTATATTTTCTTCAATGATCTTGCCGATTTTTATCGACACGCCCTGTGATCCCGCCAGATGGGCATTTGCCATCGGGTAACCTTCGGCGCAGACCACCAGAGCATAACCTTGGGGCCGCGCAAGGCACTGCCTGATCCAGTGGCAAAGACTGCCCATATCCTGGGAAAATTCAGGCAGTAATACCGCGTGCGCTCCCCCGGCCAGCGCGCTGCCGAGGGCGATATGACCGGCATCGGCGCCAAAGACTTCCAGCATAAACACCCGTCCCTCCATGTTCCGGGCGGTATTGTGCAGCTGATCCAGCGCCTGGGTCGCCACCGTCAGGGCGCTGTCAAAACCGATGGTGAATTCAGTGCCGGCAATATCATTATCAATGGACATGGGCAACACCACCGTAGGCATACCCTCCCTGTCCAGCAATAACGCCGCCTGCGATGATCCCCCGCCGCCAAAGACCAGCAAGGTTTCCACGTCCAGAGACCGCAGGCGGCTTCGGATGGCATGGCGTCCCTCCGGGGTCCAGGGCGCCCGGCCGCGTGCGCTGCGCAGCAGGTTTTTGCCGGAAGACAGCGATGAACCCATCTCCGCCATTGATAATGCAAAAGGAGATTGTTCAATAATACCGTCATAACCGCCGTGAAAAGCTAAAATCTCTAATTCCTCCCGCTGAGCAATTTGTGCTATGGCTGAATTAATGCCCACCGCATCGCCGCCGCTGGCGATAATGGCTATTCTCTTCATTTTTCCACTTATCAGAATTGACCGATTATATCCAGCACCTGCTGTTTATCGACCGCTAATTTAAGATTTTTTACCGCATTCTCGTCGCAAAAAAATTGTGATAGACTCGCAATCATTTCAATATGTGAATTGCTGTCCACGGCTGAGAGTCCAAAAATAATAAATACCGGATCATTGTCTTCGCTGCCGAAGTTCACTCCTCCTTTAACTATCACCAAGGATAAGGCGGTTTTAATTACTCCCTCCTCAGGCCTCGCATGGGGCATGGCTATTCCTTCGCCCAATACATAATAAGGTCCAACTTGTTCATGCATGGCATAGATAGCCTGCAGATATCTGTTTTCCACCGCCTCTTGCGTTATTAATGACTGCACAGCCAATTCCACCGCGCTTTGCCAGTTTTTTACCTGGTCAACCAAGGTGATATTAGCGTCATTAATCCAGTCCGTTAACATAGGAAACCTCATTTGGATATAAAATGTTTTTATAAGTATAGTTTCTGAAAATAAATAAAACTGTGATCCATCCATACCTATTTGATATTAACTAAAAGTATTGATGACGCTATATAATTATAGAAATGCATTTAATATCCGTAGTTATCTCATGGAAATAACCAGCGAAAATTATCAAAAATAATAGGATTGCTATTTTTCTTTTTTACTGGCTTGTATTAACTCCTCGGTCTGGTTTATTAAAATCAATGGGTGACTCGAACATCTTAACGATCCAGTCATTCATTTTATTGATATCAACCGGCTGATTCTGTTGCGCCCGATATACGGGGCCGAAAGCCATGGGCTCCGCGCGATTTGCCAGAGCAATCAATTCAGGCAGATATTCCTTACCGGGGTGTCCGGGCAGTCTTTGGTCAACACGCGCGGCATAACGTTCCGCTGCCTGTTCCCCTGAGATGTCGCACCAGATTTCAGCCAGGTATGTGACGCCCGCCTGTGTCAAGTAGTCCTTGAGCACTTCTTTGGGTTGAAAACCAAACCAGGCATCGACAATAAAGGTACTTCCCGCGGGAGCATCGGCAACGATTGACCAGATGGCCTGATAGCTCGCTCTTCCCAAAATCCGGTTGAAGGCGCGGTCCACACCGTCGATGAGCTGTAGGAAAGGATTCTTTATTCCGTCCAAAGATAAGTGCAGCCAGCCGGTACGTTCAGAGAGCTCAACGGCGATACTGGTTTTGCCGGATGCGGGGATCCCGTTGACCAGAATAATGCGTTTGCCGTTTTTCACGACAGGGTGCCCATGTTCCGACCCGACTGCGCCGGCAAGATGAGATATACCCGGTTCGACGTGAGAAGCCGCCCTGTTATCAGCCATAATTTACCTGTCCGGCCAATGCGCCGCCGTTAGATTTTCCCGCATGGTAATACTGTCGTATAACCGCCTGGATTTCATTTAACCGTGGAACCGCCAGCGTTTTCAATTTGCCTTTCGTCATTTCGCTGTCCAATGAAATACAGTCCTTCCAGAGCGAACGCCCGGCAATCACGCCGGAAGCGCCATTGCTCATGGCATCGGCCACCTGTTGCAAAAATGTGGCGTGATCGACACCGGCGGAAAGCACGGCCCAGGGTACATCCCCCGCAATCCGGGTGATTTCGGCACAGGCCTGCGGTGAACCCGGATAAGGCAATTTCAGTACTTTAGCGCCACATTCCAGGGCAATTTTCGCGCCGCCTTTAATCAACTCGGGGAATTTGGCTTTATACTCCTGGTCGCTTTCACCCTCAAGCTGATAGGTGAGGTACTCCACCACCAGCAATAAATCTTCCTTGGCGAAATCTTCCACACACTGACGCAGTATAGCGATATTGTGATGGTTCGCCGCGTCACGATCGGAACGCAGGTATACCATTATTTTGCCGCCGGTGCCCCCCAGCTCACGCACATGCCGGGCATTCACATTGGGCACCAGCCGGGAAAGCCGATAACCTTCCGGCGAGGTATCCCAGCCTGATGCATCCAGGCCAATCAGTAGGGCGGTATTGCGGGAAATCACGCCGTCGTCCACCAACTGCGGCACTGCGCAAACCGGATCCACCAGTACGCAGGAGGCATTGCTGGCTAAATAACGGGTAATATCCGACTTGATCATCCCCAACTGTTTTTCGGAGATTTTCGCCTGCAGCTCCGGATCGCTGGTAAGCAGGCTGCGCATCGCCCCACGCTGGTCGCAGGCGATGACCATCATTGCGCCGTTACTGCCGCAAATTTGTTGATAGCCTCGTAATTCTGAAGTAGACATCTTTGACATTTATTACTCCTGGGCGTGAAATTTGTTGCATATTGATCAATGTTGTTGCGACTGACGCCGCTTGGCAGGACCTGACAGAAACAGGTCAAACGCGCTCCGCAGGCCGGTTCATAAGGGTTTCCCGCCAATGCTGGTCGTTGCAATTTCACCGGCATTGAGCAATAATTCCCCTATGTCAAAAACAGTGTAATACATTGCAGAAAGGAATTTCAAGCTGAAAGAACCAATTTTGCAAGATGTGACGGCAACGCGTGCCATGATGCATATGGTGGCGAAGCTGCACTACGAGTCAGACATGTCCCAAGTGGACATCGCCCGGAAGCTGGGTTTATCAACCGCGACCATTTCCCGTTTGCTTAACAAAGCACGCGCGGCGGGCATCATCAGGATTGAAGTGATTGAATTGACGTCGCCGGAGAATATGACCGACGAGTTGATCCAGCGACTTGGATTAAAGGCGGCGACGGTGGTGGAGACACCTCCGAGCAATATTTTGAGTTCGTTGGCAACGCCGCTGTCCTCTCTCCTGCAGCAGGCTAAACTGGGCAGCGGCTCGGTGGTGGGAATTGGCTGGGGACGGGCGATCAGGGAGGTTACCGTGGCGGGGTTACCGCGCATACCGGGCATATTGACCGTCGCGCTGAACGGCGGTATGCAGCAGGCGGCGCCTCATTTCCAAATCAATGAGTTCGTTCGCCTGGCCGCGCAGCACATGGAGGGAACACCTTATTTTCTTCATGCTCCTTATATCTCTTCCGCGGAGCTGCGCGATGCTTTTCTCGGCGATCGCAGCGTGCAGGGCATTATTTCGCTATGGGACCGGCTGGACGTCGCCATTGTCGGCGTCGGGCTGACCCATGCGCCCAAACCCAGCGAGTCCACCGCCGCTACCCTTGATGAACAGGCGCTCAGCCAGGCCGCCGGGGATGTGTTGCGCCACTATGTGACCGAGTCGGGGGAAATCCTGCATTGGGAAGGGGAGGAGCGGATGATCGCCGCATCGCCGGAACAGCTGCGCCGCACGCCGCTGACGATCGGCGTGGCCGCCACTCCGGAAAAAGCCGCCGGGATTATCGGCGCCGTGCGTTCGGGCATGATCAACGCTTTGGTGACGGATGTGAATACCGCCCAGGGGATACTGGATCGATTATCCGCACAGGAGGGAGCGGACTCGGCAAAAAATCCTGAATAAAAACGCCGCCCCGGCTTATTTCCGATTATTCGGCGGGGCTAGCCAATGATGGCTAGTCCGTGATGACATAAGGCAGTGGCTGAATGGCCAGCGCCCCAATGGGATCCTCTTTCACCCGTAAATGGTTGTCCGGCGTCAAATCATTATTTAATACCGCCTGTACCCAGACCGTGCCGTCTTCCAATTGGCAGGCGGCCAATACCGTGCCGGTGCGACGCCAGTTTTCCCCAAGCTGCAGCTCCAGATCGTCGCCGACGGCGGGGACGTGGCCGGCTTTACCGGCAAGCCAGTAAAGGGCGCGCTTATTGGCGCCACGGTATTTGGCGCGGGCCACCATTTCCTGTCCGGCGTAGCACCCCTTGTCGAAACTGACGCCGCCCAGCGCCTGGAGGTTGACCGCCTGGGGAATAAACTGATTGCTGTTGGCGCTGTCTATCACCGCCAGTCCCGCTTCGATATTCAATGCCAGCCATTGCCGGCTGTCGGTGAGCTGTGCCTGACCCGCCAGCTTGTCCAGCAAACGCTGCAAAACCGCCTCGGTGGTCACCAGTAAAAAACGCTCCGCCGGCAGGTTGAAACGCAAAATAGTGGTTTCACCGTCGTGCACCACCGCGTGTTGCGGGTCGGGCAGGGTGTCGAATACGCCGCTCAGAGCCGCCCGCGCCTGGAAACCGGCAACCCCCAACAAAACGACGCCGTCGTCGGCGGTTATGACGACTTTGGAAAACACCGCATATTTTTTCAATTCCGCCAACTGCGCGTCCCGCACGCTGCGGCGTTCGATATAGGCCATGCCGTCATTGCGGTGAAAAATGCGCAAATCACTCCACATTTTGCCCTTCGCGTCACAATGCGCCCCCAGGATATGCTGATCGGCCGCCATGGCGGCGACATCGGTCGTCACTTGTCCCTGCAGGTATTTCTCGGTGTCCGGGCCGGTAAGCGTCACCAACGCCCAGTCTTCCAGTGAAATCAGCGTCAGGGGCAAATGGCTGGACGGCGTCGGCAGCCGGGGTGGGAAGGGAACTTTAAGCGACATGTGACACTCCTGGGCAGTGAGGCAAAATAGACCTCAATGTTAAAATAGCCGGGGGGCTTTGCAAGCGGTTATTTCACCGGTTCTTTGCCCATCCGTGCGATACGCGTCTGGAAAATTTAGCAGAACGTGTCGGAATGTATCGTTTTATGTAATACGCAATAGCAAAACAGGTTAAACTAGCACCCGGAATGAACGCATAGGAGGTATAAAGTCCATATGGATATCGATAATAAAGCCCGCATCCACTGGGCCTGCCGTCGGGGTATGCGTGAATTGGATATCTCGATAATGCCGTTTTTTGAATATGACTTCGACACCCTGAGCGACGAGGAGAAAGTCTTATTCGTCCGCCTGCTGGAATGCGACGATCCGGATCTTTTCAACTGGCTGATGAATCATGGCGAACCCCAGGATAGCGGATTGAAAAAAATGATTAACCTGATTCAAACACGAAATAAAGCCCGTGGCCCTCTGGCGTTGTGACGTTCGTGTGTCTTGGCGCACACAAATCTTCTCCCTGGTGATTCACGGGATATTAACCCTATTGATTCTTTTATCCCCTTGGCCTGAAAATTACGGTCTGGTTTGGGTCACGCTGATTACGCTTGTGGTATTCGAGTGCATTCGCAGTCAGAGAAATATCATGGCCTGTCGGGGGGAACTGGTGCTGCAAAGCGGCCTGCACCTGCGCTGGCACAAGAGAGACTGGTTAATCCGGGGAACGCCCTGGATGCTGAAAAGCGGCATCCTGATCTCTTTACGCCAGGTGGGGGGAAGACGCACCCGCAGACTCTGGCTGGCGGCGGACAGCATGGATCAGCGCGAGTGGCGCAGCTTGCGGCAGGCTTTGCTGCATGCCGCCTCGGCGCAGCAGCGGCACGATCGTTAACGCTTTACAGCAGTGCGGCCGTTTCGTTCAGTATCTGCTCACACCATTGCTGCAAACGGCTGTCGCTCAGATCGTACTGGTTCACCTCGTCCAAGGCCAAGCCGACAAAATGCTGACCGTCGGGACTCAAGGCTTTCGGGCTGGTAAATTCGTAACCTTTAATCGGCCAAAAGCCGATAAACCGGGCGCCGGTGGGCGTCAGGACATCATGCAAATAGCCCAGCGCATCCAAAAACCATTCGCCGTAGCCCAACTGATCCCCCATACCGTACAAGGCGATAATTTTACCGGACAAATCCAGTCCGGACAGCTGCGACCAGACCGCATCCCAATCCTCCTGGATTTCGCCGAAATCCCAGGTGGGAATACCGAGGATCAATACCGGATAATCTTCCATACGCTGTGGCGGCACATCTTTGATATTATGCAGGTCCACCAGGTCCGCACCGAGAATATCGCGGATTTTTTCCGCGGCCATTTCGGTATAGCAGGTACTGGAGCCATAAAACAAACCGACTTTCATCTTTACCCGTACTCTTCATGACAACCTGATAATAACAAGTGTACCAGATTTACTTTCGGTTCAGGCATAATGTAGCCTGTCGTAAACCATTGGGGGGCATAGATGCAACAGCAGAATAACCCATGGATAGAACAGTTCCTTGATGCCCTGTGGCTGGAGCGCAATCTGGCTGAAAACACCCTCGCGGCCTACCGCCTTGATTTGCAGCAGCTCGCCGATTGGTTGGTTTTGCAGCGCAGCTCCCTTCTTACCGCCGCGGCGTCGGATCTGCAGTCCTACCTGGCCGACCGTCTGACAAAAGGTTATAAAGCGGCCAGTTCAGCGCGGCTGCTCAGCGCCATGCGGCGCTTTTTCCAGTATCTGTATCGTGAAAAGGTACGCGACGACGACCCCAGCGCCCTGTTGGCGGCGCCGAAACTGCCGCAGCGTTTGCCCAAGGATCTCAGCGAAGCGCAGGTGACATCGCTGCTTAACGCGCCGCTGCTTGAACAACCGATAGAAATACGGGACAAAGCGATGCTGGAAGTGCTATATGCCACCGGCCTGCGGGTTTCCGAACTGGTGGGACTGTCCATGAGTGATATCAGCCTGCGCCAGGGCGTAGTGCGGGTGGTGGGCAAAGGGGATAAGGAACGTTTGGTGCCGCTGGGAGAAGAGGCGGTACACTGGGTGGAGTATTTTCTGGAACATGGCCGTCCCTGGCTGATGAATGAACACAGCTCGGATATTCTGTTTCCCAGTAATCGCAGCCAGAAAATGACCCGGCAGACGTTCTGGCATCGCATCAAACATTATGCGATTCTGGCGGGTATCGACAGTGCGCGGCTTTCGCCCCATGTTTTGCGTCATGCGTTCGCCACTCACCTGCTGAATCATGGCGCGGATTTACGCGTGGTACAGCTGTTGCTGGGACATAGCGATCTCTCCACCACCCAGATTTACACCCATGTGGCCACCGAGCGCTTGAAATTGATACACCAGCAGCATCATCCCCGGGGATGAGCCGGTAAAGGGTTTATCCGGCCTGCATAATCACGGCCGTGATACCTATCCCAATGCCGATACCAGAAATATGTACCAAGAGCCACCTGCGAACGGACTTTACCAATACCATTAGGATAAACAGACAAGGACATAATAATGAAAAACAGGCTGCTATTGCTTTCTTTCGTGGCGCTGGCGATCACTCGCCCGGCTTATGCAGACGACGCCGCGATAACGCACGCACTTGATCGCTTGGGCGTGCATCATGCCGAAATTCAGCCCTCACCCGTGGCGGGCCTGAAAACCGTGCTTACCGAAAGCGGCGTCCTGTATGTATCCGATGACGGCCGGCATGTCATACAAGGCCCGATGTACGATGTCGGCAGCAGCCAGCCGGTAAATGTGACCAATCAATTATTAAATAAGCGCCTGAACGCCTTGCAGGACGAGATGATCGTTTACCAGGCGCCTGAACAAAAACACGTCATTACCGTTTTTACCGATATCACCTGCGGCTACTGCCACAAGCTCCATGAGCAGATAAAGGACTACAATGCGCTGGGCATTACCATCCGTTACCTGGCCTTTCCGCGCCAGGGGCTGAATTCCCAGGCGGAGAAGGACATGGTTTCGGTCTGGTGCAGCGCCGACCCCAAAACCGCCTTTACTAAAGCCATGCATGGCGACGCGGTGCCCCCGGCCACCTGTAAAATCGATCTCAGCAGGCACTACCAGCTCGGCGTACAGTATGGTATCCAGGGCACACCGGCCATCCTGCTGGAAAGCGGGGTCATGGTGCCGGGTTATCAAAGCCCGAAAGAGATGGCGGCGATGCTCGATCAGCAATCGCCAAACGGCGCGACGGGCGGCTAAACGTGGCGGACATGAAAACGGTATTACGGCGCCGTCCGGCAGCCACCGCCGACGGGTTGCTTGAGGTGGATCTTCCCCCGCTGCTCAGACGCCTTTATGCGTTGCGCGGCATCAAAACCAGCGACGATCTCGAACGCGGCGTACGGGGTTTGCTGGCCTATCAGCAGTTGGACGGCATTGAACTCGCCGTGGATATGCTGGTGCGCGCGCTGGCGGAGAACCGCCGCTTAATGGTGGTGGGCGATTTTGACGCCGACGGGGCCACCAGTACTGCTGTCATGGTGCTGGCGCTGCGGCAGATGGGCGGGGAACATATTGATTTCCTGGTGCCCAATCGTTTTGAAGACGGCTACGGCCTGAGTCCCGAAGTGGTTGAACAGGCCATGGCGCGTGGCGCGCAAATCATCGTGACGGTGGATAACGGCATCTCGTCTCATTCGGGCGTCGAGCTGGCGCACCGGCACGGCATCCCGGTGCTGATTACCGACCATCACCTGCCCGGCGAGACCTTGCCCGACGCCGACGCCATCGTAAACCCCAATTTGAATGGCTGTGCCTTCCCCTCCAAATCCCTGGCGGGGGTGGGCGTGTCTTTTTACCTCATGCTGGCGCTGCGCGCCCGGCTGCACGAAAGCGGCTGGTTCGAGCAGAAAAACCTGTCGGCGCCCAAGCTGGCGGAACTGCTGGATTTAGTCGCGCTAGGTACGGTGGCCGATGTGGTGCCCCTTGACCGCAATAACCGCATCCTGGTGCACCAGGGCATCAGCCGGATCCGCGCCGGTCGCTGCCGGCCGGGTATTCGCGCCCTGGCGGAAATCGCCAATCGCGATACGGCCAGGCTCTGCGCCGCCGATCTCGGTTTTGCCCTGGGACCGCGGCTGAATGCCGCCGGTCGGCTGGATGATATGTCGGTGGGGGTCGAACTGCTGTTAACCGAGGATTTGTCCCAGGCCCGCATGCTGGCGGTTGAGCTGGATTCATTAAATCAAACCCGCCGTGAGATAGAACAAGGCATGGAGACGGAAGCCCTGGCGCTGTGCGGTGAGATGGAGCGCAGCCAAACGACCCTGCCTTACGGGTTGGCGATTTATCACGCCGAATGGCATCAAGGCGTGGTGGGGATACTGGCCTCGCGAATCAAGGAACGTTTTCATCGCCCGGTTATCGCCTTCGCGCCGGCGGGGGAGGGCATGTTGAAAGGATCCGGCCGATCGGTGGCCGGTTTGCATTTGCGCGATCTGCTGGAAAGACTGGATACGCTCTATCCCGGCATGATCCTTAAATTCGGCGGACACGCCATGGCCGCAGGACTCTCACTGGAGCAGGTCCAATACGAACCCTTCCGGCAGCGTTTCGCGGATCTGGTGAACGAGTGGCTGGATCCGGCGCAGCTGGACGGCGTGGTCTGGTCTGACGGCGAATTGGCCGGCACAGAGATGAACCTGCCCACCGCTGAGCTGTTGCGCGACGGCGGCCCCTGGGGACAAGCCTTTCCGGAACCCCTGTTCGACGGTAAATTTCGCGTGCTGCAACAGCGGCTGGTGGGGGAAAAGCACCTGAAACTCATGGTGGAACCTTTGAGCGGCGGCCCGCTGCTGGACGGTATTGCGTTTAACATCGATAACCGGGTCTGGCCCGACAACAGCGTCCGCACCGTTGAAATGGCCTATAAGCTGGATGTGAACGAGTATCGCGGAAATCGCAACGTACAATTATTAATCCAGCATCTCTGGCCGCTGTAAGCCTAAGACGCTACAAACATTGGCGCGGATCCGCTAGAATAGCGGGTTAATACGTACTCCATCTCCTTACGAGCTAATGACACACATGTTTGAAATCAATCCGGTAAAAAACCGCATCCAGGACCTGTCTGAACGGACGGAAGTTCTCAGGGGGTATCTTTGACTACGATCTCAGGAAGGAACGTCTCGAAGAGGTCATAGCCGAGCTGGAACAGCCCGGCGTCTGGAACGAGCCCGAACGCGCGCAGGCGCTGGGCAAAGAACGCTCCTCGCTGGAAGCGATTGTTGAAACCATCGATCAGTTGACCCGCGGCCTGGACGATGTCGCCGGCCTGCTGGAACTGGCGGTGGAAGAAGACGACGAAGAAACCCTTAACGACACCGTGGCCGAGCTGGACCAGTTGGAAGGCAAACTGGGCCAGCTGGAATTCCGCCGCATGTTCTCCGGCGAATACGACAGCTCCGATTGTTATCTGGATATCCAGTCCGGCTCCGGCGGCACCGAGGCGCAAGACTGGGCCAGCATGCTGATGCGCATGTACCTGCGCTGGGCGGAAGCTCGCGGCTTCAAGACCGAAATCATCGAACAGTCCGACGGCGAAGTGGCCGGCATCAAATCGGTGACCATCAAGGTCATGGGCGAATACGCCTTCGGCTGGCTGCGCACCGAAACCGGCGTGCATCGCCTGGTGCGTAAAAGCCCGTTTGACTCCGGCGGAAGACGGCACACCTCGTTCAGCTCGGCGTTTGTTTACCCGGATGTGGACGACGATATCGATATCGAAATCAACCCGGCGGATTTGCGCATCGACGTATACCGCGCTTCCGGGGCCGGCGGTCAGCATGTTAACCGTACCGAATCCGCGGTGCGTATCACCCATCTCCCCACCAATATCGTGACCCAGTGCCAGAACGACCGTTCGCAGCACAAAAACAAAGAACAGGCTATGAAGCAGCTCAAAGCCAAGCTGTATGAATATGAGCTGCGGAAGAAAAACGCGGAAAAACAAGCGCTGGAAGACACCAAGTCAGACATAGGCTGGGGCAGCCAGATCCGCTCTTATGTCCTGGACGATTCCCGTATCAAGGACCTGCGTACCGGCGTGGAAACGCGCAATACACAGGCGGTGCTGGATGGCGATCTGGATAAATTTATCGAAGCAAGTCTTAAAGCCGGGTTATGAGGAACCAAGATGTCTGAATCACAATCACAGGACGGTGCCCCCCAGGCGCTGGATTTAAATAACGAATTAACCGCCCGTCGTGAAAAGCTGGCGCAGCTGCGCGAACAGGGTAATGCGTTCCCGAACGATTTTCGGCGCGATACCACCTCCGATAAGCTCCATGCCGCCTATGACGCTAAATCCGCCGAAGAGCTGGAGGCCCTGGCGGTGGAAGTCAGCGTCGCCGGACGCATGATGACCCGCCGTATCATGGGTAAAGCCTCTTTCGCCAATCTGCAGGATGTGGGCGGCAATATTCAGCTGTATGTCGCCCGCGACGAACTGGCGGAAGGCGTATACAACGAACAGTTCAAAAAATGGGATCTGGGGGATATTCTCGGCGCCCGTGGTCGGGTGTTTAAAACCCGCACCGGCGAGCTGTCCATCCATTGCACCGAGATCCGCCTGCTGACCAAAGCCATGCGCCCGCTGCCGGATAAATTTCACGGTCTGGCCGATCAGGAAACCCGCTACCGTCAGCGCTATCTGGACCTGATCGCCAACAGTGAATCCCGCCATACCTTTAAAGTGCGCTCGCAAATCATGGTGGAAATCCGCCGCTTCATGGTGGATCACGGCTTTATGGAAGTGGAAACCCCGATGATGCAAAGCATCCCCGGAGGCGCCGCCGCCCGTCCGTTTATTACCCATCATAATGCGCTGGATATCGACATGTATCTGCGTATCGCGCCGGAGCTCTATCTAAAGCGCCTGGTGGTGGGTGGCTTTGAGCGGGTATTTGAAATTAACCGCAATTTCCGCAACGAAGGCATTTCGCCGCGCCATAACCCCGAGTTCACCATGATGGAACTCTATATGGCCTACGCGGATTACCGGGATTTGATCGTGCTGACCGAAGACCTGTTCCGCACCCTGACCGAGCGGGTACTGGGCAGCAGCAAGGTGGAATACGGCGATCATACCTTTGATTTCGGCCAGCCGTTCGTCAAGATGACCATGCGGGAAGCCATTTGCCATTACCGGCCGGAAACTCATCTCGCCGACCTGGACGATATGGTCAAGGCCGGCGCCATCGCCGAATCCCTGGGGATTCATGTGGAAAAAAGCTGGGGCCTGGGCCGGGTGCAAACCGAGATTTTTGAAGAGACCGCGGAAAGCCACCTGATTCAGCCGACCTTTATTACCCAATATCCGGCGGAAGTCTCGCCGCTGGCGCGCCGCAACGATGAAAACCCGTTCTTCACCGACCGGTTTGAATTCTTTATCGGCGGCCGGGAAATCGGCAATGGCTTCTCCGAGCTAAACGACGCCGAGGATCAGGCACAGCGCTTTGCCGATCAGGTCCGCGCCAAGGATGCCGGCGACGACGAAGCCATGTTTTATGACGAAGACTACGTCACGGCCCTGGAACACGGTCTGCCGCCCACCGCCGGCCTGGGCATCGGCATCGACCGGATGATCATGCTGTTTACCAACAGCCATACCATTCGTGACGTGATCCTGTTCCCGGCGCTGCGTCCGCAGAAGTAAGGGGCTTTAAACAAGACGGCTAGCGCACGCATCCTTCGCGAGTGGCCGCTGAAAGGCGATGCAATCGCCGGTGCTAAAGACCACAGTTATCGCCAGCAGCGCGAAGGCAATCCTTGTCACCTAAGACCCGGTTGCCGTCTGGGCAACTCTGGCACTCATTGAGGCCGGTCGTAAAATCGCCGGCCTTTTTATTCGTTTGGAGATAATTGTTTAAAACTCACGCAGTTAGTCGCCGGACCGCTTGTCAGCCGCCGACATAAGGTTATAATGCTCTGCGCGTTTCCCCCCGCGGGTGTAGTTCAATGGTAGAACGAGAGCTTCCCAAGCTCTATACGAGGGTTCGATTCCCTTCACCCGCTCCAAATTCTCCTGCTATTCAAGCATCCATAAGCTAAAAGATCAGCTTTTTTTATATGGATAAATTCCTTATTACAGCTTTTTGAATCCCACAACAGTTCCGATCATTATCGATTGTATTCGATACGGCTAATCGCCCAAAACATGCATTTCAATTTTACTGTAACGGCTATCGCATAAGCAGTGGAAAGTCTGATATCTGATTGCATGTAATTGAAAAATTGGGTTATAGTCACCTTGCTACGGCTCAATCCGTAGCCGGGGTTAGCAGCCTGGAACGCTACTGGCGATATTGCATGCAAAACGCATGCTCTTGGTCGACGCTTTGGCACACCATAATGAACGCAGTTTAAAATGTGTTTATCTATGTCTATGGTGGCTCAGGCGAGGCAGCCCTCGGGCTGGCCGGTTTCCAGTAGTGCCGGTACTGCTAACCTCGTCTGGGCTACCACCCATGGGATTAGCAGCTCTGGTGGTAGTTTTCATCATAAACTACTGTGAAGCGATTCTATGCCTAAGATACGTTCTTTACCTTCCCCTCCGATTAATCAATTACGGGGGAAAGCATGATGTTTGATAACACACCTCTCACAGCTGAAGAAATTGTCGACCATTGTCGCGCGCTGACCCATGCCATCCTTGAAATTCAACACCCGGTTTACAGAGAAATATTGTTATTTATTCTCTTTGAAAGGCTGGAATTGTTAAACCTCACCTTGGAAATGGAAATACCGAAGGAGTGATTTTTGGATTAATCATTGATGGTCTATAAATTTGAAAACTTGTATGAATAACATAATGATATTCTAGTATATTATAAAGAAATACTATTAGGATACTTATTATTTTCAATTGAGTTAAAAAAAGTAAAATTAAAAAATGGGGAAGTCACATTGATTTTAATATCCTACTTTCCCCATTCTTCTGCAATTAATATTTATGCATGCTTATTTTGTGAAAGATATTCGTAATCGCTGCAACCACCGCGAAGGGGATGTTTCTCAGAAGATGATGACGTCTGTCGATAAACTAATGCGCGCGATCTGTGAGATAACATTCACAGATATGACGAAATAATCGATGCTGATAAAATTTGGTCTCGACTTCCTGTATGTAATGAAAGATTTCGGCCATGAATTAAACAATAGTCCGTTTAGGAGAATGCGATTAGCCGAGACATTATTGGAGAGGATAAATGAACAAGGAAATAAAAAAAAGTAAAAAAATAACGAGGAAATACTAGCATGATGCGCTGCTCGGTATGAAGCTCAGCATCGAATATTCGCTCCAGTCGTTATTTGTCTGAGCAAGTAAAAGAGTCGTATTATCAATACCAAAATCTGCAATGCCCCTGTACTTTTAAATCGGTGGAAAGTGTAAACAGAATTATTACCCGACTACTGGAACCCAAAATTGCACTGGTAGCATTAATAACACAGCCAGAGAAACGTGTATTAAATCGTTATGGTTCGAGTGCCCGTTTGCACTAATCAGCACATCAGATATTCTTCCGGGCGGGGTAGTTGCTCCACCCCCGACGCCTTCGCAAAACGCCTTTTCTCTGGTCAGCCTGCCGTAACATGACCGCGCATGCAGTGGGTGCATGGATCTGCATACAACATATACCCCTACAAAACGTTTAAAGCTCGCTGTATATGGGCTATACAGGCTATTGGTTCGTGTATGAGAAATGCATGATGTAGTCACAGCGGGCAGGCGGGGGACACTGCGCGCTGTGATGTTAAACTAAGCTATAATCTGAAATTATAGCCAAGTATAGAACAAATATGGATTTTATTGCTCAAGTTTATCTTTGTCGAAAATTAATTGATTTAAAGCATCTAATAATACTTTCAAAATATCATTTTCATGGTTTAAGTCTAAATGTGCCATGCCGGTGCGAGTAAGTTTTATTTTACCTGTAAGTGTTGGAGATTCAATGGATGTAACTATTTTATCAACTCTATTTTTTTATTTGTCACTTCGGAAAGATAATATTTTACTAAATTTTTAGAACTTGTTATTTGCATTTTAGCAATGGCTGCGTCAGTTACGGCTATCTGAGATATATCAATTTGTGATATTCTAAAGGGGTAGTTATTTGATATTTTCTCGAACCATAAAACTGGATTAATATCGATTTCATCTAGACTAACGCCGAGACCAAGATTGTTGACTAAAGCAATAGAAAAAGGTTTTATTGTGCTGGGTGGATTTAAAAACTCTATCAAAGGTTGACAATCTTCTCGGAAATTGAATTCCGTTGTTCTATACTCGAGTCTTTCGATTATTATTTCTTCTGCATATATTTCTTCCGTTATTTGATTCGCAACACGCTGTATAGCTGCTGTTTCACCAGACATATAATTTTTCCTTCAAAAAACTTTATAATTTTATTATAGTTGTTTTTTTATACACCTGATTTTATTTCATGTCTATATGATAAGCTCACGTAAAAAAATTTTTTTATTATAAATTTTGGCATCATAACTATAGTGTGTTATTTTAAAAAAAATAGTAACGCGCGGTATTTATTTTGCAAATATTGGTGATTTTTAAAACAGATTTTTCAGGAGGCTATATTTATACATTTTAATTTATTATCAATAAGTTATAACACTATTCAGATAATAAGGGGAGATTAACGTAAGCATATGTACTTTCTAATTCACCACATCTTAAAATTGGAACTGGCAAGAGGAAGTAAATGTAGGGATGTTAAAAGATATTTTCATGTATAGAAATGTGTCTAAAATATACGTGAATGAAAAATAATATATTTCATATCAATATGCTAACTCCATTTAATCATTCCCTTCACCGCTCCAATCTTTTTGATAGCCCATCAGACGTAACTCAAAAATCAGTAATATCAAAAAATAAACGGTTATTAACGGATTTCCGGCAGCAGCTCGGGATGGCGATCCAGAACCTGCAACAATTTTATGGTTGAAGGATGAGGCTGTGCCTGACCCTTTTCGTAACGGGAGAATGCATTAACGCCTCCGCCAAATATTTCGCTGGCTTCTTTCTGATTTAAACCGAGCTTTTTACGGATTTGAACAATAAATTCAGGGGAGATAATTTGGTTATTAACCTTCTTCCGGCACTGCATGGTCTTGGTCATAAAGGCTTCAGACTCGGCTGAATCCAAGATGGATTCACCGCAGGCAGAGCAGAAGTCGCCTGTTACGTCGCCAATAACGAATGTGTGCCCTTTGTAAATAAAAGGGATGTCACGGGTTTGATGGACAAGATCCGCACCGCCGCAAATGGGACATTTCATCATTAAAGCTCCTTTAGTGAGACAATTAAAACATCTTTAATAACCGTGATTTTTAGATAAACGTGACCGCAAGCTAGGCGTGGGCGGTAGATTTCTTGCCAAATCGTATGATTCTGATGAGTCGTCATACTTTTATAAAAATCAGCGGTAGTGAGTGATCGAACCGCATTACAGATATCCTTAAAGCTCAGTCCCAACTCACCCGCATTTTCGAGTGCGCTTCGTGTAGCCCGCACTTCTCCCTTTAATACAAGCTCTTTCACCTTAGACAGCCGTGTATGAGGGATGAACTTTTCCATGTTTTAATGCTCCATACCTCTGTTGACAACAGTAACCTAATAGGTTAGTTTTGGCAAATCTTTTCACCTAGTAGGTTAATTACGCTTCTCCGCCGGATATTTTACGTTATTTCATGGGATAGCTGTTTCGCCGCTTACGTTTATGCGCAGCATATCCCACGTTAAGGTCACGTTCTGGACTGATCCCGCCCATCAATCCTTCAACCAGCCGCCTTAAGCAGTGCGGCTTCAAGCTCCCGGTCGAGGTAGCGTGCGACTTCGGTGACCTGCTCGTTTTCTAGCTGGCCAAAGAGCGTGGAAGGTTTGTCATATTCGAAAACGGCTTCCCCGTTGTCGGTTTCAAAGAGCGCGACGCGCAGCGGCGCATAGAGCGCAGCGCCCAAATTGTGCCGCGTCATTGTCGAGGCGGTGATGGGATTGCCAATCTCATATTGGACGGCGTTGCGCTTATGCCCGGCTATCGCCAGCAGAGCTCCGTGGTCGCGCTCGAGAAACATGAAAAGCGTGGGCCCGTGGTCTACATACTGCTTGATACCCTCCTGATCGCCGTTGCTCAGCATGACCCTGATGTTCTCGTCGAGTATGGGAAGGTCGGCCTCAATGGCGGCTCGCACCTGTTGAAAGGGACGTTTGGAGGTTATTCTGACATGTTCGATGGTAATGGGGTTAGAGGTGATCTTCGTGGTAGCCATAACGTTTTCCTCTTGAAATTGATAGAAATGGACGCGGGTTCATCATGATGTTGCGCCATTGCTTGATAGGGACGGTCTTAAAGGAACAGACCCTCGCCGATGTCATTGCCCAGCAGCGCGCCAAGCTGGCCGGACAGCGAGAGTACCGAGTCTAAAGGGCTCATGGTGATGGATACTTGGTGGACGCCGCCATCGGCGTTGCGCTCGATGACGGCCACGCCGGTTAACGGCATGCCGTTGGTAAGCTCGGCTTCATATTGCAGAAAGCTGCGGGACCCGACGGTTTCGAGAAAAATCGGCGTTTGCGATTTGTACAGCGTGGCGACGGTTTCGATGAGCTTCTTGATGTTTTGGCGACCGGATACAGCTCTGCGCAGTGCTGTACCTGTCATTTCCGCATCGGATGTCAGGTCATTCAGGAACGGGTGGCGCTGGTGCGCTTCATGGGACATTTTTTTCTCCAGTCTGCTGGAACGGATGCAAGTGTCGGGCAACTGCTTTGGTCGGCACACAGTCAAAAGCTATTGCTGCACCACCGGCGCGAACCACGCGCTGGCAAAGCCATTGCGGGTGGTATAATGGATGCGATGATCATAATATAGCGATCGTTATTCTATGGTCCAATGCTTTCCGTGGTACGTTTGGAGAATGATGAATGAGATATCCGCCGGATCAGAAGGCTAAGGCCAAGGAGGCCATTCTACAGGCAGGGGCGCAGGCTCTCAGGACGAACGGTTTCAACGGGATCGGCGTCGACGGTCTGGCGGCGGCGGCCGGCGTCACGTCGGGGGCTTTCTATTCAAATTTCCCGAGCAAGCAGGCGCTGCTGGAGGGCGTCATCGAGTCTTGCCTGGGCAAGTCCTTCATCGATTCCGATACCGGCAGCGTCGCCGAGCGACGGGATCTTCTCCGGCAATGGCTAACCGAGTATATCAGCGTCTGCCATCGGGAGAATCCGGCATCGGGCTGCGTCATGCCGACCTTGAGCGCCGATGTTGCCCGGGCCGGCCCGGCGGTCCGGGAGACATACCGGCTCAGAATGGCGGAACTGATCGGCAAAGTGTCGGCTGTCCTTGGCGGCAACGAAGCGGATCGCGAACGGCGGGCGTGGAGCATCGTCTCGATGATGGTTGGCGTGATTAGCATCTCCCGAGCCATGCCCGACGGCGAGGAGGCCAACCGCGCCATAGACCATGCCCTTGAGACGGCGGTCTCGCTTATCGGTTAACGGGTTCGCCGCTATGAAATATTCACTTTAGGCGGCATGAACTCGGTCAGCTTTCGCTTTTGTTTCCCGCTTTCGTCTAGGTTATCCGGGTTTAGCCAAAGTTGTATGGCTTGACGAATCCCGGACCATTCATTATCAATAATAGAGTACCAACGGACGTCACGACTGTGTCCTTTAGATACTTGCATTTGTCTGAAAATGCCCTCGTATTGAAATCCCAGCCGTTCCGCCGCATTGATTGCTGATTGATGAAGGCTGTCGCATTTCCACGCGCAGCGCCGGTATTGCAGGGTGTCGAGGACGTATGACAGCAAAAGGAATATTGCTTCAGTGCTATAAACGGTACGTTTCATCATCGGCGACCAGTTTATCCAACCAATCTCTACAGCGCCATTATCAGGGTCGATACGTTGCAACGCTAAGAAACCGATAGCTTTTTTCGAGAAATGACTGATTACTGCATAAAAAAGAGGGTCCTTACTGGCGGCAAGAGATGCGATGTAATAATCACATTGCTTGGTAGTGATGGGTCTTTTGATGTGAAAGTACGTCCAGTCCCGATCATCATCAATGCTGTGCCAGGCGTAAAACAAATCCTGACTATGTTTGATATCAATGGGTTCAAGTTGGCAATAATTTCCTTTGAGAGCTATTTTTTGTGGGGTAGCCCGCGGTTGCCAATTGGGTAGGGGATTCCCCAAGGCTTGGCCATATTGATTTAACACTGTCGTCATAAACGTTACCTAGGTTTCAAATGAAAAAAATGACATCGGCACATTCTATCAAATCTTTACAAAAAATATTGTTTGTTTAATTTACGTTGAACGCGTTTGAGTGATGATTATTAAATTATGATTCATTATCAGTCACAATATTTTTTTATCTTATCTAGGGAAAGAATATGGGGTAATATTCTGCGTTTTTATGGAGGTAATGATGCGTAAATATATTATTTTTATAAAAAGTGATGCATCAAAAGTCATCCCAAAAGAATTTGTCACACGCCTTTTTATCAAGGGGATGAAACAAAAAGGGTTCAGCAGATATCATATTGAAGTTGAAGCTGAAAATGAGAAAGAAGCGATTAATAAATTAAATGAAAACAATGAAGGTTATTTAGATTCATTAAGGGAGTTATCCGGCAGCGCAGTAATTTGTAGTGTTTGTGTAATCATTATGGCTTTGATTTATCTTTTAAGATAATAAAAATGCTTGGAGTTTGCGAACATACCCGGAGTCGATAAGGCGGGACAGGCTGCTAGAGGAGCAAACCGCCCGCTTCATGTTTTACGGGGCGGTTAGTTCGCCGCAATTCATAGATCCATCCCTCTGCGTTCGGCCGGTCAGGAGCCCGTCACCGCTTCATACAGCACCTGCAGCCGCAGGCGCAAAAACAGCACCGCCTGATGCTTGCGCGACAACAGCGTTTCAACGGCGGTACCGGTTTCCTCGGCAAGCTGCTTAAAGGAGTAGCCCTGAAGCTCGGTCTTTTCAAACGCTTCCCGCTGCGCCGCCGGCATATCCGCCAGCGCCAGTTCCAATTCCCGCCAGACCAGCTGGCGCAGGTAATCATCTTCGGCGCCGCTTTGCGGGTTGAACAATACCTCCCCCAGCTCTTCTCCCGCAGGCCATTCACTGTCGAGATCGTCAGATAGCGGCAGCTCGCGCTTTTTACGCGATCGGTCGATAAGCTCATTGCGCGCGGCGCGATACAACCAGGCGGCGACCTGCTCTATGGGATGAAGATAGCTGTCGGCTTTGATCAACTGATAGCTTACCTCCTGATAAACATCTTCCGCATCGGCGATATTACCGGTGCGCCCGGCAATAAACGCCCGCAGCCGTTGCTGGCAACCACGCAGCGCAGCCATTAGAACGTGGCGCCGTTCCGTGGCGTTAGTCATTACGCCTGGCCGTTGTCGTCGGTGCGAGGTGCATTGTCCCGATCCCTATGATGGCAGCGTCCATGCCAGTGTCCGTGCCAATGGCCCGCGCCGCGCTGTTTGATAAAGGCCTCGCGTTCCTCGGGACTCATCGCCATCCAGCGCTCGCGCAGTTCTTGTCTTCTGCGTGCGAACATGCCGTGGCCGTGAAAGCTGCCAAACAGAATTTTACAGAGGATAAGCAATCCCAGCGCCTGGAAAAAGCCAATGCTCTTCACGCCAAAAATGACCGGCAGCAGCGCATTCCACAGCAGCATCACCAGCGTGGTAACGGCAATGACGGCCACCACGGCCATAACCAATATCTTAAACTTGCGATCTCTCATGTTGTCCACTCCATATTGTTCAGATACAGAGGTAGACGAATCAGCCGGGAAAATATTTGCCCCGGCGCGGCTATTTCAATTATTTAAATGGCGACGGCGGAGTTCAACAGTTAATGGCGATGAGATTGACCCGATCCGTAGGCTCATCGCGGGTGTTCCGGCCGCGGATCACCGGCATTGCCTATAAAGGCTTATTGCTGGGCCGGACATCGCAATAACGCCGGCCGACTAACGGCTGAAATAAGGCAACCGGATGCCCTTGAGAAACAGAAACGCCAGCAACAGCCCGCCCCATAGCGCCATCGTGATGTAGCTGCTTATCCCCATGATATTCAGTCCGCTTTCCAACATTTGCAGCAGAATCAGCGCCAACACCATACCGACAATCTTGCCGAAGCCGCCATCGGGATTCACTCCCCCCAGAACCGCCGCCAGGATACTGGTCAACAGAAAGGATTCGCCGTAGCCGGCCTTGGCGGAGTTCAGCTTTGACATCATCATCAGCGCGGCCACCAGGCACAATAGCGAGGAGATGATATAGGTCGCCATAAGCGTGCGCGGCGTATTGATGCCGGAATAGTGGGCTGCCCGCTGGTTGGAACCGATAAGATAAATTCGCCGGCCCAACGGTGAACGTTCCAGCACAATCCACATGACAAGCGCCACCAGCGCAAAAAGATACAACGGCACCGGGATGCCCAGCCAGTTGTTGCTGTTAAGCCACAGCACATAGGCGGGGAAATTGGAAATCGCCGTCCCCTTGGATATCAGGATGGTAATTCCCTTGAGCAGCGTCATCGTACCCAGGGTAGCCAATATGGGCGAGACGCGGATGACGGCTATTAATATGCCGTTCAACAGTCCGATAACCAAGGCCATGCCGATACCGGTCAGCAGCATTAACAGGGCGCTGCCCACGGAGGGAGGGAAATGGGTAGCCACCCATGCCATGACCAGGGCGCAGCAGTTGGTGGTGGAGATAATCGACAGATTGATACCGCCGGTCAGCATGGTAACCGCCATAGCGAACGCCAGCACGCCCAGTACCGGCAGCTGTGAACCGATAGACTGGAAATTGGACGCCGACCAGAATACGCCGGGGATCTGCGTGCTGAAAACCAGCATCATCAGCAACAGCAATGCCACCAGGTAGAGTTCCACATGGTCTTTAACTTTGGCGCTGTTCATGACAGGATCTCCGATTTATCGCGCTGGCTCCAGGCGGTGGAGCTGATGCTTACCACGATGACCAGACCAATAATCACCATTTGCCAGTAAGATGAAATACCCATCAGGTTCAAGCCGTTTTGCAGCATTGCCAGCAATATGACCCCAAGCAGCGTACCCAACAGCGTGCCGCGTCCGCCGATGATACTGGTCCCGCCCAGCACCACCGCGGCCAGTACGGTCAGTTCATACCCCAGCAGCGAGTCGGGAGCCACCGTCATCACCGTATAGGATTGCACCACCCCCGCTATACCTGACAGAAATCCCATAAAACCATAGACGAACAGTTGCAGCTTGAAGATGCCGAAGCCCAGCCGGGACGCCGCCTCGCGGTTGCCGCCCATGGCATAGATTTTGCGCCCGATACTGCTGTGTTTCATCAGCAGACCGGTGACTATCAGCACCACCAGCAAGGTCATGATGGGCAGGTTCAGTCCGTAATCATTACCGTCGGAAGCGGTAAACGTGAATAACGTCAGCCCGTTTTCAAACCAGCCGGGGTATTTATACAGCCAGACGCCTTTGGAAAAGTAGAGCAGCAGGCCATAAAAAATATTCAGGGTAGAAATAGTGACGATGATGGAGGGTACTTTAAGTCGGTTGACCAATACGGCGTTGACCAAGCCCAGTGCCGTCCCGACGCCGCCGGCTATCAAGAAGGCCACCAGAAAATTACCGCCGTACTTCAGCAGCGCCGTGACCATGACATACTGGGCAATAATGGTCATGGGCGGAAAGGAAATATCAATACCGCCGGAGATCAGGACGATAAACAGACCGCAGGCCAGGATCATCAGCATGGCATAATTGTTAACCAGGTCGTAGAGATTGCCGAAGGTCAGAAAATCATTGCTGTAAAGGCTGAAAATCGCCCCAAGGATCAGGATAGTCACGATCAGCAATCCTTCATGGCGATGCAATTCCAGTTTGTTAACCATTGACCACCTCCGCCAACGCCGCTTCGGTCGTGTGGGCCGTAAGAAATTCAGCCACCAGCGCACCCGCGCGCATCACCAGGATACGGTGGCTGTTAAAATAGGCCTCCTCGATTTCGTCGCAAATCATCAACACCGTGATGCCCTGCTCGGCCAGCGTATTGATAATCTGATAGATACCGGCTTTATTGGCAATATCAACCCCGACCGTGGGTGAATCGAGGATCAGCAGGCGCGGACGGGTCGCCAGCCACTTGGCTATGGCTACTCGCTGGGCATTGCCGCCGGAAAGCGTGTTGACCGGAAGCGACGTATTGTCTGACTTGATGGTCAGCCGGCGGATCATCTCATCCACCAGACGCTGCACCCGTTGCCGGTCAATGAGGTGCCAACGGTTTTTCACCTGCGGCAATACCGTCGAGATGATATTGTCCCCAATGGACTGTTCCATAACCAAGCCGGTGCTGAGGCGATCTTCCGAGACATAACCGATGCCGGCGGCAATGGCGTCGCGGTTGCTGTTGAAATGCACCGGCCGGCCGTGTATGTTGATGACGCCGCTGTCCGGACGGGTAAGGCCGAACAGGCTCAGGCACAGTTCGGTTCGCCCTGAGCCCAGCAGGCCGGTGATGGCGACAATTTCCCCCTGGTGCACCTTGAGGGAAATATCATGATATTGACCACGGCGGCTTAGCTTTCCCACCTCCAGCATCACCGGTTTACCACCCGTATAAGGTGCCAGCACCCGGTAGTCGAACGCCTGGCCGGTCATCAGGAAAGCCAACTGCTTACTGCCCATTTCGGCCACGGGAAAGGTCCCTATGAGGACGCCGTCCTGCAATACGGTAATCCGGTCCGACACATCCAATATCTCATCCAGCCGGTGGCTGATAAAGACTATGCAGATGCCCCGCTCCTTCAACTGGCGGATCAGCCTGAACAACCCTTTGACCTCCGTCATGGTCAGCGACGCGGTGGGTTCATCCATGATAATCAGCCGGGCGTCCTGCGCCAACGCCCGGCAAATCGCCACCAGCTGCCGCTGCGCGATGGACAGTGTCTCCAGCTGCGCGTGCAGATTCAGGGTAACGCCGATATCGTCCAGAGTATGCTGCGCCAGTTGATACAAGCGGCGCTTATTTACCCAAAAATGCCGATGGTAAAGGTTAATGGCGATATTTTCAGCAACGCTCAGGTTGGGGAACAAGGAGAGATCCTGGTAAATCACCTGAATACCGCGTTTGACCGATTCCGCCGGCGTCAAATGGGAGAATGGATGATCGTCAATGGTGATTTTTGCTCCGGAATCCGGCTGATAGACGCCGGAGATGATTTTAATCAGCGTCGACTTGCCGCAGCCGTTTTGACCGGCCAGGCAATGCACTTCCCCTGGCAACAGGGTCAAGGCGATATCATCAAGCGCTTTCACCCCGTAAAACGTTTTGCTGATATTTTCCATAGCAACTAGCGGCTTCATTGAAACCTCATCATCAAGCGTCCAAGGGAGCGGCCGGGGTTGATGCGCTCCCGCTCCGGCCACGTCGTTATCCCACGATGTAAAACGCCGGAACCCATCAATACAGGCTATCGATATTGTCCTTGGTCACCAGCAGCACTTTATGAAACTTAATCACTTTCTTGTCTGTATCGACGTCTGCTTTGCCAATACTTTTTACTTCGTAACCGGGACCGATGTTTTCGCCTTTAAGCAGGCTGGATGCCACCGCCGTCAGCGCATATCCCGCGGTTGCCGGATCGTAGGTAATCCCTTCGGTGATATCGCCGCTCTTAATCAGCGACGCGGCCTGGGATGGGATCATCATGCCGTAGACATGGACTTTGTTTTTGGCGCGTTTTTCTTTAACCGCGCGCCCTGCGCCGATGGGTCCCTGGGATCCGAAGGCAACGATGGTGTTCAGATCCGGATGGGCCTTCATCAGATCAAGGGTTGTGCGGCGGGAATCATCAATACTTTCCGACACCGGCATACGGCTGGTCACTTCATGCATATCGGGATAGTGCTCTTTCTGGTATTTCACAAACAGATCCGCCCAGAGATTGTGCTGCGGCACCGTCAGGCTGCCCACATAGATCACATAGCCCCCCTTGCCGCCGTTGAACTTGGCCACCTGCTCAACGTTGTCGGCGGCGAACCGCTGGTTGTCAATGATCTCGATATCCCAATTGGCGCTGGGCTGGCCCGGCGATTCGTTGGTCAGTACCACGATGCCGGCCGCGCGCGCTTTTTTGAACACCGGCTCCAGGACATCGGCATCATTGGGCACGATGGTTATCACGCTGACTTTTTTCGCGATCAGGTCTTCGATGATCTTTACCTGTTGCGGCGCATCGGTGCTGGACGGGCCTATCTGAGAGGCATTCAGCGAAAAATCCTTGCCGCCCTGGGTGACGCCTTCACCCATGCGATTAAACCAGGGCATACCGGCAATCTTGGAGATATTGACAATTTCAGGCTGCGCCGCAAGCGCGGCGGTCGCGCTTATCATCAGGCCCAGACAGCCTGCGGTTAACCAATTCTGCAGGGTATTTGTTTTCATTTTATTATCCTCATGCGTTAGGAGGGTAGGGTTAAACAGAGTCGATACGGTCAAAAGATAATGTGATAGTTTATTGAAATTTAATGAAATTTATCATTGTTGTTATATTAAAAAATCAGAATTTACACAGATAAAACATTTGAAATATGAAGTGATACGGCGGAGTTATCTATAGATATACTGGCTATTTATATGGATAAAAAAGGCACTATTCTTGTTTAAGATTACGCTCACAAAGCTATCAGAGGAAACTTTACAAACCGGAAATCACGTATACTGATTGTTCCTGGGATATTCCCGGGTGGGTACCCGCCGGTAAGTAATGGCACCTTCAGGCCTCACGTCCCCGGCCGGTCAAAGAGCGGGCTTGTCTTCGCCCTTGCAAGAAAGGACCTGAACATGAAGGATTTGGATATTTCACTGACGGCGATTCGCGCATTGGTCGCTATCGGCCGGCATGGGAATTTTACCCGCGCGGCGGCGGAACTGGGCATTACGCAAAGCGCGGTCAGCCGCCACGTGGCAAATTTGGAGGCGGTGGCTGACGGACCGCTTTTCGTGCGCCGTGGCGCGACGGTCATCTTCACGCCGCGCGGATCTCAGTTTTACGAATCGGTCAAAGACGCTATTTCCACCATTGAACTGGCGACTCAACAACTGGCCTACCGCGGGCACTCCCTTAATCGGATCCGGATCCGAACGTCAATGCCGAGCTTCGCAATGGCCGTGCTTGCGCCATTATTGGGTGGTTACACGGAGCGTAACGACGTTCAAATTGATCTCTTTACCTCTCTGTCGTTTCCATTGCCGCAGGATGAGTACGATGTCCTGATCACCCGTGATCTTGTCCTGCCGAATACGGAGCGTTGGGAACTGGCCCGCGAAGGTTTGGTCTGTGTCGCTTCGCCGAGCCTGGCCGCGACCGTCGCCCAACGTGGCGGATCGGAAGCCTGGCCCATGATCGCGGCTCGCTCGCGACCGGATGCCATCGCCAAGTGGGCGGCGGCCCATGAACGGCAAGCGGATCGTCTAAGCGTTCGCGCCACCTATGACCACTATTTTCTGGCGGTGGCCGCGGCGGTGGGCGGCGCCGGTCTGCTTGTGGTCCCCCATCTGCTGGTGCGCGAGGGTTTGCGCGACGGGACGCTGGTCCTGGTGGATGATGCGATAGTCCAATCCGGCGATGCCTACACGGCTTACGTCAATCCCCGCAGTCCCTATAAACAACAGGCGCGCGCTTTTTGCCAATGGCTGGACGAGATCCTGAATCAGCCCGCGGGACATGATGATGCTGATGATAGCGCGTCGCAGTCTAACCCCTTGGATCAGGCCGCAGGAGAATGATGCTGGGTCGTCACCACTTTGAGCGGCAGCAATAACGGTAAAATGCACAGCAGCAATATCGCAATCACAATCAGCGTATGTGATATTCCCAACCGATCCCCCAGCAGCCCGTACACCAAGGGCATCACGGCACCACATCCCAGGGATGCCGTATAAAAAACGGCGAATGCCCGGGTTTGCTGGTGGGGTTTGGCCAGTTCGGCCACGGTGCCGTAGAGCACGGACGAGGTCCCGTTCAAGGCAATGCCCAATGGCACGAGCAGCAGATAAATGGCCGGCAACGGAATCTGCGTGACCGCCAGAACAATCCCTGAGGTCACGATTTCGCTGACGGCGACCGTTTTTAAAATGCCCAGGCGCGGAGCAAGGGCGCCGCATACCAGTTTACCCAGCGCGCCGCCGATAAAAATGACGGTCAACGCAAAACCTACCTGAGTCGCCGAGGCTCCCTTAGACGCCAGCAGGAAAGGCAGGAAGGTGAGCGTGCCCGTACGGGTCGCATTATCCAGGCTACCGATGGTACACAGCGAAGCGAATGCCCTTTTTCTCTGTGTTTCAGAGAACAGCGGGGATACTGCGTCAGCCGGTTGCGGCGCCTGGTCGTCTGATGCGGAAGGCCGCGGCGCCATGCTCTTGGGTAAGCGTTTTTCAGAAGATAACAACCCGCCCAGGCAAAAGGCAATAAACAAGCCCGCGACGGCAATCAGTTGAACCGAGTGACCCCAGACGGTAATAAGCAGCAGGGCGGAAAGGGCGCTGGGAATGATGGCTTTTCCTACATCACCGAAAAAATTGTAGGTACTGAGGGCCAAGCGCGCCTGCAAACGGGGGAAACTCCGGGAGATATAACTTGATGACAGCGGATGCTGGACGCTTGCCCCGACGCCGCCTAAAACAATCAGGCCCATTAGCACCGGCAGGGTGGTGGCGAACCCGTAGCAGAATATCGCCGCCGTGAGCAGCAGAGTCCCGCCGACAAGGACCTTTCTTTCGCCGACGACTCTTCCCAGTTCGCCGGCCGGAATTTGCAGCGCGGACATTGCGCCGGAAAACAGCATCTTCAACAGCCCGACCTGCGCCAGCGACAATCCGAACTGCTGCTGCCAGATGGCGAACAGCAGATAGTGCATGTCCGTGGCGCCGTCATGGAACAGGTGTGCCAAACTGGTTGCGCCGAGTATTCGTCTGCTGCCTGATTTTGACGTGGCGCCGCCGAGTAATACCTCGCTATTCTGCCGAGACATGCAATGGCCTCCCTGATTCAGGTTTATCCACCTTCAGCATGCTGGAAAGGATCCACATGCCGAACTGAATGCCTGGCGTTGCGCCTGTGGGGCTGATTAATTTAATTCTCTTCCTCACTGTGCGTTTCTCTTCATATACATCGCGTCATTTACATCGCGGTCGATGCTGATTGTCATCAAAATGTCATAATGGAACATTATATGTTTTGGCGCCAATAATTTTTACTTCTGGGTCAATTTGAATATGATATTATGATAAAAAGAGATGGACCTATGATTTAAATAGATAGAGATATCTAAACGTCAGTGACGAAATATTTTTAAGATATTTAAATTGCTCAAAGGAAGTGTGCCCATCGAATATAATATGTTGATTAACTGTACCCATCCGAATTTCGCGTCCTGCCTTAGCTCGGTTAAAGAAGTCGATATATATCTTGATAAGAAAGTGGTTGTAAAAATAACGTTGATAAACCCGTTTTGCCCCTAACGGTTCATTCCTACTATCAAAGTGAAAGCAGCCTTCCGAGATTAGGTATTCATAACAAATTTAAAATTAAGATAAAATTTATACTCATGATAACGATTTTTCGGCCGATAATAACCGAATATTGATTTTGCTCGCCATAACACTCAAAAGGTCTAAGCGTTGCAAAATGCCGGCCTGTTGATCCATTTTTGATGGTACTAAATTAAAAAGGATGAAAATGAAAAAATTAGTCGTGATTTTTGGACTGCTGTCTTGCTATGGCGTCGCTCATGCCGCCATGGTTTCCAGCGATTCGATCGGTAATGACCCGGCAAAAGCGAAACTGTGCGCGCAGCGCGCCCATGGAACCGCAGTGCCTTTTGAAATTGATTCAAGCTACGTTGCGTCGTCACGAGATTCCCATCCGGATACGACTTTTGTGGCCATTGATGGCGGCAGTCCTCAGCTTATTGAGTGCTACCTTCGCGATGGCACGGGTAAATATGAACCGGCCAGTATGAGCCCCGAACAGGGATTTTGGCATCTTTTGAAGCCAAAACAATTTGAGCCTGGCATCGGCACCCAGCAAGGCCGTGAGATGGCCGCCAAAGTTTGTCTGGATGCGGGCACCGCAAAAATTAACCGTCCGGCTTTTGATCACAGCGTTGATTCGAGCGTTGTCGAAATCACGCTTGGCAGCCGTGCTTACCACCCTGGTGCTTCAATCGCCGGCGCCAAGGCCGCTCGCTATGATATTGCCGTGGAAGGGACTTCTTTTTATAAATCGTCGGGGCCGGACCTTGCGGCGGTCAACATCACCTGCTTATTATCTCCACAGCTGGACGTAAAAGGGATACACTTAAAATAGCCGTGTGCTAAATAATATACCGAGCCGGCACTATGTCATAGCGCAGGCCCGGTTTGATTACTTGACGGCAAAAACGAACTCTCGAATGAATAATCATCTTGCCAATTGAAAAAGCGGGGGCTTGGTTTTCAGAACAAGACCGTTAATTCATCCCCCATTCATCCCCGCCCGGCAAAGGGCATTTTAGTAGCCATCACCGTCATGTTAAGAATATTGGCCGAGAGCGGCAATGCCGCGATATGGCGCACAGCATCGGCGGCATATTTGACATCCATCATCGGTTCCGTGGCGATGTGTCCATCCGCCTGCAGGACGCCTTTGGTGGTCCGTGCGGATAGTTCCGTCAGCGCATTGCCGATATCGATTTGGCTGCACACGATATCAAAAGTGCGGCCGTCAAGGGCAATACTTTTGGTCAATCCCAGTACGGCATGTTTACTGGCCGTGTAAGGTGAGGAGAAGGGTCTGGGCGTATGCGCGGATATGGATCCGTTATTGATAATTCGCCCCCCTTGCGGAACTTGTTTTCTCATCAGGCCAAATGCCGCGCGGGCGCAAAGAAATACGCCGGTAACATTGGTGTTAATGACATTAAGCCACGTTTCCACCGGCAACTCGTCCATGGGAACGGCCGGTGAACTGATGCCTGCGTTGTTGAACAACAGATCGAGGCGGCCATAGTTTGATTTGATTATGGTGAACAATGCCTCCACGCTGACAGGGTCGCGGACATCCGTGACTACCGCTAATGCATGTTGACCCGCCGCCTTTGCCGCCTGCGCGACTTCGTTGAGCGGTTCCGGCCGACGACCGGCGAGGACCACGGTAAATCCGTCCTGCAACAACCCTTGGGCAACTGCTCGTCCAATACCGCTTCCGGCCCCTGTGACCAAGGCTATTCTGGCGTTCTGCGTCTGTTGTATCGATTCGGACATCGTTATCTCCTGTTTTGTATATCAATCTATTGATTTCATCATACTAACAGGTATGTGAATATCGATTTATTTATTGTTACCGGGGTGCCCGTGCGACCACAAGCACGTTGAATTTGTTAAGAAAAAAATAATTATTGTCTTATCACGAATAATTTTGTCAAACTCGTCGGCGGAATGGCGGAATGGCGGAATGGCGGAATGGCGGAATGGCGGAATGCGGGGGGCAAGGAGAATAGGGGATATAACCCTTTATATCCCGGCCTCCGATTTCGTATTTCCTAATACAGAGGCCGGTTTATGCCATGGGTCTTAATTGGAAATAACCTTAAGGAGCGTGACGCCGGAAATAATCAACGCAACGGCAATAATTCTATAAAGGTTTATGCTTTCACCAAAAAGTACCACCCCCAGAATAAATGCACCTATCGCACCTATTCCGACCCATACTGTATACGCAGTGCCCAATGGCAATGTTTTCATCGCAATGGCCAATAGGGCGAAGCTTGAAATCATAAAAACCAATGTGATAACGCTGGGAGTCAGGCGGGTAAAACCTTCCGACGCTTTCATTGCGCTGGCCCAAATCACTTCAAACAAACCTGCTGCTAATAGGTAAAACCAAGCCATGTTATATCTCCGATAACAGGGCCGTCCCTAAGTGAGTGAAAGTCTGCCTGGTCGTCCAGAGAGAAGGAGATCATAGCATAGTTTAGTGACAATCAAAACAAAGCACAGTTAATGGGTCGTTGCCGGTTCTTACTTAAATGAATATGATATTTAAAATTTATAGGCTGCCGAAGCCAATATTATTTCGATGAACATTTGCAGGCGCGAGAACATGTGTCGACTACGCGGATTTACGCGGCCGTGGAAACGCAGCCGGTGTCTCACTTTGATTTTAATGCGTTGCTTAAGCCATTTCGCTGAGGCTTTTGCGGTGATGGGATTTTTTCATCGGCAAACGGCGCTGTCCTGTCACCGGACCGCTTCCGATCCGGCTTCGATAATCGCACGGACCTTTTCGTAATCCGTCGGCGTTGCCGGGTTATAGACAACCATGCTGAGATCGGGTCGTCCATCAACGGCAAAGGACGAAAACTCCATGGCGATAAGTCCGGCCTGCGGATGCTTCAGGCTTTTTATGCCTTCACCATGCGCGCGTACATCGTTGTCGCGCCACATTGCGGCGAACTCGGGGCTTTGGCGGCAGAGCTCGTCCACCAGGGCCTCGATATTCTTCACGGCGCCCGCGCGCGTGGCGTCCGCCCGGAACACCGCCACCACTAGCCGGGCGACGCTTTCCCAATCAAGCTGCGCGGCGCGGGTCTCGGGATCAAGAAATATCCGGCGCAGGATGTTGAGTTGTCCAGGTAAGAGGGATCCATAATCGAACACCGCCGAAGCGGCGCGATTCCACGCCACTATGTCCCAGGTACAGGTCTTTACAAAGGCCGGGCTGAACGCCAGCGCATCAAGCACCCGTTGCAGTCGCGGTGAAATGCCCTCACCCGCCTGGTAACGAACCTCGGGGGGACGGCCCAGGGCGAGCAGGAAAAGATGCTCGCGTTCGACCGTTGTCAGCATCAGGGCGCCGGCTATCCGCTCCAGTACCTCGGCGGAGGGCGCCCCGCCCCGGCCCTGTTCGAGCCAGGTGTACCACGTCGGGCTGACATTGGCGCGCTGGGCCACTTCTTCGCGCCGCAGACCGGGGGTCCGGCGGCGTGTCAATGAAAAGCCAAAGGCCGTTGGATCGAGTTTGCCGCGCCGATCCTTGAGATAGGTTCCGAGCTGATTGTTATTGGTGGCCGGCATGCTCATCCCCTTAGTCCTTATACCCTTATAAAGTCGCTTGTTTACCGTTATAGAATAGGGGGCGGGAGTAATTTCTGTCTACCTTAAATGACCTTAAATGACCTTAAATGGTGATTTTTGACTTCATAAATTGACTTCATCGGAGCAGGTTGCTATTTTAACGTCAATCAAGGTGCTCATGGATGAGTCAATGCGACAAAAATTGGCCGGCCTGCGTAAAAAACAGCAGGTGGTGTTGAATCAAATTTTTAAATCACCGGTACCCTCCAACATTAAATGGTCGGAAATTGAATCGCTTATCCGTGCTTTAGGCGGTGAAATCAAGGAAGGCGGCGGGTCGCGGGTCCGATTCTTACTTAATGGCGGCATCGCCAGGTTTCATCGTCCCCATCCGTCACCTGACACTGACAAAGGCGCGCTGGTCGGCCTGCGTGAATGGCTGGAGAGCATAGGAGTTGAACCATGACAAAAGTGTTAATAACCCCTAATACCATGGTAGTCGCCGGGCAACCGGCCACTATCAGCTATGTTACCGAAATCGGCATGTTTCGAGGCAGGTTTGTCGGGTTGTCAGGGTATTGTGATTTCGTTGCCGATAGCATCGAAGGGTTAAAAAGGGAAGGAGAGGTTTCGTTACGTGAATACCTTGAAGACTGCCGGGAAAATAACATTGACCCTTATGAACGGGAAGAGAAAGTAAAAACCTTTACGCTTCGCTATCCGGAATCATTTGGTGAGCAGTTGGCCATTGCCGCTGCTGAACATCATGTCTCGGTAAATTCATTTATTGTTGAAACGTTGAACGAGCGTCTTAAACACGCCTGAGCACTCTGCGTTGCGTTAACCACTCGGCAAGGACTCCTGTCCCAGAATTTCTCATTAGACACAAACCCGCTGCGGAGGGTTTGTGCCGTTGGATATGAATCCAAGTAAAGTTAAGCAAAAAAATTCACGGCTGAGCTAAAAGCTTGAGGTTGCTTTTGTGATCTGAGTCTCATAAAAGCATGCTATGCTCGTCGGGATTGTCCATGGGATAACAATAAAAAGGTGTGAGCATGATTACAGGATTGCGCATTGCAACCCTACTGCAAATGATATTGAACATCGGCCTGGTGTGCCTGGGGATTATTCTTATCGTTTTTTTGGGCAAGGAAACTTACCACCTGGGTGAGGTACTGCTGCATACGGACGCTGAGTCCTCAACCTATTTACTTATTGAAGGTATAGTTAATTATTTTTTATATTTCGAATTTATCGCGCTGATTGTGAAATACTTCCAGTCCGGCTATCATTTCCCGCTGCGCTATTTTGTCTATATCAGTATTACCGCGATTATTCGCCTGATTATCGTCGACCATAAAAATTCCCTGGATACGCTCTATTATTCGGCAGCGATCTTAATCCTGGTGATTACTCTGTGGCTGGCAAACAGCAATCGCCTGAAGCGGGAATAAACTGCCGCACAGGCAGCTTAAAATTGCGCTATTACTATTGTATCATCGGCCGCATCGTTCACTGCCGCATAGGCAGTAAGCCCCTTTAACGCACGTATTTTTCACATTTTGCGCTTTTTCTTAGAATAATTTAAATGTAAATAGGTCGGACGGGTTTTAAAATTCAGAAAATTTTTGGTGGAGTGACAAATGTTAACCAGCATCGGCATTTTCTGCGGTTCCAGCGCGGGCATCAATCCCGTTTATCTTCAGGCGGCTAACTCTATCGGCGCTTTTTTCGCGAAAAATAGTATAACAATCGTTTATGGCGGGGGAAAAGTCGGCCTTATGGGCGCCATCGCGGATGCGGCCATACAAAATGACGGCCAGGTAATAGGCGTTATGCCTCAATCACTGGTTGATAAAGAGATAGCCCATACCGGGCTGACAAAACTTTATGTAGTGAAAGACATGCATGAAAGAAAAAATATGATGGCCGGTCTTTCCCATGCTTTCCTGACGCTTCCCGGCGGGGCCGGTACGCTGGAAGAAATATTCGAACAGTGGACATGGGCTCAGTTGGGGTTACATCAGAAACCCTGTGCTTTTTTAAATGTGAATGATTATTTTTCTCCTTTGCTGGCTATGATAAACCGAATGGCCGAGGAAGGTTTCCTAAAAGCCGAATATGTGGATATGCTGATTGTCGAGGAGAGACCAGACCTTATACTCGAAAGATTTAATCGCTATCAGGCGCCAAAACATAAATGGCAATAAACAGATTGGCTGGGGGAGCTTGGCGTCGTTGCTGATTTGTCGGGCCGTAAGTGAACAGTAAGTCGTTGGGTTTTAAAGTCGTGCCGTCCTTTTTCAAACTCAAGAGCACGATTGTGACAAAATTTCTTAGCCATAGGTCCTGGTTGCCGTTATTGGCGGCGTCGGTTTTGCTGTACACGGGCGCCATTTGGGCGGAAGGTGTCAACGAGCCCGACGCCGGGGAGGATTTCGGCTTTACGCTGCTAAGCGATACCCAGGACACCACGCAGTGGGGCCTGGGGGCGGGGCTGGGTTATCACCAATCGCCCTACAGCGGTTACGGTTCGGACTTCACGCCGCTTCCGTTGGTCTATTTTGAGGACAAATGGGTACATGTCCTGGGGACCACCGTCGACGCAAAGATCGGCAAATGGGGCGGCCTGGCGCTCACCCTGCGCGGCAGGTATGCCCTTGGCGACGGTTACAAGGGATCCGATGCGCCGATACTCAACGACATGCAAAAACGCAAAGGCGCCTTCTGGTTCGGCCCGGCGGCGGCGTGGGATACGGGATACGGCACGCTTTCCGCCGACTTCCTGACCGCGGGCAGCAAAGGGCAGAAGGCCGATATCGAATTCGGCAAATCCTTCGACTTCGGGGATTTTTCCATCAAACCCTATGTGGGCGCCCAGTGGCTCAGCGATAAAAACGTCGATTATTATTATGGCGTGATGCCGTCGGAGGCGCGCCCCGGACGTGACCAGTATAATGGCAAATCCACCTACAATACGTCGGTGGGTACAAGCTTTGGCTATAACTTAACGCCGAACCAGAGCATAAGCCTTGACGTCGGAGTCACCCGCCTGGGCGGTGGCATTACCGATAGCCCGCTGGTGGGTAAAACCTATATTCCCGAGGCGAAGTTCGGTTATCTTTATACATTCAGGTGAGTAACGGCCTATGTCACGAGTGGCGCTGATCGAGGATCAGCAGCGCCTGGCGCAGATGATTCGCCAGGCGTTATTGAGTGCGGGAGTGGAAACGGATATTTTCGCCAATCTTTCGGAAGCTGCCTACGGGATGAAGCAGGCGGAGTATGCGGTACTGTTGGTGGATCGTGGATTACCGGACGGGGACGGGCTTAACTTTTTACGCAACCTGCGCGCCAGCGGCCAGATGACGCCGTGCTTAATGTTAACCGCCAGGGATGCATTGCACGATCGCATCGAGGGCCTGGAGAGCGGGGCGGACGATTATGTGAGCAAGCCCTTTGAAATGAGCGAGCTGGTGGCGCGGGTGCGTACGCTGATGCGACGGCCGGTTAAAATGACCGCGCTGGTGCAGCGTTTTGCCGATATCTCCGTGGATCCGCAGGAGCACGCGCTGCGCTGCGGCGCCCGTGTGACGATACTGGCGCCGGCGGAGCTGCAGATCATGTCGTCGCTGCTGGGCGCCGGAGGGCAGACCGTGCGCCATGCGGTATTGGAGCATGCGGCATGGGGGCTGGCGGATGCGGTTACGCCCAATGCATTGGAGGTTACGGTCCATCGGTTGCGTAAAAAGCTGGCCGGCGTCGGCGCCACGGTGCGCATTGCAAACATCCGCGGCGTGGGTTTTGCCCTGCAGTCCGCCGCATAAAGCCTTCATCCCGCAACATGCCGGGCGCCTGCACAGGAAGGAAAGACCCTATGTTCAGGTATTGGATCAGCAGCCTGTCCGCCCGTCTCTGGCTCATCAGCGTAGCCGCGCTGGCGCTGAGCCTGCCGATTATTACCGCCATTGTTCTGTATGTCTTTAATCAGTACCCGGAGTTCATGTGGCAGCGGGATAAGGATATGAAGACGGCGCAGGAGGTGGCGGCCGGGCTTCGGTTCAACGATAGCGGCCGTCCGGCATCGATAGTGTTCGACCCGCAAACGGCATGGCTGGTCAAGACCGCCGCCAGCGAAATACTCTATCGCGTATGCGATGAGGACGGTAATATTTTGCTGCAATCCCCCCAGGGCCGGCTTTTCGGCACGCTGGACAGCAAGAATCTGGCCAACGAGGCGACCCTGCGCGAGAAGGTAATCATAGACGGACGGCGGTTCGATCTGGTGACGTTAGGCATAGATCAAACGGGGGTGCGATTCTATGTCCAGGTCGCCACCAGCGAGATTTTCAATAAAGCCATCATGAATCTGAAACTCAAACCGATTCCGGAAATTTTCGGCTGGTCACTGTTTATCACGATGATTTTATTCAGTCTGACCTTTCCCTTCACTGTGCGCCGGGTCATGCGTCCGGTAAGAGTCGCCTCGGGCGCCGCCGCGTCCATTACCCCGGCCAATTTAAAAACCCGGTTGTCCTATAACAACATTCCAAGCGAGATCAAGCCGCTGCTGGTGGCGTTTAACGATGCCTTGGCGCGGCTGGAAAACGGCTTTAAAGTGCAGCAGGAATTCCTGGCCTCGGCCGCCCATGAGCTGCAAACGCCCCTGACCCTGATTCGCGGACAGATTGAGCTGCAGCCGGAAATCAAAGACAAGAAACTGTTGTTTTTTGAAATCGATTTGATGGCAAGACACGTACGGCAACTTTTGCATCTGGCGGAAGTGAGCGAGTCGCAGAATTATCATTTTGCCGGCGTGGACACGGTGGATGTCGCTCAGGATGTGGTGGAGTATCTGGCCCGCAAGGCCGATAAGAACCAGGTGAAACTGCGCGTGGACGCGCCGGACGCCCTGCCGCTGTTAACCGCTGACCGAGGCGCCTTGTTTATCCTGTTGAAAAATATCATTGAAAACGCTATCAACGTGACGCCGCCCTATGGCGCCGTCAACGTTGCCATCAGCGACAGTTCGATTCAGGTACAAGACAGCGGGCCGGGCATTAAGGCCGAATATCTGCCTTTTCTGTTCGATCGATTCTGGCGGGCTCCCGACGCCGTCCATGAAGGAGCCGGGCTGGGCCTGTCTATTTGCAAGGAAATCGCGGTGGCCCATCGTTGGCGGCTGTCGGTCACACAATCCGCGCCGGGAACCCGGTTTATCCTCTGGTTTTAGACATTTCGGCACAGCTCTAGCCAGATACGGATCAGACTAAACCAAAATTAGGCTTTTTTTGCACAAAATTGCTGTTAAATCATGATACTCAAGCCAAGAACCTGCTACTTTTCATCCTGCTTTGAGGTAGACTGCCTCTGGCGGAACTTTACCCGCTCATTTTTGATTATTCAGGATAAATAATGAACAAGATTCTTGCTGCTGGCGCTGCCGCCAGCCTGATGTTTGCTGCCGCATCAGTTAATGCCGCCAGCGTCACCGGTGAGGTGGGTGAGCATTATACTAACCTGGGTTTCGGTTTCGGTACCACCACTCCCGGCCTGGCATTGACCGGTAACTGGGCGCACAACGACGACAATGGCGATGTGGCCGGTTTAGGCCTGGGTTACAATATTCCTTTCGGGCCGTTTATGGCCACCGCCGGCGGCAAAGGCCTGTATATGGGGCCCAAAGACGGTGATGAAGGTTATGCCGTCGCGGTGGGCGGCGGGCTACAGCTGCCGGTGGGCGGCCTTTTCAGTCTATACGGCGATTATTATTATTCCCCGGATTCCCTTTCCAGCGGTATCGGCAATTACACCGAAGCTACCGCCGGGGTGCGTTTGACGGCGATCCCGGTGGTGACGGTAAGCGTCGGTTATCGTTATATGGCGATGGACGGTAAAGACGGCGACCGCGACAATATCGTGGCCGACGGCCCTTATATCGGCGGTGCGTTTAACTTCTGACGGCTGCGCCGGCGGCGGCCCCATCAGCATGGTCTCTCTTTACAGGTTCGTTGCACGATCGGTTAACGCGGGCCCACCGTGCTGTGGGGCGCTCTGGCGGGCGGAAAAACCACGCCCGCTTCGACCCCATCAGCACGGTCTCCCTTAACAGGTTCGTTGCACGACTGGTGATCGCGGGCCTGCTGTACCCTATAGGGCACGCGTAGGGCGGCTTAATCCACAATCATCCATTCATCGGCTTCTTCGAACATCTCTTCCACCAGGCGATTCAATATCGCCTTTTCCTGTTTATTGGCGTCGGTGTTGATGCCGTTGGCCTGCATGGCTTTGACCTTCACGTCGGCGGCAGGGAATACCCGATGGACGCGTTTTGACAGTTCCGCTTCGATCAATGCGCCGGCGTTCGGTAAACCGCTGACATTACGCTTGTCATAAATCAATTCTACCCGCATAAATCCTCCCTTTTATTGGCACTGGTTTTTTATACAGATTATTGCCTGCGGGATCAACGTAAATGGCTTATACAAGGTCAAATATTTAGCGACATCTTTGCTAAATTTACACGCAGGCAAGTCTCCCGACGCCGTGCATAACTGACCGGCGCGGAAGCCGGCCATTTTATCCTCTTGTTGGCAATAACCGGTGGGCATATAACCCTCTCAAGCTACAACGACATCTCCCTCCAACCGGCAACTGCAGGCCAGCACGTAGCCCTCGGCGATCTCCGCCGGGCTAAGGGTCGCGGTGCTGGCGGCGGTATAGCGGCCGGCGAGGATGCGGGTTTTACAGCAGCCGCATACGCCGGCGCGGCAGGCGGCGTTAACCGGGATGTTGTTGGCCTCAAGCGCCTCCAGCAGGCTCATTCCCACCGGCGCGCTGAATTCACGCTGCAATCGCGTCACGGTGATCTTCAACCGCTGCGTGCCGGTGACGGCGGTCGTATGGAACCGCTCTTGCATAAAGCCGGTGGCGCCCAGTGCCATCGCATCCTTTTCCACCAGATCCATATAAGGCGCCGGACCACAGGCCATCACCCGACGCGTGGCGATATCCGGCACCAGCGCCGCCAGGTGTGCCCGGTCAAGCCTGCCGGCTATCATAGGCGAAACGGCCTGCTGTTCGGCAAACAGCGTCAATCGCAGCCAGGGCTGCAGCGTCGGCCAGGTTTTAGCGAAGATAACCTCCCGGGGCGTACGCACACTGTAAATCACCTGAACATCCGCCCGCGGACGATTGGCCGCCAGCCAGCGGCACATGGACATAATCGGCGTCACGCCGCAGCCGGCGGCCAGAAACAGATAACGTTCGTCCTCTTGCCGGGCGCAGGTGAAGTCGCCTTGGGCATCCGACAGCCAGAGAGTGTCGCCGGTTTTCACCCGCCGCGTCAGCCAGCCCGATCCGCTGCCGTTTTCCAGACGGCGCACCGTCAAGGTGACAAAGCGGCTTTGTCCCGGCGTGGACGAGAGGGTATAGGCGCGCAGGGTCTCGCTGTTATTGATGCTTACCAAGGCGAATTGCCCCGGTTCGTAAGCATAAACATCGTGATTGATCAGGGAAAGAGTCCAGACATCGGGGGTCTCCTGCTCTATATGATGAACCTGCATGGCGTGAGTGCATAACCCGTGGGGTATTAACATGATGACTCCTTAGGCGCAGGCGGCGAAAATGGCATCAAGATCCCGGGTCGCGTCGGTGATGGGACGCAGGCCGAATTGCTGATTGAGCACCGTCAGCAGATTGTCGGTGAGGAAGGCCGGCGCGGTGGGCCCGACAAAGATATTTTTTACCCCCAGAGACAAAAGGGTAAGCAAAATGACGATGGCCTTCTGTTCAAACCAGGACAGCACAAGGCTGAGCGGCAAATCATTGACGCCGCATCCCAATTTTTCCGCCAGTTTTACCGCCAGGGTTATAGCCGAATAGGCATCGTTGCATTGGCCCACGTCCAGCAGACGGGGAAGCCCCTCCAGGGTGCCGAAGTCCAGTTTGTTGAAGCGGTATTTGCCGCACGCCAGGGTCATGACCAGGCAATCCTGCGGTACGCCGAGGGCAAAATCGGTGTAATAGCTGCGCTCTTCCCGGCTGCCGTCGCAACCGCCCACCAGGAAGATGTGCCGCAGTTTTTGCCGCGCCACCAGGTCGATAACCGTATCGGCGGCATCCAGCAGCGTTTGGCGGCCAAATCCGATGGTGATGAGATGCTCGATTTCACTGTAAGGGAAACCCGGCATGCTTTGGGCCTGCTCTATCACCGGCGAGAAATCCTCCCCTTCCAGGTGTTTTACCCCCGGCCAGCCGACAATACTGCGGGTCCAGATCCGTTCGTCGTATTGCCCGACAAAGGGATCGATAATGCAGTTGGAGGTCATTACCACCGGCCCGGGGAAACGGGCGAACTCGGTCTGCTGGTTCTGCCAGCCGCTGCCGTAGTTACCCGCCAGATGGGCAAATTTTTTCAGCTCCGGATAGCCATGGGCGGGCAGCATTTCACCGTGGGTATAAATATTGACCCCGGTGCCCTCGGTCTGCTCCAGCAGCATGCGCAAATCCCGCAGGTCATGGCCGGAAATCAATATGGCCTTGCCCGCCACCGCTTTCACGTTCACTCGGGTGGGCCGGGGATTGCCGTAGGTTTCGGTCTCGCCGCGATCCAGCATCGCCAATATGGAAAAATTCATTTTGCCAATATTCATCGACTGCGCCAGCAACTCGTCCATTTGCGCCGGACGGGTGCCGAGCCAGCACATGATTTCATGGTATTGACGGTAGACTTCGTCGTCATACTGTCCCAGCACATGGGCATGTTCCAGATAGGCGGCGGCGCCCTTCAGACCGTACAGGCAAAGCATCCGCAATCCGTGTATGTCGGCGCCCACTTCGGCTTTATCGGCATTAAGGGCGAAACGCTGCGCTTCGGCCTGAAGGCCGGCCAGCGACAGAGAGGGCAGCATAATATGGGCCATGGGATGCGGAATATCTACCCCTGGTTCCAGGGCGCGGCAGCGCGCAATCAATCTCTCGCGCAGGGCGATGGTTTCATGGGCATATTCAACGATGCGTGCCGAATCGAAGTTCACATTGGTCAGAGTGGCGAAAAAAGCCCGCGGCGCGAAGCTGTCCACCTGATGATCGACGATACCCTGCTCACGGGCCTGTATCGCCCAGGCCGATAATCCATGGAGCACCGCAATCAGCAGGTCCTGTAAATCGGAGGTTTCGGCGGATTTACCGCACATTCCCTGCGCGTAGGCGCAGCCGTTAGACGATGGCGTACGGATGGTTTGTTCACATTGCACACAAAACATAATGAGTTCTCCTTATAAGATGCATTTTAAATGCATCTTTAAGATAGAACGGCATCGCCGAATGTTATAGAGCAATTTCCGTTAGTTAATCATTGCTTGATGTAGCGCAATTTTTGGGGTCAGTCCGGCTGGCGCCCCCATGCGCATCGGAATGGTTGTCGGTTGAAACTTTCGCACGAAATGATCAGTAACAGTTCTAATGTAAAATTCAGCGGTAAAAATAAAGCGCTTTCTATAAACTTCTTTCATATTCATCCCTTCCCCCAGGTTAACGCTTCTTATGAATTCCACCCTTTGCGATGGCGTCATCGCCCTTGCCTTGCTGTGAGACCAACACGATGTCCTTTATAAACATACTCATTCTCGCCATTGTACAAGGCTTGGCTGAACTGCTGCCGGTATCAAGTTCGGCGCATGTGATCATGGCCGAGAAGCTGCTGGGCCTGGATCCTACCGCGCCAGAAATGACGTTATTACTGGTGATGCTGCATACCGGCACCATGTTTGCGGTAATCCTGTATTTTTGGAAAACCTGGCGTACCACCTATTTCAGCTCCGGCAAGGCATTTCGCCACAATGCTTTTTATATTGTTCTGGCCACCGCGGTAACCGGAGTGGTGGGGTTGACCTTGCAAAGCCTGATCAAACATCTGTATGCCCACAATGCCCCGGATTTTGAAATTGAGCATCTGTTCGGCAACAGTAAGATTATTGCGGCGGGCTTAGCCGCCGCCGGCGTTCTGATTATCGCTTCGTCACGCTTTGGCGAACGGGAGGGGGGGGAAATATCAAGCGTGCGCGCGCTGGTTATAGGTTTGGTTCAGGGACTCTGTCTGCCTTTTCGCGGTTTTTCCCGATCGGGCGCCACTATTTCCACCGGTCTGGCTATGGGGGTGACGCGCAAACGCGCCGAAGAGTTCAGTTTTGCCCTGGCGGTGGTGCTTACGCCGGTGGTGATCGCTAAAGAAGCGCTGCGCGCCTTTCACGGCGGCGGGGCTAATCCCGCGTTACCCTCGGGCGCTGTTTCGGGCACGATATTGCCTATGCTGTTGCCCAGCCTGCTGGGTATGCTGTTTAGTTTTATCGCCGGACTGGTTGCCCTGCGCTGGTTGTCGCGCTGGCTGGAACAAGACCGCTGGCATCTGTTCGGCGGTTACTGCATTCTCGCCGCGCTGTTGGTATTTTGGCTTGGATGATGGCGGGGTTTATTGATCGGAGAAGATCAGCAGGTCTTTGAAATGGTGGCGCTGTACCAGTAAGTCGGCCAGAGTGTATTTATCCAGCACGGCGAAAAATGCCCGGGTAGCCTCGGTAAGTACCCCGGGCAGGCCGCAGGCGGGGGCAATCACGCACTGGGTGCAATCCACCAGATTTTGATTTTTTTCGGTGTGGCGAATAAGCGTGCCGAGATTGATGTCTTCGGCCGGCCGCCCCAGGCGGATCCCGCCGCTGCGCCCGCGGATAGCCTCGATATAACCCCAATGGGCCAAATCCTGCACCACCTTCATCAGATTATTGCGTGAGATATCGTAAAGAGCGGAAATTTCAGCAATGGACGACAGACCGTCATCCCGCGAACCGAGGTAAATAATGACCCTCAATGCATAGTCGGTGTATCGCGTGAGCTTCATAAGCCCTCCAGACAGCCTAAGACAGGTCAATAGTATAATTGCTGGCAGCAGATTCGCCTATGGCTAAACGTGTTCCTGTCAACCGACACCTATCCCCCCTCCTGATTCCTGTCGAACATCCGGTATAATCCTCAAACTTCCTGAACCGTAATCGCGCCACTGGCGGTAGTTATTTTGGGCTTTTGATCTGAAAAGGCTAATTATGAGAGTTATTAATTATCTAGTCATGATCGCACGCAAGTCCTATTTAACATGGAGACAGACCTATGACTCACAATGTTTCATCGTCGATGCCGCAACGCGTCGCCACCGGCCGCTTTTTTAACTCTTCAACGGTTCCCGAACGGGAACCGTTTTTGTCAGGGCAGGTCCATTGATAACGTCCGGCTATTTATTGAAGCGCGACATCAGGCTGATAATGTTTTTCAGCCGATCTCCCTGCAGCAGGCGGTGTTTGGTGGGGTTCAGATCCGGGGTCAACGTTTCGAAAACGCCGCCGGGATAGACCACATTAATCAAATCCGGCGAGACCACGGCATAATTATAATAACTGCCGACAATCATATCCTCCGAACGCGGGGCCGAGGGATCCAACATATTCTGGCCCACGCTGTAGTCGCTGGTGGGGGTTGATACTCCGGCCACGGTCGCCATCAGGGTCGGTACCACATCGAAATGCGTGGTCCGCCGGTCGATATCGCCGCTTTGCCCATCCGGCAGGCGCATAAACATCGGTACATGTATCTGCACATCGCTATAGTTGCTGCCGTGTCCCCAATAATTCTTTTTATGATCGTTAAACTCTTCGCCGTGATCGGAGGTGATGATCACCAGGGTATTTTTATCCAGCCCGGCCTGCTGCAATTTGGTTAATACCTGGCCGATCAGCCCATCATCATAATAAAGCGCATTACGGTAGAGATTATGATAAGGCGTGGGATCAAAATCATTATTCAGCTTGATATGGTCAACCCGGTCCCAATAAGGCTGGAACGGCGTTACCGGATTGGGCGGCAGATCATAACCGTGAGCCGCATCATAAAACAGGAAACCGAAAAACGGGCGTGAGCCGTCACGTTTATCGATAAATTGCTTGAACTCATCGGTTATCTGCTGATCCCGCAGGGCGGGCGTGCGGGCGTTATTACTGAGGGTCAAATGGGGTATGTCGGCAAATACCGTGCGGTCAAATGGCGGGTGGCTGATAGTGGCGGAACCGTGAATAGTGAATTCATACCCCTGTTCCGCCAGGGTTTGCATTAAAACCGGACGTTGACCGCTGTTGCGTACCGACAGCCAATAGGTATCCGGCAGGCTGTAGAACAAGCTGAAGATACCCGGTTCGGTGGAGTTGCCGCCGCTACGGTGCTGATGAAAGCGCAGGGCCTTCTGGGCAAAACGGCTGACATTGGGGGTCACCTGCGGGTTGGCGTCATCGTAGCGCCAGGCATCAATCAGGATAAACAGGATGTTGGGCTGCCGGGCCGGCTTTTGATATTGGATAGCCTGCAAGGGGTAATGCAGTACCCCCTCGCTCGCCACATGCAGGTTGTTTTCCTTGTTCAGCGCCACCGAGGGGTCCACCAGGCCCCATTTAACCAGCCGGCTTTTGGCGGTTAAGGGATAATACAGTGGGAATTGCCGGGTATAGCTGGGTATCTGGGTTTTATAGTTGGCATCGTCCCAGACATGCAAACCCTGGCTCACCAGAATACTTACCGCCATTAGCGCATAGGCCGGCTTGCGCATCCGCTGGAGCCGCGGCATCCTCAACGCCATAAAGCTGAACAGGCATTGCACTGTCAGTAATACCAGGCCGATGCAACCGCCTATCAGCCAGGTATACCAGGAGAGATCGATGATATCCTGTCCCTGGAACAGCATTTCCAGAACCACGCCGTTCAGGTGAAAACGATATTGGGCATAGACCAGTGTGTCCACCACCAGCAGCGCACTGAGACAAAACGCCAACAGGATACCCACGGGCCGAAACAGCCTGGGCGGTAAAAAACACAGCAGGCATTGAATGACCATCGCCAGCACACAGAAGGCGCCGAACAGCCCGTATTGAGTGGCCAGTAAATACACCACTGAGCGTATATCCCCACGGGGAATGGAGATCCACTGCCAAAAGCGAAAAGCGATTGCCGTCAGTAAAAAGGCGTTCAGTAACCAGAACATGCCGGCCCATTTGAGATTGAGCTTGATGGAATGGAAGGCATTCATTCTGAACATATTTTCAACAATCCTGCTTTTCAGCGACAACGCGATGATTTGGGCGGTGAGATTTAACACCCAAATGGGTTTTATTCATTATCTCTTTGGTAAAAAACTGTTACCTATCTTGCCGGAGACAATAGATATGGCTTAATGAATAATTCATATTCAGTGAAGTATAGATGTCGTAATCGGCATCCTGATAAGCATAAAGTGTCTTTATTGCGCCTGTTTCATGGTGTCGGACCGGCCCGCGTTTTTGGCCAATCCATAGATATTACGGCAAAAAGTGATAAAAACCTGGAAAAAAACGCGGATTATGAACAATCTTCATGTCACGGGGCGAAAAGCCCCGATGGGAAAATGGATTGTAAGCGGATATGATCCAGGCCGAAGGCGAAATAAGGCCCGCGGCGGCGACCGGTGGTATTTCTGGATAGTGCGCCGTTTCTACAGTATTTCCGCATAAAGTCACTCGTTGTCAGATTAATGCGGCTAAATAATGGTTTTTTGAAACGGGTTCAGGAATATCGGCTTTGGTTGAGCTTATCGCTTTTCATCTTTATCCACCGGACGACCGGACCAGTAACCGGCCAGCACGGAGCCGGACAAATTATGCCAAACCGAGAACAGCGCGCCGGGCAAAGCGGCCAGCGGCGTGAAATATATCTTGCCCAAGGTTGCCGCCAGACCTGAGTTCTGCATGCCCACTTCCATTGCCAGCGTGCGGCAGGTGGTTTCGTCGAAGCCGAACAGCTTGCCGCCCCAGTAACCGCTGAGCAGGCCAATACCGTTGTGCAAAATCACCGCCGCAATCACCACCAGGCCCACCGAGGCGATAAACCCCTGGCTGCCGGCAACCACCGCGCTGATGATGGCGAGGATGCACACCATGGAAAGGGCCGGCAACACGGGTTGAACGCGCTTGACGGTCCGGGTGAATAAATGGTGAATAACCAGGCCGGCAAAAATGGGAATGACCACGATTTGCAGGATGCTCAGCAGCATGCCCGCCACATCCACTTTAATATGGGTATCGACATAGAGTCGGGTCAGCAACGGCGTGGCGAAGACCCCCACCAGGGTGGATACCGCCGAAATGGTGACGGATAGCGCCACATCGCCTTTGGCCAGGTAAATCATCACATTGGACGCCGTTCCGCTTGCCACGCTGCCCACCAGGATCATGCCGGCTGATAGATCCGCCGGCATATGAAACAGTTTGGCCAATATCCAGGCGGCCAGCGGCATCACCAGATAATGCAGGAAGGTTGCGGCCACCACCGGCGCCGGGCGCGTAAGTACCCGCTTGAAATCACTGATCCTCAGCGTCACGCCCATGGCGAACATAATCAGCATCAGCAAATAACTGACATAGGGACCCATGGGAGTGAAGGTACCCGGAGAGTAATAGGCGATAACCGACAGCAAAACGGCCCACAGCGGGAACAGGCGGGTAATCTTGGCTAACATAGGGGGTCCTTGTCGTCTTTTTAATAATGGATAGAGTTTAACAGCCGTACCTTTGTGTTTCCGGCTCTTACCATAGCGGATGTATTTTTACCGTCAATCGCCGCCGGTAGCAATCAATCTCCGGCAAAAAAAAAGCTAATATCACCCCGCGGCCAGATATCGAACGAATAAATCGCTTTTGAACATAGTCTCAAACCCCTGGCCAGGATACGCAACAGCCGGTTTTTCCGCATCATCAGCAAAAAAAGTGACCCAAAATCGGTCACCCTGAATAACGATAATCATCGAATATCGATTACCGATTGATTAAACCTGGTCGTCGCTTTTCATCTTGCGGATAATGTCTTCAATCAGATAGCCCCACTCCTCTTCATCTATCTCGTCTTGAAAGCTGTCACCGGCGCCTCTACTAAAGTATTGGTCTTTGATATTGTAAATATCGATGGGATTGAAAATTTCTGCTTCTTCATCCCACATGATGTTACCCTCGTGCAGATCGCTGTGTAATATGCCGACATGGTTGAGTTTCTCCAGCATATCCACATACCGTTCTACGGCATCCGGCGGTAATACGTTCGCGGGGAGCTCCTGGAGTGTCTTACCCGGAACCCGGTACATTCGCATATAATAGTCCTCATTCCCATCGTGATATATTTTTGCTGAGCCCTCTCCATAATAACGGCGGAATGAGTCGGATTCGTTGGTGGCCAAGTTTTCTATATTAATGTAAGGAGAATCATCATCAAGAACGTATTTTTTTATCACATAGTTATTATCACCGGCATCGATGAAAACTTTACCATAGCTGCCTTCTCCTATCTTCTCACCCATCTTCAGTTCAATAAGGTGTTCTGGTTGATCGGCGACAAACACCGAAACTGTTTTTTGCGCCGCCGATTCCACATGGTCGGATATTCTGGATTTTTTGAATTTGTTAGCCCACTGAGGCACTTGACCTGTTTGCTCGATTTCAAGAGCAAAATTATAATCATCATAAAAACCATTTTTAGGAAACTGATATCCCTGAAGCAGTCTCCTGGCGCTGTCTTCAGTAAATCCATCCTGCTCTTTCAAAATATCCAAAGCATGCGTTCTTTTTCTTCCGCTCAGGCCTTCTGTTATAATGTTATTCAATCTCTCGCGAGTCGTTTCTATTGAGAATCTTTCATTATTATATCTGAGATAGGTTCGCTTACCCTTAAAAGGCGCTTTGATACAGTACCTGTTGCCATTTAATTTCTTTATCTCCAGGTATTTATTTTCGACTTTTAAATAGGATTTATCCTGGGCATCCCATCGCAATCCCTTATATCCCGGCGCTGAAAGTTGGCTGGCATCCACGTCGGTGAGCATATCGCGCGTGACGGCATTTTTCAGCGTATTGGATGCATGAACCGAGGTGGGGCGTTCAAAAAGCCAGCGAGCACCGTCAAACTCAACCGGATAAGTTTCTTTGTTAACATTATCAATATGATATATTTCATAGTGTAGAGGTTTTTTCGCTGTGATTCGCTCACGTACCGGCACCAGCATACCGTTCATTTCAATGGACGTATGCAATATTTCATTTGATGGATCATCAATCTTTTCAACACGGTATATTATGCCGGCGCCATACCTTTTTTCATTTTCGTTTTGTCCCGCTACATATTTAAATTGTTCGTCGATAGGCGTGTGGTATTCGTTGATGATATTTTGCTGCCGGGTATTGAATGCAGGATGAGCGTTATAATTAACTAAGTGCCATTTCCGTGATAACGGCTCCCGATAGACCGGAAGGTGTTCCGTGGCGCCTGATGATTTATGAACCACGATTTCATATTGCCGGTGACGATTCATCCGTAATTCATATTTCTCTCCCTGAAGATGAACAAACGCCTTGCCTTCACTGAAATGAACATTGAGATCGGCGGCGCCAACGTCATCGGCATATCGCCAGGTTAACGTTTCTTCATTTACAATGACTTTCCTTTCCGCTAATTCCGGCTTGGCGGGGCGGGGGTGGTAGGTCACAAATTCTCCCTGGCCCGTGGGTTTCAGATAAGTGATATTCTCCCCATCTCGGATTGCACCCGCCGTTTTTCTCTTATCAACTACATTAATCAGCAATTCCTGCTGAATCCCGGTTGCCGGGTTGCGCAGAGAATAGGCGGCCCTGTCGGGGATGGGGATCGAGTGCATCAACTCACGGGGTTTTGCCACTGGCGCATTTCCCCGGCGGGCGAATGACAATCCTTCAACGTTAATAGCAGTGGCGAGTTCAGCTATGCTCAGATGGTCCTGTCTTGTTGCGCATATGTCATCCCCTTTTGATAGGTAGTATTTTTTTCTCAAAGAATTGGCGACGATATTTCCAATAAGCGGTTTTAAGCCCAGCGTCATAATGTCGGCAAAGAAATTCAGTCCAGTGGACACTCCACGTATTAACGGGGAAGGCGGTTCATCAGTATTGTCATACATCATCCGGAACGGATTTTCAGCCCGCTGTGCCTGGAAAATAAGCACTTTACCCTCATTCTCGCCTTTGGTATTGAGAACCTCCGTTTCAAAAGCACAATGTTCTTTAATATGTTCGTCGATATACCGATTTCTATCCGCCTCAGATATCCTTTTCGTTCTTGATAAGTCGCCTTCGAATCTCATTACAGGCGTTATTGTAATTGGAAAGCCAGAGGTGCTTTCTTTCATTAAGGTTTCGAATTGTTCAATCTGAGGTTCCGTTAATTGCCTCGTGGCGATAAGAAAATTTGCCAATGACTCAATGATTTCTTTCTTCTTAAATTCATCTTCGACGATAAATGCATAACTATTCTTATCCCAATAAACTGGATTCCGTGATAAAGCAACAGAACTGGCAGGCGTGGCGCCGGCGGAGGGGAATCTCAGCGGGTCATATTTCGCCACCAGTTCGCCGAGCTTTCGCACGGGATGAATAAGGAATTCACTTGTGCTTTGCCCTAAGTGAAAAAATATATTATTTGTAATAGTTATTTCTTTGTAAATGCTATTTGAAATTTCATTATTTAACGCCGGGGTCACTCTGCAATCCGCCGGAGGATGAACGCTACCCTGGCGGATATTGCACCTTGCCGCCATTTCCTCTGACGCGCCTTTGTGGTCGGCTGCATTCTGCGATACTCCATTATATAGGACAAGACCGCCGCGTGCCTCCGGCGGCGTATTCGCTATCATTTTCAGATGCGGTAAAACCGCCGAAATGACGTAAAGAACAGTCATTCCGTTTGGCTTGAGCGGCACTTTCTCCTGTTGTGAATTGGCAATGCCAATAAGTGTTTTCTGGATAATAATATCAGATGTATATTTTTTATATTTATTTTCAAATACGCCTATATTCTTTCTGTGTCCTGCTGCGCTTATCGGCATGGAGACTCCTCATCTTTTAAGTAAAAGTGTTATTAACATGTCGCCGGGGAATATTACCAGATAGCGAGCTGGCAGATAAGGAATGCCAGATTGACGAGATCAATTTTTTATTATTACCAAGGGGATTATTTATCATAGATGGAGTCAGGTAGCGACAATATTATTCTGTAAGTCAACGCTGGCTCGCTGCTGGCTGGTTAGCATAATCTGGCTTTGGGCAGTTCCCCCCAGCGGGTGGTATAGGCCGGGGATAACATTTCCCGGCGCATCGCCCAGGACGGGGCGATGCCTTGCCCGGCGAACCAGATCCGGCCGACACCGGTGTGGTTGATTTTATCCAGTACCGCCATCAGCTCCGTACTGGCGCGCCGGGGAGGGCAGACGTCGAATAAATGCAGCTGCGCCTGGCGGGTGGGGGAAAAATCATTCAACATTATCCCGGCCTTGGCATAACGCGGTCCCTCTTTCCAAATCCGGTCCAGGCCGCGCATGGCGGCGGCAACGATATCCCGAGTGTCCTGGGTGGCGGTAAGCAGATTTTCACTGGTGCCGTTGGCATAATAGGGTTCATTGACGGCATAGGGCGAAGAACGGATAAACACGGCTATTTGCCGGCAATATTGTTTTTCCTGGCGTAATTTCTCCGCCGCCCGTTCCGCATAGCGGCACACCGCCTGCCGCATATCGGCCAAAGCCGTGACGCGGCCGCCGAACGAGCGGCTGCAGACAATTTGCTGCTTCACCGGCGTTTGCTCCTCCAGGGCAATACAGGATTCTCCCTGCAGTTCCCGTACGGTGCGTTCCAATACTACGCTGAAGGTCTTGCGAATAAATTGAGTATTCGACTCCGCCAACTGCAGGGTAGTATGAATCCCCATGGCATTAAGTTTACGTCCGATGCGACGGCCCACGCCCCAGACCTCCTCCACCGGTATCAGCGACATCAGCTTGCGCAGGCGTGCCGGTTCGCTGAGGGCCACCACGCCGCCGGTGCCCGGCCACTGTTTGGCCGCGTGATTGCACAGTTTAGCCAGGGTTTTTGTGCGGGCGATACCGACCCCCACGGTCAGTCCGGTCTCTTGCCTGACCCTGTCCCGTACCCGATGGCCGAAGTCCGCATAGGCCATGCTGGCTTCGATACCGCTCACGTCCATCCAGGCTTCATCAATGGAATAGATTTCAGTGCGCGGCGCCATGGCGTCAAGGATAGACATGACTCGGGCCGACATATCGGCGTACAGCGCATAATTCGACGAGAAAATCGCGATGCGGTGCTTACGGATCAATTCTCCCAGTTGGAAATAGGGCAGGCCCATTTTTATCCCAAGATGTTTGGCTTCCCGGGAGCGGGCAATAACACAGCCATCATTGTTGCTCAGCACCACCACCGGCAATCCCTGCAAATCAGGACGGAACACCGTCTCGCAGGAGGCATAGAAGCTGTTCACGTCCGCCAGGGCAAACATGACTAGTTCCGGGTGTTGTGGATGGCATACAGCACCACGCCGAAGATTTCCAATGCATCCGGGTGGGGATAGAGTGTCGGAAAGGCCGGGTTCATCGGTTGCAGCGCCAGGCGCGGCTTAAGGCACAGCCGTTTGACGGTGAATTCACCGTCGACGGCGGCAATGACGATATCGCCGTGACCGGCGGTTTCGCCGCGATCCACCACCAACAAATCACCGTCGCCGATACCGGCTTCAATCATCGATTCACCGCTGGCGCGAACAAAATAGGTGGCGCTGGGGTGACGAATGCAATACTCGTTCAGGTCGAGGGTTTTTTCCACATAGTCCTGCGCTGGCGAAGGAAAGCCCGCGCGGCATTGGTCGGCGAACAAGGGAAGCGATAGCACCGGCAGCATTGCATGGGCGCCGGAAAAGTCTGCGATAATCTTCATTCTTTGAACTCATTTATACTGTTTATGTTTCCAGTATAAATAAATTGTTTTGTTTGAAAAGATGCCGTTTGGATAGATTGGGCAAGAAACCTATTAGCACTATGATTAATAAGGATCAAAAAAAATAATACGTTTAGCGAAGCAAAAGAAAATTTAACGCTAATTAATTAGCAATGCTAATCATTAGTTTCGTATAGTTACTTATTCAATGATTATTAATTTGGATCATATTATTATCGATTACCGTAAAATAAGCCGGCGGGAGATCCGCCGATCTTATTAGGTGCCTTGCCGACCGGGCACGTTGTCAACAAGCTCGCGAATGGCAAAGCCATCCGTACGTGATTACCGAGCAGCCTGGGCTTTATTACCGTAATGCCAGGCAGGCGGTTTTGATGCGTTCACAGGCTTCTTGCAGCCGTCTGTCGTCAATGGCATAGGCAATGCGGATATAGGGCGATGCGCCGAATGCCGAGCCCTGCAGCGTGGCCACATGGGCGTTTTCCACCAAATAGGCGGCGAAATCGCTGTCGCTGTTTAACACCTTTCCCTGCGGCGTACGTTTGCCCAGCATACCCTGGCAGTTGGCAAACACATAAAACGCCCCCGGCGGCAGATCTGCACTGAGCCCCGGCACCGAAGCAACCATTGACATGACGACGGCACGCCGGGCCGCCAGCCGCTGTAACCAATCGGCGTGGAATACGGCCGGTGTGGTCAGCGCCTCAACCGCCGCCGCCTGTGAGATGGAGCTGGGATTGGAGGTGCTTTGGGATTGCAATATTTGCATGGCCGAGATAAGCCAGTCTGGACCGCCGGCATAACCGATGCGCCAACCGGTCATGGAGTAGCCTTTCGACAGGCCGTTTACCGTCAGCGTTCTGCCCCGCAGACGGGGTTCTATTTGCGCCAGGGTGACAAAGGGTTCGGCACCGTGGCGCATATGCTCGTAAATATCGTCGGACAAGATCATCACCTGGGGAGCGTCCACCAGCACCGCGGCCAGGGCCTGTAGCTCACCGCGGGAATAGACCGCGCCGGTGGGATTGTTGGGCGAATTCAGTATCAGCCAGCGGGTGCGGGGGGTGATGGCGGCGGCCAGTCCGGCGGCCTGTAATTTCCAGCCCGACTGTTCGCTGCAAGGAACGATACACGCCTCTCCTTCCGCCAGGGCCACCATGTCCGGATAGGAAACCCAGTAAGGCGCCGGTACGATGACTTCGTCACCGGCGGACAGCGTTGCCAGGAAAGCGTTAAAAATCAGCTGCTTGGCCCCGCACCCGGCGATGATTTCCTCCGGTTGGTAAACCAGCCCGTTTTCACGCTGGAATTTGCCGATGATGGCCCGTTTCAGCGCCTCGGTACCGGACACGGCGGTGTACTTGGTGTCGCCGCGCTCGATGGCATCGATCCCCGCCTGCTTGATGGGCCGGGGAGTATCAAAGTCCAGTTCCCCTTCACCCAGGTTGATAACGTCGATGCCGCTTTGCTGCATGGTCCGCACGGTATCGGAAATAACGGCGGTGGGAGAAGGTCGTACGCGTTTCATACGCCGGGCGATAAATTCTGCAGACATGGATGCCTCTTCAAAGTGGGATAATAAAATTGTATTATTTGACTCAATTTATTCAATTTAAAGTAGCATGATCGAGTCGGTTTTGTGCATACTTTCTGTTCCGGTCGGTCTTGTCCATCCTGACCGGGTGCGGCTCATCCGCGCCGCCTGTCCTATATTGATTTTCCAAAAGGAACCTATCCATGACGATCCTCCTGGTGGTGCACGACACGCCGGAACCCGCGCTGTATGGTCTGATGGCCGCCATCGTGTCGGCGCGGCGGCAACTTCCCCTGCTGCATCTGACGGCGGACTACGACACCGGCCTGTTTCCCGATGCCTGCCAGCATGCGCTACGCCACGGCGGGCTGGTCACCAGCGGGCTGCTATGGCTGGAGCGGATGACCGGCCGCTCGCCCGGCGCCGCGTTGACCCCCGCCGCCTGCGCGCAACGGGCGGCACAGGAGGATTGCGTGGTGCCCATCGGCCCGTCGCAACGGGACGCCTTATCCGTCCTGATCCCGCTGCTGGAGCAGGGGGGCGTACCGTACCGCCTTTGGCATACCCTCAGCCGCCAGGGCCGCCTTATTCTGGAGGACCGCTCAGGGGGCGCAGCGCTCGGCGGCGAATGGCAACCCGATGCCTTCGGCCGCTGGCACGACTCCCCGCCACATTCATCGCCTCTCTATTCCTCCGGCGGCACGGATAAAATCTGTATCGCTCTTATCGGCTCAAGGGATGACCAGGCCGCCGCTTATCCCGCCACCCTGGCGGCTTTGGGCGACGCCGCCGACGCGCTGGGGCTGGCCCTTGACGTGCTGTTCGTCCCTCCCAAAACGCTGTCGCCGGATGCCGACCCCCTACCGGCGACGGTGGGGGGAGTATTGCTGCCCGGCGGGGCGGATATGGGCAATGTGTCCGGCCAGCTCGGGGTGGCGCGCTATACCCTGAAACACGGCATACCGACCCTCGGGTTATGCCTGGGCATGCAGACCATGGCCACCGCCGCCTTGCAACAGCTGCCGGCACTCAGCCGGGCCAATCTACAGGAGGCCGACCCCGACGCCCCGGTGAAAACCTTCGTGCCGCTGCGGGATCCGAACCGCTACGGCGTACATCGCTCCGGGGAGCATGAGATGCGGCTTCGTGCGGGCAGCCGGCTGGCATCCATCCTGGGCGCCGGCAACCGGCTGCGCTATAACCACCGCTATCAGCTCAATCCCGATTTGCTGGAATACCTCCCCTGGTGCGGTCTGATGGTGAGCGCCACCGACATGGCCGGCGCCATCGCCGACGGTATTGAATTGGCGGGTCATCCGTTTTATCTCGGCGTGCAGGGACATCCCGAACTCACCTCCGCACCGGGTGCGGCACACCCGCTGATGGTTGCCTGGCTTAAACAGACCGCCCGGTCGGGGCATTAAGATATCCGCCGGTTTCCGCCGGCGCCATCTCCGGCCCGCACCAGACTCACATACTCCAGGTGTCATGGTGCGCGGGCGGGCCTATGCCATGCCCGCCCGCGATTTCAAGGTTTCAATACCACGCCGCTGCGGCTGTCTTCCGCCAATCGGGTGAGCTCTTCCTTAAGCTGCGTTATCACCGGTTCCGCCACGCCAATCAGCGGCGAGCGAACGTGGCCGCCGTCGAAACCGCGCAGGTTCATGGCGGCCTTGACCAGCTGCGGCTGGCCGAAACGGCGCGCCAGACCCCGGTAGCCGTACCACAGACGGTGCAAATCCCGGGCGGTGTGGGCATCCCCCCGTTCCAGCGCCCGGTAGGCCGCCAAAATCAGCTCGGGCAGCGCGCCGCTGTTGGTGCTGCTGATGCCGTCGAATCCGCACATCATCGGCCCGAGGAAGGCCAGGTCTGATGCGCAAAACAGCCGCAGGCGTCCCGACAGGCGATTGGCCAACTGGTCAATGACGGTGGGATTCAGGTCGCCCTGTTTAATCCCGACGACCTGAGGGATATCCGCCAGCTGTTCCAACAAGGGCGGCGCCAGGGTGATGCCGATGCCCGGCGCGTTATACACCAGGATGCCGGTGCGCGATAACGGCGCCATCTGTTTGAAGAAGCTGACGATTTGATCGTCGGTGACTTCCGAGACAAACGGCGGCGTCACCATCGGCAGGCCGCCAAGATCCCCCGCCAGGGCCGTCAGCTCTTTTACCGCCCGCGGATCCGAACCGGCGCTGCACAGCATCACCGGTACCCGGTTATCCACCACATCCATCACCCGGCGGAACATCGCGGCCCGTTCGGCTACCGTCAGCGTGGGGAATTCCCCATAGGTGCCGCCGATAAGAATGCCGTCATACCCCAGGGCGATAACCCGTTCCACGTTGCGGCTTAATCCGTCAAAATCAATGTCGCCGCCGGCGGTGAAGGGCGTAACGGTAATATTAAAAATGCCCTTGAGGCGTTCGCGGCTTTCGACCAAATCTTTCATTGCAATTTCCTTTGATAAAATAGGGTAGGGAACTACCCGCGGGCGGTTAAGACCCTAACTGATACAGCGGACGCTCGGTTGAACCCAGTACCCGGTAGCCTGTTTCGGTGACCACGATGGTTTCGCTGACGCCGACGGTGAATTCGCCGTAAACCCGCAGCGCCGGCGGAATATGGAACGTCATGCCCGGCTGCAGTTCGGTGGTAATGCCGGTGTAAAGGCTCAGGATCGCCCCTTCGCCCCAGTCCGGCGCAAAGGCGATACCGATGGAATAACCGGTACGTTTTTTGAAGTTTTCGGTATAACCGGCGCGGTCGATCACCCGCTGGCAGGCGAGATGCGGGGCTTCGCAGGTGGCGCCGGGGCGGATGGCGTCCAGCGACGCCTGTAAGGCTTCCTGACAGGTCTTCTCCATGTCCAGTGCGACGGCGGGAGGCGTGCCGAGCCAGGCCGAACGCATCAGCGCGGCATGGTAACGGTCATGCGTGGCGGACATTTCGAGAAACACCGCATCTCCGGTGACAATGCGGCGGCGGCGCCAGGTACCGTGGGGTACGCCGCTGCGCGGCCCGGTGGAGACCAGCGGTTCCATGCCGACATATTCCGAGCCGGCGGCAATGGCCTGTCCCATCATGGCGGCCACCAGGTCATTCTCGGTGGCGCCGGCGGCAATGGCCTCGCGGCCCGCTTTCATGCCGGCATCCACATAACGCGCGGCCAGCGCCATTTTTTCGATTTCCGCCGGCGATTTCACCGCCCGCAGCTGTTCGACGATCCCCGCCGCGTCATGGATAACCCCCAGTTTCTCCTGTAAGGCCTCATAGACGCTGATGGGCAGGAACCAGCCCCGTTTGTCAATGCCGATGCGGCTGTTAAGCCATCCCCGGCCGCGCAATACCTCCAGCAGAAAATTCACCGGGTTATCCCCGTCCTGATAAATGGCGGCGTCGCTGATAAAGGTATTGGAGATAAAATTGAAGTATTCCAGTTGACGGATGACAAAGATTGGATCGCCGTCAACCGGCAGCACCATGGCCTGGAAGGTGTAATACCCCGGCGTTTGCTGACCGGTGAGGTAAAAAATATTTTCCGGTCCGGTGATGATCATCAGGTCCAGCCCGGCAGCGGTCAGCAACCGGCGTGCCTGCTGCACCCGGCCGCGATACTCTTCGGGGGCGAAAGCGGATTGGCTGCCCTGGACAATATTACCCACGTTTTGCATTAGTAAACTCCTGAATAAAAACAGCCCGGTCCGCATCAAAATGAATACCCAGACCGGTGGAAGAGGAACAACTGACCCGGCCCTGCCCGTAGGTCACGCCGCTGACAGGATCGTCGGTAATGCCGTCGGCGCCGTACAGTTCGGCATAGAGGGGCTGAGTGAGATAAGCCACCTGAAGCGCCGCGGCGGTGGCGGCGGCGCCTTCGTTCATTTGCCCGATCATAAAGGGGATGCCTGCGTCACTGAGCCGCCGTGCGGCCCGCACCGTCGGGGCGATACCGCCGAGCTTCACCAGCTTCAGATGCGCCCAGACCTTGCCTTCAAGGGCAATCACCCGATCGACATCAGCCGCGCTGCTGACGCTTTCATCCAGCATCCAGGGGATGGGACTCTGCTCCGCCAGCCGGGCGATTTCATCCGGCCACTGCGGCCCGATGGGCTGCTCCACATAGCTCAGGTCGAAAGGCGCCAAGGCCCGCAGACGTTCAGCGGCCTGTTCAGGCGCCCACTGGCCGTTGGCATCCACCGCCAAATGAACGCGGTCGCCGAAACGGTCACGCAGCGTCGCCAAACGCTGGATATCCTGCTCCGGCGTACCGATGCCGATGCGCACTTTAAGCGCCGTGAAGCCCCGATCCACATAGGCCTCGGCCTGCTGCAGAAAAATGTCCGGCGGGCTCCAGAACAGGGTTTGGTTGGTGGAGGAGGCCACGGGAAACGCCGTCGGCGACCCCAATAATCCGGCCACGCTGGTGCCGGCCTGTGTGGCCGCCATATCATGCAGCGCCAGATCGATGAGCATGCGGGTCGGCGCCAGGTAAGGGGCAAGCATGGCCTCCGAACGTTCCAGCAGCGCGGCGGCGGGCAACGACCAGTCTTCGTTGGTCAGGGACAGACGCACGTCCGCCATGACCTGTTCGGCGCTCAGACCATTAAGGTAGGCGATATTCAGCCGGACCTCTCCCACGCCACTGCCGTGGCCGTCATCAAGCACCAGATAAAGCGCCTCCAGGGCCGGAATGCTGCCGGACGAGGCGGTGTGCAGCTGTAGCCCCCGATAGTGCAAATCGGCACGATAAAGAGTGGCTTTCACTTGGCGTTCTCCGACGGCAACATGGCGCAGGCCACCTGTTGATAAATCCGGCTGGCATTGATAAATTCATCCAGCGGCACGAATTCGTCGGGTTTATGCGCTACCGCCAGCGAGCCGGGGCCTATCACAATGCCCTTGGTGCCGAGGTTGCGAAAATGCACCAGATCGCAGCCGCCCTGGAAACCGAACGGTCCCGGCTCAGGCTGGCCGTGGGCGCGACAGGCCGCGAGGCCGGCCTGGACAATGGCTTCGTCGGCGGCGGTTTCAGTGGCGCCGCCGGTGGTGGGCTGGTAGCGCAAGACCCCTGCCCGCACGCCGAAACGCTCCCTCGCCACCGCCAGCAGGTGTTCCAGTTCCTGTTTCACCACCTCTTCATCCTCGCCGGGCACCATGCGCCTATCCAGCAGGATATCGCAGCTGCCGGGCAGGACATTGTCGGCGTGGCCGCCCTGGATGCGGGTTACCGTCAGGCTGGCGGATCCCACCAGCGGATGGCAGCGGCATTTCACTTCGGTTTGATGCTGCTCTTCGATAAGACCCAGCAATTGCCCGGCGCGGAAAATCGCATTCTCGCCCAGATCCGGCGTGCCGGAATGGGCGGTAACGCCTTCCACCCGGACCCAGGGCCGCAGGCTGCCTTTATGAGCCGAGAAGGTGGCGTTGGAGGTGGGTTCGCCAATCACCGCGAAATCGATGGCCGGCGGATGATTGCGGACATAAAATTTCGCCCCTTCGCTGGCCGCTTCTTCATCAGCCACAAAAACCCCCATCAGCGTGCCGGACCACATGTGGCGATGCGCGGCCATCTGGCGCATCGCCTCCAGCATCGCCACCAGCGGACCCTTTGCATCGCAGGAGCCGCGTCCGTACAGGCGGCCGTCCCGTTCCGTCAGCGTAAAGGGATCCGTGGCCCAGCCCTCGCCGGCCGGCACCACATCGATATGGGTGTTGAAGGCGAAGCAGGGACCTTCGCCATTGTTGAGCACCGCGATAACGTTGGTGCGGCCGGGTTGATACTCGCTGTAGCTCAGATCAAAACCGGCATCTCCCAGCAAATGGGCGATAAGCTCCGCCGCTTCCCGTTCACGGCCGGGAGGATTTTCGGTATTGACCGCCACCAGCGCGGCAAGATCCCGTTTCATGCGAGCGATATCGGGTTCGGCACAAATCATGGTCTTCGCCAAAATGACACCCTTCTTAATGTAAAATCTGGTCGAGAAAGCGCTGGGCACGCTCGCTGACATCACCGCCAAAGAAATCCCGGCCGGTGGCGTTTTCTATAATTTCCCCGCTTTCCATAAATACGATGCGGTTGGCGGCCCGTTTGGCAAATCCCATCTCATGGGTGACCACTACGCTGGTCATGCCCTCGGCGCTGAGGTCCGTCATGACATCCAGCACTTCGCGGATCATTTCCGGATCCAGCGCCGAGGTGGGTTCGTCATACAGCATCAGCTTGGGTTTCATCGCCAGGGCGCGGGCAATGGCCACCCGCTGCTGCTGTCCGCCGGACAGTTCGTCGGGGAAGGCATCGGCTTTATCCGGAATGCGCACCTTGCCCAGCAGTTCCAGCGCGATGTCATGGGCATCGGCCCGGCTCATGCCCAGCACCGTCATCGGGGCGAGCATAATGTTTTCCGCCGCCGACAGATGAGAGAACAGCTCGTAGTTCTGGAACACCATGCCGATTTCCTGCCGGACCCGGTGCGGTATCACATTGGCGGCGGTGATTTCCTGATTACCGAAAAATATGGCGCCGCCATCAACCGGCTCCAGCAGATTCACGCAGCGCAGCAGGGTGGATTTACCAGAACCGGAGGGGCCGATGAGCACCACCGTTTCCCCCTTGTGCACATTGATTGAGCAATTTTTCAGAATATGGTTATGGCCGAAAAATTTATCGATGCCGATAATTTCCAGCATGGGTTTGCCGGTATCCGAAGGCATTACAGGTATTGGTTCCATAAAGGCTCCTTAGCGTGGGGCCGGCTGGCGGGCGGCGCGGATCAGCCGATCCGTAAGCGAACCCGCGGGCTTGCGGCGTTTTTTCGGGTCCAGCGCCCGATCCACCCAGGACTGGAAAATCATAAACAGGCTGGTGAGCACCAAATAATAAATACCCGCCGCGCACAGGGCTTCAAAGTAGCGAAAGCTGGCACTGGCGGTCTGGTTGGCCACCAGCAGCAGCTCCTGTACCGCAATCACCGAGACCAGGGCGCTGGATTTCAACATGCTGATCATCTGATTGCCCATCGGGGGCAGCACGATGCGCGCCGCCTGCGGCAGCACCACCTTGCGCATGATCTGGCCGTTGGTCATGCCCAGGGCCATGCCGGCGGTGCGCTGGCCGCTTCTCACCGCCTGCAGGCCGGAGCGCAGGATCTCGGCCATATAAGCGCCTTCATTCAGGGATAGCGCCAGCACCGCGCAGGTAAAGGCGGAAAAACGCAGTCCGAACGTCGGCAGGACGTTGTAGACAAAGATGATCTGGAATAGCACCGGCGTACCGCGAAACAGCCAGAGATAAACAAAGGCCAGCGCCGGGCCGGCCCTAAAGCGCGACTCTTGCAGCAACGCCAGAATAAGCCCCATCACGACGCCGAAAAACAGCGAACACAGCGTCAACAGCAGGGTCATCAGCGCACCCTGAAAGAATGCCGGTGAACACAAATATTGCCAGACAAGATCAATGGACATACCTTTTCCTCATGACGCTTTACCTCAGGTCTTTAAAAGATTGCTACGGAAGCGGGAAATTTCCATTTATCAATTAATTGCTTATAAGTCCCGTCCGCCACCACGCCCTTAAGGCCGGTTTCCAGGGTTTGTTTCATGGCGCTATCTCCTTTGCGCACCGCAAAGCCGATATGGGTGTCGGATTCAAACTCCGGACCGGTGGTCTCGAACACATCGCCTTTTTCGCTCAGCAGCGCCACCGCGCCGGGGGTGGAAACGAACTCGGCGTCGGCTCTGCCCTGGGCCACGGACACGGCGGAATCGGTGGCGGCGGGGAAGGTCATGACGTTAACCGCCTTCAGACCGGCGGCCAGACAGTTTTTATTGTCCGCCCGTGCCTGGCTCTCTTCGATTCCCCCCAGGGTAACGGCGATGTTTTTACCGCACAGAGAATGATCGCGCCCGGTTATCTTGGCCGGATTGCCTTTACGTACCACCACCCGTCCGCCGATTTTCAGATAGGGCACGAAATCAACCTGTTCTGCACGGGCGGGGTTGATGTACATGGCCGAATTGATAATATCGATACGTTTGCCTTGCAGCGCCGGAATCAAACCTTTGAACTCCATGGAGAGCGGCGTGGGGGTCAAGGCCAGCTTTTTCGCCAGCGCGTTGATCAAATCGATATCGAAGCCGGTGATGGTATTGTCTTTGGTAAATTCAAACGGCATAAAGGTCGCGGCGGTGCCGTAGGTAATGTGGCCTTTTTCCACCCATTCAGGCTCCGCCGCCCGGCTGAAAAACGATACGCTCAGGCAGGTGAGAACCATCGACGTCAGTGCATAGCGGCGTAAAGGGGCTTTCTTGATCATAACGGGCTCCGATTTTCGAATGATTAAATTGCTCTTTATGAGTCAATTAATACAATGATGAAGACAGCTTAATGCCCTTTTTTAGTGCGTCCCCGCACCGTTGTTGAGCATGAGTTGCGTCAATTCTTGTCTGTTCGCCGGCGTGGATATTGTATATTATAGGTCAATAAATACATTAATCAGGGCGTTTATTCCCATGGAGCAGCGTTCTACCGCCACCAGCCGGCGTTTGGCGAATCAAATCCTTGACCTGATATGTGAAGCAAGATTCGAGCCAGGTCATCATTTACGGGAACAGCAATTGGCCGATACCATCGGCGTATCGCGCACGCCGGTGCGCGCCGGCCTGCATTTGCTCACCAGCCTGGGCATTCTCGAAGCCCGTCGCAATCAGGGATTTTTTCTTTTAAAACCCTATGACGAACTGCAACGGATAAAAATCGAGGTGCCTTCCAGCACCGATCAGGAACTCTATGAGCAACTGGTAAAAGATCGTATCGCCGGCATTTTACCCGAATCCCTGACCCAGACCGACATCGCCCAACGCTACGACGCCGATCGCGGGGTATTGTCCCGGGCCTTGCTGCGTCTGGCGGAGGACGGCCTGATCGCACGCAACCAGGGCCACGGCTGGCGTTTCCAGCCCACGCTCAACACCGATGTGGCCTTACGCAACGGCTACGGTTTCCGGCTGATGATCGAACCCGCCAATTTGCTGACACCGGGATTCAAGGCGGACAAACGCGCCCTGAAACGTTTGCGTTTGCAGCACCTGTTCCTGATTTCCCATCCGGACATCACTCAGGTGGAGAGCCGTCAGATCTTTGAAACCGACGCCAGCTTCCATGAGCTGCTGGCGGAGTGCAGCGGCAATTTTTTTGTATTGCAGGCTATCCAGCAGCAAAACCGCCTGCGTCGGCTGCTGGAGTTCGGCAGCTACACAAACCGGCAGCGGGTGCGGGAATGGTGCGAAGAGCATGTGGCCATCATGGACGCGGTTGGCGACGGCGACATGCGGCAGGCGGCGGAGAAGATGCGTCATCACCTGCAGTCCGCGTACGACATGGTGGCGGATAAAGTCAGTAAAAAAAATACCTAGCTTGCGGAGAAAGAGAGAAAATATGAATTTTGCAATAAATGACAAAGTGGCGCTGGTGACCGGCGCCGGTGGCGGCCTCGGACGCGCCATCGCGCAGGCGCTGGCGGCGGAGGGGGTTGCCGTGGCGGTGACCGGCCGTACGGCGGCAACCTTGGAACAGACCGTGGCGCTGATTGAACAGGCAGGCGGACGGGCACGGGCCTATCTCCTGGATCTGGCCCGGCCCGAGGCCTTTGACGACGTGCTGGCGGAGATCCGCCGGGATTTCGGTCTTATCGGCATTCTGGTGAACAATTCCGGCGGGCCGCCCCCCAGCAAAGCCTGCGGCGTAGAGCCGCGGATTTGGCGGGAGCAGTTTAACGCCATGGTGTCGTCGCTGATTCAGCTGACCGATAAAGTGCTGCCGGATATGCGCCAGGCCGGATGGGGCCGGATCGTGACCAGCACCTCCTCGGGCGTCGTGGCGCCCATCGCCAATCTGGCGATATCCAACAGCCTGCGGATGGCGTTAATCGGCTGGTCAAAGACCCTGGCCGGTGAAGTGGCGCGTGAGGGCATCACCGCCAACGTCATCGTCCCGGGCCGTATCGCCACCGCCCGCGTCGGTCAGTTGGATGCCGCCCGCGCCGGACGCGAAAACATCAGTACGGAGCAGGTTAAGGCCAATAGCCTCGCGACGATTCCGGCCGGCCGCTACGGCGAGCCCGAAGAGTATGGCGCGGCGGTGGCGTTTCTTGCCAGCCGGCAGGCGTCCTATATCACCGGAGCCGTACTGCGGGTGGACGGCGGCATGATCCCCGCCTGCTAAGCGTATTAACTCAATTAACGTTGTTGTTGACGTTGTTATTGTTGATGGATAGGGATGGCGCAGGGAGAGTGCAAAACCGCTTCGGTGCGGGGCTTAAGCAGGCCGGATGTACCGGAAAAAAAACGCAGGAAGGGCTGTGGTTTAAGGAATTGAGACTGTTGGCCGGATAAGCTGAGCTTTGTCCGGTGCCGTTTGTCCCTGAAACAATGACGGGAAAGATGCGCGGATAGCATGTGCATATTTCACGAGGTTGTTCAGAATGAAGATGGTTCTACCCACGGATGGGTATCATTCCGCGTCCGGGTTTATGGCGGGGATGCAGGGCA
>NZ_JAAVUT010000039.1 GCF_018449575.1 Sodalis sp. dw_96 | reverse complement strand
TACCGAGCCATGGGGCGCTCCGTCGGGCGGGAAAACTACGCCCGATTCGACCCCATTGGCACGGTCTCCCTTTAACACGCTCGGTTCACGATCGGTGATGGCGGGCCTACCGAGCCATGGGGCGCTCTGTCGGGCAGAAAAACCATGCCCGCTTCGACCTCATTGGCTCGGTCCCCCTTTAACAGGCTCGGTTCACGATCGGTGATGGCGGGCCTACCGAGCCATGGGGCACTCGGTCGGGCAGAAAAACCATGCCCGATTCGACCCCATCGGCACGGTCTCCCTTTAACACGTCCTTTGCACGTTCGGTGATCGCGAGCTTACCCCTCTATGGGGCGCCCGATCCTCAGGCTTTTTCCGGGATGGCCCTGAGCAGTGCGGTCAATAAGGTCCAGTACTGGCCGACGCTTTTGATATGCACCTGTTCGTCCGGGGAGTGGGGTCCGGTGATGGTGGGTCCGATGGAGACCATGTCCATGTTCGGATAGGGCTTTTTGAACAGCCCGCATTCCAGCCCGGCGTGGATGACCTGGATGTTCGGCGTTTTGTTAAACAGCTTCTGGTAGGTTTCGCGCACCAGATGCATGACAGGGGAGGTGGCGTCCGGCTTCCAGCCCGGGTAGCTGCCCTTGGCGATGCATTCCGCGCCCGCCAGTTGGCCCAGAGCGGTCAGGGATTCCACCACGTTTTCTTTACCGCTGTCGATGAGGGAGCGGATCAGGCAGCGGATGGTGGCGGTCTTTTCGTCCATGGACACCACACCTACGTTGAGAGAGGTTTCAACCACGCCCTTTACGTCGTCGCTCATGCGGATCACGCCGTTGGGAGTGGCGTTCAGCAGGGCGATAAACTTATCGCCGCAGGCTTTGGTCAGCGCTTGTAACTCGGATTGCAGCGGTTCCACTGAAATAGCCAGTTTCTTTTCCTTGGCCGCCAGCTCGATTTGGATAACCGCCAGGTACTGCTGCGCCAGCGCATTCAGGCTTTCGGTGTTTTCCTGCGGCAGGGCCAGGGTGGCGAAGGCTTCGCGGGGGATGGCGTTGCGCAGGGTGCCGCCGGTGACGTCCAGTACGCGGAGATCCAGTTTTTGGGCATTCTGAAACAGGAAGCGGGCCAGCAGCTTGTTGGCATTGCCCTGTCCAAGATGGATATCGACGCCGGAGTGGCCGCCTTTGAGGCCCTTGAGGGTCAGCTTGACCACCTGGTAACCGGCGGGCACCGCCTCACGTTCCAACGGCAGCACGGTTTTAAAATCCACCCCGCCGGCGCAGCCCATATAGACTTCGCCTTCTTCTTCGGAATCGGTATTGATCAGGATTTCAGCCTGCAGCCAGTTCGGCTGCAAACCGAACGCGCCTTCCATGCCGGTTTCTTCGGTCATGGTGAGCAGCACTTCCAGCGGGCCGTGCTGCACGCTGTCATCCGCCAGCACCGCCAATGCCGAGGCCATGCCGATGCCGTTGTCCGCGCCAAGGGTGGTGCCGCGCGCCTTGACCCAATCACCGTCGATATAGGGCTGGATCGGGTCGCGGGTGAAATCGTGCACCGTATCGCTGTTCTTTTGCGGCACCATATCCAGATGCGCCTGCAATACCACCGGGCGACGCTTTTCATAACCGGGGGTGGCCGGTTTGCGCAGCAGGACATTGCCGGCCTGATCCCGTTCCGCGAACAATCCTTTTTCCTGGGCCCAACGGATTATATGGCCTGCCAAAGCATCTTCATGGTATGAGGGATGCGGAATGGAACAGATTTTGTCAAATATTTGCCATAAGGGCTGTGGCGAAAGTTGAGTCAGTTCAGACACGATAAAAACTCCTGTAACGACAAAAGACCCGGGCCGGGGAGTCAATGTGGCGCGCAGCCGGCCGGAGGGTGACCAAAGATGGCTAAAGAATACCACTTTACGCTAACCGAGGGTGAAACCGCGTTTAAAAAGGGTGGTAGCGCTGGTATTTCGGCGGTTGCGTCTCTATAATCTCGCGCAACCTTTTTCCCCCTGGTTCTTTTAAGCCGACCCGATCCGGCTGGGATAGCATTTATGAGTGAAAAATACGTCGTCACCTGGGACATGTTGCAACTTCAGGCACGGAAACTGGCCCAGCGGCTGCTTCCGGCAGCGCAGTGGAAAGGCATTATCGCGGTGAGCCGCGGCGGTCTGGTTCCCGCCTCCATCCTGGCCCGTGAGCTGAATATCCGCCACGTGGACACGGTGTGCATCTCCAGCTACGACCATCAGCACCAGCGCGCGCTAACCGTGCTTAAACGCGCCGAAGGCGATGGCGAAGGCTTTATCGTTATCGACGATTTGGTTGATACCGGCGGCACCGCCAAGGCCATCCGCGACATGTATCCCAAAGCACATTTTGTCACCATTTTCGCCAAACCCGCCGGCCGGCCGCTGGTGGACGACTATGTGGTGGACATTCCCCAGGATACCTGGATTGAACAGCCTTGGGACATGGCGGTGGCCTTTGTTCCGCCGCTGAGCGACAAATAACGGTTCTTTACGTATTTTTGCACCGCCGATGCTTATTGCGTCTTCTGCCCATCCCGGCAAGGGTTATCGTTTGTGCCCCGCCCGGAGTGTATCGCGCCCCGACCGATCCTTGACCCAGCGTGCCGCCGGTTTGTTATCATATACGACCCTGATGGATCGAGGATTACGCGGGCAACCTGGCGATCCACGTATTATCCCCACGCCCGCCCTGCCGGGCGTTTGTTTTTTGGCCGGTAAGTGAGTAATCTGGCAGGCATCCTCCCGTTAACGCGGGACACGATTTAGCGGCATGCCTTATCGGAGAAAAAAGCTCAATGAGCGGTACCAATCTGAGCGAGATACTGTTTAAACCTTCCTTTAAACTACCTGAAACTTCCACGCTGGTGACGCGCGCCCGCCATCCCGGCGGCCAAGGCCCGGTACTCGCCGCCCTGGACGGCGCCAATCCCAGCAACTGGTATCGCATGATCAACCGCCTGCTGTGGATTTGGCGCGGCGTGGATGCCTGGGAGATCGAAGAAACCCTGGCCCGTATCGCCGCCAGTAAGGCCGAACGCACCGATGACCGACTGCTGGATACCGTCATCGGCTATCGCCCCGGCAACTGGATTTACGAATGGTCCCACCAAGGCATGGCCTGGCAGCAAAAGGCCATGGATGAACCGCAGCCGGAGGTGTCCGGCGAACAATGGCTGAAGGCGGCTAACTTCTACAGCATCGCCGCTTATCCCCATCTGCCGGGGGACCAGCTGGCGGAGCAGGCGGAAACCCTCGCCAACCGCGCCTGGGAAGAGGCGGCAAGCCGGCTCAGCTATCAGCTCAAGGCCTTGACCTTCCCCATCAGCGGCGAGGGCATCCTCACCGGCTTTTTGCATCTGCCGTCCGAAGGCAACGGACCGTTTCCCACGGTATTGGTGTGCGGCGGGCTGGATATGCTGCAAAACGATACCTATCGCCTGTTCCACGACTATTTCGCCCCGGCGGGCATGGCGATGCTCACTATCGACATGCCCTCCATCGGCTTTTCATCCAAGTGGAAACTAAGCCAGGATTCCAGCTTTCTCCATCAGCAGGTGCTGAAAGCCATGGCGGACATCCCCTGGATAGACCCACAGCGTATCACCGCCTTCGGCTTTCGGTTCGGCGCCAATATCGCCGTGCGCCTGGCCTACCTGGAATCCCAGCGCCTGCGCGGAGTGGCCTGCCTCGGCCCGGTGGTGCACGCGCTGCTCACCGACACCGGCCGACAGGACCGTGTGCCGGGCATGTATATGGATGTCCTGGCCAGCCGCATCGGCATGGCCCACGCCTCGGACGCGGCGCTGAAAATCGAGCTCAGCCGCTATTCCCTGAAAACCCAGGGCTTGCTCGGACGCCGATGCCCGATTCCCATGCTGGCGGGCTATTGGGAAAACGATCCTTTTAGCCCGAAGGAAGAGGCGACATTAATTGTTTCCTCCTCGTCATCCGGCACCCTTTTAGCGGTGAAACCGGCGCCGGTATACCAAAATTTTCACCATGCTTTGCTCAATATTCGTGATTGGCTGAAAAAAAACTGAAAATTCTAAGTTGATTAATTCTATTAGTTTGCTAAATAGAGAAGACGGTTATTTTTTTTCGCGGTATCAGAGGTTAGAAAAGCATGGCTTTAGTCAGTGGACATCCCAAAAGCAGATTAATGAAAGGATTCACCGCGCTCGGTCCCTACATACGGGAAGGGCAATGCAGCGACGATCATTTTTTCTTTGATTGTCTGGCGGTATGCATCAATATGCAGCCGTCGCCGGAAAAGCGGGAGTTCTATGGCTGGTGGATCGATCTGAACGCCGAAGAAAAACGCTACACCTACACCTACCATTTGGGCCTGTTCGACAAAGAGGGCCACTGGAGCGAGAAAAAAATCAGCGAGCAGGAAGTGCTGGATAAACTGGAAAGCTCGCTGCGACAGTTTTACACCCGCCTGCGCGCCTATATCGTCGCATTGGACATGACGCTGGAACCGGCGGATTCCTTCAAGGATCACCCCTTTAGCCTCTCCTCCTCATAGCACGCCGGGCCTGCTTTTTATCGTAAATCGCGTTATGCTGAGCGGCATAGGTACCCTAAATAATTTGAGTTGCAGCCAACAAGCTGCGGCTCGAAAGATAAAGGGTATGGCGCTTTTTCTTTTTCAAAGATAGGCACGGCTTTCTAAAAATTATAACGGCAGAACATTATGGATAGCAGCCAGACTTTGGTTGTGAAATTGGGCACCAGCGTACTCACCGGCGGATCGCGCCGGCTTAACCGCGCCCATATCGTGGAACTGGTGCGTCAGTGCGCCCAGCTGCACGGCGCCGGGCACCGCATCGTGATTGTTACCTCCGGGGCCATCGCCGCCGGTCGCGAACATCTGGGCTACCCGGAACTGCCGGCCACCATCGCCTCCAAGCAACTATTGGCCGCCGTCGGCCAAAGCAGTTTGATCCAATTATGGGAACAACTGTTTTCCATTTACGGCATCCATATCGGACAGATGCTGCTCACCCGCGCCGATATGGAAGATCGCGAACGTTTCCTTAACGCCCGCGACACCCTGCGCGCACTGCTCGACAACCGCATCGTGCCGGTTATAAATGAAAACGACGCGGTGGCCACCGCCGAAATCAAGGTAGGGGATAACGACAATCTCTCGGCCCTGGTGGCAATATTGGCGGATGCCAATAAGCTGCTGCTGCTCACCGACATCGCCGGCCTGTATACCGCCGATCCGCGCAACCATCCGGAAGCGGAACTGATCGCCGAAGTCAAAGTGATTAACGACGCGCTGCGCGGCGTGGCTGGCGACAGCGTATCCGGCCTCGGCACCGGCGGCATGGCCACCAAGATCCAGGCCGCCGAAGTGGCCAGCCGGGCCGGGGTGGATGTGGTCATCGCCGCCGGCAACCGACCCGGCGTTATCGGCGACATGATGGCGGACCTGCCGGTGGGCACCCGCTTTCATGCCCAGGAGATGCCGCTGGAGTCGCGCAAGCGCTGGCTGTTCGGGCCGCCGCCGGCAGGGGACATCACCGTGGACGACGGCGCGCTCACCGCCATACTGCAGCGGGGCAGCTCGCTGCTGCCCAAAGGCATCAAGGCGGTGGCGGGGGATTTCTCCCGTGGCGTGGTGGTGCGCATCCGCGGGCTGGACGGCAAGGATATCGCCCACGGCGTCAGCCGCTACAACAGCGACGCCCTGCGCATGATTGCCGGCCATCACTCCCAGCAGATCAGCGATATTCTCGGCTACGAATACGGCCCGGTGGTAATCCATCGCGACGATATGATTATCTATTAAGGAGTTTCCATGCTCGAGCAAATGGGTAGGGCCGCCAAACAGGCCTCCTGGCAGATTTCAGTGCTCAGCAGCGCTGACAAGAACCAGGCATTGCTGGCCATCGCCGACCGGCTCGACGCGCAAAGCGAGACCATCCTCTCCGCCAATGCCCTGGACATGGCCGATGCCCGGCAAAACGGCCTCAGCGAAGCGCTGCTGGATCGTTTACTGCTCACCCCCGCCCGGCTCGCGGCCATCGCCCAAGACGTGCGCCAGGTCGCCCTGCTTACCGATCCGGTGGGACAGGTGATTGACGGACGCTTTCTGGATAACGGCCTCAAGCTCGAACGCCGCCGGGTGCCGCTGGGGGTGGTGGGGGTTATCTACGAAGCGCGCCCCAACGTCACGGTGGACGTGGCGTCCCTGTGCCTGAAAACCGGCAACGCGGTCATCCTGCGCGGCGGTAAAGAGACCCATCGCACCAATACCGCCACCGTCAGCGTCATCCAGGATGCCCTGTCCGCCTGCAACCTGCCAAAAGAGGCGGTACAGGCCATCGATAACCCCGATCGCGCCCTGGTGACTGAACTGCTGCGTCTGGACCAGTATGTGGATATGCTGATCCCACGCGGCGGCGCGGCGCTGCATAAACTCTGCCGCGAACAGTCCACCATCCCGGTGATTACCGGCGGCATCGGCGTCTGTCATATCTATGCCGACGAGACCATCGACTTCACCCAGGCGCTGAAGGTCATCGAGAACGCCAAAATACAGCGTCCCAGCGCCTGTAACTCACTTGAAACCCTGTTGGTACACCAAGGCATCGCCCCGGAGTTTCTCGCCGCCCTGAGCCGCCATATGCACTCAGTGGGCGTGCGGCTCCACGCCGATGAACGGGCCATGCCCTATCTGGCCGACGGCCCCGCCACCTGCGTGGCGGTGGAAGAGGCGAATTACCACGACGAATGGCTCTCCCTTGACCTGAACGTCCGGGTGATCACCGGTTTCGACCAGGCGGTGGAACATATCCGCATTTACGGCACCCAGCACTCCGATGCCATCCTCACCCAATCCCTCAGCGCGGCGGAACGCTTTGTGCGGGAAGTGGACTCCTCGGCGGTGTATGTCAACGCCAGCACCCGCTTCACCGACGGCGGCCAGTTCGGCCTGGGGGCGGAAGTGGCGGTCAGCACCCAGAAACTCCATGCCCGTGGCCCGATGGGTTTGGAAGCGCTCACTACGTATAAGTGGATTGGGTATGGGGATAATCTGGTGCGGGGGTGATGATCGGATGCCGTGGATGGCATTGTTTTAATGAACACATGGCCGCCGGAGTTTCGGCGGTCATGTGGAGATTTTTTCCCCAGTTCTTTTAGTCAGAAACGTGATCTGACCGTTCAATCCAGTCCGTCATCATAGTCAGCAAAAAGCCCCCGGTGCCGTTCCACGAATTCCAGCGTATTGCCCTCCGGGTCCTCCAGAAAAATCGTGCCGATGCCTTGATCCAGCGGGCCTTCGCTATCCGTCAGCCAAAACACCTCCATTGTCCCGGACATTTGATATGGACGCAGACCTCGAGCCAGCAGATGACGACAGCAGTCGTTGAGGTTCTCCACCTGAAAGGCAATATGCCGCGAGGGATCCGTGGAGGCGAGCGGCTTGTCGGTGGGCATCAGGTGCAGGGTAAAACCATGGCCGGTGCCCAGCCAGTTGTGTTTGGTGGGATGACCCTGCATACCGAGGGTATCGCGGTAAAACGCCGTCATCTTTGCCATATCAGCCACCGCCAGTGCCGCATGGTGCACGCCTTGTAACTTCATTAACCACCTCTTTACTGTTAAAAGAAGAACAAAAAAACTGTCAGGTTAATGATAGCGGGTATTGATTGGTTGATTTTTATTAGCATTCTGCTCTTTTTATCAGCATACGGACACACGCCTATTGACTCTTCAACCGCTTTTGCATAACGTGTCCCCCCGTGATTTGCCCCCGCATGACAGCCTCATCATGCCGATATAGCTCAGTTGGTAGAGCAGCGCATTCGTAATGCGAAGGTCGTAGGTTCGACTCCTATTATCGGCACCATTTTCCAGCAAAATTTTTACCTGCCTTCCTAAGATGTACTGTCTACGTTATATTCGAAACTTACGAATGAATGGGGGGTTTTATGAAAAGCAAACAAAAATCAGCTTCGTATCGCATGCCTTCACAGGAAAGTATTGTCCGTTCCATCGTGACCTCGACTGCTATCGAAACGGGACAAACCTCGGAGCAGGTTGAAGCGTCTCTGAAAGAGAGCCGGAAGAAATATGCTCATCTGCGACTGGCCAACTGATCGTAGTTCATCGCTTTTTCCACCAAACGTTTCATTGGTTCGTAATTCATATTCATTCCTTGGTGAATGGCCGCTATATATTGCTGCTTATTATTTTCCCAACATTGATAATTTAGCGGCATGAAGCCAGCTTGTGCCGCTATTATATCGATTAGTAAACGAGGCAAACAAATATTATTTTTCAAAAAATAATTTAAACAAATTATTTAAAGAAATTGATTAGAATTTTAGTCATTTAAAAATTAAAATATAAAATTACTAAAATCATTGACTTATTGTTATAAATGATATTTTATATAAACGTTGATAATTCTTATCGGATTACAGGTCATGCTGATGTTTTTTTATACATATGTATAGTTGCTGTTAGTCACCTGTAAATTTAGAATTTCTAAGATATGTAGAAATACAATCACAATAATTCACATAAGAACATTATGGCTCAACTCATTGAATTTACTCCAGAAAACTTTACCCAATACATTCAAAAAATTGAAGAACGGCTTCATGAAATTGATAGCACTCTGTGGTTTAGAGGTGTCGGCCAAAGCTCTTATAGTCTTTTGCCTGGTCTTTATAGGCATTCTACAAAAAAAATATAAGTGAACTAGCTTTGATCGAGCGAGATACAATGATCCGCTTTAGGCAAAGAAGTGTTCCCTTTACGGATAAACAACTTACTGATGACTGGGACGCTCTATTTTTTATGCAACATTACCGGATACCTACTCGATTATTAGATTGGAGCGAAAATCCATTTATTGCATTTTATTTCGCAGTCATGTCAGCTTCCTTCACTTTAATTGGAAAAAAACAAAAAATAACGTTTAAAGATGATGCTGCTGTATGGATTTTAGATCCCATCAAATGGAATCGTCACGCGCTTAATCATCAAAGTTTTGAAGGTAATGTTTTGGTTACGAAAGATCCTGAAATGAAAGGGTATGAACCAACCGGAACATTTGCTAAAATGAATAAACATGCTGTGGCGATGTATGGTACGCATAATAGCCCGCGTATAGTTGCACAGCGAGGAGTCTTCACAATATTCGGTCAAAATTTAGATTCAATGGAAGACGTTTACGATGAAGACCAATTTCCTGACGGTTCATTGATAAAATTGATATTAAAAAAGGAACTTCTTCCAGATTTTAGAAAATCCATACTGTCTTATGGTATTACTGAATCAGTTGTCTATCCTGACCTTGATGGGTTAGCCCAGGAAATGAAGCGTAACTTTGGATTTGAGGTTTAATACTATGGCTGGACAAAAACCCACATTTAAAATTCAACTTATGGATCCAAAACCTTTAACTTGGTGGAAAAGCCGTAGAAAGAAAATTGATATGATGCCTCCGTACCAACGTCGCGGACGTCTTTGGTCCAATACAGATAAAGCTTACTTAATCGATTCAATACTAAATGGTTATGATATTCCAAAGCTTTATATGGCCGATTATACATGGAGCGATTCTGAACTAAATAAAAAGAAATTACCTTACGCCATTATTGATGGAAAACAGCGCCTTGAAGCAATTTTCGATTTCTTTGACGGAATCATTGTTTTAAACGACGATTTTAATTTTCTTTCCGATAGCTCTATCAAGATTGGTGGACTTGGCTATAAAGATCTATTAGAAAATTACATTGAAATAGCGGAATTATTCGAAACCTTTCCACTTACAATTGTTGGTGTATATGCTGATTCTGAAGAACCAATTAATGAACTTTTTGTGCGTCTCAATAGGAGTAAATCATTAACAGGTGCAGAGATAAGGAATGCCATGGTCGGCAAGACACCCGCAATAATTCGTGAAATCTCAAGGCATGCTTTTTTCATTGACAATATAGCCTTCTCCGTAAAACGCGGTGCCGATTTAAATGCAGCAGCTAAGTTACTAATTTTCGAATATTATGATAAGCCAGTGGAAACTAAAAAGAAAAGCCTCGATGAATTCGCCTCAACCGCGGAATCAAAAGGTGCGGATCAAATTGAATTAGCATTACGCCGTATCATTCAGATACTTGACGAAATGGCCCAAATTTTCTTGCCTAAAGACAAATTATTGGCGAATGGAGGTATTTTGCCAGTTTATTATTGGTTTATTAGAGGATTGCCTGAAGATAACCACCACATGGTTCGTGAGTTTTTAGTTTTTTTTGAGCAAATGAGAAGTAAAAATAGAGAGCCAGCTAATGCAGAAAATCTTGATAGAAATCTTATTGAATTCGACAATTTAAATAGAAGCACAAATGACCTAAAAAGCCATTCTGGTCGCATCGATATATTAAAAAACTTCTTTGATGATTGGATCGAGAATAAAACTATTAATTCCAGGAGAAAATAATACCATTTGAACATCCTCATGAGGCGGGGTTGTGAATTGCCCGAAAATGGTTAACACAATCTTTCCTCGCTATGCGGCCTATTCTAAGGATTCGGGACCCACCCCGTCCTGATAGTTGTGACGGCGGGCGCAGTTGTAAATATACTTCAATATATTTGAAGACACCAGAGAGTGTCCCCAGCTTTCTGAGGAACTATTGGCAGGCGTTAAGCTAGTTTGCGGGGGATGGCTAGGCAATAATCACCAATGAACCACCGCCCAAGGCGCATTGAAAGTAGTGAGTCTTGGCAGCAAAACTATTTATTCATGCTGGCTGATAGCAGCGACGAAAGGACGGCATTGATGCATATGTAGTCCTCACGATGAGGTACGTTCAAGGGACTGAGACCGCCCAAGTGGCTTAATCCCTTGTAGG
>NZ_JAAVUT010000038.1 GCF_018449575.1 Sodalis sp. dw_96 | reverse complement strand
CGCGATCACCAGCGGTTAAACCGAGCGTGTTAAAGGGAGACACAGGCAAACTACTTGCCGCGGCTCTTGATAACCTGCTCCGCCACCGCTTTCGGCGCTTCCGAATAGTGCTTGAACTCCATGGTATAGGTGGCGCGCCCCTGTGACATCGAACGCAGCGTAGTGGAATAACCAAACATTTCCGCCAGCGGCACCTCGGCGCGGATAAGCTTACTGCCGAGAATATCCTCCATCCCCTGCACCATGCCGCGCCGCGAGGAGAGATCCCCCATCACGTTGCCCATGAAATCTTCCGGCGTTTCCACTTCCACCGCCATCATCGGCTCCAGCAGAATAGGCTGCGCCTGACGCATCCCGTCCTTGAACGCCATCGAGGCCGCCATACGAAACGCATTTTCGTTGGAATCCACTTCATGATAGGAACCAAAGAACAGCGTGGCTTTTACATCCACCACCGGATAACCGCCCAACACGCCGGAGGTCAGGGTATCCTGAATACCCTTGTCGATAGAGGAGATATACTCCCGCGGCACTACCCCGCCCTTGATGGCATCCACGAACTCATAACCTTTGCCCGCCGGCTGCGGTTCGATTTTCAGCACCACGTGACCATATTGTCCCCGGCCGCCGGTCTGCTTAACGTATTTGCCTTCAACTTCTTCCACCGTCTTTTTAATGGTTTCCCGATAGGCCACCTGCGGTTTACCCACCGAGACCGCCACGCCGAACTCGCGGCGCATACGCTCCATCAGGATCTCAAGATGCAGCTCGCCCATGCCGGAAATAATGGTCTGACCGGATTCATCATCGGTTTTAACGCGAAACGAAGGATCTTCCTGCATTAAACGGCCCAGGGCTATACCCATCTTTTCCTGGTCCACCTTGGTCTTCGGCTCAATGGCCTGGGAAATCACCGGATCGGGGAAAATCATGCGTTCAAGGATGATCGGATGATCCGGATCGCACAGGGAATCACCGGTGGTCACATCCTTCATGCCTACCGTGGCGGCGATATCGCCGGCATGGACTTCCTTAATGTCTTTACGTTCATTGGCATGCATTTGCAGCAAACGGCCCAAACGCTCTTTTTTGCCTTTCACCGGATTGTAAACCGAATCCCCGGTTGAGATGGTGCCGGAATAGACCCGGAAAAAGATCAATTGGCCGACAAAGGGGTCGGTCATGATCTTGAATGCCAGGGCCGAGAAGGGCTCTTTATCGCTGGAATGACGTTCTATTTCATTATCGTCCTCGTCATGTCCGGTAATGGCCGCCACGTCGATGGGGGACGGCAGATAATCCACCACCGCATCCAGCAACGCCTGAACGCCTTTGTTTTTGAACGCGCTGCCGCACAGCATCGGCACGATTTCATTATCAATGGTACGCTTGCGCAGCGCGCCCTTGATTTCATCCTCGGTGAGATCTTCGCCGTTCAGGTACTTATTCATCAATTCTTCGCTGGCCTCGGCCGCCGCTTCCACCATGTGGTTGCGCCACTCCAGCGCCGACGCCATCAAGGCTGCCGGTACATCTTCGTAGGTGAACTTCACACCCTGGGTGGAATCATCCCAGACGATGGTTTTCATCTTGATCAAATCCACCACACCCTGAAAATGCTCTTCGGCGCCCACCGGAATCTGGATCGGCACCGCCACCCCTTTCAGGCGTTTGGCTATCTGGGTCTGTACCTTGAAGAAATCCGCGCCGGTGCGGTCCATCTTGTTGACAAACGCGATGCGCGGCACTTTATATTTGTTCGCCTGCCGCCAGACGGTTTCCGACTGCGGCTGAACCCCGCCCACCGAGTCATATACCATCACCGCGCCGTCCAAAACCCGCATGGACCGTTCCACTTCGATGGTAAAATCCACGTGCCCCGGGGTGTCGATAATATTGATATGATGTTCCGGATAATTACCGGCCATCCCTTTCCAGAAGGTGGTTGTGGCAGCTGAGGTAATGGTAATTCCGCGTTCCTGCTCCTGCTCCATCCAATCCATCGTTGCAGCGCCGTCATGCACTTCACCGATTTTATGGCTGACCCCGGTATAAAACAGAATACGCTCAGTGGTGGTGGTCTTGCCGGCGTCAATATGAGCACTGATGCCGATGTTGCGATATCGTTCTATGGGAGTTTTACGGACCATACAATTACCTTAAATGCCCCTAATGGACAAAACCTACTGTGAAACATTCCCCCGACGGCCGACGGCGCCGGGGACTGAGTAATAAATTGAGTTTGTTGCGCATTTCCGGGCAGTCCGGCGGAAAAAAAATAGCGCCGGTGCGCCTGGTCAGAATGCGCCTTTTGTAACAGCTCTTCAATGTCCGCCAGTGCCTTTGTCGCTCGGGGTCACATAGCGGCTGAACAGCGACGGGAAAACATTAACGGCAAATGCCGAAACCGCGCATGCCGAAGTGGAAATGGCCGGCATGGGCGGTATTGTAGTCGGGACCGAGGGTGTTGCCGAAAAAGTCGCAGCTCTGGTTGAAGACGGTATGTAAATATGCCCCTTCGGCATCGTCCCGGGGCCATTGCCGCAACACGGTGATATTTCTGCCGTCCGCCAGACGAAACCCCGCCACATCCAGCGCATCGGCGCTGGCGTGTTCACTAAGCCGGGCGTCGGGACGGTTATAAATGTTGCGGCAGGCATAGCTGCCGAGATGATCAATGCGAACCAGCGGCGAACCAAGATCCGTCTCGGCCCTGGGCAAGGCGGATTGCGTCACGAACATCGCGCTGCTGAGCGCCAGGGGACAACTGGCCAGGAAGCTTGAGCTCAGCTTCACCGGCCCGAAGCCGCGAACCCGTACCGGCGAAAGCAACGGACAGGCACCGGTAGTGGATCCCAACGCGGTAAAAGCAATACGTCCGGCGGCGCGCGCCTGTTCCAACACAGCCAGGCAGGCCGCGGGATCCCCGGCCAACGCTCTTAGCTTGAAACGGGTAATAAACGTCGGCGGGTCAGTAACCGACAGCGGCGCAAAGGGATCGTAACCCGGCGGCAGGAAGCGCTGAAGCCGAGGGACGAGGACCACCGCCAGCGCTACCGCAATCAATAAACCCAAGATGAATCGCACTACGTTTTATCCCCGGCACGCGGTCGGATGCTAAGATTCTAGCAGGTGATCCGGATTATGGGATATTTACGGCGGTTACCAACGCGGCCCGGTTCCCGGTTACACGAGATTTCCGGCTGCTTCCCCCTGGCTTGCTAACGTAGCGTTTTCTCCGGCGTCCAAGGCGTCTCGGGAGGCGTTGCGGTATCGTTTTGGGGCATTGCCGGTGATGCGTTTAAAAGCGCTGCTGAATGCGCTTTCCGATGTATAGCCCAGCGAACGGGCGAGAACCGCCACCGGAACGTCCCCTTCCCGCAGCGCCCGTTCCGCCAGACGCATGCGCCATTTGGTCAGATAGGTCAAGGGAGACACTCCCGCCACCGCTTTGAAATGCAGGGCAAAGGAGGTGCGGGACATGGCGGCGGCCCTGGCAAGTTCGCCCAGTTGCCAGACGTGTCCCGGGTCGTCGTGCATCAGACGCAGCACCGGCGCGATACGGGGATCCCCCAACGCCCTCAGCCAGCCGGCCGCCAAGGTGCCGGCGGTGGACAGGTGCACCCGCAGAATCTGTACGAACATCAGTTGGGCGAGTTGGGACGAGGCGATGCCGACGCCCGGCAGCTGCGCCGTTCGTTCCCGCACCAGTTGATCGAGCAGCCATCGCAGCACCGAAGCTTGGGGCGAAACAGCACGGACATGAATGAACGGCGGCAGGACATCCGACAGCAATCTTCCGCTGGCGGGATTCAGTTTGATATGACCGCCAATCTGGATGCAATCATCGCCGCCGCCGAGGTTGACGGTTTTGGTGTCGCTGGCGGCAAAAACCCGCATCGCATCCAGGGGCACCATCGCCAAATCCCCTGCCAGCACAAACGAGCGCTGCGCCGCCAGCAAAAACACATCCCCCTCTTCCAGGCGTAACGGCTCATCCACATCGTTAAAGCGAAAATAACAATGACCTTTCACTATCGCGAAGAATTTGATTTTATCGGGGGGCGGAAAACGGAGCGCCCAGGGGCCGCCGGCCGTAAATCCGCCGGAAACCACGGATTGGGCTTGGGTGAACTGCAGGATATCCGAGAAGGGATCATTCATTTTTGAACTATCGCGCAATAAATACGAATTTTCAAGCATTCATCGTTCAGCCAGTCGGGACTACACTGGCCTCCGTACAACTATACCCTAAACAATCCGAGTGGCGGGAAAGCCAACGCAGCTGCTACTTGAGGTATGACGGGTATACACTTACCCTTTGCAGGAGTCCATTACCATGTCCACATTGCAAAAACCCATCAATTCCGGTTTCAGCTCCGCCTCCACCAGCGGCGAAGTGATTGAAGGCATCGATCTGACCGGCAAAATCGCCATTGTCACCGGCGGCTATTCCGGCCTTGGCCTGGAGACCGTACGGACATTACGCTCAGCGGGCGCAACGGTCATTGTCCCGGCCCGGGATCTTGACAAAGCCGCCAAGGCGTTGCAAGGGCTGGACGGCGTCGAGCTTGAGTCCATGGATCTGACCCGGCCCGCCTCCATTGATGCTTTTGCCGCAAAATTCATCGCCGGCCGCCGGCCGCTACACCTGCTGGTGAATTGCGCCGGCATCATGGCCTCTCCCCTTGAACGGGATGAGCGGGGTTATGAATCACAGTTCTCCACCAACCATCTCGGCCATTTCCAACTGGCGGCGCGGCTCTGGCCGGCGCTGCGGCAGGCCGGAGGCGCACGGGTGGTTTCGGTGTCCTCCTGGGGCCACCGCTTTTCCCCTGTGGTATTCGTCGATCCCAACTTCGAGCACCGCGAATACGATCGCTGGCAGGGTTACGGCCAGTCAAAAACCGCCAATATCCTGTTTGCACTGGCCCTTGACGGTTACGGCAAGCCCCACGGCGTGCGCGCGTTTTCACTGCATCCCGGCGGCATTTTGGACACCGGCCTCGGCAAACATTTGTCCCAGGGGGAGCTGAGGGAGGCGGGCGTCATTGACGACGCGGGAAAACCCATTCTGGATCCCGCCAGAAACCTCAAAACCGTCGAGCAGGGCGCGGCCACCATCGTTTGGTGCGCCACCAGCCCGCAGCTCAACGGCATCGGCGGCCTCTATTGCGAGAATAGCGACGTTGCTCCCCTGGCCTCCATTGATCAGACCACCGGCTGGAATACCGGCGATACTCCCAGACTCAACCTCAACGGCGTCTTGCCATACGCCGTGGATCCCCTGTCCGCCGAACGTTTGTGGCAGCTGAGCGAACGGCTGCTGGGTTTTACCTTCACTGCGGATTAAACCGAGGCCGCGCTTACCGCGGCCTGAATTTGTTGGCAAAGTGCCCGGTCGGGAAAGGATGCTAGATCGTAAACACGCCGTGAACCCGTCCCTGGGGGCTCGATCCGCGCCATCCCTGGCGCGGACGGTTTACTCTTCTAGCATCCTGTCCCTCCTGATTAACTCCGAGTACGTTTGTCAGCAGTCTGAAGTCGCGCTTACCGCAGCCGCGGCCTTTCCTCCGGCAAATTATTGCCGCATGCCGATGGCCAGTCGGTTAAAGGCGTTTATCAGGGCGACGGCGAAGGTAAGATCGGCGATTTCCCCATCGGTAAACAGGCTTTTTAACGGCTCGAATACCTCATCCGGCGCGCCGGTAGTGGAGATATGGGTCAGGGATTCCGCCCAGGCCAGCGCCCCGCGCTCCCGCTCGCTAAAATGCGAGCTCACCCGCCACCCGGCCAGACTGTCCAGTTTAATTTCCGCCATACCGCCGGCCCGTAAGGCGGCGGCGTGCATTTCCAGGCAATATGCGCAGCCATTAATCTGCGACACACGCAAATTGACCATCTCAATGAGCGGCTGGCCCAACGCGCTGTTTCCCAGAGATTTATTGGCCATCAAAAATCCCTGATAGGTCTCCGGGGATAATTTGGCGTAGGGCAAACGTAACTGACTCATTTTTATTACTCCCAAGTGATACCGGCAAGCCGGTCATCTTGATAAATCGGATGGAAGGCCGCCGCAGGAGCGCCTTCATTAAATGCGAGTTCACTATAGGCAATGAATGTCCTAATCTATAGGGCCAAGAACTGGCCGAATGATTAGGACATGAGATGCCTTATCAAAATATACAACTCGATGGCGACCGTTCAATACCGCTCTACCTGCAAATTTATCGGCGGTTTCGCGAGGCCATCGCCAACGGACGGCTGCATCCCGGGGATCGCATCCCGTCGGTGCGCAGCCTGGCCAGCGAATTGGATCTGGCCCGCGGCACGGTGGAAACAGCCTATCAATTGTTGATAAGCGAAGGCTATCTGTTAACCAGGGGACCGGCGGGCACGGTGGTTTCACCCCATCTGCCGACCCGCCGCAGCCAGGACAGACCGACTGTTTCGGCCATTCCCCCCGACCCGGCGTTTCGACCGCCGCGTCCCGTCCCGCTGCCGCTGCAACTCGGCTTACCGGCGCTGGACGCTTTTCCGCGAAAATTATGGGCCAGGCTGGCCGTCAGCCGCCTGCGCCGTCCGGGGGTGGAGAACCTGGTCTATCCGGACCCGCGCGGTTATGCGCCCTTGCGCTCGGCTATCGCCGGTTACCTGGGCATATCCCGCGGAATTGTCTGCGGGCCGGAACAGATCTTTATCTGCGCCGGTTATCCCGCCGTCCTTGAGCTGATATGCCGCTGCCTGATGATCCCGGGGGACACGTGCTGGTTCGAGGATCCCGGCTACCCCTTTGCCCGCGATGTCCTCGCCGGCGCCGGAGCAAAACTCATCCCGGTGCCGGTGGATGGATCCGGCCTGTGTGTGGACGCAGCACAGAACCTGGCGGAGGATGCCCGTTTCGCCGTGGTGACGCCGTCCCACCAAAGCCCGCTGGGAGTCGCCCTTTCCCTGCCCCGCCGCCTGGCCTTGCTGGAATGGGCCAATCGGCGGCAAAGCTGGATAGTTGAAGACGATTATGACAGTGAATACCGTTATCACGGCCGCCCGCTACCCGCGTTGAAAAGCCTCGACGATGGAGGGCGGGTCTTGTATGCCGGGACCTTCAGCAAGGTAGTGTATCCGGGCCTGCGGCTGGCTTATTTAGTGGTGCCCGCCGGGTTGATTCCCCGCTTTACCGAGGTTTGCGAACGAATGGCCAATCACTGCCCCGTATTGCTGCAGGGCACCGTCAGCGATTTTATCGAACAAGGACATTTTACCCGTCATTTGAAAAAAATGCGGCATCTTTATACCCTGCGCCGGCGTTATCTGGAGGAGGCGCTACAGGAGATTTGCGGACAGCATCTGAAAATCGAACCTCAGGCCGGCGGCATACAATTATTGGCCCGGCTGAAGGCCGGTACCGACGACGAGGCGCTGGCGGATGATGCCCTGGCTTCCGGAGTCGCTGTGCAGGCGTTGTCGCGCTGGTGTCTGACGGCCAAAATCGAGCCGGGACTGCTGATGGGATTTACCAACATCGCCAGCCCGGAACAGGCGCGGGATATATGTCGGATACTACTATTATCCCTTAACCGCCAAATGATGAAATAGCACTTGGCTTTCGGTTAATTTCCGAATTGGTTGCCCAGATGTTTACCCGAAGGAGTTCATATTTAATCAGGTTCGATAAGCAGTTCGGAACCCGTCATCCTCCTTGATCAATGAGCGTTTCGGCTTTGCTGTGAAGTCCTTGCCCGCCCTTGAGCGGGCTTTTTTTATCCGGGGATAAATGATGTGTGTTAAACAATGCTTTCCATAGGCCCGTCCGCTTGCCGTCGTCGAAAAAAAACGTTGTTATCATGTTTACTGCCCTGGTCTTTAGGTTCATACTTGCGTCGGTTTCATGTAGCAATGAGCTAGACTTTACGCCTCGGACCCAGGTTCGGGGCATCCTACGTTTTTATTGTTCGACCATCCCTTGATATGCGTACCACCACTCCCTTAATACCCCCCGTTACGTTGATATTACATTCCCCATTACCGTCCCCCGGACAATGCTTTTACTCAAGACGTTACCCTGGCCTTATCCTGTCTTTAACCCTCCCGCTGGCTTTTAACGCGCCCCACTAAACCCTGCCTCTAATCTGCCGATAACCTATACCGGGCGGGTTATGGATTTCGGGCTGATTCAGGCGCGGCATGCGATATCGTTAAAGGATGGTTATGTCTACTCAAGATTGCTTGCAGCAACTGTGCGATGAAACGCCGGAATTTTCACTATGTTATCAAGCCTTTCTGGAGTTTTATACCCGACCCGTCGATGATTGCCGCATTGTTATATGCGGTTTGGCCAACGCCGGCAAAAGCGCATTGGTTAATGCCCTGTCGCTTTCCCTGCCAACAACCGGCTCGGATGAGCCCTCGGCAGCGGAGGCGATGGTTCCTTTTTATATCGATACGCCGGGCCTCGATATCCCCTTTACGCCGGGGGCGGGTGCCTGGGAAAAGGCAATCGGCGCCGATATCATCGTCTTGACCCACGATTTGCGCCAAGGCGCGTTAACGGACCCCGAAATGGCTTTTCTACGATCGCTCAAGGAACGGTTTCCCGACCTCCGTCAGCGAATGATCGTGGCTCTCACCCATGGGGATAAAGCCGCTTATCAGATATTGGAACGCTTAAGCGCAATTCACCGCAATTTAGGGATCCTGTTTTTATCCTCCTGCCACGCAATTCCTGCTGAAAGCTACCCCGACCCGGCGGGAAGCCGCGTGCCGGTACTGCTGCTGGAGCTCAACCGTATCCAGGCACTACAGCAGCAACTTCAGTTAGTGATTCGCAGCTACCAAGGCGGCCTGTCCGGGATGCGTTCCGCCGGTATCAAGGCTTTGCTAGATAGGCTGGATTCATGGATAGCCGGGGCCATCAAAACCCGAAAAAAAAGAATCACCTTGGGAGAAGCCGAACTGAACCAAACTTTTTCTTTGTGGCAACGGGATTTACAACGTCTGGGAGAGACATTGCGTTTTCGCATTAACGACGTTCGTCAACGCTAACCCTCCGGGGTAAGGAATCGTAATGTGGTGGTTAATATTGCCGATGTTGGGTTGGGCTTGCAGCCTGTTTGCGCGTTCGGTGCGCGGCCGGACGGTTTCTCCTGGTTTAATCGCACCCCACGCGCCATATCGGGTGATATTATGGTCTGGGGAGGAAGAAAGTCCGGTAAAAGCGCGGTTTATCAGAGAGAATGAAATCATCGCCGTTACCAAAATGGCGCTCTTCAAATTATATGAAAAACACTCGCTGATGATCGTTCGCGATGAGTCGGCGCAGGTCACTCTGACCTTTGACGTGTTATGCCGGTTTGCCGAGCAGGAGCAAACCAAAAAACTACCGGCTTTGCTTAAAGATCTGTCGGTATTGATACCCGGCACCGCTATCAGCCCCGTCAGGGAAAAACAGAAAGACGAACTGGCAAGGCTAAAAGAAGAGATCTCCGGTTTTATCCAGCTACGTTCCTCGCTGGCACAAGTTCAGCTACGTTCCTCGCCGGCACAAGTTCAGCTACGTTCCTCGCCGGCACAAGTTCAGCTACGTTCCTCGCCAGCGCAGGGACCTCTTTATGGGAAAAATACTCGGACGCCGGATTGACCGGCCTTTTCCCACGCCATCGGCGGCACGGATACCCGCCGCCCCTGGCGCAACGCCAATGCAAAAAAGAGAAAAAACCGCCCTGCACGGTACGTAATCTTTTCAAATCCCGCATAATAAAGAGCTTATATTCCGTCAAGCCATCGCTATTCACCACGCCAAGGAGACAATTATGCAGATTGATTTATCTGGTAAAACCGCTCTGGTCACCGCCTCAACCGGCGGTATCGGCTTCGCCATCGCCAGCGGTCTGGCACGCGCCGGCGCCGCGGTGGTGATTAACGGACGCAGTCAAGCCACTGTGGAAAAAGCACTGGCCGCCATCGCCGCCGACGTTCCCGGCGCTGTCCTGAGCGGGATCGCGGCCGATTTATCCGATGCCGCCGGTGTGGCATTGCTCACCGACGCGGTGCCGAAGACGGATATTCTGGTGAACAATGCCGGTATCTACGGCCCAAAACCTTTTTTCACGATAGATGACGATGAATGGGAACAGTATTTCCAAACCAATGTGATGTCCGGCATACGCCTGTCGCGCTTCTATCTGCCCGGCATGCTGGGCAGCAACTGGGGCCGCGTCGTCTTTATCTCATCGGAATCGGCGCTGAATATTCCCGCTGAAATGATTCATTACGGCGTGACGAAAACGGCGCAATTGGCGGTCGCGGGCGGACTGGCCAAACTTGCCGCCGGAAGCGGCGTGACGGTGAATTCCGTTCTGCCCGGCCCGACACTGTCTGACGGCGTCCGAGCCATGTTGAAAGAGAGCGCGGAGGCGGCGGGCATCAGCATCGAAGAGGCCGGCGCCGATTTCGTGCGCACACAGCGCTCGACCTCTATATTGCAACGTCTGGCAACCCCGGAAGAGGTCGCCAATCTGGTAATTTATACCTGCTCAACCCAAGCTTCCGCCACAACAGGCGCCGCATTGCGGGTCGACGGCGGCGTGGTGAACAGCATTGTTTGATTAAAGGCTACCAGTACTGATACTGCATGGCGGTGCTTCTGTGCCGCTTAATCACATACAGGGGGAATATTTCCGTTTCCCCGCCATAACTCAACACACAATTTCCCACCGGGTCAAAGCGTTGGCACTCTTCCGTCTTTGAGATCTGGCTGATGGAGGTGGTTGAAACAGACGTCGAGCCCAGCTCCCTTCCCCCACCATCGTAACGATAGGTGGTAGAGCCTTTGGAAGAGGCGGTGGTGGATAACAGACCTTTTTTGTCGTAGTCATAAACGTACTGATCGTTCGCCAGCGCATCCGAACCACGCGCGACGCTTTTCACCAGCCGATGCCGTTTGTCATAGCTGTAAACCGTCGTGGTGAAGCCTTTTTGATCGTTGATGGTGAAAGCGTCCGTCGACGTGGTAATAAAGCCGTTTTTATCGGTGGAAAAATTGATTTTCCCCAGCTTATGGGTCGCCAGCGCCTGGGCACCCTCTTTTTCCAAGATGACGGCAATTTCATAAGTGGATTCCCAGCCGCCCGCCGCTTTGACGGTATGGTTGACCATTTTCAAAATAACGCTGCCTTCGGATTTATGATAATCAAAAAGCGCATCGGACAGAACCCCGCATTGATCGAAGCGGATATTGCCGCTTGCCTGCTCATCAACGTCTTTCCCAACCATGCCGGAGACCATCATTTTGATATTCCCCCTCGCATTGCCGTCCAGCATGATGAGATTGTTATTATCATTAATCCTGCGATGCTTGTCCGCGCAATTATTCGCGGCAACGGCGGAGGTCGACATCAGGCTTCCCAGTAAAAACACCGCCGCCCATTTCTGGAAAAGTGTCATCATGGTGTTTTGCAGCATATCCATTTGCGAGTGGAACCTTCATTCTATATCAATTGTTCCGGCTTTTCACCGGCCATCCCCCCCGACACCGGACATTGTGCTATCTTAGCCACCGGAATAAACAGCCTGAGAATATGAACGATGGATCACAAGAAGACCTTCCCGCAGCAAAAAAACCATCTGCACCCGCGGAACCGCCATCGTTCACGTTATGATTTCGATGCGCTGACCGGCCATTGCCCGGCGCTGGCGCCGTTTGTAAAACCCAATGCCTGGGGGGATATTTCGGTGGATTTTGCCGATCCCGCGGCGGTGAAAATGCTGAATAAAGCCTTGTTGCTGCATTATTACGGCATCGAGCATTGGGATATTCCCGCGAATTACCTCTGTCCGCCGATTCCCGGCCGGGCGGACTATATTCATTATCTTGCCGATTTATTGGCGGACAGTAATGGCGGAGAAATACCCCGTGGAAAAAACATCGCCATACTGGACGTGGGCGTGGGCGCCAGCTGCATTTATCCTATTATCGGCCAGCATGAATACGGCTGGCGTTTCACCGGCTCGGAAAACGACAAGATCTCGCTGAACTCGGCCAAAATGCTGGTGGAGATGAATCCCACCCTGAGAAACAGCGTGCGGCTGCGCCACCAAAAGCAAAACGACGCTATTTTTGACAATATCATCGGTATTGCCGAACGCTTTGACGCCACTTTATGCAATCCGCCTTTCCATGGTTCGGCGGAAGAGGCGCGCGCCAGCACCCGGCTAAAGCTGCATAAGCTCGGTAAAGGCGAGGTGGCGGATACGCCGGTGCAAAATTTCGGCGGTAAAAATAACGAACTCTGGTGTGAAGGGGGTGAATTAGCCTTCGTCAGCAAGATGGTGCAGGAAAGCGTCGGCAAAGGGAAAAACTGCCTGTGGTTCACCTCGCTGATTTCCAAACATACCACCCTGGCGCCGTTGCAGGAGGCCCTCAAACTGGCCGATGCCTACGACGTGCGCATCGTTGATATGGCCCAAGGCCAGAAAATCAGCCGTTTTATCGCCTGGACCTTCCAGAATGCCGAACAGCAGGCACAGTGGGCCGCAGAGCGCTGGCAGAAACCTGAATAGCCCCGATGTCTTTCGGCGGCAACTTTGAAGTATGACGAGTATAATGGCCGCCGAGAGCAAGCGGGCTAAAGCACCCAATGTCCGGCGTCATCAAGAACCCATTCGCTGACTATGGGCGTTAACCGGCTTTGCACAGCGGCTCGCTGAGGCTGAAAAAAGAAGTCATTTCGCTTCCAGCGCCGCCTTGATCATCTCTTTGGCCTGGCCGATGGTCAGCGGCAATCCCTTATCATCGAGCTGGCCGTCGCGCATCAACAGCTCAGCCAAATGGGCCACCCGGGGCAGCCTGAGATCGAAACGACGCAGGATTGCCTTCTGGTTGAAAAATTCCGCCAAAGTCCCTCCCAGCACCATTTCACCCTCATTCATCAAATAGACTTTGTCCGCCATCAGGGGGACGATATCCATATCATGCAGGGTAAAAATCAGGGTAATGCCCAGGGTCTTATTGATGTCGTTCAGCATATGCACCAAATGACTGGCCGCCCTGGGATCGAGGGCATTAAACGGCTCATCCAGCACCAAGACTTTCGGTTTCATGGCGATGACGCTGGCCAGGGCAATGCGCTTTTTCTCGCCGCCGCTCAGATTAAAAGGATTGCGGTGAATATAGGACTCCATGCCGACAATATTCAGCGCCCAGCGGATGGTGTTATCCAGCTCCTCGCCGGATATCTTCATGTTGACCAAACCGTAAGCGATCTCCCGGTAAACCGTCGCGTTAAACAGCTGATCGTCCGAGTCCTGAAATACCATGCCCACCCGGCGCCGCAGTTCAATGAAGTTTTCCCTCTTCACCGGCAGGCCATCCACCACCACCCGTCCGCTCTGGGGCAGCAATAGTCCGTTAAATAGCTGAAACAGCGTTGATTTTCCTGCGCCATTGGGACCCAGGATGGCGACACGTTCACCCTGGCCCACGGTCAGGTCCAGACGATTCAGTGCATTATGCTCGCCGTCATAGGAGAAGCTGACGTCGGAAAGTTCGATGATATCCATGGTTTTCTCGGTTAGCGGCTTAACAGGTTCAACAAAACGATCAATACCAGCAACGAACCGGCGGCGAGACCCATTAATTTATCCCGCCTCGGCACTTTGGCGGTAAAAAAGCGCAGTTCGTGGCTGTCTTCATCATAACCGCGGGACAGCATGGCCTGATAAATCCGCGTGCTTCTGTCCAGGGATCGGATGAGAATACTGCCGGCGACCCTGCCGGTATCCCCCACTCGCCGCAGCCAGGAAACGGTCTCCCCCAGTCGGCTGATTTGCGCTTGCCGCAGGGTAAACGCGGTATCCTGCATGATGAAGACATAACGATACATCATATCCGCAATATCAATCACGGTATGCGGCACTTTGCACATCCGCAGCGTTTCCAGAATATCAATCATCGGCGTGCTGAATGACAGCGCGGCAACCAGGGTCACCGCCGCCATGATTCTTAAAAAAAGGACAATCCCGAAAACCAGTCCCTCCTGATAAGCATCAAGGGAAAAGTAATATAACGGAATGGTGAATAACGGCCGGCTGCCATGGGTAAAAAGCACGCTTAAAAATACCAGCCATGCGATACCCATGGGCATGATCAGCCGTTTTAACAGCGCCCTGGGATCGAAAGACATCAGGGAAAACAGGCTTATGGCGGAGAGCCAAAGCCCCAACGCCAGATACCATTGACTCAGGACCGAAGCCACCACCACCCCCGACAGCAAGACGACGGTTTTTACGCGGCTGTCCAGCCGGCGCAGAGGGCAATCGGATTCATCGGCGAAACGCGCCAGGTTCATGGACATTCCTTTTTGCCGATGGCTGAATGCATCCTAATCATGGTTATTTTCCTTTGCCAGAGCCCAAACGCACCGGATTCATCATTATTCTTATTTGTCGGCGGTGAAACGAGCCGGAATCACGATTATTCGTCCTTGCCGGCAGTGGCTGTTGATTTGCCGCCAAAAAGCTTCAGCCAATGATATCCCACTATCAGACCGGCGAAAAAATTGGCCACGGAAAAGGCCCCCACTTCGGCATCCCCCGGCAATTCCACAAAGGGATGGTGAGGTTTATGCGCCACGCCGGTGGCCAAATCATTGACATGGTTATCGGTGCCGCCGCCATCCATGTGATGGGTACTCATGTAGGTCCCCGAGGCAAAGATAAACAGCAGGATAACGCACATCACCGTCAGCATGGTTTTGGTAAAGCCATCGAAGAATTGGGTCTTTTTCGCCTCTTCGGCCGGAGTCTCTATCTGTAATGACATGTCATGCCCCCGTTTTCGCTAAGATTCCCGGCAACAAATCAGGACGCCGGCTGACCATGGCCTGTAGCACCGCCGCGGTAAACACCGCCTCGGCCACCGCCAGCGGCAGCTGCGTCGGACCGTAGCCCATGAAAAAAATCATCCATTGCTTCATCAGCGGAACGTTTCCGTGCAGGCTTAGCGCCAATTCAAACGCGCTGGTGAGATAGGTCACCAAATCCCCCACCAGGCCGGCCATGCCCGCGGCGAGCCATAACGGTAAACGGAACGCCCGGATGAACTTCCACACGGCGTAGCCGGACATCGCCCCGGCAATCCCCATGGACACCGTGTTGGCGCCGATGGTGGTTATGCCGCCGTGCCCCAGAAAAACCGCCTGGAAAAACAGCACAATCATTGACACCACCGCGGTGGCAAACGGACCGATAATAATCGCCGCCAGCGGCGTGCCGCACGGATGAGAGCTGGAGCCGGTGACCGGCACCGGCAAATGCATCGCCGAAATAACAAACACTGCGACGCCGATCATGGCGAGGAAAGGTTTATACGCCAGATTATTTCTGATTTTTCTTTTAATTTCATAAATACCCGGCACGACAAAAGCCGCCGTCACGGCATAATAAACGGCGCACGCGGTCAGCGGTAAAATTCCATCTTCAATATGCATGCCTGAACCTCACGAATATCAACTATACCCTTCATACTTCAAGTTGCAGGTGCGTTGGCTTTCCTCGCTCACCCCAGTCACTTACTCGTGTAAGCTCCTGGGGACTCACTATGTTGCCGCCTTCCTGCAACTCGAATTATTTTGGGTATATACCCGTAATCTTTCTTGTTGCGGCTGTGTTGATTGCAACAAGAAAACCTAGGGTATTTCAAAAATAAAAAACCAATTTTCGACAATGAAGGAAGGAAATTAAGTTCAGATACGGGAGAATGATAACCGCTCTCACCGTGAAGATATAACCGAACCCTTCCCATCACCCCGGGGATTGGTACTTCCTGTATGAGATGGGCCGGTCTCCTGGCTTGCCGTCACTCTTCTCTACCGCCTTCCCATGTCATAAAACACAGTGGCTGAAGGTAAAGTCGTCAGGCTTACAGTAGCGGGGGCTGCGCCGGAATGTTGATTATCCAAATAAGGATTTGCACCGGCTTTCCGTTTCACCCGCCTCGCGATCGCGAAGCTAAGGCACCCAAATCTCGGAAATTTATCCTGTTATTTTTTTCAATTAACGTCAAGGGATAATTAAACCTTATGACGGGATTTTATTGCGGCAGATCATGACAAGTGAAAAATAGGGATGTGAAAAATTCGCTGCCGAATATCACATTTTTGTTTTGGAGGCGGGTGTTGTGCTTTAAATACCGGGGGATGGTTGAGGACAGCCTTGACGATTATTAGGAATCATAGCGGCGATAAAATCCGGGGCATGTTTGATGGACTGGCTATTAAAAGGGGATGGGCATTGCGGGGAAATATGATTTATATCAATTGCTGTTTTATGAAACTAAAGGTTAAAAATGACTTGAATCAATTATTGCTTCATTTTGATGGGCCGATAAGGCCCATATGCCTCATATTAAGAGGTGATCATTGAGTAAAACCAGCCTGTTGCTCCCGCGCCGGGATATAACGATAAATAGTTTTGGGAGAAACCTCCAATATCAGCGCCACCTGCTGCAAGGTCGCGCCGTTGGCAAACATACGGCGCGCCCTGTTTATCACTTGTTCTGTCATAATGCGGCGTCTGCCGCCGATCCTCCCCTCCGCGCGAGCCGCCGCCAACCCCGCAAGCGTTCGTTCCACGATCAGCTCACGCTCCATTTCAGCCAGCGCGCTCATTACATGAAAAAAGAACCGTCCCATAGAGGTACTGGTATCAATGCTGTCGGTCAGGCTGCGAAAATGGATGCCGCGACTTTTCAGATCCTCCACCAGCGTAATCAGGTGTCGAACGCTGCGCCCAAGACGATCCAGTTTCCAGACCACCAGGGTATCACCGGGAGAAAGCGCCCGCATGGCCCGCTTCAACCCCGGCCTGTCGGTGGCCGTACCGGTGATTTTATCGTCAAAAATCAGCTCACAATTTGAGCTTTTTAACGCATTTCGCTGCAACTCGGTATTTTGCTCATTTGTTGATACACGAACGTAGCCTATCAGCACCGGCTTTTCTCCAAAGAAAAAGAAAAATTGTGCCACGGTAGTGCGGAGGGAGGAATGGAATTGTGGATCTGGGGTTTCGCTTAAACCTTGGTTCAAGCGACGGGACGCTGATGGGGCGGCTG
>NZ_JAAVUT010000037.1 GCF_018449575.1 Sodalis sp. dw_96 | reverse complement strand
CCAAACTGACAGAGGCAGAGCAGAGAATTCCAGACACAAAAAAAGCCACCCTTGGGTGACCTGATTGTGTACTAATGGTGCCGAAGGCCGGAATCGAACCGGCATGCCCGAAGGCGGTTGATTTTGAATCAACTGCGTCTACCGATTTCGCCACTTCGGCACTGAAGTCGTACACGGAAAACGAGGTGCATTATACCGTTAACGCGTCCCCGCGCAAGACTAATCCGGGCGAAGTCACTCTGATTGCTGAAAAAATGCCCGCACCCCGGTCTGGATCACGCCTTAGTCATGCTGGCAAACAGGACACCAGTAAAACGGGCGCGATCCGTGGGTGGTTTTTTCAATCGGGTGCCCGCAACGTTCACAAGGCCGTCCTGTGCGGTGAAACACCTTGAACTGAAAGCGGGCGCCATGGTACTTCCCTTCATCCAGCGGGTCGTCCATGGTGCCGCGAGTGGCATAGGATAGCCTGGGAATAGCCACAATCGCCTCACAGAGCCTGTCGAGCTGTTCAGTACTCAGTTCCCTTCCCCTCACCCCCGCCGCCAGTCCAGCCTGCCAGAGGATTTCCACCCGCAGATAGTTGCCTAATCCAGCGATAAAAGATTGGTCCAGCAGCAGGCTGCCGAGCTGGCGCCCGCGAAAGCGCGGCGACAGCAGGCGCGTTCGGGTCTCCTCCACCGTAAGGGCCGGATCCAACACATCGGGGCCGATGCGCAGTAAAAACGGGTGGGCCGCCAGCGCGTCGGCATCCAGGATCTGAATATCGGACGCGCTGTAGAGCAGGATGGCAAACTGTTCATTTTCCAGGCGAACCCTAAGGTCGCGTTTGGTGACCGGCGTTTCTCCGGCCTTAACCACCCGCCATACGCCGTAGAGCTGGTTATGGCTGTACAGCACCAGTCCGTTGGAAAACCAGGTCAGCAGCGCTTTGCCACGGGTCTCTATGTTCTCGATGCGTTGACCCTTTAATTGGGATTCAAACGGTTTCAGATGCGGGAAGGCAAACCACGCCAGGGTGATCTCCCGGCCGCCTACCGCCTTCATCAGGGTATCGGCCGCGCGCCGAATTTCAGGGCCTTCCGGCATACTCCTCTCCTGTTATGGGTATTTTCCCTGGGTAATAAGATAACACCGGCACCGGTTCCATGACCGTTAAAGAATGCCAGGGGAGGACGGGCGCCTAGAATTATCCGAAATCCTGCAATAATCGCCCATTCTTTGGTCTGTTCTCTTTTGGGCATGAACTTGTCCGGCATACTAACGTCGGAAAAAGGTACCCATGGAATAATACGCTTTCATTTTTTATGCTTATGTTAAACAGGAACTTGACCATGACAATCACCCTGCGGCATCACTTTCTATCGCTGGCTTTGATGGCGGCTTTGGCACCCGGACTGGCCCTGGCGGCCAACTGGATGGATTCGGTTAACAGCGCGCTCGGCAAATCAGGCGGCGCCGCGAGTAGCGGTACCACCGCCACGCAAGGCAATTCGGCGGCCTCCCTGGCCGGGTTGCTGGGCGGCGGCGATAAAGCCCTGAGCGCCGGCACCATGACCAATGCCGCCGGGGTGCTGGAGTACTGCGCAAAAAACAATCTACTGTCGGATACCGGCACTACGGCAATCAAAGATAAGCTGATGGGCAAACTGGGGATATCCAGCCCGTCCAACGCCAAGAGCCAGGACTATCAGCAGGGTCTCGGCGGGGTGTTGAATACCGCCCAAGGCGGTCAGTTGAACCTGAAGGATCTCGGCTCGTCGCAGCTGGGGCAGAAGGTGAAATACAAAGCCTGCAACCTGGTGCTGAAACAGGGCAAGAACTTCATTTCCTGACGGCGGCGTTATCGGCGCGGCTGCTTGAGAAACGCGTTGAACGCCGATTCGTAATCCGGATGCCAGCGGGACAACGGCGGTCGGTTTTCAATAATATCGCCGGCGGCCCATAGAATGCGTTTTTCATCCAGGGAACGGGGCGCGTCGTTATCCGGGCACAGTATGTAAAAATCTCCGGCATCCAGCCGCTCCATCATAAAATCAGCGGTCTGGCCCGGGGTCCAGGCGCCGGCGGGTTTTTCGACGCGGCCACGGCGGGTGAGTTCGGTGAACACAAATCCCGGGATCAGCAAATGGGCGCTGAGACGGCATCCTTCGGTATTGCGCAGCTCATGCTGTAATGCCTCGGTAAAGGCCTTTACGCCGGCCTTGGCGACGTTATAGGCCGGGTCTCCCGGCGGCGTGGTGATGCCTTGCTTGGAGCCGGTATTGATTACCAGGCCCGGTCGGCCGCGGGCTATCATGTCAGGCACAAAAATCTGTGTGCCGTTGATGACGCCGTATAAATTTACTTCCAGTATGCGCCGCCAGTTTTCCGCCGGACCGAACACGCCGCTGCCGGGCTGGATGCCGGCGTTATTCATCAGCACGTCGGTGCCGCCGAAGCGCTGGGCAACGGCATCATGCAGGCTCACCAGGGAATCCGGCTGGCTGACGTCCGCCTGGAAGGTGAAGACATCCTGCTTGCCTCGTGCCGCCAGTGCGGCCAGTTCTTCGGCCGCATGGGCGAGGCGTTCGGCCTCCAGGTCGGCAATGCAGACGCGCAGTCCGCGCTGGGCGAAACGTTTGGCGGCGGCCAGGCCTATGCCGGACGCGCCGCCGGTGATAACGGCGACCGAGCCGGGTATCAGGGATAAATGGGTCATGAGTATCCTCGCAATGTTGTTATCACATCGGCGATTCAGGGTCTTGATGAACCGACGTCCCAAAACGGTTACCATGCTAAAACGATTGCCCGCCGTGGGCAATGGTCTTGCCACATTGACTGCCACAGTCCTTATACCCGTCATACTTCAAGTTGCAGGCGCGTTGGCTTTCCTCGCTCACCCCAGTCACTTACCTGAGTAAGCTCCTGGGGATAGATGAACCTCATCCCTGAGGTTCACCCTGCGGGCCATCGCAAGCGCTGTTCAAATCTGTTCCAAACAGATTTGTCGCTGCGTTGCCGCCTTCCTGCAACTCGAATTATTTAGGGTATATATACCCACAATAACGTCAACAGGATGGACATTCAGCACTTTTTCCGATGGAGCAAGATCCTATTATCATGCAATATGCAGATACCCATCATCTTTCAAATTGCAGCTGTGTTGGCTGTGCTCGCCTACCCCAGTCACTTGGTTATCTAAGCTCTTGGGGTAAGCGAGCTTGCCGCCTTGCTGCAATTCGAAATCCATTGGGTATATTATAAATAAGGGTCTTTCACATAGTTCAAATAATATTATTAATCTGCTATTAAAAACCATTTAACAATATTATTCAGCATATCAAAAATAGCGGGACATGCCAGCAATAATGCCCGTTCGCGGTCGGTCCAATATGTTAATGAGGGGCTAAGGTACTCCGCAAGGAGTATTTTAGCCTTGTCATTATTAAAAAATAAAAGATAAAATCATTAGCCACTAAAAGCAGTTAGTCAATTGTTCTCATGCTAATGAGTTATGTAGAGGAGAATGAAGATTATAATTTTAAGTGCCTTTGTATTCGTTACCTAACGAATATCCCTCAAACCTGCGATGCTAATTATGACTAAAATATGAATAATTTTGATTTTAACTTATTGGTTGTACTCAATGCGCTGCTGGAAGACTGCAGCGTTAATCTGGCGGCCAGGAAACTGAACGTCACCGCACCAGCCATCAGCAAGTCGTTAAATAAAATTCGGGCCTTGTTTAACGATCCCATACTGGTCCGCAGCGGAACCAAACTGATTCCAACACCGAGGGCGATTGCGCTGAAGGAGGACGTGCGGCAGTTGGTTAACCGCATTGAGTCCATGTTGAATACCAATATGGCCTTCGAACCTCATACCACCAATGTGTCATTCACCATTGCGGCGAACGCCACCATTGTTTTTACTCTCAATGCCACATTATTCAGGGAAATACAGAAAAGCGCGCCAAATGTATTTATCAATATGGTTCATGACTCGGAGTTTGATGACGATTTTTTACGGTCAAACGATATCGATTTATACATAGGTGAAATGCGCGATCTGAATCCGGAGATCACCATCCGTACCATTCACTCCGCTAAGTGTTATTTTATGTGTCGCTGCGGGCATCCGATTCTCAGTACGGATAAAAGCATGGATAATTTGCTGAAATATCATTTTGTCCAGACCAAGGAGAAATACCCGTCCGGTACGGATGAGGCGATGAAGTATTTCTGGTCCGCCCGCCATGTCATGGGGGCTACGCCCGGTTATATGGCCACCATGAATGCCATCACCCATTCCGACGCCCTGGCCATCGTGCCGGATTTCGTGGTGAAGAATTTGCGCAAACTGAACATCGCGGTGGAATTTTTCAGCGCCGATTTTGATTTGGGCAAGCGCAGCATCATCCAGGCCTGGCACTCAAAGCACAACCATTCGCCCTGTCATAAATGGCTGCGCGACCTGACCAAAGTGCTGTTTGTTGAAAGTATAAAATAAATGATTCGCGGCCGTAACGGCTGATAACAACCTGAAGGTCGATGCAATGAGGTCTTCACCACTAGCCGGCGCTAACAGGGATATGCCTGTTATACCCGTCATACTTCAAGTTGCAGGTGCGCTGGCCTTCCTGCAACTCGAATTATTTAGGGTATAGCGCCTCGTCGCGATTAACGCCGTTTAAGCAACAGTCCCACGCTGATAATCAGGAACGCCATGCTGGGAATCAATGCCCCGTACAGCGGCGGCAGACTGTATACCAGGCTTAGGGGCCCGAAGATCTGATCCAGAACATAGAACAAAAACCCGAAGCTTATCCCCGTCACCACCCTTACCCCCATCGCCACGCTGCGCAGCGGACCGAAGATAAACGACAGCGCCATCAGCATCATCACCGCTACCGAGAAGGGAGAGAAGATCTTGCCCCACATATTCAACTCATAACGATTGGACTCCTGTCCGCTTTGCTTGAGGTATCTGACATAATCGCGCAGGCCGGTGATGGATAACGCATCCGGATCCAGCGCCACCACCCCCAATTTATCCGGGGTGAGATTAGTCTTCCAGACGCCGCTGAGCATCTGGCGGCCGGAGATCTGCTGGGGATGGCCCGAGATCTGCTGCGTATCGGTCAAATCGGATTCGTCCACCTGGGAGAGGCGCCAGCTGCCGTCGGCAAAACTGGCGGTGGCGGCATAGCGCAGCGACTGGAGCCGGTTTTGCGCGTTGAAATGGTAAATATTCACCCCGGACAATTCGCTGTTGCTCACCACCCGTTCAATATAAATAAAGTCGCTGCCGTCTTTTGCCCATAAGCCGTTTTGCACCGAGAGCATCGAACCGCCGTAGAGGGCCTGCGAACGGTAATTTCGCGCCATCTGTTCACCCTGCGGCGCCACCCATTCGCCGATGGCCATGGTGAGCAGCACCAGCGGAATGGCGGTTTTCATCACCGAGGCGGCGATTTGCATACGGGTGAAACCCGAGGCCTGCATCACCACCAGCTCGCTGCGGCTCGCCAGCGTGCCCAGGCCGAGCAGCGCGCCGAGCAGCGCCGCCATGGGAAAAAATATCTCGATATCCTTCGGGATGCTCAATATCGTGTAAAGCCCGGCGCCGACGACGGAATAGTCGCCCTGGCCGGTTTTACGCAGCTGATCGACGAACTTGATGATGCCGGAGAGCGATACCAGCATAAACAGGGTCATCATGATGGTGTTGAAAATCGTTTTACCGATGTAGCGGTCCAGTACTCCAAACATCAAACCGCTCCTCTGAAATGTAATCCGTCGCGTAGTCTTCTCACCGGCACGGTTTCCCAAAGATTAAGTAGCACGGCAATGCCCAGGTAGACCAGGTTGGTCAGCCACATCCATATCATCGGGTCGAGTTTACCTTTGGCGCCGTTGGAACGCAGCGAGCTTTGCAGCAGGAAAAAGATCAAGTACATCAGCATGGCCGGCAGCATACTCATCACCCGGCCCTGCCGGGGATTAACCGCACTGAGCGGCACCACCATGATTGCCATGATGAATACCGATACCACCAGGGTCAGGCGCCACTGCATTTCCGCCTTGGCCGCCGGGTCGGAGGAGTGGCGGAGTTCATGCATGGTCATCTGTTCCGCGTCGGTGTTGTCCACCGACACCTCTTGGTGACCTATCACCGCCTGGTATTGGGTAAAATCGGTGATACGAAAATCCCGCAGCAGCGCGGTGCCTTCGTAGCGGGTGCCTTTATCCAGCATCACCAGTTGCGAACCGTCGGCGCGCTGGGTCATATGTCCCTGATCCGCTACCACCACCGAGGGTCGCGCATTGCCTTTAGGCCGCAGCTGGGCCAGGAATACGTTCTGAAACTGTTGTCCTTTGACATTGCCGACAAACAGTATCGAGTTGCCGTTTTGCGCCGCCTGGAACTGCCCTTCCACCATGGCCGCCATGCTGGGATTGGCCTTGGCCTCCGCCAGGACTTCGTCCTGGTGACGAGCGGACCACGGGGAGAGCCAGATAACATTGGCGCCGGCGAAAATCGCCGTCAGCACGCTGAGAACCAGCGCCGCTTTGACCAAAACGCTCTTACCCAGACCACAGGCGTGCATCACCGTAATCTCGCTTTCGGTGTATAACCGGCTCAGGGTCATCAGTAAGCCAAGGAACAGGCTGAGAGGAAGAATTAATTGTGCCATTTCCGGCACCCCTAAACCCAGTAGGGATAACACCAGGTTTGTCGGGATATCGCCGTCAACCGCCGCTCCCAGCACCCTTACCAGCTTCTGACAGAAGAAAATCAGCAGCAGGATAAACAGGATGGCGAGCTGGCTTTTGAAAACTTCCCGAACCAGATATCTAATGATGATCACGCTTCTTTCGCCTGTGAAAACTTGTCTTTTTGCAGGAAAATCGATAATTTCTTTGCTAATCCACCAATAATACGTATCAATTAGCCACCTTTATCGCTAGATAGAGTATAACAACATTAAGCGTTCGGCCGTGCTATGAGAACGCACTGATTATTGCCGGAATAACGTCCTTTGCGTCGTTTAGATTAACACATAGAGTTAATGCAAAGGCGGGGGATAAGATAGGGAAAGGTCTATTTTATCTCCGTTGGCCGTCTTTGTCTTTAAGATTCAGGAGTGTGCATGGAGTTCAGTGTAAAAAGCGGTAGCCCGGAAAAACAACGCAGTGCCTGTATAGTTGTCGGCGTATTTGAACCGCGCCGCCTGTCTCCCATCGCTGAACAGCTCGACAAGATCAGCGACGGCTATATCAGTGCTCTATTGCGCCGCGGCGAACTGGAAGGAAAAGTGGGGCAGACGCTGCTGCTGCACCATGTTCCTAACGTGCTGTCCGAACGTATCCTGCTCATCGGCTGCGGCAAAGAACGCGAGCTGGATGAACGCCAATATAAACAGGTCATCCAGAAGACCATCAATACGCTGAACGACACCGGCTCCATGGAGGCTGTCTGCTTCCTGACCGAATTGCATGTCAAAGGGCGAAACACCTATTGGAAGGTCCGCCAGGCGGTGGAAACCTCCAAAGAATCCCTTTATACCTTCGATCAGCTTAAAAGCAACCGGGTCGAACCGCGCCGACCGCTGCGTAAAATGGTCTTTAACGTCCCCACCCGCCGCGAACTCACCGGCGGCGAACGCGCCATTCAACATGGCCTGGCCATTGCCGCCGGCATCAAGGCCTGCAAGGATTTGGGGAATATGCCCCCCAATATCTGCAACCCGGCTTATCTGGCCTCCCAGGCGCGCCAATTGGCGGATCGGTTCGGCAAAACCACCACCACCCGGGTCATCGGCGAGCAGCAGATGAAAGAGCTGGGCATGAACGCCTATCTGGCGGTGGGCCAGGGGTCGCAAAATGAATCGCTGATGTCGGTGATTGAGTATAAGGGCAGTCCGGATGCGGAAACCAAGCCGATTGTGCTGGTGGGCAAAGGTCTGACTTTTGACGCCGGAGGTATCTCCATCAAACCCGCCGACAGCATGGACGAGATGAAATACGACATGTGCGGCGCCGCCACCGTGTACGGCGTGATGCGCATGGCGCTGGAACTTGAGCTGCCGCTGAATATCGTCGGCGTGCTGGCGGGCTGCGAGAATATGGTGGACGGTCGCGCCTTCCGCCCCGGCGACGTGTTGACTACCCTGTCGGGACAAACGGTGGAAGTGCTGAATACCGATGCCGAAGGGCGGCTGGTGCTGTGCGACGCGCTGACCTATGTGGAACGCTTCGATCCGGAAGTGGTGATTGACGTGGCCACCCTCACCGGGGCCTGCGTCATTGCGCTCGGGCATCATCTTACCGGCCTGATGTCGAACCACAATCCCCTGGCCCATGAGCTGATCGCCGCCGCCGAACAGTCCGGCGATCGCGCCTGGCGTCTGCCGCTGGGAGACGAATATCAGGAGCAGCTGGAATCGAATTTTGCCGATATGGCCAATATCGGCGGCCGTCCGGGGGGCGCCATTACCGCCGGCTGTTTCCTGGCGCGGTTCGCCCGTAAATTCAGTTGGGCACATCTGGATATCGCCGGCACCGCCTGGCGCTCCGGCAAGACCAAAGGAGCTACCGGCAGGCCGGTGGCGCTGCTGGCGCAATTTCTGCTCAATCGCGCCGGACTGAACGGTGACGAATAAGCGCAAAAAAGGTATACTCGTCATACTTCAAGCCGCAGGTGCGTTGGCTTTCCTCGCTCACCCCAGTCACTTACCTGAGTAAGCTCCTGGGGGTTCGCTGTGTCGCCGCCTTCCTGCAACTCGAATTATTTTGAGTATATGCTTTACCGGGCGGCTCAGGTCGCCCGTTATTTTTTTGTCTCCCCCTCTCAGGTTCTTTGAAAACGGTACATGAAAAACGCGACCTTTTATCTGCTTGACCAGGACGAACTCCAGGACGGTTTGACCGCCGTGGAACGGCTGGCCTGTGAACTGGCGGCTGCCCGCTGGCGCGGCGGGAAAAGGGTGCTGGTGGCCTGTGAGGACGAGGAGCAGGCATTAAAACTGGACGAAGCCTTATGGCAGCGGGAGCCGGAATCCTTTGTGCCGCATAATCTGGCGGGGGAAGGTCCCCGTTACGGCGCGCCGGTGGAAATTTGCTGGCCCGGGCGCCGGGGCAACGCGCCGCGCGAGCTGTTAATCAGCCTGCTGCCGCACTGTGCCGATTTTGCCTCCGCTTTCCATGAAGTGATAGACTTCGTCCCTCATGAAGACCATATGAAACAGTTGGCGCGCGATCGCTATAAAGCCTATCGCAGCGTCGGCTTCCAATTGACCACGGCCACGCCGCCAACGCAGTGAAATACGACGCATAATGGAAAAGACATATAACCCGCACGATATTGAGCAGCCGCTTTACGAGCATTGGGAAAAACAGGGCTATTTCAAACCGAACAACGATCCCGGCAAAGAAAGCTTCTGCATCATGATCCCGCCGCCGAACGTGACCGGCAGTCTGCACATGGGCCATGCCTTCCAGCAGACCATTATGGATATCATCGTGCGTTACCAGCGCATGCAGGGCAAAAATACCCTGTGGCAGGTGGGCACCGATCATGCGGGTATCGCCACGCAAATGGTGGTGGAACGCAAAATCGCGGCGGAAGAGGGCAAAAACCGTCACGATTACGGCCGCGAGGCCTTTATCGAGAAAATCTGGCAGTGGAAGGCGGAATCCGGCGGCACCATTACCCGCCAGATGCGTCGCCTGGGCGCGTCGGTGGATTGGGATCGCGAGCGCTTTACCATGGACGAAGGGCTGTCCAACGCAGTGAAGGAAGTGTTCGTCCAGCTGTTTAAAGAGGATTTGATTTATCGCGGCAAGCGGCTGGTGAACTGGGATCCGAAACTGCGCACCGCCATTTCCGATCTGGAAGTGGAAAACCGCGAGTCCCAGTCTCACATATGGCATCTGCGTTATCCCCTGGCGGACGGCGCCAAAACCGCCGAAGGCAAGGATTACCTGGTAGTGGCCACCACCCGTCCGGAAACCATGCTGGGTGATAGCGGCGTGGCGGTTAATCCGGAAGATCCCCGTTACCGTAATCTCATCGGCAAATACGTGGTGCTGCCCCTGGTGGGCCGCCGCATTCCGATTATCGGCGACGAACACGCGGATATGACCAAAGGCACCGGCTGCGTGAAGATTACCCCGGCCCATGACTTTAATGACTATGAGGTGGGTAAGCGCCATGCCCTGCCCATGATCAATATCCTGACCCTGGACGGCAATATTCGTGACCAGGCGGAGGTATTTACCACGCTTGGCGAGGTGAGTTCCGCCGCCAATGAGGACATTCCCGCCGAGTTTCGCGGCCTGGAGCGTTTTGCCGCCCGTCGGGCGATAGTGGCCGCTTTCGACGGGCTGGGCCTACTGGATGAAATCAAGCCCCATGCCCTGACGGCGCCGTACGGCGATCGCAGCGGCGTGGTGATTGAGCCCATGCTCACCGATCAGTGGTATGTGCGCACCGCGCCGTTGGCCAAGGTGGCCATCGCGGCGGTGGAAGACGGCGAAATTCAGTTCGTGCCGAAGCAGTATGAAAATATGTATTTCAGCTGGATGCGCGATATCCAGGATTGGTGTATTTCCCGGCAATTGTGGTGGGGACACCGGATCCCGGCGTGGTATGACGAATCCGGCAAGGTGTATGTCGGCCGCAACGAAGACGAAGTCCGCCGGGAAAACCATCTTGATGCCGCGATGAAGCTGCGTCAGGATGAGGACGTGCTGGACACCTGGTTCTCCTCGGGCCTGTGGACCTTCTCCACCCTGGGCTGGCCTGAACAGACCCCCGACTTGAAGACCTTCCATCCCACCAGCGTGCTGGTGAGCGGCTTTGATATCATCTTCTTCTGGATTGCCCGCATGGTCATGCTCACCATGCATTTCGTCAAAGACGAAAACCAGCGTCCCCAGGTGCCGTTTAAAACCGTCTATATGACCGGACTTATCCGTGACGATGAAGGGCAGAAGATGTCCAAATCGAAAGGCAACGTGATTGATCCGCTGGATATGGTGGATGGGATTACCCTGGCGGAACTGGTGGAAAAACGCACCGGCAATATGATGCAGCCACAGTTGGCGGATAAAATCCGCAAGCGCACCGAAAAACAGTTCCCCCTGGGAATCGAGCCGCACGGCACCGACGCCCTGCGCTTCACCTTGGCGGCGCTGGCCTCCACCGGCCGTGATATCAATTGGGATATGAAACGCCTGGAAGGTTACCGCAACTTCTGCAACAAGCTGTGGAACGCCAGCCGTTTTGTGCTGATGAACACTGAAGATCAGGATTGCGGCCGGCACGGGGGCGAGATGAGCCTGTCCCTGGCGGATCGATGGATTCTGACCGCCTTCAACCAAACGGTGAAAGCCTATCGCGACGCGCTGGATAACTACCGCTTCGATTTGGCGGCCAATGTGCTTTACGACTTTACCTGGAATCAGTTCTGCGACTGGTATCTTGAGCTTACCAAGCCGGTGATGACCGGCGGCAGCGACGCCGAGCTGCGCGGTACGCGGCATACGCTGGTACAGGTATTGGAGAGTTTATTGCGCCTGGCCCATCCCATCGTGCCGTTTATCACCGAAACCATCTGGCAGCGGGTAAAAGTGCTCAAGGGCATCGATGCCGATACGCTGATGCTGCAACCCTTCCCCACTTTTGATGCCGCCCTGGACGACGGCCAGGCCCTGGCGGACGTGGAGTGGATCAAACAGGTCATTATGGCGGTGAGGGCTGTCCGGACGGAAATGAACATCTCCCCCGGCAAACCGCTGGATCTGCTGGTGCGCGGCGCCACGCCGCTTACCCGTCAGCGTATCGATACCAACCGGAGTTTTATCCAGACCCTGGCGCGGCTGCAAAGCCTGAGCCTGCTGGATGACGGCGATAAAGGCCCGGTTTCCGTAGTTAAGCTGGTGGAAGAAGGCGAACTGCTGATCCCCATGGCCGGTCTTATCGATAAAGCGGCGGAACTGGATCGGCTGGCCAACGAAGTCGCCCGGCTCGAGGGGGAAATCGGCCGTATAGAAGCCAAGCTGTCCAACGAAGGATTTGTTGCCCGCGCGCCGGAAGCGGTGGTAGCGAAAGAGCGGGAAAAACTGGCGGGCTATATCGCCTCAAAAGCGACGCTGCTGGAGCAACGGACCACCATCGCCAATCTTTGATCACGTGCCGCACTGTGCGGCGGCCCTGCCGGCTCGTGAGCGCCGCCGGCAGGCCATCGACGTCTGCTGTTAACCGCCGAAGCTGCGACAGGCGGCCCGGATGCTTGGCATTTTCTGGAAGCGCCTTCCACCAGTAATGGCGATAGTGGTAAACCTATAACGAAAGCTTTCGCCATTTTATTTATGAAACCGGCGGGGGATGCTATTCCGTCACATGATTTTATTTGCATCACCAGCATCTGCAATGCTATTACTCGTAATAATAAAACAGATAATGTATTTCACTTTTCTGAGTAATGACGATGTCCACAGCAACTTCAGTCAACATTTTGGTAAGGCCCATTGCGCCGGACGATAATCAAGCCATCGCCGACGTGATCCGCCAGGTATCGGCCGAGTTTGGCCTGACCGCGGACAAAGGCTATACGGTGTCAGACCCCAATCTGGACAATTTGTATCAGCTCTACAGCCATCCCCGCAGCGCCTATTGGATTATTGAATATGAAGGCCGGGTCGCCGGCGGCGGCGGCATCGCGCCTTTGGAAGGCGCCGCGCCGGAAATAGGTGAATTACAGAAGATGTATTTTCTACAAAGCCTGCGCGGACGCGGGGTGGCGCATGAATTGGCACTGCGGGGATTGGCGTTTGCCCGCAGCCAGGGCTTCACCCATTGCTATCTGGAAACCACCGCCACGCTGACCCGGGCAATCGCGCTATATGAACGGCTGGGATTCGAGCATATCAACGGCCCGCTGGGCAGCACCGGCCATGTGGATTGTGAAGTGAGAATGCTCAAACGCTTGTAAAGCCTGTATCGTGACCCACACGCCACGATACAGGTTAATCCATCAGGCACTTGTGCCGGCACCCATGCCGAACGCCGATATCAATGACGGGTGCCGTTATCATCCCGATCGATGAGGTGATTGTGGATCGGCGGTGGGGTGTCTTCACCCTCGTCCCCTTCTTCATCCTCTTCCTCGTCGTCTTCGCCGTCCTCAAAATAGGTGCCCCAGCCGTCATAATTGACGCCATGCCGTTCCGCCAGCGCAAACAGCTGCTCGACCTGGGCATCGATAACGTCCGCATTGAGCGCCACTTCGCTGACGGCATCGCAACACATCAACACGGAACCGTCTTCCACTTCCAGCTCCTCGGCGTCGGTCACTTCATAACCCAGCTTGAACGCTTCGACCGCGGCTTTTTCCAACATATCGAAATTTTCTGCGGAAAAGTGATGTTCGATGGTGTAAAGCGCCTCCGGATCGCTGCCGTCTTCCAGCAGCTCTTCGATTATTAAACGCGTTTCATCGCGCTGCTCTTCCAGAAATTGATGTGCCATGCCCCTGTCCTCAATGAGTCGGCCGTTCGGACCACTATTTTCCCACAGCGGCGGGTAAGGCTCCAGCTTAAACATGAAAGATTTACTGTCAATGCTTGAAATTGAATATTCATACATATAAAGTGAATTTTAATGCAAATGATATTAATGATTATGAATGGAGGGCAATGCTTATGAGAGAGTTTTATCAGCGTCATTTTCTCAGACTAATGGATTTCACACCGGCGGAACTTCTTGATTTACTGGCATTATCCGCCGCCCTGAAACAGGAAAAACGCAGCGGGCAGGAAAAACAGCGTCTGGCGGGCAAAAATATTGCGCTTATCTTCGAAAAAGACTCGACCCGCACCCGCTGCGCTTTTGAAGTTGCCGCCTTTGATCAGGGCGCGCGCGTGACCTACCTCGGCCCCAGCGGCAGTCAGATCGGCAACAAGGAATCCATCAAGGATACCGCCCGGGTATTGGGCCGGATGTACCACGGCATTCAATACCGCGGTTACGGTCAGGAGATCGTCGAGACACTGGCGGCATATGCCGGCGTGCCGGTGTGGAATGGCTTAACCACCGAATTCCACCCGACCCAGTTACTGGCCGATCTGCTGACCATGCAAGAACACCTCCCTCATAAGCCTTTTAACCAGATAAAATTCGCCTATGTGGGCGACGCCCGCAACAATATGGGCAACAGCATGCTGGAGGCGGCGGCGCTGACCGGGCTCGATCTGCGGCTGGTGGCCCCAAGCGCCTGCTGGCCGGATAGTGAGCTGGTGGCGGAATGCCGTCAGTTGGCCGAACAGCGGGGTGGACGCATCACCCTGACCGAAGACATTGGCGAAGGCGTGGAAGGGGTGGATTTTATCTATACCGACGTGTGGGTATCCATGGGCGAGCCCAAATCCATCTGGCAGGAGCGTATTGCCTTGCTGCGTCCGTATCAGGTGAATATGGCGATGATTGCACTCACCGGCAATCCGCAGGTCAAATTCCTGCACTGCCTGCCCGCCTTCCATGACGATCAAACGACCATCGGCAAAGAGATGGCCGACCAATACGGCCTGGTGGGCGGTATGGAAGTCACCGACGAGGTATTTGAATCGGCCCGCAGCGTGGTGTTCGATCAGGCGGAAAACCGGCTGCATACCATCAAGGCGGTGATGGTGGCGACCCTGGCAAAAGACTAAAGGCCCCACAGCAGGCAGGGCCCGCGATCACCGAACGTGCATTGAGCCTGTTAAAGGGAGAGAGCGCCAATATGGTCGAAGCGGGCGTGGTTTTTCCGCCAGCCGGAGCGCCACCTCGCACGCTAGGCCCGCGATCACCGGAGCCTGAACCGGGCCATGTTAAAGGGAGAGCGCGCCGATGTGGTCGAAGCGGGCGTGGTTTTTCCGCCCGCGGAGTGCCACATGGCACGCTAGGCCCGCGATCACCGAACGTGCATCGAGCCTGTTAAAGGGAGAGCGCGCTACGGCAGGGATCAGCGCCAATCACCGCACCAGCGCGGCTTCAATCTTCACCACCGCTTTACGCACATGCGCCGGCGCACCCACGGCACACAGCGGTTTATGCACTTCGCCGGGGTAATAGACCACAAAGTCACCCGCCCGCATCACAAACTGTTTTTCCTGCGCGCCGGACGCCACAAAGGCAACATCCTTATCCGCCAGCCAGTCGGTATCGGGTTTGCCCGCCGGCAGGTTACTGAAGGCCATGCCCTCTTCACCCTGCAGCACAATCTGGATATCCAGATATTTGGCATGGAACTCGGCGCGACGTTGCTCAAACACATCGGTGCTGTCGTTTGAGACCATGACAAAGATCTCATCGCCACGGATATCGTACTTACCCAGCGGGGTTTCGGCTGTGATGTGTTTTTTAACGTACTCAATGGCGTCGCACAGCGTTGCCGGCAGGTAGGGGACGAGGTCAAGATGGTGAATATTACCGCTGATCATAACGATTCCTTAAACTGAAATGTTGTTTCATTATATAGCCGCACCCGTATCAGACTGAGTGTTATTTAACACTTTTTTTTATTAGCAAGCCAATCGTTTGCTCCATTACGGATAATCGCTCTTTTACGCTTGAAGTGTAGCGGCAGCCGAGTATAATTTCGGGCAATTTGCCGGGAGGATCAATGAACACCACTGAGAAATTTAATGTTTATGACGATCTTCGGTTGCCTGTCGGCAGCCGGTTGCCATTGTTGCTCCCGTTGCCCGTTTTGAAGTATTCGTATCCCGCCCCTCGTTGAGGGGCTTTTTTTTGCGCGGCATTCAGGCCGCCGCCTAAACTTGCGTCAGACACCGGCGTTAACGACACCCGAAGGAGGGATAAAACATGGCCAATCCCCTTTACCAAAAGCACATCGTATCCATCAACGACCTGAGCCGCGAAGATCTGGAGCTGGTATTGCAAACCGCCGCCAGCCTGAAGACCCGGCCACAGCCGGAGCTGTTAAAGCATAAGGTCATCGCCAGCTGCTTTTTCGAAGCCTCCACCCGCACCCGCCTGTCGTTTGAAACCGCCATGCACCGCCTAGGGGCATCAGTAGTGGGCTTCCCCGACGCGGGCAATACTTCCCTCGGGAAAAAAGGCGAAACGCTGGCGGATACCATTTCAGTCATCAGTACCTATGTCGATGCCATTGTGATGCGCCATCCCCAGGAAGGAGCCGCCCGCCTGGCCACCGAATTTTCCGGCGGCGTGCCCATCCTCAATGCCGGTGACGGCGCCAATCAGCACCCCACCCAAACCCTGTTGGACCTGTTTACCATCCAGGAAACCCAGGGACGGCTGAACAACATCAATATCGCCATGGTGGGAGATTTGAAATACGGCCGCACCGTACACTCCCTGACCCAGGCGCTGGCCAAGTTCGAAGGCAATCATTTCTTCTTTATCGCCCCGGAAGCGCTGGCGATGCCGACCTATATCCTGAATATGCTGGCGGAGAAAAACATCCGCTACAGCGTGCACGCCACTATTGAAGACGTGGTGCCGCAACTGGATATCCTTTATATGACGCGGGTACAGAAAGAACGGCTGGACCCGTCGGAATACGCCAACGTTAAAGCCCAGTTCGTTCTGCACGCCGGTGATTTGGTCAAAGCCCGCGCCAACCTGAAAGTATTGCACCCACTGCCCAGGGTGGACGAAATCGCCCACGAAGTGGACGCCACGCCCTATGCCTACTATTTTCAACAGGCCGGGAACGGGATTTTCGCGCGCCAGGCATTGTTGTCCCTGGTATTAAACAACCATCATGCAGAGTAAGGAGAAGGTGATGACTCAGGACAATAAGTTACAGGTTGAGGCCATCAGCCGCGGCACGGTAATCGATCATATCCCGGCGCAGGTGGGCTTTAAGTTATTAACCTTGTTCAAGCTGACGGCCACCGATCAGCGGATCACCATCGGGTTGAACCTGCCCTCCAATCAGTTGGGCAAAAAAGACCTGATCAAAATCGAAAACGTCTTTCTCACCGAGCAGCAGGCCAACCAGCTGGCGATTTATGCCCCCCACGCCACGGTTAACCGTATTGATAATTATGAAGTGGTGCGTAAGCTGACCCTGTCGCTGCCGGATCGCGTCGACGGCGTGCTAACCTGCCCCAACAGCAACTGCATCAGCCGCAGCGAGCCGGTGGCGTCCGGCTTCAGCGTTAAAAGCCGGGGCAACCAAGTGCATCTCAAGTGCAAATATTGTGAAAAAGAGTTCGAACACCAGGCGGTGATCCAAAACTCCTGAAGTCCCGACCAGGCCTGCTGAAGTGAGCGCA
>NZ_JAAVUT010000036.1 GCF_018449575.1 Sodalis sp. dw_96 | reverse complement strand
TCCCATCCCATCACGGGCCGCCGGCGCAGGTGATATATGTATTGGATCAACGGAGAACCCCGACAGCAATTGCCTTTAACCGATCGTGCCATTCAGTTCGGCGACGGCTTCTTTACCACCGCCCGAATCCGAACCGGACAGATAGATCTCTTGTCCTACCATCTGGAACGATTAGCGCAGGCCGCCGATCGCCTGATGTTTGCGTCACCGGATTGGACCGCGCTGGAACGGGAAATGCGACAGGTGGCTGAACAACGGCGTGATGGTGTACTCAAAGTCATTATCAGCCGCGGCAGCGGCGGCAGGGGCTACAGCGCCGCCGGTTGCGGGATGCCGCTGCGGATTATCAGCTATACCGAGGCCCCGGCCCATTATCCGTTATGGCGCCGCCAAGGAGTGAATTTGACTCTCAGTCCCGTCCGGTTGGGATGTAATCCTCAACTGGCCGGGATAAAACATCTCAATCGCCTGGAGCAGATACTGATTCGCACCCGGTTGGAACAGGTGGTCAATGCTCAGGAGGCGGTGGTGCTGGATATCCGGGGTTATGTCACCGAATGCTGCGCCGCGAATATTTTTTGGCGACAGGGTAGCGAGGTTTTCACGCCATCGCTCACGCAGTCGGGAGTGGCGGGGGTGATGAGGCGGCATATCATGGCGTTGTTGGCAGGCTCGCCGTTTACCCCGCATCTGGTGGAGGCGCCGCCGGAGGCATTGTCCGCGGCCGACGAAGTAATTGTTTGCAATGCCTTGATGCCCGTTTTGCCGGTGAATCGTTTTGATGAACGCGCCTATCGGGACAGAACATTATTTGAATTTCTCAGACCGAATTGTTAACAGAGTTTTTGCATGAAGAAAAAGATTCTTATATCCGCCGTTATTCTGGCGCTGTTGATTGGCGGGGTAGCGTATTGCCTGACCCAGATCAGGCATTTTGCCGCCTCGCCCTTGACCATCACGCAGGAGAAAATCTTCACCTTGCCGGCCGGCACCGGGCGTGAAGGGCTGAGGGTCGCGCTGCGCCAGCAGCATATTATCAAACATGCTCGCTGGTTGCCCTGGCTGTGGCAGTGGGAACCGGATCTGGCCAAATTCAAGGCCGGTACCTATCGGTTTACTCCCGGCATGAGCGTGCGTCAAATGCTTGAACTATTGGCCAGCGGCAAGGAAGCCCAATTTCCCCTTCGCTTTGTGGAAGGATCCACCTTGAAAGAATGGCTGGTTATCCTGGATAAAGCGCCTTATGTTAAACATACGGCGGCCAATTTGCCGCTGGATGAACTGGCAAAACGCCTGGGTGTGGATCCAACGCAGCCTCTGGAAGGGCATTTTTATCCGGATACCTATCTTTATACCGCCCAAACCACCGATATCGCTCTGTTAAAACGGGCATGGCAGCGTATGGATAAAAACCTCGATACCGTATGGCAGGGCAAAGCGGACGGGCTGCCTTATAAAAAGCCCGCGGATTTGCTGACCATGGCGTCGATCATTGAAAAAGAAACCGGCTTACCCGAAGAACGGGCCAAAGTGGCGTCGGTGTTTATTAACCGCTTGCGGTTGAGTATGCGCTTGCAGACCGATCCCACGGTCATTTACGGCATGGGGGATCGCTATAAGGGCACTATCAGCAGGCAGGATCTCGGCGAAGCCACGCCGTATAATACCTATTTGATTACCGGCCTGCCGCCCGCGCCTATCGCCATGCCGGGCCAGGCGTCGCTCCAGGCCGCCGCCCATCCGGAAAAGACCTCGTATCTCTATTTTGTCGCCGATGGCAAAGGCCGGCATGTGTTCAGCAACAACCTGGCGAGCCATAATAAAGCCGTGCAGCAATATCGTGAAAGCATAAAGGAAATCCATGGACAGTAAATTCATCGTCATCGAGGGGCTGGAGGGCGCAGGCAAAACCAGTGCGATCCAGGTCATCGTCGAGACGCTCCGCCGCCACGGCATTGAAGATGTGGTCTTTACCCGGGAGCCCGGCGGGACGCCGCTGGCGGAGGCATTGCGCCGGTTGATTAAAGACGGCGCCGACAATGAGGCTATCACCGATAAAGCAGAACTGCTGATGCTGTACGCGGCCCGGGTTCAGTTGGTGGAGACGGTGATTAAACCAGCGTTGGCGCGCGGCGCATGGGTGGTGGGCGATCGTCACGATCTCTCATCCCAGGCTTACCAGGGCGGGGGGCGCGGGGTGGATCCACAGCTGTTGGAAACGCTGCGCGACCGGGTGTTGGGGGATTTTCGTCCCGATTTGACCTTGTACCTCGATTTGCCGCCGGTACTGGGTTTGCAGCGGGCGCGGGCGCGAGGTAATCTCGACCGCATCGAACAGGAATCGCTGGCTTTTTTTGAACGGACCCGGCAACGCTACCTGGCCCTGGCGGCGCAGGATCCTTCCATCGTCACACTGGATGCCGGCCGTACGCTGGAACAGGTGGCCGGGGATGTGCGTACCTTGCTGGAAAACTGGTTTACCGGCCTGGAGCGGCATTCATGAACTGGTATCCCTGGCTGAACGCGCCTTATCGGCAAATTATCGCCGGCTATCAGGACGGCCGGGGACATCATGCCTTATTGATTCATGCACTCAAAGGCACCGGTGACGACTCGCTGTGCTACGCCATAAGCCGCTGGCTGATTTGCCGTCAGCCGGAAGGAATGAAAAGCTGCGGTCATTGCCACAGCTGCCAGCTGATGCTGGCGGGCAATCATCCCGATTTTTACCGGCCGGAGCCGGAAAAAGGGCGCAGCAGCCTGGGAGTAGACAGCATACGGCAGGTGATAGATCCGCTTTATAACCATGCGCAACAAGGCGGAGCGAAGGTTGTCTGGCTGCCGGACAGCGAATCGCTGACCGAACAGGCGGCGAACGCCCTGCTGAAAACCCTGGAAGAACCGCCGGACCGAACCTATTTTCTTTTGGCCTGCCGGGAGCCGTCGCACCTGTTGCCGACCTTGCGCAGCCGCTGCCTGTACCGGTATCTGCCGCCGCCGGATGAGGCCACAGGGACAAGCTGGCTGGTGCAGCAGGGTATTCACGATACTGACCAGGCCCGCACGGCGCTGCGGTTATATAACGGCGCGCCCCTGGCGGCCCTTGACCTGCTGCAACCCGCCAGATGGGCGGAGCGGCAGGCTTTGTGCGCCGGCGTTCAGCAGGCTCTGGACCAGCGGGATTTACTCTCTTTGCTGCCCTTGCTGAATAAGGACAAGGACGACGAGCCGTTATACTGGTTGCTCACACTGCTTACCGATGCGCTGAAACGGCAGTCGGGGGCGGCCGCCTATGCCGTTAATCAGGATCAGCAACCGCTGGTGGGTCAGCTCGGGACCCGCTACACGTCCGGCGCCCTGCATCATCAATTGCATCAATGGCTGGAATGTCGCCGGCAGTGGCAGACTATCAGCGGTATTAATCGCGAGCTGCTGCTCACCAATCAATTGCTTAACTGGGAAGAGGCGGCGGCGGACGCCGGCGCCCATCCCTGGACACTAGACCCTATATAATTCGAGTTGCAGGAAGGCGGCGACCCAGCGACAAATCTGTCTGGAACAGATTTGAACAGCGCTTGCGCTGGCCCGCGGGGTGAACCTCAGGGATGAGGTTCATTTATCCCCAGGGGCTTACTCAAGTAAGTGACTGGGGTGAGTGAGGAAAGCCAACGTACCTGCAGCTTGAAGTATGACGGGTATGTAGAGGATTAGACGATGTTTTTAGTAGATTCCCACTGTCATCTCGACGGATTGAATTACGAAACCGTGCACCGGGACGTTGACGACGTTGTGGCGAAAGCCGGAGCGAGGGACGTGCGCCTGATGCTGGCGGTGGCCACGTCGTTGCCGGGGTTTCATAAAATGACCGAACTGATCGGTCGCCGCGACGAGGTAATGCTCGCCTGCGGCATACATCCGCTGAATCTGGACGAGCCCTATGATTTTGCCGAACTCCGCCGCCTTGCCGCCGACCAAGCGGTGGTGGCGCTGGGTGAAACCGGGCTGGATTATTATTATCAGCAGGATAACAAACCGGAGCAGCAGGCATCGCTGCGCGAACATATACGTATCGGCCGCGAACTCAATAAACCGGTCATTATACATACCCGTTCTGCCCGCGAGGATACGCTGGCCATCCTGCGGGAAGAACGGGCCGGAGAATGCGGCGGCGTTCTGCACTGCTTTACCGAGGACACTGAGACCGCACGGATACTGCTGGATTTGGGATTTTTCATTTCGTTTTCCGGCATGATCACCTTTAAAAAAGCCGACGCGTTGCGTGAAGCGGCGCGTTATGTGCCGCTGGACCGCCTGCTGGTGGAAACCGATTCTCCCTATCTCGCGCCGGTTCCCTACCGCGGCAAGGAAAATCAACCGGCCTATGTCCGCGATGTGGCGGATTATATGGCGGCGTTGAAAGGCGTTTCGGTTGAACAGCTGGCTGTCGCCACCACCGCCAATTTCGGACGGTTATTCCACGTTGAACCCCGCCGGCTGGGTAATTGATACCCACTGCGGCGATAAATGTCATTTTCCGGCTCGTAAACGGCTGCTTTTAGCGTTACTCTTCCGCCGCGCAAATGGCCGAGGGCGCTGAACCTTCGTTGCGGCAGCGCAAAAACCGGGGCGGCGACCACAGGGATGAATTCGCTGTAATTCCGAAAACGTGATTACTATCAAACACATTTTCGCGGATTTATTTTACCCTTCGTAATAAATAAAGGAGCCTTGGTTTCACCAGACCAAAGGTTCCATATGATCAAAAGTCCTATGAGGCTTTTGCACCCGCTCGCGCGGGGAAAGATCAGTAGCATTGAATCAGGAGCGTACATCTTATGTTTAATAACGCATTTGCAAACCTGCAAAAAGTAGGTAAATCGCTCATGCTGCCAGTATCGGTATTGCCCATCGCCGGCATTTTGCTGGGTGTCGGGTCGGCCGAGTTCAACTGGATCCCCGCGGTTATTTCCCATGTCATGGCTGAAGCCGGCGGTTCGGTCTTCGCCAATATGCCGCTGATTTTCGCCATCGGCGTAGCCCTGGGTTTCACCAATAACGACGGCGTCTCGGCGTTGGCGGCGGTGGTGGCTTACGGCATCATGGTGGAAACCATGGCGGTGGTGGCTCCTTTGGTACTGCATCTGCCCGCGGACGAAATCGCCGCCAAACACCTGGCGGACACGGGGGTGTTGGGGGGCATTATTTCCGGCGCCATCGCCGCCTATATGTTTAATCGTTTTTACCGCATCAGGTTGCCAGAATACCTGGGGTTTTTCGCCGGGAAACGGTTTGTCCCCATTATTTCCGGGTTATTCGCCATTTTGCTGGGTGTGGTGTTGTCCTTTATCTGGCCGCCAATCGGTGCGGCGATCCAGACATTTTCTCAATGGGCGGCGTATCAGAACCCGGTGGTGGCTTTCGGCATTTACGGGGTGGTGGAACGCGCGCTGGTGCCCTTCGGCCTGCACCATATCTGGAATGTGCCTTTCCAGATGCAGGTGGGTGAATATACCAATGCCGCCGGCCAGGTATTTCACGGCGACATTCCCCGCTATATGGCGGGGGATCCCACCGCGGGTAAATTGTCCGGCGGTTTTCTGTTTAAAATGTACGGCCTGCCCGCCGCCGCCATCGCCATCTGGCACTCCGCCAAACCGGAAAACCGCGCCAAGGTGGGGGGTATCATGCTCTCGGGGGCATTAACCGCGTTCCTCACCGGTATCACCGAACCCATTGAGTTCACATTTATATTTGTCGCCCCGATCCTGTATGTCATTCATGCGATACTGGCCGGCCTGGCATTCCCTATTTGCATCCTGCTGGGCATGCGCGACGGCACCAGCTTTTCACACGGCCTGATTGATTTCATCGTACTCAGCGGCAACAGCAGCCGTATTTGGCTATTCCCGATAGTGGGCATCATTTACGGGATAATCTATTACACCCTGTTCCGGGTGCTGATTGTGAAATTGGACCTGAAAACCCCGGGCCGCGAGGTTACCGGCACGCAGCAACTGACCCAGGTCGGTACCGAAATGGCCGGGGCGCTGGTGAAGGCCTTTGGCGGCAAGGAAAATATCACCAACCTGGATGCCTGCATTACCCGTTTGCGCATCAGCGTGGCGGATATCACCAAAGTCGATCAGGCCGGGCTGAAACGCCTGGGCGCCGCCGGTGTCGTGGTGGCGGGCTCAGGGGTTCAGGCTATCTTCGGTACCCGTTCGGATAATCTGAAAACCGACATGGATGAATATATACGTCAATTTGCCTGATCCGGCATATACCCGTTATACCCTAAATAATTCGAGTTGCAGGAACGCGGCGACGCAGCGAAGCCCCGGGAGGGGCCGAGTATTGCCAACGCACCTGCAACTTGAAGTATGAAGGGTATATACATCAAGTTTGGAATAGGCCTGGTCATACCGGGCCGCATCCGGGGCCGCCGATTGTTAAGTTTCCCTTCAGGTTACGCGTAATAAATTGAGTACAAGGTTGAAAGAAGGGGGGTAAGTCGCTCATACTCCTTGCACCCCCCTTTTTGCTACAAGGAACGATGCCATGGCAGAAGAAACCATTTTCAGCAAGATTATCCGCCGGGAAATCCCTTCGGAAATCGTGTATCAGGATGAGCTGGTCACCGCCTTTCGCGATATCTCCCCCAAAGCCCCAAGCCATATCGTTATTGTACCGAACGTACTGATTCCCACGGTCAACGATGTCACCGCCGAACATGAAGCGGCGCTGGGGCGCATGTTTACCGCCGCGGCGAAAATCGCCGAACAGGAAGGGATCGCCGAGGACGGCTTCCGGTTGATTATCAACTGCAATCGCCACGGCGGCCAGGAGGTTTATCACCTCCACATGCATCTGCTGGGCGGTAAAGCCCTCGGACCGCTGGTGTCATACTGATCGGGGAAATCTATGCGTTTTGCGCGTTTTGCTCCGTCATTTCTGGTGTGCTTACTGCTGGTGGCAGGTTGCGGCAGCGACAGTCATAAAACGCTGATGATCAACAATCAGCAAACCCTGGTGATGGACCCGTCGGTTCTCACGGCGGGCATTACCGCCCAGCCACCCTCCATCGACGATCAGCGGGGGCAAAAGCAGGCCGCGGCCGTGATTCGTAACGGCCAGTCACACCCCGTCACCCTGCATTACCGTTTTTATTGGTATGACCGGCAGGGGCTGGATATCCTGCCTTATCCCAGCGTGCAAACCATGGTCGTCCCGCCGGGCGCCACGGTGACGGTGACGGCCATCAGCGGTAATCTTGAGGCGCGGCAGGTCCGTCTCTACCTTTATATCTGATTTTTCGCCTGAGTGAGCAAAGATGAAAAAGTTTCCCCTCGTCCTGCTGGCCGCCCTGGTCCTGACCGGATGTCTGACACGTCCGCCCGAACAGCAGCAGCCGGCCCCCATAGAACCGGTACAGCCCGCGCCGAGCCAGCCCCCTGTCTCCGCGCCGCTGCCGCCGGTACCGGTGCCGCCGACCATCAGGACACTTGACTGGCAGGGCAGCGTCGCCCCGCTGGTACAGCAGATGCTCGCGGTCAAGGATGTTAATCCGGGCAGCGTCTTGGTGATCAATACGGTCAAAAACAATACCAACGGCACCATCCAGACCGGCAAGGCAACCGACGCCATCTACAATGCCCTGGCTTCCAACGGCAAATTCACCGTGATTGCCCCGCCGCAAATTACCGCGGCCAAGCAGACGCTCGGCCTGTCGACGGACGATAGCCTTGAGTCGCGGAGCAAGGCGGTGGGATTGGCGCGTTACGTTAATGCGCAATATGTCCTTTACACCGATGCCGGCGGTGACGCCAAGGCGCCGGACCTGGAGATGCAGTTGATGCTGGTGCAGAGCGGGGAGATTATCTGGTCGGGAAAAGGAAGTGTGCAACCCTAATCCCGAGCTTACCCTAGGGTTAAGCCGGTTATTGCCTTCGGCAGCCTTAGCCGGCTGCCTGCTGGATAAGGTGAGCGGGCTGACCGGTGAAAACTGGCGTATCCGCGCCGCGGAGCTGGACTGGCTGGCGCGGCAGGCTACGCCGCATAAACGGATGCTTGGGGCCGATAATAAACGCGAATATCGCATTCTGCGGCAACTGTTCGCCAGTGGATTGTCGCCGCGACCGGTGGCGCTGATTCCCCTCGGGTTAGTGGTCGACTGGACGGCGGGTGAAAGCCTGTCGGCGGAACAGTGGCATGACTGCCTCCTCAACGGTGCGCTGGCCCGTCGGCTGGGGCAATTGCACCGGCTGCCGCGCTACGGTTATCCGCTGACGCTACATCGCCGCTATGAAACCTATTGGCAGTTCACCGATCCGGGCCGCCGCAGTCCGGCCTGGTTGCGGCTGCATCAGCGATTTATGGCGCGGAAAACCCCGCGGCCTTTAAAGGTGGTGCCGCTTCATATGGATGTGCATGCCGGCAATCTCATCCGTGACCGGCAGGGGGAGATTCGTCTTATCGATTGGGAATATGCCGCCGACGGCGACTTTGCCCTGGAACTGGCGGCGATATTTCGCGGCAACGACCTGAGCGATAGCCAGCGGGCGGTTTTTTTGGACGCCTACCTCGCTGGTACCGGCGGATTTCCCCTGGCCGCCGTTGTGGGGCAGATTTCCGCCTGGTTGCCTTGGGTAGATTATCTGATGCTGATGTGGTACGAGGTCCGCTGGTATCAAACCCGGCAGCGGCAATTTTTACAGTTTGCCGGGTCGTCGCGGCAACGTTTGGGCTTGCCGGCCTGACAACCGCCGCCGCGACGGGCGAGACGACGTCCCGATTACAGATCATTAATACATATAGTTATCAGAATGTTGAGGTTGATGTGGGTCCTCTGATGTTAGATGTCGCCGGCTACGAGCTGGACAATGAAGAACGCGAGATACTGCGGCACCCGCTGGTGGGCGGGGTGATTTTATTTACCCGGAATTATCACGATCCCGACCAGGTGGCGGCATTGATTAAACAAATCCGCAAGGCCTCCCGTGAGCGGCTGGTGGTGGCGGTGGATCAAGAAGGCGGGCGGGTACAGCGCTTTCGCGAAGGATTCACCCAAATACCGGCGGCCCAGTCTTACGCCGCGCTGCGAGAGATGCCTGAAGCCTTGCGTTTAGCCCGGGAAGCCGGCTGGTTAATGGCCGCCGAGATGATTTCCATGGATATCGATATCAGCTTTGCCCCGGTACTGGATATCGGTCACGGCAGCGCGGCAATCGGCGAGCGGGCCTTTCATGACCAGCCGGAAGCGGCGATTGAATTGGCCGCCGGCTTTATCGACGGCATGCATGAGGCCGGCATGAAGGCCACCGGTAAACATTTTCCCGGACATGGGGCGGTGGCGGCGGATTCCCACAAAGAAACGCCGGTGGATTCCCGTCCTCTTGCGGATATCCGTCGGCGGGATTTGGGCGTCTTTACAACCCTGATTCAACGGGGCGCGCTGGATGCCATCATGCCCGCCCATGTCATCTATACTGAAGCCGATTCCCTTCCCGCCAGCGGCTCCCCCTTCTGGTTAAAACAGGTATTGCGGCAAGAGCTGGCATTCAACGGCATAATATTTTCCGATGATTTATCCATGGAAGGCGCGGCGGTGCTGGGGAGCTATACCGAGCGGGCGCAGGCCTCCCTGAATGCCGGCTGCGATATGATCCTGGTTTGCAACAATCGCGCCGGCGCGGTATCGGTGTTGGATAATCTGTCGGCGATCAATGTCGAGGCACTTGCCGCGTTATACCATCGGGGAAGCTGTCAGCGTAAAACCTTAATGAGTTCCGCCAGATGGCGGCAAACCCATCGGCAGCTAACCCTGCTATCGCAGCAATGGGCGGATGAGAAACAGCGACGGGTCGAACATCCTGAACGCTGAGGCATCGTCAACCGACCTTATCCAAGACGAGGGTAGTGATGATCATCTATTTGCACGGTTTTGATTCTAACAGTCCCGGTAATCATGAAAAGGTGTTGCAACTGCAGTTTATCGATCCCGATGTTCGGTTAATCAGTTACAGCACTCTACATCCGCGCCACGATATGCAGCATCTCCTTAAAGAGGTGGACAAGATGCAGCAGTTGACCGACGACGAGCGACCGCTGATTTGCGGCGTGGGGCTGGGGGGGTTTTGGGCGGAGCGGATTGGTTTCCTGTGCGATATGCGCCAGGTTATCGTTAATCCCAATCTGTTTCCAGAAGAAAATATGCCCGGCAAAATAGACCGGCCGGAAGAGTATGTGGATATCGCTACCAAATGTGTGGACAACTTTCGTGATAAAAATCGCGATCGCTGCCTGGTATTGCTGTCTCGTCATGATGAAGCTCTCGACAACCAGCGTAGCGCCGATCTGCTTAACCCCTATTACGAGATTATCTGGGACGACAAGCAAAGTCACAAATTCAAAAACATCTCTCCTCATTTGCTGCGAATCCAGGCTTTCAAGGCGCTGGGTTAAGTCACGCCGAAACGCCATCCTGCCGGAGCCATCACGTCAATACGGCTCCGGCGACATAGCATGAAACTCGTGGCCGCCGAAGGTGTTTATCCGCTTCTGGCCAAACATGATCTCCGATAATTTGCGCGGCACATTCCCTATGGCGCGGACCGGCTAAATTGATTTATATCAATTTTGGTATGACCAAATGACCGGGCATGGTAATCTTGCTTCAGGAAGAAATAATTTCAACGTAACCATGTGTTATATAAGGATATTAATTACCCTTAGTTAACGATTGGTTTACAATTGGAGGTCATTTTGACATCACCCCTGAAGAAAATTGTTATCATTGGCGGCGGCGCCGGCGGTCTGGAACTGGCGACCCGCCTCGGTGATACCCTGGGCCGCAAGCGGCGGGCGGAAATTACCCTGGTGGATCGCAATCACAGCCATCTGTGGAAACCCCTTTTGCACGAGGTGGCCACCGGTTCGCTGGATGATGGCGTGGACGCCATCAGTTATCTGGCCCATGCCCATAATCATCATTTTCACTTTCAGATGGGCAGCCTGAGTAATATCAACCGTGATGAAAAAAAGCTCCAGCTGGACGCCATTAGCGACGGCGCCGGTGAGCCGCTGGTACCGGTACGCCACCTATCCTATGACATCCTGGTCATGGCGTTAGGCAGCGTATCCAACGATTTCGGCACCGCGGGCGTGAAAGAACATTGCATATTCCTGGATAACCCGCTGGAGGCCCAGCGTTTTCATCACCGGATGCTGAATCTGTTTTTGCGGCACTCGACCCGGTCGGACGACAATGAGCGGGTCAATATCGCCATTGTCGGCGGCGGCGCCACCGGCGTGGAACTGTCGGCGGAGCTGCATAACGCCGTACAGGAGTTACACAGCTATGGTTTTGAAGGTGTCGATAACCAGGCGCTTAATGTCACCCTGATCGAAGCCGGAGAGCGGATATTACCGGCCCTGCCGGTGCGTATCTCTTCATCAGCCCATCAGGAGCTGACGAAAATCGGCGTACGGGTGCTGACCAACACACAGGTGACCCGCGCTGCGGCGGACGGACTGACCACCAAAGAGGGCGAATTTATTCCGGCGGAGCTGATGGTCTGGGCGGCGGGCATCAAGGCACCGGATTTTATGAAAGATATCGCCGGGCTGGAAACCAACCGCGCCAACCAGCTGGTGGTGGAGCCGACACTGCAATCGACCCGGGATCCGATGATTTTCGCCCTCGGCGATTGCGCTTCCTGCCCCCAGAATTCCGGCCGGTTTGTGCCGCCGCGCGCCCAGGCGGCCCATCAAATGGCCACGCGGGCCTACGGCAATATCCTGGCGTTATTGAATGAAAAACCCTTAAAGGCTTACGTCTACAAAGATTACGGCTCGCTGGTATCCCTGTCCAGGTTCAGCACTGTCGGCAGCCTGATGGGCAATTTAATGCGCGGCTCCATGATGATTGAAGGGCGTATTGCCCGGGCGGTATATATTTCCCTGTACCGCATGCATCAGATTGCCTTGCACGGCCTGTTTAAAACCGGCCTGATAATGCTGGTGGGGCGTATCAATCGGGTTATCCGTCCGCATTTGAAGCTGCATTGATATCCATGCCTGTGAGAATAAAATGTTAATGAATTGGACTTAAATGTTAAGAATCCTCTCAAAGTTCGACTTAAGACATTGAAATATTCCATTTTCAGCCATTTGTCTGATTGCGGCTATTGACTTGATTGGGCAGACTTCGTTCTAACCGAGGTGATAATCGCGCATGTCGCCTTGGTTGAGCAGGGGCTGCCATCAACACATTATCCTCTGGAGCAGGCGCCCCGCTGTGTGAAACTGCTGTATTGCAGTGTTGCGCGGAAGACGACTTCAGGAGAATTTTCAATGAATAAATCGATGTTAGCCGGTGTCGGCATAGGCGTAATAGCGGCTTCCGGCATTGCGGCGGTGGCCGGGCTGGATGTATTCTCCTCCGGCCCGAAATATGCTCAGGTGGTTACGGCGACGCCGATCAATGAAACCCTCAAGACTCCTCGCCAGCAGTGCCGCACCGTTGCCGTTACCCACCGGCGTCCGGTACAGGACGAAAATAAAATTGCCGGGTCGTTAATCGGCGCGGTGGCGGGCGGGGTGCTCGGACACCAGTTCGGCGGCGGTCACGGCCGAAGCGTGACGACGGTCGCCGGCGCGCTGGCGGGCGGCTATGCCGGGAATCAGGTGCAGGGCAGCATGCAGAATAACGACACTTACACCACCAACCAGGAGCGTTGCCAGACGGTGTATGACAAATCGCAGAAACTGCTTGGTTATGATGTGACTTACAAGATTGGCGATGAACAGGGCAAAATCCGAATGGACCACGATCCCGGCGCCAAGATCCCCCTTGACCGTCAAGGGCGCCTCGATCTGAGCGGCGGCAACAGCGATAACAAGGCTTAAGCCGACGGAACGCCACATGGCACGCCAGGCCGGCCATCACTGAAGCTTGAACCGAGCCTGTTAAAGGGAGAGCGCGCCGATGTGGTCGAAGCGGGCGTGCTTTTTCCGCCCGCGGAGCGCCACATGGCACGCTAAGGTCCGCCATCACTGAAGCTTGAACCCAGCGTGTTAAAGGGAAACCGCTATTCAGGCCGGCAGCCGATGCTGATCCAATCCTTCCAGCAGTTGGTGGACATACTCCAGCCGGGCCGGTCGTCCGGGCAGCTCCTTGATAAACTTCAACCGGGTCGGGCCGTCCAGCCGGAAGGTCTTGGGATCCCGTTGCAACAAGCCGATCAAATACCCCGGATCGACGCAATTTTTCCCGCTGAACTCAATGAATCCGCCCTTGTCATTCCCCTCGATACGCTTGATGCCCAATTTACGGGCGCTCTGGCGCAGCACGGCAATATCCAGCAAATGACGGGCCGGATCGGGCAGCAGTCCGAACCTGTCGATAAGTTCGACCTTCAGCTCCTCGATTTCCTGTTTGTCCGTCGCGCTGGCGATGCGCTTGTAAAAGGACAGCCGGGTATTCACATCGGGAATATACTCCTCCGGCAACAGGGCCGGCATACGCAACTCCACGTCGGTCAATTCACTGGTGAGATCTTCCAAGGACGGCTCCCGCCCGGCTTTCAGCGCTTCCACCGCACTCTCCAGCAATTCCATATACAGCGAAAAGCCGATGGTTTCCAATTGGCCGCTCTGATCTTCACCCAGCAATTCCCCGGCGCCGCGAATCTCCAAATCATGGGTCGCCAGGGCGAACCCGGCACCCAAATCTTCCAGGGAAGCGATTGCTTCCAGCCGTTTCAGCGCGTCCTGGCTCATGGCTTTGGGGGGCGGCGTCAGCAGATAGGCATAGGCCTGGTGATGAGACCGCCCGACCCGGCCGCGCAGCTGGTGAAGCTGCGCCAGTCCGAAGTTATCCGCCCGCTCGATGATGATGGTGTTGGCATTGGCAATATCGATACCGGTTTCAATGATGGTGGTACACACCAGAACATTGAAGCGCTGATGATGGAAATCGTTCATCACCCGCTCCAGATCCCGCTCCCGCATCTGCCCGTGTCCAATGGCTATCCGTGCTTCCGGCACCAGCTCCTGCAGGCGCCGGGTAGCCTTCTCGATATTTTCCACATCATTGTAGAGATAGTACACCTGGCCGCCGCGCAGCACCTCGCGCAGGATGGCCTCACGCACCACCTGGCTGTCATATTCCCGGACAAATGTTTTCACCGCCAGACGACGGGCCGGCGGGGTGGCGATAATGGATAAATCCCGCATGCCGCTCATGGCCATGTTCAGCGTGCGGGGTATGGGGGTGGCGGTTAAGGTCAGAATATCCACGTCGGCGCGCATCGCTTTAATGCGCTCCTTGTGCCTGACCCCGAAGCGATGCTCCTCATCCACGATCAGCAACCCCAAATCCCGCCATTTAATATCACTTTGCAGCAGTTTATGAGTGCCGATCAAAATATCCACCTTGCCGTCGGCGGTCAGTTCCAATACCTGTGCCTGATCCTTGGCGCTGCGAAAGCGGGAGATCATCTCGATACGCACCGGCCAGTTGGCGAAGCGATCGCGGAAATTATCGAAATGCTGTTGCGCCAGCAGGGTGGTGGGCACCAGAACCGCCACCTGTTTATGATTCTCGACGGCCAGGAAGGCGGCGCGCATGGCCACTTCGGTTTTACCGAAGCCAACATCGCCGCACACCAGGCGATCCATGGCCAGCGGGCGGCACATGTCGCTGAGCACCGCGTTAATCGCCTGTGCCTGGTCTGGGGTGGGCTCAAAGGGAAAATCCTCGCAGAACAGCTGGTAATTTTCGCGATTATGACGAAAGGCAAAACCGGTTTTCGCCGCCCGCTGGGCGTAAATATCCAGCAGCTCGGCCGCCACGTCCCGCACCCGCTCCGCCGCTTTTTGCCGAGCGCGCGACCAGGCATCGCCCCCCAATTTGTGCAACGGCGCGTTTTCTTCCGAGCCGCCGGCGTAGCGGCTGATCAAATGCAGCGACGAAACCGGCACATAGAGCTTGTCGTGGCCGGCGTAGGTGAGAATCAGATATTCCGCCTTGATGCCGCCGGCTTCAAGCGTGGTCATGCCGGCGTAGCGGCCGACGCCATGTTCAAGGTGCACCACCGGCTGGCCGGGGTGCAGCTCCGCCAGATTGCGTATCAGGGTATCGGCATTGATGGTGCGGCGATTGTCCTGACGCCGGCGGCTGACCCGTTCCCCCAGCAAATCCCCTTCGCAAATCAGGGCGCGGCGGTGATAATCATCGATAAAACCGCGCTCGCTGGCGCCGATAATCAGGTAATTCCCCGGCGCCTCGGCATTATCCAGCCGCTGGATTAACCGGGGATTGAGCTTGATACGGGCCAGCAGTTCCTGCAGGGTTTCCCTGCGTCCTTCGCTTTCCACCGAGAAAATCACCCGGCCGTCGAACTGTTCGCAGAACTGGCGCAGTTTATCCAGCGGGGCTTTGTTTTGCGCCTCCACCGCCAGGTCCGGCAGGGGGTGGTAATCCAGATTTATATTGGCGGATTTATCCGGCAATTCTTCACTGATAAGCTGTACCCGCGGCCAGTTTTTCAGCTCGCTGAACAATCCGTCCACCCGCAGCCATAATAATTCCGGCGCCACCAGCGGGCGCATGGGATCCACGCCCCGGTTTTCATAGCGCAACTGCACATCCTGCCAGAAACGATTCGCGCCGGTTTCCAGATCTCCGGTGTTGATAAGAAGGGTATTGGCCGGTAAATAACTGAACAGCGGCGGCAGCGGCTCGCTGAAAAACAGCGGTTGCCAGTATTCGATGCCGGTGGGCAGCATGCCTTTGCTCACCTGCTGATAAATATGTTCCGCATCCCGCCGTACCTCGAACTGTTCACGCCACTGGCTGCGAAACAGCTCAATGGCGGTTTTGTCGGTGGGAAACTCATGGGCCGGCAGCAGATTGATACTCTCCACCTCATGCAGGGTCCGCTGGCTGTCCACGTCGAAAATGCGCAGGCTGTCGATCTCGTCATCAAAAAAATCAATGCGGTAGGGCTCTTCACTGCCCATGGGGTAGAGATCGAGCAGGGCGCCCCGGGTGGCGAACTCCCCATGCTCCATCACCTGATCCACTCCCCGGTAGCCGGCCTGTTCCAACTGGGCGCGCAGCCTGTCCCGTGACAGCCGCTGGCCCTTTTTCATTACCAGCGCATGGCCGTGCAGGAATGAATGCGGGCATACCCGTTGCATCAGCGTATTGATTGGCAGGATAATAATCCCGCGCTCCATCGACGGCAGTTGGTATAATGTCGATAACCGGTCGGAAATAATTTCCTGATGCGGGGAAAAATTGTCGTAAGGCAGCGTTTCCCAATCGGGCAGGGTAATCACCGCCTGGGAGGTAAACTGGCTGATTTCGTCATGCAGGCGCAGGGCGTTTTGCATATCCGGCGCTATCAGCATAACCGGGCCGGGGTAGCGATCGACGATGGCGGCGCATTCCACCGCGCAGGCCGCACCGGTGAGTTGACCCAATAAACGCTGTTCACCGGGGCGTAGTGGTAAGGTATAACGATATTGTTCGGACATAAACAGTGGCTAAATCTCTTCTTTTGCGTTTTGGGGTGCGTTACGGGGCCTTTTCAGCACGGCCTGCGGCGAATCGGTTATGCATTAAGCATGATGGCTTATGTTGAGTTGCCTAACAAGAATAAAAGCCGGTTATGTCGGCGGTTAATGGTTCCATAAAACGGCACGACCCTTTATTATCCTTGATCACTTTGCTTTGGCAACCGCATCCAAACGGAATTCAATGTATCAACCTGTCGCATTATATATCGGCCTGCGTTACATGCGTGGGCGGGCATCAGACCGATTCGGGCGCTTTGTCTCCTGGCTATCCACCATCGGCATCACCCTCGGCGTTATGGCGCTGGTCACCGTATTATCGGTGATGAACGGCTTTGAGCGCGAGCTTGAAGGCAACATTCTCGGCGTCATGCCCCATGCGCTTATCACCACGCCGGAAGGCTCGCTGGATCCTAAACGTATTCCGCCTTCAGCGCTAGAAAGACTTGAGGGTATCAGCCATATCGCTCCCCTGACCACCGGCGACGTGGTGCTGCAAAGCGCCCGCAGCGTGGCGGTGGGGGTGATGCTGGGGGTCAATCCCACCGACCGGGAACCCCTGGCCCGCTATTTGGTGAACGTGCGGATGGATGCGCTGGCCCCCGGCGGTTATCGGGTGATTCTCGGCGAACAGCTGGCCGGCCAGCTCGGGGTTAAACGCGGCGACCAGTTGCGGCTGATGGTGCCCGGCGCCAGCCAGTTTACCCCCATGGGCCGTATCCCCAGCCAGCGGTTATTTACCGTCGCCGGCACCTTCAACGCCAATAGCGAAGTGGACGGTTATCAGCTCTTGACCAATCAGCAGGATGCCTCGCGCCTGATGCGATATCCGGCCGGCAATATCACCGGTTGGCGCCTGTGGCTGAAAAAACCGCTGGATGTGGACGCCGTCAGTCGCCAGGCGATGCCGCCGGGCACGGTCTGGAAGGACTGGCGCGAACGCAAAGGAGAACTTTTTCAGGCGGTGCGCATGGAAAAAAACATGATGGGTTTGCTGCTTAGCCTGATTGTGGCGGTGGCGGCGTTTAATATTATCACCTCCCTGGGTTTGCTGGTGATGGAGAAGCAGGGCGAAGTGGCGATTTTACAAACTCTCGGCCTGACCCGCCGCCAGGTGATGCTGGTGTTTATGGTCCAGGGCGCCGGCGCCGGTATTATCGGGGCGCTGCTGGGCACCGGCCTTGGGGTATTGCTGGCCGGCCAGCTCAATAATTTGATGCCGATAATCGGTGCCTTCCTCGACGGTGCCCAGCTACCGGTGGCTATCGATTCCCTGCAGGTGACCATTATCGCCGTACTGGCGATGGCGGTGGCGTTATTGTCCACGCTTTATCCCTCCTGGCGCGCGGCCGCCGTTCATCCCGCTGAGGCTTTACGTTATGAATAATGCTCCTTTGTTGCAGTGTAACAATTTGAGTAAGCGTTATCAGGAAGGCAAGCTGTTTACCGATGTGCTGCGCGACGTGACCTTTGCGCTGCTGCCGGGGGAAATGATGGCCATTGTCGGCAGCTCCGGTTCCGGCAAAAGCACCCTGCTGCATATGCTGGGAGGCTTGGATGAACCCACCTCCGGCGAGGTGATTTTCGAAGGGCGGCAGTTGAACAGCCTGTCGTCCCAAGCGCGGGCGGAGATCCGTAACCGCCGGCTGGGATTTATCTATCAATTTCATCACCTGCTGCCGGATTTCACCGCCATGGAGAATGTCGCCATGCCGTTGTTGATTGGCGGCACATCCCCACAGGAGGCGAAAGCCACGGCGCGTGAAATGCTGGCATCGGTGGGGCTGGAGAAACGGGGCCGGCACCGGCCGTCGGAACTGTCCGGCGGCGAGCGGCAGCGGGTGGCCATAGCGCGCGCGCTGGTTAACCATCCGGCGCTGGTGCTGGCGGACGAGCCTACCGGCAATCTGGATCAACGCACGGCCGACAGTATTTTTGAATTGCTGGGTGAATTGAATATGCGCCAGGGGACGGCGTTCCTGGTGGTCACCCATGACCTGCATCTGGCCCGGCGTTTGAATCGCCAGCTTGAAATGCGCGACGGCCAGCTATGGCAGGACGGCGATCTGCTGGGAGTGCGGGAATGATCGGCATTCCGCTTTCATTGAAGATAGCACTGCGTTTCAGCCGGGGACGGCGGCGCGGAGGAATGGTCTCGCTGATTTCCATCATCTCCACCCTGGGTATCGCGCTGGGGGTGGCGGTGCTGATTATCGGTCTGAGCGCCATGAACGGCTTCGAACGGGAGCTGAATAACCGGATCCTGGCGGTGGTGCCCCACGGTGAAATCGAGCCGGTGAATCCGCCGTTCACCGATTGGCCGGCGATTTTGACCCGCATCGAAAAGGTGCCGGGTATCGCCGCCGCCGCGCCCTACGTGAACTTTACCGGCCTGATTGAGCGCGAGGACAAACTGAAAGCCGTTCAGGTCAGGGGGGTCGATCCCGCTCAGGAGGCCCGGTTAAGCGCGCTGCCGCAGTATGTACAGGGCGATGCCTGGCGGAATTTCAGCGCCGGCAAGCAAGAAATCATTATTGGCCAGGGCGTGGCGCAGGCCTTGAAAGTCAAGGCGGGGGACTGGCTGACCATCATGATCCCCAACAGCGATCCGCAAATGAAGCTGCTTGAACCCAAACGCATCCGCCTGCAGGTCAGCGGCATTCTTGCGCTGAGCGGGCAGTTGGATCACAGCTTCGCCATGGTGCCGCTGGCCGATGCCCAGCAATACCTGGATTTAGGACAGGATGTTACCGGCATTGCCATCAAAGCCAACAATCCGTTTATCGCCAATAAATTGGTGCGGGATGCCGGGGAAGTGACGCGCTCTTATGTCTATATCCGTAGCTGGATGGGCACTTACGGCTATATGTACCGGGATATCCAGATGATCCGCGCCATCATGTACCTGGCCATGGTGCTGGTCATCGGCGTCGCCTGCTTTAATATTGTTTCCACGCTGGTAATGGCGGTAAAAGATAAAAGCGAGGATATTGCCATATTGCGGACCCTGGGGGCCAAAGACAGGCTGACCCGTGCTATTTTTATCTGGTACGGCCTGCTGGCGGGGCTGACGGGCAGCGTGAGCGGCGTGGTGGTAGGGGTCTTGGTGGCGCTGAATTTGACGGGACTGGTCAAGGGCATTGAATCGTTATTGGGCCATAATTTACTTTCCGGCGATATCTATTATATCGATTTTTTGCCCACCGAGCTGCATTGGCTGGATGTAGCCAGCGTGCTGGGTACGGCATTGCTGCTCAGCCTGCTTGCAAGCTGGTATCCGGCCCGTCGCGCCAGCCGCATCGATCCGGCGCGGGTACTTAGCGGTCAGTAGTCATGTATTGAGGAATTACCAGCATGCGCATACATCGCCGGTTAATCCGGTTTCGTAAGAGTAAACGCCTCAGACAGCAGCGGCTGCGTTCGCGTATTTTTCATCGGGATTCCATGGCGGTGACCAAAATGAAAAAACCTTTTGTGGTGGTACTGACCGGGGCGGGAATCTCCGCTGAGTCGGGCATACGGACGTTCCGTGCCGCCGACGGTTTATGGGAGGAACACCGGGTCGAGGACGTCGCCACCCCGGAAGGATTTCAGCGCAATCCCCAGTTGGTGCAGGCGTTTTATAATGCCCGCCGTCATCAGCTGCAACAGCCTGAAATCGCCCCCAATGCCGCCCATAGGGCGCTGGCGGAGCTTGAGCAGATCCTGGGGGATAATTTTCTGCTGGTAACGCAAAATATCGATAATTTGCATGAGCGGGCCGGCAGCCGACGCGTTATCCATATGCACGGCGAACTGCTCAAGGTGCGTTGCGTGCAAAGCGGTCAGATCGTGGAATGGACCGGGGATATCACCGAACAGGATCGCTGCCATTGCTGTCAGTTTCCCGCGGTATTGCGTCCCCACGTGGTCTGGTTCGGCGAGATGCCGCTGGGTATGGAAGAAATCTACGCCGCGCTGGGCCGGGCGGATTATTTCTTGTCCATCGGGACTTCCGGCCATGTTTATCCGGCGGCGGGCTTTGTCCATGAGGCCCGGCTGAACGGCGCCCGTACCATAGAGCTGAATCTGGAACCGAGCCAGGTGGAAAGCCAGTTTGAAGAGCATATGTACGGTCCGGCCAGCCAGTGCGTGCCGGACTTTGTCAGTGACTTTGTCGGCGGCTTCGTCGAACAACGGGGCTAAAGTAGGCACGCTCGGGGGCGGATGGCCAACGGCGCCCCTGAGTATATCGGCAAACGTCCAGAACCCGCGTTGGCGGCTGGCGTTTTTTATACATTCAGCATAAACATCTGACATGACTTATAGACCCCGGTCCGGTTTACGCCGCGAAAAAAACCGGCCCGCTTTGCCTGATAAACCCGCTTAAGCGGCCGTTTCACTTGTCGCTTATCTTGTGTCGCCCCATTCATTTCCCTTACTTCCTCATCACGCAAGCAGCGGTAATATCAGCGAAATACTATTGCATAGTCAGTATTTTGCTAACGGAAAACACCCATTTAAGTTAAATAGGGTATTAAATGCGGATACGCTATGCTAAAGCTATGCGCTTTTTTGCGACCAAAACAGTGAAAAATGACCTGACACAATATTTGAAGAATCATCGATACCCATAATGGGTGTCGGAGATGCGACAGGCGGATAAAATGGATAAATTACTCGATCGTTTTTTAAATTATATTTCCTTTGATACCCAATCCAAGCCGGGAGTTAAGCAAGTACCCAGTACCGACGGACAGTGGAAGCTGGCCCGTGCCCTGGAAGAGGAACTGAACGCACTGGGTTTCTCCCATGTGTCCCTAAGCGAACATGGCTGCGTGATGGCGACGCTTCCGTCCAATGTCGCCTGGACGGTGCCCACCGTCGGTTTCATTTCCCATATGGATACTTCGCCGGATTTTACCGCCAAGCATGTCAATCCGCAGATTGTCGAAAACTACCGTGGCGGGGATATTGCCTTAGGGAATGGCGACGAAATTCTTTCGCCGGTGATGTTTCCGGTATTGCATCATTTATTGGGTCATAGCCTGGTGACCACCGACGGGAAAACGCTGCTGGGCGCCGATGACAAAGCCGGTATTGCTGAAATCATCACCGCCATGGTGCGCCTTAAAAACAAACAGATCCCTCACGGGGATATTCGTATTGCCTTTACGCCCGACGAGGAAGTGGGCAAGGGCGCGCAGTTTTTCGATGTTGAGCGGTTTGGCGCCGAATGGGCTTATACCATGGACGGCGGCGGTATCGGCGAACTGGAATACGAAAATTTTAATGCCGCTTCGGTAGTGGTGAAAATTGTCGGCAATAACGTGCATCCCGGCACCGCCAAAGGCGTTATGGTAAACGCTTTATCACTGGCCACCCGCTTCCATCAAAAAATGCCGGTGGATGAAACCCCGGAAACCACCGGGGGTTATGAAGGGTTTTATCATCTCCATAACCTGAAGGGCACGGTGGATCGGGCGGAGATGCATTATATCCTGCGCGATTTTGACCGGCAGCGTTTTGCCGCCCGTAAGCAGTTTATGATTGATGCCGCCGAGGAAGTAGGGAAGGGACTGCATCCGGATTGCTACATTGAGCTGACCATAGAGGACAGCTATTACAACATGCATGAACAGGTGGCGAAATATCCGCATATTATCGAGCTGGCCCAGCAGGCGATACGCGACAGCGGGCTTGAGCCGATAATGAAGCCGATTCGCGGCGGTACCGACGGAGCGCAGCTCTCTTTTCGTGGATTACCCTGCCCGAATGTGTTCACCGGCGGTTATAACTATCACGGCAAACACGAGTTCGCTTCCCAGGACGGCATGGAAAAGGCAGTGCAGGTGATCATGCGTATCGCTGAATTAAGCGCGTTACGCGCCAAAAGCGCCGGGCACAAGAATTAAGGTCGAGTTGCGGCAAGCCTCAGCCAACACAGCTGCGGCTCGAAAGATGAAGG
>NZ_JAAVUT010000035.1 GCF_018449575.1 Sodalis sp. dw_96 | reverse complement strand
TCCGGTTATATTGCACAAGCGTTTTTTGATCTTTTCAATCTGATTGCCTATTTTTCAACCCCGACGTATTGATCTTAAACGATCCGGACTTGATATCTTCCCCGGTTTGCAGACCGCGGATTCCTGTCGCGCTCAGATTGAAGCCTGGTTCGGCTCGATAAAAAAACGCATTTGACTGCATCGGTAGTTGTCATGTCGGCCATCTCGGCGATAAAGTCAGTAAAATTTGTTTGATTGAGGTCATAGTCATGTCACAACCTTCGGGGTCGCTACGTCCATACCAGGGTATGGTGCCGAAACTGGGTCAACGGATTATGATCGATCCTTCCAGCGTGGTGATTGGGGACGTCAGCCTGGCGGATGATGTCAGCATTTGGCCGTTGGTGGCCATTCGCGGCGATGTCAATAAAATCATCATTGGGGCGAGGAGTAATATTCAGGATGGCAGCGTACTGCATGTGACCCATAAATCCGACTACAATCCGCCCGGCAACCCGTTAATCATTGGCGAAAATGTCACGATAGGCCATAAAGCCATGCTGCATGGCTGCACCATCGGCAATAGGGTCTTGGTGGGAATGGGATCTATTTTACTCGACGGCGCATTGATTGAAGACGACGTTATGATTGGCGCCGGAAGTCTGGTCGCGCCCGGGAAACGCCTGGCGAGCGGTTATTTGTATGTAGGCAGCCCGGCCAGGAGAGTCAGGGCGCTGACGCCGAAAGAAATCGGCGGATTCATCTATTCCGCCAATAACTATGTACGTTGGAAAGACGAGTACCTGGCTCAAGGTAGTTAAACCGATGGCTCCAGACGCAACCGATCCAGTGCCGGTTCGATTTGGGGCAGGACGCCATGCCATAACAGAAACGAATAGGCGGCCTGCCCCACCAGCATACCGAGACCGTCGGCGTAATGTTCTGTCCCCCTATCCACACACCACCGCAGGAAAGGCGTCAGTTCTTTCTGGTAAAACATGTCATAGCAGTTTACTGAAGACTTAATCAATGAGCTCGCCAGGGCCGGCACCTCGCCATGGACACCGGAGGTCGTGGCATTTATGACGAGATCAAAATCCGGTTCGGCCAGTTCGTTCAGCGGCAGCGCATCAATATTGCCTACATGCCGATAAAACGACACCAGTTCCCGCGCCCGTTCGAAAGTCCGATTGGTCAGCATTATCGAACAGCCGTAAGAGAGCAAGGGCAAGATGACGCCGCGCGCCGCGCCGCCGGCGCCCACCAGTAGAATGCGGCTTTCGGGCCGAATCAGCTCCAGGCGGCGCAAATCCGTTAGCAGGCCGATACCGTCGGTATTGTCTCCCAATAACGTCCCGTCAGACTGTTTTTTGATGGTATTCACCGCCCCGGCCTGGGATGCCCGCTCGGTTAATTGGTCACATAGGGCGAAGGCCCGTTCCTTGAACGGCATGGTGATATTGGCGCCTTCACCGCCATCGGCAAAAAACGAGCGTAAAATCTGTTCAAAATCATCGATGGGAGCCAACATTCGTCCGTAGGTATGAGGGATACCGGTTTGCTCGGCAAACAGGGCATGGATACGGGGCGATTTACTGTGTTTTATCGGATTACCGAATACGGCATAGGTTTCCATAATCTTTTCTCGTCTTTTCAGCCTTGACGAATAAGAGAACCCGTCAGGGCATCGCGAATTTCAGAAGGGTTCAGCCGCCCTTCAACGTTGCCGTCCATCAGCGGGAAATCATCGCCGAATTGCAGCCGTAGCTCCGTCGCGGTCCGGGCAGGCTCCCGGCCGGACAGATTGGCGCTGGTGGATACCAGCGGTTTGCCGAAGGCCAGGCAAAGCTGTCGCACCGGTTCAAAAGCGCTGACGCGCACCGCCAAGGTCGAAAACTGCCCGGTTAACCAGGCGGGAGTTTCCGGCCTGGCGGGCATAACCCAGGTCACCGGTCCGGGCCACCTCGAAAAAACCCGGTCCAGCTGCAGGTCGGTTAATTGGCTGTCATCGATGTAAGGCATTAGCTGCCGGTAGTCGGCGGCCACTAATATCAGTCCCTTGGTCCAGGGACGCAGCTTTAGCGCCAGCAACGCCCGCACCGCCGCTTCGCTGTCAGGATCACAGCCCAGGCCGTAAACCGCCTCGGTGGGGTAAGCAATAACCTGAGCCTGGCTCAGTAAATTCACCAATTCGGACAGGTCCGACACATTATTCTTCATCATTTTCTTTGACTGTTACCGGCTTGCCGCAACGTTTATCGGCACAATACAGTATGGCACCCCGTGGGGTATTTTTTTCCATTAACAGCGGGAAATGGCAATAAGCGCATTCGCCAGCCACCGGTTTGAAATTGACCACGAACCGGCACTTGGGGTATCCATCGCAGGCATAAAACGTTTTACCGAAACGGGACGTTCGCTGTACCAATTTTCCAGACCGGCACTGCGGGCAGGTAAAAGCGGTTTCATCGGGTTTATCCGTCGCGGCGATATAATCGCAGTCGGGGTAATTGGAACAACCGATATACATGCCGTAACGTCCCTGACGGAGCACCAGCACCGCCTGGCAGGCCGGGCAAATTTGCCCTTCCAGCACGGTGACGATATGTCCATCCGCATTCTGTTTAAGTGGTTTAATATAGGCGCAACGCGGATATTGGGAGCAACCGAGGAACGGACCATGCTGTCCGGACCTGATAACGAGCGCTGCCCCGCAATCAGGGCAGAGCTCGGTTGGCCTAGCGGTAAAAAGCGCGGCTTTTGTCATAAATTCTGGTCGTCAGTAATGATTTAGTGCAGACGGTTTTCATCTTCCTCAAAAACAAGATCTTCCATTTGCTGGTAGGCGTTTTCATATCCGGGAATATTAAAAAGCACCATCAAAATGACCCATTTAAGATCTTCCAGATCAAATTCAGCGGCATCCAGAGCCATGACCCGATCAATGACCATTTCACGGGTTTCAAGGTTCAGCACCTGAATCTGTTCAAGAAACAATAAAAAACCACGGCATTCCGTATCCAAAAACTGACATTCTTCATCGGTATAGATACGTAAAGCGAGCGGATCGGCACCCATTGTAAGAGCTTTGCTTTGCCCGTCCTGTAAATCAGCCAGTTTCTCCAACCAGTTCAGCGCGTTATAAATGTCATCCTGATGAAAACCCGCACGGGTTAAATCATCGGTTAACTTATCCTGATCCACTCGCATTTCAACTTCATTGTGGATATATGTCTCAAACAAGTACATTAGTACGTCGAACATGGCCTGCCCTCCTTAAACGGACATAGCCGCCGGGTACAACTGCGATCCATCCTGCTAACTCCAGCTCGAGCAGCTTAATCACTACCTCTGGCACAGGTTGGCCGGCACGTTCAGCGACGACGTCAACAGGTGTAACCTCATCTCCTACGTTAGCCAACACATCGGCAAATGGCAATTCAACTTCGCTTTCTGGCGCATAAATAATTTTATCCTGCTCCAAAGTCAGCCAATTGAGGCCGCCGCCAAGCTGATCCAGTATTTCTTTGGGCTGGGTAATCAGATAGGCCCCCTGCTGAATCAACCAGTGGGTGCCTTCGGTACCGGTATTGCCGAGCGGGCCGGGCAAGGCATAAACATCCTTACCCTGGTCAAGGGCATATCGCGCGGTGACCAGCGAGCCGCTTCTGGCGGTGGCCTCCACCACCAGCACACCGAGGCTCAACCCGCTGATGATACGATTTCGGTACGGAAAATGGCTCGCCAGGGGCACCGCGTCCAGGACAAACTCCGATACCAGCGCACCACCCTCCCCGACGATGCGCTCGGCAAGCTTACGGTGTTGCGACGGATAGATATTCTGTAACCCGCTGCCTAACACCGCGACGGTCTGCCCGTTGACATCAAGCGCCGCACGATGGCTGATTCCGTCGATGCCCAACGCCAGCCCGCTGGTAATGGCAAGGCCGCACCGGGCCAGCGCCGCGGCGAAATAGGCGCCCCACTGCTCACCGTAGATCGTGCAGCGGCGGCTGCCCACCATGGCCAATTGCCTGGTGTCCAGGCAACCGATATCCCCTTTGACAAACAGTGCGGGCGGGGGACAAGCCAGATTTCGGAGCCGGTGTGGATAAGCCGGGTCGGAAAAGGTGATAAAATGGTGGCCCGGCCGCTCAAGCCAGCGACGCGCCGCGTCGATGTCGGCGGAACGATATTGATTGAAACGCTGGCGCTGACGTGGCGTCAGGCATGAGGAAAGCGCCCCTTGCCGATCAAATTCGGCGGAAAGCGGCAATTGTGACAGACATTCATGCGCCTTCGCGCCATTTACGCCCTTTACCGCCGCCAGGCGCAACCATATTTCCATTAACGTCATGCTGACCTCCGCATCCTTGCCTGTCGCCGGTGACGCGACATTTACGCGCCGATGCTGTCAATCAGGACGGGAAATGTCTAGAATAAGAGGAGAAATAGTTTTCATAATCGGACGCAGATATAGACTCATATGCCAGTATTGCAGGTGTTACATTATCCGGATGAGCGGCTTCGCATTGTTGCGAAACCGGTAAAAGAAGTTAATGACGCTATTCGTCGTATTGTGGATGATATGTTTGAGACCATGTACGCCGAAGAAGGGATTGGCCTGGCCGCGACCCAGGTCAATATACATCAGCGTATTATCGTCATAGATGTATCGGAAACCCATGACCAGCGTCATGTCTTGATCAACCCTGAGCTGCTGTGCAAAAGCGGCGAGACCGGGATTGAGGAAGGGTGTCTGTCGATTCCCGACCAACGGGGTTTCGTGCCCCGGGCCGAAAAGGTGACGATTCGCGCGCTGGATCGGGAAGGCGAGTCATACGAGCTGGAAGCGGACGGTCTGCTGGCTATTTGCATCCAGCATGAAATGGATCATTTGGTGGGTAAACTGTTTGTCGACTATCTTTCGCCCTTAAAGCGCCAGCGTATACGCCAGAAAATGGAAAAGATGGCGAAGATCAACGCCCGCGCCGAAAAATAATCGTCGTTTTACAGGAATTAACGTGTCCGATTCTTTACGTGTCATTTTTGCCGGTACGCCGGATTTCGCAGCACGCCATCTCAGCGCATTGCTCGATTCCCGGCATAAAGTCGTCGGGGTATTTACCCAGCCGGATCGCCCGGCGGGCCGGGGCAACCGGCTAACGGCCAGTCCAGTCAAACAGCTGGCGCAACAAAACCAGCTACCGGTATTCCAGCCAAAATCATTACGACCGCCTGAACATCAGCGGCTGGTGGCGGAGCTGGCGGCGGACATCATGGTGGTCGTGGCTTACGGGCTGATTTTGCCCCAGGCGGTATTGGATATGCCGCGCCTGGGATGCCTGAACGTCCATGGCTCGCTGCTGCCGCGCTGGCGGGGTGCCGCGCCAATCCAGCGTGCCCTGTGGGCCGGCGATGACGTCACGGGCATTACCATCATGCAAATGGATGCCGGTCTCGATACCGGCGCGATGCTGCTGAAACTACCCTGTTCCATTACTCCGGAAGACACCAGCGCCAGCCTGTATGAAAAATTGGCGGATCTCGGCCCCGGCGCCCTGCTTGAAATCCTGGATCGCTGCGCCGCGGGCAAGCTGGCCCCTGAAAAGCAGGACGAAAGCAGGGTGACTTACGCTGAAAAATTAACAAAAGAAGAGGCGCGCCTGAATTGGCACATGCCAGCGGCCGATCTTGAACGCTGTGTTCGCGCCTTTAACCCCTGGCCCGTCAGCTTTATCATGGTCGCCGGCCAGCCGGTGAAAATCTGGCGATCGGCGGTGCTGGCGGTGGAGAATAATGCGGCGGCGGACGCCCCCCACGATGCGGTTCCAGGTACCATTGTCCGGGCGGATAAGTCCGGCATCCAGGTGGCGACGGCACAGGGCGTTCTGAATCTCTTGCTTTTGCAACCCGCGGGCAAAAAGCCCATGTCGGCACAGGATTTACTCAATTCACGCCGTGAATGGTTTACCCCAGGAATAATTCTGGTTTAGTCATTTACAGGGGGTAATCGCCCGGTTTTGTAAAAAGAACCAGGTGGTTGCGTTCCGGCTGTTTCCACCATCCTCCGGTCAATTATGAATAAACGCTATAACCTCCGCGCATTAGCGGCAAAGGCTGTCGCCCAGGTGCTCGATCAAGGATCATCCCTCAGTCAGGTATTGCCGTCGTTGCAAACCCCCCTTAGCGACAAAGATCGCGCTTTATTGCAGGAGTTATGTTTTGGCATTTTGCGCACCTTGCCGCAGCTAGAAGGCTACATCAAGCAATTGATGGCCAAACCGCTCACCGGGAAACAACGAACGGTGCATTACCTCTTGATGGTGGGCATCTATCAACTCCTGTTTACCCGTATTCCGCCTCATGCCGCGCTGGCTGAAACCGTGGACGGCGCGGTGGCGTTGAAATACCCGCAGCTCAAGGGGCTGGTAAACGGCGTTTTACGGCAATTCCAGCGGCGGCAGGAGGAACTGATGGCCGGTGATTGCCAGGAAGACCGTTTCCTTCATCCCTCCTGGCTGGTCAAACGATTGCAAGCTGCTTATCCCGAACAGGCAACGGCCATTATGGATGCCAACAACCAGCGTCCCCCCATGTGGTTACGCGTTAACCGGCTGTTCAATAGCCGCGATGATTACCTCAGTCTGTTGGCCCAAGAGAATATTATCGCCTTTCCCCATCCGTCTCTTCCCGAAGCGGTCAGACTGGAGACTCCCTGCAATGTCAGCCGGTTACCGGGCTTCGACCGGGGCTGGGTAACGGTTCAGGATGCGGCGGCGCAGGGCTGCGCATTGTGGCTTGACCCGCAGGCGGGGGAAGATATCCTGGATTTATGCGCCGCGCCGGGGGGTAAAACCACCCACATATTGGAACTGGCCCCCCAGGCCAGAGTCACGGCCGTGGATGTGGATGCCCAGCGGGTCGTAAGGATCAAAGAAAACCTGCAGCGGCTCGGGCAGCATGCTAATGTCATCGTCGGTGACGGACGAATACCTGAGGAGTGGAGCGAGGGGCAACGCTGGGACCGGATTTTACTGGATGCGCCCTGCTCGGCCACCGGCGTTATACGGCGCCACCCCGATATCAAATGGTTGCGCCGCGACAGCGATATCGTCGAGCTGGCGGCGCTGCAGCAGCAGATCCTGACCGCTATTTGGCCTCGGCTTAAGCCGGGCGGCACGTTACTCTATGCCACCTGTTCGGTTTTACCGGAAGAAAATCGCGAACAGATCCGTAGGTTCCTGCGGGAAACCCCCGATGCGGAGCTCGCCGGCACAGGTGACGCCGAGCATCCCGGTTTACAATGTTTTCCTGCCCCGGATGAAGGTGATGGTTTCTTTTACGCTAAGATAATGAAAGGGCAAGCCCCCGTTAACCAGGCGCGGACATAATAAGCATGAAGAGTCGATAATGAAAATAATCATCCTTGGTGCGGGTCAGGTTGGCGGCACGCTGGCGGAAAACCTGGCGGGGGAAAACAACGATATCACTATCGTCGATACCAACCCCAATACCCTACGACAACTGCAGGATAAGTTCGATTTACGGACTATCCAGGGCCATGCTTCCCACCCCCGGGTACTCCGGGAAGCCGGTGCGGAAGACGCGGACATGCTGGTTGCCGTCACCAATTCAGACGAAACCAATATGGTGGCCTGCCAGATTGCCTACACGCTGTTTAAAACCCCCAACCGCATCGCACGAATTCGTTCGGCCGATTACATCCGTGAATCCGCCAAGCTTTTTTCCACGGATGTGGTGCCCATCGATCACCTGATTTCGCCCGAACAGCTGGTTATTGAAAGTATCTATAAACTGGTGGAGTACCCCGGCGCACTGCAGGTGGTGAACTTTGCCCAGGGAAAGGTCAGTATCGCCGCGGTGAAAGCCTATTATGGCGGTCCGTTGGTTGGCAACGCCCTGTCCTCCCTGCGCGAACACATGCCGCATATTAACACTCGGGTCGCTGCCATCTTCCGGCAGGACCGGCCAATTCGTCCCCAGGGATCCACGGTTATCGAAGCGGGGGATGAAGTCTTCTTTGTGGCCGCATCGCCGCATATCAGGGCGGTAATGAGCGAACTACAGCGCCTGGAAAAGCCCTATAAACGTATCATGATTGTTGGCGGCGGTAATATTGGCGCCGGCCTGGCGCAGCGGCTTGAGAAAGATTACAGCGTAAAGCTTATCGAACGCGATCAACAACGGGCGGCCGAACTGGCGGAGCTGTTGCAGGATACCATCGTGTTTTACGGCGATGCATCCGATCAGGAATTGCTGGCGGAAGAGCATATCGAACAAATCGATGTGTTTATCGCCATCACCAATGACGATGAGGCAAATATCATGTCCGCCATGCTGGCCAAACGCATGGGGGCAAAAAAAGTACTTGTATTGATACAGCGCCGCGCCTACGTGGACCTGGTGCAGGGCAGCGTGATTGATATCGCCATCTCGCCGCAGCAGGCCACTATCTCCGCCCTATTAGGCCATGTGCGAAAAGCGGATATTGTCAGCGTCTCCTCTCTACGTCGCGGGGTGGCAGAAGCCATAGAGGCCATAGCCCACGGCGATGAGAGCACGTCAAAAGTGGTAGGTCGGGCCATCGACGCCATCAAATTACCCCCCGGCACGGTTATAGGCGCTATTGTACGGGGAGACGAAGTGATCATCGCCAACAAAAACAGCCATATTCAACAGGGGGATCATGTGATTATGTTTTTAACCGACAAAAAATTCATTACCGATGTTGAACGTTTATTCCAGCCGAGCCCTTTCTTTTTATAAAAATATATTTATGCATGAGACGACTCACGTCTCAAACACCCTTACCGTGCCCAGCTGTTCCCTCGCTGGGCCATTCAGAAATAGCCTCAATGAGGCGCAAATCGCTTCCGGCAAATAAAGCCATCCTTCTCTTTGTGGATATTATCCGTTCCTTGTTTGACAGGGCGCTGCATTTCAGACTATTCCTTTATCAAAGTTGCAATAAGCTTGAATCTTGACGTATTGTGGCAAAATAAAGATCCTTTGTTAGAATTAATTTGTTATTAACTAAAGGAACAAGCCTATGAGTTTTTTGCAGGAATTTCGTAAATTTGCCATGCGCGGCAATGTAGTAGACTTGGCGGTAGGTGTGATTATCGGTGCTGCTTTTGGCAGGATCGTCTCATCACTGGTAGCGAACGTCATTATGCCACCACTTGGGCTGCTGATTGGCGGTATCGATTTCAAGCAGTTTGTCTGGGTTCTTAAACCGGCACAGGGCACTACGCCGGCGGTAGTGATGCAATACGGTATTTTTCTGCAAAATATATTTGATTTTATTATTGTCGCTTTAGCCGTATTTTGCGTTATTAAGCTTATCAATAGCCTGCATCGCAAAGAGGAAGAGGCTCCAGCCGCGCCACCGCCACCCAGCGCTGAAGAGATATTGTTGACTGAAATTCGCGATCTGTTGAAACAGCAGCAGACCAATACGCCGATAGAAATTAATAAGCCGCTAGAATAAGGCAGACAGCGGGCGTGTCATTCTTGAGGCTACGCGGGAATAGATCAGGCCAAGCAGCTAAAACGGTTTAAAACGTTGGTCGAAGGAAGGGCAGTGGTAAAATTACGTGAGATAATTTTGCCACTGCCCTCCCCGTCACGGGACCTTGCATTTTTGCCTTTACGGCAATAGCTACCCTTGCCTTTGAGATTTTTTTCACGACGTTGACGAAACAACGGGTCGTTGAGCAATGCGGCAATGGCATTGTCCTTGATAATGCCTTTGGTATGTTGATACTTGTCAGTCATGATCTTGTCTTCCATTTGTTGTATTGAAAATTCAGCCTGGCACGAGTGCACTTACAACTGTCGGCGCAATTATAGCAAAGTGCTCACAACCTTGCCCAACCAGATTCCGCACCGTTGAATGGCGGTAGAGTTATCTGTCCTATTTTCCCGTTTTACTGAAGCGCTGTTGCAATTGCTGCTGATAACCCTGATGCAGAAAATCAGTGCTTAACCCCGCCTGGCGGAGCTTGATTTCCAGCAGCCTTAGCCGGGCGCTAACTTCGGTACGCCTCGCGTCCCCTTCCTTTATGCCCTGCAGTAAATCCTTCAGTTGCAGCGCGTCTTTACGGTCTTGTAATTCCGGCGGCAAATAGCCGGCATTTTTCAGCAGGCGATAACCGGTCCGCAACTCCTCCGGCACGGCACTATCATCATCAAGCTCCAGGGGCCTGCCGTATCCAGGCAAATTTTCAAAATCGCCGTTCTTCTGCGCTTGCAGAATATGTTGCTCGGCCCATTGGTCGAATAACCACATAATCGAAGTCACCCCTCACGTGAATAGCAACCGGTTAAAAATAACCTGGACTAATGATGGTAAGTGCAATGGATGGCAAGCGCAATAGAAGGCGTAAGCAATGGACAGCATGAGCATGGGATGATAAAACGCGGGTAGGCGTTGAAGTACGGGTAAAAGGTGCGCCTTTCAGCCGTCTTCTCCACAGTAGATGCTAGGGAAGAATTTGTCTTTATCAGGAGCGTAGAGGATGTAGAGTTGAGAAAACAGGGAGGCCAGGCAACGAAAAAAATCCCTACGTTCAATAAAAAACCCGACCTGAGCCGGGTTTTGTAAGCTGACGGCTACAGATTACTCCGTAACCGCTTCCGCTGGAACTTGAGACTCTGCCGCACGATCAAGCAGTTCGATGTAAGCCATCGGCGCATTGTCACCTGCACGGAAGCCACACTTTAAAATACGAGTGTAACCACCGGCACGGCTCGCAAAACGCGGTCCAAGCTCGTTAAACAGTTTTGCCACGATCTCGTTATCACGAGTACGGGCGAATGCCAGACGACGATTTGCAACACTGTCGGTCTTGGCAAGTGTAATCAGCGGTTCAACAACACGGCGCAGCTCTTTCGCTTTTGGCAGGGTCGTCTTGATTATCTCATGACGAACCAGAGAGCCGGCCATGTTACGGAACATAGCCTGGCGATGGCTGCTGTTACGGTTGAGTTGACGACCACTCTTACGATGGCGCATGACCTTATCCTTCTCAGTAAAACCTTACCCTGTGATCGGGTTATTCATCAGCAATACTTGCCGGAGGCCAGTTCTCAAGGCGCATGCCCAGAGATAACCCACGGGAAGCCAACACATCTTTAATCTCAGTAAGAGATTTTTTACCGAGGTTGGGCGTTTTCAGGAGCTCAACTTCGGTGCGCTGTACCAGATCACCGATGTAGTGGATGGCTTCTGCCTTAAGGCAGTTAGCAGAGCGGACAGTCAATTCCAGATCGTCAACCGGGCGCAGCAAGATCGGATCGAATTCTGGTTTTTCTTCTTTCACTTCCGGCTGACGTACATCACGTAAATCAACAAAAGCTTCAAGTTGTTCAGCCAGGATGGTAGCCGCGCGGCGGATCGCCTCTTCAGGATCGATCGTGCCGTTGGTTTCCATTTCGATGACCAGCTTATCCAGATCGGTCCGCTGTTCAACACGTGCAGCTTCAACATTGTAGGCAATCCGCTCTACAGGGCTATAGCACGCATCGACCAGCAAACGACCGATCGGGCGCTCGTCTTCTTCCGAATGAATTCGGGCAGAAGCCGGCACATAACCACGACCGCGCTGAACTTTGATACGCATATTAATCGCTGCGTTCTCATCGGTCAGGTGGCACAGCACATGCTGCGGCTTGACGATTTCGACATCCCCATCATGGGTAATGTCGGCTGCGGTTACAGGGCCAATGCCAGATTTATTCAGAGTAAGGATAACATCATCTTTACCTTGAACTCTCACCGCCAGCCCTTTCAGGTTGAGCAGAATCTCCAGGATGTCTTCCTGTACACCTTCTTTGGTGCTGTACTCGTGCAGTACACCATCAATCTCAACCTCGGTCACCGCGCAACCCGGCATCGACGAAAGCAGAATACGGCGCAGTGCGTTACCTAGAGTGTGGCCAAAGCCACGCTCTAAAGGTTCAAGGGTCACCTTGGCGTGCGTCGAACTGATTTGCTCGATATCTACCAGGCGCGGTTTTAGAAACTCTGTCACAGAACCCTGCATTGTGTCCTCTCTTTGGTACTAAGCCTTACTTGGAGTAAAGCTCGACTATCAGGTGTTCATTAATGTCCGCAGACAGATCGGTACGTTCTGGAATGCGCTTGAACACCCCTTCCATCTTAGCAGCGTCAACTTCAAGCCAGGTCGGCTTTTCACGCTGTTCAGCCAGTTCCAATGAGGCACGAACACGGGATTGCTTTTTCGCTTTCTCACGGATGCTAACAACGTCATTCGGAGTAACCTGGTAAGAAGCGATGTTGACAACACGGCCGTTCACCATGATCGCCTTGTGGCTGACCAATTGACGTGATTCAGCGCGAGTGGCACCGAAACCCATACGGTAAACAACGTTGTCCAGACGGCCTTCGAGCAACTGCAACAGGTTTTCACCGGTATTGCCTTTGAGACGCGCTGCTTCTTTGTAATAGTTGCGGAACTGACGTTCCAGAACGCCATAAATACGACGAACTTTTTGTTTTTCACGCAACTGCACCCCGTAATCGGACAGACGCGGCTTACGCGCACCATGCTGTCCAGGGGGCTGTTCAATCTTGCCTTTGGTATCGATCGCTCGAACACCTGACTTTAGGAACAGGTCGGTGCCCTCACGACGGCTCAGCTTGAGCTTAGGACCCAAATATCTTGCCATTTTCTTTCTCCAACTAACCTAAAAGCGGCGTTATACGCGGCGCTTTTTAGGCGGACGACAACCGTTATGGGGGATCGGAGTCACATCAGTAATGTTAGTGATGCGAAAACCAGCCGCGTTCAACGCGCGAACGGTAGACTCACGGCCCGGACCAGGTCCTTTAACCATAACTTCCAGATTCTTGATGCCATACTCTTTCACTGCTTCAGCGCAACGCTCTGCTGCAACCTGTGCGGCAAACGGAGTAGACTTACGAGAACCACGGAAACCGGAACCACCGGCCGTCGCCCAACCCAACGCATTACCCTGACGATCGGTAATAGTTACGATGGTATTGTTGAAAGACGCATGGATATGAGCCACACCATCTGAAACTTGCTTTTTAACACGCTTGCGTGCACGAATAGGTGCCTTAGCCATTATTTAATCACCCCGATTATTTCTTGATCGGTTTACGCGGACCCTTACGGGTACGGGCGTTGGTCTTAGTACGCTGACCGCGCACGGGAAGACCACGACGATGACGCAAACCACGATAAGTACCAAGGTCCATAAGACGCTTGATGCTCAGGGTAACTTCACGGCGCAAATCACCTTCGACCACAAATTTAGCAACTGCTTCACGCAGCGTGTCGATCTGCTCTTCAGACAGCTCACTGATCTTAACATGTTCAGCTATGCCCGCACTTTCACAAATGGATTGCGAACGGGTTTTACCGATACCGTAGATGGCGGTTAAGGCAATCACGGCATGTTTCTGATCAGGAATGTTAATGCCTGCTATACGGGCCACTATGCACTCCTAAAAATGTAAACGGCAACACCATTCTGAAAAGCCCGTTTTCAGGATACTCAAACAATGTTGCGTTGATATACAAAAGATTGGCTGGCTAATCTAGCCAGCTCAACCCAACTTTGCAAGAAAAAAATGCCGGAATTTTCAGCCTTGGCGTTGTTTATGCTTTGGCTCACTGCAAATCACACGTACGACACCGTGGCGTCTTACAATCTTGCAGTTACGACACAACTTCTTGACGGAAGCACGAACTTTCATTTTTCCTCTCCGTAACTTCGCAAGCTTACCAAATCAGCGGTTATAGCCTTTAAGGTTCGCTTTCTTCAATGCCGACTCATATTGACTTGACATCATCAGAGTCTGCACTTGAGCCATAAAGTCCATGATAACCACAACGACAATCAATAAAGATGTGCCCCCAAAATAGAAGGGAACTTTCATTGCGTCACGCATGAACTCCGGGATAAGGCAGATAAAGGTAATATACATTGCCCCGACCAGGGTCAGACGGGTCATTACTTTATCAATATATTTAGCCGTTTGCTCTCCCGGACGAATGCCTGGTACAAATGCACCGGACTTCTTCAGGTTATCTGCTGTCTCGCGCGGGTTAAACACCAATGCCGTGTAGAAGAAACAGAAGAATATGATTGCAGACGCATAGAGTAACACATAAAGCGGTTGTCCAGGCTGTAAATACAATGAAATAGCTGTCAACCAACCCCAACCGGTACCGCCGCCGAACCATGATGCAATCGTGGCCGGAAACAGGATGATACTGGAGGCGAAGATAGCAGGAATGACACCGGCCATATTCACCTTCAACGGCAAATGTGTACTTTGTGCCGCATAAACACGACGCCCTTGCTGGCGTTTGGCATAGTTAACGACAATACGCCGCTGACCACGCTCAACAAAAACAACAAAAAACGTCACTGCAAATACGAGAACCACAATCAATAGCAACACGAGGAAGTGCATGTCGCCTTGTCGAGCTTGCTCAATGGTATGGCCGATGGCCGGCGGGAGACCCGCAACGATACCGGCAAAGATAATGATGGAAATACCGTTGCCGATACCCCGTTCAGTTATCTGCTCGCCCAACCACATCAGGAACATTGTCCCGGTGACCAGGCTCACTACAGCGGTAAAGTAAAACGCGAAGCCCGGATTATACACCAAGCCTTGCATCCCGGGCATATTCGGCAAACCGGTAGCAATACCGATCGACTGAAAAATACCCAATACCAGCGTGCCATAGCGGGTGTACTGGCTGATTTTACGACGACCAGCCTCACCCTCTTTTTTAATCTCCGCCAGCGCCGGGTGAACGACGGTCAGCAGCTGAATGATGATCGATGCCGAAATATACGGCATGATCCCCAACGCGAAGATAGAAGCACGGCTGAGCGCACCACCAGAGAACATGTTGAACATTTCAATGATGGTGCCTCTTTGCTGTTCGAGCAATTTCGCAAGCACAGCGGCATCGATACCAGGAATCGGAATAAAAGAGCCGATACGGAAGACAATCAGAGCGCCGACCACAAACAAAAGCCTGCGTCTCAATTCGCCTAACCCACCTTTAGCACTTTGAAAGTCTAATCCTGGTTGTTTGGCCATCTGCTACTTATTCCTCAATTTTACCGCCGGCGGCTTCGATCGCAGCACGAGCCCCTTTGGTGACACGCAGTCCGCGCAGGGTTACTGCGCGATTGATTTCGCCGGAAAGCATGACCTTCGCGAACTCAATCTGGGTGCCAACAACGTTAGCGGCTTTCAGCGTATTCAGATCGATGACCTCGCCGTCCACTTTCGCCAGCTCGGACAGGCGAACTTCCGCCGTGATCGCCGCTTTGCGTGAAGTGAAGCCGAATTTCGGCAGACGACGATACAATGGCATCTGGCCGCCTTCGAAACCGCGACGCACACCACCGCCAGAACGAGATTTCTGACCTTTGACACCGCGTCCGCCGGTTTTACCCAGACCGGAACCGATACCACGGCCAACACGCCTTGGCGCGTGTTTGGAACCCTCAGCCGGAGACAGAGTATTTAAGCGCATCTCTTACTCCTCAACTTTGACCATGTAGGAAACCAAATTGACCATACCGCGTATCGCAGGAGTATCCTCGCGCTCAACGGTGTGACCAATGCGACGCAGGCCCAAGCCAACCAGAGTTGCCCTGTGTTTCGGCAGACGACCGATGGAACTGCGAGTCTGTGTGATTTTAATCATCTGTGCCATGGTCAATTACCCCAGAATTTCTTCAACGGATTTACCACGCTTGGCAGCGACCATTTCGGGGGACTTCATGTTAGCAAGGGCATCGATAGTTGCACGAACCACGTTAATCGGGTTAGTGGAACCATAAGTCTTTGCTAATACGTTGTGGACCCCAGCGACTTCCAGGACGGCGCGCATTGCACCACCGGCGATAATACCGGTACCTTGTGAAGCCGGCATCATGAACACCCGCGAACCCGTGTGAGCACCTTTAACCGGGTGCTGCAGGGTGCCGCTGTTCAGCGCGACATTCAACATATTGCGACGGGCTTTTTCCATCGCTTTCTGGATTGCTGCCGGAACTTCGCGTGCTTTGCCGTAACCAAAACCTACGCGACCGTTACCATCACCGACCACTGTCAGGGCGGTAAAACTAAAAATACGGCCACCTTTTACGGTTTTAGATACGCGATTTACCGCGATCAGCTTTTCCTGCAGTTCGCCAGCTTGCTTCTCAGTGTGTTGTGACATCTTACACCCCTACCTTAGAACTGAAGGCCAGCTTCACGGGCAGCATCTGCCAGTGCCTGGACACGACCATGATATTGGAATCCGGAACGGTCAAAGGCCACGATCTTGATGCCTTTTTCCAGAGCGCGTTCGGCAATGGTTTTACCCACGGCGGTGGCGGCATCTTTATTACCGGTACCCTTTAATTGCTCCGCGATAGCTTTTTCTACAGTAGAAGCGGCTACCAATACTTCAGAACCGTTCGGGGCAATGACCTGCGCATAAATATGGCGCGGGGTACGATGTATAACCAGGCGGGTAGCGCCCAGTTCATGGAGCTTGCGGCGTGCGCGGGTCGCACGACGGATACGAGCTGCTTTCTTATCCATAGTGTTACCTTACTTTTTCTTAGCCTCTTTGGTACGCACGACTTCGTCGGCGTAACGGACACCCTTGCCTTTGTAAGGCTCAGGACGACGATAGGCTCGCAAATCAGCCGCGATCTGCCCAACAGCCTGCTTATCAGCGCCTTTCAGCACGATTTCAGTCTGACTTGGACATTCGGCGGTGATGCCTGCCGGTAAAACATGGTCAATGGGGTGTGAATAGCCAAGGGCCAAATTCACCACATTGCCTTTTACCGCGGCACGATAACCTACGCCTACCAGCTGCAGCTTCTTGGTGAAGCCTTCAGTAACACCGACAATCATTGCATGCAACAATGCACGGGTAGTACCCGCCAGAGCCCAACCGTTCGCTGCGCCTTCACGGGGCACAAACGTCAGATTATTGTCCGCATAGTTAACATGAACGGCGTCGTGGATAGTACGGCTCAGCTCGCCGTTTTTACCTTTAATCGTAATGTTCTGACCGTCGAGTTTTATCTCTACGCCGGCAGGAACTACGACATGTGCTTTTGCAACACGAGACATGTTTTCCTCCCGATTAAGCTACGTAGCAGATAATCTCGCCACCAAGACCAGCCTGGCGAGCCGCACGATCAGTCATGACACCTTTAGAGGTGGAAACAACCGCTATACCCAAACCGGCCATAACTTTCGGCAGCGCATCTTTTTTCTTATAGATACGCAGACCAGGGCGGCTGATACGCTGAATGGTTTCTACCACAGGCTTACCTTGGAAGTACTTGAGTTCCAATTCCAACGTAGGCTTGGTGTCGCCTTCAATTTTATAATCTTCAATAAAGCCTTCTTCTTTCAGCAAATGGGCGATTGCCACTTTAAGCTTGGAGGAAGGCATGGAGACCGCTGTTTTGTTCGCGGTTTGACCGTTGCGGATACGGGTCAGCATATCCGCGATCGGATCTTGCATGCTCATCTGTCTTTACTCCCGTGATTCAATTGGTGACAATTACCAGCTAGCCTTTCTAAGACCCGGGATCTCACCGCGCATGGCAGTTTCACGGACCTTGATACGGCTCAACCCGAATTTCCGCAGGAAAGCGTGCGGACGACCAGTTTGGCGGCAGCGGTTACGCTGACGAGACGGGCTGGAATCACGCGGCAGAGTCTGCAGCTTGAGAACCGCATCCCAACGCTCTTCATCAGAAGAATTCACGCTCGAGATGATGGTTTTAAGTTCAGCGCGTTTTGCGAAGAATTTTTCAGCTAATTTCACGCGCTTGACTTCGCGTGCTTTCATGGATTGCTTAGCCATTAGAACCCTGCCTTACTTGCGGAATGGGAAGTTAAAGGCGTCCAATAGTGCACGACCTTCATCATCGGATTTCGCAGTAGTGGTGATGGTAATATCCAAACCACGAACGCGATCGACTTTATCATAATCGATTTCCGGGAAGATGATCTGCTCACGCACGCCCATGCTGTAGTTACCGCGGCCATCGAATGACTTGGTGGACAAGCCACGGAAGTCACGGATACGCGGTACAGCAATGGATATCAGTCGCTCAAAGAATTCCCACATGCGTTCACCACGCAGGGTTACTTTACAGCCGATCGGATAGCCCTGACGGATTTTGAAGCCCGCAACGGATCTGCGTGCCTTGGTGATAAGCGGTTTTTGACCAGAAATCGCTGCTAAATCGTTGGCAGCATTATCCAGCAATTTTTTATCAGCAATCGCTTCACCCACACCCATGTTCAGGGTGATCTTCTCGACCCGAGGGACTTGCATGACAGAATGATAGTCGAATTCTTTCATTAACTTCTCGACCACTTCGTCTTTGTAGTAATCATGCAGTTTCGCCATCGTACTACTCCAAGTTACTTAATAGTTTCGCCGTTAGATTTGAAAATACGGACTTTTTTGCCGTCTTCAATCTTAAAGCCTACACGGTCCGCCTTATTGGCAGCCCCGTTGAAGATGGCAATGTTGGAAAGCTGAATTGCCGCTTCCTGTTCAACAATGCCGCCCGGCTGGTTCGTAGCCGGAACTGGTTTTTGATGTTTCTTGACCAGGTTTATACCTTCAACAATGGCTTTGCCCGTAGACAGGACATTCTTTACTTTACCGCGCTTACCTTTATCTTTGCCGGTCAGCACGATAACTTCGTCATCACGACGGATTTTCGCTGCCATGATTCGCTCCTTAAAGTACTTCTGGTGCCAGGGAAATAATTTTCATGAACTTTTCGTTACGCAGTTCACGAGTTACCGGCCCAAAAATACGTGTACCGATAGGTTGCTCACTATTGTTATTCAACAAAACACAAGCATTACCATCGAAGCGAACGACAGAACCGTCAGGGCGACGGACACCCTTCTTGGTGCGCACCACTACCGCCTTCAGGACATCACCTTTTTTTACTTTGCCACGAGGAATTGCTTCCTTGATGGTAATTTTGATGATGTCGCCGACGCCTGCGTAGCGACGGTGCGAGCCACCTAGAACCTTGATACACATTACGCGACGTGCGCCGGAGTTGTCGGCCACGTTCAGCATAGTCTGTTCTTGGATCATGTTAGTGCTCCGCTAATGTCAACTACAACTTTAGGACCTGTTTCAGGTCGTTAAAAAAAACCCCATAATACAGGGCGCAGCATTATAACACCGCACCTAGGTAATGGGTAGAAAAAATAAACGGCTCGTGCTCTGAGCCGTTTACTTGTTTTGAGGGCGCTTACTGTATTACAGAATCGCTTTCTCTACAACGCGAACAAGTGTCCAGGACTTTGTCTTGGAAATCGGACGGCATTCGCTGATTTCAACGATGTCGCCGGTTGCGCTTACATTGCTCTCGTCGTGTACGTGCAGCTTGGTCGTACGCTTGATGAATTTGCCGTAAATCGGGTGTTTCACAAAACGTTCGATGGCCACAACGATGGATTTCTCCATTTTGTCGCTGACCACACGACCTTGCAGAGTACGGATCTTGTCACTCATTACGCACCCGCCTTCTCAGTCATTAAGGTTTTCACGCGCGCAACATTGCGACGCACTTGCAACAACAGATGAGACTGTTGCAGTTGCCCGCTTGCCGCCTGCATGCGCAGGTTAAACTGCTCACGCAGCAGATTCAGCAGCTCGGCGTTCAACTCTTCAACGCTTTTTTCACGCAGCTCTTTTGCTTTCATTACATCACCGTCTTAGTTACAAAGGTGGTTTTAATCGGCAGTTTCGCTGCTGCCAGCTGAAATGCTTCGCGGGCAACTTCTTCCGGAACACCGTCCATTTCATACAGGACTTTTCCCGGTTGAATCAAGGCAACCCAATATTCCACGTTGCCTTTACCTTTACCCATACGCACTTCAAGCGGCTTTTCGGTGATCGGTTTGTCCGGGAAAATACGGATCCAGATCTTACCTTGACGCTTAACTGCACGCGTCATTGCACGACGCGCAGCTTCGATTTGACGGGCAGTCAGACGACCACGGCCAACAGCTTTCAGACCGAAAGTCCCGAAGCTAACATCCGTGCCCGCAGCCAGACCACGGTTACGGCCCTTGTGCATCTTACGGAATTTTGTACGCTTTGGTTGTAACATCAGCGACTCTCCTTACTTGCGGCCTTTACGCTGCTGCTTTTTAGGTCGAGCAGCCGGGATTTCCGGTTGTTCAACGGCAGCCATACCACCCAGAATCTCACCTTTGAAGATCCACACTTTTACGCCGATGACACCATAAGTGGTGCGCGCTTCGGAGGTGTTATAGTCGATATCCGCACGCAGGGTATGCAACGGAACACGACCTTCACGGTACCATTCGGTACGTGCGATTTCAGCCCCGCCGAGACGGCCGCTGACTTCCACCTTAATCCCCTTGGCGCCCAGACGCATGGCATTCTGTACGGCACGCTTCATAGCTCGACGGAACATAACACGACGTTTCAGCTGTGAAGAGATGCTGTCAGCCACCAGTTTGGCGTCCAGTTCCGGTTTACGGATTTCGGCAATAATAATCTGCGCCGGTACGCCGGCGATATCCGCCACGACCTTCCGCAGTTTTTCTACGTCTTCACCTTTCTGGCCGATAACGATGCCCGGACGAGCGGTGTGAATAGTCACACGGATGCTTTTGGCCGGACGCTCGATAACGATGCGAGAAACGGAAGCCTTCTCCAATTCCTTGGTCAGGAATTGGCGAACTTTAAAATCGCTGTCCAGGTTATCAGCGAATTCTTTGGTATTCGCGTACCAGGTAGAGTTCCAAGGTTTGACAATACCCAGGCGAATACCATTAGGATGTACTTTCTGACCCATTGCTAGTCTCCAGAGTCTCAGCGATCGGACACAACCACAGTGATGTGGCTGGTGCGCTTCAGGATGCGATCCGCCCGACCTTTTGCACGAGGCATGATGCGCTTCATGCTGGGGCCGGCGTCGACGAAAATCTTCGCGACTTTCAGATCATCGATATCTGCGCCATCGTTGTGTTCAGCGTTAGCAATGGCAGACTCCAGTACTTTTTTAACCAGGCCAGCAGCTTTTTTGTTGGTGTAGGTCAAAACTTCCAGAGCTTGCGACACTTTCTTACCGCGGATCAGGTCAGCCACCAGGCGAACCTTCTGAGCAGAAGAACGAGCGTGGCGATGTTGAGCGATAGTTTCCATCTCTTCCTCCTACCTTGCTACGGCTTTTTTAGCCTTTCTATCGGCCGCATGACCGCGATAAGTACGCGTCGGCGCGAATTCACCCAGTTTATGACCGACCATTTCATCGGAAACAAACACCGGTACGTGCTGACGACCATTATGGACAGCGATGGTCAAACCGATCATTGTTGGAAAGATCGTTGAACGACGGGACCAAGTGCGTATAGGCTTCTTGTCACCGCTTTCCACCGCTTTCTCTACCTTCTTCAGCAAGTGCAGGTCTATGAATGGACCTTTCTTGAGAGAACGTGGCATGGCTTATCCTCTAATAATTATTTACTACGGCGACGTACGATGAACTTATCAGTACGCTTATTACTGCGGGTCTTCTTACCTTTGGTCTGCAGGCCCCAAGGACTGACCGGGTGCTTACCAAAGTTACGACCTTCACCACCACCATGCGGGTGATCCACCGGGTTCATCGCCGTACCGCGAACGGTCGGACGAATACCGCGCCAACGTGTTGCACCGGCTTTACCCAGTACACGCAACATGTGTTCGGCATTACCTACTTCACCCATGGTCGCCCGACATTCAGACTGTACTTTGCGCATTTCGCCGGAGCGAAGACGCAGCGTGACATAAGCACCGTCACGAGCAACGATCTGAACATAGGCACCGGCAGAACGTGCCAACTGGCCGCCTTTTCCCGGTTTCATTTCCACGTTGTGGACAGTGGAACCCACCGGAATATTGCGCATAGGCAGCGTGTTGCCGGCTTTGATGGCCGCATCGACGCCAGATTGTATTTGATCGCCGGCTTTCAAGCCTTTCGGCGCCAGCACGTAACGACGTTCACCGTCTTTGTATAAAACCAAGGCGATGTTGGCGGAACGGTTCGGATCATATTCCAGGCGTTCTACGATTGCCGGGATACCGTCTTTATCGCGTTTAAAGTCGACAACACGGTACTGTTGTTTATGACCACCACCGATATGGCGCGTAGTGATACGGCCATTGTTGTTACGTCCACCGGATTTAGTGAGTTTTTCCACCAACGGGCCATAAGGCTTGCCCTTGTGCAGCTCAGGGTTGACCACTTTAACTACGTGGCGACGACCCGGAGATGTCGGTTTACATTTAACAATTGCCATTGTTCTTCTCCTCCGACTTACTCTGCGCCGCCGATGAAGTCCATGTTCTGGCCTTCTTTCAGGGTGACGTAAGCTTTTTTCCAGTCACTACGACGACCGATACGCTGTCCATGACGCTTCGTTTTCCCTTTAACGATCAGGGTGCGAACATCAGTGACTTCGACTTCAAACAGTTTGTGCACGGCGGCTTTTATTTCTGCTTTGGTCGCTTCTTTAGCTACCTTGAGAACGATGGTGTTGTGCTTTTCCATCGCTGCAGACGCTTTTTCAGAAACGTGCGGCGCGCGCAATACTTTCAGCAAACGTTCTTCACGAATCATGCCAGCATCTCCTCAACTTGCTTCACAGCGTCAGCCGTCATAACGACTTTGTCGAAGGCGATCAGGCTTACCGGATCGATGCCTGCGACATCGCGAACGTCTACCTTGTAGAGGTTGCGCGCGGCCAGGAACAAGTTTTCATCGAGTTCGCCGGTAATGATCAGCACATCTGTAAGCGACATGTCTTTCAGTTTCTGAACCAGCAGCTTGGTTTTAGGTGCTTCGACAGAAAATGATTCAACAACGATCAGACGTTCTTGACGTACCAGTTCAGACAGGATGCTTTTCAGCGCCCCACGGTACATCTTCTTGTTAACCTTCTGGCTGTGATCTTGCGGTTTTGCTGCAAAAGTCACGCCACCGGAGCGCCAGATCGGGCTTGCAATATCACCTGAACGTGCGCGGCCGGTACCTTTCTGACGCCAGGGTTTTTTACCGGAACCAGTTACTTCGGCACGGGTCTTCTGAGCGCGAGTACCTTGACGGGCACCTGCTGCGTAAGCAACAACAACCTGGTGTACCAGCGCTTCATTGAAGTCACGCCCGAAGGTAGTTTCGGAAACAGTCAGCGCGCTTTGCGCGTCTTTCAATACCAATTCCATTCCTATCTCCTCGACGTTACGCCTTGACAGCCGGTTTAACGATCAGGTCACCGCCGGTAGCTCCCGGAACAGCACCTTTGACCAGCAGCAGGTTGCGTTCAACGTCAACACGCACTACGTCCAGGCTGAGAACGGTGACTCGCTCGTTACCCATCTGACCTGCCATTTTCTTGCCCTTGAAAACTTTACCGGGAGTCTGGTTCATACCGATTGAACCATGGCCACGGTGGGACAAGGAGTTACCATGGGTAGCATCCTGGGTACGGAAGTTCCAGCGCTTGGTCACGCCTGCGAATCCTTTACCTTTGGACGTACCGGTAACGTCTACTTTTTTAACATCGGCAAACAGTTCAACGCTGATGCTCTGACCCGCGGCAATGTCTGCAACGTCTTCGACGCGGAATTCCCACAGGCCGCGGCCGGCTTCTACGCCTGCCTTAGCAAAGTGGCCGGCTTCAGGTTTGGTGACACGGTTGGCTTTTTTAGTGCCTGTTGTGACCTGAATAGCACGGTATCCGTCGTTGTCCAGATCTTTAACCTGGGTAACGCGGTTTGCTTCGATTTCGATAACGGTTACCGGGATAGAAACGCCATCTTCGGTGAAGATGCGAGTCATGCCCACTTTACGACCGACTAAACCCTTCATTGTTTCAACCTCTCAATCGTTTGGTGACCTGATTAACCCAGGCTGATCTGCACATCAACACCAGCAGCCAGATCCAGACGCATCAGCGCATCAACGGTTTTTTCGGTTGGCTCAACGATGTCAACCAGACGCTTATGAGTGCGGATCTCGTACTGATCGCGCGCATCTTTATTGACGTGCGGGGAAATCAGAACGGTAAAGCGCTCTTTGCGGGTCGGCAGCGGGATCGGACCACGTACCTGTGCACCGGTACGTTTGGCAGTCTCGACTATTTCCGCGGTTGATTGATCGATCAAACGATGATCAAACGCTTTCAAACGGATACGGATTCTTTGGTTCTGCATGAGACCAGAGCTCCAATTATTTATAAACGCAGAAAATTACTCCTCGCACCCATTTCGATTGATGGGGGAGTGTAATCGTTCAGTATTATCCCCATATCGGGGATGTTGTGTGCTGACTTGCCGTTTTCGCATCCACTTCATATCGCGGATGTGTCCATGGTGCCAGCGCGAACTCATCTTATCGGTGAGCCGGCTTATTCCTTACTTATGCGAGATAAGCCCGCGCATTATACGCAAATACGCTCAGGAAGCAAGCGGGATATGACGAAAGGCGGGGTGAATTCCATTACTGTCAAGACCATTTGGCATGGCAGGGAGAGTATTGCATGATTCAACGCATGGGGAGTCTACGCTATCCGTCAAATGATTCAATCCTGAAGGAGGCCACACCACCGTAGCCGGGGGGCGGCAGTATTGCCCTGCCCCGCGCCGTGGACCGTGGACCGTGGACCGTGGACCGTGGCAGTTTGCGCCCGATAAAAGCGGATTTCCAAGGGTAAACCAAGAGAATAAACCACAACCAGGGAGGGTAGAAGTGGTGCAATGGCTGCTTGTCGTCTCAATCGCGCTGTATGGTGTGATAATGGGGCACCTGACCGGGCGCATCCTGCAATTGATGCCGGCACCGGCGTTTCCATACGGCGCGCGGAGCATCTATTTCGGCCCGACGGCATATGTTTTTCCGCCCGGCGCGCGGGGCGTCGATTGCGGCTGGTCGGCATTCCGACCGGCAGGTTTCCCGGGGCCGTTTGCGAACCGGAACCCGCCACGACGTGATCCCTTCCCCGGCGCATACTCCTGTGAAAGCAGTTGCGCCCTGGTGTTCACCACCATGCTGATCATCGGCGGACCCGAGATAACTCTCCCCGTCGGACTGTTCTTTAGCTGGTTTTTGCTGACCCTCAGTTGGATCGACTGCCTTACCCTGCTGTTGCCAGATAGGCTTAACGGCCCGCTGTTGGCCTGCGGGTTAGCGAGCCACGCCACTGCATGGGATGAGGCAAATGCGTTCAAGGACGGGTTGCTGGGGGCGATATGCGGCGGCATGGCGCTTTGGGGGATGCAGCGCCTGTTTCGGCGGGTAAAAGGTTATGAAGGCCTGGGGGGCGGCGATATTAAACTGCTGGCCGCCCTCGGGGCCTGGCTGGGGTGGCAAGCGTTGCCGGGGTTATGTTGCGGCGCGGCGTTATGCGGGCTGGCCGTTTATGCCTTAAGCGGACGCACGCAAGGGGAAATTCCCTTCGGCCCCTGCCTGGCGTTGGCCGGCTGGGTGATGTACATCAGTCCGTAGAAAACCTGCTACGAACTGATGCGGCCTGCGAACGGATTATCTTAAATCGCCAGGTTTGTTCGGCTCAGGATATCCGGATGCCGCTCATTGAACCGGCGGGCGATAAAATCAGGCCGGCTGGTTATTGCGAAGCATCTTTTAACTGTGACTGGAGGTAATTCTGAACGCCGATGCGGGTGATTAATTCCAGTTCGGTTTCCAGAAAATCAATATGCTCTTCTTCATCCGTCAGGATTTCGATCAGCATATCGCGGCTCACATAATCCCGGACGCTATCGGCATAATTAATCCCTTCACGGAGATCCTGCGCCCCTTGCAGTTCAAGGTTAAGGTCCGAGCGAAGCATTTCTTCCACATCCTGGCCGATGTTCAGGGTGCCGAGGTCTTGGAGATTGGGTAGCCCTTCCAGGAAAAGTATGCGCTCAATATAACGGTCGGCATGCTTCATTTCATCAATGGATTCATGATATTCGACATCATTGAGCCGCGTGAGGCCCCAATTTTTGAACATCCGTGCATGCAGGAAATACTGATTGATGGCAACCAGCTCGTTGCCGAGCAGTTTATTGAGATGGGTAATAACTTGGGCATCGCCTTTCATAGTCCACTCCTCCGTTACGGTTAAGTACAGAATATAACCGAAGCAGAGTAAATCAAGGTAATAACCCTACTAATTAAGCAATTTTTTCGTAACTCATAATCATCTGTAGTTCATCTTCCATGATAACCCGCGCCTTGCAGGTGCACTTACCGCATTTGGTTCCTATGGGGACAATCTGTTTAAGTTCCTGAAGCGAAACGGGTTGGTACTGTCTAACAGCGTCACGGATAGCTTCATCACTTACCGCATTACATAAACAAACGTACATTTTGCGTCTTCTCTAAACTAACTTGTGAATAATTTAAATGAGAACGCTTGTCATTTCAATAGATGAATTATAATTGTTTTGTAAATTTGAGATTTTCCAGCAAGTTAACGATATCCGATCAAATAAAAAGGGCGCCGAAGCGCCCATTTTCAACTCGGTCAAGACAGAAAGTCTTAAGCGATAACCTTGGCTACCACGCCGGCGCCAACGGTACGGCCGCCTTCGCGGATTGCGAAACGCAAGCCGTCGTCCATGGCGATGGGGGCAATCAGGTTAACAACCATCTTGATGTTGTCGCCAGGCATCACCATTTCCACGCCTTCCGGCAGTTCGATGGTACCGGTCACGTCAGTGGTACGGAAGTAGAACTGAGGACGGTAGCCTTTGAAGAACGGAGTATGACGGCCGCCTTCGTCTTTGCTCAGAATATAAACTTCTGATTCGAACTGGGTATGCGGATGGATTGTGCCCGGTTTAGCCAGTACCTGGCCGCGTTCAACTTCATCGCGTTTGGTGCCGCGCAGC
>NZ_JAAVUT010000034.1 GCF_018449575.1 Sodalis sp. dw_96 | reverse complement strand
ATGCAATGGAAAGCCCCGAACATTTGTTCGGGGCTTTTTTCGTTCAAAGAAAGGCGCATCAGGGTGACAGGTTTATTTGCTCAACTTCTGAAAATGCCTGTTCCACTGATAAATAGGGCCGTGAACTGGAAAAGGTTTTCATCACCTGCCAACTGTATAGCGGCATGCCGGGGTCATGGTGCGTTTCGTTAAGCTGGTAGACATTGAATGAAACCGGTTGAGTGTCCGACAAATCGTCGCCGATTTTATGGGCGCTCACCAGATAATAATGTGAGCCGGCGCGATATAGGCGAGTATCGGCAACAGCGATGGCCGATGCGGATAACCAATAGTCAAACCAGATAAAATAATCATTGTTCGCCACCGGCACGATGCTAAATCCTCCGTCAGGCTTGCGGATAAAAAAACTCATGCCGCGATTGGGAAACGCCGTATTGTTATCGAATTGCCCCAGCATAATATAATCATCACAACCATCATTATTAATGTCTAAGACATTGGCTCCCGGCGTTAGGGCCACCGGCACCAAAGGATCGGCGTAAATATGGAAGGAAAAAAACAGTAATCCCGCGAGAAAGCTATTTTTCATCGGCATTCCTCTGATAAATGTTTACCGATTAGGGACACGGATAATAAATAATCACCTCTGTCTGTAATGGCAATCATGTAAAATAATAGCGTCAGCAAAGATGCTTTTAACATTATTCGTCCAGTTAAAAAGGATGGCAGTGAGTCAGGGGGGGGATTTAATCCTTATACTATCAATGGCCTTCACACCATACTTATACTGAACACCCTGACCGGCATTCGGTTCAAGTTTACCAACATCAAAGTAGCCCGACCGACAACAACAGCTTGAATTATCCCGGCTGAATAATGTTTGTGATATGGGCGGGTTACTTTCTTACGACTCTGGGCGTAATATGGCCTCGTCTTTTTAGAAAAGAGATAATTGGTTCAGGTAATCCGGCCAATAATTTTATGCCTTCAGTAACAAGTCAAGCCGATGTAATGTTTGTAAGCTGAGTGAACGGTTGAGGGGAATATAATGGAATGGACTATTTTTAATAATTTATTTAAGGTTGCAACATAGTTTTTGCATTGTTAATAATAGAGTTAATGCCAAACGGCGTTAGTGCGTTTATATTCGATTAAATGATGGGTTTTTTAAATAGTAATATTAATAAATACCGAAAACGGCTTCCCATGACAAATATATAATAATATACACTTATAAACCTTTGTTGAGTGCCATCCTAAGAGTTAACGGATATTTATATACTATGTTAAGTTATTTTTAAACTGGAGGGTTGAGCGCCTTGCTTATTGACCTGGGATGCGACAACGGATTTTTGCATTGATTTCGATTCCTGCCGTGACTGTTCCAGGGCTTGAATAAAAGGTTTGTTCATGGCGCGTTTGGTATGGCCAAATACCGCTCTCTGGTATGCCGCTAATAAATTAGCTTGCCCGATAGCGGCGCTTACCAGCAATTCGCGATCGGTGATTTGATTGATCAATCGATATTCCAAGCAGCGGCCGGCATCCATTACACTACAGCGGTAAATAATGTCTTGCATGGTGGTGTAGCCGTGAGTGAAATGTAAAATGGCCGCGCCCAACGAACAACAGACACCCTGCTTAAGTTCGGGCATGACAAAACAGGCGTCTGCCGCCATGACGCGCCGATCGAACATCAGGGCGAACTGGAAGCCTATACCGATGGCATAGCCATCCACTGCGGCCACCGTGGGCTTGTTTACCTCCAATACCGTCCGGTAGAGTTCAACCAGTCCGTCCACCCAGCGTTCTGCTGCCTCACCACTCATTTTTTTTATCTCATTATAATTGCCACCGGCTGAGAATGATCGGTTAGCGCCGCCGTATACCACTAAGGATTTGACCGTATCGTCATGCTCGGCGGCGATAAGCGCATTTTTTATGGCTATTTTAAGCTCCTCATTGAGGATATTATATTTAGAATAATGATTTAAAGTAATCAGACGAACTGAGCCTATATTTTCTTCCAGCACCATAGTCGATTTTCCCTTGGTCAAAACAGCCGGTGTGATGGCTGACGGTAATCTTTACAATGTCATAAATATTTCTTCAACACGCTATGATAGATTATACGAAAGTTATAAATATTCATTTAATACATTTATCTAAGCAGAGAGAAATGGTAAAAAATATATTTACCTGGCGTTTAAATGACAATATAAGTAGGTTTCTTTTAAAAAAATACTGAACCAAAGTCTAGTGGTAGCGCAGCCAAGCACAGATTTTATCGTCCTTAAGGAAGAAATCGCTATCAGGTACTACATAACCCGGCGTCTGGCAGGGATGCGCACTATTTATCTCGGCGCTTCCGCCTCGATTCAACCCATTTTATGGTACACTGTGTGAAGGTATTCTTAAGTTTTCAGGTTAACGTTGAAATTAGCCGGTAAACGCCTTATAAAGTTCACTAGCTGGATAAATGTCTGTGGGTAAAAAAACAGCTATGCAGATGACCCAATTATTCTTCACAGGCGCGATAGAAACAGTGGATAGGCGGTAACCGTGCCAAAAAAGACATATTCAGTCCGGTATGTTGCGGGCCAGCCAGTTGAGCGTATTTTCCCTCCACTAGCCTTCAGTCACCTTGGCCAAGCGCTTCCCCCAGGGGAACCGCTACCGGGTTCCAAACTGTTGCGGGTGATGGTATGGAACATCTTCAAACAGCAGCGTGCAGATTGGCTTTCTGTGCTCAAGGGCTTCGGTAAGGATGCCCAGTTGATGTTGCTGCAAGAAGCGCAAACCACCCCGGAACTCATCAGATTCGCCACATCGAACTATATGGCTACCGATCAGGTGCCGGCATTGGTATTCCCGCAACATCCGTCGGGCGTGATGACTCTGTCGGCGGCTCAGCCGGTGTATTGTTGCCCACTGCGTGAGCGGGAGCCGTTGCTACGTCTGGCGAAATCCGCCCTGGTGACGGTGTATCCCTTGTTCGATGGGCAATTGATGATGGTGGTGAATATCCATGCGGTGAACTTCAGCCTGGGTGTGGATGTGTACAGTAAACAGCTAGGACCTATCGGCGAGCAGATACTGAACCACCAGGGGCCGGTGATTATGGCGGGTGATTTTAATGCCTGGAGTCGGCAGCGTATTCTGGCGCTGTATCGTTTTGCCGATCGCATGATGCTGCGTGAAGTGAGATTTTTAGACGATCAGCGACGACGAGCCTTTGGTCGGCCGTTGGATTTTGTCTTCTATCGGCAGCTTAAAGTGACCGAAGCATCGGTGCTGGTGACTCAGGCTTCAGACCATAATCCGTTACTGGTGGAATTCGAACCTCATAAGCGAACGGATACCTCGGTACCACAACAACAAATCGTCGGCATTAATCCTCGCTAAACAACTGTGCGACTGTGATCGCGGTTTTTAAGGCAAAAAAAAACAAGCAACGAATTGCTTGTTTTTTTATACCGGCGTTTTATGCCAGTGCTTCAGGATAACAAAACCGTTCAGGAGTCCGTGGCTTTGCCATTGACGTATAGCGTCAATTTAAGACCGGGTTGTAACGTGCCGGCGCTGTCCAGCGCATTGTTCCAACGCATCACATCTTTGATATTAACACCATGCCGTTTGGCGATACTGGCCAGTGAATCCCCTTTACGCACCTGATAGGTGATACTGTTGCTAACAATGTTGTTAACAACGCTGGCGTTGCTGGCCACTTGCAGCGTCTGGCCGATCTTGAGATTGCTGCTGCTGTGCAGATTATTCCATCTCAGCAAGTCTGCGGTTTTGACATCCAGGCGTTTGGCTATGCTCGACAAAGTATCGCCGGAACGTACCTTATACTTGGACTTGGCGCCACCGACGGACTTGTTATCCGCAAGCTGAGTGGATTGCACCGCGGCAATATCGCCTACCGCCAAAGAGTCCCTTAACTGCGAAGCGTGGGACTTGGGCAACATGATGTAGTGCGGACCATTCGGCGCGGTTACGTTAAGTTTATAGCCGGTGTTATAGCTTTTTAACTTGGTTAACGATAACCCGGACATTTCTGCCGCTTGCGTCAATTCAATCTGCTGACCAACCTCAACCCGAGCCAAAGCGTGATCGTCATCGCTTTTCGGCAAGACAACGCCATATTGTTTGCTATTCTTAATAATAGCGCTCAAGGCTAGCATCTTCGGAACGTAGATGGTTGTCTCGCGCGGCAAAGATAACGACCAGAAGTCAGTGGGTTTCCCCTTGGCTTTATTGGTTTTTATCGCTTGCATGATACGACCTTCACCACTGTTGTAAGCAGCAATGGTTAATAACCAGTCGCCGCCAAACATGCGGTTAAGGCGTTGCATCATATCCAACGCAGCGGTCGTGGATGCGACAACATCGCGACGCCCGTCATACCATTGGTTTTGCTTTAAGCCATAATTCCTTCCTGTCGTGGGCACAATCTGCCAAAGGCCAGCCGCTTTAGAGGCGGATGTTGCCTTAGGGTCAAAAGCGCTCTCCACTATGGGTAGCAGTACTAGTTCCATCGGCATTTTGCGTTGCTTTATCTGCTCGACTATCCAGTACATGTACGGCTCTGCCCGTAATGTTACATCGTGGAGATAGCTCTTGTTATTTAAATAACGCTTTTTTTGTTCGCGGATCCGGGCGTTTTCCGGTACCTGCATCTTCAGCTCGTCGCCAATGAAGTTCCACAGATCAGGTTGCGCGAGACTTGTGTTATCTAGCCATCGCGCCGAGGTCGCTCGATCATCTGTGTACTTTCCTGCTTCACCTTGACCTGCCGAAGAAACACTCTGTGCATGCTGTTCTGGTGCGTTATCGTCCTGCCTGGACGTCTGGCAACCCACTAGCAAGACCGAGGCGATTATTATCGCATGAGTCTTCATCGTGTATGTCAATAGTTGCTTAAAAGACAAGCAATAATACTTTGAACATCCCGACAATACAACTAAAACCTTTAGTAATGATCCTTCTTCTCACGTAATAAGGCAAAAATACGCCATTCCTCGTCCAGGATGTGATGTGGGTCTAACTTCCTTTGTAAATCAATGTCATGACAACGTAAGAAAAGGTTAATTTTGCCCTCAATTTGCAGTGTAGAGGGCAAACTTGCTTGGTTTTTTGAGCGTAACTGCTTAATTTCTCGCTCATAAGCGGCGATCGCCTCATCTTCAGGTAAAATCGATCGGGCAAAGGCCAAATTGGCCAGGGTATACTCATGGGCGGCACAGATCAGCGTATCCGGCGCAAGCTGCTTAACTTTCTGAAAAGACTCATACATTTGCTGCGGGGTACCTTCAAAAAGCCGGCCGCAACCGGCGGAAAACACCGTGTCGCCGCAAAACAGATACGGGGCGCTGTAAAATCCGATATGTCCTAAGGTATGACCCGGGAAAGCCAGTATTTGAAAGTCTAAATTCAGTAGATTTACCCGGTCGCCCTCGGCGACAATATGGTCGGCGCCTTTAGCGACGGTCTCTTGCGGGCCGTAGACCGGGACGTGATAGCGGGCCACCAAATCGGCGACGCCCCCGACATGGTCCTGATGATGGTGGGTTAATAATATTCCCTTAAGGGTAAGCCGGCGTTCGGTGAGGGCGGCCACTACCGGAGCGGCTTCGCCGGGGTCGACAATAATGCTATCTTGCTGGTCGTTATACAAAAGCCAAATGTAATTATCCTGAAACGCGGGAATACTGATAAGATTCATTGTTAACCTCTGTTTATTTTTTTTAAGGCATCTAGAAGATAGTCAAACATGAAACCAGCGCAAATTACGCAGCCTATCGTCGCGCCAACCTCATGGGATGACCTCCCATACGGAGATAACTATCGTCGGGCTTTAGAGGCCAGTCTGCAGCCCTGGTGGCCGAAATTATTTGGGTTTCATTTATTGAAAATCGGTGCGTTAAGCGCCGAACTGGACACAGAAAGCTGTGGGGTTTCACATCAGGTGAATGTAGGTATCGAAGGGGATACGCTCCATGTGGTGGCGGATCCCTACCAACTGCCCTTTGCCAATAAATCCACCGATGCCTGCCTGCTGGCCCATACGCTGTCGTATACCTCGGATCCACACCGTCTGCTCAGGGAAGTGGATCGGGTATTAATCGATGACGGTTGGTTGATTATTACCACATTTAATCCGGTGAGTCTGCTGGGTCTCGGCAAAATCTGCCCGATCCTGCAAAGTCGCCAGCCCTACCGCAGCCGGATGTACACCCAGATGCGGCTGATGGACTGGCTGAGCGTGCTTAATTTCGAGGTCTTGCACCGTTCGCGTTTTCAGGTATTGCCCTGGCGCCGGCGCGGCGGACGCCTGCTGAGCGAACATTTGCCCGCCATCGGCTGCCTAAGCGTAATAGTGGCGCGCAAGCGCACCTTCCCGCTCACCCTTAACCCGCTGAAAAGCAAGTCACTGGCTGCCTCCCTGCGCCGTACGGTAGGGGCCGCCAGCCGCAGCAGCTAATGCTGGCGCTAGGCTTCAGGCCGGTAGCCGATAATCCTGAAAGCGGGATTGCCGCCGCCGGCTCTAGGCTTCAGGCCGGTAGCCGATAATCTTGAAAGCGGGATTGCTGCCGCCGGCCCTAGGCTTCAGGCCGGTAGCCGATATCCTCGAAAGCGGGATTCAACGCGGCGCTGCGGGCCAATTCGTCGCAACGCTCGTTTTCGGGATGGCCGGCATGGCCTTTCACCCAATCCCAGCGCAGTACGTGAGTCTGAATGGCTAAATCCAGCCGTTGCCACAGATCCACGTTTTTAACCGGTTTTTTTTCAGCGGTTTTCCAACCGCGTTTTTTCCAATTATGAATCCATTGAGTAATGCCCTGGCGCACATATTGGCTGTCGGTGCTGATGACCACTTCGCAAGGGCCCTTAAGCGCTTCCAGCGCAACAATCGCCGCCATGAGCTCCATGCGGTTATTGGTGGTGAGCCGGTAGCCGGCGCTGAATGTCTTTTCAACCTCTTTATAGCGTAAAATCGCCCCGTAGCCCCCTGGCCCGGGATTGCCGAGGCAAGAACCGTCGGTGAATATTTCTACCTGCTTCTGCATATCTGGTAGACTACCTTCATGTTAAAAAAAAACAAGTCTGACATAAATGAGCGCTACGGGCACTGGAATTACGCGGCAGATTGTTCTTGATACCGAAACCACCGGTATGAACAAACTGGGGGTGCATTACGAAGGTCATCGAATTATTGAAATCGGCGCGGTTGAAGTGATCAACCGCCGCCTGACCGGCCGGCATTTTCACGTTTACCTGAAACCGGATCGGCTGGTGGACCCCGAGGCCTATAATATTCACGGCATCAGCGATGAATTTTTGGCGGATAAACCCACGTTCGGCGACGTTGCCGATGAGTTTATGGAGTTCATCCGTGGCGGCGAGCTGGTTATCCATAATGCGCCGTTCGATATCGGCTTTATGGATTACGAATTTGGAAAGCTCAATCGCGGTATCGGCAAGACCGAGACCTTTTGTACCATCACCGACAGCCTGGTGCTGGCCCGTAAGCTTTTCCCCGGCAAGCGCAACAGCCTGGATGCCTTGTGCGATCGTTATTTGATAGACAATTCCAAACGGACCCTGCACGGCGCGTTGCTGGACTCCGAAATATTGGCGGATGTCTATCTGTCCATGACCGGCGGGCAAACCGCGATGCGTTTTTCCATGGAAGGCGAGAGCGGGCGGACCAATGCGGAGGGAGGAGAGCATATCCAGCGGGTGCAGCGCCCGCAGTCGGCGCTGACGGTGATTTATGCCAGCGAGGAGGAATTGGCCGCCCATGAACATCGCCTGGATCTGGTGAAAAAGAAAGGCGGCAGCTGCCTTTGGCGCCCGCAGGAAGAACCCCAGTCCCATTAAATTTTTCCATGCGCCTTTAAAAACAGCGTTATGCCGAAATTATCGCCAAACGATTGCCGCCGGCGTAAAAAGCATTGACGCCACCCGGCGCGGACCGTACTATTCGCCTCGCTTTCCCGACAAAGCACATGTGCGGTGTGGTAGTTCAGTCGGTTAGAATACCGGCCTGTCACGCCGGGGGTCGCGGGTTCGAGTCCCGTCCACACCGCCAACAAGATTCGAGATGGGCCACGGTAATACCGCGGCCCGTTTTTTTTGTTTGTTCCTTTCCCTGAAATATAGCGCTGAAATATAGCTCTGATACATAGCCCTGAAACCTGCTGGGCCTCTATGCAGAAACGTACTGAAACCAATCTCACAACATACTGCTTTAAAAGCTATTTCCGAATATAAGTCGTTGTGCCATCATTTTGCCGGTAACGTTCTATACACTAAATAGTTCGAGTTGCAGGAAGGCGGCAACGCAGCGAATCCCCAGGAGCTTACTACAGTAAGTGACTGGGGTGAGCGAGGAAAGCCAACGAACCTGCAACTTGAAGTATGACGGGTATATCAGGAGATCAGATGTCCCTAAATCACCAACCGACCGCCGCGTCGACGGGTATGTTTGCCTTTATCATCATACTGACCGGCATCGGCGCCGGTGTGGCGGGCATGTTCCTTGCGCTGCTGCTGCATACCGTCCAGCATTTGGCCTATGGCTACAGCCTGGACAGCATTATCAGCCCTGAGAGCTTTCTGATGGGGGTCAGCGCGTCTTCCCCGCAGCGCCGGGTCGCCGTTCTATGCCTGTGCGGCCTGGTGGCCGGCATCGGCTGGTGGCTGGTGCATCGGTACGGCCGCAAGCTGGTGAGCATCAAGCAAGCCATCGGCGCCGAGGCGCCGCTGATGCCGCCGGTTACCACGTTGTCGCATATCCTGCTGCAAATCATTACCGTTGCGTTGGGTTCGCCCCTGGGGCGCGAGGTGGCGCCACGGGAGGCGGGGGCCTTGCTGGGCGGCTGGCTGTCCCATTACGCCCGCTTAAGCTTTGAACAGCGCCGTCTGGTGGTGGCCTGCGGCGCGGGGGCCGGCCTGGCGGCGGTGTACAACGTGCCGTTGGGGGGTGGGGTGTTTGTGTTGGAAGTCTTATTGCAGACCGTCAGCTGGCAAGCCGCCGTTGCGGCCTTGACCGCCTCGGCTATCGCCGCGTCCGTTGCCTGGCTGGGGCTCGGCGCTGAACCGATGTATGCCGTCGCCCATTTTCCCCTGACCCTTTCCCTTATTGCCTGGTCGCTGATCACCGGCCCGCTGTTCGGGCTGGCGGCCTACGGATTTGTCCGTTTGACCACGGCGGCCCGCAATCGAGTTGTGCGTAATAACCTGCTGCCGGTGCTGTCGTTTATCAATTTTGCCATTATCGGACTCTTGGCCGTCTGGCTGCCGGCGCTGCTGGGAAATGGCAAAAGCGCGGCCCAGCTGGGTTTTGCCAGTGAGGTGACCATGGCCGCGGCGGCGGTGTTGCTGATCATCAAGGTGGCTATTACCGCCAGCAGTATCCGGGTCGGCGCCGAGGGCGGGTTGTTGACCCCCGGGCTGTCCAATGGGGCGCTGTTGGCGGTGGTGCTGGGGGGATTGTGGAGCCTGGCGTGGCCCGGCATACCGGCCGGCGCCTTTGCGGTTATCGGAGCCGCCGCCTTCCTTGGCGCTTCCATAAGCATGCCGCTGACGGCCATTGTGCTTATCACCGAGTTCACCCGTATCGACCACGATTTCCTGGTGCCGATTATTCTGGCGGTGGCGGGCTCGGCCTGTACCTGCCGTCTGTGCGGCAAATGGCTGGGTAACTCCTGAACCGCCCGGATTAACCTAAACCCGGGGCGGCGATGGGCTACAGCTCGTTAAGCCTGTAAGCCGCAGTTGCGTCAGTGACGGTATTCGTTCCCTCATCGGCACCCTTCCTTGGGCGCGCTATCCATGGCGGCCGGCAGCGATGAAAATTTTCCCAATTGGAATTACTCCTTCGGTGCGGAAACCATTCCGGCGTAATTCATGGCGGGATCAACCACCCGATCGCGGCGCGCCAGGTAGCGGTAGCAGCCGCCGCCCAGGAAGACGCCGATAAACCAGCTGAAGTTCGCCACCTGATGCAAACCCGGCGTAAAGCTGATGGCCAGGCCGATGACCACCGCCGGCACCAGCGCCATGACCGCTTTCGGATTAAAACCGTTCCGGTACCAATAGCGTCCGCTCGGCGTGGCGTTAAACAGATCGTCCACCGAGATTTTGCCACGCTTGATCAGGTAGAAATCCGCCACCAGGATACCGAACAGCGGACCGATAAAGGCTCCCAGCACATCCAGGGTGTAATGAATCAATTCCGGCGACTGGAAAAGATTCCAGGGTGTCAGCAGCACCGAACCCACCGCCGCTATCATGCCGCCGGTGCGAAAGCTGATTTTTTGCGGCGAGCAGTTGGAAAAGTCGAAGGCCGGCGAAACGAAATTGGCCACGATATTGATTCCGATAGTGGCAATGATCATGGTGAGCAGGCCTAAGGCCACCGCCACGCTGCTGCCGACCCGGCTGACGGTTTCAATGGGGTCGGTAATCATTTGCCCGAACAGGCTCTGGGTGCCGGAAACAATGACCACGGTGACAATAGAGAACAATAAGAAGTTAAACGGCAGTCCCCAGCGATTGCCCCGGCGGATTTCGTCCATGCTTTTACCGTAGCGGGAGAAGTCGCCGAAATTCAACAGCGGCCCTGAAAAATAGGAGACCACCAGCGCAATGGCGGTGACCATTTGCCAGGCCTGCTGTCCGTTGGACAGCGCCTTGCTGCTGAGGGTGAAAGAGATATTGCTCAGCCCGGTTTGATAGAGGATCCAGCCGGCCAGGGCCAGCATGACCACATACACCGCCGGGCCGGCAAAATCGATAAAACGCTTGATGGCCGACATGCCGTGCCAGAACACCATCGCCTGTAAAAACCACATTAGGCCGAAGCACATCCAGCCCAGGGTTGAGAGTCCCAGCCAGTGGTCTTTGGTCATCGATGACAGGTCAGGGAAGAATTTCAACAGCACCAGCATCAGTGCGTTGGCGGCCAGGAAGGTTTGTATCCCATACCAGGCAAAGGCAATAAGCCCGCGGATTACCGCCGGTATATTGGCGCCGAAGACTCCGAAGGCTTGGCGACAGATCACCGCAAAAGGCACTCCCGCCATCTGGCTCGGTTTAGCCACCAGATTAGCGCAAATCTGCACAATGCAAATACCGCAGAGCAGACAGATTAACACCTGCCAGCTGGCCAGACCCAGGGTGAAGAAACTGGCCGCCACCACGTAACCGCCCATACTGTGCACATCGGACATCCAAAAAGAAAATATATTATACCAGCTCCAGTTTTGTTGACGGGTAGGCGCGAGATCATCATTAGTGAGCTTAGGACTGTAGTGGCTGTGATCGATGGATCCGGTTTTCGGGGTCATACTGTGACTGTTTGGCATGGAAACTGCTCCTCTTAACACTAACCCGTGAATGGAAGATGATTAAGATCTGACAGGGGAAGGTTTTGCAGGATTCAGGCCAAGTGTTGAGAAGATTGTATACAAAATAATTATTTTACGTATACGATAAGATATCGTTGCGTATACAGGAGTGTGGCATGTCCAGTTGGTACGGGCTAAAAACCGTCATTTTTTCGCAAGATAAAGACGATAAAATCTACCATGCGATCGTGAAATCCATTGTCGAACACCAACTGCCGCCGGGCAGCAAATTGCCGGAAGAATCGCTGGCGGCGGTGTTTGGCGTCAGCCGTACCGGGATCAGAAAAGTGTTGCAGCGCCTTGCGGCGGTGCAGTTGATTACCCTTACGCCCAAACGCGGTGCACAGGTGGCGACGCCGGGGGTGGATGAAGCCCGCAACGTTCTCGCCACTCGCTGCATGCTGGAATGCGCTAACTTGCCGGCAGTGGCGGCGCGGTGTGAAGCGGCGCATATTACCGCCCTCAAAGCCATCATGGATGAGGAGCAACAAGCTCATGATACCCAGGACGGCGCGACGGCCATCCGCCTCTCGGCTCTGTTTCATGTGCAGTTGCAGTCCATATCCGGCAACGACGTGCTCACCCAGATGGTATCGCAGCTCACGCTGCGCTCGTCGCTGGTGATCGCCGCTTATGGCGCGCCCTGGCAGCAGGGGTGTCGCTGCCACGATCATCATGAATTGCTTGAGCTGTTGAAAGGCCGCCGCGCCGAGCCTTTGGTGGAGCGAATGCAGCGCCATTTCGACGATATCCTGGCGAATTTGCGGTTTGAGCGCGGCGGTGAAACGACGCAGGACTTTGCACGACTGTTCGGTGTTGCCGTCAAGGGAGAATCGGTATGACCTCATGTTGTATACAATTGATCAATCCCAACACCAGCCTTCCCATGACCGAGCGTATACTCGCGGCGGCCCGTGACGTGGCCGCGCCGGGTACGGACATCTTCGCGGTGTGTCCTGACGAGGGCGCTCCGTCCATCGAGGGGCACTTTGACGAAGCCATTGCCGCCATCGGTGTGCTGCAACGGGTGAAACAGGGGCGGGAGCAGGGGGTGGACGGCCATGTGATCGCCTGTTTCGGCGACCCGGGGCTGCTGGCGGCGCGTGAATTGGCGTCGGCGCCGGTTATCGGCATCGCCGAGGCGGCCATGCATATGGCGACGCTGGTGGCGACCCGCTTTACGGTGGTGACCACCCTGCCGCGCACCCTGATCATCGCGCGCCATTTGCTGCATCAATACGGTTTTGAGCGGCACTGCGCCCGGCTGCGCGCCATCGATCTGCCGGTGCTGTCCCTGGAGGATGGCTCCGGCCTGGCCCGGTGCAAGGTGCGTGAACAATGCCTGGAGGCCAAACGTGAAGATGGCGTGGGGGCCATCGTGCTGGGCTGCGCCGGCATGGCGGATCTGGCCCTGGCATTAACCGATGAACTTGGCATGCCGGTGATTGACGGTGTGAGCGCGGCGGTGAAGCTCATTGAGTCTTTGCACGGCATGAAGCTGTCCACCAGTAAGCAGGGCGACCTAAATTTTCCCATCCAAAAAGAACTTACCGGGTATTTTAAGGGACTAAACTGATATATAAGCGCCTAAAAAGGAACTGCCCATGACCGAAGCCACCGAAAAAAAGAGCTTTTCCTTCAATAAGAACTATCCCCGCGATCTTATCGGTTATGCCGGAAAGCCGCCTTATGCCGCCTGGCCCGGCAATGCCCGCGTTGCCGTCCAGTTTGTCCTGAATTATGAAGAGGGATCGGAAAACAGCGTATTGCACGGTGATACCGGCTCTGAACAGTTTCTCTCCGACATTATCGGCGCCGCCAGCTATCCGGAGCGTCATATGTCAATGGAGTCGTTGTATGAATACGGCTCCAGGGCCGGTTTTTGGCGGATTCACCAGGAGTTTCAGCGCCGCGGCCTGCCTTTGACGATCTTTGGCGTGGCGATGGCCCTGGCGCGCAATTCGCCGGTGGTGGAGGCCATTAAACAGGGGAAATACGATGTGGTGAGTCACGGCTGGCGCTGGCTGCATTATCAAGGCATGGACGCCAAAGCCGAACGCCAGCATATGCACCAGGCGGTTGAGGCGCTAACCGAACTGTTCGACAAGATTCCCCTGGGGTGGTACACCGGCCGCGACAGCCCCAATACCCGGCGGCTGGTAGTGGAGCACGGCGGGTTTTTGTATGACAGCGACTATTACGGTGACGACCTGCCGTTTTGGACCCAGGTGGCCTGTACCGACGGATCGGTTAAGCCGCATCTTATTGTCCCCTATACCCTGGAAACGAACGATATGCGTTTTTCGACTCCCCAGGGGTTCAACAGCGGCGAGCAGTTCTTTTCCTATCTGAAGGACAGCTTTGACGTACTGTACGAAGAAGGGGAGACTTCCCCCAAAATGATGTCGGTAGGCATGCACTGCCGCATTCTCGGCAGGCCGGGGCGTTTTAGGGCATTACAGCGCTTTTTGGATTATATCCAGCAGCACGAGCGGGTATGGATTTGTCGGCGGCAGGACATTGCCGAGCATTGGATTTCCCATCATCCTTTTGTACCCCCCCACCCGGCCGGAACATGAATGGTCTCCCGGGGTTAGTCCAGCAGGCTGATGTGGGCGGCGACGATCCGCCAGCCGCAGGCCAGTTTTACCCAGGTTTGGGTTTGCCGGCCGATGCGGTCGGTGTTTTCACGTGTAAATTCGGTGCTGGCCACACCCATATCATCGCCAAAGGTGGTTATCACGGTGTTTTGCAATACCCGATCCAGCCCGTTGGCCGGACGCGTTGCCCGGAAGGCCTGGATAGCCTCGATACCGTAAAGATTTTCACCGGCGCCGTAGCGTATGGTGCGCGGGTCGTGCCAGAACAATTCATCCAGCACGGCGACATCATTGGTAATCAGCGCCTGTTCGTAGCGGTAAAAGGCGGCGTTAACCTCTGCTAATATCGCGGGGCGATCGATAAATTCACTTTTCATGCTGCGTACACTCTTGCTGGATCGTTTAGAGACTATCCGTTCAAATGCTATCCGTTCAAATGCTATCCGTTCAAATACTATCCGTTAAAATACTCTCTGACCGCCTATTTAAAAAGGGCTGCGCCAGAATGCCCGTATTGGCGTTTTCCAGCAAGCACTGACCGTCAGTTTCGATAGTTTTCTGATTGATTTGCGTAGCGCGTTCAATTCCTCCTTAACGATTATTTCTATGTGTCCCCTTCGGCCCGGTCCATGATCATACCTCGGTTATAGTAGTTAAAATCCGGCGGCGCTGCCGTTGCCGCGCGGATCAAACGCCCCCTCCAGCATGCCGTTGGTATGGCGGACAATCGCCCCGGCATGTCCCACCGCTTCGCTGAAATCCGGCAGCATTTCCACCTGGTGCCCGAGGGCCTTTAGGGAGGCCGCCAACGCGGCGGGAAAGCGCCCCTCCAGTTTCAGCGTATCGGTGGACTGTCCCCAGGTGCGTCCCAGCAGCCAGCGGGGTGCGGAAATCGCCTGCTGCAGCGGCATTCCTTGCATTATATGGCGGGTAAACAGCGCCGCCTGGGTTTGCGGCTGGCCGTCGCCCCCCATGGAGCCGTAGATCATCGTTCGTCCGTCATGGAGTTTCGCCGCGGCGGGATTCAGGGTATGGAAAGGATATTTACCGGGGGCCAGGGCCCGCAGATGCGTCGGGTCCAGGCTGAATGACGCGCCGCGGTTTTGCCACAGCACACCGCTTTTTGGCAGCAGGACGCCGCTGCCGAATTCATGGTAGAGGCTCTGGATAAAGGAGACCGCCAGGCCGCTGCTGTCAACGGTGCCCATCCATACCGTATCTCCCGGCGACAGGATGCTGCCCCAGGGCGCCGCCCGGCGGCTGTTTATGCGTTCCGCCAGTGCGTCCAGCATCGGCGGCGCCAGCAGCCCCTGTGCATCAAATGTCATGTGCCGCGCATCGGTAATACAGCTGTCCCGAGTCTCGAAGGCCAGTTTGGTGGCCTCGACAATAGCGTGAATGGAATGGCTTTCCGATTCATTGGCCCAGGGGAGACGATCCGTCAGCCCGAGGATCATCAGGGAGACCAAACCCTGGGTGGGCGGTGTGAGATTGAATATTTCTCCCGCGCTGTGCCGCAAACGCAGCGGGGTAACGCGCCGGGCATGAAACGCCGCCAAATCGCCGGTGGTGACGGGCATGCTCAGCAGAGCCATTTCTTCGGCCATATCGGCCGCCAGCGGTCCGCGATAAAAGCTGTTCAGCCCTTCCAGCGTCAGACGGGTGAGGGTATCCGCCAATTGCGGCTGGATAAACCGGCTGCCGGCCTCGGGAGGTTTACCCTGAGGCAGGAACTGCCGGGCAAAACCTGCCTGTTCCGCCAATTCATCGAATTTATCCGCGGAGGCCCGGGCCTGGGATAATGACACCGGCATACCGTCGGCGGCATAACGAATGGCATCCGCCAGCAGGTGGGAGAGCGGCAGCGACGGATTGCCCATTTCCCGCGACAGCATTAGCGCCTCCGCCCATCCCGCCACCGTACCGGCAACGGTCAGGGCCGATTTCGGGCCGCGATGGGGGATAGCCGCCAGCCCGTCATACAACGTCCTGGAGGCAAGGGATCCCGCCGGTCCGCCGGCGTCGATAGCCACAGGTTCCCCCTGCGGCGGCACTATTAGCCAAAAACCGTCGCCGCCCAGGCCGGTCATATGCGGGTAGACCACCGAGATGGTGGCGGCGGCGGCAACCATGGCGTCGATGGCGTTACCGCCGGCGCGCAGAATGGCCAGGGCGCTTTCACTGGCCAGATGATGGGGCGTAACCGCCATTCCCATAGGCGCGATATTACTGTGATTCATGGGGGCTTAGTCCTGTCGCCATGGATGGATAAGGTGAGTTAAGCAAGAGGCGTTCCAACGTGCGGACCGCGATTGACATAGGTGACATAACGCAAGTTATGCTAGGGTAAGTTGAAACGAAAGTAACAGGGAATCAGGGAACATGACGCCTTTTGATGAGCGGCTGCGTGACGCTTATGCCCGTTTGTCGCCGCAGGAACAGCGCATAGCCGGATTCATTGCCGATCATTTTGACGATATGACCAGCTATAACAGCGCCGAATTGGCGAGGCTGAGCGGGGTGTCCAAGGCGACGGTGAGCAGGCTGTTCCGGCGTTTGGGCTATGAGAATTACCGCCAGGTGCGCGATGAACTGCGCACGCTGCGCCAAAGCGGTTTGCCCCTGACGGATCGCCGCGACGCGGTGCTGGGCAATACACTGCTGGAGCGGCATTACAAGCAGGAAATGGCTAACCTGACCCACTGGGTCAACCAAATGGACGGCCCGCAGTTTTCCGCGGTGATCCAGGCCATGAGCCACGCCCGGCGTCTGTGCCTGGTGGGATTGCGCAACAGTTATCCGGTGGCAATGCACCTGCGTCAGCAGCTGTTGCAGGTGCGCAGCCAGGTCAACCTGCTGCCTCAGCCCGGGCAAACCCTGGCGGAAGAGGTGATTGATCTCACCGGCGAGGATATGGTGGTGGTGGTGGCGTTTCGCCGCCGTACCCCGCAAATCCGCCCGTTCTTGGCAAAACTTCAGCACAATAACGTGCCGGTGCTGCTGATAAGCGAGCCACAGGCGCAGACCTTGATCCCGCTGGCGCGCTGGCATTTGGCCACGCCGCTGGACAGCGTATCGGCGTTTGATTCCTATTCGTCGGCCATGAGCCTGGTGAACTTAATCAGTAATGCGCTGTTGCATGACACCCTGGCCCAGGGGCGGCAGCGCATCCATAACATTGCGGACTGGTACGGCTCCCTGGACGAACTCGAGCAGCGCCGCACGTAAGAAAACGGCGCGCCGGAGTGGTGCGTCCGCCCACTGCTGGTGCAGCCGGCCTTCGCTGAAAAAGCTAATCCACAGCACGCGAAAAACCGTTAATTCCTCGTCTGCCCGCGTTTAACAACAGGTTACGCTGCGCCCGCGCGCAGGGAAAATTCAAGGCTTCATTTGGCACATTAGTTGCAGATTGCCTGATTGTAGAATCATTAGTTTCATCATTTCACCTTGGAAACCGAGAATGACTATCAGAAAACAGCTTATAGCCCTGGCGGGCGCGGTCCTGTTGCTTAGCCAAGCCGGCGCGGCCATGGCCGATCAGTGGCAGCAAATCCAGCAGCGCGGCGTGCTGCGCGTTGCCATCCCGCAGGATTTCCCGCCTTTTGGCTCCATCGGCACCGATATGCAGGCCGAAGGCTACGATATCGATATGGCGCATTACCTGGCCGACAAGATGAAGCTCAAGCTGCAACTGGTGCCGGTAACCAGCGCCAATCGGGTGCCTTACCTGCAAACGGATAAGGTGGATCTGGTGATATCCAGTTTGGGCAAAAACGCCGAACGGGAAAAGGCCATCGATTTCAGCCGGGCCTATGCCCCGTTTTTCCTCGGCGTTTTCGGGCCGAAGGACGACGGGCTGAAAGCGCCGGCCGGGCTCAGCGGCAAGACCATAGCGGTGACCCGCGGCGCGGTGGAGGATCTGGTTCTGACCGACCTGGCGCCGAAAGATGCACAAATCAAACGTTACGAGGATAACAACACCACGCTGTCGGCCTATATGTCCGGCCAGGTGCAATATGTGGCCACCGGCAATCTGGTGGTGAGCGCCATTGCCCGCCAAAACCCCGCCAAAGCGCCGGTGCCGAAATTCATGCTGAAGGATTCCCCCTGTTTTATCGGCCTGCGCAAGGATGAACCGGTGCTGAAGGAGAAGGTCAACGCGCTTATCACCGACGCGCTGAAGGACAATACCCTGAACAGTCTGTCTGAGAAATGGATGAAAGCGCCGCTGCCGGCGGATTTGGGCGCCTGAGGATGCCGACCCCATGACCTATCAGCTTAACTTCCCGGCGTTGTGGCCCTACCTGCCCCAACTGCTGTCCGGCCTGTGGGTGACTATCATGCTGGCTGCCGTGGCCACCGTGGGCGGCATCGCCATCGGTATCTGCGGGGCGGCTATCCGCTGCAGCCGATATGCGCTGCCGGGCCGGGTATGGGGGATCGGGTGGTGTTTATGCATCAGGGCAAAGTGTGGGAGCAGGGGGAAAGCCGTCAGCTGTTCGCCCGGCCGCAAACGGCGGAACTGAAACAGTTTATCGCCTCGGTGCGCGGTTTGGGCGATGCCTGACTATTATCCCGCTGCGCGGCCCCGTGAATGCCCGACCATCGCCTCTACGTTTGTCCCCGAGGATGCGTGGCCCGACCTGCGGCAATCCGAAGATTATCGGTCATCTAACGAAATCGAATGGTGGTATCAAAGGATAACTCATGTTGGATAATGCAAAGTACGATCAAATTAATCCACCCTCCCGCCTGCTGATGGGGCCGGGTCCGATAAACGCCGATCCGCGGGTGCTGCGGGCGATGGCCAGCCAACTGGTGGGACAATACGATCCCGCCATGACCGGTTATATGAACGAAGTGATGGCGCTATACCGCGTCCTGTTCAAGACCGAAAACCCCTGGACGCTGCTGGTGGACGGCACGTCACGCGCCGGTATCGAAGCGGTGCTGCTGTCGGTGATTCGCCCCGGTGATAAGGTCCTGGTGCCGGTATTCGGCCGGTTCGGCCATCTGCTGTGTGAAATCGCCCGGCGCTGCCGTGCCGAGGTCCATATCATCGAGGCTCCCTGGGGCGAGGTATTCAGCCCCGACCAGATTGAAGACGCGGTGAAACGCGTGCGTCCGCGGGTGCTGCTTACCGTGCAGGGGGATACCTCCACCGCCATGTTGCAACCCCTGGAAGGATTGGGGGAGATCTGCCGTCGTTACGATGTGCTGTTTTACACCGACGCCACCGCCTCCTTGGGAGGCAATGCCCTGGAAACCGATGCCTGGGGCCTGGATGCGGTTTCCGCTGGCTTGCAAAAGTGTCTCGGCGGTCCCTCCGGCAGCGCCCCGGTCACCCTCAGCGCCCGCTGTGAAGCGGTCATTCGCCGCCGTAAATGCGTGGAGGAGGGGATTCGCACCGCCGAGCACCGGGATGGCGACGATGGGATGATTTATTCCAACTATTTCGATCTCGGCATGATCATGGATTACTGGGGACCGGAACGCTTAAATCACCATACCGAAGCCACCAGCATGCTGTTCGCCGCCCGTGAATGCGCCCGGCTGTTGCTGGAGGAAGGGGTTGATGCGGCCATTGAACGCCATAAACTGCACGGCGGGGCGATGCTGGCGGGTATCGACGCCATGGGCCTCGGAGTCTTCGGCGACAGGCGCCACAAAATGAACAATGTGCTGGGGGTGGTTATCCCCACCGCCATTGACGGCGAACAGGTGCGGCAGATGATGCTGAACGATTTCGCCATTGAAATCGGCACCTCGTTCGGACCGCTGAAGGGAAAAATCTGGCGTATCGGCACTATGGGCTATAACGCGCGCAAGGATTGTGTGATGCAAACCCTGAGCGCCCTGGAAGGGGTGCTGCATCGTTTGGGCTTCGCCGGTCCCCGCGGGGCCGGCCTGCAGGCGGCCTGGGATCATTACCAGAGGGAGCAGCCATCATGACCGACTATGGAATGCCCGAGCCATCCGCCGCCGCTGGCGCCCGGCGTATAATGGAGCGCTGCGATATATTGGCCGGCATCAGCGAAACGCCGGGCCAACTGACCCGCACCTACCTGTCGCGGGAACATCTGCTGGCTAATCGACAGGTAGGTGAATGGATGCGCTCGGCGGGTATGCGGGTTTGGCAGGACAGCGTGGGCAATATCTGCGGCCGCTACGAAGGGCAGCAACAGGATTTGCCTGCCATCCTGCTGGGATCCCATTTGGACACGGTTCGTAACGCCGGTCGCTATGACGGTATGCTGGGGGTGTTGGCCGCCATAGAGCTGGTGTACTTTCTTCATCAGCGGCAACTGCGCCTGCCCAGGGCCATAGAGGTAATCGGTTTCGCCGACGAAGAAGGCACGCGCTTCGGCATCGCCCTGCTGGGCAGCCGGGGGATTACCGGCACCTGGCCGCCGGACTGGCTGGGGCGCAAAGACGAGGAAGGCATCGACGTGGCGCAGGCCATGACCCGGGCCGGGCTGGATCCCGCCCTTATCCTCCAGGCCAAACGGGATGCAAACGCCTTCGCCGCCTATCTGGAATTGCATATCGAGCAAGGTCCCTGCCTGGAACAGGCGGGAGCGGCGCTGGGGGTGGTGACCGCCATCAACGGCGCCCGACGCCTGAATTGCCGGTTCGCCGGCGTGGCGGGCCATGCCGGCACGGTGCCGATGCCTCTGCGTAAAGACGCGCTGAGCGCCGCCGCGCGCTGGATTGCGCAAATCGACGATCTCACCGTTGCCCGCGGGCCACAAATGGTGGCCACCGTCGGCACGCTGCAATGCCTGCCGGGGGCGGTAAACGTGATCCCCGGCGAGGTGAACCTGACGCTGGATGTGCGCGGTCCGGACAGCGAGGAGCTGCAGGGTCTGGTGACCGCGCTGCTGGGCCTGGCCGGCACCATCGCTTCCCGGCGCGGTATCGGCTTTAGCGCGGAAGAGTTTTATCATATCGGCGCCACGCCCTGTGATGCGATACTTCAAGCGAAACTGGCGGAGAGCCTGTGCCGCATACAGGGCAGCAGCCCGCGTTTGCCCAGCGGTGCCGGACATGACGCCATTGCGTTGGCGGCATGCTGGCCGGTGGGGATGCTGTTTATCCGCTGCCGCCGGGGTATCAGCCATCATCCCGACGAGTGGGTGGCGGAAGCGGACGTGGCCGTCGCACTGCGGGCCTATTTTGATGCCGTCAGCGCCCTGACGAGCACCGCGGGGGATATCGGCGTGAGCCTGAAGGCGGGCTGATCTTTGAGAAACTTCTCGCCCCGGCAGGCGCCACGGGGGATATAAGCTTGAGCCTGAAGGCGGGCTGATTTTTGAGAAACTTCTCGCCCTGGCAGGCGCCACGGGGGATATCGGCTTAAACTTGAAAGCGGGTTAATACTTGGCGACTATTTTTGATGACGTTTGATGAATTTAATCACGCCGACGCGGCTCTATTGAAACCTCTGCTGCTGGTTTGCGCCGCCGTTGGTTCCTGGGCCGATGACATCATCGCCGCCCGGCCTTTTAGCGGCCTGGATGAACTGCTGGCCTTTGCCGATGATGCCGCCCGGCGGTGGGGGGCAGAACAGGTGGATGAAGCATTATTAGAACATCCGCGCATTGGGGAGTCTCGGGAACATAATGACGCCGCCGCCGAGCATTCCCGCCGGGAGCAACCGGTGCTGACTGATGGCGATGAGCGGCTGAAAATCGCGTTAAGGGAAGGCAATCGGCAATATGAAGCCAAATTCGGCCGGATATTTCTGATTCGCGCCGCCGGGCGCAGCGGCGAGGAGATCCTGGCCTGTTTGCGGCATCGGTTGCAAAACGGCGTCGGGCAGGAGCAGTCGGAGACGGCGAAACAGCTGCGGGAAATTGCCCTATTACGCTTACGACAGGGACTTTCATAATGGGAACCATTACCACGCATGTGTTGGATACGTCGCTGGGTAAACCGGCGGCGGGTATGGAGATCGTGCTGGAGTTGCAGCTGGACGGCGATTGGGTTAGGTTGTCCGGCGGCACTACCGGCGCCGACGGGCGGTTGACAGGGTTAACCCCTGATGGCGTGCCGCCGGGGCATTATCGCTTAAGCGCCGGGATCAGGGAGTATTTCGTCGCCGACGGGCGCCGCACGCTGTACGGCAGCGCCATTATTGATTTCTATCTGGCCGATGGCGACGAACATCTGCATTTGCCGCTGCTGGTCAGCCCCTATGGCTGGTCGACTTATCGGGGTAGCTGAAAACCCCTTTGGCACGGGTCTCCCTTTAACACGCTCGATGCCTGATCGGTGATAGCGGGCCTACCGAGCCATGAGGCACTCCGGCGGGCGGAAAAACCACGCCCGCTTCGACCTCATCGGCACGGTCTCCCTTTAACACGTTCGATGCCTGATCGGTGTTAGCGGGCCTACCGAGCCATGAGGCACTCCGGCGGGCGGAAAAACCACGCCCGCTTCGACCTCATCGGCACGGTCTCCCTTTAACACGTTCGATGCCTGATCGGTGTTAGCGGGCTTACCGAGCCATGAGGCACTCCGGCGGGCGGAAAAACCACGCCCGCTTCGACCTCATCGGCACGGTCTCCCTTTAACACGTCCGATGCCTGATCGGTGTTAGCGGGCTTACCGAGCCATGAGGCACTCCGGCGGGCGGAAAAACCACGCCCGCTTCGACCTCATCGGCACAGTCTCCCTTTAACACGCTCGATGCCTGATCGGTGACAGCGGGCCTACCGAGCCATGAGGCACTCCGGCGGGCGGAAAAACCACGCCCGCTTCGACCTCATCGGCACGGTCTCCCTTTAACACGCTCGAAGCCTTATCGGTGATAGCGGGCCTACCGTGCCGCGGTACTACGGTTAAAAATCCAGCTGAAAATTATCCGCATCCAGCCAGGCGGGGAATGCTTTGCGGTAATCGCGCAAGGTATCCAATGACAATTCGGCTTCGAGGCATACCGCCTGCTGCGGTCTGCCCTGGGCCAGCACGTTGCCCGTCGGATCGATAATCATGCTGTCGCCGCTGTAGTGATGGCCGTTGCCGTCGGTGCCGACCCGGTTGCAGCCGGCCACATAGGCCTGATTCTCGATGGCGCGGGCCGCCAGCAGGGTTTGCCAGTGACCGGCGCGGGGCGCCGGCCAGTTGGCGACATAGAGCGCCAAATCATAATCCTGCCGGTTGCGCGACCATACCGGGAAGCGCAGGTCGTAGCAGACCTGCGGCAGAATGCGCCAGCCGCGCCACTCCACCACCAGCCGTTTTTGCCCGGCCTGATAATATTGGTGTTCTTTCGCCATGCGAAACAGATGCCGTTTGTCATACACATGGACCTGGCCGGAAGGCTCTACCAGCAAAAAGCGGTTTACCGCGCCGTCCGGCGTGCTGATGGCGGCGCTGCCGCATATCATCGCCTTGGCGGATACCGCCCATTTGTGCAGCCACTCCACCACCCGCCCCTGGGGCAGGGCATTATTAGCCGCCTCCATGGCGAAGCCGGTGGTGAACATTTCCGGCAGGACAATCAGATCGCGCCCGGCGGCATCGGCCAGCAGACCGTCGAAATGCGCCAGATTGGCCTCGCCGTCCATCCAGGCCAGCGGCTGCTGCAATACGCTGATTTTCAGAGTTGACATAAGCGCTCCGCGGCGGCGTCAAGGGTGGCATCCTGTTTGGCAAAACACAGGCGGACGAGTTTGTGGGGGAAAGGATCGGCACAGAATACCGACAGGGGAATGACCGCAACCCCCACTTCCACCGTCAGCCATTTGCTGAACGCCACATCGTCCATATCGGATATGGCGCTGTAGTCCGCCAGCAGGAAATAGGTGCCTTCACAGGGCAGCACTTTGAACCGGCTCGGCGCCAGTGCGTTGACCAGATGATCGCGCCGCTCGCGATAGAAGTCGGGCAACTGCTGCCAGTGCTGCGGTTCGGCATTCAGCATATCGGCAATGGCCAACTGGGCGGGCGTGTTCACCGCAAAGGTCAAATATTGGTGAATCTTGCGCACTTCGGCGCTGAGCACCGGCGGCGCAATGCAGTAGCCGATTTTCCAGCCGGTCATATGGTAGGTCTTGCCGAACGACGAGACGGCAATTGACCGCTGGCGCAGCTGCGGATGGGCCAGCACGCTGGCATGGCCCTGGGGCGCGAAGCAGATATGTTCGTAGACCTCATCGCTGAGCACATAGATTTCCCGCTCGGCGATGGCCTGCCACAGCTGCGCAAAATCTTCCGGCTGCCAGACGGTGGCGGAGGGGTTATGCGGCGTGTTCAGGATAACCAGTCGGGTTTTATCGGTTAATTGGGCCCGGAAGGCGTCCCAATCGACGCGAAACGACGGCGGCTGCAGGGCGATATGGCGGGTAACGCCCCCCGCCAGGGTTACCGCCGGGGCATAGCTGTCGTAGCTCGGGTCGAAACAAATCACCTCATCGCCGCTGCGAACCAGCGCGCTGATGGCGGCGAACAGCGCTTCGGTGGCGCCGGCGGTGACGGTAATCTCGCTGTCCGCATCGGGGCGCCAGCCGTAGATCTGTTCGGTTTTATCGGCAATGGCGGCCCGCAACGCCACGGCGCCGGTCATCGGCGCATATTGGTTGGCGCCTTGTTCGACGTGGTAGGCCAGCCTTTTTTTCAAATAGCCGGGACCGGAGAAATCCGGAAATCCCTGGGACAGGTTAATAGCCTTATGCTGCTGGGCCAGCGCGCTCATCTGGGTAAAGATGGTGGTGCCCAACGACGGAAGTTTGCTTTCAGGTATGAAGGATTTGCTGCTCATGCTTAACGACCACTCTTAGAAGCCGGTTTTGGATCCAATATAACACGCTGGGTACAATTGACAATCGGGACGTTTAGATGGGTAAACGGCTAAACGCCATACATCGATACATAAGCCCGGCGAAGAAATTATTTAACGGCGGCGGAAGGGAAATCAGGGTTATTTCAGCCAAAGAGAGGGACGGTTAGAGTGAATGTAGGTCGTTCAGTCAGATTGATTGGGCTAAGACTAACCGGGTTTGCTTCCACTGACAGGGGATTAATATTTTGGGGAATTATTCAATAAGTTAATCAAAACAATTGAAATAGTCGTACAAATATATGGCCTATTATTCATTCGCCTTTAACGCCATTATAACACGCACGTTACTCCGTTAACTTTTTCTATGAGAACCCTATGATTAATGTAAAAAAAAGCATTGTCCCGATGATTATCGCCTTTGGCGCGCTGTCCGGTTTCGCCCGGGCTGAAACACAGACTTTTGTTATGGATCCCGCCCATACCTCGGTGGTGTTTTCCTGGAATCATTTCGGCTTTTCCAATCCCACCGCGAATTTTTCCAATGTCACCGGCAATATTGTGCTGGATGATAAAAAAATCACCCAATCACAAGTCGACGTAACCATTCCCATCGACAGTGTTGATACCCACGTGCAAAAACTGACGGAGGAGTTTAAGGGCAAGGATTATTTCGATCAGGCCACTTATCCCCAAGCCACCTTCCACAGTACAAAAATTGTCAGCGAAGGCGCCCACAAATATAAAGTGTATGGCGACCTGAAAATCAAGGATATTACCAAACCGGTGATTCTAAACGCGGTGCTGAACAAGATAGGCCAGCATCCGATGGAGAAAAAACAGGCGGTTGGTTTTAACGCCGTCACCACCATCAAACGTTCTGAATTCGGGCTGGATAAATATGTGCCCATGGTGAGCGATGCCGTGGTGATAACCATTTCCACCGAAGCCCTGGTGAAATAACCCGCCCGTTCCGCTGCCGGCGAGTGGTTGTATCTTGATAACCGCTTATTCCGGCAGCGAGTCATCCCCTTGATACCCCTTCGATCCCGTACTGATTGTTCCACGTTTTTATCCCGTGATGATAATCTGGCTCACAAATAGTGATTTTCCTGCTGTTGGTCCGCTGTCCCAAGCCATCTTCGCTTCTCGCGGTTTCGTCAATCCGGTAAACTGGTTACCGAAGATTTTCTGAATTTGCGAGCCTATACCGAGGGACTTATGTATCAGGATTTGATTCGTAGTGAACTTAACGAAGCCGCGCTGACGCTGGCTAACTTTCTGAAAGACGAAAAAAATATTCAATCCATTGAAGACGCGGCCAGACTTATCGCCGATTCCTTCAAAGCCGGGGGCAAAGTGCTGTCCTGCGGCAACGGCGGTTCCCATTGCGACGCCATGCATTTCGCCGAGGAGCTCACCGGACGCTATCGCGACAATCGCCCGGCTTATCCGGCCATCGCCATTTCCGACGTGAGCCATTTATCCTGCGTGAGCAACGATTACGGTTATGATTTCGTGTTTTCCCGTTATATCGAAGCCCTGGGCAATAAGGGTGATGTGCTGCTGGGCATCTCCACCTCCGGCAACTCGGCCAATATTATCCGCGCCGTCGAGGCCGCCAGGGCCAAAGGCATGAAGGTCATTACGCTTACCGGCAAAGACGGCGGCAAAATGGCCGGTACCGCCGATGTGGAAATTCGCGTTCCCCATTTCGGTTATGCCGATCGTATCCAGGAGATTCATATCAAGTCGATTCACATACTGATCCAGCTGATTGAAAAAGAGATGGCTGTGGCAGCGTAATGCAGTAACGGAATCGGATGGCGGCGGCATTGTAATGTCGCGCCGTTATCGGGATTGCGTGGAACAGGAGAGGGTCATGTGTGAACTGCTCGGGATGAGTGCCAATGTACCGACAGACATTTGCTTCAGCTTTACCGGGTTAGTGCAGCGGGGCGGCCGCACCGGGCCGCATAAGGACGGATGGGGTATCACGTTCTATGAGGGACTGGGTTGCCGGACCTTCAAGGATCCGCTGCCGAGCATCAGCTCACCCATCGCCAAGCTGGTGCAGGACTATCCTATCAAATCCTGCGCGGTGGTCTCCCATATCCGCCAGGCCAATCGCGGGCGGGTATCGCTGGAAAACACCCACCCCTTTACCCGTGAACTCTGGGGACGGAACTGGACCTTTGCCCACAACGGCCAGCTGCGGGGATATCACCAGCTGGACACCAGTCCTTATCGTCCGGTGGGGCAGACGGACAGCGAATTTGCTTTTTGCTGGCTGCTGGCCCGGCTGGCGGAGCGTTATCCGCGGACTCCCAGCCATTGGCCGTCGGTGTTCCGTTATATCGAGACCCTGGCGGGAGAGCTGCGGCAAAAGGGCATTTTTAATATGCTGCTGTCCGACGGTCGTTTTGTCATGGGATATTGTTCCACCGAGCTTTACTGGATAACCCGGCGGGCGCCGTTCGGCAAGGCCACGCTTATCGATCAGGATGTGGAGATTGATTTCCAGCGGCAGACCACGCCGAACGACGTGGTGACGGTGATCGCCACCCAGCCGCTGACGGGCAATGAAACCTGGCACAAGGTTGCGCCAGGGGAGAGCGTGTTATTTCGGCTGGGTGAGCGCGAGCTGTGACGGCACGGGTGTGCGGGTCATTTGCATCGGCGTCCCTATCACATACTGGCCGTTGACCACCGCCACCGCCGCAGGCTGGTGGTGCTCGGCAAAAAAGGCATAACCGGGCTGCAACTGTTGCCAGAAAGAATAATAGGTGGAGTAACGATGGCGCTGCATATTTGCCTGGGTCATACGGAACGGGTAAATATGAATTTTTATCGCGCCCTGGCCGTTTCTTAATGCCGCTTCCACATAGCGGTAAATTTCAGCGATATAACTGTCGGTCATGGCGTAACAGCCGATGGAACGACAATCTCCATGTATCATCAGCATGGCGCCGGAATAGCCGCGGGATTGGTCATAGGCATTGGGAAAACCGACATTGATGGCCCGGTAATAATGGCTGTTGGGCTGTAAATTACGGCTGTCGATGGTATAAAAACCTTCCGGACTTTTAAAATCCCCCTCCACCCGTTTCGGGCCCAGCCCGCCGGAGAAGTTGCAGATGCCGTAGCTGCCTATCAAGCGGTACTCGGAACCTACCTGGGCATAGAGCTCAAGGGTCCGTTCTTCTTTGAAGATTTGAATAAATACCGGTGAGCCGAGTAATTGGGCTTTCAATTCATTTGAAATAACTTGCGTCTGCTCACTGGCATAACTGACAGAGGTGAATGCCGGTATACAAAACAACATCGCAAACAGCAGTGCGATTTTGCTCATTATCATTCCTGCGTAGTCAAAATAAATAACAAACCAGCAATAATTATTGCCGGCAAACCGTATAAAAACGCCAATGTAAACTATATAAACAGCGACACGATATCACTGCCCGAACTTTTATCAAGATACGTTTTGTATATATTCTCCTACTTACTGTATACTCATACAGTTAAAGGGGGACAAATGCGCAAAATCATACATGTCGATATGGACTGTTTCTTCGCGGCAGTTGAAATGCGCGACGATCCCAGCCTGCGCGATATCCCCATCGCCATCGGCGGCCGGGCGGACAAGCGGGGGGTCATCAGCACCGCCAATTACCCGGCCCGGGTGTTCGGCGTGCACAGCGCCATGTCCACCGCCATGGCCATGAAGCTTTGCCCCCACCTTAAGCTGCTGCCGGGGCGCATCAGCGCCTACAAAGAAGCATCGGCACATATTCGTGAAATCTTTAGCCGTTATACGCCGTTAATCGAGCCGCTGTCGCTGGACGAAGCTTATCTGGATGTTACCGACAGCCCGTATTACAACGGGTCGGCCACCCGAATGGCCCAGGCTATCCGCGCTGATGTCGCCCATGAACTGCGCCTTACCGCGTCCGCCGGGGTGGCGCCGGTGAAGTTTCTGGCCAAAATCGCCTCCGATTTGAACAAACCCGACGGTTTATACGTTATCACCCCCGAGCAGGTTGCCCCTTTTTTGCAGCAGTTGCCCTTGGGTAAAATACCCGGTGTGGGCAAAGTCACGGCGAAAAAACTGGCGGATATGGGGCTTAATACCTGTGCCGATGTGCAGCGTTATGACCTGGGGGCGCTGCTGCGGCAGTTTGGCAAATTCGGCCGGGTTATTTGGGAGCGCTCGTTGGGGATCGATGAGCGGGAAGTCACCTCCGATCGGCTGCGTAAGTCTGTTGGGGTGGAGCGCACCCTGGAGCAGGATATCGACGGCTGGGAGGCGTGCGTACAGATTATCGAGGCGCTGTATCCGGAGCTGGAGCGCCGGCTGGCGCGGGTGCGGCCGGATTTGCATATCGCCCGGCAGGGCATCAAGCTGAAGTTCGCCGATTTCCAGCAAACCACCCAGGAGCATGTGTGGCCGGTCTTGAATAAAGACGATTTGCTGCAGATTGCCCGCCAGGCGTGGGAGCAGAGGCGCGGTGACCGGGGCGTGAGGCTGGTGGGGCTGCATGTGACGCTGCTGGATCCGCAGATTGAGCGGCAGCTGATATTTAACTGGGAAGATGATTTGTTTTTGTGAGGGGGGAGCTGCGCTCCCCCAACCCCTGCAGGACCCGTTGCATGATTGGTGTAAGCTGTCCGACCGAGGCCCCGTTGCACGTTCCGTGTAAGCGGGCCTAC
>NZ_JAAVUT010000033.1 GCF_018449575.1 Sodalis sp. dw_96 | reverse complement strand
ACTGCGCGGCACCAAACGTGATGAAGTTGAACGCGGCCAGGTACTGGCTAAACCGGGCACCATCCATCCGCATACCCAGTTCGAATCAGAAGTTTATATTCTGAGCAAAGACGAAGGCGGCCGTCATACTCCGTTCTTCAAAGGCTACCGTCCTCAGTTCTACTTCCGTACCACTGACGTAACCGGTACCATCGAACTGCCGGAAGGCGTGGAAATGGTGATGCCTGGCGACAACATCAAGATGGTTGTTAACCTGATTGCCCCTATCGCCATGGACGACGGCTTGCGTTTCGCGATCCGCGAAGGCGGCCGTACCGTTGGTGCCGGCGTGGTTGCCAAGGTTATCGCTTAAGACTGTTGTATAAGTCTTTAAAGTTATCGAATAACATTTGACGTAGCGCGCAGTAAAAGGGCATCATTTGATGCCTTTTTTCTACGCTGTGACAGAGAACCTATCTCATCAGCGATTTTACGTCATAATCATTGGTGAGATGGGCTCTTCATCAGCGGCGTGAAACTTCGGAGTTTTGTTGCTAATTCAGGGCAATCTTCGCTTGGTAGCCTCGCCCTCTGCGGGGCTTAGTTGTTTGTATGAATCCTACGTGACAGGTTTTTTTATGAGTGCGAATACCGAAGCTCAAGGAAGCGGGCGCAGCCTGGAAGTGTTAAAGTGGATAGCGGTGGCTATACTACTGGTGGTTGCGATCGTCGGTAATTATTATTATCGTGATTTTAGCTTACCCCTGCGAGCGCTGGCTGTCGTGCTGATTATCGCTATTGCGGGTGGTGTTGCCTTAATGACGGTGAAAGGTAAATCGACCGTTGCGTTTGCGCGCGAAGCGCGTACAGAAGTACGTAAAGTGATTTGGCCGACCCGCCAGGAAACGTTACATACCACGTTAATCGTCGCCGCGGTGACTGCCGTGATGTCACTGATCCTGTGGGGACTGGATGGTATTCTGGTCCGTCTGGTATCGTTTATTACTGGCCTGAGGTTCTAAGATGTCCGAAGCTCCTAAGAAACGTTGGTACGTCGTTCAGGCGTTTTCCGGTTTTGAAGGTCGCGTGGCGCAATCCCTACGCGAATATATCAAATTGCATGATATGGAAGAACTGTTTGGCGAAGTCATGGTGCCGACAGAAGAAGTCGTTGAAATTCGCGGCGGCCAGCGCCGCAAGAGCGAGCGCAAATTCTTCCCGGGTTATGTACTGGTACAAATGGTCATGAATGATGCCAGCTGGCATCTGGTGCGCAGTGTGCCGCGTGTCATGGGCTTCATCGGCGGCACTTCCGATCGCCCCGCGCCCATCAGTGACAAAGAAGTCGATGCGATCATGAATCGCCTTCAGCAGGTGGGTGATAAACCACGGCCGAAAACCTTGTTCGAACCGGGTGAACTGGTGCGGGTCAACGATGGCCCGTTTGCGGATTTCAACGGCGTGGTGGAAGAAGTCGACTACGAAAAAAGCCGCTTGAAAGTCTCGGTTTCGATATTCGGACGTGCCACGCCGGTTGAGCTTGACTTCGGCCAGGTTGAGAAAGGCTGATTACGTCTCGCTGCAAAAAAACGTTGAACTTGCATTAGGCGCGAAATTGAACTAGAATTTCGCGCCTTTCGTTTTTTCTATACCCTCGGTCTATAACCGAATAATTCGAGATGCGGGAAGGCGCCGAGTATTGCCAACGCACCTGCAACTTGAAGTATGACGGGTATAGAAAAAGAATTTATCACTGGGGAGCCCTAACCGGCGCTATCACCCGCAAGAGGAAATTTAAATGGCCAAGAAAGTACAAGCCTATGTGAAACTGCAGGTTGCTGCAGGCATGGCTAACCCGAGTCCGCCGGTAGGTCCGGCATTGGGCCAGCAGGGCGTTAACATCATGGAATTCTGTAAAGCGTTCAATGCCAAGACTGAAGGCGTTGAAAAAGGCCTGCCGATCCCGGTTGTTATCACCGTCTATTCCGACCGTTCATTTACCTTCGTTACCAAAACCCCACCGGCTGCCGTGCTGCTGAAGAAAGCCGCTGGCGTTAAATCCGGTTCCGGTAAGCCGAACAAAGAAAAAGTCGGTAAAGTGACGCACGCTCAGGTCCGTGAAATCGCGGAAACCAAAGCGGCGGATATGACGGGTGCCGATGTGGAAGCGATGTCTCGCTCCATCGAAGGTACTGCTCGTTCCATGGGCCTGGTAGTGGAGGATTAAGAAATGGCTAAACTGACCAAGCGCATGCGTGTTATCCGTGACAAAATTGATTCCACCAAGCAATACGAAATCAATGAAGCCGTTGCTTTGCTCAAAGAGCTCGCCACCGCCAAGTTTGTCGAAAGCATTGATGTAGCCGTGAACTTAGGCATCGATGCGCGTAAATCCGATCAGAACGTCCGTGGCGCCACGGTGCTGCCGCACGGTACCGGTCGTACCGTCCGCGTTGCCGTGTTTACCCAGGGGGCGAACGTTGAAGCCGCCAAAGCAGCTGGCGCCGACCTGGTGGGCATGGATGATTTGGCCGATCAGATCAAGAAAGGCGAATTCAACTTTGATGTTGTTATCGCCTCCCCCGACGCCATGCGCGTTGTGGGCCAATTGGGCCAAATCCTCGGGCCGCGCGGCCTGATGCCTAACCCGAAAGTGGGTACCGTTACACCGAACGTTGCCGAAGCGGTTAAAAACGCTAAAGCCGGCCAGGTGCGTTATCGCAACGACAAAAACGGTATTATCCATACCACTATCGGAAAAGTTGACTTTGATACCGATAAATTGAGAGAAAACCTGGAAGCCCTGCTGGTTGCGCTGAAAAAAGCCAAACCGACTCAGGCCAAAGGGATTTATATCAAAAAAATCAGTCTTTCCACCACCATGGGTGCTGGTCTGGCTGTGGATCAAAGCGGCTTGGCAACGGTTACTGCTTAATTGCCCCTTTACGCGGGCGCAAGATGCGTCTAGAATCGAACGCCCGTTGTTTCATCAATGGCTGATGTGCGCCAGAATGAAATAAAAGAATTTTCGGTTGGAGCTTGGCCTTATCCAAGCCTCCGTCCAAGACCGCAGGTGTGTTTATACCCTTGGAAGATGACGGGTATTGTACCCTATAGATTTCAAGTTGCAGGAAGGCGGCAACTGAGTGAATCTCCAGGAGCTTACATAAGTAAGTGACTGGGGTGAATGATGGCAGCCAACGCATCTGCAGCTTGAAAGATGACGGGTAGACACTTAATCGTCCTGCGTAGACGGTGACAGAGCCTGAATAACATATTCGTTTGCTGGATTCTGCTCACCGTGTGTCGACGTTTATCCCCATAAGGGGAGTAAACGATGTGAGTCCCGGGGAATTTTCCCCCGGATAAATCCAGGAGCACAAGCTAATGGCATTAAATCTTCAAGACAAACAAGCGATTGTTGCTGAAGTCAGCGAAGTGGCCAAAGGCGCGCTGTCTGCTGTCGTTGCGGATTCTCGCGGCGTTACAGTGGGTAAAATGACTGAACTGCGTAAAGCAGGTCGTGAAGCCGGCGTATACATGCGTGTTGTTCGTAACACCTTGTTGCGTCGCGTTGTTGAAGGCACTCCGTTTGAATGCCTGAAAGACACGTTTGTCGGTCCGACCTTGATTGCATTTTCTAACGAACACCCGGGCGCTGCCGCTCGTTTGTTCAAGGCTTTTGCCAAAGACAATGCAAAATTCGAGGTTAAAGCAGCGGCCTTTGAAGGTGAAGTTATCACGGCGGCTAATATCGATCGCCTGGCAACTCTGCCAACTTACGATGAAGCGATCGCACGCCTGATGTCGGCCATGAAAGAAGCCTCCGCAGGCAAACTGGTCCGTACTCTTGCTGCACTGCGCGATCAGAAAGAAGCGGCTTAATTGCCGGTTGCTTTCGATTGCTGTTGCGAACGTATAAACACTTTCTGAATCTTAGGAATAATTGTTATGTCTATCACTAAAGAACAAATTCTGGACGCAGTTGCCGAAATGTCCGTTATGGACGTGGTTGAACTGATTTCCATGATGGAAACCAAATTCGGCGTTTCCGCCGCCACCGCGGTTGCCGTTGCTGCCGGCCCGGCTGAAGTTGTTGAAGAACAGACTGAATTCGACGTTGTCCTGACCGCTATCGGCGGTAACAAAGTATCTGTTATCAAAGCCGTTCGTAGCGCCACCGGTCTGGGCCTGAAAGAAGCCAAAGACCTGGTTGAATCTGCTCCGGCAACCATGAAAGAAGGCGTTAACAAAGACGACGCCGAAGCTCTGAAGAAAGCGCTTGAAGAAGCCGGTGCTTCTGTTGAAGTTAAATAAAACCTTTTGTTTTGCAGCCTGATTTTAGGCTGATGGCTGGTGACTTTTGGGTCACCAGCCTTTTTGCGCTGTGGGGAGTCAGTGGGTTTTCACACTATTTAACCGCTGATTAACCTCAATATCTTTCTCTATTGACGACTTAATATACTGCATCTCCTGTAAAACCTCCCTGGTTTAACAAAATGCAATGAAATGGTTTAAGAGTGATAGAAACAGGTATTGCGGAAGGGGATTTTTCTTTCCGAAAGATGCATGCCCAATGGATGTCGAGTTCTGGGTATAAATAGTGTTGCATGACCTGTCCTATTAGGGCGGACAGAGTGGGTCACTGATCAGCGAGCTGAGGAACCCTATGGTTTACTCCTATACCGAAAAAAAACGCATTCGTAAGGATTTTGGGAAACGTCCCCAAGTGTTGGACATCCCATATCTCCTTTCTATACAGCTTGACTCGTTCCAGAAGTTTATCGAGCAAGATCCGGAAGGTCAGTACGGATTGGAAGCAGCATTCCGTTCTGTATTCCCCATTCAAAGCTACAGCGGCAATTCGGAGCTGCAATATGTCAGTTACCGTCTAGGCGAGCCTGTATTTGATGTTAAAGAGTGCCAGATCCGCGGCGTCACGTTCTCCGCACCGCTGCGCGTTAAACTGCGTTTGGTGATTTATGAACGCGAAGCACCGGAAGGCACGGTAAAAGACATCAAGGAACAGGAAGTCTACATGGGTGAAATTCCGCTCATGACCGACAATGGGACCTTTGTGATCAACGGGACGGAACGCGTTATCGTTTCCCAGTTGCATCGCAGCCCCGGCGTATTCTTTGATAGCGATAAAGGTAAGACGCATTCGTCCGGCAAAGTGCTGTACAACGCGCGCATCATTCCTTACCGCGGTTCCTGGCTGGATTTTGAGTTTGATCCGAAAGACAACCTCTTCGTCCGTATCGACCGTCGGCGCAAATTGCCTGCAACGATCGTTTTGCGGGCTTTGAACTATTCCACGGCGCAAATCCTGGAAACGTTCTTTGATAAAGTCATTTATGAAATCCACGATAATAAACTGCAAATGGAACTGGTTCCTGAGCGTTTACGTGGTGAAACCGCCTCGTTTGACATCGAGTCCAACGGTACCGTTTACGTTGAGAAAGGCCGCCGTATTACCGCGCGCCATATCCGTTTGCTGGAAAAAGACGGCATCGATAAAATCCAGGTGCCGGTTGAGTACATCATCGGCAAAGTGGTGGTCAAAGATTACATCGATGAAAATACCGGTGAAATCATTTGTCCGGCCAACATGGAATTGACATTGGATCTGCTGGCAAAACTGAGCCAGGCAGGACACAAGCATATTGAAACGCTGTTCACCAATGATTTGGACCATGGCTCTTATATTTCCGAAACCTTGCGCGTCGATCCTACCAGCGATCGCCTGAGCGCCCTGGTGGAAATCTACCGCATGATGCGTCCCGGCGAACCGCCGACCCGCGAAGCGGCGGAGAATCTGTTCGAAAATCTGTTCTTCTCCGAAGATCGCTACGACCTTTCCGCCGTAGGCCGTATGAAGTTCAATCGTTCGCTGTTGCGCGAAGAGATTGAAGGTTCAGGTATCCTGAGCAAGCTCGACATTGTCGAAGTGATGAAGAAGCTCATTGATATCCGTAACGGCAAGGGTGAAGTGGATGATATCGACCACCTCGGCAACCGTCGTATCCGCTCAGTGGGCGAAATGGCGGAAAATCAGTTCCGCGTTGGCTTGGTACGTGTTGAACGTGCGGTGAAAGAGCGTCTGTCATTAGGGGATCTCGATACCCTGATGCCGCAGGATATGATCAACGCCAAACCGATTTCCGCCGCGGTGAAAGAGTTCTTTGGTTCCAGCCAGCTGTCCCAATTTATGGACCAGAACAACCCGTTGTCGGAAATTACCCATAAACGGCGTATCTCCGCATTGGGCCCAGGCGGTTTGACCCGTGAACGCGCCGGTTTCGAAGTTCGTGACGTGCATCCGACCCATTACGGCCGTGTGTGCCCTATCGAAACTCCGGAAGGTCCGAATATCGGTTTGATCAACTCGTTGTCCGTTTATGCGCAGACCAACGAATACGGTTTCCTTGAAACGCCGTATCGCCGGGTTCGCGAAGAAGTGGTCACCGATGAGATCCATTACCTGTCCGCCATTGAAGAAGGCAATTTCGTTATTGCCCAGGCTAATACCGATCTCGACGAAGAAGGCCATTTCGTTGATGATTTGATCACCTGCCGCAGCAAAGGCGAATCCAGCCTGTTCACCCGCGATCAGGTGGACTATATGGACGTTTCAACCCAGCAGATTGTATCGGTGGGTGCGTCGTTGATTCCGTTCTTGGAACACGATGACGCCAACCGTGCGCTGATGGGAGCGAACATGCAACGCCAGGCCGTGCCTACACTGCGTGCCGACAAGCCTTTGGTGGGTACCGGCATGGAGCGTGCGGTGGCGGTTGACTCCGGTGTTACCGCGGTGGCCAAACGCGGCGGTACCATTCAGTATGTCGATGCGTCTCGTATCGTGATTAACGTCAACCCTGATGAAATGGTGGCGGGCGAAGCGGGCATCGATATTTACAACCTGACTAAATACACCCGTTCCAACCAGAACACCTGTATCAGCCAGATGCCGTGCGTGTCCCTGGGTGAACCGGTTGAACGCGGCGATGTATTGGCCGACGGCCCGTCCACCGATTTGGGTGAGCTGGCGCTGGGTCAGAACATGCGCGTGGCGTTCATGCCGTGGAACGGCTACAACTTCGAAGACTCCATTCTGGTTTCCGAACGCGTGGTTCAGGAAGACCGTTTCACCACGATTCATATCCAGGAACTGGCTTGCGTGTCCCGCGATACCAAACTGGGGCCTGAAGAAATCACCGCCGATATCCCGAACGTGGGTGAAGCGGCGCTTTCCAAACTGGACGAATCCGGCATTGTCTACATCGGTGCGGAAGTCACCGGTGGCGATATCCTGGTGGGCAAAGTGACGCCGAAAGGCGAAACCCAGCTGACCCCGGAAGAAAAACTGTTGCGCGCCATCTTTGGTGAAAAAGCGTCTGACGTTAAAGATTCGTCGCTGCGGGTGCCTAACGGCGTGTCCGGTACGGTTATCGACGTGCAGGTCTTTACCCGCGACGGCGTGGAAAAAGACAAACGTGCGCTGGAAATCGAAGAGATGCAGCTGAAGCAGGCCAAAAAGGACCTGACGGAAGAACTGCAGATTTTTGAAGCCGGCCTGTTTGCCCGTATCCATGACGTGCTGGTGTCCGGCGGTATCGAAGACGAGAAGCTGGCTAAACTGACGCGTGAGCGCTGGTTGGAACTGGGTCTCGGCGACGAAGATAAGCAGAATCAGCTTGAGCAGTTGGCGGAACAGTACGATGAACTGAAAACCGTGTTCGAGAAGAAGCTGGAAGCAAAACGTCGCAAGATCACTCAGGGTGACGATCTGGCGCCGGGCGTGCTGAAAATCGTTAAGGTGTACCTGGCGGTTAAACGTCAGATTCAGCCGGGCGACAAGATGGCGGGCCGTCACGGGAACAAGGGCGTTATCTCCAAGATCAACCCCATCGAAGATATGCCTTACGATGAAAACGGCGTGCCGGTTGATATCGTACTGAACCCGTTGGGCGTACCGTCGCGTATGAACATAGGCCAGATTCTGGAAACCCATCTTGGGATGGCGGCTAAAGGCATCGGCGACAAGATCAACGCCATGCTGAAAAAGCACGAAGATGTGGCGAAGCTGCGCGAGTTTATCCAGAAAGCCTACGACCTGGGGGATGGTGTCCGTCAGAAAGTGGACCTGGCTACCTTCAGTGATGACGAAGTGCTGCGTTTGGCGGAAAACCTGAAGAAGGGAATGCCCATCGCGACACCGGTGTTTGACGGCGCCAAAGAAAAAGAGATCAAGGAATTGCTGCAATTGGGCGGTCTGCCCACTTCCGGTCAAATTACCCTGTTTGACGGTCGTACCGGCGAGCAGTTCGAACGGCAGGTTACCGTGGGTTATATGTACATGCTGAAACTCAACCATTTGGTTGATGACAAGATGCATGCGCGTTCCACCGGTTCCTACAGCCTGGTCACCCAGCAGCCGTTGGGCGGTAAGGCGCAGTTCGGCGGTCAACGCTTCGGTGAGATGGAAGTATGGGCCCTGGAAGCTTATGGCGCGGCCTATACCCTGCAGGAAATGCTGACAGTCAAGTCGGATGATGTTAACGGTCGTACCAAGATGTACAAAAACATCGTGGATGGCAATCATACGATGGAACCAGGTATGCCGGAGTCCTTTAACGTGTTGCTGAAGGAAATCCGCTCTCTGGGCATCAACATCGAGCTGGAAGAAGAGTAATTATCCTCTATGGTTTTCAGATTGCGGCCAGCGTGCCGGCGGTTTGAAAGATGAGAGGGATACCGGCTCGGGTGCGTTCGCACCGGTAATAAGGGCGCCTGAGCGTTTCAGGCGCCTAACAGGTCTAACTCCGACAGGAGCCAATCCGTGAAAGATTTACTTAAGTTTCTGAAAGCACAAACCAAGACCGAAGAGTTTGATGCGATCAAAATTGCTCTGGCCTCGCCAGATATGATCCGTTCCTGGTCGTTCGGCGAAGTGAAGAAGCCGGAAACCATCAACTACCGTACGTTCAAGCCTGAACGTGACGGGCTTTTCTGCGCCCGTATTTTCGGGCCGGTCAAAGATTACGAATGCTTGTGCGGTAAGTACAAGCGGTTGAAGCATCGCGGCGTGATTTGTGAAAAATGCGGTGTTGAAGTGACCCAGACCAAAGTGCGCCGTGAGCGCATGGGCCATATCGAGCTGGCTTCGCCGACAGCGCATATTTGGTTCTTGAAATCGTTGCCTTCGCGCATCGGTTTGTTGCTGGATATGCCGCTGCGTGATATCGAGCGCGTGTTGTATTTTGAATCTTATGTGGTGGTCGAAGGCGGCATGACCAACCTGGAGCGCCGCCAGATCCTGACTGAAGAACAGTATCTGGACGCCCTGGAAGAGTTTGGTGATGAGTTTGACGCTAAAATGGGCGCCGAAGCCATTCAGGCCCTGTTGAAAAACATGGATCTGGAAGCGGAATGCGAAACCCTGCGTGAAGAGCTGAATGAAACCAATTCCGAAACCAAGCGCAAGAAGCTGACCAAGCGTATCAAGCTGCTGGAAGCCTTTGTTCAGTCCGGTAATAAACCGGAATGGATGATCCTGACGGTGCTGCCGGTGTTGCCGCCGGATCTGCGTCCGCTGGTGCCGCTGGACGGCGGCCGTTTTGCCACCTCCGATCTGAACGATCTCTATCGTCGGGTGATCAACCGTAACAACCGTTTGAAACGTCTGTTGGATCTGGCCGCGCCGGATATCATCGTACGCAATGAAAAACGTATGTTGCAGGAAGCGGTGGATGCGCTGTTGGATAACGGCCGTCGCGGTCGTGCCATTACCGGTTCCAACAAGCGTCCGCTGAAATCCCTGGCCGACATGATCAAAGGCAAGCAGGGGCGTTTCCGTCAGAACCTGCTGGGTAAACGCGTCGACTATTCCGGTCGTTCCGTTATTACCGTGGGTCCGTACCTGCGTCTGCATCAGTGCGGCCTGCCGAAGAAAATGGCGCTGGAACTGTTCAAACCCTTTATCTATGGCAAGCTTGAGCTGCGTGGCCTTGCCACCACCATCAAAGCCGCCAAGAAGATGGTTGAACGCGAAGAAGCCGTGGTCTGGGATATCCTGGATGAAGTTATCCGCGAACACCCGGTGCTGCTGAACCGTGCGCCGACCCTGCACCGTCTGGGTATCCAGGCGTTCGAGCCGGTGTTGATTGAAGGTAAAGCCATCCAGCTTCACCCGCTGGTGTGCGCGGCGTACAACGCCGACTTCGATGGTGACCAGATGGCCGTTCACGTACCGCTGACGCTGGAAGCCCAGCTGGAAGCCCGTGCGCTGATGATGTCCACCAACAACATCCTGTCGCCGGCCAACGGTGAGCCGATTATCGTTCCGTCCCAGGACGTGGTGCTGGGTCTGTATTACATGACCCGCGACCGGGTGAACGGTAAAGGCGAAGGCATGGTATTGACCGGGCCTAAAGAAGCGGAACGCATCTATAGGGGCGGTATTGCCGAGCTGCATGCGCGCGTCAAAGTGCGTATCACCGAGTATGCCAAGAACGAAGACGGCGAGCTGATTGAAAATACCCACATCGTCGACACCACGGTAGGCCGCGCGATTTTGTGGATGATCGTGCCGAAGGGATTGCCGTTCGCTTTGGTCAACCAGGCGCTGGGTAAGAAAGCCATCTCCAAGATGCTGAATACCTGTTATCGCGTGCTGGGCCTGAAGCCCACGGTTATCTTCGCCGACCAGATCATGTATACCGGTTTTGCCTACGCGGCCCGTTCAGGCTCGTCGGTAGGTATCGATGATATGGTTATCCCGGCCAAGAAAGCGGGGATTATCGAAGAAGCCGAAGCCGAAGTGGCCGAAATCCAGGAACAGTTCCAGTCTGGTTTGGTGACCGCCGGTGAACGCTACAACAAGGTTATCGATATCTGGGCCGCGGCTAACGAACGTGTTGCCAAGGCGATGATGGATAACCTGTCCACCGAATCGGTGATTAACCGTGACGGCGTGGAAGAGCGTCAGGTTTCCTTTAACAGCATCTTTATGATGGCCGACTCCGGCGCCCGTGGTTCCGCGGCGCAGATTCGCCAGCTGGCGGGTATGCGCGGCCTGATGGCCAAGCCGGACGGCTCCATCATTGAAACGCCTATCACCGCGAACTTCCGTGAAGGTCTGAACGTACTCCAGTACTTCATCTCTACTCACGGTGCTCGTAAAGGTCTGGCGGATACCGCGCTGAAAACGGCGAACTCAGGTTACCTGACCCGCCGTCTGGTGGATGTGGCGCAGGATCTGGTGGTGACAGAGGATGACTGTGGCACCCACGCCGGTGTGACCATGACCCCGGTTATCGAGGGCGGCGATGTTAAAGAGCCGCTGCGCGAACGTGTGCTGGGCCGCGTCACCGCGGAAGACGTGCTGAAACCGGGTACCGCCGATATACTGGTGGAACGCAATACCCTGCTGAACGAACAATGGTGTGATGTTCTGGAAGATAATTCCGTGGATATCATCAAGGTTCGTTCAGTGGTGACCTGCGATACCGATTTCGGTGTGTGCGCCAACTGCTATGGCCGTGATTTGGCCCGTGGCCACCTGGTGAACAAGGGTGAAGCCATCGGTGTCATCGCCGCGCAGTCCATCGGTGAACCCGGAACCCAGTTGACCATGCGTACGTTCCATATCGGTGGCGCCGCTTCGCGTAATGCCGCCGAATCGAGCATTCAGGTGAAAAACAAGGGTACCTTGCGGTTGAATAACGCTAAATTCGTTATCAACGGCGCCGGTAAACTGGTGATCACTTCCCGTAATACGGAACTGAAACTGATCGATGAATTCGGTCGTACCAAAGAAAGCTATAAAGTGCCTTACGGTTCGGTTATGTCCAAAGGTGACGGTTCCGAGGTGATGGGCGGGGAAACGGTTGCCAACTGGGATCCGCATACCATGCCGGTTATCACCGAAGTGAGCGGCTTTATGCGCTTTACCGATATGATCGACGGCCAGACCATTACCCGCCAGACTGATGAACTTACCGGTTTGTCTTCTATCGTGGTACTGGATACGGCGGAACGTACCGGTGGCGGTAAAGACCTGCGCCCGGCGCTGAAAATCGTTGACGCCAATGGTAACGACGTCCTGATCCCCGGCACCGATATGCCCGCGCAGTACTTCCTGCCGGGTAAAACCATCGTTCAGTTGGAAGATGGTTTGGCTATCACCGGCGGCGACACCCTGGCGCGTTTGCCGCAGGAATCCAGCGGTACCAAGGATATTACCGGCGGTCTGCCGCGCGTTGCCGATTTGTTCGAAGCGCGCCGGCCGAAAGAACCGGCTATCCTGGCGGAAATCAGCGGTATCGTTTCCTTCGGTAAAGAAACCAAAGGCAAACGTCGTCTGGTGATTTCTCCGGTGGATGGCAGCGATGCTTACGAAGAGATGATTCCGAAATGGCGTCAGCTTAACGTATTCGAAGGTGAACGTGTGGAACGCGGCGACGTGATATCCGACGGACCGGAATCGCCCCATGACATTCTGCGTCTGCGCGGCGTGCATGCCGTGACCCGCTACATCGTTAACGAAGTGCAGGATGTTTACCGTCTGCAGGGCGTTAAGATCAACGATAAACATATCGAAGTTATCGTTCGTCAGATGTTGCGTAAAGCCACCATCGTCAACGCCGGCGGCACCGACTTCCTGGAAGGCGAACAGGCTGAATACTCACGGGTCAAGATCGCCAACCGCCAGCTGGCGGCGGACGACAAGATCGAGATGACCTTCAGCCGGGATTTGCTGGGTATTACCAAGGCGTCCCTGGCCACGGAGTCCTTTATCTCCGCGGCGTCGTTCCAGGAAACAACGCGTGTGCTTACTGAAGCCGCCGTTGCCGGGAAACGCGATGAATTGCGCGGTCTGAAAGAGAACGTGATTGTCGGCCGACTGATCCCTGCCGGGACCGGTTATGCCTACCATCAGGATCGTGCCCGTCGTCGTGCCCTGGGCGAAGTGCCGGTTGTACCGTCCGTAACCGCCGATGAAGCCTCCGCCAATATGGCGGAACTGCTGAATGCCGGTTTAGGCGGTAATAACGATAAATAATCGTTATTAGAGCACCGTAATAGGCAATAGCCGTCCCTCAGGGGGCGGCTTTTTTTTGCGTTTTAGCTGCAGAAGCCTTATGCCAACGGATCAATATATCGGTAAACATGTTTCATATTATATATAAATGGATATTTCATATGAGATGATAAGTTTATAAATAATGTATATGCGTCGAGTATATATAAAGAGAAAAATTCAAGAACTAGGCAATCTTGATGTGCTGTTGCTTGCCGTAAAATAAAAAATTCTGACCTCCTTTTAATAAGCATCATAATTCCATCAAGATGTTTTAACTTTCTCTTCAGATAATGCAATTACAAATAATATTTTTTAAAAAAAACTAAAAAATCTTTCCTTCACATAATGCGCTTTAAGTAATTTATTATTTTATTAATAAAATTCATATTTGTGAAGTTATTTAGCAGGTTGCAATGAAGAAAGACTCTTGATTAATAAAAAGGAAAATTTAATGCCAGGTAAGCCCCTATACCCTTCATCCGATAATAAAATACGTCCGCGCCAACCCTTCGCCGACGGCCAGCGGGATTTCCCTTTATGGCGGCCCGTAGCCTGGGCAATCATTGCGTCGCAGGTCATGTTTCCCCTTGGTGTGGCTTTTGCTCCGGCGGTGGCGGCATCCCTTGCCGCATCGGCGGAGGCGCCGTCCAAAGACGTTTTTTTTAATAATAACGGCCCATCGAATACGAAGGCGTCCCTAGAGAATAAAATTGCCGATGGGGCAATGGCGGCCGGTAATGTGCTGTCGGCGAAACAAAGCGATAAAGCGGCGCTGAGTATGGCACGTTCGGCGCTGGTGGGGGGGGCCGGCCATTACGCCAAAGGCTGGTTTGAACAATTCGGCACCGCGCGGTTACAACTCAATCTCAATGATCAATTCAGGCTGGACAATAGCGCGCTCGATCTCTTGGTGCCGGTATTTGAAAATCAGGATGCCATGGTATTTACCCAATGGGGAATACGTAATAAAGACCATCGTAATACCGGTAATATCGGCGGCGGCGTACGAACCTTTTACGGCGATTGGATGTACGGGTTGAATACTTTTTATGATAATGACTTCACCGGAAAAAATCGCCGGGCCGGTATCGGCGCTGAGGCTTGGAGCAATTACCTGAGATTATCCGCCAACAGCTATTTTCGCCTGAGCAGTTGGCATCAGTCGCGGGATTTCGAGGATTATAACGAACGACCGGCCAATGGTTTTGACCTGCGCGCGGAGGCCTTCCTGCCGTCGCATCCGCAACTGGGCGGGAAACTGATGTATGAAAGCTATCGCGGCAACGAGGTGGCGTTATTCGGCAAGGACAACCGGCAAAGGAACCCCTATGCGTTGACCCTGGGGCTTAATTACACGCCGATACCGCTAATCACCATTGGCGGCGAGCACCGGCAGGGTAAAAGCGGCCAACAGGATTCCCGTGTGAACCTGCAATTACGATATCGCCTGGGGGATTCGTTGTTCTCCCAGATGGATCCCGCCTCCGTGGCCGCCGAACGAACCCTGGCGGTCAGCCGTTACGACCTGGTTGAGCGCAACAATCATATTGTGCTGGATTATCAAAAAAAGGAGATTATCCGCCTGCTGATGCCGGAGCGGATGAACGGAAACTCCGGGCAGCCGCTTACCATCACCGCCCAGGTCACCGCCACCCATGCCCTGGAACGCATAGAATGGGACAGCGCGGCATTGACTGCCGCCGGTGGCTCGGTGTCGCCGCTGGCGCCGCATGTCCTGTCGGTCACCCTGCCGCCCTACAGGCCCGCGGGGGCAACGAATCTCTATACCCTTGGCGCAACGGCCTATGATAAAAAGGGCAACGCCTCCAATCGCGCTTATACCACCCTCGAGGTGTCCGGCCATGGTATCAGCCTGGCGTCGACGCCCACGGCGGCAACCCCGGACAGCCTGCTGGCGGACGGAGTTTCAACCAGCCTGCTGTCGGTAAGTCTCTTGGATGAAAGCCTTCATCCGGTCAGCGGGATGGCGGATGCGCTGACGTTTACGTTAACGTTTGAGGCCGGAGACGATATGTCTTTTGCCGGGTCTAAGGCCGTATTGACTCGCTCCGCGCCGGCGGTGGGGGATATCAGTGAAACCGCGCCCGGCGTCTATTCGGCTACTTTGACCGCCGGCACCGATACCGGACGGGCGGTAATCACCCCGATGATTCACGGACAGGCGTTGAAAGCTATCAACGTTGTCTTGCTGTCGTCAGGCATGGATCACAGCCGGTCACGGCTTGATGCCAGCAGTGACACTATCCTTGCCGACGGTATTGAGCGAGCGACGGTGACCTTCAGCGCCCAGGATGTGTCCGGCCGTGCCCTTACCGGTCTCGGTCCGCGTCTGGCGTTTGAAATGACGCCGTTAGAGGGCGCCGTATTGACCGATATTATCGAAGATAGCGGCAGCTACAGCAGCACTCTAAGCGGCAACCAGCCGGGTGAGGTGACCATTACGCCTGTTCTTGACGGCGTTAAGCTAGACGGCTTGGCTAAAACCGTCAGCCTGCGCGTTGCCCTGTCTTACGAAAGCCACTCCGATTTCAGCGTGAGCGAGGATACGCTTACGGTGGGCACTGATTTCACCCTGCTGAACTTCACCGTCAGGGATAAGGACGGCAATGCGGTCACCGGGCTGGGAGAACGGGTGAAATTTATCGCTACGCCATCGGCGGGGATCACGGTGTCGGAAATGACTGAATCCGACGGAAATTATACCGCCCGGCTTAGCGGCGTTGTAGCGGGCGGGGTTGATGTCGCGCCGTCAATCGACGGCCAGCAATTAAGCGGCTTGGTGAAAGTAGTGACCTTTACGCCAGGCCCGTTCAGCGAGCTTTATACCTCCTTCAGCATCAGCGAGGACAAACTGAAGGCCAATGATGTAGATAGTGTAGAGCTTAAACTGATACCGCGGGATAAATATGGCAACATGACCAAAACCGTAGGCAGAATCCTTTTTTATCTTTCGCCGAGTGAGGGTTTGAGACAAGAAAATGGGCAGTTTGATGACCAGGGAACCTACGTTGCCAGACTGTTCGGTACCGTGCCGGGAAATTATACGATAACGCCGGCGGTTGAGGGCAATCGCATGGAGGGTCTGAGTCAACCTATCACCCTTATTGCCGCGGATCTGGATGCAACCGAATCCACCTTTGAAATCAATAAGGATACGCTGACAGCGGATAATACCGAGACCGCTACGCTGACGCTGTATGCCAGGGATGCGCGAGGCCGGGCAATAGCGGGTCTGGGGACCAGGCTGGCCTTTAGTGCCTCGCCGGGGGATGACGTGACCCTTTCAGCCCATAGCGAAAGCAGCGGGGTGTATACCGCCACCGTGCGCGGCAATAAACCCGGTATGGTCAGGTTCGCCCCCCATGTGGATGGCCTGGAAATCACCTCAATGGCAAAAGAGCTGAACTTCACTCCCGGCAGCATAGATTTAAAAGTCAGTGTGGATACGGTGCGGGCGAAAGCCGGCGAGCAGCTTATGATGACGGTGGAAGCGACGCTTGCAGACGGTTCGCCGGTCGGGGATGTGATTATCGATGTTCACTCCCTTGGCGCCGTCAATCGGCAAAATGGGTCCGAAAGCGCCACGCTATTGTTTGACGGATTGCCAAAATATGAAGGCGGTGTGGTGGCAGCGACGGGTAAAATCAGCATTCCGGTCACCGATCCTTTGGGCAAGGGGGTTAAAACCACCATTGAGGTGACTGCTCGTGAAGGTAAAAGTGTGTCTCAAGACGTCATATTTACCGTGGCAACCAGCCCGGACGTCCCGCAGGCCAATTATTACGGGCATATGGCGGAATCCATCAACGGTCTTTCGCGCCCGAAGCTTGCCAGTGAATTCACCGGCAGCGGCAGCGCGAGTGTAAACAATGAAAGCTGGGCATTAGCGACCTATCAAGAGGGAGGTTTATACTGCACATTGCCGCCCTTTGCTTCCGTGGATGCGGCCTATAGCGCAATGCCGGCGGGCGGATGGCCATTATCGCCTGGGGGCAGTAATGGCTTTATTTGGTCCAGCACCATACTTCCGCCGTTGTTCGGCGGACAACCCGCCGTGGTAGCGCTTAATACCCTGACCGGGGGAATGTTACAATTCAGAGAGACCGGTAATGATAAAGGGTTGGTGGTGTGCGCCGATTGAAAACGTTCCGCTGCCATGAATAACGTAAGCTGGCGCTGATTAAGGCATAATCATCGGCGGGACAGGGGGACTGTCCCGCCGCTAAATCAGGGCAAAACCTTTAAAGTGCTCACCATCCCTTATTCAATCAGCGTCGGCGACCTGCCTAAATAACTGTCCCAATCCTTCCATACCGGCTGCAAACCCGACTGCAGCAGCATCTGCTCCACTTCCTGTACCGAGCGATTATCATGGGGCTCGAATTGTTCCAGCTCCGGCGTGCCGCCGGCATAGCCCCCCGGCTGGGTTTTCGATCCGGCGCTGACGCTGTTGACCACGATGGGTACCGCATGGTCGCGGAACCAAGGGGACTCTCGGGTAGACAATGAAATTTCCACATCCGGCGCCAGCAGGCGAAAGGCGCACATCACCTGCAAAAGCTGCGATTCATCCATCAGCGATGCCGGCGTAATTCCCCCGGCGCAGGGCCGCAGGCGAGGGAAGGAAAGGGAATAGCGGCTCTGCCAATGGTTTTTTTGCAGATACACTAAATGTTCGGCCACCATATAGCAGTCTGTCCGCCAGTTATCCGACAATCCTATCAGCGCCCCCAAGCCGATCTTGTCGATCCCGGCCCGCGCCAGCCGATCCGGCGTTTCCAGCCGCCAGGCAAAATCCATTTTTTGTCCGCGCAGATGGTGCAGCTGGTAGGTCGGCTCGTGATAGGTTTCCTGGTAGACCATAACGCCGTCCAGGCCAAGGGCTTTCAGCTCGGCGTAGTCCTCCTGGGATAAGGGTTGTACTTCCATCATGAGCGAGCTGAAATAGTCGCGGATCAACGGCACATAACGTCGAAAATAATCCATACCGACTTTGCTTTTATGCTCACCGGTCACCAGCAGTACGTTTTCAAAACCTCTTAGTCGAATCGCTTCGCACTCATTGATGATCTCCTGCTCGTCCAGGGTCTTGCGTTTAAGACGATTGCTCATGGAGAAACCGCAATAGGTACAATCATTGGAGCACAGGTTGGAGAGATAAAGCGGCAGATACAGATTCACCACGTTGCCGAAGCGTTGGCGAGTCAACCGTTGGGCGCGCTGTGCCAAAGGTTCAAGATACGGCTGGGCCGCCGGCGACAAGAGCGCCATGAAATCATCCAGGCCGGGCCGTTCGGTATTCAATGCCCGCTGCACATCCCGCGCCGTCTTGGCATTGATGTTGTGGCCGGCGTCGTCCCAAGAGATACGCTGCCAATGGTTAATAAAGGAATTCATCACGCCGCTCCTTCCACAGGATGCAAAAAGGCCGTTAACGGGCTGGTGGCGCTGGCCTGGATTTGACGGGGCGCCGGCCCGGCTTGCCGGCATAACTCGCCGGCCTCCAGCGCCAGCCTGAAGGCGTGGGCCATGGCTACCGGGTCTCGGGCCACGGCGATGGCGGTATTCACCAAAACCGCGTCGGCGCCCATTTCCAGCGCTTCCAATGCCTGGCTCGGGGCGCCGATTCCGGCATCCACCACGACGGGAATACCTGCCTGTTCGATGATAATCCGCAGGAAATCACGGGTTTGTAATCCCTGATTGGAGCCAATGGGCGAACCTAGCGGCATGATCGCCCCACAGCCGGCCTCTTCCAGGCGGCGGCATAATACCGGGTCCGCACCGCAGTAGGGCAATACCACAAACCCCTCTTTTACCAGTTGTTCCGCCGCTTTCAGCGTTTCGATGGGATCGGGCAACAGGTATTTTACATCCGGATGAATTTCCAGCTTGATCCAATGGGTACCCAAGGCTTCCCGGGCCAGTCGTGCGGCAAATACCGCCTCTTCAGCGGTCTTGGCGCCGGAGGTATTGGGCAGCAACTTCACGCCGGCCTGGCGCAGGGCGGGGAGAATAGCATCATTGCCGTGGCGCAGGTCTACCCGGCGCATGGCCAGGGTGACCAGTTGGCTGCCCGAAGCGGCCAATGCCTGCAGCATGATATCGGCGGTAGAGAATTTTCCGGTGCCGGTGAACAACCGGGAAGTAAAAGTAGTATCGGCTATTTTCAACATGTTCAGCCTCCTGCTATGGCTTGAAAAAGTAAGATATCGTCGCCTTCATTGATGTAATGTCGGGGCCACTGGCTGCGGGGAATAATGGTTTGATTGATTGCCAGGGCCGCGCCCTCCGGAGAATATTTCAGCTGATCCAGAAATTCCGCCAGGGAGAGCCGGTTCGAAAGCTCTATGGGCCTATCATTAAGGGTTATTTTCATCGAACCGGTTCCTCCTCATCTACCGGCGTACCGCACAGCGCGCAATCTGCGGCACGGGTGAGTTGCAGGGTGCGCCAGGTCATGGATTTCCCGTCGAACAGCTGCAGCCGGCCGTTCAGCGCAGACGGCATGCCGCAGAGGATTTTTATCGCTTCCAAACCTTGCAGGGCACCCATCATACCCACCACGGGACCGACTACGCCGGCGGTGCGGCAGTTGCGCTGAGGTTCGGCGACATCCGGGAACAGACAGGCATAGCAGCCGTGCCGGTAGGGGGGCTGCAATACCAATAGCTGGCCGCTGAAGCCCACCGCGCTGGCGCTTACCAATGTTTTGCCCTGACGAACGCAGGCGGCGTTAATCTCATGCCGGGTGTGCAAATTATCGCTACAGTCCAGGATCAAATCCGCCCGCGCCACCGCGTGTATCAGGGGCTCGCCCGTAAGGCGCTGCTGTAGGGGAATATATTCCCCCAAGGGGTTAAGCGCCTGTAACTGCTGCTGCGCCAGAAGGGCCTTGGGTTGGGTAATGTCGCCGGTTCGATAAAGAATCTGGCGTTGCAGATTGCTGACGTCCACCCGGTCGTCATCCGCCAGCAGCAGGGTGCCGACGCCGGCCGCCGCCAGGTACAGTGCGGCGGGAGAACCCAGGCCGCCGAGACCGGCTATCAGCACGGTGGCGGCCGTTAACTTTTCCTGGCCTTCGGGACCGATTTCCTCCAGCAGCATATGCCGGCTGTAGCGCAAAAAAGCCTGGTCATTGAGCATCCGTCACCTCCCGGCCTTCTGTCTTTTGCAACAGGATAGCGGTGGCTCGGCGCCAGTCCGGCGCTTTGGTGATGGCGCTGACCACCGCGACGCTGCCGACGCCGCAGTCCATCACGTCGTCGACCCGGTCGATACTGATACCGCCGATGGCCACGGTGGGGATATTCGTCAGTCCGGCCACCATGCGCCTCAGATCCGCCAGTCCCTGGGGCTGCGAGGGCATGATTTTCGTCTGGGTCGGAAAGATATGGCCCAGGGCGATATAGGAAGGCCGGAATGACAGCGCCCGGGCCAGCTCCTGGTCGTCATGGGTGGACAAACCCAGGCGTATGCCGGCATGTTGAATGACGGACAAATCGGCGGTATCCAGATCCTCCTGGCCCAGGTGTACGCCATAGGCGCCGTGTTTTACCGCCAGTTGCCAGTAATCGTTGATAAATATCCTGGCCTGATATTTCCTGCCCAGCAGGATGGCGGCCTCGATATCCGGTTCGACCACCTCCGCCGGCTGGTCCTTGATGCGAAGCTGCAAGGTGGTGACGCCGGCGTCCAGTAGGCGGACTATCCAGGCCAGCGAGTCCACCACCGGGTAAAGACCGAGCCGGTGGGCGGTAGGGGCAAAGGGTGTGTTAGAGGCGGTCATTTATTTATCCTCCGCAGCAAGGGGGGCCAGATAAATTTCTCCGCCGCTGGCGCGAAATTCGGCGGACATGGTCTCCATGCCGCTTTGCTGAACTTCGATAGCCTGTGCGGCGGCATAATCCCTGACTTCCTGGGAAATCTTCATTGAACAGAACTTCGGTCCGCACATGGAACAGAAATGCGCCACTTTACCGGACTCCTGCGGCAGGGTTTCATCGTGGTAAGCGCGGGCGGTGGCGGGGTCCAGGGCCAGGTTGAACTGATCTTCCCAACGGAATTCAAAGCGCGCCTTGGACATGGCGTTATCGCGAATCTGCGCGCCGGGATGGCCTTTAGCCAAATCCGCGGCGTGGGCGGCGATTTTGTAGGTGATCAGTCCCTGCTTGACGTCTTCTTTATTCGGCAGGCCTAAATGTTCCTTGGGCGTGACGTAACACAGCATGGCGCAGCCGAACCAGCCGATCAGCGCCGCGCCGATACCGGAAGTGAAGTGGTCATAACCAGGGGCGATATCGGTGGTCAACGGCCCGAGGGTGTAAAACGGCGCTTCGTGGCAGTGTTCCAGCTGTTCGGTCATGTTGCGGCGAATCATATGCATCGGTATATGGCCGGGGCCTTCAATCATTACCTGGACGTCATATTCCCAGGCGATTTTGGTCAGCTCACCCAGAGTATACAATTCGGCGAACTGCGCCTCGTCGTTGGCATCCTGGATTGAACCGGGACGCAGGCCGTCACCCAGCGAGAGCGCTACATCATAGGCGGCGCAGATTTGGCAAATTTCGCGGAAATGCTCATACAAAAAGCTTTCCTTGTGATGGGACAAACACCATTTCGCCATAATGGAGCCGCCGCGTGAGACGATGCCGGTCAGGCGTTTGGCGGTCATGGGCACATAGCGCAGCAGCACGCCGGCATGGATAGTGAAGTAATCCACTCCCTGTTCCGCCTGCTCCAGCAGGGTATCGCGGAAACTTTCCCAGGTCAGGTTCTCCGCCACGCCGTTCACCTTTTCCAGCGCCTGATAGATGGGCACAGTGCCTATGGGTACCGGGCTGTTGCGCAGTATCCATTCACGGGTTTCATGGATATAACGTCCAGTGGAGAGATCCATCACGGTATCCGCGCCCCAGCGCGTGGACCATACCAGTTTTTCCACTTCTTCTTCAATGGAGGAACTCACCGCCGAGTTGCCGATGTTGGCATTGACCTTCACCAGAAAATTGCGGCCGATAACCATCGGTTCCGATTCAGGATGGTTGATATTGGCGGGGATAATGGCGCGGCCTTCGGCCACTTCCCGCCGCACGAATTCCGGCGTGATATTTTCCGGCAATTCGGCGCCGAAGCCCTGACCGGGATGTTGCTGCAATAACACTTCGCCGCGGATTCGTTCACGGCCCATGTTTTCCCGCAGGGCGATAAATTCCATTTCCGGCGTGACGATACCCGCCCGGGCATAATGTAATTGTGTGACGCAGCGTCCGGGTTTGGCGCGTCGGGGCAGATGGCCGGGAGCAAAGCGGAGCTCCTCAAGCCCGTCGTCCGCCCGGCGTTCCCCGCTGTAACGGGAGCTTAATTCGCTGACGGTTTCGGTGTCTTCTCTGCGTCCGATCCAGTCGGCCCGCAGCGGAAACAAACCGGCGCGTACGTCGATGGTTATTTCCGGGTCGCCGTAAGGTCCGGCGGTATCGTAAACCGGTATCGGCTCGTTCTGTTCATAACGGGGTGCGTTTTTATCGCCACCGATCATGGTGGGACTGAGCTGGATTTCGCGCATCGGCACCCGGATATCGGGGCTGGTGCCCTGTAGATAGATCCGGCGGGACCGGGGGAAAGCCTCGCCTTTCAAGCGGTTGATAAAATCCTGGGCCTGTGCCCGCTGTTCACGGCGGGACGGAGTGGTGGGTAAAGACATAGCAATTCCTCACATTAAGTTTGGGAAAATTGCTTGTCTGGAGCGCTGTGGGAGTAATAAGACTGAGCTGGAATCATAGGTCGATTGACAATGATTCGTGGCGTTGAATTACTCTTGTTCCCTTCGCGGGTATTAACCCGATCAGGTTCCGCGGATCCCGAATTAACGGTCTCAGCCTGGCGTAATGTACGCGCTAGGCACTCCGACAAGATACCGGCTCATAAGAGCCAAAGTTTGCTGACAATACGCCCCGCCTCGTTGACGCCGAGGAGGTTTGTCAGCATTGCGGCTCAGATGAGCCAAAAACGATGCTCAGGCCCGGCGTTAAGCCAGGCGAGAGGCATCCGGACTATTGGCGGCGGGCGCCGAGGCAAGACCCCTCCGCTCGGTACTCCAACGCCTTTTGAATCAACTGGTCTTCAAGGGAAAACCGGGTGCCCAGGGCTTCGCCGACGCCGGAAAGCGCATCCTGGAACTCCATGCAATTATCATGATCGACGGCGGTTTCAAACTGGCTGTCATAAAAAGACATGATTTGTTGCGTATTTTCCTGCAAGGCCTGGTAGATCTGCGTTATTAGGATACGGTTGGGACTGCTTTCATCCGCATCCTGCACGATACGATCATACACGTGGAAATGGCCGGCGGACAGATAATCCACAAGGTGATGACAAAAGTCGTCCAGCGCATTTTCATCCAGAGGAGTATGCTTTTCTTTGTTGGGCTTAAGACCAATCAGATGGTAATAAGCGACCAGTAAGCCCCGGCGGGCCATCAGCCATTGGTCAATAAGTTCATTACTGCCACCAACCCGTTGAGCCAATATTTCCAGCTGGTTTAACATGACAGACTCCGATGTAATAAAAAGTAACGCTGGGGTATTCATCATTTAAAGCTAAATTCTAGATTGCCAGTGAATAAGGGGTAGTGCAACTAAAATGGAACAAGAACTCAGCGGTAGCGAACATGGCTGGTGGATAGTCAGCCAAAACGGCAAACTGTGGTTACCCAAAGGGGAATTGCCGTTTGGTCTGGCCTCCACCTGGACGCTGCAAGGCTTCAAAGCCACTCCCATCGGTGAATGGGAGGGGGCTACCGCCTGGTTGGTGCGCCATAACATGACCCGGGATATGGGATCGGTGCGGCAGATAATCGATCAAGATGCCGGCCTGTTTCAACTGGCGGGCCGGGGTATCCAACTGGCGGAATTTTACCGGGCCCATGAATTTTGCGGCTACTGCGGCCACACCATGCGTGTTAGCAGCAAAGAGTGGGCTTGCTTGTGCGATCACTGTCACGAACGCTATTACCCGCAGATCGCTCCCTGCATTATAGTTGCGATACGTCGAGGCGATGAAATTTTGCTGGCCCAGCATACCCGCCATCGCGGCGGTATCTACACCGTCCTGGCCGGATTTGTCGAAGTGGGTGAAACGTTGGAGCAGACGGTGGCGCGAGAGGTCATGGAAGAGACGCGGGTCAAGGTGAAAAATGTACGCTATGTCACCTCTCAGCCCTGGCCCTTTCCCCATTCGCTGATGATGGCTTTTATGGCGGAGTATGACGGCGGTGATATCACCCCCGACCATAGCGAGATCCTGGATGCCGGCTGGTATCGTTACGATGCGTTGCCGTTACTGCCGCCGCCGGGTACCGTGGCCCGCCGCTTGATCGAGGATACCGTGGCGCTATGTCGTGCGGATCAAGGTCCCACAGAACAAGGTCCCACGGATCGGGATGCCGATAATACCATGCTATAATCCGTTCATAATCAAAGGAAATCCAGCATGGATGAATTGAAAAACGATCGTTATCTGCGCGCCCTGCTACGTCAGCCGGTGGACATGACCCCGGTCTGGATGATGCGGCAGGCAGGCCGTTATTTGCCGGAATACCAGGCGACCCGCGCCGAAGCCGGGGATTTCATGTCCCTGTGCCGGAATGCTGATCTTGCCTGCGAAGTGACCTTGCAGCCGTTAAGACGTTTTCCCCTTGATGCCGCGATCCTGTTTTCCGATATTCTGACTATCCCCGATGCCATGGGATTGGGGCTATATTTCGAACAGGGGGAGGGGCCGCGTTTCGAGCGACCGCTTTCTTCCTTTGACGACATAACTAAATTACCGATTCCCGATCCCGAACAGGAATTAGGTTATGTCATGAACGCTGTGCGTACTATCCGAAAGAATCTGCACGGCGAGGTGCCGTTAATCGGCTTCTCCGGCAGTCCCTGGACCCTGGCAACCTATATGGTTGAAGGGGGCAGCAGCAAATCTTTCACCAAAATCAAAAAATTGATGTACGCCGAACCCAAGACCCTGCATCTGCTGCTGGCCAAACTGGCGGATAGCGTAACGCTTTATCTGAACGCCCAGATCCGCGCCGGCGCCCAGGCGGTGATGATTTTCGATACCTGGGGCGGTGTGCTTACCGGCAATGACTACCGGGAATTTTCCCTCGCCTACATGCATAAAATCATCGACGGCCTGCAGCGAGAGAACGAAGGGCGCCGGGTCCCGGTGACCTTGTTCACCAAGGGCGGCGGCCAATGGCTGGAAGCGATGGCGCAAACCGGTTGCGACGCCCTGGGCCTTGACTGGAGCACCGACATCGCTGACGCCCGGCGCCGCGTGGGGAATCAAGTGGCGCTGCAAGGCAATATGGATCCGTCGCTGCTTTACGCACAACCGCAACGCATCGAGCGGGAAGTGGCTGAAATTCTGGCAGGTTTTGGTGATGGGGACGGGCACGTCTTTAACCTGGGACACGGTATTCACCAGGATGTGCCGCCGGAGAATGCCGGCGTATTGGTTGAGGCGGTGCACCGCCTGTCGCGCCCATACCACCTTTAGAACCGGCGATAACATGGGTTGGCGCCGGCATCATCGCCCGTAGGAGCCGCTATTGTGGAAAAAGTGGATATAGCCGAATTACGCGCCCGGCAAATCGCCACCGCCGGCAGCGTTATCCGCCGGGATGCGTTTGATTTCCAGGTACCGGCCGTTATTGCCGGCGCCGATGTGGGATTTGAGCAAGAGGGGGAAGTGACCCGTGCGGCCATTGCCTTATTGCGCTTCCCGTCGCTTGAACTCATTGAGTATCAGGTGGCGCGCATCAATACCACCATGCCCTATATTCCCGGTTTTTTGTCTTTCAGGGAGTATCCGGCTCTGCTGGCGGCATGGCAACGCCTGTCAAAGCAGCCGGATTTGGTGTTTGTTGACGGTCACGGCATCTCCCATCCGCGCCGTTTGGGGGTTGCCAGCCACTTCGGACTCCTGATCGACAGGCCCACCATCGGCGTGGCGAAACGCCGTTTGTGCGGCCGTTTCGAGCCGTTAAGCGACCTGCCGGATGCCAGCACCCCTTTAATCGACAAGGGGGAGCAGGTGGCCTGGGTGTGGCGCAGTAAATTGCGCTGTAATCCACTGTTTATCTCAACCGGCCATCGGGTCGGTTTGGATAGCGCGCTATATTGGGTACGCCAATGCATGAGGGGATACCGTTTGCCGGAACCCACCCGGTGGGCGGACGCGGTAGCCTCGAATCGCATGGCGTTTCAGCGCTGGCAGCAAGGGCGGGAAGGCCCGGACTTGTTCAATCCGCAATAGGGTAACCGGGCAATTTCAGGTACACTGCTACGCAATATTAAGAATATTGAGATAGTGCGATGCTACGTAATCCGATACATTTGCGTCTGGAAAAGCTGGACGGCTGGCAACACGTGGTTTTTATGGCATCGTTGTGCGAGCGGATGTATCCCAACTACCAATTGTTTTGTACGCAAACCGGTTTTGGTGAAGCAGCGATTTATCGTCGCATTCTCGACTTGGTTTGGGAGACACAGGTAGTTAAAGATGCTAAGGTTAATTTTGATTTACAATTAGAAAAGCTGGAAGAATGTATTCCCGCGGCCGATGAGTTCGATTTTTATGGCGTTTACCCGGCTATCGATGCCTGTGTCGCGCTTAGCGAATTATTGCATTCGTATTTAAGTGGTGAAACGCTGGCGCATGCCATTACCGTTAGTGAGACCTCCATTCGTACTGTTGCAATGCTGGAAATGACCGAAGCTGAACGGGAAATGGCCGATGAAGAGCTGAACGCATTACCCGCCATTGAGCAAGAATGGGATATCCAATGGGAGATTTTTCGCCTATTGGCGGCCTGCGAAAAACGCGACCTAGATTTGATAAAAGGACTGCGAGCAGACCTGCGCGAAGCCGGAATTAGCAATATTGGGATAAATTTACAGCAATAAGGCAATAAAACGTGATTTAAGACCTGTTTTGCCATGTCTTAAGACTTCACATCTGCACCCTGTCTGGTCTACATTTGGGGGGGCATAAAAAAAGTGGCTATCGGTGCGTGTTTGCAGGAGAGCGCTAAATTTTGGCATATCCGTCGCACTCGATGCTTAGCAAGCGATAAACACACTGTAAGGATAACATATGAACAAGACTCAACTGATTGATGTAATTGCTGATAAGGCTGATCTTTCCAAAGTGCAGGCAAAGTCAGCATTGGAATCCACTTTGGCGGCAATTACTGAGTCTCTAAAAGAGGGTGATGCAGTACAATTGGTTGGTTTCGGTACTTTCAAAATTAATCATCGTAGCGAACGCACTGGACGCAATCCTCAGACCGGCAAGGAAATCAAAATTGCGGCGGCCAATGTGCCCGCATTTGTTTCCGGCAAGGCGCTGAAAGACGCTGTTAAGTAAATACAGTGTGTTGGTGAAAAGATTAAGCGAAGGGGCTACCATGCCCCTTTTGTTTGCGCGCCGGTGGGGTTGGGTCGGCTTGTTTGCCGTTATGTTGACCGCCTGTAGTCACCACCAGGATACGCTGCCTTCCTTTACCGCCAGTGGCTATATTGCCGACCGGGGCGTGATGCGCTTATGGCGTAACGACGACCAGGCACAGCAAACGGTCACAATTCTCAGCGTTTACAGCCCCTATGAAGGGGACAATACCACCATCACCCGCTATCAATACCTGAACGATCAGGTGCGCCAGATTAACCGTACGCAAAACGGCGCCAATGCCGAGGTAGTACAAATCCGTTTTGATGATAAAGGCAATGTCAGCTTTATGCAGCGTCAACGGGATCAGGCGCGGGAAAAACTCAGTGACGACGAATTGGCGCGTTATCAGTTCGAAGCTAATCGCCTGCTCAAGGACAGTTATTCATTACGCGCAGGCCATGTGCACCTGGTGCAGGGGCAATGGCGAGACGGCGCAATGTATAATTGCCAAGGTAAGGCCGTTGATCCCAACTTCGATGCGCGTTCCCTGTCGTGGATAGCGGCGAGATCAAAACTTTCAGCCAAACCTTTGGGCGTGGCGTGGCTTGAAGCCCCTGAGGGGACCCAGTTGTTATTGGTCGCCCATGAGGATTTTTGCCGTTGGCAACCCAAGAAAAGCGATCTCTAGGCTTTTCATTGCCATAAGACCGGCTATCCCCGGTTTCAAAAGCTGTCAAATCTCTTTCTCCCGCTCAATGGCGCGGTAGCCGATATCGGTACGATAAAAACCGTCTTGCCAGTGAATAGCGCGCACCCCGACATAAGCTCTTGCCTGTGCATCCGCCACGGTATCCCCCAACGCGGTGACGCACAGCACCCGGCCGCCCTGCGTGAGCACCTTGCCCTCTTTGAGGACGGTGCCCGCATGGAATACTTTTTCACCTTCCACTTCCTGCGCCGGTAAGCCGGTAATTTCATCGCCGGCACGATACCCCGCCGGATAACCGCCGGCCGCCAGCACCACGCCAAGGGCCGGTCGTTCATCCCAGTCCGAGGTTTCCCGATCCAATTGACCGTCGGTGGCCGCAAGACAATGGGCCACCAGATCGGAGCGCATACGCAGCATAATGGGCTGGGTTTCCGGATCGCCGAAGCGGCAGTTGAACTCAATGACTTTCGGCTGGCCTTCGGGATTAATCATCAGCCCGGCGTACAGAAAACCGGTATAGACGTTACCTTCCGCCGCCATGCCCCGCACGGTCGGCCAGATAACCTGTTCCATCACGCGCCGGTGCACTTCGTCCGTAACCACCGGGGCCGGTGAATAGGCGCCCATGCCACCGGTATTCGGCCCGCTGTCGCCGTCGCCCACCCGCTTATGATCCTGACTGGTGGCCATGGGCAGCACATGTTCACCGTCCACCATAACAATAAAGCTGGCCTCTTCACCTTCCAGGAACTCTTCCACCACAATCCGGTGTCCCGCATCGCCAAAGGCATTGCCCGCCAGCATATCCTGAATCGCCGCTTCCGCTTCCGGCAGGGTCATCGCCACAATGACCCCTTTACCGGCGGCCAATCCGTCCGCCTTGATAACGATGGGCGCGCCTTTCTCACGCACATAGGCCAGCGCCGGTTCGACTTCGGTGAAATTCCCGTATGACGCGCTGGGAATATGGTGACGAGCCAGGAAGTCCTTGGTAAATGCTTTGGAGCCTTCCAGTTGCGCCGCGGCTTTGGTCGGGCCGAAAACCCGCAAACCGGCGGCGCGAAACGCGTCGACGATGCCGATTACCAGCGGTGCCTCCGGTCCGACAATGGTTAGGCCGATATCATGGCCTTGAGCAAACGCCACCAGCGCCGGGATATCTGTGGGGGCGATATTGACATTCTCCAGCGTGGGTTCAATGGCGGTGCCGGCATTCCCCGGCGCGACATACACCTTGCCAGCCAGCGGTGAACGGGCGGCCTTCCACGCCAGGGCATGCTCACGGCCGCCATTACCGATAATCAAAATATTCATGGTTGCTCCTGGGCTTAGTGACGGAAGTGACGCATACCGGTAAAAATCATGGCGATGCCATGCTCATTAGCCGCGGCGATGACTTCATCATCGCGGATGGAACCGCCGGGTTGGATAACACAGCTGATTCCCACGGCCGCCGCGGCGTCGATACCGTCCCGGAAGGGGAAAAACGCATCGGAGGCCATGGCCGATCCACGAACGTCCAATCCCTCGTCGGCAGCTTTAATGCCGGCGATCTTGGCCGAGTAGACCCGGCTCATCTGGCCGGCGCCGATACCGATGGTCATATTGTCACGGGCATAAACGATGGCATTGGATTTCACGTATTTGGCCACTTTCCAGCAGAACAGCGCATCCCTCAGCTCCGTTTCGCTTGGCTGCCGTTCGGTGACGATGTGCAAATCCGTTGGCCCGACCATGCCTAAATCTCTTTCCTGCACCAGCAGACCGCCATTGACGCGTTTGAAATCCAGACCCGGTACCCGGGCTTGCCAAACCCCGCAGGTCAATACCCGCACGTTTTGTTTCGCTTTGAGTACGGTAAGGGCCTCATCGGTTATGGATGGCGCGATAATCACCTCCACAAACTGGCGGCTGATAATGGCTTTGGCGGTAACGGCGTCAAGTGGACGGTTGAAGGCGATAATGCCGCCGAATGCTGAGGTCGGGTCGGTTTTATAGGCTCTTTCATAAGACTCTAAAAGTCCGTTGCCGATGGCAACCCCACAAGGATTGGCATGCTTGACAATGACGCAGGCCGGCTCGGCGAATTCTTTTACACACTCCAGAGCGGCGTCGGTATCAGCAATATTGTTGTAGGACAATGCCTTGCCTTGCAGCTGCTGCGCGGTGGCGACAGAGGCTTCATGAGTTTGCTCTTCTATATAGAACGCCGCCAACTGATGGCTGTTTTCGCCGTAACGCATGTCCTGTTTTTTGACGAAGTTCAGATTCAGGGTGCGGGGAAAACGGCCGGCGGGAGCGGAAGTGTCACCATGATAGGGCGGGACCTGGCCGCCGAAATAATTGGCGATCATGCTGTCGTAAGCCGCGGTGTGCTCAAATGCTTTAATCGCCAGGTCAAAGCGGGTGTCGTAGGTCAATGAACCGCCATGCTCGTCCATTTCGGTGAGGATGCGCGCATAATCCGCGCTGTTCACCACAATCGCGACATCCTTATGATTTTTAGCGGCGGAGCGCACCATGGTGGGACCGCCGATATCGATATTTTCCACCGCTTCCTCGCGGGTACAGCCCTCGCGCGCCACGGTCTGGGCAAACGGATAAAGATTTACCACCACCATATCGATAGGTTCGATGGCATGCTGTTGCATAATGGCATCGTCCTGGCCGCGACGACCCAAAATACCGCCATGCACTTTGGGATGCAGTGTCTTAACCCGCCCATCCATCATTTCAGGGAAACCGGTATAGTCTGAAACCTCGGTCACCGGCAATCCGGCTTCCGCCAGCAGGCGCGCGGTTCCGCCGGTGGAGAGCAGTTTAATGCCGCGCTGTGACAGGGACTGAGCGAATTCTACGATACCGGCTTTGTCAGAAACACTGAGCAGAGCACGGCGTACAGGACGTGGTTGTTGCATGGCGAATTTATCCCTTGATTGGATAGTTTTAATAACACTGGCACGCACCGGCGTTCTTTTTTATAAAAAGGCACCGATGCATGAAATACCGAAGCTGATAAAATAGGCGTGAATTGTAGCGAAAACGTTTGCGTGATGCTCGCCAAATTTTGCTCGGCTTGCATATCTGTGGATAAGTTTGTGCAAAAGCGGGTATAAACCCCTGTTTTGCTGTGGAAAGCAGCGAACGAACCTAATCAGGCAAAATACCTGTTGCGGCTCCATTAGAATTCCCTATAATGCGCCTCCATCGACCGGGACTGTGAGCAACTTCACAAGGACCGAAAACGAATCAGAAGCAGGCCGT
>NZ_JAAVUT010000032.1 GCF_018449575.1 Sodalis sp. dw_96 | reverse complement strand
TTTTCCCGCCAGGGCCAGGGTGCCGTCATTAACGGTCACGTTGGCGATAGTGGGGGCGAGCTGGCCTGAGAGCAGCCACTCACCGGCACCGTTTTTGATCAGCGTCTGAAAATTGGAAATATTACTTGGCAGGATATCAGCCGTTGACGAAGGATCAACGGAGCTTTCAAGGATTAGGGAATTCATGCCGCCACCGCCGTCGATGTCGTCACCATCTATAACCGAACCGGGTTCAAGCGTGATATTATCATTTCCGGCACCCAAAATGATTTCGCCCATAATTCGACCGCCGGTACGATTGGTTAAAAAAACATCTCCATCAGTAAGAGCGCTGTCGATAACTATCTTAAAAACAGCTCTCATGGCGATAGTTCCATAGTTGTCTATAGTATTGTCGCCAACGTTATTTTCAAACCGAATTGTCGGACCGCCAGCGCTTAGAATCATACCGTGATTGATAAGGGTATTGCCTGCTCCGATGATATGCACAGCACCATTATTGAACCTATATTCATCACCTTGCGCCTGTATCAGCGCCCCAGACTCCACCGTTAAGGTGGTATTGTCATTGAATTCAATTGTATTCTCGCCACGCCCCCAAAAGCCGGCATATTCCGGGGCATGAGATGCATTTTGCACCACGGCATTTTCCTGCAGTGTGATGGAGGAATTTGAGTCAAGGCTAATGGCGCTTGACTCGCCGGTATCGATTCGCGCGTTAGGCTCGACGTTAATGGTCACATTATTCAACCCAGGCCCGATGCCGAGGGTGTTGGTTTGCACCGACGAGGTATCGCATATAGTGGTGACTCCATCCGCCGGCGCGGGCGCGCAAGCCGCTGACGCATTGTCAGATGTGGCATATAAACCTAGCGTTATGGCCGAGGCAATGATATTAAATTTGTTTATTATTTTAATTCTGGAAGGTATTGTTTTATTAATGTATAAAGATAAGGGACGTAAAGACGAAGAAGCCACTTGATTTTTTTTACACATAATTATCAACCCCTATAACGGATATGATATGAATTAGTTTGATTTAATGGTTTATGAAAAATTAATATTCCCGGCTATTAATGGATGATTCGGGTGCTGAGAGTTGATATGTAATAATACTGATTTTCTTATATCTGTATCCAGTGCCGTTCTCATAAAATTAACCTATGGCGAGTTTCATTTTTTATGACTGGTAGGAATACTCCGCTTCGTTAGAATAAAAAATATCGGTTAAATATGGTTTTTGCTTTCAAAATGTTTATGAATGCTACTGGTAAAAGCTAAAATGTAAAACTTATTGTAAGTTAATAGTTTTTCATTTTCTAGCAAAATTTACATGGAGAGAGAGTATTCATGGTGGGAATTGAAATTATCCCAAGAAACGTCATAAGCAATGAGTATCAGTCTGGGAGAATGTGAGAACGAATAGCGAAAGAAACGCACTGGCTGGATAAAATAAAGCCCCGGCTTAACGAACCGCGCCGCTATCAGCCAGCGTCCGGCATTGGCGGTGCGGGTTCAGTACCGGGGGTCCGTTATCGCCAGCGACCTGTCGTTGGCGATTTTTTTACGCGGAACCGCTATCAGACAAAATTATCATCGTCGTTGAAGTCATCGTCGGCGCCGAAGCTGTCATCCGTGCCGAAACCGTTATCGGAGCCGAAACCATTGTCTGAACCAAAACCGTTGTTATCGGCACCAAAACCGTTATCGGAGCCGAACCCATTGCCAGTTTTGTTGTAATCGGTATCGCTGCCGGCATTATCGCCACCCAGATAGTTATTGTTCCCCTCCAGGAAATGGCTGTCCGAGACATCATTAAAGGTGTCGAGGTTGTTGCTTTGGAAATCCTGATTGGTCAGGGGATCCGTGGCGGCGGTATCCATGGGCTGGTCGATAACATTAACTATCTCCTCCGGCCGGCTGTTATGGAACATGCCGGTGAGCATATTCCCCAACACCACGCCGCCGGCAACCCCGGCCGCGGTTTGCAGCGCGCCGGCCATAAAACCGCCGCCCCGGGGAGGAACCGGCTGCTGGCCATAGCCGGGAGGCGGCGTTTGGGCATAGCCGTTATAACCGGGGGGCGGGGTTTGTGCATAGCCGTTATAGCCAGGGGGCGGCGTTTGCTGTGGTGAATTGCCCCAGGCATTGGACGGTTGCGACGGTTGCTGTGGTTGGGCGGCACGGGAACCGCCGCCGAACAGATTGCTGAGAAAACCGCCGCTGGGAGCGGGCGGTGCGTTTTTCAGCTCGGTCATTTCGTTTTCAAGCTGTTGTACCCGCTGATGCAGGCGTTTGAGCGCAGCTTCCTGAATCAAAATAGACTGCGCCATATAATAGGGTGCCGCCGGCTGCTGGCGGATAAATTCCTGGATCTGCCGATCCGCGTCGGCATCACGGGCGCCGGATTGCTGTTCCGCCTGTTTCAGGCGTTGAAACAGCCCTTCAATAAGACGTTGCTCTTCAGATTGCATGGCTTTTGACCTTTTGACATGTTCAGGTTCGCAGAAGGCTGCATTACCTTTAAATTTAGTCTGTTTATCACTAATCATAAAGGCGGTGAGCGTAAAGGTTTGCAGAATTATGTTACCAGCTAACATATTTTACCTCTGTCGGCGAGTAAAGGAGGCGCCAAGCGGGTTTGCTGCTAGTTGGCAAGTGGTCACTGACTATTAACCGCTGTTTTTCATGATATAACTCAAAATATGCCGCAAACCGCAGTCCTATGCTGGGTATTAGTTTCGTGATAAAAATTGGAGGAGTGTATGATTCACGTTTATGACAGGAATCGGAATGCAATCATCCCTGGTCAGAAAGTCATGATTGCCGCTACCGGTGAGACATCCATTGCCAAGGCCGTGCACGCGAAGGGCTTATCCCCGGCGGAGGCCGAGCGGGCAAAGTGTGTGGAGCTGCAAAATACCACGGAACTTTATGTTCCTTATGAGTTGATTCGCCTGGCCTGAAAATGGCTGGCAGCGGGTCCGGCCTTTTCTGGGCAGTCCCTTTAACATGCTCGGTTCACGCCGCGGTGATAGCGGGCTTACCGTGCCATGAGGCACTCGGTCGGGCGCAAAAACCACGCCCGATTCGACCTCATTGGCACGCTTTCCCTTTAACACGCCTGGTCCAGGCCGCGGTGATAGCGGGCCAATTATGCCGGTCGGTATCTGCGGCAAGGGGGCCGGGTGTATTTGCTTCCCTCGGTGCCTGAACCTTTCTTAAACGCCGGTTTCGACGTCAACCCGTGTCCTTGGCGTTGTGCTATATTTCTCCCCATCTGTTATCCGCTCTGCCTGAGAGAAATCGCCCATGGCCGAATCCAGCCGTCCGATGCTCCAACTCCCCAACCAGGCCCATAAGCTGCTGTTGCATTCCTGCTGTGCGCCCTGTTCCGGTGAAGTGATGGAGGCGCTCAGCGCATCGGGAATTGATTACACTATCTTCTTTTATAATCCGAATATTCATCCCCAGCGGGAATATCAAATCCGCAAAGAGGAGAATATTCGTTTTGCGCAAAAACACCGGGTGCCCTTTGTGGATGCGGACTATGACAGCAATAACTGGTTCGCCCGGGCCAAAGGCATGGAGCATGAACCGGAGCGCGGGATCCGCTGCACGATGTGTTTCGATATGCGTTTTGAACGCACCGCTCTTTACGCCTTTGAACAGGGATTCAGCGTTATCTCCAGTTCATTGGGGATTTCCCGATGGAAAAACATGCAGCAAATAAATGATTGCGGCAAACGCGCCGCCGGCCACTATCCCGGCATCCATTATTGGGATTATAACTGGCGCAAGCAGGGCGGCTCATCGCGCATGATTGAGATCAGTAAACGGGAACATTTCTATCAGCAGGAATATTGCGGCTGCATCTACTCCCTGCGTGACAGTAACCGGCACCGCACATCTTTAGGACGGGATATCATCCGTATCGGGACGACATATTATGGCGACGAAAATAAATAAAATTTAAGGGCGCTACCGCTTTTTCGACTTATCTGGACGGTCCGGGCTGCATGGGTGTTAAAAATGTTAATTTAATGATCGTTCTTGACAGCGATCATTAATAATTGTTTAATCCTTCCAATCATTCCGCCGTGACAATTTTCTGTATTACTCCAAGCGTATGGATAATTAAGTCATTCATACCGGTTCAAATGCATTTCATTCCCTGTTCGATGTATCTCATTCCCGATTCGATCTGTCCTGCCTGACATTCTTCTATAGTGGTGCCATTAAGCCCGGTCCAGGGCAACAATTTCAGAATAATGGTTACTACGAGGCAGAACATGATGACTCAACAATCCAATTATATTCGGTGGCTGACCCTATGCGGCACCATTGTGACTCAGTTTGCCCTGGGATCGGTTTATACCTGGAGCCTGTTTAACAGTCCGCTGGCGGATAAACTGCACCAGCCCGTCAGCCAGGTGGCTTTTGCTTTCGGCTTGCTGAGCTTGGCGCTGGCGGTGGCTTCATCGGTGGCGGGTAAATTTCAGGACCGTTTCGGTGTGCGGAACGTGACCATCGGCGCGGGGGTCTTGCTGGCGGTGGGGTTTTGCCTGACCGCCTACGCCACTAATCTGGTGATGCTGTGGTTATGCGCCGGTATCCTGGTGGGATTGGCCGACGGCATCGGCTATTTGATGACCTTATCCAATTGCGTCAAGTGGTTCCCTGAACGCAAGGGGGTAATTTCCGCCTGCGCTATCGGCGCTTACGGCCTGGGTAGCCTGGGTTTCAAATATATCAACAGCCAGCTGCTTGCACGATACAGCCTGGAAGTGACTTTCGAACTGTGGGGACTGATTGCCATGCTGATGGTCATCGCCGGCGGATTGGTGATGAAAGACGCACCCCGGCAGGAAACCCAGAAAGTGCTGGCTGCCCACGATCTGACCCTGGGGCAATCCGTTAAGGTGCCGCAATATTGGCTGCTGGCCCTGATGTTTTTAACTGCCTGCATGAGCGGTCTTTATGTTATCGGCGTGGCGAAAGACATTGGTGAAAGTCTGGTTCACTTATCGGCCATGTCGGCTGCCAATGCGGTAACCATTATCGCCATAGCCAATCTCGGCGGGCGTCTGGTCTTGGGCGTTCTTTCCGACAGAATGCCGCGGATACGGGTTATCACTCTGGCACAGGTGGTGTCGTTGGCGGGGATGGCGGCGTTAACTTTCGCCCCTCTCGGACAAACATCATTTTTTATCTCCCTGGCCTGCGTCGCCTTTAGTTTTGGCGGCACCATCACGGTCTATCCTTCCCTGGTGAGTGATTACTTCGGACTGAACAATCTGACCAAGAACTACGGTGTGATTTATCTCGGCTTCGGCGTCGGCAGTATTATCGGTTCCATTGTCGCCTCGTTGTTGGGTGGTTTTATGGTGACCTTTCATTTGATTATGGTGTTATCGATTATTTCCCTGGTCGTCTCGTTAACGCTGCGTCGCCCCGGCGAAAAAGGCCGTTTGGCGCTGCGGCAGGCAATGAGTAAATAACCGCCTCCAAAAAAATTCTTTTTAACAGCCCGCTTTTCGCGGGCTGATACTCCTTACGACCGTCAACGCCCTGCGTTGGGTAAACTCATCCTTCAATAACGTCAATGCCCTGCGATGAACAACGTCATCCTTCAACAACGTCAATACCCCGCGATGGACACCCTCATCCTTCAATAGCGTTAATACATCGTCCCGGCGTCCCGTATCCCCCGACTTTCCACCCATGAATTAGCTGCTAGGCTTAACGATAGTCCTCTAAAGAGTACGGTTTTATAAAAATGATTTTATAAAATAGAAGGAGCATATCGTGGCCTATCAAAAAGTGATGTCGTTATCCGCTTTGCCGGAGCTGGAATCGAAAAAAGTCAGCATGGACGAAACAGATATTCTGCTCATCAGGAAGGGCAATGAGGTTTTTGCCCTTGAAGCCACCTGTCCCCATTCCGGAGCGCCGCTGGAAAAAGGCGCGCTCTGTGAAGGGAAGCTGATATGTCCCTGGCATAAATCCGTATTTACCATTGAAGAGGGGGCGCTGTGCGAACCACCTTCCCTGCGCGCCTTGAAACGTTATCCGGTGAAGGTGGAGAAGGGTGAAATCTGGCTGAATCCCAAGGCGTTGCCCGGAGCCGCACCCCTTGACGAGCTTGACGACCAGCAGGCGATCGTGGTCTTGGGTTCAGGGGCCGGCGGCAGCGCCGCAATCAAAGCGTTGCGCGAGAAGGGGTATACCGGCCGGTTAACCGTGATCGAACGCGAAAAACAGGCGCCTTATGACCGTACCGTACTGTCTAAATTCGTGCCTCAGGGGGATATGTCTATTGATGAGGTGCCCTCTTTGCTTGACGAAGATTTTTATAAAAAGCAAAAGGTCGAACGTATCACCGGCAACGTGGAAGAACTCGAGGTGAAAAAACATCAGCTGCGGCTGGATGACGGTACCGTTGTTCCCTACCAGCATCTTTTGCTGGCTACCGGCGGTGTTCCGCAGCGGCCGGATCTGCCGGGTAAGGCGCTGTTGGGTATCGAGGTCTTGCGCAGTTGGGAGCAGGCGGCCGCCATCATCGCCGTGGTTGAGCAAAAGCAGCGGCTGGTGATTATCGGCAATAACTTTATCGGCATGGAGGTGGCGGCGGCTTTTCGTAAACAGGATATCGATATTACGGTTATCGCCAAACATGACCTGCCGTTTGAAAAACAGTTCGGCAAGGATCTGGCAAGCTTTTTCCGCCGGCGCCATGAGGAAAAAGGCGTGAAATTCATTGAAGGGGAGCCGGCGTCTTTCGACGGCAAGCGGCATGTGTCGGCGGTGGTGTTGAAAGATGGCCGACGTATTGATGCAGAAGTGGTATTGCTGGCCACCGGGGTTAAGCCCGCCACGGATTTTATCCATGATTTGCCGCTCAATAAAGACGGCAGCCTGACCGTGGATCAATCCATGGCGGCGGGGCACGATATTTTCGCCATCGGCGACATCGCCACATTCCCCCTTAACGGTCAGCCCACCCGCATCGAGCACTGGCGCGTGGCGCAGCAGCATGGCCGGGTCGCCGCCGGCGTCATGGCGGGTCTGGATGAGAAATATGATTCAGTGCCCTTTTTCTGGACTCAGCATTATGGCGTGCGCTATGAATACCTGGGTCACGCGGAGAAATGGGATGATATCGAGATTATCGGCTCGCCGGACAAAGACAAGTTTGTGGCGTTATTCGGTCTGAAGAATAAACTGGTGGCGGTGGTGGGGACTGGTCGCATGCGCGCTACCGGGACCCTTCTCATCAAGATGGCCGAACCGCTGACCATGGACGAGGCTCGTAAAATAGTCGATGAGGTTGTCGAGCCAAAAAGCTGATTTCCAACGTTATTCGCCGGGCCATGTCGTACCCCATGGCCCCATAGAGAGTTATAGAGCGGTTTATAACATGTAATGTTATAGAGCACCGTAAAAATGCCGTTCGGTCCGTTGCGCCGGCTGCTCCGCCAGGTAGCGCCGCTGAATAAGCCGTACTAGCGTGCCATGCCGCCAGCGCACCGGGTATAACCGGTCCGCCGGCATTGTTTACCCCCCACATTCGTCCCGACCCCGCGCTTTTGTCCCCTCTCCGCTGTGCCGGATGTCTTTCCGGCGGACATTTTTTATCGCCGCACAGGACAACCCCACAAAAAGTATGTTATTTAATGTTTCTTGGTTCTTGGACCCACATCGCCGGCAAGAACCATTCGGTATGCTGTCGGTCTCGGCCGGTGCCGGCAAGGCTCGACTGCGGAATGTCGGCGGGAAATGCTCCGCTGGACTTAACCGACCGTTGCTGCCAGTATTGCCGTCGGTTTTTACGGGTCGAACGGAACTGACCGTTCGATCACAGCTTTCAGTGAAAAAGGATATGCAGTTGATTACACAGCCCATTTTTATGATTGGTGCTAGGGGATGCGGCAAAACCACCGTTGGCCGGGAGTTGGCGCGGGCGCTGGGGTTTCAGTTTACCGATACTGACCTGATATTGCTGCAGTCCACCGGTCTGAGCGTGGCACAAATAGTGGAACAAGAGGGCTGGGCGGGATTCAGGACTCGCGAAAGCGACATATTGCATGAGTCGGCAAACGCCGGCGGCAGTCAGGTCATCGCCACCGGCGGGGGAATCGTCTTATCGGAAACTAACCGGCGGTTCATGCGGGCCGTCGGTACCGTGTTTTATCTGTATGCCCCGGCGGATGTTCTGGCCCAGCGCCTGGAGGCAGTGCCGGAAGAGGATCAGCGTCCCAGCCTGACCGGCCGGCCCATCGCCGAGGAGATAACGGAAATATTGCTGGCGCGCGAGGCATTGTATCAGGATGCGGCCCATTATGTGCTGGACGCCAGTCTGCCGCCGCCGGATGTGGTTTCAGCCATCATGCAGCGGCTTTGCCCTTGCGCCGCCGGCTAACAACTTGTCCGGCGCGGAATATTGCCGGCTGGACCCCGGTTACCGGATTTGCCCGCGCCAGCGAAACTTTCAAGACTAGCCTATACTTATTTACCCGACCAAATCATAAATAAGGGAGTGATTATGGCGAGTAAACCCCCGTATCCGCGTGAAGCGCAGATTGTAAAGAAAGAAAAGGGATTGCCTGGAAAATCCAAAGAAGTCTATGAATTACGGGCGGATCATCCGCGGCCTAATACGCTGATCAGCGAGCATGATTCCGAGCAGGAAGCGCTGGACGCCAAAAACCGGTATGAGGATGAAGATAAATCCTGATAGCGAGCTAGCGGGCAGGGCTGTACGCTATCAAATACCGAAGGTTCAGGTTATTTTACCTGAACCTTCGGTAAATAAGTGTTTAGCTCATTTTTAATAAGTTTGTATTTGTATTACTTTTGCTGAATAAAACGCCGCCGCTATCAGTAAATTGAATAATTCCTCCCTATTTATCAGCACCGAGTAATTCACTGTATTCAAGTTGCCTCTCCGGTTATAACCGCAACTTGGCGTGAATAAGGTCGTTTTTATCGCCCTTAATGGTTTTCGCACGCTATCTTTAACTGCGGGTTTAGGGTGTGAAAAAATATTGTCTTGACGAGAAGCAGCGGACAATTTAATGATTATTCAACCTGCCTGTAAAATAAACGAAAATGAAAAATAATCATGTCGACCTTAGAAAATGCATCAGCGGTATTAAAACTGTTTACCCATGAAAGTTCAGTGTTAGCACGCCAGGGATTATCTTTCAGCGACGTGGCCAGTAGGCTGCCGTTGCCGAAAAGCACACTGTCACGATTATTGGTGGCCATGGAAGATCAGGGTTTATTGGTTCGTAATCCGGCGAATCGACTCTATTCCGTGGGTGATTTGCTGCTGGCGGTGGGCAGCCATCATCGTGCAAAACAATTAACGGATGCGGCGGCGCCCGCCATGGCGACCCTAGCTACCGAGCAGGGCTGCGGCGGTATGATTTGCCTGCTGGATAAAGGTTACGTCCGCATCGTATCAATATTTAACGGCTGCCCCCACCGGCCGGTATCCTATGCCGACGGGCAGCGGTTACCGGCGGCGCATACCGCCGTCGGACGCGTTCTGCTGGCCGGCTATTCCGAGCGTGACGTCATCGATCGATTGGTACCTGGCGCGGCGTCCCGTACCTCTTTTTCACAACATGGGTTAACCGGTTTATTAGAACGTCTCACGGTGGTTCGTCGCCAGGGATGGTCTTATGCCCGCAATGAAACCCGGCCCAATCAGAGCGCGCTGGCGACGTCGCTAACCCATCCCCTGCGCAATGAAAGCGTCGGTCTCTGCCTGACTTTTCCAAGTTTAAGCGACAGCAATGAGTTCCCGTATCAACTGTTAGACCGGCTTAAATATGTGACCCGGGCACTGGCGGAAAACATGGGCGACCCGAGTTGGCGGCATAGATGATTTTTCTGCCGGCTTACCGTCATTTTTCAGCATTAAGACGTGACAAATCAATATTTCACCTTTTACTATGAATAACTTAAATTATGATCGATACAGGAAATGATCCATGCTGAATGTAAATGAGTATTTTGCCGGGAAAGTGAAGTCCATTGGTTTTGACTCCGCCAGCATTGGTCGCGCCAGTGTCGGTGTTATGGAGGCAGGCGAATACACATTCACCACCGGCAAGCCGGAGGAAATGACCGTTATCAACGGTGCGTTGAAAGTGTTGATCCCCGGAGCGCACGACTGGCAGGTGTTTATGCCCGGCGAGATGTTTTTTATCCCCGCGAAGAGTGAGTTTTTCCTGCAGGTGGCTGAAGCCAGCGCCTATCTGTGCAAATACCTGAGTAAATAGCCGGAATACATCACCCGAAAGGGAGGGCCGCCCGGCGGCACTCCCTACCGCTTGACCTAACGCTGAGCCTCGCCGCCCAGCGCCGTTGTCAATTGGCTGATAAGCTCGGACAGTTCTCCGGTCATTAAAATAAAATCCGCATCAAAACGCTGTGCGAAATCTTCCCGGTCTATATCGTCATTTTGCTCACGCAGCGGCTCGGAGAATTTAAGCCTTTTCAAGGTGGCGTCGTCCGCCAGGACAAACTGAACCCGCTCCAGCCAATCAAGCGCCAGTTTTGTCACTACCTTACCCGCTTCGATATGCGCGGCGATTTCGTCGCTGGCGAGGTCCTGTTTTTTACAGCGGATGATACCGCCGTCTTCCAGCAGAGCCTTCAGTTCGGCCTCGTCCTGTATGGCGAAATCCGCCGGCGGCTCTTTACCGCGAACCCACTGCGTCAGGGTCAGCTCAATAGGGTTTTCCAGGGTGAGGGGCACCACCGGCAGCGACCCGATGGATTTGCGCAATAATGCCAGGGTGTCTTCCGCTTTTTTGGCGCTGGCGGCATCGACAATCACCCAGTCTTTTTCCGTATCAATCCAAAGAAATGTCTGGCTGAAACGGCTGAAGGCGCGAGGCATCAAGTTGAACAATACCTCCTCTTTCAAGGTGTCCTTTTCGGTTTTACGCAGCTTACGGCTTTGGTCCGCCTCCAGCTTTTCTATCTTGCCCTGCAGCTCCTGTTTTACCACCGACGAAGGCAGGATTTTCTCCTCTTTGCGCACGCAAAGCAGGATATGCCCGTTGACCGAGTGGGTCAGGGCATCGCTTTTGTCACCCAGCGGGGAAACCCAGCCGGATTTCGCCATATCCTGGCTGCCGCAGGGAGAAAACGCCGAACCTGCCAGCTGTTTTTCCATTTCTTCCGCCGACAGCTCAAGACTGCGGGTCAAGCGGTAAATCATAAGATTCTTGAACCAAAACATATTTTTTATATCCCTGACCTGGCGCGCCCGTCAGCGCGGGTTGTTCAAACGCAGGGCGCATGATAGCGCATAAGACCGGCAAAATCGGTAAAGATTTTTCCGGTTTTAGCGATGGCGCCCGTCGGTAATGCGATATTTATGGGGTATTAAATAGAGAACCCCCCCGTCGAATTGAGGTGAATATAATATTTGAATTATCTAAATAATATTATTTATACGGATTGGGTATTCTTGAATTCACGCCAACATAAACTAACTTAATTGCGTAGCCTGTTGCTACAAGGAAGAATATCTAGGAGAAGGTCTATGGAAACGCATACTGTCACCGCAACACCAAGAATCACATCCTGGGGAGCTATTATCAGCGGAGTTATTACCGTGTTGGCAATGTCTGTTCTGTTGTCAATATTGGGAACGGCATTAGGATTCAGCATGGTGGAACCCTATTCCGAGCAGCCGGTGCAGGGGGTCGGCACCGTGTTAACGGTCTGGTCATTTGTTTCAATACTGGTGAGCCTTGCCTGTGGCGGTTATGTCGCAGGACGCCTGGCCGGGGCGGCGGGAATAAGTCATGGCTTTCTGGTATGGGCGACATCGTTAATTATCGCCATTATCATTAGTAGTATGATTATAGGCGGAGCATTGCGGGCCGCCGGCAGCCTTATCGGTTCACTTGCCTCGGCCACCGGCCACGCGGCGTCCGGCATGGTTTCGTCCCTGTCGGACAATAAGGATAATATGCAGGGGCTGTTGGACGACACCATGAAACAAATGGGCTTGGATACCGGCCTACCGCCGGATCAGACACCGAAAAATGTATTGAATGCCTTGCAAAACAGCAATATCGAGGCGTTAAAGCCGGACTATTTGTCGCAGCAACTGTCGGCATCCGAGGATGATGTGCAAGCCACCATCAATGCCATCAGGAAAAGCCCGGACAGCTTTAACAGTGAGATGGATCAATTGTCACATAGGCTCAAACAGCGCGCGAACGGCATTCCCGACGATATCAATCGGGACGATGTCCATCAGGCTTTGGCCCGTCGTACCTCGATGTCCCCCGATGAAGTCAATCAGGCCACCGACAGCGTGATCCGGTACAAACAGCAGGCAACCGCCGAGGTGAAGGAGCGTTTAGAGGGTCTGGAGCAGGATATCGATCGCTCCAGGGCGGAGATGCAGCAATGGAAAGAGCAGGCCACGCAGCAAGCCGATGCCGCCGCGAAAACCATCGCCAAATCCGCGGTATGGTCGTTTATCGCGTTACTGATAGGCGCGGTGGTCGGCGCTTACTGCGGCCTGTGGGGCGCCAAAACCGCCCATCGATATGCTTTCTGACGGGGGCAGCCGGCCTCGGGGCCGGCTAGCGCACCGCAAAACGAGCTTCCAGCCTGCTGACGCCCATGCCGTTTATTTTTTTTACTTTAATCTGCACCGGGATCCGCTCTTTCATGGCCTCCACGTGGCTTATCACGCCGATCATCTTGCCGGTGGCATTTAACGTATCCAGGGCATCAAGGGCGATATCCAGCGTCTCTGCGTCCAACGTGCCGAACCCCTCATCCAGGAACAGGGAGTCAATGCGGATTTTGTGGCTCACCAAATCCGACAATGCCAGGGCCAGCGCCAGGCTGACCAGAAAACTCTCCCCGCCTGACAAGGTCCGTGTATCCCGTATCGCTTCCGCCTGCCAGGTATCCACCACCTCCAGTTCCAGCTCGGTGGCGGATTTACGCCGCAGCTGGTAACGATCCTGCAGGCGCGTCAGCTGCCGGTTCGCCAGATGGATCAAATGCTCAAGGGTGAGTCCCTGGGCAAACTTGCGGAATTTGTCCCCCTCCTTGGAGCCTATGAGCTCATTGAGATAGCTCCAGTCCGCATAGGCCGCTTCGCTGTCGGCGATGGCCTGCAGCAGGTTTTGCTGATCGTGCCGACGGCGTTGATGACTGGACAGCTGCTGCTGGATTTCACCCTGTTGCCGGGCTTTTTCCCCTAAAAGAGTATTGACGGCGGCCAGCTGTTGCTCCACGTCGGCGGCCTGAGCCTCCGCTTCCAGCGTGGCGGGGCGCTCCGCCTGGCTTTTTTTCAGCCCCTGTTCCGCCTGTTCATGCCAGGCCGCGGTATGTTGCTGCCGCTCCCGCAGTTTTTCCCGCATCTCCCGCAATTGATCCCGCTCCGCCGGAGGCAGCAGGGACGATTGCAGTTCGGTATCGGTGGCGAACGGGCTGTCGTCCAGGGCACTTTGCAGCGCTGCTTCGGCCTGCCGAGTCTGCGCGTCAAATTCGTGTAATTGACGCTGTTGCGCCTCGACACTGCCGGTTAATTGCTGCAACCGCTCACGGGCCTGCTGCAGCTGTTGCTCCGCCTGCTGTCGCGCTTGTTCCGCCGCTTCCCCCAGCCGACGCAGTTCGTCTCCCAACTGCGAAACGGCGGCATCGCCCACCCACTGCCTCCGCTCATCCCGCGCCTGCCGTAGCGCGGTTCGGGTTTGTTCGGACTGCTGTTCAACCTCTTCCCCCTGGCGGGCGAGTTCCGCCAGGCTGTCATGATGGTTGCGAATTTCATTGGCCCGCGCAGCAAGTGAAACCTTCAGTTCCTGCTCCTGCTGCAGATGCCGGCACCATAGCTGCCACTCTTGCTGGCGTGCCGCCAGCCACTCCTCGACATCGTCGCCCTCCGGCAGGGTCAGTCCGAGGGGGGATAGCGACGCAGCAGTCTCCGTCGCCAGTTGTAGGATAAGCTTGTGCTGCTCTGTCAGGCGCAACGTTGCCTGTTGTAATGTCTGCGCCGCGGTGTGCTGTAGCTGAGCATTCAGCTCCAGCCGGGCGTCCGCCGATGTGCGTTTCACGTCGGCTTGGTTCACGTCGTCCCGTGCGGTTTGCAGCTGGATATCGTCCTGACGCCGTGCCTCAAGCTGTTCCGCTAGCGCCTGCTCCCGCGTCTCCTGTTGCGCCAGCCAATCCGCTACCTTCCCATCGGCGGCGGGGGAGAGCGTCATACCCAGCGCGGAGGCGGCCCGGGACCACTGTTCATCAATGGCCGCCAATTCCGTTTGCCGCCGCGCCTGGTCATCAGCGGCCTGATGCCGTTGGTTGAGCAGCATGTCGCTACGGGTATCCGCCGCCACCCTGTCGGCGGTTATCGCCGCCACCTCCTGTTGCAGGGCGTGAAGTTTGAGTTCGGTTTGCGCAGGTTCCGGCAGTTGGTAATGGTCCACAAAAGGATGTTCAACGGCGCCGCACAGCGGGCATGGCTGTCCGGATTGCAGATGTGACCTTTGGTCTTCCAGCGCGACAATGCGTTGTTCAAGCTGATAGCGGGCGCTGACTTCTTCCAGCAGCCGGGACTTTTCCATCCACTGCAGTTGCCGGACCTGGCGGGTTTGCGCCAGGGCATCGAATTCCTCTTGCAATGCCGTTTGTCGCTCGGCGGCGGCGGCGAGGTCCCGCGTGAGTCGCCGGTGTTGGGGTAATAATGACGCGAGCACGGCGCGCAAAGCGCTCTGCTGCCGGCTCAGACCCCACTCGTCCTGCAACGCGGTAAAGGGGGTGAGAGCCTCCCGCTGCTCGCGCCGCTGGCGCAGTACGTTAAAGCGTTCGGTGAGGGTCGCCACCTGCCGGCGGCATGTCTCCGCCTCGGCGAGGGCCGATTTTCGTTCGGCCTGCAGGCCTTGCTGCTGCAGTAAGCATTCATCACATTGCCGGCTCAGCTCGTCCGCGAGCAGGCGTTCCCGTTGTCGGCGGGCGAAGAGTTCGCGCCATAACGGCAGATGTTCGCCCCATTGCCGGAAGTCGGGATGTTGCGTCAGATAACTCTCGGCTTGTCGGAGCTGCTGTTCGGCCCGGGTAAACATTGTCTGTTGCTCCGTCAGCGCCAACTCCCTTTTTTGTCTCTGTGTCCTTAGCCCCTCGGTGGTCTGTTGCTGCTGCCGCGACTGCTGTTCAAGGCCGGAGATATGCTGATCCAAGGGAATAATGCGCTCATCAATCAGCTGCTGACGCTCTCGCCGGTATTGCAGGTGATCCCGCCAGCCCTTCATGGCGCGCTCGAGATCTTCCTGCAGGGGCAGCAAAGCCTGCTCGGTACGTTGCCGCTCGGCGCGTTGCGCGGTGATGGCTTCGGCCAGGCGCTGCCGGGCCAGCCGGCTGCGCTGCTGTTCTTCCAGCAGCGGGCGCAGGGACTCGGCGGGTTCCCCCCGGGCCAGCCGGGACAGCTGCGGCTGCGCTTCGTCATGGGCCCGCGCCGATGCCCGCTGCTTTTCCAGCGCGACGGACAAGGCTTCCGTCAGTTGCCGGTGCCTTGCCAGCCAGTCCAAATGTTGCTGAAGCGCTCGCTGTTGATGGTTTAGCCGCTGTTCCTCTTCCTGTAATCGCGCCAACTCATCGTTTAATGCCTGCAATTGTGGTTCGGTGAGCAGTTCAATGGCGGCGGCGCGGGCCTGCAAACCGTCCAGTTCGCCTTTAACCGCTTTATGGCGCTCGAATATCTCGGCGGAGATGCGGCCGTAGATGTCGGTGCCGGTGAGTTCTTCCAACAGTTCGGCGCGCTTTTTGGCATCGGCATTAAGAAAGGCGGCGAAGTCCCCCTGCGCCAGCAGCATGGATTTGGTGAAACGCCCGAAGTCCAGCCCGGTGATGTCGGTGACCAGCCGCAGCTTATCAGGGATTTTATCCGCCAGGATGCGGCCGTCGGCTATTAGCGCCAGTTCGGTTCTCGCCGGCTGCAGATTGCCCTGCGGGCTGTTTTTCGCCCGCCGCTGGCTCCAGAAAGCGCGGTAGCCGATCCCTTTAACCTCGAACTCCACCTCCGCCAGCGCCTCGGCGGTATGGCGAGTCATCACTTCCTGTCCGGGGCTGATGCCCAGGCGAGGGGTTTGGTGATAAAGCGCCAGGCAGATGGCGTCCAGCAGGGTGGTTTTACCGGCGCCGGTGGGGCCGGTAATGGCAAACAGGTTGGTGCCGTCAAAGGGGGCGGTGGTAAAATCGATTTTCCACTCCCCTTGCAACGCATTGATATTTTTCAGCCGCAATGTCAGGATTTTCATCGGGGGATTTCCTGTGGCGGGTGTTCGTGCCGTATATCCGTCACCACCCGGTGATACAGCAGGCGGATACGGCCAAGTTCCTCTTCATCCCGCACCTGCGCCTGCGCCAGACGACGTTCGAACACCTCCCCCACGCTGAGTTCGGTCAGCGTTTCATGGGGTTCTTTTTCCAGCGTCTGGCGCCGCTGTTCGCGATTGCGGCGCAACAGCAAAATGTCCAGCGGCAGGCCGGCGGCAATGTGCTGGATCTGCCGCTGGACATCATTGAGCCAGGCATCAGTCGTCACTTCGATATCCAGCCATACCGTCGTCTCGCCCCGGTAATCGCGAAAGGCGAGCAATTGCGTCTCGATTTCCGCCAGATTGCCGCGGATCAGGCGCAAGGGCTGGACTTCCGGCACCGTTAACGGCGTTACCACCGCCGTCTGATCCGGCTGGAAATCCACCATATTGACCTGTTTGGGCTGGCCGGTTTCGTCAAAGCTCAAGGCGATGGGGGAACCGCAATACAGAATATTCGGCTGGCCGCCGACGCTCTGGGGCCGGTGAATATGTCCGAGGGCGATGTAATCGGCGGGGGGAAATAAATGCGCGGGAAAAGCGTCCAGGCTGCCGATATAAATATCCCGTACCGAATCGCTGGTGCTGGCGCCCACCGCGGTAAGATGACCGGTGGCGATGATGGGCACCGGCGTCGGCAGGGTGTCGCGCAACGCCACGGCCCGCTGGTATAAATCCCGGTAATGTCCGGCGATGGCGTCCATCAGGGAACGCTGTTTATCATCCCCCGACTCGCCGGCGCGGCTTACCAGCATATCCCGGGGCCGTAAAAAGGGGATGGCGCACAAAATCGCCCCGGGTTTTCCGTTACGCTCATGAAGCGAGAAAACCGGCTGTTCGGCATCGCCGCCTGCAATGACGCGCGTATTCAGGCAGGCCAGCAGCCCGCGGGATTCGTTCAGGGTCGCCACGGCATCATGATTTCCCGCCAGAACGATCAGTTCGCAGCCGGTGGGCTGTAATTCCACCACGAAACGGTTGAAAAGTTCCCGTGCATAGCTGGGAGGCGTGCCGGTATCGAATATATCGCCGGCCACCACCACCGCGTCCACTTGATGCAGTTCAACCTGCGCCACCAGCCAGCGCAGGAAGGATTGATGTTCATGGGCGCGAGTCTTGGTGAAAAACGCCTGACCCAAATGCCAGTCAGAGGTATGAATGATCCGCATGAGGCTCCGGAGAAAATCCCTGAATCAGGGCGTGAGTATATACCCAATAACTTTTCAGTTGCAGTCAACACCACCGTAACTGGAAAGATGACGGCTATAACCTTCCCTGTGGCGGATACCGCTTCAAAGGCGTAAGTCCACAATCCGATGCGGGAAAGCGGCGATCTTCTATCCTTGAAGCAGGCCGCGCCTATATTAATAAATCTGTCATAAAAGTGACGCATAATGCCCGGGCACGATAACCGCAGTGAATAATGGCAGGAAAATAATGGCAAAACGCATATTAGTCGTGGAAGATGAAGCACCCATTCGTGAAATGGTCTGCTTTGTTCTTGAACAAAATGGCTTCCAGCCTATTGAGGCGGAGGATTACGGCAGTGCGGTGAGTCGTATGGCGGAGCCCTATCCGGATTTGGTCCTGCTTGACTGGATGTTGCCCGGCGGTTCGGGAATACAGTTTATCAAACTGATGAAGCGCGAAGTGTTGACGCGCGATATTCCCGTTATGATGCTGACGGCGCGCGGCGAGGAGGAAGACCGGGTGCGGGGGCTGGAAGTGGGCGCGGATGATTATATCACCAAACCGTTCTCTCCCAAGGAATTGCTGGCACGGATCAAAGCGGTAATGCGGCGTATTTCGCCGATGGCGGTGGAAGATAAAATCGAAGTGCAGGGCTTGAGCCTGGATCCCTCGTCGCACCGGGTAACATCTAATGAACTGGCGCTGGATATGGGGCCCACCGAGTTTAAACTGCTGCATTTCTTCATGACCCATCCTGAACGGGTCTATAGTCGCGAACAGTTGCTCAACCATGTATGGGGTACCAATGTTTACGTGGAAGATCGTACGGTGGACGTGCATATCCGTCGTTTACGCAAGGCGTTGGAAACCGGCGGCCATGATCGGATGGTGCAGACGGTACGGGGTACCGGCTATCGCTTTTCGGCCCGCTATTAATCATGTATCAAGGGAGAGCGGCCGGTGTTAGAACGTTTATCCTGGAGCAAATTACTGCTTGAACTGGGGCTGTTTTGCCTGCCTGCCTTGCTGTTGTCGTTAATCTTCGGGCATTTACCCTGGCTGCTGGCGGCGGCGCTGCTGGCGGCGTTGCTGCGTAACTATTATTATCAACTGCGACTGTCGTGGTGGCTGTGGGTGGACCTGAGCAGGACTCCGCCGGTGGGCCGCGGCAGTTGGGAACCGCTGTTCTACGGCCTGCACCAGATGCAACTGCGCCATCGCCGCCGCCGCCGCGATCTGGCAACCCTGTTCAAGCGGTTTCGCAGCGGCGCCGAAACCTTGCCGGATGCGCTGGTGATGCTGACCGGCGACGGCCATATCTTCTGGTGCAACGGCTTGGCGCAGCAACTGTTGGGCTTTCGCTGGCCGGAAGACAACGGCCAGCATATTCTCAATTTGCTGCGTTATCCCGAGTTCAATGAGTACCTGCAAAATCAATCATTCCAGCGTCCGCTGACGCTGCATATGAATAACCAGCGTTATGTCGAATTCCGGGTCATGCCCTACACTGACGATCAGCTGTTGATGGTGGCGCGGGACATTACTCAAATGCGCCAGTTGGAAGGGGCGCGGCGCAACTTTTTCGCCAATGCCAGCCATGAGCTGCGTACGCCGCTGACGGTACTGCAAGGCTACCTGGAGATGATGAACGACCAGGAGATGGACCAGGCGATTCGCGCCAAGGCAATCCATACCATGCAGGATCAAACGCAGCGCATGGAGCGTTTGGTTAAACAATTGCTGGTGCTTTCCCGCATCGAAGCCGCTCCCCAGGGTGAGGTCAACGAGAATATCGACGTTCCGTCGATCCTTAAGCGCTTGCAGCAAAGCGCGGCGGGGCTGAGCCAGGAACGCCACGACATTGTCTTTCGCGTCAACGAGCAACTGCGGGTGCGGGGCAATGAAGAGCAACTGCGCAGCGCCATGTCGAATCTGATTTACAACGCGGTGATTCACACGCCGCCGGGCACCCGTATCGAAGTCTGCTGGCAACGTACTTCCGCCGGAGCGGAATTCCAGGTCAGCGACAATGGTCCGGGCATCGCGCCGGAACACATCCCCCGTCTGACCGAGCGTTTTTATCGGGTGGATAAAGCCCGGTCACGGCAAACCGGCGGCAGCGGTCTTGGGCTGGCCATCGTCAAGCATGCCCTCAGCAACCATGACTCACGTCTGGATATCATCAGCGAGCCGGGCGCCGGTACCCGGTTTTATTTTACGTTGCCGAATCGGTTGATAGTGAACCCGTCGCTTAAGCAAAATAGCCTCACCTCCACGCCGCGCGCCGAGCCTTGATGAAACCGCGGGCCCGCTTTTTTGCTGTCTGCGCCTGCGTGTCTAATGCATGGTGAATCAATTTCATTAGCAGTGAAATTTCTTCCCCTCCGGTCACGTTGAACTCATGCTAGTCTACAAGATGTGCCCTGGTAGACATCCGGATGTCTATTGATTGCGGCCAGAAATAATTCAACGGCTAAACTACTTTTAATTGCGGCATTTGTTTTCAGTGCGGCTTTATTTTCATCGCGGCATTCATTTCCTGAGCGGGCGTTCGTTTCGTGAGCGGGCATTCGTTTCCTGAGAGGGTATTCGTTTCCTGAGAGAGAGTGCCGCGCACCTGTGGAGTTATTATATGCAAAGAATATATCCCCCATTCCGTGCCGATGTTGTCGGCAGTTTGTTGCGTCCCGCGGCCGTCAAGTCGGCACGCCGGCAATATAAGCAGGGAGAGATTACCGCGGCGCGGCTGCGGGAAATTGAAGATGAGGAAATCACGCGTGTCGTCGCCAAGCAGCGGGAGCTTGGTTTGCAAGTGGTGACTGATGGGGAATTCCGCCGGGCCTGGTGGCATTTTGATTTCTTTGAAGGACTGGAGGGGGTGAAAGGTTATGACGCCGCGCAGGGAATACAGTTCAACGGTGTACAAACCAAGGCCCGTGGTATCAAGGTCACCGGTAAGCTGGGGTTTGACCAACACCCCATGCTGGAGGATTTCCGTTTTCTCAAGAGTATTGCCGGTGATGTCACCGCAAAAATGACCATCCCCAGTCCGAGCGTGATGCATTTTCGCGGCGGCCGCGGCGCCATTGACGCCGGGGTTTATCCCGATCTGGCGGAGTATTTCGCCGATTTGGCGTCAACCTGGCGCGACGCCATCGCCGCTTTTTATGCGGCTGGATGCCGTTACCTGCAATTGGACGATACGGTATGGGCCTATCTGTGTTCCACGGAGCAACAACAGCAAATTCGTGAGCGTGGCGACGATCCGGCAAAACTGGCGCGGATATATGCGGATGTCTTGAATCAGGCGCTGGCGGGCAAACCCGACGATCTGGTGGTCAGCCTGCATGTTTGTCGCGGTAACTTTCGTTCAACCTGGATTTCGGAAGGGGGATACGAGCCGGTGGCGCCTATTTTATTCGGCGAGGTGAAGGTGGACGCCTTTTTCCTGGAATATGACACCGAGCGCGCCGGCGGCTTTGAACCGCTGCGTTTTATCAAACCGGGTCATCAGCAGGCGGTGTTGGGACTGATCACCTCGAAATCCGGCGAACTGGAGGAACCTCATGCGGTATTGGCGCGCCTTGAGGAGGCGGGTAAATTCCTGGCCATGGACCAGCTGTGTTTGAGTCCCCAATGCGGCTTCGCCTCCACGGAGGAAGGAAATCAGCTGACCGAGTCCCAGCAGTGGGACAAACTGAAGCTGGTGCTGGATATCTCCCGCCAGGCCTGGTAAGTCGGAATGCCTTTTGGCGAGCGCGCCGGGGGATGAAGCGGCGCAGGCCGTCCGATCCTCCGGCAGACCAGGCCCGCGCCCTCGGCTAAAAACGATGCCGCCCGAGTCTCCCGCACACCGGGTCCGCGCCCTCGGCTGATAAAAAGACGGTTGCGGGCACTGGGTCGGCAAGATAAAACACTGCTGTTTCATCATCATTTTATCTTATTGTTATCTGTGATCTTATTCAGCTACTATATAGCGAATTACGATTAATTAATGAAAGTATTCACTATTTAATCCCGGTTTATTTGGTGAATTACTCTGCATTAATCTTACACTCTTGTTTTACGCCCCTTTATCAGTTTAAAGTGCGCCGGTGAAAAAGACTCCCCGTACAAACCCCTCGTTGAGTCAATGAATTACCCGGGGCGCGGTGGTACAGGGCGCATTGCGGGCCGGATCGCGTCCGGCAAGGCGGCTATCAATGGCCTTAATGTCATAGGTTTTACTTATTTTTTATCCGAAAACAGGCACGACAAGATTTCATGAGTCAGCGTTTAACGTTTAGAGACATCCTGGCACTCGGCTTTATGACCTTCGCGTTATTCGTCGGTGCCGGCAATATCATTTTCCCCCCGATGGTGGGATTACAATCCGGCCCTCATGTTTGGTGGGCGGCGGCGGGATTTTTGATAACCGCGGTGGGGCTACCGGTGTTGACGGTTATCGCGCTGGCGAGGGTGGGAGGCGGCATTGACGCCCTCAGTTCCCCCATCGGCCGCAAGGCCGGGCTGGTGCTGGCGGTGGTCTGCTATCTGGCGGTGGGTCCGCTGTTTGCCATTCCGCGTACCGCGACGGTCTCCTTTGAGGTGGGTATGGCGCCCTTTACCGGCCAGGGCGAAGGCCCGCTGTTCTGCTACAGCCTGGTCTATTTTGCCCTGGTGATAGGCATCTCGCTTTATCCCGGCCGCTTGCTGGATACGGTGGGGCATGTCCTGGCACCGCTGAAGATAGTGGCTTTGGCTATCCTGGGGATCGCCGCGCTGCTTTGGCCGGCGGGCAATCCGATCCCGGCCAGCGAAGTCTATAACTCAATGCCTTTTTCCACCGGGTTCGTGAATGGTTATTTAACCATGGATACATTGGGCGCCATGGTGTTCGGCATTGTTATCGTCAATGCGGCCCGCTCCCGTGGGGTGGATAATCCGGGTTTATTGACCCGTTATACCATCTATGCCGGTTTGATTGCCGGCATAGGTTTGACTGCGGTTTACATTACCCTGTTCAAACTGGGATCCGGCAGCGGCGTTCTGGTGCCCTCGGCGCAAAACGGCGCCGAAATTCTGCATGCTTATGTGCAATACCGGTTCGGCATCGGCGGCAGCGGCTTCCTGGCGATCTTGATTTTTATTGCCTGCACGGTCACCGCCGTCGGGCTGACCTGCGCCTGCGCCGAGTTTTTCAGCGGACATTTGCCCCTGTCATACCGGACGCTGGTGGTCCTGCTGGGCTTGTTTTCCATGCTGGTCTCCAATCTCGGCCTCAGCCATCTGATTCAATTCTCAATGCCGGTACTGACGGCCCTTTACCCCCCGTGCATTGTGTTGATTTTGCTAAGCTTCACCTTGAGCTGGTGGCGCAGCAGCATGCTTATCATTGCTCCGGCGATGCTTATCAGCCTGATGTTCGGCTGCGTCGATGCCCTTAAACTGTCGTCGTTTCATGATCTGCTTCCCGCCTGGATAGGGCATTTGCCGCTGTCGGCGCAGGGGCTGGCCTGGCTTTTGCCGACCCTGGCGGTGGGTATGATGGTGGCGGTCTATGATAAATACCGCTTGCGGCATGAAATAGCCGTTCACTAATAAGATTTCAAGAACGTCGTTAACCACGGGGGATGCTTCGTGGTTTTTTCATTTGTCACATTTCATTTGCAACAACAGGGTAACAGGGATATGCAACAGCCCCCCGTAACGTTAAAACGCGGTCTCACCACCCGTCATATTCGCTTTATTGCCTTGGGTTCCGCTATCGGCACCGGGCTGTTTTATGGCTCGGCCGAGGCGATACAGATGGCTGGTCCCAGCGTCCTGCTGGCCTATCTGATCGGCGGCCTGGTGGCTTATATCATCATGCGCGCCCTGGGGGAGATGTCGGTCCACAATCCCAGCGCCGGATCTTTTTCCCGTTATGCCCAGGATAATCTCGGTCCGCTGGCGGGTTATATCACCGGCTGGACCTACTGCTTCGAGATCTTGATAGTTGCCATTGCCGACGTCACCGCCTTCGGTATTTATATGGGCGTGTGGTTCCCGGCGGTGCCCCATTGGGTTTGGGTGCTGGGGGTGGTATTGCTTATCGGCGCCATCAACCTGCTCAATGTGAAGGCGTTTGGTGAGATGGAATTCTGGTTCTCCTTTTTCAAGGTCGCCACCATCATCGTCATGATCCTGGCCGGAGTAGGCATTATTGTCTGGGGCTTCGGCAATGGCGGCCAGCCGACCGGCATTCATAACCTCTGGACTCACGGCGGGTTTTTCAGCCACGGTTTCCTCGGCATGATTTTGTCGCTGCAGATGGTGATGTTCGCCTACGGCGGTATCGAGATAATCGGCATCACTGCGGGAGAGGCCAGCGAACCGGAAAAGTCCATTCCCAAGGCGATCAATTCCGTGCCCTGGCGGATTTTGGTGTTCTACGTCGGTACCCTGCTGGTGATCATGTCCATTTTCCCCTGGAATGAGGTGGGCACGGCAGGCAGCCCGTTCGTGCTGACCTTCCAAAAGCTGGGCATTCCCACCGCGGCCGGCATACTGAATTTTGTCGTTATCACCGCCTCGCTGTCGGCCATTAACAGTGATGTGTTCGGAGTGGGACGGATGCTGCACGGGATGGCCGGTCAGGGGTATGCGCCGAAAATGTTCGCCCGCGTATCCCGCCAGGGCATTCCCTGGGTCACGGTGCTGGTGATGATGTTCGCCCTGCTTATCGCCGTTTACCTTAACTACATCATGCCGGAAAACATTTTTCTGGTCATTGCATCGCTGGCCACCTTCGCCACGGTGTGGGTGTGGATTATGATCCTGTGCTCGCAAATGGCCTTCCGCCGCCGGCTTGGGCCGGAGAAGGTTAAAGCGCTGGCGTTCCCTATGCCCGGCGGAACGCTGACTTCAATGGCGGGGGTGCTCTTCCTGCTGTTTATCATCGGGCTGATCGGCTATTTCCCCACCACGCGTATTTCACTTTATGCCGGGGGCATTTGGGTGGTGATGCTGCTGCTGGGTTACGGCTTTACTCGCCGCAGGCTTGGCGACGCCGCCGGCATAAGCTGAAAAAGCAAAACCCGCCGGATAGCGGCGGGTTGTTTATAACGACATCACTCAAATAGTGCTTACTTATTACAGCTTGTCGATGTTTTCAGACAGGTATTTGGCCACGCCCAACGGTGAAGCGTCCATGCCTTCCTGACCTTTTTCCCATTGCGCCGGGCACACTTCGCCGTGTTCTTCATGGAACTGCAGCGCGTCAACCATACGGATCATTTCGTCGATGTTACGGCCCAGGGGCAGGTCGTTGACCACCTGATGACGGACAACGCCTTCTTTGTCGATCAGGAACGAACCGCGTAATGCCACACCGGCTTCGGGATGTTCGATACCGTAAGCCTTGATGATTTCATGTTTGATATCGGCAACCAACGGGTATTTTACTTTTCCGATGCCGCCTTTATCTACCGGCGTGTTACGCCAAGCGTTATGTACAAACTCTGAATCGAAGGATACGCCGATAATTTCAACGCCGCGTTTCTGGAATTCAGCAAAACGTTTATCAAAGGCAATCAGTTCTGAAGGACAAACGAAGGTAAAGTCCATCGGCCAAAAGAAAATAACGGCGGGTTTACCCTTGATAAAACTATGCAGGTTGAAGTTATCAACGATTTCTCCGTTGCCCAAGACCGCTGCAGCGGTAAAGTCGGGTGCTTGACGAGTTACCAGGACCATGTGTACTCCTGTAAAATACGGTTAGGTTGGTTGATAGGGAAGATGTAAAACGAGAGTCAGTATAGGTCGTCGCAGCTAATGGATAAAGCCATTGGTGCCGATTGATGAGATAGTTTTTACCTATTAATTTGATTAGTATTTTATTTTTATATTACAAAATAACCCTTTGCAATACAAGGGAAAGTTGTTAAATAGCGTGAATCATTTTCACTACAAAAGCGTCACTTTTTATTTACAAGCTGTCTGCGCCAAGTTTAGCCAATTGCATCATATCTGGATAAAGTTGCCAAAAAAAACCTTCCAGCGCCGGATAATGCTGTTCAATTTCCGGATAAATTTCCCCTAACGCCGCCAGCCTGGGCCGCCGGCTCGCCATGCCCGTTAACACCTGCGCCAAAAAAGGACGCTGGGCATATCGTTCAAGCCAGCGTTCACGCCAGAGGTAGTTATTGAGCGAGCGAAACGCCTCCGGCGTCTGCGGCAGAGCCGGTGTAATTAGCGCTTCGGCCCGCAGGACAAACCGGCGTAACGGAACGTCCGGCTCTACCCGGCTCCAATGGCGCGCCAGGAAATGATCCCACACCACATCCAGCGCAATGGGCGCCACCCGCCGGCAATCAGCGCTGAACAGGGTTTTGGCGGATTTCACCACCGGATGGCTATCGGTAATGGTATCAATGCGCCGGTGCATGCGGATACCGGCCACCACCTCTGCGGAATAGAGCCCGTCGGGGTTGCCGCGGACAAAATCCGCCATCAGGTTGCCCAGTAATGAGCTGTCGGCCAAGGAAGCGAGATGGAGATGAGCAAGAAAATTCATTGCAAGAGTATAAGGTAAAACAGCGGTAAAGCCGCTTATTTCTTGCAGGTCGTGCCGCATAGCCCTAGACTAAGCCGCCTGTTTTTTGTGTAAAGTGAACTGGAATGCGTGTCGCCGATTTCTCTTTTGAACTTCCTGAGGCCCTGATTGCCAACTACCCCCTGCCGGAACGCAGCGCCTGCCGCCTGCTGACGCTGGACGGGCCGTCCGGCGAGATGACGCACGGCGTATTTACCGATCTGCTGGATCGGTTGGTGCCCGGCGATCTGCTGGTATTCAATAATACCCGGGTGATTCCGGCCCGATTGTTCGGCCGCAAACTCAGCGGCGGTAAAATCGAGGTGCTGGTGGAGCGGGTACTGGACGATCATCGGGTATTGGCGCATGTGCGCGCTTCCAAGGCGCCTAAACCCGGCACCGCGCTATTGCTGGGGGACGATGAAAGTATTGCCGCTACCATGGTGGCGCGCCGCGACGCCCTGTTTGAGCTGCGCTTCGATGACGATCGGGATGTGCTGACGCTGCTGAATGCCGCCGGCCATATTCCGCTGCCGCTCTATATCCATCGTCCCGATGAGGAAGCGGACCGGGAACGTTACCAGACGGTTTACAGCAAACGTCCCGGCGCGGTAGCCGCCCCTACCGCCGGCCTGCATTTTGACCAGCCCATGCTGGATGCGTTGCGGGACAAGGGCGTTGAAATGGCGTTTGTCACCCTGCACATTGGCGCGGGAACCTTCCAGCCGGTGCGGGTGGAAAATCTTGAAGAGCATGTGATGCATTCGGAGTATGCCGAAGTCCCGCAACAGGTGGTGGATGCGGTGCTGGCCTGTAAGAAGCGCGGCAACCGGGTCATCGCGGTGGGCACCACGTCGGTGCGATCTCTTGAGAGCGCCGCGCAGGCGGCTCAGGGGGCGACTATCGCGCCGTTTTTCGGCGATACCGACATCTTTATTTATCCCGGCTATCGGTTTCGCATTATCGACGCGCTAATAACAAACTTTCATTTACCGGAATCAACCCTGATTATGCTGGTATCTGCGTTTGCCGGTTATGGCCATACCATGGCGGCTTATCATGAAGCTGTGGCGTTAGAGTATCGTTTTTACAGTTACGGCGATGCCATGTTCATCTCCCGTAACGATTTGGCCGCCCTGGACGCCATTGGCGAACAGTAGGCCGCAACCCCGCCGGGGGCGAGATGTCGCCCGGCTTTGTTGCCGCTGCGAACGCAGCCGGCAGAAACTGCATCGGACTGTTTCTCCGGTGTCGGAGGCTGAGTGAAGTACGAATTATTAAAAACTGACGGCCAGGCGCGCCGCGGACGCCTGGTATTCGAGCGCGGCGTGGTGGAAACGCCGGCGTTTATGCCGGTGGGCACTTATGGCACGGTAAAAGGCATGACCCCGGAAGAGGTGGCCGAAACCGGCGCGCAAATCATTCTGGGCAATACGTTCCATCTCTGGCTGCGTCCGGGGCAGGAGATCATGAAACTGCACGGCGATCTGCACGATTTTATGCAGTGGCACGGCCCGATTCTCACCGATTCAGGCGGCTTCCAGGTGTTTAGCCTGGGTGACATTCGCAAGATAACCGAAGAGGGCGTGCATTTTCGCAATCCCATCAACGGCGATGCGATTTTCCTCAGTCCGGAAAAGTCGATGGAAATCCAGCACGACCTGGGTTCGGATATTGTGATGATATTCGACGAATGCACGCCTTTCCCCGCCGAACATGACTACGCCCGCAAATCCATGGAGATGTCGCTGCGATGGGCGGAGCGCAGTCGCCGCCGTTTTGACGAGCTGGGCAACAAAAATGCGCTGTTCGGCATCATCCAGGGCAGCGTTTACGAAGATTTACGAGATGTATCGGTAAAAAGACTGGTAGAGATCGGCTTTGATGGTTACGCTGTGGGCGGCCTGGCGGTAGGTGAGCCGAAAGCGGATATGCATCGCATCCTCGAGTATGTCCTGCCGCGGATTCCGGCTGACAAACCGCGTTATCTGATGGGGGTGGGTAAACCGGAGGATTTAGTGGAAGGCGTGCGCCGCGGTATCGATATGTTCGACTGCGTGATGCCTACGCGTAATGCGCGCAACGGTCATTTGTTTGTCACCGGCGGGGTGGTGAAAATCCGCAACGCCAGTCACAAAAGCGACATATCGACGCTGGATGAGCATTGTGATTGTTACACCTGTCGCAATTATAGCCGCGCTTACTTGCATCATCTCGACCGTTGCAACGAAATACTCGGTGCGCGTCTGAATACCATCCATAATCTGCGGTATTATCAGCGTCTGATGGCGGGTTTACGCCAAGCCATCGATGAAGGTAAATTAGAGCAGTTTGTTGACGAGTTTTATGGCCGGCGCGGAAAACCCGTTCCGCCTTTAGTCGTTGAGTTAAATTACAATGAGGGAATTTAAATGAGCTTTTTCATTTCTGACGCCGCTGCTGCCGCAGGCGGGCCGTCCCAGGGAAGTCCTTACTCTCTGGTGATTATGTTAGTGGTATTTGGTCTGATATTTTATTTTATGATTCTCCGTCCGCAGCAAAAACGCACCAAGGATCATAAAAAGCTGATGGATTCCATAGGCAAAGGCGACGAAGTACTGACCACCGGCGGCCTGGTGGGTCGCGTGACCAAGGTCGCGGATACCGGCTATATCGCGATAGCGTTGAACGATACCAATGAAGTGGTTATCAAACGTGATTTCGTGGCCGCTGTCTTGCCGAAAGGTACGATGAAAGCGCTGTAATTGTCGATTTTCCCGAAGGGAACTGCCGTGTTAAACCGTTATCCTTTATGGAAGTACATCATGCTTATCCTGGCACTACTCGTCGGGTTGCTGTATGCGCTTCCGAACCTCTATGGTGAGGATCCGGCCGTACAAATCACTGGTGCGCGGGGTGCCGCCGCCAGTGAGACGACGCTGGTTCAGATCCAAAATGTCCTAAAAGAACAAAATATCACCAGCAAGTCTATTGCTCTGGAAAATGGCGCCATCCTGGCCCGTTTCTCCAATCCGGACGTGCAGCTGCGCGCTCGGGAGGCATTATTGAGCGCTCTTGGCGAAAATTATGTGGTGGCATTGAATCTGGCCCCCGCCACGCCCGCCTGGTTGGCCCTGATGGGGGCTGAACCCATGAAACTGGGACTTGATCTGCGCGGCGGCGTGCACTTCCTGATGGAAGTGGACATGGATACCGCTCTGGGCAAGCTCCAGGAACAGACCATGGATGCATTACGCTCGGATCTGCGTGAAAAAGGCATTCCTTATGCCACCGTGCGCAAAATCGATAATTACGGCACCGAAGTGAATTTCCGCGACGGGACTTCCCGCGATCAGGCCGTCAGCTACCTTGTTCCGCGCCACCGCGATTTGGTGATTAACAGTACCGGCGATACCGGGCTGCGCGCGGTTATGGCGGATACCCGCCTGCGGGAAGCCCGTGAATACGCGGTACAGCAGAACATTACCATCCTGCGCAACCGTGTGAACCAACTGGGCGTCGCCGAGCCGCTGGTGCAGCGTCAGGGCGCCGATCGGATCGTGGTTGAACTGCCGGGTATCCAGGATACCGCGCGCGCCAAGGAAATCCTCGGCGCCACCGCTACCCTGGAGTTCCGTCTGGTGAATTCCACGGTAGACCGCAGCGCGGCCGTCAGCGGCCGGGTGCCGGGGGATTCCGAGGTGAAATATACCCGCGACGGCCAGCCGGTGGTGCTCTATAAACGGGTTATCCTCACCGGTGACCATATTACCGACTCCACCTCCAGCGCCGATGAATATAACCGTCCTCAGGTTAATATTTCCCTGGACAGCACCGGCGGCACCAATATGTCCAATTTTACCAAGGACAATATCGGCAAGCCGATGGCGACTCTGTTTGTGGAATATAAGGACAGCGGTAAAAAAGACGCCAACGGTCGGTCCATCCTGGCCAAGCAGGAGGAAGTCATCAATGTCGCGACCATTCAGTCGCGCCTGGGCAACAGCTTCCGTATCACCGGCATCGATAATCCGAACGAAGCCCGCCAGCTGTCGTTATTGCTGCGCGCCGGGGCGTTGATAGCGCCGATTCAGATTGTCGAGGAACGGACGATCGGCCCGACGCTGGGCATGCAAAACATCAAGCAGGGGCTGGAAGCCTGCCTGTGGGGCCTTGTGGCGTCCATCGTCTTTATGGTGGTGTGGTATCGCAAGTTCGGCCTGATCGCCACCACCGCGCTTATCGCCAACCTGGTGATGATTGTGGGCATCATGTCTTTACTGCCGGGAGCGACACTGACCATGCCGGGCATCGCCGGGATCGTGCTGACCCTTGCGGTGGCGGTGGATGCCAACGTGCTGATTAACGAGCGTATCAAAGAAGAGCTCAAGAACGGACGTACGGTACAGCAGGCGATCCATGAAGGTTATAAAGGCGCCTTCTCCAGTATCGTTGATGCCAACGTGACCACGCTTATCACCGCGATTATCCTTTATGCGGTGGGTACCGGCTCCATCAAGGGTTTTGCCATAACCACCGCTATCGGGGTCGCAACCTCGATGTTTACGGCGATTGTCGGCACGCGCGCCATCGTGAACCTGCTTTACGGCGGTAAACGTATCAACAAACTGTCTATCTAGGAGTGTGTTGTGGCTCAGCAACATAAGGTTGAAGATTTAAACTACGGCCGTAAAGTCTATGACTTCATGCGCTGGGATTACGTGGCGTTCAGTATCTCGATTACGCTTTTAATCATATCCGTCGCGCTTATGGCTACCCGGGGATTCAACTGGGGTCTGGATTTTACCGGCGGTACGGTCATTGAACTGAACCTGAGCAAGACCGCCGATCTGGATGCCATGCGCAGTGATTTGGAGCATGCCGGCTTCAAGGAGCCGTTAATCCAGAACTTCGGCAGCAGCCGGGATGTAATGGTGCGCATGCCGCCGGTGCAAGGCGGCGCCGGCCAGGAACTGGGCAACAAAGTGCTGACGGTGATTAACCAGACCTTTGATTCGCAGGCCACCGTTAAACGTATCGAGTTCGTCGGACCCAGCGTCGGCAGCGATTTGGCACAGGCCGGCGGCATGGCGCTACTGGTGGCGCTGATTTGTATCCTGATTTACGTCGGCTTCCGGTTTGAATGGCGGCTGGCCCTGGGGGCGGTACTGGCCCTGGCTCATGACGTGGTGATTACCATGGGGGTCCTGTCGCTGTTTCACATTGAAATCGATTTGACCATCATCGCCTCGCTGATGTCGGTTATCGGTTATTCACTTAACGACAGTATCGTGGTTTCCGACCGTATCCGGGAAAATTTCCGCAAAATACGGCGCGGCAATTCTTATGAAATCATCAACGTGTCGCTGACCCAAACCCTGAGCCGCACCCTGATGACTTCGGCCACCACGCTGATGGTGGTGTTGATGCTGTTTATCTTTGGCGGACCAATCCTGGCGGGTTTCTCTCTGACCATGCTGATCGGCGTCACCATCGGTACGGCTTCATCCATCTACGTCGCTTCGGCGTTGGCGCTGAAGCTGGGCATGAAACGCGAACATATGCTGCAGCAAAAAGTCGAGAAAGAGGGGGCGGATCAGCCTTCGCTACTGCCATAAGGTCTGGGCACTTGATAAAAAACGCAACCCCGCATATGCGGGGTTGAGCTTTATGACAAAGTGCCTAGTCGGAACAGAATGCTAGATCGTAAACACGCCGTGAATCCATCCCTGGAGGCTCGATCCGCGCCATCCATGGCGCGGACGGTTTACTCTTCTAGCATCCTGCCCCGCCTCATAGACTCAGAGTACGTTTGTCAGTAGCCTGAACCCCGCATATGCGGGGTTTGTT
>NZ_JAAVUT010000031.1 GCF_018449575.1 Sodalis sp. dw_96 | reverse complement strand
ACCTGTTAAAGGGAGACCGCGTTTGCCGAGGCCGGGCCGAAGCGGCCCTCAGCGAAAGCCCTTTTCCTGCTTGATCAAATCATACGCCGATTGAATCGCCTGGGTTTTCTGCTTGGCCATTTCCATCATTTCCGGCGGCAGGCCCTTGGCCACCAGCTTATCCGGATGATGCTCACTCATCAGCTTGCGGTAAGCGCGCTTGATGGTAATGGCATCATCGGTGCTGTGCACCCCCAGCACCTTGCAGGCATCCTCGAGGGTCGGACCGGGACGGGCTCCGGACGGTTGATAACCGCCCTGAGAGTAGTGACCGCCCTGGCCGCCGAATTGCTGACCGCCTTCCATCATGCTGAGAAACTGATCGAACTGCATGCGGGAAATACCCAATTCCTCGGCAATGACATACAACACCAGCCGCTCGTTGGGATGCAGCGAACCATCGGCGAACGCCGCCTGAATCTGGATTTCAAGAAACATCCTCACCAAATCGAACCGGCCGAAACACACCCGCCGGAACTCGCGCAACGATTCCCGCAACGGGAACTGGCTCTCTTTACCTTCACGAAAGGCCTGCTGCGCGGCGACCCGGGACGGTTCATCCAGACGCAAACGTTCCATTAACGCATTGGCATTTTGTATATCCGCTTCGGTCACCCGCCCCTTGGACTTGGTTAAATGCCCCATGACCTGAAACGTAGTACGGAAGAAGACATTCTGCCTGGTTTGCTGATCGGCAAAGAAGCCGGGACCGGCGGCTCTGGCCATCCGGGCCCGGTCCACCATATGTCCGATCAAAAAGCCCAATACCACACCCCAAAAGCCGGCACCGGACAGAAAACCTACTATTACGCCCAACAGCTTACCCCAATACCGCATATACTCCTCAATTCACCATGCCGTCGGTTCAAAATTGCTTTATCATACCTGTCATTTATCGCTGTGCCTAACGGTGCACGGATAAACGGCGGGATTTAACACTAGCGCAACTCCGGTGAGTGAGTTAGTCTCTGACCGTTTGACGGCATGAAGCCCAAGATGACGGAACACCCGAAAAGCATATGAAGAAAAGTTTCCCCACATTGCTGGCCAGCCTGATCTGGACGGCGCTTTATAGCCAGCATGCCCTGGCTGATTTCGCCGATCAGTGTCTGCTTGGCGTGCCTGAATACACCAAGCCGCTGGTAACCGGTAATCCGAACCAGTTGCCGGTTCATATCCAGGCGGACCATGCCCAGGCAAATTATCCCGCCAACGCCACCTTTACCGGCAATGTGGATATTCAGCAGGGCAACAGCACCCTGAACGCCAAGCAGGCCGAACTGGATCAAAAACAGACCGGCCAGGCCGCCCCGGTGCGTACCGTGACCGCCACCGGCGACGTCCATTTTAATGATAATCAAATCAAATTGAACGGGCCGAAAGCCTTTTCGAACCTGAACACCAAAGATACCGACGTTTATCAGGGCGACTATCAGATGGTGGGCCGGCAGGGTCGCGGCGATGCCGACATGATGAAAATGCGCGGCAATAATCGCTACACGGTATTGGAAAACGGGACATTTACCTCCTGCCTGCCCGGCAACGACAGTTGGAGCGTCAAGGGCTCCGAGGTCATTCATGACCGTGAGGAGCAGGTGGCGGAAATTTACAACGCCCGCTTTCGCATCGGCGGGGTACCGGTTTTTTACAGCCCTTATATGCAATTTCCCACAGGGGATAAACGGCGTTCCGGTTTTCTGTTGCCCAACGCCAAATACGGCAGCAAGAACGGTTTTGAATTTTCCGCGCCCTATTACTTCAACCTGGCGCCCAACTACGACGACACCCTTACGCCGAATTACATGAGCAAGCGCGGACTGCAGTTGCAGAATGAATTCCGCTACCTCACCACCCCCGGCGCCGGCCTGGTGGAATTCGACTATTTGCCCAACGATTCCGAATACGCCAGCGAGCACCCCGGCGACAGCAGCGCCGACCGCTGGCTGTTGTACTGGCAGCACAATGGGGTGATGGATAACGTCTGGCGTTTCAACGTCAATTATACCCGGGTCAGCGATCCTTATTACTTCCAGGACCTGACCTCGAAGTACGGTTCCACCACCGACGGCTACGCCACCCAGATATTCAGCGTCGGCTATGCGGATCCCAACTGGGAAGTGACGCTGGCCAGCAAACAGTTCCAGCTGTTTTCCGATTACGGCAACAGCAGCTCCTATCGCGCCGCGCCGCAGCTTGACGTCACCTATTACCAGAATGACGTCGGCCCGTTCGATACCAAAATCTACGGCCAGGCCGTCAATTTCACCAGCGCCAGCGGCGACAATCCCAATGCCACGCGGCTGCATATCGAGCCCACCATTGATTTGCCGCTCTCCAACCGCTGGGGCAGCCTGAATACCGAAGCCAAAGTGATGGCGACCCACTGGCAGCAGGAAAACATTGAAGACAATAATGCCAACCCGAGCAATAACCAGCTCAAAGACACGGTGAACCGGGTCCTGCCGCAGTTCAAGACCGACGGTAAAATGGTGTTCGAACGGAATATGGACTGGTCGCAGGATTATACCCAGACGCTGGAACCGCGGATGCAGTACCTGTATGTTCCCTACCGTAACCAGAGCGCCATCAATTCTTACGACTCCACGCTGCTGCAAACCGACTATACCGGTCTGTTCCGCGATCGCAGCTACAGTGGCCTGGATCGCATCGCGTCGGCCAACCAGGTGGCGGCCGGCGTCACCACCCGTATTTATGATGACGCATTGGTTGAACGTTTTAATGCTTCATTGGGTCAAATCTACTACTTCACCAAACCGCGCACCGGCGATATGAACAGCAGCCTGGACAGCGACGCCGATACCGGCAGCGTGGTCTGGGCCGGCGACAGCTATTTTAAAATCAGCGATCAATGGGCGGTGCGCGGCGGTTTGCAGTATGATACGCGCCTGGCCAGCGTCGCCCTCGGGGATGCGGTCCTGGAGTATCGCCGGGACGATAACCGGATGATCCAATTGAACTACCGTTATGCCAGTCCCGAATATATTCAGGCGATGCTGCCTGATATCACCAGTCCGGGTTACCAGCAAGGCATTTCACAGATCGGCACCATCGGCAGCTGGCCGATTGCGGATCGCTGGTCGCTGGTGGCCGCGTATTATTACGATACCAAGGCAAGCCAGCCCGCGGAACAGTTTGTGGGGTTGCAGTACAATACCTGCTGCTGGGCGGTGAATGTCGGCTACGATCGAAAGATTACCAGTTGGAACAGTACCAATAGCACCAGCGTATATGACGACGGCGTGTCGTTAAGCGTAGAACTGCGCGGTTTGACCGGCGATTACGGCCTGGGTACGAAAAAGATGCTGGCCTCCGGCATCATTCCTTATCAACGGGCGTTTTGATGCCGTGTCACACGAGCAAACATTGAACATGAATCCGCGAATGCGGCTGATAGAAATGGAAAAGGTATGAAAAACTGGAGAACGCTTATTCTCGGCATGGCCATCTGTGCCGGCAGCGCGTTTGCGGCGCCGCAAGTGGTGGATAAAGTGGCGGCCGTGGTGGATAACAGCGTCGTTCTCGAAAGTGACGTGGATACATTGCTGGACTCCGTCAAGCGCAACGCCGCGGACGCGCATCAACAGATTCCCGACGATGCCACCCTGCGCCGGCAGATTATTGATCGCCTGATTATGGACAATATCATTTTGGCGCTGGCGCAACGGGCCAATATCACCGTCACGGAAGATCAGCTGACGCAATCCATCGTCCACATTGCCGATCAAAACCACATGACGCTGGATCAGATGCGCAGCCGTCTGGCGGATCAGGGCATCAGCTACGATACTTATCGTAAACAAATCCGCAAAGAGATGTTAATTGCCGAAGTGCGTAACAGCGAGGTGCGCCGCCGTGTGACCATCCTGCCGCAGGAAGTGGATTCCCTGGCGCAGCAAATCGCCGCGCAAACCGGTAACGGCGCCGACTACAATTTAAGCCATATCCTGATCCCGCTGCCGGAGAACCCGTCGCAGGCACAGGTGGATAAGGCGGAAGCCTTGGCGAATTCACTGGTGCAGCAGCTCAAAAAAGGCGCGGATTTCGGTAAAATGGCCATCAGTTACTCCTCCGATCCCCAGGCGCTGAAAGGCGGTCAAATGGGTTGGGGCAAACTAGAAGAATTGCCGACCATCTTTGCTGAGCAGTTGCAAACAGCGCCCAAGGGGGCAATAGTCGGTCCGATCCGTTCCGGGGTCGGTTTCCACATACTGCGGGTCAACGATATTCGCGGCGGCGATCAGAAAGTCTCCGTCACCGAAGTCCATGTCCGGCATATCCTGTTGCGTCCGTCGGTGGTGATGACCGATCAGCAGGCGCAAGACAAGCTCAACGATGTATTGGCGCAGATTAAAAGCGGCAAGATGGATTTTGCCACCGCGGCAAAACAGATTTCCCAGGATCCCGGCTCCGCCAACCAGGGCGGCGATTTGGGCTGGTCTTCTCCGGACTCCTTTGACCCCTCTTTCCGTGACGCTCTGACCTCCCTGAAAAAGGGTCAGATCAGCTCGCCGGTCCGCTCCTCTTTCGGCTGGCATTTGATTCAATTGCTGGATACGCGCCAGGTTGACCGTACCGACGCCGCCAAGAAAGATCAGGCCTACCGCCTGCTGTTCAACCGTAAATTCGCCGAAGAGGCGCAAACCTGGATGCAGGAACAGCGCGCCGCCGCTTATGTCAAAATCCTGGATGACAGCAGTAACAATGGCGACAATGGCCAGTAATCCACGGCTGGTAATTACCCCCGGCGAACCCGCCGGTATCGGTCCGGATCTGATGGCCATGTTGGCACGGCAGGACTGGCCGGTAGAGCTGGTGGTATGCGCCGATCCGGCGGTTCTGACGGCCCGGGCGCGGCAGCTCGGTTTGCCTTTGCGGTTGAATCCTTATCGGCCGGAGCTGCCGGCGGCTCCGCAACCGGCCGGCACCCTTACTGTGCTGGCGGTGGACGCACCTGCCCCGGTGAAGGCCGGTCAACTGGACGTGGCCAATAGCGCGTATGTGGTGGAAACCCTGGCACGGGCCTGCGACGGCTGCTTGAGCGGCGAATTCGCGGCATTGCTCACCGGCCCGGTACATAAAGGCATTATCAACGACGGCGGCCTCCCCTTTACCGGCCATACCGAATTCTTCGCCGATCGCAGCGGCTGCGAACGCGTGGTGATGATGCTGGCCACCGAATCGCTGCGGGTTGCGCTGGCCACCACGCATTTGCCTCTGTCGGCGGTTTCCGGCGCGATTACACGTCAATCACTGCGGGAAGTCATTACCATCCTCCACCATGATTTACGTCTCCGGTTCGGTATCCCCCGTCCGCGGATTTATGTCTGCGGCCTCAATCCCCATGCCGGGGAAGGAGGCCATATGGGCCGGGAAGAGATAGACACCCTGATCCCGGCATTGGATGCATTACGAGCCGAAGGGTTCGATTTGGTGGGACCGCTGGCCGCAGATACCCTTTTCCAGCCCAAATACCTCCGGCATGCCGACGCGGTGCTGGCGATGTATCACGACCAGGGTTTACCGGTACTGAAATATCAGGGTTTTGGCCGCGCGGTCAATATCACGCTGGGATTACCTTTTATTCGTACCTCCGTAGATCACGGCACCGCCCTGGAACTGGCCGGAAGCGGGCAGGCGGAGGCCGGCAGCATCAAGACGGCGCTTAATCTCGCCATAGAAATGATAAATAATCGTAATGGATAAACGTCTTCATCAAGGTCATCTCGCCCGTAAACGCTTTGGGCAAAATTTTCTGCACGACGGGAATATCATCGATTCCATCGTCTCCGCTATCCATCCCCTGCCGGAACAGGCGCTGGTGGAAATCGGCCCCGGTCTCGGCGCATTGACCGAGCCGGTGGCGGAGCGGCTGACTCATATGACCGTCATTGAACTGGACCGCGATTTAGCCGCCAGGCTGGCAACGCACCCCTTTATGAAGGACAAGCTGACCATCCTGCAACAAGACGCCATGACCGTGGATTTCGCCGCCATGGCGCAGCAGTTGGGACAGCCGTTGCGGGTGTTCGGCAACCTGCCTTACAATATTTCCACGCCGCTGATGTTCCATCTTTTCAGCTATACTCAGGCAATCCGCGACATGCATTTCATGTTGCAAAAAGAAGTGGTGAACCGCCTGGTGGCCGGACCGGACAGCAAGGCTTACGGCCGTTTGAGCGTCATGGCGCAATACTACTGCCAGATCATTCCGGTATTGGAGGTGCCGCCCACCTCCTTCAGACCGGCGCCGAAAGTGGATTCCGCCGTGGTGCGTCTGGTGCCTTACAGGGAGTTGCCCTATCCGGTCAGCGATTTGCAGGTATTGGCCCGGATAACCAGCCAGGCATTTAACCAGCGCAGGAAAACCGTCCGCAACAGTCTGGGGCTTCTGTTCACCCAGGAACAGTTGAAGGCGTTGGGGGTTGATCCGATCATGCGCGCCGAGAATATTACCGTGGCGCAATATTGCCAACTGGCGAACTGGCTGGCGGAGCACCCATCGCAACAAGAATGATAGGAGTCAGGCTGTATGATTAATTCGCCGCGCGTTTGCGTTCAGGTTCAGAGCATGTACGTAGAGACACAATCCATCCCTGAAGAGGAGCGTTATGTCTTCGCCTACACAATTACCGTGCGTAACCTCGGACGACACAATGTACAGCTGGTGGGCCGTTACTGGCTCATCACCAATTCCAACGGTAAAGAAACCGAAGTGCAGGGAGAAGGGGTTGTGGGGGAACAACCTCTTATCCTGCCGGGCAACGAGTTTCAATATACCAGCGGGGCCATCCTCGAAACGCCTCTCGGCACCATGGAAGGACATTATGAAATGCTGGATCATCAGGGGCAGTCCTTTCGTATTGCCATTCCCGTCTTCCGATTAGCGATTCCATCACTGATACACTAACCTATGTCGACTTATTTAATTGGTGATATACACGGCTGCTTCGAGGAGCTGAAACTACTTTTGTCCCAGGTGGATTTTAATCCGGCCCGGGACCAGCTATGGCTGACCGGGGATCTGGTGGCCCGAGGCCCGGCTTCCCTGGAAGTCATGCGTTACGTCAGGGATCTAGGGGATTGTGTGCGGCTGGTGCTGGGCAATCATGATTTACATTTGCTGGCGGTATACGCCGGCATCAGCCGCAACAAACCCAAGGACCGCATCACGCCGCTGCTGGAGGCGCCGGATGCCGATGTGCTGATTAACTGGCTGCGCCGCCAGCCGGTGCTGCAGGTGGACGAGGAAAAAAAATTGGTGATGGCCCACGCCGGCATTACGCCGCAATGGGATTTAGCCACCGCCCGCGTCTGCGCCCGCGAAGTGGAAGCGGTGCTGTCCAGCGACAGCTATCCCCTGTTTCTTGATGCCATGTACGGCGATATGCCGAACAATTGGTCCCCTGAGCTTACCGGCTTGTCGCGGCTGCGATTCAGTACCAATGCCTTTACCCGCATGCGTTTTTGCTTCCCCAACGGTCAGTTGGACATGATATGCAAGGACACGCCGGATCGCGCCCCCGCTCCCCTGCGCCCCTGGTTTCTATTACCTGGACCGATAGCGCAAGAGTACAGCATTGTATTCGGCCATTGGGCCTCGCTGGAAGGAAAAGGCACGCCGGAGGGTATTTATGCTTTGGATACCGGCTGCTGCTGGGGCGGAGACTTAACCATGCTGCGCTGGGAAGATAAACAGTATTTTCGGCAGCCGTCCAACCGCCAGGGGGAAAGCGGCATCGAAGCAATGGATCAGGAATGATTTTAGCGGGCAGGCGAATTATGCTCATTTTTTTATAAGCTTTTATTTTATTTAATAGTACCCCCCATCAATCCACGTATCATGCAGCCAGGTTTATTGGCGAGAACATGGCCGTAAACGCTTAAAAATCAAAAGTTAGCCAATACGGTCTCCTTGGGGCCGTAGTGCTTTTGCCTGCGCAGGCCAGACATAACGTACTGCCGATTGTGGCATCGTATTGAATTAAACCAGCCTGAGCGTTCGGCGGGCGCAACGGGCACATTTTTTTTCCGCTTTCACCATCCCGTTTATTATCATTTTCAGAAAGGACTCAAACATGCATATGTATGTTTCAAACGAAACATTTGTCAGAAATGTTGCCCATGGCAAAACCCTCCCGGTAATCTTTACCTCTATAGCCAAATTTTTTAAAAGGGGCTCTAACGCGTCATCGCCCTTCCTAAGCGGTCATAGCCAATCTTCTCCCCCGGCTGTCGTCCAACCGCCTTTAAAGAACGCCGAAGAAATGGCCGCCCTGACGAAATCCATTAAAGATCAGATGACTGCGTTGGCGGTTAGAGTTTGTGGGCGTTTGCCGACCCTTGCTCCGCTACTACGCTGCTTGGAAGATGCTACCTTTGATATCACTTACGATAATATCGAATACCTTATTAATGAAAGGACGGAGGGTGCTGAAAAACACAATTTTTTAAGAACATTAATTACCGATCTCGATCACTGCTCTGCGTCCAAAAATGGCGATGAACTAAATAAAGCATTAGCGATGGCGACCTTACAAAAAGAGGTGTGCGATCTACCCCTCAAAAGCTACGGTAATCTTAATCGGCAACAGCACGGCGAACTCTTTAACAGCGAAGAAATGAAAAAACGCTTTAAAGAGGAAATAACGGAAATCCTGAAGAATTTGCAAACGACATGGAATTTCGCCGCTGCCGACGCTGATTAATCCACTGAAATTTATGCGCTTTTGAAATCATTCCCGCGGAAGCCTTCGTTTCCCATCACAGGCTGGATGGGCTTAATCAAAGACCTCGCCGCTGTAATAAATTGATTGATCGCGGGGTTGATACCAGGCCGGCAACGGGGATTCAGCCGGCCGTTCAAGAAAAGCTAGCGCCGTTCCAGAATTTCAAAACAGAAGCTATGGCTGTTTTTGTCGTCGGCATCATGGAATTCACTGAAGGTGGATTGCCATTGATCCGGTTCGTAATCGGGGAAGTAGGTGTCACCGTCAATTTCCGCGTCGATATGGGTCAGGTAGAGTCGTTGCGCCCGCGGCAGGAATTGCTGATAAATCTTGCCGCCGCCGATGACCATGACCTCTTCCGCCTCGCCTGAGGCAATCAGGGCGTCAGACGCCGAGGCGACCCAGGTGACCCGATCGTCATCAGCGGGATGACGGCTGAGCACGATATTCCGTCGACCCGGCAAGGGCTGCCCAAGGGATTCATAGGTCTTGCGGCCCATAACAACCGGCTTATTCAGGGTATTGCGTTTAAACCATGCCAGGTCGGCGGGCAGATGCCAGGGCATGGCGTTTTCCAGGCCAATCACGCGATCTACCGCCAGGGCGGCAATCAGACTGATAATCATATAAACTCTTACCGGCTATAAAATTGCTGCCACTATACGGAAACTCCAATCTGCCGTCGATAGGGCCGCCCCCTTCCGTTCACAAAATTCGGAAAGCGCCTATCCCGCAACTAAGGCGTCTCAAACACCCGGACGTTTGCGGTAAAGCCACAGCCCCGGTAAAGACAAACCGATGGACAGGGCGCCGACAATAAAACCGGCCTTGAGAAATTGCGTCACCAGCGTCGCCATCAGCGCGTCGCTGTAACCAAGATGGGAAATTTGCACCGCCGCCACCATGGCGCTGTAAGCGGAAATACCGGGAAACATCGGAATAACCGCCGCCACCGTAAATACCTTGGGATGGGCCAATAACCAGCGGGACCAGTGAATACCTATCACCCCGATTAAAATCGAGGCCAACAGAGTGGCCCACTCAATGTTCATGCCGTAGTGCATCATCAGCATGCGCGAGCCATGGCCGATGGCGCCCAACAGGGCGCAATAACGCAACGCCTTGACCGGCACGTTAAACACCATGGCGAAACCCAGGGCCGGCACGGCGGCCAACACCATATCCTCCAGTAACGCCAACAGCAGATTCATGCCCACCCCTTAAAATCCCATACCGCCATGGCCAGGACGATACCGATACAGATAGAGAGCGTCAGCAGGCTGGCCATCGTCCAGCGCGCCAGGCCGGTGTTCACATGGCCTTTAAACATATCAGCCACCGCATTGATCAGCGGAAAACCGGGCACCAGCAGCAAAACGCTGGCGGGCATCGCCACCAGCGACGTATTGTGAAACGCAGGCAGGCGCATCAACAGTCCCGAGGCGGAGGTGGCGACAAACGCGGTGATGCAAAAATTGATCAGGGGGTTCATTTGCCGCGCGGTCAGCAATTGACGGACATACATGGCCAGGCCGCTGGCGCAAAGGGTGACGACAAACGCATCCCAGCCGCCGCCGTTGAGCCGGCTGAAGCAGCCGCAGGATAAACCGACGATGCAGACCATCAGCCAGCGCGGATAACGCAGCGGCCGGATATTCGCCAGCCGCTTGGTCACATCGTCCACGTCCAGTAAATGGTGCTCGGTCATGATGACGATATGCTGCACCTGGGTGACCACATGCATATTGATGCCGCGATCCAGGTTTTTACGGGTGGAGGTCAGGCAATAATCGTTGTTAATCGTGGTGAGAACCACCGCATTGGCCGAAATGGAGCTTTCCACCCGATGGACTCCCAGCGCCAGACCCAGCCGGGTGGACAGCTGTTCCACCAGCATGCTTTCGGCGCCGTACTGCAGCAATAACAGCGCGCATTCGATACAGACCCGGGTAATCACCCGCTGATGATCATGAGACATTTCGCTGACCGTTGACATGCCCTTCGCCTTACCCCGAGTCACGCTACCCAAAGATGCTGTTTCATAACACGTAAAACCACCGCCAGCAAGCCAAGGTTATGTTTGGCAATCGCCCTGCTTGGCAGGGTCAGCTCCCTCGGAATAACGTTTTGCTTTTTTGCCATGACATTTCGTCCCACGTCGAGCATCATGCAAAGCTTCCTGAGACGCCGAGGGACGGCCTCAGGCTTCCACGTCGTCCAGGCTGAAGGTTTCAGCCTGATCGTCGTAAGAAAAAATTTCCGCATAACGGCCCCAATTGATAACCACATCCAGGGTCTCGGCGGCGGCGTTATCCAGCAAAAAATCGTTAAGCTCTTCTTCGAACCGCACCCTGGGCGCCCGGTGACCGGGGCGCTCGTTAAGGACCTGACGGACCCGCGCCGCCAGCGGCACCGAACGCAGCAGATGTTCGGCGAACATCAGCTTGCGCTCCTGAGTACCGTAATCGGCAAATTTTTTCCCCGCCTGGGTCAGTTGGATATCCCCTTTCTGCACGTCGGCAAAACCGAGATATTGCAGCATCTCCACCACCGGGAACAGGTCATCCACCTCCAGATGCAGTGTCCGGGCGATTTCCGGTAAGTCCGCCAGGCCATTATACGGCGCCGCCGCCAACGTTTCGATCAAACCGGCCATCAGATTGGTGGAGACCGACGGCAACCGCGTACCCAATTCCAACCCTTTGCGGGTATCGCCGGTGGTGGCGCGGGCGGTCATCCGCGCATAAATATCATCCACCAGCCGGCGAAACGCCGGATCGAGCCGATTGCGCGGATGGGGAAACGGTACCTGAATTTCACCGATCACAAAGCCGGGATTAGAGGACAGCAGCAAAATCCGATCGCACATAAACACGGCTTCTTCAATATTATGCGTCACGATCAGCACCGCTTTAATCTTCAGGCGCTGCTCATTCCACAGATCGAGCAGATCGGTTCGCAGCGTTTCGGCGGTCAGCACGTCCAGGGCGGAAAAGGGTTCATCCATCAGCAGCAAGGTCGGTTCAACCACCAGCGCCCGGGCGAAGCCGACCCGTTGCCGCATGCCGCCCGACAGCTCGCGCGGATAGGCATTTTCAAAACCGTCCAGGCCGATGAGATCAATGGCGGCCAGCGCGCGTATGCGCCGTTCATGGGCGTTGACGCCGAGGGCCTCCAAACCCGCCTCGACGTTTTGCAATACCGTCAGCCATGGGAACAGGGCGAACGTCTGGAACACCATCGCCACGCCTTCCGCCGGCCCCTCCAACGATTGGCCCCGATAGGTCACCGTACCGGCGGTAGGGCTGATTAAACCCGCGATAATACGCAGCAAGGTCGACTTGCCTGAACCGGAACGGCCCAGCAAACCGACGATTTCTCCTTCCTTGAGCTGCAGATTAACATCGTCAAGCACTAACAATTCGCCTTGGGATTTGTTAAAACCCCGGCTGACATGGTCGACGCGCAGTATTTCGTTTGCTGCCGTCGCTGCTGGATTTCGCATGTTTACATTCTCATGATTAGTCATAAAGTTCCGGCCCGACGGTCAGTCCATGCGCAGTTTGGCATTCGCATAGGCATATAACGGACGCCATAACAGACGATTGAATAAGGTGACGAAAAGCGACATCACCGCGATCCCCAGGATGATTTTCGGAAAATCGCCGGCGGCGGTCATTTTTGCGATATACGCACCCAGACCGTGCGCCTCCACCTTATCATTGCCCCAGGAGACGAATTCGGAAACGATGCTGGCATTCCAGGCCCCCCCGGAGGCGGTAATGGCCCCGGTAATATAATAGGGGAAAATCCCAGGCAGTATGATTTTTCGCCACCATTGCCAGCCGCGGATGCGAAAGTTGGCGGCCGCTTCCTTGAAATCATTGGGGAAAGCGCTGGCGCCGGCGATGACGTTAAACAGGATATACCACTGCGTGCCCAGGATAATCAGCGGCGACAGCCAGATATCGGGATTGAGATGAAATGTCACAATCGCCACCACAAAGACCGGGAAGAGCAGATTGGCCGGGAAAGCCGCCAGAAACTGCGCAACCGGCTGGACTTTTTCCGCCAGCGCCGGCCGCAAACCAATCATCACGCCGAGGGGAACCCAGATAATCGAGGCGATAATGATCAAGATAAAGACCCGCAACAGGGTCAGGAACCCCAGAGACAAAACCTGCCAGATTTCCGGTAACCCGACGCCGGTGCTGACATAGGTGACCACACGCCATGCCAGGTAAAGGGTTATCCCCACCACGATAAGCCCCCAAATCCCATCAACGACTTTCGACGGTTTACGCTCCACCCTCCCCGCGGGGCCGTTGTTGACGCCCCGCAGCGACGGCAACCGCAGGGGAATGCGGGCCAGCGTCGCCAGGGACCAGCCGATGGGTTGCAACACCTGAGTGATCAAATGGGTCCGGCGTATCACATTAAGCAGCCAGGAACCGGGTGCGGTGGCGGAGGCGGTATTTTCCATACGGAATTTATCCGCCCAGGCCACCAGCGGCCGGAACAGCAATTGATCATAGGCCAGGATCACCAGCGCCATCACGACAATCACATATCCCACCGCCCCCAGGTTACGCTGGGCAATGGCCTGGGAGAGATATGAACCAATCCCGGGCAAGGCAAAGGTATTATTGCCGACGGTAATCGCTTCCGAGGCCACCACAAAAAACCAGCCTCCCGACATCGACATCATCATATTCCAGATCATGCCGGGCAACGAGTAAGGGACTTCCAGCTTCCAGAATCGCTGCCAGGCGGTAAGGTGAAAACTGCGCGAGACTTCCACCAGATCCCGCGGCACGGTGGTGAGCGATTGATAAAAGCTAAACGTCATATTCCACGCCTGGCTGGTGAAAATGGCGAAGATAGCGGCGAACTCCGCGCCGGCTACCCGACCGGGGAATAACGCCACAAAAAAGGTTACGGTAAAAGAGATATAGCCCAGTACCGGAACCGACTGCAAAATATCCAGCATTGGGATCAAGACTTTTTCAGCACGCCGGCTTTTGGCTGCCAGAGTGCCGTAAACCAAGGTGAAAATCAGCGATGCCGCCATGGCGGCCAACATCCTTAACGTGGTGCGCAGCGCATACTCGGGCAGCATCGACGGCGACAGCGAAATCGACTGGGTTTTTAACACCGAGATGGGTTCCATCGACTGATGGTAGCCCAGGGTGGCCATGGCGATCAGGCAGATGATCAGCGGGAACGCGATGAAATCCCAGCGATTGGGCAGCAAACGCCAGGCGGAGTTATTAAATGAAGGTGGAATGATACTTAGGCGCATGAAAAAGCTCCGACACATGCAAAAATTTTTTTAATCCGCTCCCATCAATGGGAGCCGGACAACGGCAGTTGGCATCGTTCCTGATGCGGGTACTGCAAAGGTATGCCTGAAAATTGTGTCCGCAGCGTTAAATGACAAAACAAAATAGTCCGGATCGAAAACAATCGGCCGGGCCTGGCGGCGCAACGTTCATCCGAGCTGTCGTTAGGTATGGGAACCTCTGCTTTCCCGCCAGACATGGAAGAGGATGGCAAGCACGCAGAGAGTCGAGAGCCAAAACAGGGTTTGAAGTGTAAAAAATAGTTGGTGGGTAATACAAGGCGCATAACGCAATCCCCGGTACAAGAAGCTTACCAATCAAGTGGAAAGCCTCTCGGTTCGGGGACTCAGGCGTTACGCACCGGCGACGAACAGCAACAGGCTTCCCTTATATAAAAACAGTATCTAGGGTTAGGATCACTGTCGGACATGTTGTCTCCGGTTAAAGCGGGCATTCTACCGATTATCGGTCACCGCCGTTAAATTGGGCCTTATTGCAGCACAAAAACGCCCTGGCCGCAAACGGATAGGGAATCTATCTGAGCTTGATGACACGGTGCCCGGTCGGGACAGACTGCCAGATCGTAAACACGCCGTGAATACGTCCCTGTAGGCTCGATCCGCGCGATTATGACTCTCATCCCTGAGACTCACCCTACGGGCCAACGCCTGACGGCGTTGTTCCAAAACGCTCCTGGCGCTTTGGTCCCTGGCGCGGACGGTTTACTCTTCTGACAGCCTGTCCCGCCTCATTGACTCCGAGTACGTTTGTCAGCAGTCTGATATAGGGAAACTACCTGATTACGGTCCGGCATTCAGGCGTTCTTTAGCTGTATATGCATCTCCTGCACGGAAATCACCCGCTCGGTGGGGTCTGAATTCAGCGACATGGCGGTAGCGAAACCACCGTTCATGGTGGTGTCGTAATGCACTTTGTACTGCAGCGCGCTGCGCCGAATCAGCTTGGAATCCGCGATGGCCTGACGACCGGCGGTGGTATTGACGATATAGCTGTATTCGCCGTTTTTGATGCGGTCCTGGATATGGGGACGGCCTTCATGAACCTTATTTACCAATCGGGGATTGATGCCCGCTTCACCCAGCACCACCGCGGTACCGTGGGTAGCGTCAAGTTCAAAGCCGTGTTTCAGCAATTTGGCCGCCAAATCCACCACCCGCCCCTTATCCCCTTCACGCACCGACAGCAGTGCCCGGCCGGATTTTTTCATGTGTGACTGGCTGCCCAGCATGGCTTTGCCGAAAGCTTCGGCAAATGTCCGGCCGACGCCCATCACCTCGCCGGTGGAACGCATTTCCGGCCCGAGGATCGGGTCGACGCCCTGGAATTTATTAAACGGCAGCACCACTTCCTTCACCGAGTAATAAGGCGGAATAACCTCTTTGGTCACACCCTGTTGCGCCAGGGATTGTCCCACCATCACCCGGGCGGCCACTTTCGCCAACGGAACCCCGGTGGCCTTGGAGACAAACGGCACCGTGCGCGCGGCGCGGGGGTTTACCTCGATGAGATAGACTTCGTTGGCCTTGACGGCGAACTGCACATTCATCAGGCCGCGTACCCGCAGCTCAAACGCCAGCTTCTCCACCTGGTGGCGCATGACATCCTGAATTTCCAGGCTCAGGGTATAACAAGGCAGCGAACAGGCCGAGTCGCCGGAGTGAACCCCAGCCTGCTCGATATGTTCCATAATGCCGCCGATAAGCACCTGCTCGCCGTCGCAAATCGCGTCCACATCCACTTCCACCGCGTCGTCCAGGAACCGGTCAAGCAGCACCGGCGCATCGTTGGACACGCTGACAGCGTTTTGAAAATAACGCAGCAGATCCACATCGTCATAAACAATTTCCATCGCCCGGCCCCCGAGCACATACGAGGGTCGCACCACCAGCGGATAACCGATAGTGGCCGCTTTTTCCACCGCCTGATCGATGGTGGTCACCGTGGCGTTGGCCGGCTGTTTCAGCCCCAGCCTTTCCACCGCCTGTTGGAAACGGGCGCGGTCTTCGGCGCGGTCGATGGCATCAGGGCTGGTGCCGATAATCGGCACGCCGGCGGCTTCCAATTCACGGGCCAGTTTCAGGGGAGTCTGGCCGCCGTACTGCACGATGACGCCCTTGGGCTGCTCGACGCGCACGATTTCCAGCACATCCTCAAGGGTCACCGGCTCGAAATAAAGGCGGTCGGAGGTATCGTAATCGGTGGAAACCGTTTCGGGATTGCAGTTGACCATAATGGTCTCGTAGCCGTCTTCCCTCAGGGCCAGCGACGCATGCACGCAGCAATAATCAAATTCGATGCCCTGGCCGATACGGTTGGGTCCCCCCCCCAGCACCATAATCTTTTCACGATCCCGTGTCGGATTGGATTCGCACTCTTCATCGTAGGTGGAGTACATATACGCGGTATCAGTGGCGAACTCCGCCGCGCAGGTATCCACCCGTTTATAAACCGGATGGAGATTGAACACTTCCCGCAGTTTGCGGATTTCGCCTTCCGACACCCCCGCCAGGGTCGCCAGGCGCGCATCGGCGAAGCCCTTGCGCTTCAGATGGCGCAGGAAGTCGGCGTCCAGGGCGGTCACGCCCCGCTTCGCCACATCGTTTTCCAGCTGCACCAGCTCTTCAATCTGCACCAGGAACCATTTGTCGATATTGGTGAGGTTATACACCCCGTCCACCGACAGCCCGGCGCGGAACGCATCGGCGATATACCAGATTCTGTCGCCGCCGGCATCTTTCAGCTCGCGGCGAATCTTCGTCAGCGCTTCCGGGTCGTCCAGGCTGACCTTGGGGTCAAAACCGGTGGCGCCCACTTCCAGTCCGCGCAGGGCCTTTTGCAGAGATTCCTGCTGGGTGCGGCCGATGGCCATCACTTCTCCCACGGATTTCATCTGGGTCGTCAACCGATCGTTGGCGCCGGCGAATTTCTCGAAATTGAAGCGGGGTATCTTGGTGACGACATAATCGATGGAAGGCTCGAAGGACGCCGGCGTACGTCCGCCGGTGATATCGTTCATCAGTTCATCCAGCGTATAGCCCACCGCCAGCTTGGCGGCCACTTTGGCGATAGGGAAGCCGGTGGCCTTTGAGGCCAGGGCCGAAGAGCGGGAGACGCGCGGGTTCATTTCAATAATAATCAAGCGGCCGTTTTCCGGATTCACCGAGAACTGCACGTTCGATCCGCCGGTTTCCACACCGATTTCACGCAGAACCGCCATGGAGGCGTTACGCATGATTTGGTACTCTTTGTCGGTGAGGGTTTGCGCCGGCGCAACGGTAATGGAGTCGCCGGTGTGGATGCCCATGGCGTCCATATTCTCAATGGAGCAGACGATGATGCAGTTGTCGTTTTTATCCCGCACCACCTCCATCTCATACTCTTTCCAGCCAATGAGGGATTCGTCAATCAGCAATTCAGTGGTGGGTGAAAGGTCGAGGCCGCGTTCGCAGATTTCCTCGAACTCTTCACGATTGTAGGCAATGCCGCCGCCGGAGCCGCCCATGGTGAAGGAGGGACGGATAATACAGGGGAACCCCACGTCGGCGGCCACCGCCAGCGCTTCTTCCATATTGTGGGCAATGCCGGAACGGGCGGTTTCCAGGCCGATTTTCTTCATGGCCTGGTCGAACCGGCGCCGGTCCTCCGCTTTATCAATGGCGTCGGCGGTGGCGCCTATCATGGTGACGCCGAACTCCGCCAGCACCCCTTCCCGCTCCAGTTCCAGTGCGCAGTTCAGCGCCGTCTGGCCGCCCATGGTGGGCAGTATGGCGTCGGGACGCTCTTTTTCTATGATTTTGCGCACCACTTCCCAATGAATGGGCTCGATATAGGTGGCATCCGCCATATCGGGATCGGTCATGATGGTGGCCGGGTTGGAATTCACCAGCACCACCCGATAACCCTCTTCACGCAGCGCCTTGCAGGCCTGCGCGCCGGAATAATCGAACTCGCACGCCTGGCCGATGACAATCGGGCCGGCACCCAGAATCAGGATACTGGTTATATCTGTACGTTTTGGCATTGCTTGGCTCCTGATTATTTTGCCTGAGAACGATATGACTTAATCAATTCTATAAAGTGATCGAACAGCGGACCCGCGTCATGGGGGCCGGGGCTGGCTTCCGGATGCCCCTGGAAGCTGAACGCCGGCTTATCGGTGCGGCAAATGCCCTGCAACGAACCGTCGAACAGCGAGACATGGGTGACCCGCAGCGTCGCCGGCAGCGACGTTTCATCCACCGCGAAGCCATGGTTTTGCGCGGTTATCATCACCCGATTGGCGTCCAGATCCTTCACCGGATGGTTGCCGCCGTGATGGCCGAATTTCATTTTCAGGGTTTTGGCGCCGCTGGCCAGCGCCAACAGCTGATGTCCGAGGCAAATGCCAAACACCGGTATCTCGGTTTCAAGAAAGGTTTTAATGGCGGCAATGGCATAATCACAGGGCTCCGGGTCGCCGGGGCCGTTCGCCAGGAAGATGCCGTCCGGGTTCATTGCCAGGACGTCCGCCGCCGGGGTCTGCGCCGGCACCACCGTCAGACGGCAGCCGCGATCCACCAGCAGGCGCATGATATTGCGCTTGATGCCGTAGTCATAAGCCACTACATGGAACGGCAAGGAGGCGGCGGGCACCGGTGCCGGCAGGCCGCCCTCAAGTCGCCAGCTGCCCTGGGTCCAGGGATATTGCTCGGCGGTGCTGACTTCCTTCGCCAGATCCATGCCCTTCAGGCCCGGGAACTGCCGCGCCTTTTGCAGCGCCAGCTCGGCGTCGGGAGCATCGCCGGCGATAATGCAGCCGTTTTGCGCCCCTTTCTCCCGCAGCAGCCGGGTCAGTTTACGCGTATCGATATCGGCGATACCCACCACATTATTTTTTTTAAGATAGTCCGACAGTGAACCTGTGCTGCGAAAGTTGCTCGCTATCAGCGGCAAGTCCCGGATGACCAGGCCCTGCGCCTGAATGAAGGAGGATTCTTCGTCTTCTTCGTTAGTGCCGACATTGCCGATATGGGGATAAGTAAGAGTAACGATTTGGCGGGAATAGGAGGGATCGGTGAGAATTTCTTGATAACCGGTCATCGAGGTATTGAAGACCACTTCCCCCACCGCCGTACCCTCTGCCCCGATGGCCCGACCGTGGAATTGGGTTCCGTCTTCCAGAACCAACAGCGCTGACTTTATCAAAACACCCTCCAAGGAATATTCAGTCATTGTATTTGCATATTAATTCAGATTTAGCCATCTTAATCAATGCAAAAAACACCTTCAAGGTGGATTTTTGGCAAATTGGGCGCATTTTAAAGATGCATGGAGCACTTGTCTACCCCCGCAACGCTAATTCGTTTAATTAATCGTTATTTCACCGGTTGAACAGGGCGAACCGGTCAAAAAGCACTGTAATAGCGCAGAAGTAATCGGTTGCCTGCTTGAAACGCGTTAATTTAGTGAGGGCCAATCCTTGAACGAGGCCAATTAGGGGCAAAACGCGGAATTCAGTGAAAAATCACTATAAAAATCTCTCTTTATACCCGCTTAGACGATATTTTACGAACTAGCCCTTGTTTTTAAATCTTAAAAAAATTATTTTAAATATCAGATAAAAAACATAAGGATGAATGTTCACAATCCGCGAAAACGCTTTTTATCTTGTTATAAACTGTCAAGATCCAGCACATTATTCATATTATAAAGCCCTGCTTTTTTGCCTTTAAGCCATATTGCCGACCGAACAGCGCCATTTGCAAAGGTCATGCGGCTGGAAGCCTTATGGCTTATCTCCACACGCTCGCCGATATCCGCAAACATCGCCGTATGTTCTCCCACAATATCCCCGGCGCGCACGACGGCGAAGCCGATGGTATTCGGCTTACGCTCACCGGTATAACCCTCGCGGCTATAAACGGCGCAATCCTTCAATTGGCGTCCCAACGCTGTGGCGATGGTTTCGCCCATGGCCAGGGCGGTACCGGACGGCGCATCCACTTTATGGCGATGATGAGCTTCGATAATTTCGATATCGCAATGCTCACCCATCACCCGGGCGGTTTTTTCAAGCAACTTAAGCATCACATTCACGCCGACGCTGAAATTAGCGGCAAAAACAATGGCAATATCTCGGGATGCCTTCTGAATCAGGTCTTTTTGCCGCTCATCAAAGCCGGTGGTGCCGATAATCATGCCTTTGCCATGGGTTTGACAAAAAGCCAGGTATTCCAGGGTGCCTTCGGGGCGGGTGAAATCAATCAGTATGTCAAACCGGTCTTTTACTTCATTCAGGCTATGGCCGACCCTGACATCGATATGGCCCAAGCCCGCCAGTTCGCCGGCATCGGTACCCAGCAGGCTCGAGCCCTCCCGCTCGATTGCCGCCCCCAGGCAAGCGGATTCAGATTGTTGCACCGCCTGGATCAATTGCCGGCCCATGCGGCCCCCCGCCCCGACGACGGCTATGCGGATTGGTGTCATATCCATGCTCTCTCTGCTAAGTGAAAAATCAGTATCAGGTTAACCGGAGGCGCCGGCCGCCGCCAGTTTATTTAACCCATGATAAGGATAATACGATAGAAAAGGAGGGATATTAGCGGGAATGACTACGGACCAAATGAATGTTTATTCATTTGAGATTGCTTACAATCAAACTCGGAATCAATAAGGCGGGAACTTTGTCAACAATCTCGAATGTTTATTTATTTAGCCCATTTGCAAAGCGTCCGGTCGACTTACTCCACTATCTGCACTTTTACCCGCAGTTCTTTCGGCACTTCAAACACGATATTCTCTTCCCGGCCCTGGCGCTCTTCCACGTCCACGCCACCCAGGGCCCGTAATCGCTCAATCACCGCCTTGACCAGGACATCCGGTGCGGAAGCACCGGCGGTAACCCCGACCGCCGCCATGCCCCGCAGCCAGCTCTCCTGGATGTCCGAGGCGCTATCAATCAGGTAGGCCGGTCTACCCGCCCGTTGAGCCAGCTCCGCCAGCCGGTTGGAGTTGGAGGAATTTTTAGAACCCACCACCAGCACGACGTCCGCCTCGGCCGCCAAATCCCGTACGGCTTCCTGGCGATTGGTGGTGGCATAGCAGATATCGTCTTTGCGCGGTCCGACGATGCGGGGAAAGCGCTCGCGCAGGGCATCGATGACCTCGGAGGTATCGTCCACGGAAAGCGTGGTCTGGGTCATGAACGTCAGGTCGGCTTCATTCTTGACCCGCAGCTTCCAGACATCCGCCGGCGACTCCACCAGATACATGCCGCCCGCCGGGTTACTGTATTGCCCCATGGTGCCTTCCACCTCAGGATGCCCGGCGTGGCCGATAAGAATCGCCTCCGTGCCTTTGCGGCTGGCGCGCGCCACCTCCATATGCACCTTGGTTACCAAGGGGCAGGTGGCGTCGAATACCGTCAGATCCCGATTCTTCGCCTCGCTGCGCACCGCCTGCGACACGCCGTGGGCGGAGAAAATCAGTATGGAACCGTCCGGAACCTCGCCGATTTGTTCAATAAAAATCGCTCCACCGGCGCGCAGCGCATCCACCACATAACGGTTATGCACCACTTCGTGGCGGACATAGATGGGGGCGCCGTAGATTTCCAGCGCCCGTTCCACAATGCTGATGGCCCGGTCGACACCAGCGCAGAATCCGCGGGGGTTAGCCAGTAATATGCGCATTTTTATCCTCCTGCTGCGGATCGATAGCCAAAACATCGATATCAAAAAAAACCCGGCGGCCGGCCAGCGGATTATTAAAATCCACCGTGACGGATTCGTCCGTCACCGCCAGGACCACGCCGGGCATTTCATTGCCGTTCATGGCGGTAAACAGCATGATGGTGCCCTCTTCCGGCACGCCGGTATCCACAAAATCCCGCGGCGAGAAGAATTGGACCAAATCGGGATTCGAGGGTCCGAACGCCTCATCGGGGGCCAGGGAAAAGGATTTTTTATCCCCCACCCGCAATCCCAGCAGGGCCTGTTCCAATGCCGCCGAGAGGCTCTGGTCCCCCAGGCGGAACAGCGCCGGTTTATTCTGCCTGCGAGTGGATTCCGCCAGGGTCCCGTCCTCGAGCTTGAGATCAAAATGCACCAGCACCGCGCTGTCGGACTGCACCTGTTCGGTCATGATACTCAGCCTTTCTGCTTGGCGGCCCGGTCGGAAGGGCGTAAAAACCCTTCCAACACGATCAATACCGCACCGATACAAATTGCGGAATCCGCCACGTTGAACGTCGGCCAATGCCACTCATTGACGTAGACGTCGATAAAGTCAATGACCACCCCGTGCACCAGCCGATCGGACAGGTTTCCCAGGGCGCCGCCGATAATCAGGGCATAAGCGCAATTGGACATCCGTTGACGATAATCCGACCGGTACATCATAGACACCAGCGCAATAGCGATAACCAGGGCAATCAGCGCAAATAGCCAACGCTGCCAGCCGCCCTTATCCGCCAGGAAGCTGAAGGCCGCGCCGAAATTTTGTGCATAGAAAATATTGACAGACGGTACGACAGCCATGGTTTCATGCAGCATAAAGTGGGTCATAATCCACTGTTTGGTGCCGAGATCAATGACCAGTACCACCACTGCCAGCCATAGCCAGCGTAATCCGGTTGACGTCAGGGATGTTTTCATCAGACAAACTTACGCTCTTCGCCGGCGCCCGCCACGTTAGTGACGCAGCGACCGCAGATTTCCGGATGTTCGGGGTTTGCACCGATATCCATCTCAAAATGCCAACAGCGGGGACATTTCTGGCCCTCGGCATTCACCAGTTCAATTTTCAATCCTTTCAGACCCTCGGCCTGCTGGGCGTCGTCACCCGCCGCGCTGTAATCCGCCACTTGCGCCCGGGACGTCAACAGGGCGAAGTAGAGTTCATCACCAAGAGCGCGCAGAGTCTGCGCCAGGGATGCGTCGGCATACAGGGTGACGCTGGCTTCCAGGGAGCCGCCGATACGCTTATCGGCGCGGGCCTGTTCCAGCACTTTATTCACTTCGCCGCGCACTTTCAGCACCTGATCCCAGTAAGCATCGTTCATGGTCTCACCTTCGTCCAGCCCGAACAGACCGTCATACCACTCTTCGGTAAAGACGTACTGTGAACGTTTACCGGGCATAAAGCTCCAGATCTCATCGGCGGTAAAGGAGAGAATCGGCGCCATCCAGCGCACCAGCGCCTCAACGATATGGTACAGCGCGGTCTGGCAACTGCGGCGGGCGATACTGTCCGCCTTGGTGGTGTACTGGCGATCCTTGATGATATCCAGGTAGAACGAGCCCATTTCCACCGAGCAGAACTGCATCATGCGCTGCACCACGTTATGCAGGTCGTAACTGTCATAGGCGGCGATAATATCGGCCTGAGCCGCCTGCGCCCGCCCCACTGCCCAGCGATCCAGCACCACCATCTTTTCCGGTTTGACGCTGTGCAGCGCGGGATCGAAACCGTTCAGGTTCGCCAGCAGAAACCGCGCGGTATTACGAATACGGCGATAGGAATCGGCGGAACGCTTGAGGATTTCGTCCGATACCGCTATTTCGCCGGTATAATCCGTAGAGGCGACCCACAAGCGCAGGATATCCGCTCCCAGCTTGTCCATCACCTGCTGCGGACTGACGGTGTTACCGATGGATTTGGACATCTTGCGTCCCTGTCCGTCGACGGTAAAACCATGGGTCAGTACCTGGCGGTATGGCGCCCGCCCCTTCATGGCGGTGGAGATCATCAGGGACGACATAAACCAGCCTCGGTGCTGATCGGAGCCTTCCAGGTACATGTCCGGCTCGTGGCCGGCGAATTCGGGCCGCACCGCAACCACCGACGAGTGGGTGGATCCCGAATCAAACCAGACATCCAGCGTATCGGGCACCTTGACATAGTTGGCCGCATCGGCCCCCAGCAGTTCTGCCGGATCCAGATCCCACCAGGCCTGGATACCCTGCTGTTCCACCCGTTTCGCCACTTCTTCCATCAGTTCCAGGGTCCGGGGATGGAGCTCCTCGGTATCTTTGTGCACGAACAGCGACATCGGCACGCCCCAGGTGCGTTGTCGGGAAATACACCAGTCGGGGCGGTTGGCCACCATATTCTCGATGCGGGCCTGGCCCCAGGTGGGGATCCACTGCACATCCTTGATCTCTTCCAGGGAACGCTGGCGCAGTCCCTTTTTATCCATGCTGATAAACCACTGCGGCGTGGCGCGAAAGATAATCGGCGTTTTGTGGCGCCAGCAGTGCGGGTAGCTGTGCAGCAGTTTTTCCACGTGCACCAGCGCGCCGCGGTCGCGCAGCAGTTGCACGATCACATCGTTGGCTTTAAAAACCTGCAGGCCGTCCAGGCCGGGATAGGTCCCGGGCAGGAAGCAACCGTCCGGACCCACCGGATTGGAGACTTCCAGACCGTATTGCTGGCCGATGACGTAGTCGTCCGGACCATGGCCGGGGGCGGTATGCACCGCGCCGGTACCGGCTTCCAGCGTCACGTGCAGGCCCAGGATCACCGGCACGTCGAAGCCCATGAACGGATGCTGGAAGCGCAGCAGTTCCAGCGCGCTGCCTTTACAACCGCCCAGAACCGTCCAGTGCGTGACGCCGGCTCGCGCCATAACGCTTTCCACCAGGGAGGCGGCCAGGATCCAGTTCTGCCCGCCCACCGCCACCAGCTGGTAGTCGTAATCCGGGTGTACGGAAATTCCCCGGTCGGCCGGCAGGGTCCAGGGTGTGGTGGTCCAGATGACCAGCGACAGCGGCCCGCTGAAGGAGGAGACGCCGAATTTCGCCGCCACGGCGGCGGCATCCACCGCCGGGAACGCCACGTCGATGGACGGGGAAGTCCGGTCGTAATATTCCACCTCGGCTTCCGCCAGGGCGGAACGGCAGTCGATGCACCAATGCACCGGCTTGGCCCCTTTCTGCAAATGGCCGTTTTCGATGATCTTGCCAAGGGCGCGGATAATATTGGCTTCGGTGCCGAAATTCATCGTCAGGTAGGGATGCTCCCAGTCACCCAGCACGCCGAGACGGATAAAATCCTTTTTCTGGCCGGCAACCTGTTCGGCGGCATATTTACGGCAGGCGGCGCGGAACTCGGCGGCGCTGACCTTTTCCCCCGGTTTGCCGATCAGCTGTTCAACCTTCAATTCAATAGGCAGGCCGTGACAATCCCAGCCGGGCACATAAGGTGAGTCATAGCCCATCAGCCCCTTGGACTTGATGATAATGTCTTTAAGAATCTTATTAACCGAATGACCGATATGAATATTGCCGTTCGCATAAGGAGGGCCGTCATGCAGAATAAAGCTTTTTTTCCCTTTTTTGGCATGACGAATAATCCCGTACAGGTCCTGTTCATACCAACGTTGCAGCATGCCAGGCTCGCGCTTGGCCAGATCGCCGCGCATCGGGAACCCTGTGTCCGGCAAATTCAGGGTATTTTTGTAATCACTCATTCGATTCTCGATTCCGTTTTCGGTTTGAGAGTTTTAAAAGGGTGCCGTCAGTGCAAAAAACGTCCGGCCGGTCACCACATCATTCTGGATTTGCCGCTTCAACTCATCAAGGGAGGCAAACCGTTGTTCCTTACGCAATTTAGCACGAAACACCACTTCTATATGACGGCCGTACAGGTCCATCGCCACATCCAGTAAATGGACTTCCAGCCGCGGCACCAACCCGGCCACCGTCGGCCTGGTGCCGATATTGGCCACGCCGGGCAACGGCGTGGCCGACAGCCCAGAGACCTCAACCGCATAAACGCCGTTGATGGGCGCCGGGCGCTTTTTCAGCGAAACATTCGCGGTGGGGAATCCCAGGGTGCGGCCCAGCTCGTCGCCATGCTCCACCCGGCCGGAGATACGATAGGGATGGCCCAGCAGCATTTCGGCCACGGCCAGTTCATCGCCGTTCAGCGCTTCCCGCACCGCCGTGCTGCTGATGCGCAAACCGCCCTCAGTGTAAGTGGCGGTGCTCATGACATCAAAACCCGCCTCGGCGCCCGCCTGCTGTAAAAAGGCATAATCACCCTCGCGGCAGGCGCCGAAACGAAAATCATCCCCCACGCAAAGCAGCCTGACGCCGAGTTTTTCCACCAGCAGCCGGGAAACAAATGTCCGGGCGTCCATGGCGGCAAAACGCTGATCAAACTTCACACAGAGTACTATGTCCACCCCGGCCTGGGCCAGGTACTTCACTTTATCCCGCAGACGAGTCAGCCGCGCCGGAGCGTCCCGGCCGGCAAAATGTTCTTGCGGCTGGGGTTCGAAGATCATCACCATCACCGGCAGGCCTCTTTTTCGGCCCTCGGACTGCAATTGCGCGATCAACGCCTGATGCCCGCGATGAAAACCGTCAAAATTGCCGATGGTGAGCACGCACCCGGGGTGACGCGCCTGAAGATTATGTATGCCGCGAATAAGCTTCATAGCAGGCTCAAGACAATGGAAATCGGCGGATTATACCTTGTACGGAGCCTAAGGTTAACCCGCGAATCCAATCTTTGCCCGTAACAGCGGAGAAAACCATGCTTATATTGCCCGGTCCGGTTTTTTTCGCAGGTTATTCTGCCCGGCGCGGAGTTTTCCGCTCCCCGTGGCCGGGGGACCGGGGGGCGAAATCATTTCTTTATTAGCGATAATCGCTTTTTTCACTGCAAACACTGTATTCCTTGGGCTGAAACTGGTAGAATCCTGCGCCATCACATTGTAACAGGCGTTGCGTTATTGAGCGGCGCTTATTTGCACAAATCCATTGACAAAAGAAGGCTGAAAGGGCATATTCCTCGGCCTTTGAATTGTCTCATAGAACACGTTTGGGAGTTGGACCTTGGCTAATATCAAATCAGCTAAGAAACGCGCCGTACAGTCTGAGAAGCGTCGTCAGCACAATGCAAGCCGTCGCTCCATGATGCGTACCTTTGTTAAGAAGGTATACGCGGCTATCGATTCAGGTGATAAAGAAGCTGCGCAGAGTGCATTTTCTGTTATGCAGCCCCTTGTGGACCGTCAGGCCAGTAAAGGTTTGATCCACAAGAACAAAGCGGCGCGTCATAAATCTAATCTGACCGCGCGTATCAACGCTATGCAGTAACCACTGCAACCCCGTTGGTATTTGTTAAAAAAACCGCCTTACGGCGGTTTTTTTATGCGTCCGATCTCATCACGCCCCGCCCCAAATGGGCGTTCGCGACTATGATGCCCTGCCGCGACCCGCCCGGCCATAATCCAGAAAACGTTCTCGCACGGATAGCATCACTCATCTCCCCGGACTAAAACCGCCGACACGGGTAAAACTCTTCGCAGCACCAGATATCCGGCGATTGCCGATATTGCCGAACCTGACAGGATACCCAGCTTGGCCAGGGTCAACTGTTCATTGCCCGCGCCGGTACCGAATGCCAGGCCGGCAATAAAAATCGACATGGTGAAACCGATACCGCACAGCACCGCAGCGGCGGCAATCTGCCCCATGATCACGCCATCCGGCAAACGCGCCATGCGCAGCCTGACGGACAGATAGCAAAAAATCATTATCCCCACCGGCTTACCCAGGATGAGTCCGGCGGCGATGCCGGCCGGCAGCAGCGAAAGCAGACTGGCGGGCTTCAAGCCCTGCAAAGAGACCCCGGCATTGGCAAACGCGAACAGCGGCAGGATCAAATAAATGACCCAGGGCTGCAATCTATGCTCCAGCACCAGGGCGGGGGAATAGGCCCGCCCCGGCAGGCTCAGCGGTATCAGGCCGCCGGCGATCACCCCGGCCAGGGTGGCATGGATGCCGGAGAGCAGAACGCATCCCCACAGCGCCACGCCGGCCAGCAGATAAAGGCCGGGATGGCTGATATTTCTACGATTCATCAGCAGCATTATCGCTATCATCACACCCGCGCCCGCCAGCGCAGCCAGGGAAAGATTGTGGTTATAGAACAGGGCGATGATGATGATGGCGCCCAAATCGTCAATGATGGCCAGCGCCAGTAGAAAGGCTTTCAGACTGGCGGGCACCCGTTTTCCCAGCAGCGCCAGCACGCCCACCGCAAACGCGATATCCGTCGCCGTCGGAATAGCCCAGCCGGCGTGATTGGCCGGTGCGGACCTGTTCACCAACATAAAGAGGATGGCCGGCGCTATCATGCCCCCCAGCGCCGCGATGGCGGGGAAAGCCGCCTGGGCACGGCTGGCCAGCGCCCCCTGAAGAAGCTCGCGTTTCACCTCCAGGCCGATGAGCAAAAAAAACAGCGCCATCAAACCGTCATTGATAAACGCAAGCAGGTTCAAGGAAGCGCCGTGCGCGCCGGCCTGGGGGAAATACAAAGCGGCATCATAGGTCAGCCGTGCCGGGGAATTGGCCATGATTAACGCCGCCAGCGCGGCCACAATAAGTAATACACCGCTTGAGGCCTCGTGGGTCAGCCAGCGGCGAATAAAAGCAGTCAAAATCCCTTTCCTCTGAGTTTGCTGAAGAAGCTTTATTGTGCGGAAAATAAGGCGATGGGTAAAGAAAAGGTAGTGATAACCGGGAGCTTGCGCGGACCGCGTCGCAAAATCAAAGCCGCCGCGATCGAAAAATAACCGCCCCTGGACAGCATTGCCGTTAACTATCCCTTAAAAAGACCAGGGCCGTTAGCAAGACCAGGGGCTTTCTGCAACACCCGGGGCCATCAGCAAGGCTTCGGGGAAAAAGCAACCGTGAGGCCGTCGCCACGGGCAGCGAGCGGACCCTCAAGGAGATTTAACGCGTCAAGTCGTCAAAAAATTTCTTCACGCCATCGAGAAAGCTTTTGGAGCGCGGACTGTTTTGCGCACCGCTGGGGCCGCCGAAACTCTCTTCCAGTTCGTTCAATAACTGTTTCTGTTTGTCGTTGAGTTTAACCGGCGTTTCCACCACGACCCGGCACAGCAGATCGCCCTGAGCGCCGCCGCGTACCGATTTAACCCCTTTGCCGCGCATCCTGAACAGTTTGCCGGTTTGCGTTTCCGCCGGCACCTTCAGTTTTACCCGGCCGTCCAGGGTCGGCACTTCGATTTCGCCGCCCAATGCCGCCATGGCGAAATTGATCGGGACTTCACAAAACAGATTATTATCTTCACGTTCGAAAATAGGATGCTGGCGAACCTGGACCTGAACGTACAGATCCCCGGCCGGCGCGCCATGGTCCCCGGCTTCCCCTTCCCCCGCCAGACGGATGCGATCGCCGGTATCCACCCCGGCCGGTATTTTAACCGACAGGGTTTTGGCCTTCTCTAGCCGGCCGTGTCCGTGGCATTTATGACAGGGATCCTTGATAATCTTGCCGCGTCCCTGACAAGTGGGACAGGCTTGCTGCACCGCGAAAAAGCCCTGACGCATCTGCACCTGCCCGGCGCCATGACAGGTGGGACAGGTGATGGGAGAGGTGCCCGGCTTGGCGCCGCTGCCGTGGCAAACGTCGCACTCTTCCAGGGCGGGGATACGGATTTCCTTGGTGACGCCGCGCACCGCCTCTTCCAGCGTCAGCTCCATATTGTAGCGGAGATCCGAACCGCGGCTGGCGCGCTGGCGGCGACCGCCGCCAAAAATATCGCCGAACACATCGCCGAATATATCGGTGAAATCCGCTCCGCCGGCACCGCTGCCGCCGCCCATGCCCCCTTGTTCGAAAGCGGCATGGCCGTATTGATCGTAGGCCGCGCGTTTTTGCGGGTCATTCAGGATTTCATATGCTTCTTTGATTTCTTTGAACTTTGCTTCGGCTTCTGCATTCCCTGGGTTACGATCCGGGTGGAATTTCATTGCCAGGCGTTTATAGGCCTTTTTGATTTCACGCTCATCCCCTTCTCTGGAGACGCCTAAAATCTCGTAATAGTCTGACTTCGCCATTGTCTCTTCCTGCCCTCAACATGCTTACACGGGCGCAAGGTTACCCCAACGCCCGTGCCTGTTGCCAGCCACGATATCAGCCATCGCCGCTGTGCCCGATCAAGGGCGATTATTTTTTATCTTTAACTTCTTCAAACTCGGCATCGACGACATCATCGTCTTTCTTGGCCCCATCGGCGCCGGCATTAGTTGCACCTGCGCCCGCAGCTCCCGCGCCGGCCTGTGCCGCCTGCTGCTGAGCCACTTCCAGCAATTTGCCGGATACCTGGATCAGCGCCTGCATCTTGGCTTCGATTTCCGCCTTGTCTTCGCCTTTCAGCGCGGTATCCAGGCCGCTCAGCGCGGTCTCGATGGAAGTCTTGTCATCCGCCGGCAGCTTATCGCCCGCTTCTTCCAACTGCTTACGCGTGCTGTGCAGCAGATGGTCGGCCTGGTTGCGGGTCTGAACCAGTTCTTCGAACTTACGGTCCGATTCCGCATTGGCCTCAGCTTCCCGCACCATCTTCTGGATTTCTTCCTCGTTCAGGCCGGAAGAGGCTTTGATGGTGATCTTCTGTTCGCGGCCGCTGTTCTTGTCTTTAGCGGACACGTGCAGGATACCGTCGGCATCGATATCGAAGGTCACTTCGATTTGCGGCATGCCGCGCATGGCCGCAGAGATGCCGTCCAAATTAAACTGTCCCAGGGACTTGTTATCCGCGGCACGTTTACGTTCCCCTTGCAGCACATGGATGGTCACGGCGGACTGGTTGTCTTCCGCGGTGGAGAACACCTGGCTGTGCTTGGTGGGGATGGTGGTGTTCTTGGCGATAAGCGCCGTCATCACGCCGCCCATGGTCTCGATACCCAGGGACAAAGGCGTCACGTCCAGCAACAACACGTCTTTCACATCACCGGCCAATACCCCGCCCTGTACCGCGGCGCCGATAGCCACCGCTTCATCGGGGTTGACATCTTTGCGCGGTTCTTTACCGAAGAAATCGGTAACGGTCTTCTGCACCAGCGGCATACGAGTCTGACCGCCCACCAGAATAACGTCTTTGATATCGCTCACCGACAGCCCGGCATCCTTCAGGGCCATCTTCAGCGGATCCATGGTGCGCTTAATCAGGTCTTCCACCAGGGATTCCAGCTTGGCGCGGGTCACCTTGATATTCATGTGTTTCGGACCGGTGGCATCCGCCGTGATATACGGCAGGTTGACGTCGGTCTGCTGAGCTGAAGAGAGCTCGATCTTGGCCTTTTCCGCGGACTCTTTCAAACGCTGCATTGCCAGCGGGTCATGGCGCAAATCGATGCCCTGGTCTTTCTTGAATTCATCAACCAGATAATTGATCAGGCGGCTGTCGAAGTCTTCCCCACCCAGATGGGTGTCGCCGTTGGTGGACAGCACTTCAAAGGTTTTTTCGTTGTCCACGTCGTCGATTTCGATAATGGAAATATCGAACGTACCGCCGCCCAGGTCATACACCGCGATGGTGCGGTTGCCGACTTCTTTATCCAGACCGTAGGCCAGCGCCGCGGCGGTGGGTTCGTTAATGATACGTTTAACGTCGAGACCGGCGATACGCCCCGCATCCTTGGTGGCCTGACGCTGGGTATCGTTAAAATAAGCCGGCACGGTGATAACCGCTTCGGTAACCGGTTCGCCAAGATAATCTTCCGCGGTTTTTTTCATTTTTTTCAAGATTTCAGCGGAAATCTGCGGCGGGGCCATTTTCTGGCCTTTCACGTCCAGCCAGGCGTCGCCATTGTCGGAAGCGACGATGCTGTACGGCATGATATTCTTGTCACGCTGTACTTCTTCGTCTTCGTAACGGCGGCCGATCAAACGCTTGATGGCGAACAGTGTATTTTTTGGATTCGTTACGGACTGACGTTTAGCTGGTTGGCCAACCAGAATTTCACCGTCCTGCGTGTAAGCAATAATGGAAGGGGTAGTACGATCGCCTTCGCTGTTTTCCAGCACCCGAGGTTTGGAGCCTTCAATGATTGCGATACAAGAGTTGGTCGTACCCAAGTCGATACCAATAATTTTACCCATCTAAACATCTCCACTAAAAAGTCATATTCATTGTGGTCGTAAACCTGATATATGGCCGGATAAGCTGTTTTCAAGTTACCGACTGCTATTTGTTTGCAGGTTAAACAACGTTGGTTGCAAATAAGATGGGGCCACTACGCCCCGCATCAAGGGGTAAGGGTAAAAAAAAAGCTGTTTTTCCCGTCTCTTAGATCCGCCATATTATTGTCGCAAGCAGCCAAATAACAATATCACTATGAATAATATGGATTTTATATTTTCCGAGGAAAATCAGTCTTGAATGAGATCAGGCGAGATAAAGAGTGCGCCGTCGCAAGAAAACAGCTCCCGGCCCCGTGAAGGTCTCCCGGCAAGTCAGGCGACGGAGCTAATCTCATCGCCCACAGGGAATCGGCGGCGTAAATCCGCCGGCAGGAATATCCCGAGCGCAACGCCCATCAGTGCCAGACCCAACACATACCAGGCCGGGGCCATGGGGGTGATGCGCATCAGCAGGGTGACGAATATCGGCGTTAAGCCGCCGAAAACGGCGTAAGCGATATTATAGGAGAAGGAAATTCCGCTGAAACGCACCGCGGGGGGAAACGCATGCACCATCACGTAAGGCACTCCGCCCACCACGCCGACGCTGAACCCCGCCAACCCATAGGTGATGAATAATTGCAGCGGATGGCCGCCGCCGGTGTGGTAAAACAGCCAGCTGAATACGGCCAGCATGAGACAGCCGATGATAAAGGTTTTACCCGCACCCAGAGCATCGATAACCGTGCCGGTGACCACACATCCCGCCGCCAGGGCAATGGTGGCCAGGCAATTGGCTTCCAGCGCCAGGGCCGCGGGCACCCCCGCCTGCTGTTGCAACCACAGGGGGGCCATCAGGATAACCACCACAATCCCGGCGGACAACAGCCAGGTCAGCAGCATGGAAAGGATTACCGCCTTTTGGTGATTGAGGACCACTGATTTTAACGGCAGCTCTTTCGCCAGCATTTGCCGGCTCTGCATTTCCATAAACACCGGCGTTTCCCTCAGCCAGCGCCGCAGATACATGGCCACCAACCCGAAGACGCCGCCGAGGAAAAAGGGAATACGCCAGCCCCACTGAGCGATGCCCGACGGAGAAATAAAGGCGTTCAGCAAGGTGGCGACAAACGAACCGAGCAATATGCCCACCGTAAGCCCGGCGGTTAAGGTGCCGCAGGCGAAACCGATACGCCGGCGGGGCACATGTTCGGCCACAAATACCCAGGCGCCGGGGACCTCGCCGCCAATGGCGGCCCCTTGCAGGATGCGCAACAGCAACAGCAACAGCGGCGCGGCGAGCCCCAGTGAAGCATAGGTGGGCAACATACCCATCAGCAGGGTCGGCAACGCCATCAGCAATATCGACAGACTGAACATCTTTTTGCGGCCGACCTTATCGCCGAAATGCGCCATAACGATGCCCCCAAGCGGCCTGGCCAGGTAACCGGCGGCAAAGATGCCGAAGGTTTGCATTTGTCTTAGCCATTCCGGCAAATCCGCCGGGAAAAACAGCTTGCCCATCACGCCGGCGAAAAACACAAAAATGATGAAATCATAAAACTCAAGGGCGCCCCCCAAGGCGGCCAAGGACAGGGTTTTATAATCTTGCGGGTTTAAACGACGCTGCGGATCGCCATGCATAATTTTTTGTTTAACGCCAGGTGAGATAAGAAAAAAATATAACGTTCATTGTAAAGATATTTATACTCACTGGAAACCCTTTTCACCCCCGTGCAAAGGGCCGGCGGTGCAATAACTAGTGAATGGGACAACGCCTGTGTTGTGTTGATTGAATGGCCTGTCGTCCCGCATCTGTCTTCACTCATCTGTCGGCGGAAGCCGGGCGCTCTTGGGGCGGAAGGCGGATACAACGGCCGGGTCGGTGTCCACATAGGGGCCTTCCAGCAGTTGGATGCAATAGGGGACGCTGGCAAAAATGCCGGCCACCAGCACCTGGCCCTGTTCATCCCTCACTCCTTCCAAGGTCTCTTTTATCGAGCGGGGCTGGCCGGGCAAATTAAGGATCAGGGCTTGCTTGCGGATGACCGCGGTCTGCCGGGACAAAATGGCGGTGGGCACAAAATGCAGGCTGATTTGCCGCATCTGCTCGCCGAAGCCGGGCATTTCGCGATCCGCCACCGCCAGCGTCGCATCAGGGGTCACATCGCGGCGGGCGGGGCCGGTACCGCCGGTGGTCAACACCAGATGGCAGCCCATTTCATCCACCAGCTCGCAGAGGGTTTGTTCAATCAGCAGCTGCTCATCGGGTACCAGACGGGTTTCCAGCTTGAACGGCGTCACAAGTGCCCCGGTGAGCCAGGCGGCCAGCGCGGGGATACCCTGATCCTGATAAACACCTTTGGCGGCGCGATCGGAGATGGAAACCAGCCCTATGCGGCATGTATTCATGGATATCATCCTGCTGCGAATATTTTGCTTATGATATCAAGTTGCCGGTTAAAGGCCAGCCGACAAAACATGGCCCGCAGAGCGGGCCGTAGTGGCTGTTGTTGCGGTTTACAGCAGTTCTTTCACCAGCGTTTCCAACTTTTCCTGATCGGCGGCAAACTTGCGGATGCCGTCCGCCAGCTTATCCACCGCCATCGGATCATGGTTATGTTGCCACAGGAATTCGGCTTCGGTCATTTTTGCGGGACGCGCCTTTATATTTCCCGTATAGGATAGTTTACGCTCCAGCGGGCCATCGCTCTCGGCCAGTTCTTTCAGCAACGGCGGCGCGATGGTCAGGCGGTCGCAGCCGGCCAGTTCGATAATTTCGCCGATGTTGCGGAAACTGGCGCCCATGACCACGGTTTCATAGCCATGTTCTTTGTAGTAACGGTAAATTTCCGTGACCGACACGACGCCGGGATCCTGTTGGGGAGTAAATTCTTTTTGGCTGCCGTTGGCTTTGTGCCAGTCGAGAATACGGCCGACGAACGGCGAAATAAGAAAGGCCCCCGCCTCGGCGCAGGCGCGGGCCTGGGCAAAGGAAAACAACAGCGTCAGATTGCAATTGATGCCGGCCTTTTCCAACTGTTCCGCCGCGCGGATACCCTGCCAGGTGGAAGCCAGTTTAATCAGGATGCGATCGTTGCCGATACCGGCATCGTTATAAAGCTTAATCAGCCGTTTGGCTTTGACGACGCTGGCTTCGGTATCGTAAGAAAGACGGGCATCCACTTCCGTGGAGACCCGGCCCGGAACCAGTTTCAGAATTTCAACGCCGATATTCACCGCCAGCTTGTCGGTGGCATATTTAATCTGCTCGGCCGGATCGCTGCTCTGATCGCGGGCCCAGGTGACGGCCTGATCGATGTAACGGCGATATTCAGGGATTTGCGCCGCATTAAGAATCAATGAGGGGTTGGTGGTTGCATCCTGTGGCTGGTACAGTTTGATGGCTGTGATATCACCCGTATCGGCGACAACGGAGGTCATCTTGCGTAGGGCACTTAGTTTATCTGTCATGTTGGGATATCTCATTGTGAGGGTGGTACTTATAAGGTGGCGATGCACGGCCTTTTTCGATGATACCACGCGTGGGGACCGGCGCAAGGCTCACGCCGGTGGTTTATCCGCCGTCGCCGTTTATCAAGGAAGAAGAGGCAGAAATGGCCGAGTTATTTAATTTCATCAATGACCTTATCTGGAATTCAGTACTGATTTATCTGCTGATAGGCTCCGGCCTTTGGTTCACATTGCGCTCCGGTTTCATCCAGTTCCGGCATTTTTTTCATATTTTTTCCATCTTGAAGGGATCAAACCAGGCCGACAGTGCCGGTATCTCTCCCTTCCAAGCCTTATGCACCACCCTGGCGGCGCGTATCGGCTGCGGTAATCTCACCGGCGTGGTCCTGGCGCTGGTGGCGGGCGGTCCGGGCGCCATCGTCTGGATGTGGCTGGCGGCATTTATCGGCATGGCCACCGCCTTCGTGGAAAGCACGCTGGCGCAGCTTTATAAAGTGCGTGACGCCCAGGGTAATTTTCGCGGCGGGCCGGCCTGGTATATGGAAAAGGGCCTGGGCCTGCGCTGGATGGGGATATTGTTCTCCTGCTTTTTGCTGGTGGGCTACGGCGGCGTGTTCAACGCGGTGCAGGCCGGCGCGATTGCGCAATCAATGCAGGGCGCGTTCGGCTTTGAACATTACCAAATCGGTCTGGGGCTGGTGCTGCTGACCGCCCTGGCCATCTTCGGCGGGGTGAGGATCATTGCCCGCCTGTCGCAATGGATCGTACCGGCCATGGCGCTGCTCTACGTTATGCTCGCGGGCTGGGTAGTGGCCGAGCATACCCAAAGACTGTCCGAGGTGGCCGAACTGGTTTTCAACAGCGCGTTCGGACTGCGGCAGGCCGCGGCCGGGGTCGCCGGCTATGGCGTTTCCCAGGCGATTTTCCTGGGAGTGCAACGGGGGCTGTTCTCCAACGAGGCCGGCATGGGTTCGGCGCCCAATATCGCCGCCGCCGCCACTCCCTGGCCGCCTCATCCCGCCTCCCAGGGTTATATTCAAATGCTGGCGGTTTTCCTCGATACCATTGTGATATGCAGCGCCACCGCGGCCATCATCCTGACCTCCGGGGCGTTGAACCAGGCCGTGCCGCCACAGCAGGGCTTCGCCTTGATCCAGCAATCCATCGCCTCGGTCGGCGGCGCCTGGAGCACGCTGTTTATGGCGGTGATTATCTTTATTTTTGCTTTCACCTCCATCATCGGCAATTACGCCTACGCGGAAAGCAGCCTGCGATTCTTTCGCCACTGCCCCCGGCGGTTGATATGGCTGTTCCGTTTGCTGACGCTGGGGATGGTGATGTTCGGCTGCCTGGCTGAGATGCCGGTCTTGTGGCGGCTGGCGGATATGGCGATGGGGTTAATGACCCTTACCAATCTTATCGCGCTCCTGCTGCTGTCGCGTATCGCGTTAATGCTGGCGCGTGATTACAATAGCCAGCGCAATATCGGTAAATTACCGACGTTTTACGCCGCCAATTTCCCCGCTATCGCCGACCAGCTATCACCGGGAATCTGGGATCGGCCGACAGCGCATAAATAAGCCAAGACACAGGACCGAGAAAACATGCTTATCGTTATCTCTCCAGCCAAAACGCTGGATTACCATAGCCCGTTGGCTACCCGGCGCCACAGCCGGCCGGCGCTGCTGGAAAGATCAAAACAGCTCATGGCGATCTGCCGGAAGTTAACGCCGGCGCAGTTGTCCGCGCTTATGGGCATCAGCGACAAACTGGCCAGTCTTAATGCGGCGCGCTTCCAGTCATGGCAGGCGGATTTCACCCCCGACAATGCCCGCCAGGCGGTTTTAGCTTTCAAAGGCGACGTCTATACCGGCCTGAGGGCGGAAACCTTCGACGAACAGGACTTTGATTTCGCCCAGACTCATCTGCGCATCCTGTCCGGGCTGTACGGCATATTACGTCCGCTGGATCTGATGCAGCCGTACCGCTTGGAGATGAGCATCAAGTTGGCCAATCCGCTGGGGGCCGATTTGTATCAGTTCTGGGGCGATACGCTCACCGGGAAATTACACGAAGCCCTGGAGGAACAGAAAGACGACGTGCTGATAAATCTGGCATCGGAAGAGTACTTTAAAGCGGTCAATGGCAAAAAACTGGCGGGACGTATCATCAAGCCGGTGTTCCTTGACCAGAAGAACGGCAAATACAAAGTCATCAGCTTCAACGCCAAAAAAGCCCGCGGCATGATGAGCCGCTTTATCATCACCCGGCGGCTGTCCCGTCCCGAACAGCTCGCCGAATTTAATGACGGCGGCTATGAATATGACGCCGCGCAATCCGGCGAAAGGGAAATGATCTTCAAACGGCCGGAACGCCAAACCCTGAGCGACCAAACCCGCGATCATTGATCGTGAAACGAG
>NZ_JAAVUT010000030.1 GCF_018449575.1 Sodalis sp. dw_96 | reverse complement strand
AAAAAGGCGCCGGGGAGGCGCCTTGATAATTTATTTAACTGCCGCCGGTTGCAGAGGCTGCTGGCCGCTTTGCACTCTGGCCAGATCCAACGCGATATGTACGCTCTCGTCCAGATAGGGATCGGGCTCGTGGTAATCTTTCGGTATATCATCCAGGGATTTCACCGGTTTTTTCCCTTCCCGCTGCAAGCGATCATTAATACGCTGCAAGCGGATGGCGTCATCCTCATGATTTTCCTTCTCGCGCTGCACCAGATTCAGGGACGCAATATTGCGTTTCTCCTTCATGGCATTGAGACGGGCAATGTCCTGGGCGATATACTGGAACTCAGGGTCCGCCGCGATGCGCGCCTGATGCGCCTTCAACAGTTCGGCGGCAAAGGGCTTCAGATCGCCGGCCTTGGTGTAGGTTGCCGCGTTGATGCTGTCCCAGGGTAAGGCGTTATCTTCGAATTTCTCGCCGGTTTCAATGTCGGTCTCATAGCCGGTTGGCATGATGATATCCGGCACAACCCCTTTACGCTGGGTACTGCCGCCATTGATCCGGTAGAATTTCTGGATGGTGTACTGGATGGAGCCCAGCGGCGGCCAGTCGGGACGCAGCATCTGATCGTAGATGCGGTTAAGGGAACGGTACTGCTGCACCGTGCCTTTGCCGAAGGTCGGCTCGCCGACTATCAACGCCCGGCCATAATCCTGCATGGCGGCGGCGAAAATTTCCGACGCCGAAGCGCTGAATCTGTCCACCAACACCACCAGCGGTCCCTTGTAGTAAACAATGCCGTCATTATCGCTGTCTTCGCGAATCTTGCCGTTATTGTCGCGGACCTGGACTATCGGTCCGCTGGGAATGAACAGCCCGGACAGCGACACGGCCTCCGTCAAGGCGCCGCCGCCGTTGGTGCGCAAATCGATGATCACGCTGCTGACGTTCTGTTTTTCCAGTTTTTGCAGCTGGACTTTAACGTCATCGGTCAGTCCCACGTAGAAACCGGGAATATCCAGTACGGCAACCTTTTGCTGACCCACTTCCTTGATGGTCATCTTCACCGCGCGATCCTCAAGACGAATACGCTCGCGGGTGACGGTTACGATACGCGTCTTGGTACCCTTGCCGGCCGGTAAAATTTCCAGACGGACCTTACTGCCTTTCGGGCCTTTGATCAGTGAAACAACATCGTCCAGGCGCCAGCCGATGACGTCGACCATGGGTTTGCCGGTTTGGCCGACGCCCACCACGCGATCGCCTACCGTGATAACCTTGCTTTTCGCTGCCGGCCCGCCCGGCACCAGCGAATTGATGACGGTATAATCGTCGTCCATTTGCAACACCGCGCCAATCCCTTCCAGCGATAAGCTCATTTCGGTATTGAACTGTTCGGTATTGCGCGGAGAAAGGTAATTGGTATGGGGATCGATTTCATGCGCGAAGGCATTCATCACCATCTGAAACACGTCTTCACTGTTGCTTTGCGCCAACCGGCGAATCGCGAACTGGTAGCGTTTAGTCAGAATGTCTCGTATTTCATCGTCTTTTTTGCCGGTAAGTTTAAGGCTTAGCTCATCGTACTTGACCTTGGCATCCCAGAGCTTGTTGAGTTCGGCTTCGCTTTGCGGCCAGGGTGCTTTGCTGCGATCGAGATCAATGGTGTCGTTACCGGTGAAGTCCATGGGTTTGGCTAATTGAGCCAATGCGTATTCATAACGCTCGAAGCGCCGTTGCTGCGCTAAATTATACAGCGCAAAAGGAACATCCAGTTTTCCGCTTTTAAGCTCGTCGTCAAGTTGATCTTTTTTATCCGAAAATTGGGCAATGTCCGATGCCAGCAACACATTGTGGCTGTAATCCAACATATTAAGATAACGAGCGAAGATTTTCTCCGAGAAGGCATCGTCCAAATCAAACTGACGATAATGAGAACGGGTAAAACGCGCCGTGACACGTTCACTGACCGTTTCTTGCTGTGCTTCTTCGTGAAGCTGGGGAATCTGATCGGCGCGGGTAATCTTTACCTCTGCCGCCACCACCGATCCCGCCAGTAACAACCCTGCAAGCGCAGTTACTCTGACAAATTTGTTCATGCCCTGGTTGGCCTCCGTATCAGAACTGCAGGTGTTCTGCGCGCACTATCAAAGCCATCCCGGAAGAAAGCTGCACACGTACCCCTTCTTTGGCAATTTCCATCACTGTCGCTTCCATGGGATCTTTGCCTACCTTGATTTTAATGGCCTGACCGATTTGCAGTTTGGAAATATCGGTAACCTGCACCTGACGAGCGGGGGCGGGTTTTTTAACCTCTTGAGACGGACGGTCGCTTTTTGGCCGACCGGCGGGACGCGGCCTGCGAGGCGTATTCGCCCCATCGGCTCCTTTGCGTTCGACCGCGGCCGGATTGGCGGGGGCGCCGCGCCGCGGGGCGGGAGCTTCACCATTTTCGCGTTTTTTAGCCTGCTGAGCAGCGCGTTGCTGCTGCACGCGGGCTTTGGCTTCCTCAAGCTGCTTGCGGGCATGTTCCACATGCTGTGCTTCCAATTCTCCGCAGGGATTGCCGTCGAGATCCACACGCTGGGCGCCGAGCTTTATGCCATACAGATAGCGCCAGCTAGAGGTATAGAGCCGCAATGCGGAGCGCAGCTGTGTTTTGCTAAGGCTATCCTCCCCCTGAATGCGGGCGACCAAATCCGCAAAAATACCGATTTTTAACGGCCGCGCCTCGCCCTCGGCGGTAAAGCAGAGCGGAAAGCGCTCCGCCAGAAAGGCAATCACTTCTTTATTACTGTTCAACTTGGGTTGATTTTCCATGAAATTTCCTGATTACAACGGGTTTGCCAACCAGCGCAGGCATGAACAGGCGTCATTATAATGACGCCATCGGCAAATGCCACGTTATCCGTATATCAATATAAGGTATTATTGATAAATCTTCGCAGATCAGTGTGATTTAATTGCTGGCAAAGCCGCTCCGCCAAAGCTTTCAGGCCTTCTTCGTCCTCTTGATCGAAGCGATGATAAATCGTGCTATCGATATCAAGTACGCCAACCACCCTGCCATCCAGGGTAATAGGCAAGACGATTTCAGCAAGGCTTGCGGCGTCGCAAGCGATATGTCCGGGGAATTGGTGAACATCGTCCACCCGCTGAATACGGTTCTCCGCAACCGCCGTCCCGCACACCCCCTTACCCACCGGAATGCGCACGCAGGCGATTTTTCCCTGGAACGGCCCCAGCACCAGTGTATCACCGTCCAGCAGATAAAAACCGGCCCAATTAACGTCTTCGAGGTATTCGAACAGCAAGGCGCTGACATTCGCCATCGCCGAGATAAAATGGGTTTCGCCGTCAATCAACGCCGACATGTTTTGTAGTAATTCACTATAGAATTGTTGTTTTTTCATATGTAAACCAATAAATGAGCTAATCTGTTTGATATCAGCCGAAAAGCCAGCCTCTTTAAAATAAGCAATAAATGCCCAAGGCCACAAGATTAATCCTTTATTGCTTCACAAAGCCAGTCTCCGCAGGTATGTTTGCGCAACGTCGCCGGTATTAAATCCCCGCCGGCACTCGCGGCACTGGTGTTTTAAAAGGCAGGAAGAAAGGCGTGTGAGTGAGTTCAGCGTCCCTGGAATATGAAAATAAAGCACATTCATTATGCCTTGCCCCAAGGCCGTTATCAGCGTTGCGCCCAATGCGATACCTTATTCATTTTGCCGACGTTAAATCAATATCAGGACGCTTTTTGCCCGCGCTGTCGGGCCAAAGTCGCCCACGGCCATGAGTGGACGATAAATCAGCTGGCGATCCTGGCCCTGACCATGGTGGTATTGATGCCCTTCGCCTACGGCGAGCCGTTAATCAGTATTCGCCTGCTGGGTACCTCGATCAATGCCACTTTGCTGCACGGCATCTGGCAAATGGCCATTCAGGGCTCCCCGATCACCGCCAGCATGGTAGCCTTTTGTACCGTCGGCGCCCCCTGCACGCTGGTGTTATCCCTGCTGTATCTGAACGTCGGTGAACGGATGGGCATGAATTTGCGGCCGGTGTTGCTGATGCTGACCCGCCTGAAAGAATGGGTCATGCTGGATATCTACCTGATCGGCATGGCGGTGGCGGCCATCAAGGTGAAGGATTATGCCGATGTAAATACCGGATTGGCGCTGCCGGCATTCATTGCGCTGGCGTTGCTCAGCGTGGTGACCATGACCCATCTGAATATCGGCCAGTTATGGGAGCATTTTTATCCTCAGCCCGCGCCCCCCTTTCGCACCAACACCGCGGGCCTGAAGGTCTGCCTGGGCTGCAATTTCACCGGTTACGCCGATGAACGGGGCCGCTGTCCGCGCTGCCACACGCCCCTGCGGCTTCGACGCCGTCAAAGCCTGCAGAAATCCTGGGCGGCGTTAATCGCCTCGGTAGTCTTGCTTATCCCGGCCAATATCTTGCCTATTTCCATTATCTATATCAACGGCAGCCGCAATGAAAGCACTATACTTTCCGCCATCGGATCCTTGGCGAACGATAACATACCGGTGGCGGCGGTGGTTTTTATCGCCAGTATTCTGGTGCCGTTCATCAAGGTCATCGTCATGCTGACATTATTGCTGAGCATTCATTTTAACGTTCGGCACGGATTAAAAACCCGCATCCGCCTGTTGCGCTTTGTCAGCTGGATTGGCCGTTGGTCGATGCTGGATTTATTTGTTATCTCCATTACGATGTCGCTGGTGGATCGCGACCAGCTGTTGGCTTTTACTATGGGACCGGCGGCGTTTTATTTTGGCTCCGCCGTTATTTTGACAATTCTTGCTGTCGAGTGGTTAGACAGCCGTCTGATATGGGATGCACATGCAGCAAACGCCGACTACACCGACTAACGCGGAAGTCAAAAACAAGCGCCGCATTTCGCCATTTTGGCTGTTGCCGTTTATTGCTCTGCTGATTGCCGGTTGGCTGGTTTACAGCACGGTCCAGGAGAAAGGCGCCACGGTGACCATTGATTTTATCTCCGCCGACGGCATTGTAGCCGGCCGGACTCCGGTGCGTTATCAGGGAGTGGAGGTCGGCACGGTGCAAAACATCAAATTAAGCGACGATTTGCGTACTATCAAGGTGGAAGTCGGCATCAAGCGCGATATGCGCGATGCCCTGCGCCAGGGTACCCAATTCTGGCTGGTGACGCCCAAGGCGTCCCTGGCGGGGATTTCAGGACTCGATGCCCTGGTGGGGGGCAACTATATCGGCATGATGCCCGGCAAAGGTGACCCGCAGACCCATTTCATCGCCCTGGATACTCAACCGAAATATCGGGTCAATACCGGCGAATTGCTGATTCACATGCATGCGCAAAACCTGGGGGCGCTCAATACCGGCTCCCTGGTGTATTACCGCAAGTTACCGGTGGGTAAAGTGTATGACTATGATATTTCGCGGGAAAAGGGCGACGTCAATATTGATGTCCTGATCGATCGGCGTTTTACCGATCTGGTCAAAAAGGACAGCCGTTTCTGGAATGTTTCCGGCATCAGGGCCAGTGTGGACTTCCATGGCGTCCAAGTGGATATGGAGAGCATGGCGGCCCTGGTAAACGGCGCCATCGCCTTTGATTCGCCGCCAAACAGCGAGCAGGCGCGTACCGACGATACCTATACCCTTTACCCCGATCTCGCCCACAGTCAGCGGGGGGTGATTATCACCGTGGACCTGCCCAATGGGGATAATCTCAGCGAGGGCCATACTCCCCTGCTCTATCAAGGGCTGGAAGTGGGCACCTTGACCAAACTGACTCTGGGCAGCGATAACAAGGTCACCGGGGAACTGGCCATCAATCCGTCCATAAAGGATTTGATGCGCAGCGGTACCCGCATTGAAATGGAAACACCGCAGGTCTCTCTTAATAACGTCAACCTGAGCAATCTGCTCACCGGCACCACGCTTAATCTTATTCCCGGCGGCGGAGACCCTCAGCAGCACTTCACCGTGCTTGACAGCAACCATCGCCTGCTGCAGGAACCGGGAGTGAAAACCTTTACCCTGTCGGCGCCGGAAAGCTATGGCATTGACGGAGGACAGCCTCTGACGTTGTATGGCGTTGAAGTCGGCAAAGTCATCAGCCGCAAACTGGAAGGGAACGGTGTGCTGTTTGAAGCGGCAATTGAGCCGGAATACGCCGGCCTGCTGCATAAAAACACCAAATTCGTCGTTAACAGCCGAGTGGACGTTAAATTCGGACTGGACGGCGTTCGGGTGCTGGGCACCAGTGCGCAAGAGTGGCTGGACGGCGGCATTGTGATGATCCCCGGCACGCAGGGCGCGCCTTTAAACAATTACCCTCTTTACGGCAACCGTGAATTGGCCGAACAAGGCATTCAGGGGGAAAAGGCCGCCCCGACGCTGACGCTCACCGCCGACAGCCTGCCGGATATACAAGCCGGTTCCATCGTGATGTACCGTAAATTCCAGGTGGGGGAAATCATTGATGTCCGCCCCACCACGAAAAGCTTCGATGTGGATGTGTACATCCATCCGCAATACCGCAAGCTGCTCACCGAAAACAGTATCTTCTGGGCGGAAGGCGGCGCCAGAGTGCAGATAAACGGCAGCGGCATCAGCGTGCAGGCGTCCCCCCTCGATCGCGCGCTAAAGGGTGCTATCAGCTTCGATAACCTGGAAGGCGCTGTTCAGTCCAAAGGCCAGCCGCGCAAGTTATATGCCTCGGAAAACGCGGCGCGGGCGGTGGGCAGCCAGATAGTGTTGCAGACCTTTGACGCCAGCAAACTCTCGCCGGGCATGCCCATTCGCTATCTGGGCATCGATATCGGACAGGTGGAAACCCTTAAACTTTCGCCCCAGAACAGTGAAGTGCTGGCGCAGGCGGTGCTCTATCCGGAGTATGTCCAGGCCTTCGCCCGGGTGGGAACTCAATTCTCGGTGGTGACGCCGGAAATTTCCGCCGCCGGCGTCACTCATCTCGAGACCCTGTTCCAGCCTTATATCAACGTCGAACCGGGCAAAGGGCAAACAACGCGCAACTTTACTTTGCAACAGGCCACCATCAGCGATTCCCGCTATCTGGACGGTTTGAACATCGTGGTGGATACACCGGAAGCCGGTGCGTTGCAGGTGGGTACGCCAGTGCTGTTCCGCGGCATCGAAGTCGGCACCGTCACCGGCATGTCCCTCGGGCCGTTAGCGGATAGGGTGTATGTGTCATTGCGGATCAGTAAACAGTACCAACATCTGGTGCGTGACAATTCAGTATTCTGGCTGGCGTCGGGATATGATTTGAAGTTCGGATTAACCGGCGGGTCGGTGAAAAGCGGCACCTTTCAGCAGTTTATCCGCGGCGGCATCGCGTTCGCCACACCGCCCACCACGCCGCTGGCGCCTAAAGCCAACGCCGGTAAACATTTCTTGCTGAACAACGAAGAGCAGAAAGAGTGGCAAAACTGGGGCACCGCCGTGCCGCAGGAATAAAGGGTATGGCGCTGTCGCGCGGTTTCGCCGGGATGCCTGTCAGGAACCGGATGCCGGCGCCGTCCCTTTTGCGTGTGGCCGGGGGCTTTGAGCAATTCGTGTGATTTTGGCTATGCTTAATACGTGAGAAGCCAAGGGAAATTGCTCCGGGCATGAAAAATGTAGGGCGTAGCCATGACCAAGACCACAGTCAGAATAGGAAGTTTTAAAGTTGACGATGCGGAATTATCGAGCGGAACAAATCATGCCGTCGAGAATATGCTGAGCATCCCCTGCAAATCGGATCCCGATCTTTGCAAGCAACTGGACGGCTGGGACGAACAAACCAGCATTCCCGCTTTTCTTGACGGCAAAGAGCATGTTCTTTACCGGCAGCATTACGACCATGACAACGACGCCTGGGTCATGCGGCTGGAATAGCCCGACATGAATGCCAATGCCCCTGCCCCTGACACCGGACCAGTGATTCGTCGACTGTCCTTTGAGCGGACGGGGCCGCCGGGAACCCGCTTACACTTCGGTTTGCCACTCCTGACAACGTATCGGCGCGATAATTGAATATGCTGACTTTTAATAAAAAAAAATCAGCCCGAAGGCTGATGACTGAAAATACGTCAGAAATGACTCGTACCGAGGGTAGTGAGGCTATTATAGGACCTGACGCCCCTATAGCGACCTATCACTCCAATAGCCGGCATCCGTCTCAAGAGAAAGGCCAAAGGAGAGATAACGTGATTCAAACGCTGGAAGAGTTGGAACAGGTACGCCGTGAGTGCCGCAAAATGGTGACCCGGCGTGCCGGATTATCCGCCGGGGCGGCGGTCATTCCGATTCCGGGCCTGGATATCGGCACCGATGTTTCATTATTAATGGCTTTATTACCGGCTATCAACGAGAAATTTGGCTTAACGCCGCAGCAAATAGATGCCCTGCATCCGAACCGAAAAAAATACACCCTGGTGGCCATCACCGGCATCGGAAGCCGCGTTATCGGCAGCACCATTACCCGGAAAATCGTCTCACTGTTGCTCAAACGGGTGGGGATCAAAATCGCCGCCAAAACGGCGCTGCGTTATGTGCCGATCGTCGGCCAGGCCGCCGCGGCCGGCTTGAGCTTCAGCGCCATGAAATTTTTGGGGAACGCGCATATCGAGGATTGCTACCAGGTCATAAAGCAGGTGCTGGCGTCGGCGAAGACAGAAGCCGGACCGGTGGTGGAATCGAAGACAATCTGAAGCGGTGGCGGCGTTTGCAAAATTCCCGTAGGGTCGCCCATTGCAATACGTTTTATCCTGCCTGACAAATTCCTCCACATCACCGATTATTTTGTTAAAAAAAGCGCTGGCGAAACTTTAATCATGATCTCAGACAAAGTCGCCGCGTTAAAAATGCCCTAGGATTTTCTTAAGGTTGTCTCTTATAGCGGGGGAATAGCACGTGGAACGTCAACGGGTAGTATCTGAAGATATCCAGTCCGTAGGATATGATGTCGCTCATCGTCTGCTTGAAATAAAATTTCAAACCATCGGGACTTACCAATACCCCGGGGTTTCATTAAATGTTTATCATTCTTTGATGGAAGCGCCATCAAAAAGCGAGTGTTTCAAGAGCCTTATCAAACATAGATACCTGTGCCGAAAAGTAGGTTGAGTTTAGGGTGAACCGGTCGGACCTTCAGGCCCGACCTTTTCATGGATAGCCATCAGGCAATGGTGATGGATTTATCCAGGTAGACGTCCTGCACCGCATTAATCAGGGCGACTCCGTCCTTCATGGACCGTTTGAATGCTTTTCTTCCCATAATCATTCCCATACCGCCGGCTCGCTTATTGATTACCGCCGTACGAATAGACTCCGCCATATCCGTTTCGCCCACCGACGCACCGCCTGAGTTAATCAGCCCGGCGCGGCCCATATAGCAGTTCGCCAGTTGGTAACGCACCAGATCGATGGGATTATCCGAGGTCAAGGTGCTATACACCCGCTCATCCGTGTAACCGAAGTTGATGGCCTTATATCCGCCGTTGTTCTCGGCCAATTTCTGCTTAACGATATCGGCACCGATGGTGGCGGCTAAATGATTGGCCTGGCCGGTCAAATCGGCGCTGGAGTGATAATCCACCCCGTCTTTCTTGAAGGCGGAGTTACGCAGATAGGCCCACAGCACCGTAACCAGGCCCAGTTCGTGAGCGCGCGCAAAGGCGGCGGAGACTTCTTCTATCTGGCGGCGGGACTGCTCCGAGCCGAAATAAATGGTGGCCCCAACCGCTACCGCCCCCAAATCAAACGCCTGATCCACGCTGGCATAAAGCGTTTGATCATATTGGGTGGGATAGCTCAGGGTTTCATTATGATTAATTTTAACCAGAAACGGAATGCGATGAGCATAACGGCGAGAAACCGCCGCCAGCACGCCATAGGTGGAAGCCACGCAGTTACAGCCGGCTTCCAACGCCAGTTCGACAATGTTTTTCGGGTCGAAATATTGCGGATTGGCGGCAAACGACGCGCCGGCGGAGTGTTCCACCCCCTGATCAACCGGCAGGATGGAGAGATAGCCGGTACCCGCCAGGCGGCCTGTGTTATACAGCGTCTGCATGTTACGCAACACCACCGGTGAACGGGCGTTGTCGATCATTACCCGGTCGACATAGTCACCGCCGGGCAGGCACAGATGTTCTGCGGGGATAGTGGTACAGCGATGCTCCAGCAGCATTGCGGCATCTTTACCCAGCAATGATGTAATATCGGTCATGATAGCCTCCTTTGATTGATGCTATACCCTTCATCTTGCGAGCTGCGGCTGTGTTGGCTGCAACTCGAAATCTATTGGGTATAAAGTACGGCATATAACTGTCGACGAGTCATAACGGGGAAACGTTCGCAACGAGAAATTTTCCCTGCTAAGCAGTGCAAGGGTAGTTCTCATCGCCGCCGGTTGCCATAAATAGATCGTAAGCGCGCGTTTTTGAAGCGGGTTCCGGGCGTTTATAGAGCAGTGTCGGTAGGATTCCAGGCTGTCGGCAAATCACCTATGAGCCGGTGATTTTGCTGGTTCTCAATGGACATTTATTGAATTATGATTGCAAAATTGTAATGTATTCAGTGTCGGCGCTGAGATGAATTTTTCGGCGCGCGGTTCAACAAAACTCCGAGGAAACGCCATGAACATCAATACTAATGCCATCGATGAATCCGTCCTTGCGCTGCTCTATCTGACTCTCCACGAATTTGACCGGGCCTGGAAAGGCCATGACTGGGACGCGTTGGACCGGCTCTACGAGCGAGGCCTTATTAGTAATCCCGCCAACAAAACAAAATCCGTTGTATTTACCGATGAGGGCCTGCGAGAATCCGAACGGCTTTTCAAGCAGCTCTTTGTTATTGCTGATGTTAAAGGAAAAAAAGAAAAGAAAGAAAAATAATTTGAATTCAAGACATTAAACCAGCCATCTTGAATCCGGTAACTATAATGAAAAAACCTGGAAAGATGATTACCTATGGGAAATTTTAAGATAAGCAGCAGGCACGTTCCGAATCATGCTCGCCGCCGCCGCTTAGTACGAGTTGCGCGTAGTACGAATAGCGTTTTACGAATAAAGAGTGCGGATAGGGCGGCGGCGAGCAGTTTCAACGACACAGCCGTAAACAAAAACAGAGAAACCGACTACCGTTCTGTCTGTTAAGCGTTGACTTGCGAATGAGCCGCCATTCCCTGGATATGTCGCTTTTCAAAGCTGATTCGTTCTTCTCGATGAAAATAATCACCTGGTTTATCGTGATCATCCGCATTTTCAACCGACGAAATGAAACCCTGGTAAATTCCGTCATGTATGGACGAAATTCTGACGCTTAATCTATATCTTTTTCGAGGTTCTCCTAGGGGTGTTGATACTAAAATCACATGGTCGTTGCGTTTGAAAACGTTACCTAAAGGCAGCGGCGCTTCCTGAAAGTTTTCACCCATGATTTCATTCTCCTATTTTGCCAACATTCGATATTTGGCATTCATTTTCTTGCAGACTTTTTTTGGAAAAAAATCTGCTTGAAAGAGATGTATTCTATTCCTGACGCTTAGGCTTATAAGCTAAATACACTTTTGACTTTTTAAATTCAGCTCTATTATAAGGATAAGCACTTATTATAAAATCAGTAGTCTCTTTTCTTAATACAGTTATTATTGGGAGTTTTTCCCTTATGATCCATTCAATATAAAGTCTATCTTCAAGAGTAGACTCGTTCCCACTACTCAATGTCCATTTATTGATATATGGGAGAACCTCATACCCCTCGTGACGATCAATTTTCGTTACATCAATCTCCCGATTCTGCGGGTCATCACTTGGCTTATGCGTCCACCGATAATCCTTATAAAGCATTGTTTCTTTGGTTAATTCTTCCATTTTAGCCTCATTAGAGTCGTCTAGCATCTCAATTTTTATCGATATGCCCCTCAAACATTTGTACGATACAATGAGCAAGAAAAAACCTTGCAACCTCTCACTTTTCATCATTTAGATGAAATATTTATCATGCAAAGGGTGTCGTCGCTTGAATCAAGTCTTACCGCGTAATGCACTCTGGTAAAATACAACCAATGAATGTGCCTCATGAAGAAAGCGCGTTTACTGAAACTCATATCCTCTTGTCACAAAAAAAGTAATGTAGCCAGCATGTGAAATGGATGTGCTAAAAAATGGTGTTTAGCAGCCGCGGCTTAAACCTGAAGTTCAAAGAAGTCGGGGCGATACCAAGACAGTTCGGCACCGGCTTCGTCTGTTCAAGAATATCGACAATATTAACGACAAGGCGCGGGCCATCGATGTTGAGTAGAATATTTCGCGATGCGGGGTACTCAAACCCGTGCTGGAAAAAATTTTAACAGCTTTGTTTCATGCATTTATCAGACGGTCATCAACCAAAAATTCAAAGGGAGATTTACAGCGATACTATTCCCGGTGTAGGCGTGATATCCAAAGTCTATGACAGAAGTTGCCCAAAGCTATCATCACAGTTTTCACATCGAAGCCCGCCATTGGCGGGCTTGATATCAGCCTTATTTATCATGATCACGTCATTTGAGAAAATAGAGCGTGTTTTCTGACATAGTCATAGAACGGTTTTTCATCCTTGACACCCTCTACCTTTTTATCTTTTTTATAGTCGTTTCCGATTTTTACCAATAACGCTCTGTTGCCTTGGTTTTCATCACGCGCCAAGTGATGACCTAAAAGGTAGTCCACCTTTTTGTCTTGTGAGAAGTCAATAATATCTCCATCTTTTGGCATAATTTTTCCCTTGTGATACGCATCGATTTGGTGCCCTTTAGCTATAGGACAATATTCTGTTCCGCGCCAAGAAAGCGCCGTCAATTTAATTTTTATTCGACGAAGCTAGATTCAATATCAATTTTTCGCTGATATTATTCTTGACGTAATTTTTATGGCATGAAAAATGTTTGTCGGTCATAGCCTGGATGCACTGATAGCATGACGGCGAGCGACAAAAGAAACGGAGCTCCAGACATTTCCTGTAATCCAAAAACTGGTGGTGCTGACGCGATAAAAGCCTCCGCCACATTAGTACTATTCGCATTGCATAGTTTTGCTCCTGAAGCGAGTATTCATATGACATTTCGAAGGAGCTCAGTATGCGACGTTTTTTAATGATGATAGGTATCATTACGTTCAGTGTGGCATTAAGCGGCTGTCTATGGATGCCAGGTGATGGTGGTTACGGTGGTGACGGTGGGCCTGACGGCGGACAGATGGGAGGACCTGGCGGTGGCGGTGGACCCGATGGTGGCGGTGGACCCGGTGGTGGCGGTGGACCCGGTGGTGGCGGCCCTGGTGGCCGTGGCTAAGGCTTCACCGAATTGTGTTTGTGTACAAAGCCCCCATATGGGGGGCTTTTTATCTTGAGCTTAAAACTTTGCTTACGTGTTAAAGAAACCGCCCGGGGGAGGTTATTTCTTAATCAATGGGCTTTACAGGAGGGTCAGATTGATGCAGTAGGTTTTCAATGTCGTACCCTGCCCTTGATTTCAGTATCGCAAGAAGATACGTCCTTCCGCTGTATACGAACCTTTCGACCTTGTGAAATTCCCCGGCTTTTTTGCTTAATTTTTCAGCGATAGAAGGTGCAATAAATTCTAAGAGTGGCTGTATCTTTGCTTTTACATAGACTTGATTTTCTTCCTGTAGCTCTACATACCTTTCCCCATGACGTTTTCCGCCGATGACTAAATAATCCACCCAAAGTTTCTGACTCATGATTGATTCCTTTTTTCATTTATCTACACACAACGCAGTATATTTTAATCATGGCTTAATTTTAGAAGTAGTATGGTGTGCACACTTTCCAGTCGCAGTTTGCGTAACTGTTATGATACTGTAACGGGCGGCATAAGCTGATTGCTTAAATCGCAACACGCCGCAACATAAAAGGGGATGAACTGGTAATGTAACATTGGTGACAGTTTTTGAGTGTTGCCAGAACCGCTCTGCTGAGTCATTTGGTGCCAACCCGCCGTTGTAATTATGCGGCCTGAGCTGACCTTGATAAGCCGTGGTGGAATGTGTGATTGACTACTTAACATCTGCCCGTAGGACACCCCCTCTTCTCACATAATGAGGGGCTTGGCCGGGCAACTCCATGAAGCGAAGTTTGGGGAGGAATTTTCCAGAAGATTACTCAAGCATAAGCCGATAAGATGACCAGTTTATATTTAGACTCGCGAGGGACGGAGTGGGTGGAGATTTAGGCCGGATATCAGATTTCGGACATTTTCGGACAACCGAAAAAATATCCTTTAAAATCAATAAGTAAAAAAAAGACCGAATACGATTCCTATATTCGGTCCAGGGAAATGGCTCTTGGATAGAGCCGTGCGCTAAAAGTTGGCATTAATGTAAGCTGTTTAGTCTTACGTTAATGAGTATAGAAGTTTGTATCGGGTTTTCCATCGGCAGTGTCGCATTAGGCGCCTAATTAATTCACAAAATCATAACTTTGTGATATCACGCACGATTATAATTATTAACACGATTAACTATTAACATAGTAATCACGTAGGGTATTATTGCGGCGTATCGCAAAGCTGCTCGGCGCGGGCCGCGAAGGGAGCAATGCTCATCTTTTGGCCGGGTTTTGCCGGGTCGTCCAGGAGAATGGTTTCGACGGGCACCGCTTTGACCTGACCGGACTGCATTTCGCTGTTGGCCTTTTCATTGAGTGGGTATTGCATCAGGGTGCTCATGTTCAGGGCGAATAATGATCGATCCCCCCGGCAAAGCAGCTGTAGCTCCTCTTTGTCAAAGGCCCATTGTTTGCCGTACTGGAACTTGCTGATAGTCACGATTTGCGCCGCCCCTGCCGATTGGGCAATCAAGGCGAATAAAACGAAGAGAGACTGGATTTTCATGATCAAACCTATTCTTGATTAAAAGCCAAACGCCGAAACGGTTGCCTAGGGTTCCAAGGTGGCAAATATACTCACTAAAATCAGTACCACATTTCCCAGCACCAGCTCCGCCAGGGTTAACATCGTCAAATAACGAATAGCCTGCGGATGGTGGCGCGTCATCATCGGCACGACCCGGTAACGGTTGGTCACCGCCAATAGCACCATTATGACCACCACGGTGATTTTAATCATCAACATGCGCTGATAAAGAGAAGAGAAATCAAGGGGCCATTGCCCGACGATCAGGCAGCTATTGATAATGCCGGTCAATATCACCAGCGCTACCGCGCCATGGGCGCTCTGGGAAAAATGGATCAACGCCCGCATGGCATCGGCACGTGCGGCCTGGCGCAGCAGCGGCAGGCACCAGATTAAGGGGATTAGGCTGCCGAGCCACCAGGCGGCGGAAAAGAGATGAATCACCTGGTTGATTCGTTGCAGAACGCCGCGCAGACCTTGGCTCATGGCGCTGTGGCCGGTGAGGGCCAGGGTAACCAGTAACGCGCTCGCCGCCACCAGAAGTAAGCGCTGGCGCCAAGGGGATAAGTCGGAACGGCCGATAATCAACACGGTGGCGAGGGTAATGGACAGATGCCAGATCCACACCGTGCCGAAATCGGTGTGGATGACCGCCAGCCAGACGCTTGGGCGCAGCGTATCAGGCCACCCCTGCCCCATTTGCCCGCTCTGCAGCGCCAGGATAACCGCGGCGGTCAGCAGGCAAAGCCAGCCCAGCCTTCGTACCGTGCGGGTAAAAGCGCTGCGCAAGCGCTGCCGTAGTCCCGGCGGCGCTAAATACTCGCTAAACAGGGCGATACCGAACAGTTGCATGACTGACGCAACATGAATAAAACGACCGGCCGAAAAACAGGCCGCCAGTGTCAGCATTTATTTGACGTTGAAACGATAGTCGCCCTGGGTTTTATGGCCGTCCACGGAAACCGCGTGCCATTGCACCTGATAGCTTCCGGCTGTCAGCGGCTTTTCAATAGGCACGATGATTTGCGCGGGGTTGGCCGGGTCGGTTTTAATCTTGCCGGTGGGAATAACGGCGTTATCGGGGCCGATGAGCGACAATCCACTGAAACCGGGTTCGATCCCTTCGCTGAAATTGAGCGTCAATGCCTGGGGGGCGGCGGTCATATCCGCGCCGGCCGCCGGATATTGAGATTTAAGATGGGCATGGGCCTGAGCTTGTTGCATACCGAAGCCGACGAGCAACAGTGCGAAGACCGGCAAAGAAATACGTTTCAATGACATCTGCGGCAGTTCCTTAAATTGATGTCGGATCAACCGACGCTATGTCGTCCAAAGCGCCATTATCGGTTTTCCGTCAGTATGTCAGAAACGAAAAAGCCCCGGCAATGTTATTCCGCTTACCTGGACGCAAGCAGATAATAACGATTGCAAGGACTTAAGTCGAGCAAACCCGTGGGAGAATGCGCGTTTAAACCGGCGTGGCGGAGCTATCGCCACCATTCATTTTTTTCAAATCCTGATCGATAAAGAACAGGCCGCTGCTATTGGTATTCACTAAAGAGAGTTTATCCAAAATGGACTTGAAGAGTTTTTCTTCTTCATGCTGTTCGGAAACATACCATTGCAGGAAATTGAAGGTGGAGTAATCCTGTAGGGTCATGGCCGCATGGGCCAGTTCGTTAATCTTGAGCGTGATCATCTGTTCGTGTTCGTAGGTACGCTTGAACAGTTCCGCCAATGAGGCAAAGCCGGTTGGAGGCGCTTCAATGGCACCCAAAATCGGCATGGAGCCGGTGTCGTTGAGATAATCGAACAGTCTGCGCATATGATCCATCTCTTCAAGAGATTGGGTTTTCAAAAATGCGGAGGCGCCTTCATAACCTTTATCGCTACACCAGGCGCTCATCTGCAAATAGAGATTGGCGGAAAAGAATTCCAGATTTAACTGCTCGTTAAGTTTTTTTGCCATTTCTTGTTTTAGCATGGGCCCGTTTCCTGTAATCCGTTAAAAGAATATCTACCCTTTCATTATGCCTAGGTGGTAACAATTTTTAAACCTTAAAGTAACTCAATGAGTAAAATAATAAAATAACTATAACTATCATATAGTTAAAATTAAGACACTGGAAGGAATGTTCTATAATGTACAAAATATTGATTGATAGTGATTAGTATTATGATTAAGAACATAAAATACCTTAAAAATAACGATCTGATTAATAAATCATATTTTAGCCCTATCTTTTAATACAAACGATTATTATTTGTATTGTCAGCTGGCATGACACCTTGCATTTTGACGTCGAGTCCTTTATTTTTAGCTGCGCTCCCAAAGGGGCTTTCAGGAGGGGTGATGGAATATAATTTGGCTAATCTTGACAGCGAAACGATGGACAAGATCAACGTTGATTTGGCCGCTTCCGGGGTGGCGTTCAAGGAACGTTACAATATGCCGGTGGTTGCCGAACAGATTGAACGGGAACAACCGGAGCATTTGCGTGCCTACTTCCGCGAACGGGTGGCATTTCATCGTAAAGCCTCCCTGGGGTTTTCTCGCTTGCCTTATGAACCTAAAAAATGATGTGCCGGCGTTTATCGTCGTCAGTGGTGATGTCCCCCGGCGGTGAGGATAACCAGCATTGCTGTTTTCTTCGCCAGCCCCTGCCGGACGGCGCCTCGTTGAAAATCCGGCTATACTTTAGGAAGGGTTTCGACGGGGTGAAATAGCACGATTTGACTTGATTAACGAGGCCAACAGGCAGTTAATCATGACTGCATTTCCGATTCTTTTACAGAGAGGTAAATCATGAGTAAGGGAATGGATCGTAAGAAAGACGCAAAAAAGAAACCGCAGAAGTCACCTGAAGAAAAGCGTGCCGAAAAGCGCAACAAGAAGGTCCAGCCTGATATCGTTTAAGGCTAACCCAACTTAAACTAAACCCGCATCTGATGCGGGTTTTTTGTTTTTGTCGATGAGGTCATAATAGGGCCTTCATTCTTAAGATAGGAAAAACCATGCCCTTTCGTGTCATCGATACAGAAACCTGCGGCCTCGACGGCGGCGTGGTGGAAATCGCCTCGGTGGACGTCATCGACGGAAAACTCGCCAACGCAATGAGTGACCTGGTCAATCCTGACCGGCCGATTGGGGTCGAGGCCATGGCTATCCATCACATCACCGAAGAGATGATTGAGGATAAACCCCGGATCGCCAAGGTCATCGGACGTTATCACGGCAGTCCCTATTATGTCGCGCACAATGCCGCCTTTGATCGCCGTATGCTGCCCGAAATGCACGGTCAGTGGATTTGTACGGTTAAATTGGCGCGCAAGCTGTATCCCGGTTTGAAATACAGCAATCAATATTTGCGCTACGCCCTTAATTTATCGGTTACGGTGCCGGAGGGGCTGTATCCTCATCGCGCCCTGTATGACTGTTACGTCACCGCGGCGCTGCTGATGAAAATCATCAATGATTCAGGCTGGAGCGCGGAACAAATGGCGGCCATGAGCAATGAAGCCACGTTGGTGACCACGTTGAAGTTCGGTAAATACCGGGGACAATCCATGGAGCGTATCGCCCGGGAGGACCCGGGCTATCTTAACTGGATGCTGAAAAACCTGAAGGATTTATCGTCGGATATGCGTTACAGCATTAACCATTTTCTCACCGCGACGTCCCGAGACCGGGACATTTGACGGCAACGGTCTTTTACCGGCATGGGTTATTCCACCAGGGAAAGGATAAAAGCATATTCCATCGATACGCCTTCATAGCCCTTGAAACGGCCTGATTTACCGCCATGGCCTGAGTCCATGTCGGTACAGAGCAGCAGCAGATGGTCGTCGGTTTTATTGGCCCTGAGCTTGGCAACCCATTTGGCCGGTTCCCAATATTGTACCTGGGAATCATGCAGGCCGGTGGTCACCAGCAGGTGCGGGTAGGCCTGGGGTTTGATCTGGTCATAGGGACTGTATTGCTTCATGTAGTCGTAATACGCCTTCTCTTCCGGATTGCCCCATTCATCATATTCGCCGGTAGTGAGTGGGATGGACTCATCCAGCATGGTGGTGACCACATCTACAAACGGAACCTGCGCCACCACGCCTTTAAACAGATCAGGCGCCATGTTGATAACCGCGCCCATTAACAGCCCGCCGGCGCTGCCGCCCATGGCAAAGGCCTGTTTGGTATCGCCGTAACCCTCGGCAAGCAGCGCCCGGCTGACATCGATGAAATCGTTGAAGGTGTTCATTTTATTGAACAGCTTGCCGTCGTCATACCATTGCTGGCCGAGTTCGCCGCCGCCGCGAATGTGCGCCAGGGCAAAGACAAAACCGCGATCCAGCAGGCTGAGCCGGCTGGCGCTGAAATCAGGGTCCATGCTGCTGCCGTAAGAGCCGTAACCGTAGACCAGCAGCGGGTTATGCCCGGCGTTGAACAGATCCTTACGGTACACCAGCGAGACCGGAACATCGATCCCGTCACGGGCGGCAATCCAAAGCCGTTCGCTTCGATAATTTTCCGCCTCGAAATTCTTGACCTGGGATTGTTTAAGCAATGTGCGCTCGCCGGTATCCATGTTCAGTTCAAACAGCGTGGTGGGCGTGGTCATGGAAGAGTAGCCATAACGCAGCCATGCCGTTTCCGGGTCAGGATTGTATGCCAGCCAGGTCACATAGGTGGGGTCATCAAATGCGATGCCCTTTTCTTCGCCGCTTTGCCAATGGATCTGGCGCAGGCTGGTGAGTCCTTGATGGCGCTCTTCCAGTACCAGCCAGTCGCGAAACAGCGTGAAGCTCTCCAGCACCACGTCGTCCCGGGCCGGAATCAGGGTTTCCCAAAAGGCTTCATCCGCGGTCTCGCTGCGGTAGAGGGCGAAGTTTTTACCCTCCCGATTGGAACGCAGGTAAAAATGTCCCTGGAAATGATCCAGCGAATATTCATGATCGTGGCGGCGCGCCAGGAACAACTGCGGCCGGGCATGGGGATCTTCGGCGTCCAGCAGCAGGATTTCGCCGGAAGTGGTGCTGCCCAGGGCAATGATGATGTAGCGTTCGGAGGTGGTTTTATGAACGCTGACATAAAAGGAGTCGTCTTCCTCCTCGTAGATCAATTCGTCATGCTCGGCGGCGGTTCCCACCTTGTGGCGGTAAACCTGGTAGGGCAACAGCGTTTTTTTATTTTTACGCACGTAATACAGGTATTGGGAATCGTTGGTCCATTCAAAGCTCGACGACGCGTTTTCGATAACTTCCGGATACCAGGAATCCTTTGCCAGGTTTTTGAAACGAATGCCGTAAAGCCGCCGCGACAAAAAATCTTCGGCGGCGGCGATAATCGTATTGTCCGGACTGACCTCCAGCGAACCCATGGTGTAGAACTCGCTTTGAGCCGCGCGTTTGTTGCCGTCAAGCAGAACCTCCCACTCGTCATTTTCGCCCAGATCCGCCGACTGGCGGGTGTAGACGGCATATTCGTTGCCCTCTTCATAACGGCTCTGATAGCGATAACCGCGCCGAACGTAAGGCACGGATCGGTCCTGTTGGGGAATACGCTCAACCATTTCTGTGAACAACTTGTGGCGCAGTTCTTCATGGCCGGTCATCATGGCCTCGCCGTAGGTATTTTCTTTGGCAAGGTAATCAAGCACCGCCGGGTCTTCGCGCTTATCATCGCGAAGCCAGTAATAATCATCCACTCTGGTATCACCGTGCATCTGGAGGCGGTGAGGTCTTTTATCGGCTACTGGAGGAAAAATCATACATACCCTTCCTTAATTCTGCATAAGAAACAGAGTGGCACGAATATTCCAGGATGCCAAGCGGTGCCGGGCCACATGTGATGCGTCGGGGGTATTAAGGCCCGGGAAGCCGCCGGATTCACCTCCATGACACCGGGGAATCCGGCGGCTTCCGGTTTATACCCGTCATACTTCAAGTTACAGATGCGTTGGCAATACTCGGCCCCTCCCTGGCCTCGCCCCTTCGGGGCCGCTGCAAGCAGCGTTCAAATCTGCTCCAGGCAGATTTGTCCTCACTCACCCCAGTCACTTACCTGAGTAAGCTCCTGGGGATTCGCTGCGTCGCCGCCTTCCTTCAACTCGAATTATTTAGGGTATTGAGACGATCAATGGGAAAATTAACTCATTTACCCAAGGTATAGCTGATGACGCCTTTCTGGCAGTCAAGGGTAACGCCGTAGCTGCGATCGGCGGTTTGGCCACGGATTTTTAACGGTGCCTGCCAGCTGTCGCCGGTACCCGTCACCTCTTCCGGATTAATCCAGGCCACAATTGTGTCGCCCCCCAAGGCCTGTTTATCATCGGCAAACCGTGGGAAGCGGTTTTGGGTATAATCCTGCTGGATCAATTCCGCCACCTGTGTGGCATTCAAATCCGGGCAAGGCGCCACGGCGAAGGTCTGTACCGGCGGATTTTTGGCGCCGGCGGTTTTAGCTTTCTCCGCGGCGGCGGCTTTGACTTTCTCCGCAGCGACGGTTTTGGCCGAGGACGATTTCTCGTTGCCGGCCTTTTTGACCGGAGCCGGTTTGGTCGGCGCGGGAGGGTTCTGGGCTGGAGCCGGGGATTGAGACGGCACGGGAACGGCATTGGAGTTTGCCGGAGGTTGAGCCGGCGCGGCATTGCCCGCCGGAGGCGTCTGAGGCGCAGGAGACGGTGCGTTGTTGTCAACAGGCGGCGTCTGAGGCGCAGGTGGCTGAGCCGGCGCGGTGTCCGCAGGCGGCGTCTGGGACGCCGCGGCAGGCGCGCTACTTTGCCCGCTCGCCGGTTGCTGCGGGGTGGCGGTGGCGTCCGGCGTGGTTTGCGACTGGTCTGCGGTTCCTTGAGCCACAGAGCCGGTGTCGGACGCTGACTGGGTGGCGGTGGGTGCCGCCGTGCCCGACTGAGCCTGATCGGCCGCCGTTACAAGGGGGGATAATACCAATCCCAGCACCAATGCTCCCAGCAGACCGGGTCCCGTTTTATGCATAAAGCCTCCACATGTACTGTTTTTCCGTGTTTCAGGGTATTAGATGATAATAGCCTGTTAAAATTCGCTTGAGAAAGGGATTTATAGCAGCCGTTGCAAAAGATGACACTTTAACCGTTTGGCTTAGCCATTGATACAAAGAGGTTTACCGGCATGCTACTTGGTCCTGCTGCATAGGCAAACGTTTTCGTTTATACTGCGCGCAATTTTTATCAGGTCAGGGGAAAAAAATGGTAACTATCGGAACCGCATTACGTCCCGGCGCAACCAAAGTCATGCTGTTGGGTTCCGGCGAGCTTGGCAAAGAGGTGGCCATTGAATGTCAACGGCTGGGGGTGGAGGTGATTGCCGTCGATCGTTATGCCGATGCCCCGGCGATGCATGTGGCCCATCGTTCCCATGTGATTAATATGCTGGACGGCGACGCGCTGAGAGTTCTTGTCGAGCGGGAACAACCGGATTTTATCGTACCGGAAATCGAAGCCATCGCCACCGATATGCTGGTTACCCTTGAACAGCTCGGCCACCACGTTGTCCCCTGCGCCCGCGCCACCCGGCTGACCATGAACCGCGAAGGCATACGCCGTCTGGCGGCGGAAACCCTGGGTCTGCCCACCTCCGCCTATTGTTTTGCCCAGGATCCGGATGAGCTTTTACAGGCCGTGGCGACTATCGGCTATCCGCTGATTATCAAGCCGGTGATGAGTTCCTCCGGCAAGGGCCAAAGCCTGGTGCGGGATGCCGATACATTGGACGCCGCCTGGCGTTATGCACAGCTCGGCGGCCGTGCCGGCGGCGGCAAGGTGATTGTGGAGGGACTGGTGGAGTTCGATTTTGAAATTACCGTGCTGACCGTCAGCGCCGTCGACGGTATTCACTTTTGTCAGCCCATCGGCCACCGTCAGGAAGACGGTGATTACCGGGAGTCCTGGCAGCCGCAGTCCATGAGCGCCCTGGCCTGGCAACGGGCGCGGGAGATCGCGGAAAAAGTGGTTACCGCCCTCGGCGGCCTGGGCCTGTTCGGCGTCGAGCTGTTTGTGCGCGGCGATGAGGTGATTTTCAGCGAGGTTTCGCCCCGCCCGCACGATACCGGCATGGTCACCTTGATCTCCCAGGATGTATCGGAATTCGCCCTGCACGTGCGGGCTTTTTTGGGACTGCCGGTGGGTACCGTCCGGCAATACGGTCCGGCGGCCTCGGCGGTAATTCTGCCTGAGCTGGAGAGTGATAATATGACGTTCAGCGGCCTGGAGCAGGCGCTATCCAATGGAGCGCAAATCAGACTGTTCGCCAAACCGACCATCAGCGGCAAACGCCGTCTCGGTGTGGCCCTGGCCATGGCGGATAGGGTTGAAGACGCCGTGCGCGACGCTAAAGCTGCCGCAGCGGCGATTAACGTGCAGGGATAAGAAGGGGAAGGCTCCCATTAGGGAGCCTTTGTTATTATGCTTTAGCGCCGGCGACCGCTTCTTTCGCCAGTTCGGTGATGCGCGCGTAGTCACCCGCTTCCAGGGCATCATTGGGCACCAGCCAGGAGCCGCCGATGCACAGCACACTTTTCAGCGCCAGGTAATCGCGGTAATTTTTCGGTGAAATCCCGCCGGTGGGGCAGAACCGGATCTGGGAGAACGGTCCGGCAATGGCTTGCAGCGCTTTTACACCGCCATTGGCTTCGGCCGGGAAGAATTTGAACTCCCGTAAACCGTATTCCATGCCCAGCATCAGTTCGGACACGGTAGCGATACCCGGAATCAGCGGGATATTGCCTTCGGTGGCGGCTTTCAACAGCGGTTCGGTTACCCCGGGGCTGATGATAAACTGCGCGCCGGCGGCGGTGACTTCAGCCAATTGCTGAACATTGGTGACGGTGCCAGCGCCCACGATGGCTTCCGGTACTTCTTTGGCAATAGCGCGAATGGCATCGATGGCGCACGGGGTGCGCAAGGTCACTTCCAGCACCCGAACGCCGCCGGCCACCAGAGCCTTCGCCAACGGCACCGCCTGTTCCAGCTTATTGATAACAATAACCGGCACGACCGGGCCCGCTGTCAGGATGGTTTCCGCGCTTGTTTTCCAATTCTTCATTACTTGGTGTCTCCTGTCTTGCCTGTAAGGCAACAATAATACGTTAACTTATTCGAATTCATTCCAGGAGCGTCCGTCACGGGTTATCATGGCCACCGAGGCCACGGGGCCCCAAGTACCCGCCTGATAGGGTTTCGGCGCTTCATTGTCCGACTCCCAGGCTTCCATGATGGAATCAACCCATGTCCACGCTGCCTCCACTTCATCACGGCGAACAAAGAGTGCCTGGATGCCGCGCATGGTTTCCAGCAGCAGCCGTTCATAGGCGTCCGCCAGATGCTCCTGGTTGAAGGTCTCGGTGAAGCTCAGATCCAGTTTGGTGGTTTGCAGGCGATGCTTGTGATCAAGACCAGGGACTTTATTGAGGATTTGAATATCCATCCCTTCGTCCGGCTGTAGACGGATGGTCAATTTGTTTTGCGGCAACTGTTGATAGGAGTCGCGGAACAAATTAAGCGCCGGATCCTTAAAGTAAATCACCACTTCGGAACTTTTGGTGGGCAGGCGTTTACCGGTACGCAGGTAAAAAGGAACCCCCGCCCAGCGCCAGTTGTCGATATCCACCCGGATTGAAACAAAGGTTTCGGTATGGCTGGCTTTGTTGGCCCCTTCTTCTTCCAGGTATCCCGGTACTTTTTTACCCTGGACAAACCCCGCGGTATATTGTCCCCGTACGGTGGTGTCGCGCACATTGTTATGATCAATGGGCCGTAGGGAACGCAAGACTTTCACTTTTTCGTCGCGAATGCGGTCGGTGGTTAAATCCGACGGCGGCGACATGGCAATCATGGTCAGAATCTGCAGCAAATGGCTTTGAATCATATCGCGCATCTGGCCGGCTTTATCGAAATAGCCCCAGCGCCCTTCAATGCCCACTTCTTCGGCCACGGTAATCTGCACATGATCGATGGTGCGATTATCCCAGTTGCTGGCGAACAGCGAGTTGGCAAAACGCAGCGCCAAGAGGTTCAGCACGGTCTCTTTACCGAGATAATGGTCGATACGGTAAACCTGGCACTCTTTAAAATACTGCGCCACCTGATCGTTGATGACCTTGGAGGAGGCCAAATCGGTACCAAGAGGTTTTTCCATAACGACCCGGCTTGGCTCTTTATTGAGTCCGGCTTCCCCCAGACCCTGGCAAATGGCGCCGAAGGTATTGGGAGGCATGGCGAAGTAATTGATGGTTACACGGTTTTCCTGGTCGAGCTTTTCGCCCAGGCGGGAAAAATGTTTGGTTTCATTCACATCGAGATTACAAAAATCCAGGCGCGCGCTGAGCGTCTTCCAGAGCTTTTCGTCGATAGTCTCTTTCATGAAGGTTTCCAGCGCTTCGCGAACCACCTTGGTATAAGCTTTCACGTCCCAATCGGCACGGCCTACCCCGATAATGCGGGTTTCTGGGTTGATGGATCCGGCTTTCTCCAACTGATACAACGAAGGCAACAGTTTTCTCCGGGCCAAATCGCCCTTTGTGCCGAAAATCACCAAATCGCATGCCTGGGCAATGGATGTTAACGCCATGTTCCTCTCCTCGTGCAGGATGTTTGTAATTTTATTACATTTTAAAAGGTTTTATTTGACGCCAACCAGTTAATCACCAGAAAGATCGCTTAAAATCACATTTTTTAGCATGACACATCTTACTTACCGCGAACAAAATGTAATTTACAAACAATAATGTCAATATATTACACTTCTGAAAGTTAGACACGGGTCATAGTCTGGTAAAAAACTCGTTGCGTTCGCCGGATTCGCTGCCTTTGCCTCCCGGCTCGTAGTATATTTTATCAAATCAGTAATAATTTCTCCTTTGTGTGAAATCGGTTAAATCCATGAGCAATTCATTATGAACATGCTGGAAAAGATTAATAGCCATATGGAGTTGCTGAGTAAGTCTGAACGTAAAGTGGCGGAAGTCATCCTTGCCACACCCCAGACCGCTATTCATGCCAGCATCGCCATCCTGGCCCGAATGGCCGCTGTCAGCGAGCCCACAGTTAACCGTTTTTGCCGTCGTTTGGATACTAAAGGTTATCCTGATTTCAAATTACAGCTTGCTCAGAGTTTGGCTAATGGTACACCTTATGTAAACCGCAATGTGGATGAAGACGACAGCGTCGATTCCTATACGCTGAAAATTTTCGAATCCACCATGGCCAGTCTGGAGCAGGTAAAAACCCGGTTGGATATCGCCGCCATCAACAGGGCGGTGGATTTGCTCACCCAGGCAAAAAAAATCTCCTTCTTCGGTCTGGGGGCTTCCGCCGCGGTCGCACATGATGCGATGAACAAGTTTTTTCGCTTTAATATTCCCATTGTCTATTCCGAGGATATTGTCATGCAGCGCATGAGTTGCATGAATTCCAGCGAAGGGGATGTGGTGGTGCTGATATCCCATACCGGCAGAACCAAAATGCTGGTAGACCTGGCGCAACTGGCGCGCGAGAATGATGCAACCGTCATCGCGGTAACCTCGCCTTACTCACCGCTGGCCCGTGAAGCTTCACTGACGCTGGCCCTGGATGTGCCCGAGGATACCGATGTCTTCATGCCGATGATATCGCGGATTGCGCAATTAACGCTGATAGATGTCCTGGCCACCGGCTTTACCTTGCGCCGCGGGGCCAAATTCAGGGATAACCTGAAGCGGGTCAAGGAAGCCTTGAAGGAATCACGCTTTGATAAGGTAGATTCCGCAGCATATAAATTTGATTAGTACGGTATTATATGAAAAATAACCTCTCTCTGGGTTACTAAAAAAGCTACTAAAAAAGCTACTAAAAAAGCTGCGACAAAAGCTAAGGAAAAAGCTTCCGAAGCCAAAAAGATGAGAGATTCAACACAGCCGGATCAGTTCAAATCCGCGACCGGTAATGACCGTGAACCGCGGTGAAAGGATGATACGACGTTTTTGCTACACCAATACTGCCCAAGTCAACGGAGTTATCCATGTCCAGACGGCTCAGAAGAACCAAAATTGTAACCACGCTGGGGCCAGCCACCGACCGTGACAATAATCTTGAAAAAATTATTGCCGCCGGCGCCAATGTGGTTCGCCTTAATTTTTCCCACGGGACTGCTGACGATCACCTGATCCGGGCCAACAAGGTACGCGAGATCGCCGCAAAGTTGGGACGGCACGTGGCGATACTGGGGGATCTACAGGGGCCCAAAATCCGCGTGTCCACGTTCCGCGAAGGCAAAGTGTTCCTGAGCTTGGGCGACAAGTTCATACTTGACGCCAATCTGGGCAAGGGCGAAGGCGACAGGGAAAGGGTCGGCATCGATTATAAAGGGTTGCCCGCGGATGTGGTGCCCGGCGATGTCCTGCTGCTTGATGACGGACGTGTACAGCTGAAAGTGCTGGAGGTTCTCGGCTCGCAGGTCTTTACCGAGGTCACCGTGGGCGGCCCGTTGTCCAATAATAAAGGCATCAATAAAATGGGCGGTGGACTGTCGGCCCCGGCTCTGACAGAAAAAGACAAGCTCGATATTCTTATCGCCGCAAAAATCGGCGTGGATTATCTGGCGGTTTCTTTCCCGCGTACCGGGGAAGATCTTAATTACGCTCGCCGCCTGGCACGCGATGCCGGCTGTAACGCCAAAATTGTTTCCAAGGTGGAACGCGCCGAAGCGGTGGCCAGCGATGAAGCCATGGACGATATCATCCTGGCTTCAGATGTGGTCATGGTGGCCCGTGGCGACCTGGGGGTGGAAATCGGCGATCCGGAGCTGGTGGGTATCCAGAAGAAATTGATCCGCCGCGCCCGTAAATTGAATCGCGCGGTGATAACCGCCACCCAGATGATGGAGTCAATGATCACCAACCCGATGCCCACGCGCGCCGAGGTGATGGACGTGGCCAACGCCGTGCTGGACGGTACCGACGCGGTGATGTTATCCGCCGAAACCGCCGCCGGGCAATATCCGGCGGAAACCGTGGCCGCCATGGCCAGGGTCTGTCTTGGCGCCGAAAAAATCCCCAGCATCAATGTGTCGAAGCACCGTCTGGACGTGCAGTTCGATAACATCGAAGAAGCCATTGCCATGTCCAGCATGTATGCGGCCAATCATCTGAAAGGGGTGAGCGCCATTATTACGCTGACGGAATCCGGCCGCACGCCGCTGATGATGTCTCGTATCAGCTCTGGTCTGCCGATCTTCGCCTTGTCCCGGCATGAACATACGCTGAATCTCACCGCGCTGTATCGCGGCGTCACGCCGGTGTATTTCAATAGCGACGGCGATGGGGTGTTTGCCGCCACCGAGGCGGCTAATCTGCTGAGGGATAAGGGCTTTTTGATGTCCGGTGATTTGGTGATTATCACCCAGGGTGATGTCATGAGTACCGTGGGCACCACCAATACCAGCCGGATCCTGCGGGTGGAGTAAGCGGATTTTATGACTGTGCCAAAATAGGGAAAGTGCCTGGCCGGGACAAAGTGCTGGATCGTAAACACGCCGTGAATCCGTCCCTGGAGGCTCGATCCGCGCCATCCCTGGCGCGGACGGTTTACTCTTCCAGCATGTTGTCCTGGCCTTATTGACTCCAAGTAGCTTTGTCGACAATCTGAAACCGGCATTAGCCGGCTTTTTTTTGTCCGCTTGCCGCCGCGCCGTGATTAGCGTTTATAGGGATCCGGGTCGCCGGGTTTGCGGGTTTTGAGTAATTTTAGGATCCAGGTGTATTGTTCCGGGTTCGGCCGCACCAGTATTTCGACTTCTTCATTCATTCGACGGGCGATATCACGATCGCTGGCATCGGCGATATCATCCATCGGCGGGCGAATATGGATGTCCAATTCTCCGGTTTTGCTGTTGTACACCGGAAAGAGAGGAATCACCGCCGCCCGGCAGATCTTCATCATGCGCCCGATGGCCGGCAGGGTGGCTTTATAGGTGGCGAAAAAATCCACAAACTCGCTGTGTTCAGCGCCGTGATCCTGATCGGGCAGGTAATAGCCCCAGTAACCATGGCGGATTGAAAATATAAAGGGTTTAATACCGTCGTTACGGGCGTGCAGGCGACCGCCGAAACGACGGCGCACCCGGTTCCACATATAGTCCACCAGCGCATTGCGCTGATTGTGGAACATCGCCGAGACCTTTTGGCCGGTTGAGGACATGAGAATGGCCGGCACATCCACCGCCCAGCCATGGGGCACTAGAAAGATGATATTGCGCTGCTCGGCCTGTGCCGCCTCTATAACTTCCCTGCCGTGCCAAATGACCTTCTTTTGCAGCCGATCGGGGCTGCGGCAGGCCAGTTCAGCCAGCAACACCGTTGATTGCGGCACCATGGCAAACATGCCGTCAATGATGTTTTCCCGCCGGTCATCGGGCAGCTCCGGCAGGCAGTAGCGCAAGTTAACCCGCGCGCGATGACGGGCCCCCTTGGCCACGCGTCCCACCAAGCGTCCCATCGCGCCCAATATCGGATCCCGCAAGCGGGCCGGCACAAATGCCGCGCCGGTAATCAACGCGATGGCGCACCAGACACCCCAGTAACGGGGTAAGAAGAACTCCCTCTTGAACTCAGGGACAAATTCCACCACGGTGGTTTTATTATTCTTTTCCATGCAAATCTCAACTGTCTTTGGTCTACTGTCGATTGCCAGAGGGTTCCAGCCCCTTCTACCTTTTACGCCGCTTGGTTGATAAACATCTTATGGCAACCAATGGTTTGTCGGTCGCCATAAGATACCATATCAATTGAGTTGCAGCTGCGGCATTGCTTCTCTGACCTGCGCCAGATAATCAAGCCGGTCCTGGCCGGCCAATCCCTCGGTAAGCGGCAGTTTTGCCGTCAGCGGATTCACCGCCTGCTGATTTATCCAGATTTCATAGTGCAGATGCGGTCCGGTGGAACGCCCGGTATTGCCGGACAATGCGATGCGATCGCCGCGCTTTACCTGCTGGCCCGGTTTTACCAGCAGCTTTTTCAAGTGCATATAGCGGGTCATGTATTGCCGCCCATGGCGAATGGCCACATAATTACCCGCGCCGCTGCCGTTTTTACTCACCACCACTTCGCCGTCCCCCACCGCCAATACCGGCGTACCCACCGGCATGGCGAAATCCACGCCGCGATGGGGGGCGATATGACCGGTAACCGGGTTCAGGCGACGGGGATTAAAATTGGACGATACCCGGAATTGCTTGAAGGTGGGGAAACGCATAAAACCCCGTGCCAGGGCGGCGCCGTCACTATTGTAAAATTTTCCGTCGCTGGCGCGAAACGCGTAAAAATCCTTATCGCCGGTGCGCAGTCGCACCCCAACCAATTCGCTCTGTTCGCTGCGACCGTCAAGCATTTCCCGGGATGCCAGCACGGCAAATCGGTCTCCCTGGCGTAATTTGCGGAAATCCAGCTGCCACTGCAGCGCTTTTATGACCGAATTGATTTCCGGGCCGGACAAGCCGGCGGCGCGCGCGCTGGTGACGAAACTGCCGTCAACCGTACCGGTCAGGGTGGTATTGCTCCACTCGCCGGCCTGATTGGCCACGCTCTCTTTAAAACTGCCGTTAAGGCGATCGTAGGTATGGGATTCCCGACGCGACATCTCCCAGGTCAGGCGTTGCAGATCGCCGTCATTATCCAGTGTCCAGGAGATTTTCTGGCCGATTTTCAGGTTGCGCAGTTGCGGAAATTGCTGGGCCAGCAGCGAGACGTCCGACATATCGATGCCGTATTGCGTCAGGATGCTGCCCAAGGTATCGCCGGCTGAGACGACATATTCATGCACCCCGGTTTCCCCCGCGACCTTTTCGTCGAGATCGTCCTCGGGGGGAACCTCGTCGTCATTATCGGCGGCAGATTGATCGATGGGTTCGCTGGCTTCAGGCGCCAGGTCATGGGCGGGCTGTGTTGCCACCGGTACGGTGCGAGTGACGGAGGGCCCCATAACGGGAGAGTAGACATAAGGCCGCCATACGGCCACGGCGAGAGTTACCACGGTTAATGACCCCAGCATCACGCGATGGGGCCTGGGCAGATTATTATACGCCAGGGTGAGAGAACGAACGAACTGCTGCACCGATTCCTATCCTCATGATTTTTTATTCAGGCAGCTCATGTACTGATTCGTCAATTGAAACAAGAAATGGCTATAGCTGTCCTTGCCCAAAGCGATACCGCTGCCCAAAGGATCCAGCGTGCCCATGCGCACGTCCGTTCCGCGGGCCACAGCACTGATGACGGCCGGCCTGAATTGTGGCTCAGCAAAAATGCATAGGGCTTTATGCTCAACCAACTGAGTTCGAATGTTGTGTAATGCCTGAGCGCCGGGCTGTATCTCGGGATTGATGGTGAAATACCCTAACGGCGATAAACCGTAGTGTTTTTCAAAATAACCATAGGCATCGTGAAACACGAAATACCCCCTACCGCTCACAGGCGAAAGCATTATAGCGATTATTTTGTCATTTTTTGTCAAGGATGTGGTGAAAAATAGCAGGTTTTCGTCTAATTGCGCTTTCTTATCCGGCCTGAGCTGCAACAACCGATCGTGGATGGCAATGGCGGTTTGAGTGGCGATTTCCGGCGATAGCCAGATGTGCATGTTATATTCGCCATGATGGTGATCCGCATCATTCGATCGGGCATGGGAAGCGGGGGCATCGTCATCGTGGTCGCCGCCCTTCATCAACAGCGGCATAATGGCGGGAGTGGCGGACAATGTCAGCGCCTTGGCCGCGGGCAACGCCGCCACCGGCCTGGCCATGAACGCTTCAAGTTCCGGCCCTACCCACACCACCAGGTCGGCACCGCGTATACGGCCGATATCGGAAGGTCGCAGGGCATAGTCGTGGGGCGATGCGCCGTTCGGCAAAAGCACGTCGGTGTCCATAACGCCTTCACCGATAGCCGAGGCGATGAACCCCAACGGCCGGATGGAGGTCACCATATTCGCCCAGGCTTGGCCGCCGGTGACGGACAGGATGACAATGCCGGCCAGCCACAGACGGAACCCTTTTTTACGACATGGATACATAGCGATAATTCTCTTCGGCAACACTTGGGCGTGTGATATTATAACATCCTAGCCGTTTCGCAACCGTAATCATCATGTCTACTCTGGTCACTCTCAAACATATTTCCGTCAGTTTCGGCGCCAGGCGAGTCCTCAGCGATATCTCCTTTTCCCTGCGCGCCGGGCAGATCCTGACGCTGGTGGGTCCCAACGGCGCCGGCAAATCCACGCTGGTGCGGGTGGTGCTCGGCCTGATACCCGCCGACCAGGGCACGCTGCTGCGGGATGACAGACTGCGTATCGGTTATGTCCCGCAAAAAATCTATCTGGACACTACCCTGCCCCTGACGGTGGAGCGTTTTATGCGCCTGCGGCCGGGGGTGAAAAAACAGGACCTGCCCGAGGTGCTGGCGCGGGTGCACGCGGGCCATCTGCTGGCGCAACCGATGCAGAAACTGTCCGGCGGCGAGATGCAGCGGGTGCTGTTGGCCCGCGCCCTGCTTAACCGACCGCAGTTGCTGGTGCTGGATGAACCGACCCAGGGCGTTGATATCGCCGGTCAGGTGGCGCTCTATGATCTCATCCATCAAATTCGCCATACCCTGGGCTGTGGGGTCCTGATGGTTTCCCATGACCTGCATTTGGTTATGGCCAAAACCGATGAAGTGTTGTGTCTTAACCAGCATATTTGCTGCTCGGGCACGCCGGAAATCGTTTCCGCCCATCCCGAATTTATCGCGATGTTCGGCTATCAGGGCGCGGAGCAGCTGGCGGTCTACCGCCATCACCACAACCATGGTCACGATCTGCAAGGACAGGTGGTGGCGGAGCAGGAGAGCTGCCGGATATGCTAGCGCTGTTATTGCCGGGCTGGCTGGCCGGCGTGCTGCTGGCCATGGCGGCGGGTCCGTTGGGGTCGTTCGTGGTCTGGCGCAAGATGTCCTATTTCGGCGATACCCTGGCCCATGCATCGTTGTTGGGGGTGGCTTTCGGATTGTTGCTGAATATCAATCCGTTTTACGCGGTGATCGGGGTGACGCTGGCATTGGCGTTGGGCCTGGTGTGGCTGGAACGCTTCCCGCAGCTGGCCATTGACACCGTGCTGGGGATAATGGCGCACAGCGCGCTCTCACTGGGGCTGGTGGTGGTCAGTCTGATGTCCAATGTGCGGGTGGACTTGATGGCCTATCTGTTCGGCGATTTGCTGTCGGTGACACTCGACGATATCGTGCTGATTGCCTGCGGTGAGGCGGTGGTGCTCGGATTGCTGGCCTGGCAGTGGCGGGCGCTGCTGTCGGTCACCATCAGCCCGGAGCTGGCCCATGTGGACGGCATCCGCCTGCCCCGGGTCAAGCTGCTGCTGATGCTGCTGACCGCGCTCACCATCGGGCTGGCGATGAAGTTTGTCGGCGCCCTTATCATCACATCGTTGCTGATCATTCCGGCCGCCGCCGCCCGCCGGTTTTCCCGCACCCCCGAACAGATGGCGTTATTGGCCGTAGCCGCCGGCATGATTGCCGTCACCGGCGGACTGACCTTCTCCGCCTTTTACGACACCCCCGCCGGTCCGTCGGTGGTGCTTTGCGCCTCGGTGCTGTTTTTGCTCAGTTTGTTCAGCCGCCAGCGGGCCTGAATCCCGTCGGAGTGGAGACATATAGCCTTGAGAAGCGGCTTCCAGGCTGAAAGACCCTCAAGGTGAGCCCCGCCGTTCCAGCGCGCGTTTTGCAGCGCGATGGCAATGAAACCGGCGACCGGCCTTTACAGCTCGTCGCGCACGATGCCGAAATGCTTATAGGCATGGGCGGTGGCGATACGCCCCCGCGAGGTGCGCTGGATAAACCCCTGCTGGATGAGAAACGGTTCCAGCACATCTTCAATGGTTTCCTTCTCTTCGCCGATGGCCGCCGCCAGGTTATCCAGTCCCACCGGGCCGCCGACGAATTTATCGATTATGGCCAGCAGCAGCTTCCGGTCCATAAAGTCGAACCCTTCAGTATCCACGTTCAGCATATCCAGGGCATTCACCGCCACATCATCGGTAATGATGCCCTGGGCGCGCACTTCTGCAAAATCCCGCACCCGCCGCAGCAGCCGATTGGCGATACGAGGCGTACCCCGCGCCCGTTTGGCGATTTCATGGGCGCCGGATTCGGTGATGCTTAATTCAAGGCAATCTGCGCTGCGTTTCACGATATGCTGCAGATCGGCGACCTGATAGAACTCCAGGCGCTGCACGATACCGAAACGATCGCGCAGGGGCGAGGTCAGGGAACCGGCCCGGGTGGTGGCGCCCACCAGGGTAAACGGCGGCAGCTCAATCTTAATCGACCGGGCCGCCGGGCCGTCGCCAATCATGATATCCAGCTGATAATCTTCCATCGCCGGATACAGAATTTCCTCCACCACCGGGGAGAGGCGATGGATTTCATCGATAAACAGCACATCGTGAGGTTCAAGATTGGTGAGCATGGCCGCCAGATCGCCCGGTTTTTCCAGGATCGGTCCGGAAGTGGTGCGTAGATTCACACCCATTTCATTGGCGACGATATTGGCCAGGGTGGTTTTACCCAGCCCGGGGGGGCCGAATATCAGCAGATGGTCCAATGCATCGCCGCGCAGCTTCGCCGCCTGGATAAAAATCTCCATTTGCTCGCGCACGTGCGGCTGCCCGATGTAATCGTCGAGGGTTTTCGGGCGAATGGCCCTATCCACCACCTCGTCAGGGATCACCACGGAAGGGGACATTAAACGATCTGCTTCAATCATCCTTTACCTCACAGCGCGGCACGCAAGGCGTCGCGGATCAACGATTCACAGTCGGCATCCGGCCGCGCCACTTTGCTCACCATCCGGCTGGCCTCCTGAGGTTTATAACCTAATGACACCAAGGCGGCAACCGCTTCGGATTCAGGATCGTCCGCCGACTCGGCGGCAGCGGGCGTGCTGAGAGGAATATCGCCGCCGCCGAGGGCGAATAATTCGCCGTTCATGCCTTTAAAGCGGTCTTTCATTTCCACCACCAGCCGCTCGGCGGTTTTGGTGCCGACGCCGGGAAGTTTGATCAAGGCGCTGATTTCCTGGCGCTCCACCGTATTGACAAACTGTTGAGCCGACATGCCGGAGAGAATAGCCAGCGCCAGCTTCGGACCGACGCCGTTGACTTTAATCAGTTCGCGAAATAAGGCGCGCTCCTGCCGGTTGGTGAAACCAAACAGCAGCTGCGCGTCCTCCCGCACCACAAAGTGGGTATACACCACCGCTTCCTTTCCGGTTTCCGGCAGGACGTAAAAGCAGGTCATGGGCATTTGCACTTCGTAGCCCACTCCCTGAACCTCAAGCAATACCTGCGGGGGCTGCTTTTCCAGAATGATGCCTCTCAGGCGTCCAATCACGTTGACCTTCCTTTAGTTTGTCGTTTTGTCAGCGACCGATGGGTAACACTTATAACATAATAAAGGCTGGATGAATATCCAGCCTCATACTGCTGACAAACGTGTTCGGAGTTAATAAGGAGGGACAGGCTGCTAGAAGAGTAAACCGTCCGCGCCAGGGATGGCGCGGATCGAGCCCCCAGGGAAGGGTTCACGGCGTGTTTACGATCTAGCAGCCTGTCTCGACCGGGCACTTTGTCAATAAACTCAGGCTGTTTGAATATACAGCCTTATAGCATGGTAGGCCCGCTGCGCGCCGGATTTAAATCGTGCCCGGCCGGCATGGCCCGCCTCCGGGCTGGCGACAGCCCTCAGCTTAACCGACCGCGGGCCAGATTCAACCGGCTGTTGCCCGCCCGTATGGCGTTCTGGCTGACATGGCAATGGGTAATGGCGATGGCCAGCGCGTCGGCGGCATCCGCCTGCGGGCTGGCGGGCAGCTTGAGCAATACCCGCACCATATGCTGCACCTGGCTTTTATCCGCCGAGCCATTGCCCACCACGGTCTGTTTAACCTGGCGGGCGGCGTATTCGAACACCGGCAGCGACTGGTTCATGGCCGCCACGATGGCCACCCCGCGCGCCTGGCCGAGTTTTAGCGCCGAATCGGCATTTTTCGCCATGAATACCTGCTCTATGGCGAAAAAATCCGGTTGAAACTGCGTGATGATCTCACTGACTCCGGCATAAATCAGCTGCAGCCGGGTGGGCAAATCATCCACCTTGGTGCGGATACAGCCGCTGCCAAGATAGGTAAGCACCCGCCCCTGCTGACGAATGATACCGTAACCGGTAATACGCGAACCGGGGTCGATACCGAGAATAATTGTCATCGTCCGGTACCGGCCGCCGGTTTCGGCGGCCATGGCCGCATGCCGGTCACAGGGTCGCCGCCACCTCGTCGGAAATTTCGCCGTTGTGATAGACTTCCTGCACATCGTCCGAATCTTCCAGCAAATCTATCAGTCGCAGCAGCTTGGGCGCGGTCTCCTCGTCCAAATCCGCCTTGGTGGACGGAATCAGCGCCACCTCGGATTCCTCGGCGCGCAAACCGGCCGCTTCCAACGCATCTTTCACCGAACCGAAGGTCTCCGGCGTGGTGTACACGTCAATGGCGCCGTCGTCATAGGTGACCACGTCGTCCGCCCCGGCTTCCAGCGCCGCATCCATCACCCGATCTTCGTCCATGCCCGGCGCAAAGGAGATAACGCCTTTTTTGGTGAACAGATAAGAAACCGAGCCGTCGGTACCGAGGTTGCCGCCGGTTTTGGTAAAGGCGTGACGCACCTCGGAAACGGTACGGTTGCGATTGTCGCTCAGACACTCCACCATTACCGCCGTCCCACCGGGGCCATAGCCTTCATAAACGATGGTTTCCATCGGGGTATCATCTTCGCCGCCCACGCCCCGGGCAATGGCTCGGGTCAGGGTGTCGCGCGTCATGTTATTGGCCAGGGCCTTATCCACCGCGGCGCGCAGTCGGGGATTGGATCCCACGTCGCCGCCGCCAAGCCGTGCGGCGGTCACCAATTCACGGATGATTTTGGTGAAAACCTTGCCGCGTTTACTGTCTTGGGCCGCTTTGCGATGCTTGGTATTGGCCCACTTGCTATGACCTGACATAACTCTCTCCGAAATAAGCCTTTTCAGGCCGGATAAATAACAAATTCTTCAATCGCCTGCCGATTACTCCAGGATTTGGTCAGTAAAGCAGCCTGCGCGGCATTGAGCCATTGAAAAGCAAGATGCTCGCTTATCTCCGGCTTACGCTCAGAGGGTAGCGTCAAACTGAACCAATATTCTGTATTACGCGTCACTCCCGGCGCATATCGGTGGCGCAAATGACTGAAAATTTCAAACTCGACGCAACGCTCACAATCCAGCAGTTGCAGACACTCGGCATCAATATTGATGCCGGTTTCCTCGCAGACTTCCCGTTTTGCCGCCTCAGCGGGAGTTTCATCCCCTTCCAAGCTGCCGGTGACCGACTGCCAGAACTCGGGGTCGTCCCGGCGCTGCATCATCAATACCCGGCCGCTATCCCGGGCGTAAATCACAATCAACACCGAAACCGGACGCTTCCAGGTCATTTATTGCCGTCCGCGTTCCGCCGCTTCCTTGCCTTTGCCGATAAAGGCGATAGACAATTCCGCCAGCGCGTCGGGATTACCGAAACTCGGCGCATCGGTCATGGGATCGGCCGCGGCGGTGGTTTTGGGGAATGCGATGACGTCGCGGATATTGTCGGTGCCGGTCAGCAGCATCACCAGGCGATCCAGGCCGAAAGCCAGTCCCGCATGAGGCGGGGTACCGTATTTCAGCGCATCCAGCAGGAAGCCGAACTTGTCCCGCTGCTGCTGTTCGTCGATGCCCAGGATGCCGAACACCGTTTGCTGCATTTCGCTGCGATGGATACGCACCGACCCCCCCCCTACTTCATAGCCGTTTAATACCATATCGTATGCATTGGCCACCACCGACAGCGGATCGGCCGCCAGCGCCTGCGGGTCGATATCCAGCGGCGCGGTAAAGGGGTGATGCATGGCGGCCAGTCCGCCTTCGTCGTCCTGTTCGAACATCGGGAAATCAATGACCCACAGCGGCGCCCAACGCTGTTCGTCGGTGATATGCAGGTCGCGACCCAGTTTCAGGCGCAGCGCCCCCAATGCATCGGTGGTTATCTTGGCGCGATCGGCGCCGAAAAAAATCATGTCGCCGTCCTGGGCTTCGACGCGCGTTAAAATCGACTCCAGCACGCCGGCGTCGAGGAATTTGGCGAGGGGACTTTGCACCCCTTCCAGACCCGCCGAGCGCGTATTAACCTTAATATAGGCCAGACCTTTGGCGCCGTAAATTTCGATAAACTTGGCGTACTCGTCAATATTTTTGCGGCTTAACTTCGCGCCGCCGGGTACGCGGATCGCCGCCACCCGCCCTTTATCGTCATTGGCCGGACCCGAGAAAACCTTGAATTCAAGATTTTTCACCAGATCGCCGACATCGACGATTTCCATCGGGTTGCGCAAATCGGGTTTGTCTGAACCGAAGCGGCGCATGGCTTCGGCGTAGGTCATTACCGGGAACGCACCCAGGTCAACGCCTTTGATTTCCTGCCAGAGTTCGCGGATTAACCGTTCCATGACTTCCCGCACCTGGGGCGCGGTCATAAAGGAGGTTTCCACGTCAATCTGGGTGAATTCGGGCTGTCGGTCGGCTCGCAGGTCTTCGTCGCGGAAGCATTTGACGATTTGGTAATACCTGTCGAAGCCGGACATCATCAGCAGCTGCTTGAAGAGCTGCGGAGACTGCGGCAATGCGTAGAATTTGCCTTTATGAACCCGGCTGGGCACCAGATAATCGCGCGCGCCTTCAGGCGTCGCTTTAGTCAGCATCGGCGTTTCAATATCCAGAAATCCCTCGCCGTCCATAAACCGGCGCACAAAGGCGCAGATGCGGGCGCGGGCTTTCAAACGCGCCGCCATTTCCGGACGGCGCAAATCCAGGTAACGGTATTTCAGCCGCTGCTCTTCGGTATTGTTTTGATTGGAATCCAGCGGCAGCGGCTCGGAACGGTTAAAGACGGTCAGCGACGTTGCCAGCACTTCTACTTCGCCGGTGGCCATTTCGCTGTTGATTTGACTGTCGGGCCGCGCCCTTACCGTACCGGTAAGCTGAATACAAAATTCGTTGCGCAGTTCCGCCGCGCGGGCGAACGCATCCTGTCGATCGGGATCGAAGAAAACCTGCACCAATCCTTCACGATCACGCATGTCGATAAAAATCAGCCCGCCGAGGTCCCGGCGACGGTTGACCCAACCGCACAAGGTTACTTCCCGGCCAACATGGGACAGATTGAGCTGTCCGCAATATACAGTACGCATCACATATCCTTAAAATTAAGCCAATGCCGTCCTGCCATCTTAAGCGGGTAAAGGCCGTTATACCTGCATCTTTCAAGCTGCGGCTGTGTCGGCTGCAACTTGAAAGCTATTGGGTATATTCATTAATTGGGTCTGACGGCTGTGCCTTGGCATTGTGCCGGCAATAGAAAGGCGGCCATTATAAAGTAATTTCATTCATAGGATAAGCCCGAAGGCCATCCCCCCGCATGGTCAGGACAAATAATTAATCATTAAATACCTATCATACTTCAAGTTACAGGTACGTTGGCCTTCCTCACTCACCCCAGTCACTTACTTGAGTAAGCTCCTGGGGATTCGCTGCGTTGCCGCCTTCCTGCAACTCGAATTATTTAAGGTATATATTTATTAACAAAATTTTTCCCTCGAGGGCTATTCCCATACCCTTCGACTAACATACCCTTTCCCGGTCACAAGCTGAATAGACCGACACCCCTTGGTACGGTTTTGTTAATTACAGGAGAGGTATTATGCTGGAACTCGATCCCAAAGGTAGCGCACTGGTATTGATTGATTTACAACAGGGTATACTGCCCTTTGCCGGTGGTCCGCATAGCGCCCAGCAGGTGGTGACCAAAGCCGGGCAGTTGGCCCAGCGCTTCCGTGAGATCGGCGCGCCGGTGTTTCTGGTGCGGGTGGGCTGGTCGCCGGATTTCGCCGAAGCCTTGAAACAACCGGTGGACGCCGTTATGGGCGGCAACGGATTACCGGAAAACTGGTGGGAATTTCCCGATGAGCTGAAGGTGCGGGATAGCGATATCCGCATCATTAAACGTCAGTGGGGCGCGTTTTACGGCACCGAACTGGAGATGCAGCTGCGTCGCCGCGACGTCGACACCATTGTACTGGCGGGCATTTCCACCAATATCGGCGTGGAATCCACCGCGCGCAACGCCTGGGAAATGGGTTTTAAGCTGGTTTTGGTGGAAGACGTGTGCAGCGCTCAAAACAAGGAGCAGCATGATAATAGCTTCGCGAACATTTTCCCGCGCATCGGCCGGGTACGCCGCAGCGACGAGGTGCTTGCCGCCCTGGCGTAGGTTATGCCTCGCGGGATATGGCCGGCCCGGGGCCAGGCCATGATGTATGTCGGCTTGCCGCAATGGCAGCACAGCGGCTGGGGCAAATTAGGCATGCGCACCCTGGCGGATTACGCGCGTTATTTCAACTGCGTGGAAGGGAATACCACGCTTTATGCCCTGCCGGCCCTTAATCGGGTCTATGACTGGCGCGACATGACGCCGGAAGGTTTCCGGTTTTGCTTTAAATTCCCGGCCGCCATCAGCCATCAGGGCGGGCTGCACGATTTTCAGCAACCCCTGGCGCAGTTTTACCAGACGCTGGAACCTCTGGCGGATCGTATCGGCCAGTACTGGCTGCAACTGCCTGCGGCCTTCGGGCCGCAGGATCTTCCCGCCCTGTGGACCTTTCTCGAGGCACTCTCTCCGTCATTCAGTTATGGCGTGGAAGTGCGCCATGAGCGGTTTTTCGCCAAAGGCGAGGATGAGCTGGCGTTAAACCGCGGCCTGCGGGAGCGGGGGATAAACCGGGTGATTCTCGACAGCCGTCCGGTTCACCTTGCCCGCACCCTCAGTCCGGCCCTGCTGGCGGCGCAACGGCAAAAACCCAAGGTGCCGGTGCATGCGCTGCTTACCGCCGACCGGCCGCTGATTCGTTATATCGGCGGCGACGACATTGATGACAGCCTGCGGCTGTTTCAGCCCTGGCTGGATAAGCTGCCGGAATGGCAACGGCATCAGACGCCCTATCTGTTCATCCATACGCCGGATATTGCCCAGGCCCCGCGCCTGGCCCAGCGGCTGTGGCCGCGGCTTGAAGCAAAGATACCCGCCATCGGTTCGTTCCCGGGCTGGCCGCAGCAAGACTCGTTATTTTAACCGATGCATACCGCCGCATGCTTTGTATCCGGGATCTGATAGAATATTGCCTTTCCATAAATAACCCCCGATATTGCCATGACTAATCCAGATAAGCTTTTCTCGACGCCCATCGCCAAACTGGGCGACTGGACGTTCGATGAACGTGTTGCCGAAGTCTTTCCCGACATGATCCAGCGTTCGGTGCCCGGCTACGCCAGCATCATTTCCATGATAGGCATGCTGGCGGAACGCTTCGCCCGCCCCGGCTCCCGGATTTATGATCTCGGTTGCTCCCTCGGCGCCGCGACCCTGGCCATGCGGCGCACCGTGACCGCCGAGGATTGCCGGATTATCGCGGTGGATAATTCCGCCCCGATGGTGGATCGCTGCCGGCGGCATATCGAGTCCTTTCGCGCCGCAATCCCGGTTGACGTCGTGCAGGCCGATATTCGCGATGTACCCATCGCCAACGCCTCGCTGGTGGTGCTGAACTTCACTCTGCAGTTTCTCGAACCGGAAGATCGCCAGCAGATGCTTAATCGCGTTTTCGCCGGGCTCAATCCCGGCGGTGCCGTGGTATTGTCTGAAAAATTGAGTTTCCAGGACGTGCAAATCGGCGAACTGCTGTTCAATATGCATCATGACTTCAAACGCGCCAACGGCTACAGCGAACTCGAGATCAGCCAGAAGCGCAGCATGTTGGAAAACGTCATGTTGACCGATTCGGTGGAGACCCACAAAGCCCGCCTGCGGCAGGCCGGTTTCGGCCATGCGGAAATATGGTTTCAGTGTTTCAATTTCGGTTCACTCATCGCTATCAAACCTGCAGTCAAGCCGGAGAGCGTCGGATGACCGATTTTGGTGATTTTTATCAGCTGATCGCCAAAGGCCCCCTCAGTCACTGGCTCAATACCCTGCCCGCTCAGTTAAGCGCCTGGCAGCAGGAGTCTCTGCACGGCAAATTCAGGCAATGGTTTAACGCCGTGGATCGATTACCGCTGATGACGCCGGCACGGCTTGATTTGCTGCACGGGGTCATCACACAGGGGGAGACGCCGCTCACCGTCGGCCAAAAAGAGGGGATTGAAGCCTTGCTGCGGCAATTGATGCCCTGGCGCAAAGGCCCCTTTTCCCTCTACGATATTGAAATAGATACCGAATGGCGTTCGGACTGGAAATGGGAACGGGTCTTGCCCCATATCGGTCCTCTGGCCGGACGGCTTGTCCTTGATGTGGGCTGTGGCAGCGGTTATCACCTGTGGCGCATGGTGGGCGCCGGCGCCCGGCTGGCGGTGGGCATCGATCCGATGCAGCTGTTTTTATGCCAGTTCGAGGCGGTGCGTAAACTGCTCGGCGGCGATTTGCGGGCGCATCTGCTGCCGTTGGGCATCGAGCAATTACCTGAGCTGGGGGCGTTCGATACGGTGTTTTCCATGGGCGTGCTTTATCATCGCCGCTCGCCGCTAGATCACCTGTTGCAGTTGCGTAACCAATTGGCGAACGACGGAGAGCTGGTGCTGGAAACCCTGGTGATTGAAGGGGATGACCGCCAGGTACTGGTGCCTGGGGAACGTTACGCCCGGATGCGCAACGTGTATTTCCTCCCCTCGGTGAACGCGTTGACGGCCTGGCTGGAAAAATGCGGCTTCGGCCAAATCCGGCTGGTGGATATGACGGTCACCTCCACCGAGGAACAACGCCGCACCGCCTGGATGACCAGCGAATCGCTGGAGGATTTTCTTCACCCGGACGACCCGCGTAAAACGGTAGAGGGGTATCCCGCGCCGCTGCGGGCGATAGTGGTTGCGCGCAAATCCTGAT
>NZ_JAAVUT010000003.1 GCF_018449575.1 Sodalis sp. dw_96 | reverse complement strand
CCCTTGGCATGGTAGGCCCGCGATCACCAGACGTGCAACGAGCCTGTTAAAGGGAGAGCATGCCCAATGACTTACAGCGGCAAATCCATCAGCAGTCGGCGCAATTGCGCAAAATCCGCCGGCAGCTGCCGTGACAGCAGCGGCAACGTGGCCCGCAGCGCCAAAGCTTTCGGCAACGGCAGCGACGTGCCCAGCACCTCATCCACCGTCTCCTTGAATTTCGCCGGATGGGCGGTACCGAGGAACAAACCGAATTCGCCCGGTTTAAGCTGATCCCGCAGCAGCCGATAGGCAATGGCGGCATGAGGTTCTGAAATATACCCCAGATCCGCCAACTCGCGCATGGTATCCCGGGTGACGTCATCGTTCACGCTGCCATAGGACAGACTGTCCAGACGCCAGCTCTTGCGCCGGAAAAGCTCTTCCACCCGAGGCCAATTGTTCGGCTGGCTGACATCCATGGCGTTGGACAGAGTGGTGACGGTGGGGTTAGGCAACCACTGGCCGCCGGACAGGAATCGCGGCACGGTATCATTCGCGTTGGTGGCGGCAATAAAACGCTTGATGGGCAGCCCCAGCGACATGGCCAATAACCCGGCGGTCAAATCACCGAAGTTGCCGCTGGGGACCGATACCACCAGTTGATTGCGCGCTTCCTGCGACAGCTGCGACGCTGCTTCAAAATAGTAGCAAATCTGCGCCAGCAGTCGGCTGATATTGATGGAGTTCGCCGAATTCAAGCCCAACTGCCGTTTCAACGGCTCATCGTCAAACGCCTGTTTCACCAACGCCTGGCAGGCGTCAAAATCGCTCTCAACGGCGACGGTGTGAATATTCCCCCCCAGAGTACAAAACAGCTTTTCCTGCAGCGGGCTGATTTTGCCCTTAGGATAAAGAATCACCACCCGCACGTTATCCAGACCATAAAAGGCGTGGGCCACCGCGGCGCCCGTATCGCCCGAGGTCGCAGTCAGGATGGTCACCGGCTCGCCTTTGGCCACCTCGGTCAGCATCTGCGCCATAAAACGGCCGCCGAAATCCTTGAACGCCAGGGTCGGGCCATGGAACAATTCCAGGGCGGCGATATCCGCCGAGATATTCACCACCGGCGCCGGGAATTCAAACGCGGCGTTCACACGCTTGTGAATGACCTGAATAGGAAGTTCATCACCGATATACGCCGACAGGATGCGGGCGCTGCGGGTCACCAGATCGAGTTCAAGCAGCTCATCGATTTGAGTCGGGGTAAACTCCGGCAGCTCATGGGGAAAAAACAGCCCCTGCCGGCGCCCGAGCCCCTGCTTGATAGCCTGCGCGAAGCTCACCTGCTCGTTGTGATCTTTAATATTATACAGTTTCATGTGTTATCCCATCACTCGCGCGCCGGTGGTATCCAGGCGACAAATATGAACAAATCCTTCATCGTTTTGCAGGTAGTGCTGCGCCAGCCAACCCGCCAGGCGCTGCGCGGTATCCTCCCGATCGCACACCGCGAACATCGTCGGCCCGGACCCGGAGATACCGCAGGCCAGCGCGCCGATTTGAGTCGCCGCCTGACGCGCCTCGATAAATCCCGGCAGCAAACGGGTACGGTAGGGCTCGGCGATGACGTCTTTCATCAGCTTGGCCGCCAGGGCGGGTTGCTGGGTATGGCTGGCGTGAATGAAGCCCGCCAGGAAACGGCCGTGGCTGATACAGTCCTGCCTGCGATACTGTGCCGGCAATATCGCCCGCGCCTCGGCGGTGGAGACCTTGATACCCGGGTAGGCCATCACCCACAGCCATTCGCTGAAACCGGGAATCTGCTGGCTGATGATACTGTTCTCTTCCAGCATCAACTGGATGCCGCCGAGAAAACAGGGCGCCACATTATCATAATGGACGCTGCCGGAAATGCGCCCTTCCATTTCCCCCATCAGAGTCAACATATGGTTTTCGTCCAGGGGATAATCACAGTAGGCGTTCATCGCCACCAGCGCCGCCACCACCGAACAGGCGCTGGAGCCAAGGCCGGAGCCGATGGGCATATTCTTTTCCAGCATCATGGATACCGGAACGGTTTTACCCACCGCCTGGCAAAACCGCTGCCAGCATTGATAAACGATGTTTTGCTGCGGATCCGGCGGCAGTTTGCCGGCAAAGCGACCTTGATTGGTGAGGCTGAACTGCGCCGCGGCTTCCACCGTCACGCAATCCCCCAGCAACGTACCGTCCACCGGCGAAACCGCCGCCCCCAACACATCGAAGCCGACACTGACATTACCTATTGATGCCGGCGCATACACCTTAACCATTTTAAACTCCCAACTTCCATGACAGCGTACGCAAAAGATCCGCAAATACACCGGCGGCCGTTACATCGTTGCCGGCGCCGTATCCACGCAATACCAGCGGCAACGGTTGATAATAACGGGTATAAAAGGCCAGTGCGTTTTCACCATCCTTCACTTTAAATAACGGATTATTACCGTCCACCGCGGCGATTTTCACCCGGCATTGGCCGTCGTCGATACTGGCGACATAACGCAATACCTTACCCTCATCGCGAGCCGCCGCGACTTTGGCGGCGAAGGCATCATCAATTTCCGGCAGCCTGGCCATAAATGTCTCCACATCGCCGCCGTCATCAAACCCTTCCGGCAGCACGGGCTCAACCACCACATCCGCCAATTCAAGCTGATGGCCGGCCTCGCGGGCAAGGATCAGTAACTTACGCGCGACATCCGTACCTGACAAGTCATCCCGCGGATCGGGCTCGGTATATCCCAGTTCCTTCGCCGCCAGCGTCGCGGCCGACAGCGACAAACCTTCATCCAGCTTGCCGAAAATATAGGACAGGGATCCGGAAAGAATACCGGAAAAACGCGTCAGTTCATCCCCTGCATTTAACAGATTCTGTAAATTCTCGATCACCGGCAAACCGGCGCCGACGTTGGTATCGTAAAGGAATTTACGTCGCGATCCCGCCGCCGCCCCGCGCATTTGCCGGTAATAATCCATGGATGAGGTATTGGCCTTTTTATTGGGGGTCACCACATGAAAACCGTCGGCCAGGAAATCGGCGTATTGATCGGCAATCGCCGCGCTGCTCGTGCAATCGACAATGACCGGGTTAAGCAAATGATACTCTTTAACCAGGCGGATAAGCCGACCCAGATTGAACGGCTCCCGGGCTTGCGCCAGCTCTTCCTGCCAGGTATCCAGCGCGATACCGTGAACATGGGTGAGCAACGCCTTTGAATTGGCGATACCGCACACCCGCAGATCGATGTGCTTCTCCTTGAGCCACTGGTGCTGGCGGCGGATTTGCTCCAGCAATGCGCCGGCAACCCCGCCCGAACCGATAACGAACACTTCAATAACCTGATCGGTATTAAACAGCATCTGGTGGGCGACGCGCACCCCGGTAGTGGTAAGGTCGTTGTCCACCACCACCGAGATCGAACGCTCGGACGAACCCTGGGCGATGGCGATAATATTGATATTGGCCCGCGCCAGCGCCGCGAACAGCTTGGCCGACAGACCGCGCTGGGTACGCATCCCGTCGCCGATCACCGAAATGATCGCCAGCTTGGTCATGATATCCAGCGGTTCCAGCAGGCCGTCCTTCAGCTCCAGGTAGAATTCGTCCTCCAGGGCTTTGCGGGCGCCGTTTAATTCATTGTGCGGCACGCAGAAACTGATGCTGTATTCCGACGAGGACTGAGTTATCAATACCACCGAGCTGCCGGCGCGGGACATAGCGGCGAAAACCCGCGCGGCCATGCCGATCATCCCTTTCATACCCGGACCGGATACGTTAATCATCGCCATATTATTAAGATGGGTGATTCCCTTAACCGGATTGCTCAGGTCCGGATCGGTCCGGCCGATCAGCGTTCCCGGCGCCTGTGGGTTCTCGGTATTTTTTATCAGGCAGGGAATCTGGAAACGGGCGATGGGAGCGATGGTCCGGGGATGCAGCACCTTGGCGCCGAAATAGGAGAGTTCCATCGCCTCCTGGTAAGACATGGATTTCAGCAGGCGAGCGTCGGGCACCTGGCGCGGATCGCAGGTATACACCCCGTCCACGTCGGTCCAGATTTCACAGCAATCGGCACGCAGACAGGCGGCCAATACCGCGGCGGAGTAGTCGGAGCCGTTACGTCCCAACACCACCAGTTCCCCTTTCTCATTGCCGGCGGTAAAACCTGCCATCAGAATGATATTTTCCGGCGGGATGGCGGCGTCATTTATCCGCCGGGTGGATTCCACAATGTCCACGGTGGATTCCAGGAACCCTCCCTGGGCCAGCAGCTTCTCCACCGGATTAATCACCGTGACGGCAAAACCGCGGGCGATAAATACCGCCTCCATAATGGCGATGGACAGCTTTTCACCACGGCAGATGATCGAGGCATTGATGCTGTCGGGGCATTGTTTCAGCAAGCTGATGCCATGCAGCAACTGTTTGATTTGGGCGAATTCCTGTTCCACCAATATCCGCAACGCAATGTAATCAAGCCCTCGCTGCGTTTGGGATAAGCCCAGCAGCAGGTCGGCGAAGATCTGTTCGGCATCGTGCATGGTGGGCTGAATATCCAAGCCGGCGAGGGTCTTCTCAATCATCGAGACCAAATGGTTGGTGATTTTCGCGGGCGCGGAAAGCACCGTGGCAACCTGTCCCTGTCCCGCATTACTTTCAATGATATCGGCCACCCGGCTGAACCGCTCCGCGTTGGCCACCGAGGTACCACCGAATTTCAGTACTCGCATTTGTTTTTTTCTCCTGGACTTAAGCTTAAAAAAAAGCCCGCACTGTCAAGGTGCGGGCTTTTTTCTGTTTATCCTTTATGCGTCAGCCCGCACCGCTACCTGTGGTATCGGTGATGGTAATAATAATGGTGCTGGGGCTGATAGTGCGCATGTATGAAACAATCTATAGTATTTATCTATGCCCTATTGGTTAAAGCAATCAGGTTAAAAAGTCAATTTTATTTTGTATTCGGCGCTTTTTCGTACAGCGCCCGCCACCCTACATATCCCCAATATTCTAGCCATTTAAGCCGTAAAATAGTAAATAACATCATTTGATACAGTTTTATTCACCAGAGAGATAGCATTAACCGGCATCATAGGCTACCGACGCTTTTATGCGCTCCATAGCGTGAAGATGCGCACAGGTGACCAGCAACCCGGACTGATACGCGGTAATACCGCACTCTCCGCCGGCTGGATTTAATCCGCCTAAGCATATCAGTCAGGCTGAAGTGATGGCGCCGTTTTCTCCGCTACCTAAGCGTTGAAGCGATCCGGGATGTCGGTCACAGGATATTAACAAGGGCCCGATACAGGTCATTAAGTGAAAATGGCTGACTCAACCTTTGCAGGCGGGTAACAAGCAAATCACAGGATAAATTTTTCTATATCCTTTTTTTTCATTGGGTTACTTAAGCCGTGTTCCTGTTTTTTCCGCTTATCATGTGCGGCTTGATAAACCGAGCTGAATCGAGGATATTCCTCTGGGGAAAGTTATCGAATATGCTGGTATATAAAGCAATTCCCCTTATTGCATTTAATGTTGGTTGTTAATTTGATATATGTCAGCAAAATGAAATTTTCTTGAGTGTTAAATTCGGTAGGCACTGTTATAGTGTTGTTAATAAGGGTAAGCTATAGGGCATTTGAGCTTGAGAAAAGCGGCCCAGAATCAGGTTAGCGGTGCCAAGGTTTATCCAAAGTTAATCACCTGGAGCACGTTTATGTACTTTAGCCTTATAGCGCGGGGGGTGGCCATTATTCCCCTGGCTATGATGAAGATGACCGCGGCTTTTGTACTTCCTCTTTCAATTTGTTGGTAATTTTAGGTAGCAAACATGCAGACCCCGCACATTCTTATTGTTGAAGACGAGTCAGTCACCCGCAATACCCTCAAAAGCATTTTCGAAGCCGAGGGTTATATGGTTCATGAAGCCACCGACGGTGCAGAGATGCATCAGATTCTGTCGGAAAACGACATCAATCTGGTCATCATGGATATCAACCTGCCGGGTAAAAATGGTTTACTGCTGGCCCGTGAATTACGGGAGCATGCGAGTGTCGCGCTGATGTTTTTAACCGGGCGCGATAACGAGGTGGATAAAATCCTCGGTTTGGAAATCGGTGCCGATGACTATATAACCAAGCCATTCAATCCCCGCGAATTAACCATCCGCGCACGTAATCTATTGTCCCGTACCATGAACCTTGGCAGCGGCGGCGAAGAGCGCAAGCTGGTGGAAAGTTATAAATTCAACGGGTGGGAACTTGATATCAATAGTCGTTCGCTATTAAGCCCCACCGGCGATCACTATAAACTTCCCCGCAGCGAATTTCGCGCCATGCTGCACTTTTGCGAAAATCCAGGCAAAATCCAGTCCCGCGCCGAATTGTTGAAAAAAATGACCGGTCGCGAACTTAAAGCCCACGATCGCACCGTCGATGTCACCATCAGGCGGATTCGCAAACATTTCGAATCCACTCCCGATACGCCGGAAATCATTGCCACCATTCATGGTGAAGGTTACCGTTTTTGCGGCGATCTGGAAGAATAGCCCCCGGCGTTTCCGTCTTAATACCGGGCGCGGGCGACCGCCGCCGGTGTTATGACGGCTGAACATCAAGGATGCTGTGCGGCCCAAGGGATAATCGGCACCGCGCTCAGGGCATTTTTCGGCGACCCGTCCACCACCCGGTCGGAATATGACAGGTAAACCAGCGCATTACGTTTTGCATCATAAAAACGGACCACCTGCAAACGTTTGAATACCAGCGACGTACGCTTTTGGAAGACCACGCTGCCTGCTTCCTTACCGTTCTTGATTTCATCCGTCAGGGTTATGGGTCCAACCTGCTGACAGGAAATCGCCGCGTCGGAAGTATCCTCGGCCAGACCCAAACCGCCCTTGATACCGCCCGTTTTGGCGCGACTGAGATAACAGGTAACATTTTTGACGTCCGGATCGTCAAACGCTTCCACCACGATCTTATGGTCCGGGCCGAAGAGTTTGAACACCGTGTCCACCGAGCCGACTTCTTCGGAACGGGCGACACCTGAACCCAGCAGACTGAGAAATAACGCTGATAACAATATTTTTTTCATGGAATTAGACTTCTTTGTCTGATTGATGATGCCCTTTGGCAGGCTTTTTTGACATTGCCACAGTACAGCTATCATGGCTCGGAATAATAAGCTAATAAATCTTTGACGATCTATGAGCAAAAAAATTGGTATCATGCGTCAACTTTTTAATTTTCTCGCCCTAAACCCTATTGATTCCGAGTTGCGGCAACCCGGAGGATGAAGGGTATAAACGCTTTTGAGGATGATCTATGGATCAAGCCGGTATAATTCGTGATCTGTTAAGCTGGCTGGAGGGGCATTTGGACCAGCCGTTATCCCTGGACAATGTCGCCGCAAAAGCGGGCTATTCCAAATGGCATTTGCAGCGGATGTTCAAAGAAGTGACAGGTCATGCCATCGGTGCGTATATCAGGGCCCGCAGATTATCCAAAGCGGCGGTCGCTTTGCGTCTTACCAGCCGGCCGATTCTGGATATTGCCCTGCAGTATCGCTTCGATTCGCAGCAAACCTTTACCCGGGCGTTTAAGAAACAGTTTACCCAAACGCCGGCATTGTATCGCCGTTCGGAAGAGTGGGATTCCAGCGGCATTCGCCCCCCCATCAGGCTGGAAAAATATGAGATGCCCACGCCGGAGTTCATTACCTTGCCGCCGATGCATTTGGTGGGAATGACCCAGAGCTACTCCTGTACCCTGGAGCAAATCAGCTCCTTTCGCAGCGAGCTGCGCATCCACTTTTGGCGGCAATATCTGGGAGAGGCGAAATACATTCCGCCAATATTATATGGATTGCACCATTCCCGTCCCAGCCATGAAAAGGATGATGAACAAGAGGTGCTGTACACCACCGCCATCGAGCCACAGGACGTGTCGGGAAACGTACTGAGCGGGCAGCCCATCGATCTGGAGGGCGGCGACTATGCCCAGTTCATTTATGAAGGGCCGGCGGACGGTTTGCAAAACTTTATTTTGGCATTATACGGCACCTGCCTGCCGACGCTTCGAATGACCCGGCGCAAAGGCCATGACATTGAGCGGTTCTATCCGCAAGAACGCGCACCCGACGCGCCAAGGCCCCTCTCGATTCGCTGCGAGTATCTGATTCCGGTCCGGCGTTAACGCTGAACCTCATCCAGCGCGGGCCTGTCCAGGTGCGAGACATCGCCCGCGGTTTCCACCACCCAGCCGGGAGCCAGCCACGGGCTCTGTTGAAAATCCATGCGCGAGAGCGAGCAGTTGCGCAACCGCAGCCGGCGTTCCGCATAGGGGGGCAGCCCTAGCACGGTACTGATAAGACAACCCAGCGCCATGCCGTGGCTCACGAGCAAAGGTATGCTGCCTTGCGCTAAATCCCGGCAGCCGTCCAATACCGCCTGCATCCGCAGCGACAGTTCGGTCATGGATTCGCCCTGGGGAATGCGCCCCCCCGGCGTACCGTCCACCAGCTGTTTGCGCCAGCCCTCTTCTTCCGCGGTCAGGGTATCGATGTCGCGCATTTCCAATACCCCCATGTCCAGTTCACGCAAACGCGGTTCCAGCAAGACCTCGCAATGACAAGCCCGGGCGATGATTTCGGCGGTATGGCGTGTACGGCCAAGGTCGCTGCTGATAATATGGGTGATACCTAATAACTTAGCGCGCTCAGCGACTTGCCGTGCCTGCCGTTCGCCATTGGCGGTTAATGTACTGTCGGATTGCCCTTGAATTCGGCGCAAGGCATTCCATTCTGTTTCGCCATGGCGAACAAGATAGACCTGTAACATGGTGTTTTTCCGTTATACTGCGTGAAAACGACTGGAGTGATAAGAACAATATGTTTCATGTTGTAGCTGCTACTACTAATCCGGCGAAAATCGATGCCATTGCCCAAGCATTCAACGACACCTACGGGCTTGAAAGCTGCCGGGTGGAGGGAATAGATGTCGATAGCGGCGTGCCTTCCCAACCCATGGGCAATCTCGAGACGCGCAGCGGCGCGCGCAACCGGGTAATGGCTGCTCGTCAGGTCTGTCCCGAAGCGGATTTCTGGGTCGGCGTGGAGGCGGGTATTGAAGATAATATGACCTTTGCCTGGATGGTGATCGAAAATACGCATTTGCGGGGCGAATCGCGCTCTGCCAGTTTAATATTACCAGAAAGTATATTACAGGGAATCACCGAGGGGCGAGAATTGGGGCAGGAAATGGCGAGATTAACCGGAATAAAGGATATAAAACGTCAAGGCGGCGCTATCGGCGTGTTTACCGCCGGAAAACTGACCCGCAGCAGCGTCTATTATCAGGCCTTGATACTCGCGCTGGTCCCGTTTCACAATGAGATTTACCAAGCCCGCGGTCACCATACGGAGTAACGGCCCCGGCACCCCAATCCGGTGGCTATGACGGTAATCAGGTCCGGCATGATTCCGGCACCTCACTCCGGCGGCTATGACGGTAATCAAGTCCGGCATGATTCCGCTACCACAGGTTCACGCTATTGCGGCACGTCGACCAAATGCCGTTTCAGCCAGCCTATCAATTCGGGCGACGCCGCTTTCAGGCTGTTGGAACCGCGGGTAATGGTGGCAATACCGGTACCCAACTCGCTTTTCAGCTCCCTCTGGCTCTTTTCCCCCGCCAGCAGCGCCCGGACGATGCGGATGCGCATGCCTATCGCCTCCCGCTCGTCCGCGGTTAACATGAGCTGCAATAACGGCACATGCACCCCATCGGCAAAAGCCTGTCCCAGCAATGCGGCGAAATGCTGCCAGTCGGTATCCCGCCGATCCGGACCGACGGAATCGGAATTAATTGTATCAATCATGTCGCACCGCCATACCCGTTAACGAGTACAGCAGTCTATCCTATTTTTGAGCGATTCAGTAGCGCCGTTCCCACTCGGCATCGGTCAGTACCTTTGCCGGCTGCCGCAGGAAATAGCGGTAAAAAACATCATAGGCCAGCACATTTTTCACATAACCCCGGGTTTCCGAAAAAGGAATACTCTCAATGAACGCCACCGCGTCGATACGCCCGGCGCTGCTGTCCAACCAGGTGGTTACCCGCCCCGGGCCGGCATTATAGGCGGCACTGGACAGGATACGGTTGCGGCCGAACATCTGATAGACATACTCCAGATAGGTGGTGCCCAGATTGATATTGGTCTGCGGATCCAGCAGCTGGCTTGGATTGGTATAACTGGCGATATTAAACATCTGGGCGGTATGCTTGGCGGTAACCGGCATCAGCTGCATCAGCCCCGCCGCACCCACCGGCGACTGCGCCTTGGGATTCCAGGCGCTCTCCTGGCGGGCGATGGCCATGGCATAGCTCTGGCTGATGCCTTTATCTTCGGTGGATTGCCGGAATTCATTGCTCCAGGCCAGGGGAAAACGCTCCTCCAGATGATCCCAGAGTTTCCCGACGATGGTGGCCTGCACGCTCATGTCCGGCCACTGCTGCAAAAACGCATAACGCGCCAGCCCTTCTTGCTGCATCGGACTCAGGCTTGCCACCAGCGTGCCCCATTCGTTCCTGGCCAGGTTGTCCATATTCCAATACATCAATTCACGCACCCGGGCAATTTCAGGCCGCCGCAGCAGCGCCGGATCCGGCATCACCGCCTGGGCTACATTAATAACATAATTCACCCCGAGCTTTTGCGCCGCCACCATGGGATAAAACCCCCGTTCCTGCATCAATGCCCGCAGAATGGGTTCGCCCTCGCCACGGCGACCCTCATCGAGTAATATCGAGGCCCGCCAGTAACGCCACTCGTCCTTCTGGCCGGCATCATCCGGCAAACGCCCCAGCCATGCCACAACACCCTGTTGATCGCCTTGCCCCAACGACATGCGAATACGGCGCTCCAGCAGTGCCGTTGAATGACCGCGTAAGATGACATTATCACGCCATCTGGCCTGCTCCGGGGTCGCATCGCCGCCCATCAGCCGCCAGGCGACGCTCTCCTCCATCTCCAGTTGCTGATCGGGATCCATCTTTTGCAGACGCACCAGGGTAGGCAACATGGAACGGGCGTTGTCCACATCGTCGCGGGCCAAGCGGGCAAAGGAGATCAGGGTGGCCTGACGGGTCAAATCGGTGGGTCCCACGCTGCGGGCAAATCCTTCCAGAGTGGCCGGATTATCCTGCAGCGACGCCAGCGCCGCACCCATGGTTTGGTACTCGATGGGCAGTTGCTTGGACAGGTAATTCACCAGTCCGGTATTGCCTTCCTGCATCGCCAGCCGCATGCGCTCTAGCGTCGCCAACGGCCCTCGCTGGCCGGCCTGATCCCAGACACCGAACAGCTTATTGCAGCTGTCAGGCAGCGAATGACCATTGAGCCACAAATCTTTGGCACCGTCCCATGCCGTCTGCGAATCGCCGGTGGCCCATTTGGCATAATAATAATTACACCGCGCGGCCATGGGTTTGGGCGGCTGCGGGCTGAACACCAGCAGGCTTTGCCAGTCCTGACGCCGGGCCAATTCATTAACGAAACGGGGGGCCAGGGAACGGGCCGGCGGTAAAGTGGGATTGGCATCGATAAAGGATTTGACCTCACCTAAATCCGCCTGGGACAAATCTTGCGTAAGCGCCCGGTATTCCAGATAAGGATAAAGGGGATAATCACGCAAGGTCGGCATCAGTTGCGATACCACATCCATTTGATTACCGTCCCATGCCTGCTTAACCTGTAGATAGCGCTGACGCTGCGCGTCAATTGAATCCGCCCGCGCGAAGCCGGATACCGCCACCAGGCATACAACCGCGCTAATGTATCGCCATCTGTCCACCTTGACCATTTCCTCTCTTTCCTCAAAAAAATCTTCATTCCCGCCCGACACCGGGCGCCGGCCAAACCGGCCGGACAATGACAAGATACCGATATAGCCACCATGCTAGCTAAGCGGCCCGGTCTACGCCAGCGGCAGTCGCGTTATTTTAACGGCCGGGCACGCTATCCCCTGGTTTCCATTGATTTTCCCCTCCGCGATGCGCCAAACCGATACCGCACCGGTATTATCATCAATGCACGGCCTGGATCTCAGTAAGATTGCCGATTAATGACTATATTCTCAAAACGCGTGAGCCATGGCTGGATTAGGGGGTGGACCCGGGGACTTATTTGCCGGCTGTTGTCTATTATTTTCTCTGGTTTGAATCCGCTTTAGCGGATTCTCGTATCCAAGCATTATCTACCAAGGTCAGTGAAGAGTGAGAATTTCTTTAGTGGTCCCCGTGTTCAACGAGGCGGAGACGGTCCGGATTTTTTATCAGACCGTTAGACAGTTTGAACCTTTGCAACAATATGAAGTGGAAATAGTCTTTATCAATGACGGCAGTAAGGATAAAACAGCGGAGATTATAGAAGACCTGGCCAGTAACGATAAAAATGTCGTGCTATTAAACTTCACCCGCAATTTTGGTAAAGAGCCCGCACTTTTTGCCGGGCTTGAATACGCCACCGGCGATGCGGTCATCCCCCTCGATGTCGATTTGCAAGACCCCATAGAAATCATCCCCGAAATGATTCAGAAGTGGCGGTCGGGGGCGGATATCGTGTTGGCGAAACGCAAAGACAGATCCAGCGACGGCCCTCTTAAACGGACCTCCGCCGAGTGGTTCTATAAATTGCACAACAAGATCAGCACGCCGAAAATTGAAGAAAACGTCGGCGACTTTCGCTTAATGTCTCGTGAAATAGTGAACGATATCAAACTACTGCCGGAGCGCAACCTGTTCATGAAAGGCATACTTTCCTGGGTGGGGGGCACCGTGGCGGTGGTGGAATATGTCCGCGCTCCCCGCGTGGCCGGCTCGTCCAAGTTCAACGGCTGGAAGTTATGGAACCTGGCCCTTGAAGGCATTACCAGCTTCTCCACCGTGCCGCTGCGCATCTGGACCTACCTCGGGCTGGGCGTGGCCTCGCTGGCGTTATGTTATGCAATATGGATGGTTATCGACAAATTAATCCGCGGCAACCCGGTGCCGGGTTATCCGTCCATCATGACGGCGATACTTTTTTTGGGCGGGGTACAGTTGATTGGTATCGGCGTGCTCGGCGAATATATCGGCAGAATCTATATCGAGAGCAAAAGAAGGCCGAGATATATCCTCAAAAGACTCCCTAATGGCAGCAGAAAACATTTAAGTAACCATGAGCAAAACTAAAAAAACTGTTTTGATGATGACCGGTTCCGCCAGAAGGTAACGTTACATGAAAAGTAAAAACGACCTTGCTCTTATTATACTCAATTTGCTCATATTTTTTATACTTTGTTATGCCCTGTTGCAAAATGGAATCTGGAGCGGCCATGACTGGCTGGCACATTTTCAAAGATTGATTTCATTAAACCAGGAACTGGATGCACAGCAATTCCCTCCCTTGTTTAATTACTGGATGCCGGGGCAATTCGGCTACTCTTGGCAGCTATTTTATCCTCCCTTAAGCTCTTTTCTGTTTCTGCTGGTTAGAATCATTACCTTTAATAGCGCCGACAGCATTGTACAGATGAAAATCGTGCTTTTTATTATTTATATAATCGCGTTTGTCTGCGCCTATTATGCGGGTAAGAGGCAACATGCCTCTTCCGCGGCCGGGTATCTATGTACCATCCTGTTTATCACGTCGGGATATTTTTTAACCAATATTTTTGTCAGATTTGCTCTGGGAGAAATGCTGGCCATGGCCTTCATGCCCTTGTTTCTCAGGGGATGCAGTTCACTCCTGGGGGACCGCAGGGATATCTGGCTGATCCCCTTCAGCGCGCTGGCCATTGGCTTGGCCAATATACCCAGCCTGATCGTTACCGCTATTTTCTTTTTGCTGTTTTTTGTTATTAATGCCAAAAAGCTCATTACGCAGATTAATATCAGATTCTTTTTGGAATCCCTGATTTGCTTCCTGGCGTTAAGCGCATTTTATTGGATACCGCTGTTATATCACATGCGACATTCGGATATTTTCGCCACCCACGCAAAATTACTCAGTTATGAAGATGTCTTCAGATTCAGCAGCGGTATTCTGGAAAACCTGTTTTCCTTGCCGTCGGAATACGGCGTATCCAATCACGGCATGTATTTATCCGTCGGCGTTATTCAACTCATTATATCACTCTTTTATCTACGTTACGGCCGTTCGGCCATGGCAAAAAAGATGATCGCGGTAGCCCTGTTTTTTATCCTGGCCGCAACCCACCTGCTGCCCTGGTATTTACTGCCGGATCGTTTCTCTTTCCTGAAAATCATGCAATTCCCCTGGCGTTTGCTTTCTTGCGCCACGGCGATCATCGCCCTGTTTAGCGCGGGAATGCTGGCCGGCATGTGGCAACGCAAGCCATGGATTATCCTGTCCGTGGCGGCATTATGCATCGCCAGCATGTTTTTCCCGATGAAGCATGCTCTTACCGAGCGTCATACCAGCCTGGACTATATGGGACTGTGGGATGATTATCTTAATAACAGCAATATCCGTAAGGATAACTATGCCCACCTCTACAACAATGACTTCGCCTATTTCGCCAATAACAATGCGGCCATAACCCCCAGCGGATTTACCGACGGCTACCCGGACATGGTCATAACGGTGCGGGGGGAGCAAATCGTGACGTTGCCTTACATCATGTACGCCGGCTACTCTCTGATGGTGGATGATAAAAAAACCGATATCACCCGTCTGGATAACGGTTTGGTGGGAGTGAAACTCACTGCCGGCGAGCACCGCGTCAGCCTGCTCTATCAACAAAACATTGTCGTGGCGCCGATGGTGATAAGTATTATTTCATTGTTTATTATTTCTATAATAATTATTTGCCGCCATAGGCGAGTTATACATAGCTTCATGTTATCCCTGCGTTTTTTCCCGTTTTGAGGCAGTTATAGCGGACTCCCTGTGCTAAAGGACGAGGATCGCTGGGATCGCGCCTTGAAACCGGCTAAACTGCCACAAACATGCCCCGCATAAGCAGCGGGCTTATACCCTGAATAATTCGAGTTGCGGGAAGGCGGCAACCTGAAGTAGGACGGGTATGGATAAACCCAGAGTGAAAGAGGCTTATAACAACGTGGCTCAATACGTCTATACCATGCACCGCGTCGGCAAAATCGTTCCGCCGAAGCGCCATATTCTTAAAGATATCTCGCTAAGCTTCTTCCCGGGGGCCAAAATCGGCGTGCTGGGTTTGAACGGCGCGGGTAAATCCACCTTGTTGCGCATTATGGCGGGTATCGATACTGACATTGAAGGTGAAGCCCGGCCCCAGGCGGGCATCAATATAGGTTATCTGTCGCAGGAACCGCAGCTCGATCTGGAAAAGACCGTGCGGGAAGAAATCGAGGCGGCGGTTAAAGAGGTGAAAAATGCCCTGAACCGTCTGGATGAGGTGTACACCGCTTATGCGGAGCCGGATGCGGATTTCGACAAACTGGCGAAAGAGCAGGGAGAACTGGAAGCCATTATCCAGGCCCATGACGGCCATAATCTGGATAACCAGCTTGAACGCGCCGCCGACGCCCTTCGCCTGCCGCCCTGGGATGCCAAAATCGGCACGCTCTCCGGCGGCGAGCGGCGTCGCGTCGCCATCTGCCGGCTGCTGCTGGAAAAACCGGACATGCTCTTGCTGGACGAACCCACCAACCATCTTGATGCCGAGTCGGTAGCCTGGCTTGAACGGTTCCTGCATGACTATGAAGGCACGGTGGTCGCGATTACCCATGACCGCTATTTCCTGGACAACGTCGCCGGCTGGATACTGGAGCTGGATCGCGGCGAAGGCATCCCCTGGGAAGGTAACTACTCTTCCTGGCTGGAACAGAAGGATCAGCGCCTGGCGCAGGAAGCCTCATCGGAAGCCGCGCGCCGCAAATCCATCGAGAAAGAGCTCGAATGGGTCCGCTCCAACGCAAAGGGCCGCCAGTCCAAAGGCAAAGCGCGCCTGGCGCGTTTCGAAGAGCTCAACAGCGTGGAGTACCAGAAACGCAACGAAACCAGCGAACTGTTTATTCCACCCGGCCCGCGCCTGGGGGATAAAGTGCTGGAAGTGCAAAATCTCAGGAAATCCTACGGCGATCGGCTGCTGATTGACGATTTATCGTTTTCGGTGCCCAAAGGGGCCATTGTCGGCATTATCGGGCCGAACGGCGCGGGTAAATCCACGCTGTTCCGCATCCTGTCCGGCAAGGAACAACCTGACAGCGGCTCCGTGACCCTCGGCGATACCGTGGTACTGGCCTCGGTGGACCAGTTCCGTGACAGCATGGACAACAGCAAAACGGTATGGGAAGAAGTCTCGGGGGGCCAGGACATCATGCGTATCGGCAATTTCGAGCTGCCGAGCCGCGCTTATGTCGGCCGGTTTAATTTCAAAGGGATTGATCAAGGCAAACGCATCGGCGAGCTGTCCGGCGGCGAACGCGGCCGGGTGCATTTAGCCAAGCTGCTGCAGGTGGGCGGCAATATGCTGCTGCTGGACGAACCCACCAACGACCTGGACGTGGAAACCCTGCGCGCGCTGGAAAATGCCCTGCTGGAGTTCCCCGGCTGCGCCCTGGTGATTTCCCATGACCGCTGGTTCCTCGATCGGGTCGCCACCCATATCATCGATTACCAGGATGAGGGCAAGATTGAATTCTTCGAAGGCAACTTTACCGAATACGAGGAATACAAAAAACGCACCCTGGGTGCCGAGGCATTACAACCTCACCGCATCAGATACAAAAAGATGGCCTGAGGCCATCTGAGCTTGTTGACAACGTGCCCGGGGGCGGTTCAACGCTGCCCGAGCATATCGCGCACCAGCTCAACGCATTGCAGGAAACGCTGGTCGTAATCGGCCACATCAATACGCACAAACGGGATCCGGTTGGCATCGAGCAGTTCTTCCAGCAGCCGCTGGAAGGCGTCCCGCTCCGCCGGATTCCCCAGGCTGCGCAAACCATCCGCCACCCAGGGGGTGTTGTTTTTCAATAAAATCACCAAATCAAAGCGATATTCGTCAATCATGGCCTGCACGAAGGGGTGCTCGCGGCCGTGATAACGTTTGCAAAACGCCTGGCTGGTGACGAAATCGGTGTCGATAAAGGTGACTTTATTGGCATATTTCACGGCAAAATCAATATACTGCGCCTGCCCGAGGGCAATTTTGTCATAGTCGGAATATTGCAATGCCATTTCATCTCCGCCCAAATGGGAGAAGACATATTCTCGCCCGTATTCCCAGGCGCTGCTGGTATTGAAAATATTGGCGAGTTTATTGACCATGGTGGATTTGCCGCTAGATTCGCCGCCGATAAGCGCCACGGTACGAACAAAAAAGGGTTTGACCTCGGTGGGAATATATTCCCAATAGCGGAAAGGATCTTGCCGTATTTGCTCGCCGCTGATGGACATAAAGGAACGTTTGGGATCAATCAAAATGGTTTCGACCCCCAAGTGTTCCAGATAACGCTCCACATCCAGGGCTTCGCTGGAATAGACGAAGCCCGGCTCAATGCCTTTATCGCGCATAAACGACCGGATACCGTTGCTCCAGACGTCCCAGCCATGGGGATAAGGCTCCATGCCCTGTTCATTGAAGGCATGGATATGAATATTTTTCTGATATTTGAACGTCTGCAAAAGCCAGCGCAGCCGATCGCTCAGGGTGGGCTGCTGCGACATGGAGCTGTGTTCAAACAGCTGCCTGTCCCGCGGCTCGTCGAAACCGAGAATGACATGCAGTTCATCCACCTGGCTGCAGGCCCGTTGAATGAGATAAATATGCCCGGTATGCAGCGGATAAAACTTGCCGAATACCACGCCGACCTTTTTCATCCGGCGCGGAAACTCCAGGCCGAGAAAACGATGGATGGCTTCGAGCTTTTGCGCGCTGGGGCTTTTGATTTTGGCGTTGAGTAATTGGCTAAGGTAGCCTTTGGTCATGTCGCAACCTTCTGCGACCTGCTGTAATGTGCGTCCCTGCTGTTTAATCGCACTCTTCAGGTAATCGAATGACGACATAAACGCTCCTCGTGATTATTCCATTTCATCCAGGATGGACAGCGCGTCCGTCAGCTTTTTAACGCCAAAAATCTGCATATTGTCCTGGGCTTTTTTCGGTACATTGGCAAAGGGCACAATGGCCCGGCGAAAGCCGTGTTTGGCCGCTTCCGCAATACGTTCCTGGCCGCTGGGCACCGGACGGATTTCCCCCGCCAGGCCGACTTCGCCAAACACCACCAGATCCCGCGGCAGCGGCCGATCGCGCAAACTGGAGACCATGGCCAGCATCAGCGCCAAATCGGCGCTGGTTTCGGAAACCTTCACCCCTCCCACCACATTCACAAAGACGTCCTGATCCGCCATTTGCAAACCGCCGTGGCGATGCAGCACCGCCAGCAGAATGGCCAGCCGGTTCTGATCCAGCCCCACCGCCACCCGGCGCGGATTGCCGAGCATGGAGTTGTCCACCAGCGCCTGGATTTCCACCAGCAGGGGACGCGTGCCTTCCCACACTACCATCACGCTGCTGCCGGAGGTCAGCTCCTCGCCGCGGCTGAGGAAGATGGCCGAGGGATTACTCACCTCCCGCAATCCTTGCTCGGTCATGGCAAACACCCCCAGCTCATTTACCGCGCCGAAGCGGTTTTTATGACTGCGCAGGGTGCGAAAGCGGGAATCGGCATCGCCATCCAGCATGATGGAGCAGTCGATACAGTGCTCCAATACCTTGGGACCGGCCAGGGAACCGTCTTTGGTCACATGCCCCACCATCAGGATAGCCACCCCCTGGGTTTTCGCGAACCGTGTCAGATAAGCGGCGGTTTCCCGCACCTGCGCCACGCTGCCGGGAGAGGACTGGATATCCGCCATATGCATCACCTGGATGGAGTCAATCACCATTAAGCGCGGCTTTTCCTGGGCGGCGATAAGGCAGATTTGCTCGATGCTGGTTTCCGACAGCATATTCAGTCCGCCGGTGGGAAGGCCAAGCCGGTGGGCACGCATGGCCACCTGCTGTAATGACTCTTCGCCGGTGACATACAAGGTATTCATGTGTTCCGAGAGCTTGCACAGGGTTTGCAACAGCAGGGTACTTTTACCGGCGCCAGGACTGCCGCCGATAAGGATAGCGCTGCCCGGCACCACCCCGCCCCCCAGCACCCGATCGAATTCCTTGAAACCGGTGGAAAACCGGGGCTGCTCTTCCGGGCTGATGTCCGCCAGCTTGCGCACCCGGCTGACGCCGGACTCGCCGGCGAAACCGCTGAACCGATCGTTGCGGATCGCCGAGGACGTCGCCGCCAGCCGCACTTCGGTGATGGTATTCCATGCCTGGCAGGCGGTGCATTGCCCCTGCCAGCGGGGGTAATCGGCACCGCATTCGTTACAGACAAATGCTCGTTTTACCGCTTTAGCCACAGATACCTCGGAATATGTTTAAATCGCCGCTTCGGCAGTCTGAGAGCGCCTAACGCTCTTCGCTTTTCAGATTGCCGCTCAGGATGCACAGCACCGCCAGCAGATCACCGTAACGAATGACGACTTTGCTCTGTTCGTTGACCTTGGGTTTGGCATGATAGGCAATGCCCAACCCTGCCGATTGTAGCATTAATAAATCATTGGCACCGTCGCCGATGGCCACCGTCTGGTAGAGAGGAATGTCCAGCTTTTCCGCCAGCCGAATCAACTCGCGGGCTTTATAGTCGGCATCCACGATGGGTCCTTTCACCTGGCCGGTAAGTTTACCGTCGACGATTTCCAGCTCATTGGCCGCCACCGAAACCAGGCGCAATTTATCCCGCAGGTGATCGGCGAAGTAGGTGAAACCGCCGGAAGCGATGGCAATGTGCCAACCCAGGCTTTGCAGTTTGCGCACCAATCCGGTAAGACCGGGCATCAGCGGCAAATCGTCGAGCACCCGGCGCAAAATATCCGCATCCGCGCCCTTGAGGGTAGCCACCCGGTGACGCAGGCTGGCGGCGAAGTCCAGCTCCCCCCGCATGGCGCGTTCGGTAACCGCGGTCACCTGTTCCCCCACCCCGGCCAATTTGGCGATTTCATCAATACACTCCACCTGGATTGCGGTGGAATCCATGTCCATTATCAGCAGCCCGGGCTTGTGGAGATGCGGCGTCTTGCCAAAGGGCGCGACGTCCAGCCGCTGTTCATGGGCCAGACGAACGGCGGCGTCGCTCAGCGTTCCCGCCAGCCTGACTACCTGGTAGTCTTCCACATGCCAGGCGGAAACGATCACCAGGGCCGAGCCCAGGGCGCGCTGAAAGCCGGCCAGGGCGGATTTATCAAGGGTCCTGCCGTACAGCAGCCAGCCGGTAAGACCCGCCTGGTAATCCAGCGGCATCACCTCATCCCCGCTCAGGGATAGCGGCAGCCCGGGCCACTGGGAGATCCTGGTGGGGAGATCGCAGTAAGTCAGACTATTCGGCATTCAGTACTCCTGTAGGCATAAAGGACCGGCATGATAAAACGACGCGCATCAAGCTATCCTATCGCCTGCGCATCTGGCAACATATAGCATCAAAAAAGTGAAGGAATTTTATGGCCCGTGCCGGACTCTCGTTTCGTTTACACCGAACCGCCATCGTACTGATTTGCGTGACGCTGCTGGTCATGCTGATGCAGGGGGCGTCGTGGTTCAGTCTCAGCCATCAAATGGCCCGTTCGGCGCAGGTGGACGAATTGGCTGATACCCTGATTCGTCAACTGGCCGGACAATTGGCGCCGTTGATGGACGACGGCGGCGATAACAACGCGCCAATCAAGGCGGTACTGGATCAACTTACCGCCGGGGGCCGCATCCTGGATGCCGGCGTCTACGCCATGGACGGCAGCCTGATTGTCCGCTCGGGGGAAAATGTTCCGGTGCGCGACCGGCTGGCTATCGAACATCCGCGGGCCGGCAGTTATTTTAACCACCAACTGGTACGCACCATTACCGATAAAGACGGCCCCAGCGGTTTTGTGCGGCTGACCCTCGATACCCATGTACTGCAAACCGAGGCCAAACAGGTGGATAACACCACCAATATCCTGCGCCTGATGCTGCTGCTGGCGCTGGCCATCGGCATCATCCTGGCCCACACCCTGCTGCAGGGCAGCCACAGCCGCTGGCGACAATCGCCGTTTCTGCTGACCGCAAACTCCCCATTGACCGACGCCCTGCCCGATGAGGAAGAGCAGTCAAATGAAAACGCGTCTGACAAACATCTTCGAAGCCAATAAGACGGGACAGGATGCTGGAAGCCGTCTTATGCCCCATCCCCCAGCAGAACCGATTCCAAGGCGATTTCAATCATCTCGTTAAAGCTGGTTTGACGTTCCGCGGCGTTTAGCGCTTCGCCGCTGCGGATATGATCGGACACGGTACAAATGGCCAGCGCCCGGGCGCCGAATTCGGCGGCGACGCCATATATGCCCGCGGCCTCCATTTCAACGCCGAGGATGCCGTATTTTTCCATGACATCAAACATCTGCGGATCGGGGGTATAAAACAGATCCGCCGAAAACAGATTGCCCACCCTCACCTTCAATCCGGCGGCCCTGGCGGCGTCAACCGCGTGACGCAGCAGGTCGTAGTCGGCGATGGCGGCAAAATCATGGCCCTTGAAACGCATACGGTTAACGTTTGAATCGGTACAGGCGCCCATGCCGATCACGATATCCCGCACCTGTACATCCGCCCGCAGCGCACCGCATGAGCCCACCCGGATGATCTGTTTTACATCGTATTCGGTAATCAGCTCTTTGGTATAAATGGAACACGAGGGAATACCCATGCCGTGCCCCATCACCGAAAACTCACGGCCCTTATAACTGCCGGTATAACCCAGCATGCCGCGGACGTTATTCACCTCCCGCGCGCCGGTGAGGAAGGTACTCGCGATATGCTGGGCACGCAGAGGATCGCCGGGCATTAAAACCACGTCGGCAAAATCCCCTCGTTCAGCATTGATATGCGGCGTCGCCATAACATTTTCCTTATTGAAAACAAACACTCTTTTTTCCGGCCGCCGGGGCCGGCTTCACTTTCCGCTTTACAGAATGGCCGTACCGTAGTCCATGGGGGACAAGTCAAAATAACGCGCCACGGTCTGGCCGATATCGGCAAAGGTGGCGCGATGGCCGTAAGATCCAGGTTTAATCCCCCGGCCGAAAATCAATACCGGCACATGTTCGCGGGTATGATCGGTGCCGATCCAGGTGGGATCGCAGCCATGATCGGCGGTGAGGATTAAAAGGTCCTCGCCGCTCACCCCGTCCAGCAGTTCGGGCAAACGCCTGTCGAACAGTTCCAGCGCCGCCGCGTAACCGGCCACATCGCGGCGATGCCCGTAGGAGGAATCAAAATCCACCAGGTTGGTAAAGACGATGGTATTGTCCCCCGCCACGGCCATCTCACCCAGGGCGGCGTCAATCAGCGCATCCAGCCCGGTGGCCTTGATTTTTTTACTTATACCCACCTGGGCGTAAATATCGGCGATTTTGCCGATGGATACCACATTGCCGCCCTTCTCTTCCACCAGCTTTTGCAATACCGTGGCGGAAGGCGGCGCCACCGCCAAATCGTGGCGGTTACCGGTACGGGCGAAATGGCCCGGTTTATCACCCACGAAAGGCCGGGCAATCACCCGGCCGATATTATATCCACCGTCGGTAAGCAGTCTACGGGCAATTTCGCACAGCGCGTAAAGGCGCTCGAGTCCGAAGGTTTCCTCATGGCAGGCAATCTGGAAGACCGAATCCGCCGAGGTGTAGAAGATCGGTTTGCCGGTACGCATATGCTCGGCCCCCAGCGCGTCGAGAATCACCGTGCCGGAGGAGTGACAGTTCCCAAGATAGCCCGGCAGATCCGCTTCCCGCACCAGTTTATCCAGCAATTCCGCCGGAAAGCTGTTTTCCGGGCTGGGGAAATACCCCCAGTCGAACATCACCGGCACGCCGGCGATTTCCCAGTGGCCGGACGGCGTATCCTTGCCGGAGGAAATCTCACTGGCATAGGCGTAGGCGCCGATAATCCCGGCCTGCTCATCCAGTCCCGGCGGGAAGCGCCCGGTGGCTTCCTCGGCGGCTTTACCCAGGCCCAGCCGCGAAAGATTAGGCAGCGTCAGAGGGCCGCTACGTCCCTGATTGGCTTCGTTTCGCTGGCACTGCCGGGCGATATGTCCCAAGGTGTCCGACCCTTGATCGCCGAATTTGTCCGCGTCGCCTGCGGCACCGATACCGAACGAGTCCAGTACCATAATATAAATACGCTTCATTTATCACTCCTGCTGGGCGCGGCGGCAAACAAAGCCGCGCCTGATATGTTCATTGCCGCGTCATGCCGGCCTGGCGGGCGACATGACGCCGGCTTAATCCTGCTGTTCTATACGGCGATAAACCACCGGCAGCGCCACCGGGGGTTCCGGGTCGATGGTGATGGCCTCCCGCACCGCCTCGGCGGCCTGGATCCAGCCGGCTTCGCTGGCGGCATGTATGACCGCCAGCGGCTGCCCGGCTTCCACGGCGTCTCCCAGCCGTACCATATCGGCCAGGCCGACGCTGTAATCGATGACATCGCCGGCCCGGCGGCGACCACCACCCAGGGCCACCACCGCCATCCCCAGCCGCCGGGTATCCATGGCGCCGATATAGCCGGTACGGGGCGCCGGTACCGGTTTGCTTAAGGTGGCCGCCGGCAGATAGCTGTCATAGCGGCTGATAAAATCCGCCGGACCTCCCTGGGCCGCCACCATGCGACCAAAGCGCTCCGCCGCTTCGCCATTGTCCAATACCCGCTGGAGCAGCGCCCGCGCCACGTCGTCGCCGGCAGCCAGGCCGGCGGATACCAGCATTTCGCTGCACAAGGACATGGTCACCTCAAACAGACGGGGGTTGCGCCCATCACCGGTAAGAAAGCGCACCGCTTCACGCACTTCCAGCGCGTTGCCGGCGCTGGAGGCCAGCACCTGGTTCATGTCGGTGAGCAACGCCGTGGTCTTGCATCCCGCGCCGTTGGCAACCCCGACAATGGCCTGGGCCAATGCCACCGACTGCGCATAGTCCGGCATCAGGGCGCCGGAACCGACCTTGACGTCCATTACCAGCACATCCAGTCCCTCCGCCAGTTTTTTCGCCAGTATAGAGGCGGTAATCAGCGGGATGGAATCCACCGTGGCAGTGATGTCGCGGGTGGCATAAAATCGCTTGTCCGCCGGGGCGAGCGAGTTGGTCTGGCCGATAATCGCCACCCCCACTGCTTTAATCTGCGCGCGAAACACCTGATCGTCGGGGAAAATATTGAGGCCCGGAATGGCTTCCAATTTGTCCAGCGTCCCGCCGGTATGGCCCAATCCGCGTCCCGAGACCATCGGCACATAGCCGCCGCAGGCCGCAATCATCGGCCCCAGCATCAGGGAAGTGACGTCACCTACGCCGCCGGTGGAGTGTTTATCCATCACCGGACCGTCCAGCGAGCAACTTCTCCAATCGAGGACATGGCCGGAGTCACGCATCGCCAACGTCAGCGCCACCCGCTCAGTCAAATTCATATCATGGAAAAAAATCGTCATCGCCAGTGCGGCAATCTGTCCTTCCGAAACGGAATTATCACGTATTCCATTAATAAAAAAGCGAATTTCTTCTTCATCCAGTGATTCGCCATCACGTTTTTTTCGTATTATCTCTTGAGCCAGGTACAAGGTAACCCCCTGCAAAAACTAATGCGGGCAACACGCCCAAAAAAGAGCACCCGGCGGAGTATCCGCCTTATCCGTTACAAACTGACTCTGCGGCTTAATAGCCGCTATCGGGACGGGGCGAAGAGTGGCCCGGGATCTGGAGCAGAGAGGCCGGCAAACTTGAGGCGCCGAAGCGGAAATGGCGTGCGTCCGCCCACTCCGGTCCCGTGAAACGGTCGGCCAATATCAGATAAGATGCCGCTGGGGCGATGGAACGCACGCCTCCGGCCGGTGTGATGCCGGGGCGACCTTGCCGCTGTGATGCGCGGCAAGCCGCAATCAACTCATTCATAGTACTCTCCAACTTTCCGATTTTGCATGTTGGCGAGCGGACTTGGTTCCTTGAAGAAGGCCCTGGTTCCGGGCATCTGAGATCCCTCTCACCGCATAAGCCTGTCTCAAAGGCGCAGGGTAAAATTGCCCTGCCTTACGCGCGGTTCTATTTTTTCACACTTGGCGCAAATAAGCTGCCCGCAGATAAAGATTTATGCGTCAGATCGCGCTAATCCAAACAAAGAGAGGGTATTGCGGTAGATTATTTCAGCGATCCTTTCGGGCGGCTCGTCACGCAGCTCGCATAACACCCGGAAGGTTTCCCGCACGCGTTCGGGACGGTTGGGCTGCCCTTGATAACCCGACAGCGGCATATCCGGCGCATCGGTTTCAAACAGCAGCCATTCCAGCGGCAAACGCGCCATAACGCCGCGGGTTTTAGTGGCGCGGGGATAGGTGATGGTCCCGCCGACGCCGATGTAATAACCCAGTTTGATAAACGCCTCGGCCTGCTGGTAGCTACCGGCAAATCCGTGAACCACGCCGGTACGGGGCAGTTCGCTGCGCCGCAGCATCGCGGCCAGCCGGTCATGGGTGCGGCGCGAATGCAGAATAACCGGCAGATCATAACGTTTAGCCAGATGAAACTGATCTTCCAACAAGGCAACCTGGCGCGGCATCAGCGGCTCGTCAATATAATCATCCAGGCCGATTTCACCCACCGCCACCAGTTTTGTCCGGGACGAACGGAGATAGTGCTCCAACAGCGCCAGACCGGCGTCGTTATGGCGACGGATGGCGATAGGATGCATTCCCAAGGCGGCATACAGGGCCGGATAACGCTCCGAGAGCGCCAGCACCCCGGCGAAACGCCCCGCCTCCACCGCGGGTACGATAATCCGCTGCACGCCGGCGTCGCACGCCCGGGCAATACTGCCGGATTCATCACCAAAAAAGGGGGGAAAATCGAAGTGACAATGTGTATCGATGAAAACCGGCGTTGTCATGGGGGCACCTAGTCGTGGTAACAGCTTTTTATTTCAATTCATTAGCACCCCGAGGCGGAGTGCGGGAATTCATTGCCCTGGCCCGGATATTTTAGGGGTGACTTGAAGGATGCGCATATTATATCAGGTCCCCATCCGGCTTATGGATAATTTAATTCCTGTCGCTTCTTTGTATTTATCTCTCCCTGTTTATTGAGGCCGGTTGTACCTTGGCGCTTCAATAATGATTAGCAATAACGCCGAATTACAGCATTATAAAACATAATGATAATTGTTTTCTATAACGAGAGGGATTTAACGCAGAGGAGATGAATTGTGAGTTGAAACAAGGTGTTCCTAAAAAAACATGACCGCCGATGAATACGCGGTCCTGTTAGATTGGCATCCAAACGCTCACTGTCACGGGGAAATCAGTGAAGTTTTTCCGATTCCGGCGTTGCAACGGGCTGCATGGATTTGCCGTAATCTTCCTGTATTACCCCGGAGAGGTAATCGTTGCTTCCCGCAACCCAGGCACAGTCGCTATCAAACCACTCTGCCCATAATAACCACATCTGGCTTTTCCACTGTTTCAATCTGCCAACAACGATGTCGCTATTCATAACCTGCCCTCCCGGGAACTAACCGCTTCGGTTAATACGCTTCGGTTAATACAGTACAGGAATATTATTACAATTGCTCGCTACAAACGCCGACGACCGGTAAACAAGCTGATCAGGAACAGTATAATGCCGACCACGAAAACAACTTTCGCCGCCCATGCTGCCGTACCTGCCAAACCACCGAATCCTAGAGCTGCGGCAATTAAAGCGATAACCAGGAAAATAATGCCCCAACGAAACATAAGCCTCTCCTTACCCAAATAATTGAAATATTTTTCGTGTCTACCCGGATTAAGGGGAACGGCTGGTTCCCCGGGCAGGTTGCTACCTTACTATTACAGTGCCCGTGCCCGGAATTAATGTCCCGAAGGACATTAATCCCTAAACTATTATGATTTTTGGACAACTCTCAAATCGTTCTTAACGCTTTTCACGCCGTCAACGGCTTTGGCAACGCTTTCGGCACGATCGGCAACGCGGGCATTTTGCACGCGACCGCTAAGTTGGACAACGCCGTTATCCGTGGTGACTTTAATCTTGCGCGACGGTACGACGCTGTCAGCCAGGAATTTAGCTTTCACTTCGCTGGTAATGGCGGAGTCGCTGGCATAGGATTTGGCTGTGGTGCCGGCTTCTTTCACATGGAGCTTATCGCTGACGCTGGTTACGCCACTAACGGATCTGGCAGCGGTAACCGCACGTTCCGCTTGCATTTGGTCGTTAACGAAACCGCTCAGTGTCACCATGCCATGGTTGGTTTCAACGGAAATATCGGTGCTGTTTATGCCTTTATCACTCACCAACGCGCTCTTCACCTTCGCGGTAACCGCGCTATCGCCCATATAGTTGGAAGCACTCGACATCGAATTATCGATTTTAGCGGCGGTGCTGTTGGCGTCGGTCTTGATCGTGTCGTTAGCCATCGCGGTAGTGCCCGCAAGGATGGTGCCCAGGACCAAGGCGGTGATTGTTTGTGAAATATGTGAGTTTTTCATTAATGTTTCCTTTTTCTATCTACCCGAATCAGGGTTTTTCGCCACAAATGCGGCCTGACTAACAGCTACCCGGGCAATACTCCGGGAAAGCATCAAAATCTTGGGACATCGCCGTGAGGCAATGACTCATTCGATTAACAGGAATAAGGCTTATGCTATATATTTCTGCACAATATATACCCGTCATATACTCACCATCTTACGAGTTGCCGCCGTGTTGGCTACAGCTAGAAATCTATTGGGTATAGAGAGTTATTGCTTTCAAAATGCAGTCGGTAGCTTTTCACTCTAATTCAAACGGCTTAACCAGCTAAATACACCGTTTCGTCAGCGACAATTTAACTATAGACCAGAAATAACAATTTGCATGGTTCGGAAGGTAAAAATCATCAAAATCGATGGATAAGCAAGGATTTAGGAACAATCCGTACTTCGCGGCGGGCATCATGAGAGGCGGCCAAGCGCGCCGGCATTATCCCCTGCGGGATAATGCCGGCGATCACCGCCTCAGACGAGGTTGGCGTTATTAATGTTCGCGGGTCTTGTGGAAGTGCACATCCGGGTAACGTTCCTGGGTCAGGTTCAGGTTAACCATACTCGGCGCAATATAAGACAGGTTATCGCCGCCATCCAGCGCCAGATTCAGCTCATTCTTGCGTTTGAACTCTTCGAGTTTTTTCGCGTCATCGCATTCCACCCAGCGGGCGGTGGAGACATTCACCGATTCGTACAGGGCTTCGCAGTTATATTCGCTCTTTAACCGGGCCACCACCACTTCGAACTGCAGTACGCCGACGGCGCCGACGATCAAATCGTTATTGGCAATGGGACGGAACACCTGGACCGCGCCCTCTTCTGAAAGCTGAACCAGCCCTTTCAACAGCTGTTTCTGTTTCAACGGATCCCGCAGGCGAATACGACGGAACATTTCCGGCGCAAAGTTCGGAATACCGGTGAACTTCATTTTTTCACCCTGGGTAAAGGTATCGCCGATTTGAATGGTGCCGTGGTTATGCAGGCCGATAATATCGCCGGGATACGCTTCTTCAATATGCGAGCGGTCGCCGGCCATGAAGGTCAGGGCATCGGCAATCACCACATCTTTACCGGTTCTGACCTGATGGAGCTTCATGCCGGTTTCATAGCGCCCGGACACCACGCGCAGAAAGGCCACGCGGTCCCGGTGCTTGGGATCCATGTTGGCCTGGATTTTGAAAACGAAGCCGGTGAATTTTTCTTCGTCGGCGGTGACGACACGAGTGTCGGTTTTACGCGGCATTGGCGGGGGCGCCCAAGCCACCAAACCATCCAGCATATGATCAACGCCGAAATTGCCCAGGGCGGTGCCGAAGAAAACCGGGGAAAGTTCGCCGCGCAGGAAAGCCTGCTCCTCGAAAGGATGGGACGCGCCCTGCACCAGTTCCAACTCTTCCCGCAGTTGCGCCGCCAGATCTTCCCCGACGGCTATATCCAAATCGGGATTATGCAGTCCTTTGACAATTCTGACCGCCTGGATGGTATGGCCCTGACCGGTCTGATAGAGGTAAGTCTCATCCTTATAAAGATGGTAAACCCCTTTGAATAATTTACCGCAGCCGATGGGCCAGGTAATGGGCGCACAGGCGATACGCAGCTCATGCTCCACTTCATCCAGCAATTCCGTCGGATCGCGGATATCGCGATCGACCTTGTTCATAAAGGTCAGAATCGGCGTATCCCGCAGGCGGGTGACTTCCATCAGTTTTCGGGTGCGATCTTCCACGCCTTTGGCGGCGTCAATCACCATCAAACAGCAGTCAACCGCCGTCAAGGTCCGGTAGGTGTCTTCCGAGAAATCTTCATGCCCGGGGGTATCGAGCAAATTAACCAATGCGTGTTCATAAGGGAACTGCATGACCGAGGTGGTAATGGAAATACCGCGCTGCTTTTCCATTTCCATCCAGTCGGATTTGGCATGATGGCTTGAGCCGCGGCCCTTCACCGTCCCGGCGGTCAGAATGGCATGGCCGAACAGCAGGACTTTTTCAGTAATGGTGGTTTTACCGGCGTCAGGGTGCGATATAATCGCAAAAGTTCGCCGAGCCGCAACTTCCGCGGCGTAAGAAGCATTCTTCATCTTCTGTTTCTCGATGGGTACATCTTGATGTACACAGTTTCTAATAAAATGGTGCCGATGCCAGATTCTACATGGACACAGGGTCTATTGATATCCTCAATACTTCGAGGCCCGGGGAGGGACCGAGTATTGCCAATGCTCCCGCGGTTTGCAATATGACGGATATCCTTGTCATCCCATGGGCAGGGCCATGATGATGGCATCCTCACGCCCTTCGGCGGCGGGGTAATAATCACGTCGCACCGAGACCTCGTTGAACCCCAGGGATTGATAGAGCGCGATCGCGGCAACATTGGATTTGCGCACTTCCAGCCATAACGTCAATATGCCCCGGTTTTCCAGTTCGCCGATAAGATGCTCCAGCAGTTGGCGGCCTAAGCCGCGGCGCTGGAAATCGGGGTGGACGGCGATATTGAACAGCGTCGCTTCGTCGAGCACCGTCTGGGTAATGGCAAAGGCCGCAAGCCGTTCCCCTTCCGAGAGCTTAAAATTCAGATAACGCTCGCCCTGGTTATCGGCGAAGGTCTTCGCCGACCAGGGGAACGCATGGCTGGCTTGCTCAATATGCCAGGCATCGCGAAGATCGGCGGTACTAAGCGGAGAAATCTTGTTCATAACGACAAATCTGCTGCCATAAGTCGCGCTTGGCCGCTGCATTGCCTTGCAGACCGGCCAGCGGCGGCGTGGTAAGAGAAACGCCGGACAGGGAACGCGTCGCCTCAAGGCCTATCCACCAGCTGTGGCAACGGGTCTCTTCCGGCAACATCGCCACCTGTTCGGGCGTAAGCTGATAGAGCTGACGCAATGACAGGCCCAGGCTGCGCGCCACATCATCCACCAAGGGATGACCCGGCGGCGGCGGCGCCTCGGCCACAATCAACAGACGGACTTCCGGCGGCAATACCACCGCCACCTCCCCCGACAATGCCGCGGGACGTCGCAGCGTCCATTGGGTGATACCCAATTGATGTAATAGCCAATCGCGTCTTGATGTCATTACTTTCCCATCCGCGGGGTAAATTCACACCGCCATGCTACCAAACCCATCGAACCCGGGGCAATAAAGCACTATACTCCCCGCTCATATTAATGAGGAGCCTTTGTCGTATGCCAGTGTTAACACCAGCCAGTGAAGTGATACTTCGTCACGTAGATGATTTTTTAAACAAGCGGGTACTGTTTGCCGGCGACGTACAGGATTTGCTGCCCGCCGAACTCGACGCCGAAAGCGTGCGGGTCCATACCGCCTGGTATCATCACTGTCTGGCGTTACAAGGAAAAATGGCTGCCGAAAACGTGCGCTACGGTCTGCTGGCCGAGGCTGATTTTGTCGGTGAATGCGATACGCTTATCTACTTTTGGCCGAAAAACAAACCGGAAGCCCAATTCCAGCTGTTTAACGTGCTCTCCTTGCTGCCCCTCGGCGCCGATGTGTTTGTGGTGGGTGAAAACCGCAGCGGCGTACGCAGCGCCGAGCCGATGCTGGCGGACTATTGCCCGTTGGCAAAAATAGACAGCGCCCGTCGCTGCGGTTTGTACCACGGCAGCCTGGTGAAGGCCCCGCACTTTGACCTGGACTCGTTCTGGAGCAGCTATCAGCTTGACGGACTGACGGTAAAAACCCTGCCGGGGGTTTTCAGCCGGGACGGGCTGGATACGGGCAGCCAGCTATTGTTGTCCACCTTTGATCAGCCGGTGAGCGGCGCCATAGCGGATATCGGCTGCGGTACCGGGGTATTGGCGGCCGCGCTGGCCACTCGTTTCCCGGGGCTGACCCTGACCCTCAGCGATGTGCACGCGCCGGCGCTGGCCGCCGCCCAAGCCACCCTGGACAGCAATCATCTGGCGGGCGATGTGGTGGTGAGCGATGTCTATTCAGGCCTGTCGGGGCGGTTTGATATGATTTTGTCCAATCCGCCTTTCCATGACGGTATGCACACCAATTTGCAGGCAGCGGAAAATCTGATTCGCGGCGCGCAGGCCCACTTGCGCATCGGCGGCCAGCTGCGCATCGTCGCCAATGCTTTTTTACCGTATCCGGCGCTGCTGGATACGGTGTTCGGCAATCATACCGTATTGGCGCAAACCGGCCGGTTCAAGGTCTATCAGGCTATCCACACTATTTCCCGTGGAAAAGGCAAGTCCGGCAAAGGGGCTTAACGGTCGGAGGCTGCTGAACCGGACGGAGCATTGGATTTTTGGGCACGGCATAACGTTTTTTTGCGTTAAATGCCCGCTTCGGCTCAAATAATTATTGACCTTGACGCCAAAACCTCTAGAATTCGCCTCCGTGGTGGCAGGGCGCAAGCCTGGCCGGTGTCATGCGAAGGTGGCGGAATTGGTAGACGCGCTAGCTTCAGGTGTTAGTGTCTTAACGGACGTGAGGGTTCAAGTCCCTCTCTTCGTACCAGCACAACCACAGCCTATCGGCACGACCGACTTGCACGCGATGGTGGCGGAATTGGTAGACGCGCTAGCTTCAGGTGTTAGTGTTCTTACGGACGTGAGGGTTCAAGTCCCTCCCTTCGCACCAATCGGTGGCGATGCCGAGTATTGGGTTGATGTTGCAATATAATTTCCCCTATGATGAAGAACGTTGTGCGAAGGTGGCGGAATTGGTAGACGCGCTAGCTTCAGGTGTTAGTGTCCTTACGGACGTGAGGGTTCAAGTCCCTCTCTTCGCACCAAATTTCTTCCATCAGTTCTGATTCGGGCCAGTTCTTATCCCGGTATAGCCTCCGTTATTTTTGTTTAAATCATTCCATTTTGTAGCCAATACGTCATTTCTTTCATCTGATTTGCGGTTAAATTCCCCAATCTGTAGGGCAAATGCGCCGGTCAACCCCGTGGGATGTTTTATGGCTTTCCCGCGGACAAATGGTTCCTTCTCTCTTTTGCCCCGCTGACCCCGCGCCGCGCCGCGCATCGGCGGATGACAGGAACCGATAAAACTGTTAAATTATCCTAATAGGCATTAAAATTTAAAAACAAAATAAGCATACAAAATTATCTACGCGAAAATCTTTTTTGGATTCGTATAGTTTATTATATACCCTAAATAATTCGAGTTGCAGGAAGGCGGCAACGCAGCGAATCCCCGGGAGCTTACTCGAGTAAGTGACTGGGGTGAGCGAGGAGGGCCAACGCACCGGCAACTTGAATTATGACGGGTATAGCCATTTTTCATCGGTGGAGCTTACCCGTTAGGACATGATAAATATTTATAGTTATGATGAACTTCGTAAGAGTAAACATCGCCTCTCGCTGCTATTGTTTCTTCTTCTTAATATCGCACTTTCGATATTTTATGTGCTTAATACTTTAAATAAGTCCGCTTCCGCTACTTTACCTTCGGTCTTGGTGGCAATATTTTGCGGAATAGCCTTAATAGTTTGTAACTTCAAATTGAAAAGCTATGCGCATGAACTGAATTTTTTTGCAGTTTGTATTGGAATGTTATGGGCATGGCATATCAACATTCGCTTTCATAGTATCGTGGCCGTCAACAGCGACTTTTTGTTATATAGCCTGATGATGATATTTTTTATCAGCGCTATCTCACTGACAGATAACTTTATCGCTTTCTGCCTGCACAGTTTGCCCTCGGCCTTGACCGTGGTCGTGCTGGATGATTTTGCCCATATCCTGACGCTGCTTTTTACCATTGCGTTGCCTCTTTTAAGCTTTTCGCTGCATAACCTCATGCAAAAGCGCAGTGAGGCTTTCACCTCCGACCTGGTGAAACGACTCAGCGACGAACGGGAAAAATTCAGCGATCTGAGCATGATCGATCCGCTGACCGGCCTGTATAACCGCCGGGGATTGTATAATAGGCTGGATAACCTGCCCGGCGACCAGAAGTTTCGCCACTATATCCTGCTGCTGGATATAGACCATTTCAAAGCGTACAACGATAATTACGGGCACACCATGGGCGACAGCGCGCTGGTGGCTGTGGCCGTAGCCATTCGTGATGCGGTCCGCTCCAGGGATATCGTGGTGCGCTACGGCGGCGAGGAGTTTTTGGTGCTGTTAATCGATGTCGATGAAAGTTCCGCCATCGCCTCCGCCGAAGCTGTCAGGCAGGCGGTGCTGGATTTGAAAATTCCCCATAAGTTTAATGACAAGGTTTCAACTAACGTGACATTAAGCGCCGGTATTGCCGTCATGTCCGACAATGATATAGATGCCTCTTTGCGTGCCGCCGATACCGCGCTCTATTTAGCGAAAAACCACGGCAGAAACTCTATTGAAATTGCCCATTATAAAGCGGATCGGCAGATTATCCTGTCTGCGAAATCCTGATTGCCATTTTTGGTCAAATTTTTGTTACGTGTTTTGTTCAATGATGTCTATAGCGTTTTCTTTAATGTCACAATATCCGGCCGTTTTGTACAGTCCTTGGGTTTTCATCCGCGGCGGCGGAATATATAACCGGCACAACGCCCTATCATCCTTCAATTGAAAGCGCGTCATGCCAATAAATTCCTCAGTATTATCTTAATCAATAAATTATGCGCGTTATTAACCCAGGCAGACAAAATTTCGGGCTATATCAAGATGAAATCCGCAATACTCCCTCAAAAAATGCATAGTATTATTGGTGAAATAACGTCACAGTTATATCTCGGAGAATCCCACAGAAAATAAAATAGTTTTAAACCCTTAATTAAAATATTTATTTTGGAACATTAGACCAATTATTATTAATTAAACGAATATTATACCCATACAAGTCATTATGCCTGAGCGGGGTACTGCCCTAAGGTTCGTCGTTGTTCATCGGCGGAATCGTCGGATGGGTTGACCACCATCGGCCAAAAATTTACTAAACCCCAAAAATAATCCATCTTTTTTATTGGGTTAACCGCCCACTTGCTAGCTGTTTGATTCAGCACTAGGCTTACTCTAGGCCTAGCTAAGCTCAATGATTATTAAAAGGAGGTCATTATGAGCAAGAAAATTGCTGTCTTAATTACCGATGATTTTGAAGATGCTGAATTCACCTCCCCGGCCCAAGCCTATCAAAATGCCGGTCACCAGGTTATTACTATCGAGAAAAAAGCGGGTAATACCGTGACCGGCAAACGAGGAGAGGCCAAAGTCACCATCGATAAATCCATAGATGATGTGGAAGCGGCGGATTTTGACGCCTTGTTGCTGCCAGGCGGCCATTCGCCGGATTCGCTGCGGGGTGACGATCGGTTTGTTGATTTTACCCGTGCCTTCGCCGCCAGCGGCAAGCCTATCTTTGCCATCTGCCATGGCCCGCAGTTGCTGATCAGCGCCGACGCGGTCCGCGGCAAAAAAATGACCGCCGTTAAACCTATCGTGGTGGATCTGAAAAATGCCGGGGCCGATTTTTTTGACAAAGAAGTGGTGGTGGATAACGACACTCTGGTCACCAGCCGCACCCCGGATGATTTACCCGCATTCAATCGCGAATCGCTACGTATACTGAATAAGAAGTAACTATCCCACCACAGGCCTGATTATCATCAGGCCTGTACTGTTAAATGTTAAGATCCGATTTATTATCCGCATCCCGGGTCCAGCTCAGCTTGGTACCGAAACCCAGCTTGTTATTGGTGAGCTTGATCTCATCCAGTCTTAGCTGCCAGATGGGCGTGGTGGCGATTTTCGCCAGCGGAAAACGCGAGGTATAAAGCTTACGCGCTGTATCCGCCTGCGTGCCGCTGAGCACCGTCATCTCTCCACTGTACTGAGCGCCTTTGATAAGGCTGACGGTGATGGTCTGATCGCTGATGGTGCCCGCCACACGATGGTATTGCGCCAGTAACGTTCCATGGCGAGTGCCATGATCCGTCAACATATAAAGCGTCATCTCGGCTTCGTTAAGCGCATAAAAACAGTTGGCGCACCAGAGGGATTCGGCATCGCCGACGCATACTGATAACACATGCTGTTTTTTCAAATAGTTAACAATGGATTTAAGATCTGATTCTGTCTTCACGGAAATTACTTACTCTTTATAAGGTTTTTACCAGAATATAGCGATGCGTCACAGATTGTCCACCTCTTTTCTGCTGGAAATTTCATCGCTTTTCATCAGCTTCTCCCCCGGCCGGGAAATAGGCTACTATATCCGTCATACTTTACGTTGAGGTCGTTGGCCTTGCCGCAGCTCGAACTATTCAGGCGAATTATTTCAGGTAAAACCGCCCTGTGACCCTGATTCACCCGGAGACAACCGATACGCCATGAGCGCTTCCTGGTATCTTTATCTAATACGTACCGGCGACGGTATTCTTTATACCGGCATTACCACCGACCTGGCGCGGCGGCTTGGGCAGCATGAACGTGGCGTCGGGGCCAAGGCGCTGCGGGGCAAAGGGCCGCTGACGCTGGTATTCCATTGCCCCGCAGGGGACAGAAGCAATGCTTTGCAGTGGGAATACCGGATTAAGCAGTTGACTCACAGGCAAAAAGAGCAACTGGTGGCGGGACAGGCATCCACCCTGGAGGGCATGTGGTCCAAGGTGTTTTCCCGGCGTGCATAAATAAGCGGCAGGTTCAATCCATTAACAAATTAAAGGGTTCGGCATATTCCACCAGGCCGCATAGGTCAGTCAACGCATCTTCAGCCAGGGTGAAAATGAGCAATGCGGCATCGGTGCCGAACTGATGGCAGTGTAATTGCCCTTGGGCGGCGGGAACAAAACCCAACGCAGCGTAATAGGCAAGATCTCCCCGGACCACCACGCCGCGATAGCCGAACTCGTTCAGCATATCCAGCGCTTCATACACCAATTGCCGCGCGATGCCCTGGCGACGAAATTCATCGTCCACCGCCAACGGCGCCAGCCCCACCCATTGGCAATCTTCCCCTTCAATCCATACCGGACTGAAGGCGGCATAACCTACCACACCACCCTCGCTGTCGGTGGCGACAATGCCCAGGGTCAGCAGCCCGTCCTCACGCAGCCGTTGTACCAATATCGCCTCGGCATCACGCTGGAAGGCGCGGCGCAGCAGAGTATCAATACCCGGCGCGTCAACCGGTATTTCCGCCCTGATTAGCAAGAGGGGGATACGCGGATGCCGTCGACGTCCGCGCCCTCTTTTAACCCGGCTTCAATGAACTCGGCCATTTGTGCCAAAGCGATGCGCAGCAGGCGAGGCATAGTGGTCAGATCAACGGCATCCATCAAATTTTTGACGTACAAACCCAACTCGGTATCCCCTTCAATGCGCAGGCGCCGCTGGAAAAACAGGGTATCGGGATCTTCCTTGCGGGCGGCAATCAGAATGAGATCGTTGGCATTACCGCTAAAACTCACCTCCTCCTGCGCCTGCCGGCTTACTTTCAATTGACCGTTTTCCATGGTCATATACCACTGCAGCGCCATGTCGCTGACCTCGATTTTCAGCCAACGGCCGGATAAAAACGCCAACTCGCCTTCCGCCAGCGCCTCGCGAAACTGCCAGCGCAATACCTGCTCAAGCACTTGGCGTTGCAATGCAAAGGGGGTGAATTTGATTGGCAAGCGCAATAGCGACGGCCCCCGGCGCACTATTTGCGCTCGTAGTTTATCCAACACTGTCTCTACTCCTCTAAGAACTTGCGGCTATTTTGCCACAGTGAATAAAACCAATCGGGGTCTATATCAATTATCTTCCAACAAAGATCGCCTATTTCCCTTTGGCAATTGTGGCTTTCATGCCGCCATTACGCCATAAGCTGCCTCAAATCAAAATACCGGCGCCTATCCTTATTTAGAATTAGCCCAACGACAAATGATCATTTGCCGATAAAACAAGCTGTTGGCCAATGAACTTTTAATGCCTTCCCCTTTGTGGGCGAGGTTTATCCAGCAATCGGGAGCCATATGGAGTTGCTCTGTCCCGCCGGCAACCTGCCGGCACTCAAAGCGGCGGTGGATAACGGCGCCGATGCGGTTTATATCGGCCTGAAAGACGATACCAACGCCCGCCATTTCGCCGGCCTGAACTTCACCGAAAAACGGCTAGAGGAAGCGCAGGAGTATGTACATCGCCACCAGCGAAAACTGCATGTGGCCATTAATACCTTCGCCCACCCTGACGGCTATGCTCGCTGGCAGCGCGCGGTGGATACGGCGGCCCAAGGCGGCGCGGATGTCCTGATCCTGTCCGATCCCGCCATGCTGGAGTACGCGGCGGAACGTTACCCGCAGGTGGAGCGCCATGTTTCGGTACAGGCGTCGGCGACCAACGAAGCCGCCATCCGTTTTTATCAGCAGCATTTCGCCGTATCAAGGGTAGTACTACCCCGCGTACTGTCCATGCATCAGGTGAAACAATTAGCGCTCACCAGCACCGTACCGCTGGAAGTCTTCGCCTTCGGCAGCCTTTGCATCATGGCAGAGGGTCGTTGTTACCTCTCCTCATACCTGACCGGCGAATCGCCGAATACGGTGGGCGCCTGCTCACCGGCGCGTTTTGTCCGCTGGCAGCAAACCGAGGCGGGTATGGAATCGAGGCTCAACGATGTCTTGATCGACCGCTATCTGCCGGAGGAAAACGCCGGCTACCCCACTTTGTGCAAAGGCCGCTATTTTGTCGACGGCCAGCGATACCATACCCTGGAAGAACCCACCAGCCTGAATACGCTGGCATTGCTGCCGGAGCTTATGGCCGCCAACATCGCCTCGGTGAAAATAGAAGGACGGCAGCGTAGCCCGGCCTATGTCAGCCAGGTGACCAAGGTATGGCGCCAGGCCATCGACAGCTGCCGGGCGGATCCCGAGCATTTCGAACCGCAGGCCGCCTGGAACCAGGCGCTGGGCGCGGTATCCGAAGGCACCCAAACCACCCTGGGCGCCTATCATCGCCGTTGGCAGTAACAGGAGACCGACATGAAATATGCACTGGGGCCGGTACTCTACTACTGGACCAAAGCCGATATCGAGACGTTCTATTCCGCCGCCAGCACCGGCGACGCCGACGTGATTTATTTGGGAGAAACCGTTTGCAGCAAACGCCGGGCCCTAAAAACCGGCGATTGGCTGGAACTGGCCGCCGCCGTGGCGCGATCGGGCAAGCAGGTGGTTCTCTCCACCCTGGCGCTGATTCAGGCCCCGTCCGAACTGACGGAAATCAAACGCTATCTCGACAACGGGGATTTTTTGCTGGAAGCGAACGATATCGGCGTGGTCCAGATGGCGGCGGAAAACGGCTTGCCTTTTGTCGCGGGACCGGCCCTGAACTGCTACAACGCCTATACGTTACGCATCCTGCATCGGCAAGGCATGGTGCGCTGGTGTATGCCGGTGGAGCTGTCGCGGGACTGGCTGCAAAATATTCTCCTGCAGTGTGAAGAGCTGGGATTTCGCCGGCAGTTCGAGGTAGAACTGTTTAGCTACGGTCATTTACCTCTGGCCTATTCAGCCCGCTGTTTCACCGCCCGCTCGGAAAACCGGTCGAAAGATGAGTGCCAAACCTGCTGTATTCAATATCCCCAAGGCAGGCAGGTGCTGTCACAGGAACAGCAGCAGGTATTCGTGCTTAACGGCATACAAACCCAAAGCGGTTATTGTTATAACCTGATTAATGAACTGCCCTCCATGCAAGGTTTGGTGGACGTGGTGCGTCTTTCCCCCCAGAGCATGGAAACCCTGGTTATGCTGAAACATTTCCGTGCCAATGAGCAGGGACAACGACCATTGTCCCTGAGTCAAAATGCCGATTGCAACGGCTACTGGCGCCGGGTGGCCGGACTGACTCTGGTGGAGTGAGAGGCCTTCATTATCCGCAAGGAGCAGGGGAAGAGCCGCCGGCATAAATCCCCTCGCCCGCGCCGGAGGGAATAACCCTAGGGTTTAATGCAGTATCGAAAAATCCTGTTTTGGCTGATACTCATAGTTATCATTAGCCGGCAAAGTTATCGGCGTCATTGACTGCGAGTAACATTATGGCAAACCAACCCGTTCCGTTTTCTATTCTCGATCTCTCTCCGGTGCCGCAGGGCGCGGCGCCTCGTCAGGCATTTGAATCGTCACTGGACCTGGCCCGTCATGCCGAAACCTGGGGTTATAATCGCTATTGGCTGGCGGAGCACCACAATATGACCGGTATCGCCAGCGCCGCCACCTCGGTCCTGATAGGCTATATCGCCGGCGGTACCAAGACCCTGCGCCTGGGTTCCGGCGGGGTCATGCTGCCAAACCATTCCCCGCTGGTGATTGCCGAACAGTTCGGTACATTGGCGACGCTCTATCCGGGCCGGATTGACCTGGGCCTGGGCCGGGCCCCCGGCACCGATCAGCGCACCATGGTGGCGCTGCGCCGCCATCTTTCCGGCGACACCGACAATTTTCCCCGCGACGTACAGGAACTGTTGATGTATTTCGACGACGTGCGGCCCGGAGCGCCGGTTCAGGCGGTACCGGGACAGGGTTTGCATGTGCCGATATGGCTGCTGGGTTCCAGTCTGTACAGCGCACAATTGGCCGCCGCCCTGGGTTTGCCGTTCGCTTTTGCCTCCCACTTCGCACCGGATTTGCTGTGGCAGGCGTTGAAAATGTACCGTACGCAGTTCACGCCCTCCGCCACTCTGGATAAACCTTATGCAATGGTCTGTATCAATGTGATTGCCGCCGACAGCGAGCGTAATGCCCGTTATATGTTCACCTCGATGCAGCAACAGTTTATCAATCTGAGGCGCGGCCGCCCGGGTCCGTTGCCGGCGCCGGTGGAAGATATCGAAGCATTGTGGTCGGAGGGTGAACAGTATGGCGTCGAACAGGCGCTGCGCATGTCGGTGGTGGGCGACCGGGATAAAGTCCGCGCCGGACTGCAGGCGATACTGACCGAAACCGAGGCCGATGAGCTGATGATTAACGGCCAGATTTTTGATCACCAGGCCCGGCTGCACTCGTTTGACATCGCTATGAGCGTACGGGCGGAGCTGACGTTATAGCCATCGCCGGCCGGGGCCGATTTTAAGCAAAAAAAAACCGCCGTGAGGCGGTTTTTTCATGCGCTATAGGCCCACGATCATTGAACGTGCAACGAACCTGTTAGAGGGAGACCGTGCTGATGGGGTCGAAGCGGGCGTGGTTTTTCCGCCCGCCGGAGCGCCCCACAGCGCGGTAGGCCCGCGATCATCGAACGTGCAACGAACCTGTTAAAGGGAGTGCCCCATAGCACTCTAAAGCACGAGCGCAGGGTTGACAAAAAAGACTACCCAATCACAGGACCGATTGAAACCGCCGTGAGGCGGTTTGTCATCCTATCTTATGCATCACCGCCCACACGGCGGCGACTTGCCGGTGCGGCTGCGCTGTCGCCATCACGACGCGGGGCGCGTTGGCCGTCGCGGCTGAAACGACGCTCGGTGCCGGCTCCGCCTTCACGACGATCGCTGAAGTTACGACGGGCCGGAGCGCCGGCCGGGGCGCTGCCGCCTTCGCGACGTTCACCGCCGCCAAAGCTGCCGCGAGGTGCGCCGCCACGGCGTTCACCGCGCGGTTGAGCCTGCGCTTCCCCTACGAACTGCATATTCATCGGCTTGTTAAGGATGCGAGTACGGGTGAAGTGCGACAGCATATCCCCTGGCATCCCCTTCGGCAGCTCGATGGTGGAGTGAGAGGCAAACAGCTTGATGTTGCCGATATACCGGCTGCTGATATCACCTTCGTTGGCAATGGCGCCCACGATATGGCGAACTTCCACACCATCGTCACGGCCCACTTCAATGCGGTACAAATCCATTTCACCCACGTCGCGACGTTCACGGCGCGCCGGACGTTCACCACCGGCACCGGCGCTTTCAGGACGACGTTCATCCCGTTCGCGGAATTCACGGCGCGGACGACGGTCAATAACCGGATCCGGCGGCAGGATCAGCGGACGTTCGCCCTGAGCCATTTTCAGCAGCGCTGCGGCCAGGGTTTCCATATCCAGTTCTTCCAGCGGTTGGATCTTCGCCAACAGCCCGCGATACATATCCAAATCGCTGCTTTCCAGCTGTATCTGAACCTTGGCGGCAAATTTTTCCAGACGACGCTGGCTGAGCACTTCGCCGGTAGGAATATCCACTTCTGGAATAGCCAGCTTCATGATACGTTCGATATTCTTCAGCAAACGGCGTTCGCGGTTCTCAACGAACAGCAGCGCGCGTCCGGCGCGGCCCGCACGGCCGGTACGGCCGATACGGTGGACATAGGACTCGGAATCCATCGGGATGTCATAGTTCACCACCAGGCTGATACGATCCACATCCAGTCCGCGTGCCGCCACATCGGTGGCAATCAGAATATCCAGACGACCGTCCTTCAGACGATCCAGGGTTTGTTCCCGCAGCGCCTGGTTCATATCGCCGTTAAGGGCGGCGCTGTTGTAGCCGCTGTGCTCAAGCGCTTCTGCCACTTCCAGCGTGGCATTTTTAGTGCGCACGAAGATGATGGCGGCGTCGAAATCTTCCGCTTCCAGGAAGCGCACCAGCGCTTCATTCTTGCGCATGCCGTGCACCGTCCAGTAACTCTGGCTGATATCGGGACGGGTGGTCACGCTGGACTGAATTCTGACTTCCTGCGGATCGTTCATGAAACGACGGGTAATCCGGCGAATCGCCTCAGGCATCGTGGCGGAGAACAGCGCCGTCTGATGCTTGGCGGGGATTTGCGCCATAATGGTTTCCACGTCTTCGATAAAGCCCATACGCAGCATTTCGTCGGCTTCATCCAGCACCAAACCGCTGAGTTTGGATAAATCGAGGGTACCGCGTTTCAAATGGTCGAGCAGACGACCCGGCGTACCCACTACAACCTGCGGCCCTTGGCGCAGGGCGCGCAATTGAACGTCATAACGCTGGCCGCCGTAAAGCGCCACCACGTTAATGCCTTTCATATGCTTGGCAAAATCGGAAATCGCTTCCGCGACCTGTACGGCCAACTCACGGGTTGGCGCCAGAACCAGCACCTGCGGCGCGGCCAGTCCCGCATCAATATTATGTAATAAGGGCAAGGCAAACGCAGCGGTCTTCCCGCTCCCGGTTTGCGCCATACCCAGAACATCACGGCCCGCCAGCAACTGCGGGATACACTCTAACTGGATTGGCGATGGTTTTTCGTAGCCCAGATCGATAAGAGCGTTGAGGATGGGAGTGGAGAGTCCCAAATCAGCAAAAGTGGTTTCAACTTCAGACATGTACACGTGCCTCATTTCATCATGGCGGCCAGTCTACATACCTCGTCGTGAAAACTTTCAGTCATTTTCATCAAAAGTGTGAACCGGCTCAAATTGGATTAAAAACGGACAAACAAGCCCTCACCCTCGCAGGTGATAAAAAAAAGGTAATGGGCTGAGTTGTTTAGTTCGTCAGCTATTGCTGGTCCGATTCTGATAGGTCGTCTTGCCCTTGGCCTAAGAGCGCCAATTCCAACAATGCATAGCGGTGCTCAACAAAGTTATGTACGTTGTTAGCGACCGTCAGTTTGAACAGCGCCGAAGCGGAGTTCTTGTCCCCCAGACTCAGGTAGTGTTTACCTAAATAGAAGTCAGTTTCACTGAGATGCTCGGCGAGCGAAGTGTTATCCGTTGCGTCCGCCTTAAGGCGCTCCATCAGCGTTGTTTCACTGATGTCCCCCAGGTAGAACTCGACAATATTCCATCCCCACTGCCCCCTGTTCGCTTTCTGATAGCGCTGTGCCAGCGCGTCTTTGGCTTTGTTGGTGTCGATTTGTTTCTCCACCAGGTAAAGCCACAGCGAACGGAATGGATCATTTGGGTCGTCGCGATAAAACGCCTGCAGATCATCCTGCGCTAAACGATAGCGGCCTCCATAATACAAGGCGATGCCACGGTTTAAATACGCGTAATTGTAAGTTGGATCAAGCTCTAGTACAGAATCAAACGCTTCATAGGCAGCGTCAAAATTGCCTGCCTGCGTTAAATATATGCCGAGATAATTAAAAACTTCCGGCATATCGGGTCGTATTGCCAGCGCTTGTGAAAAATCATTCCGCGCTAACGCACGCAACCCTAGACTATCATACAGCACTCCGCGCTCATATAATAGCTGTGCTCGTTCATCATCGGTTAGTGCCCGGCTAGCGAGAATCTGTTCCATGCGCGCCAGGATGACTTCCTGTTGTAACGTCGGCTGTAAGGGAACAGCTAAAACGTCATCTTTACTACGCCAATCAATGTTGCTGCATCCTGCCAGCATAAACGCCATCGCAACGAACCACCAGCGCAAGTAAGGCCTCATTTCCCACTCCCGAAGAAAAACATTGGATGAACGTCCTGTCCCCCATCGGCTTAACACAAGGCGTCCCGCCCTTGTGATACGATCAGCTCCCTACAACGTAAGGAGCTGAAAATTGCGCTAACACTTATTATACTCTTTTATCGTGCCGATTTATTCTACTTCAGGTACTGCCGCATCCTGACCAGGCGTGGTGGCTTCTTTAATGCTCAAACGCACGCGCCCCTGACGATCGACTTCCAATACCTTGACCGGCACTTCTTGTCCCATTTGCAAATAGTCGGCCACTTTTTCCACACGCTTGTCGGCAATTTGGGAAATATGCACCAAGCCTTCTTTGCCGCCGCCGATTGCCACAAAGGCGCCGAAATCGACAATACGAGTGACTTTACCATTATAGACCCGGCCCACTTCAATTTCAGCGGTAATCTCTTCGATGCGGCGGATGGCATGGCGCGCTTTCTCACCGTCGGTGGCGGCGACTTTAACCGTGCCGTCATCCTCGATTTCGATGGTAGTCCCGGTTTCTTCCGTCAGGGCGCGAATCACTGAACCGCCCTTGCCAATCACATCCTTAATCTTATCCGGACTGATTTTGATGGTATGGATACGGGGTGCGAACTGAGAAATATCACCACGCGGCGAACTGATAGCCTGTTCCATCACACCCAGAATATGCAACCGGGCGCCTTTGGCCTGATTGAGCGCCACCTGCATGATTTCGCGGGTGATGCCTTCAATCTTGATATCCATCTGCAACGCGGTGACGCCTTCACGGCTGCCGGCTACTTTAAAATCCATGTCGCCAAGATGATCTTCATCACCCAGGATATCCGACAACACAACAAAGTTATCCCCTTCCTTTACCAGTCCCATGGCGATCCCGGCCACTGCCGCTTTGATCGGCACGCCGGCATCCATCAGCGCCAGCGAAGCGCCGCACACGGAAGCCATGGAGGAAGAACCGTTGGATTCGGTGATTTCCGACACCACACGCACGGTGTAGGGAAATTCATTGGCTTTCGGCATCACGGCCAACACGCCGCGTTTCGCCAGTCGGCCGTGACCGATTTCCCGGCGTTTCGGCGAACCGACCATGCCGGTTTCACCCACGCAGTACGGAGGGAAGTTATAGTGTAGCAGAAAACGGTCGGTACGCTCGCCGGTCAATTCGTCAATATTCTGCGCGTCACGCTCGGTACCCAAGGTGGCGGTAACCAGCGCCTGGGTTTCGCCACGGGTAAACAGTGCCGAACCATGGGTGCGCGGCAATACGCCGGTACGGATATCCAGACCGCGGATCATGTCTTTTTCACGGCCGTCGATACGCGGTTCGCCACGCAACACCCGACTGCGGACAACGGTTCTTTCCAGGCTGGCCAGCAGTTCCTGAATTTCGCCGCCGTCAAGGGCAGCGTCCTGGGACAGCAGCGCCGCGACAACGTCGGACTTGATGGTGTCCACCTGGGCGTAGCGCGCCTGTTTTTCGGTAATGCGGTAAGCATCGCCCATACGGCCTTCGGCCAGTTCGGCAACCCGTGCCTGCAAAGCGGCATTCACTTCCGGCGCGTGCCAATCCCATCTCGGTTTGCCGGCTTCCGCCGCCAGGGCCTTGATATTTTCAATCACCACCTGCTGCTGCTCATGGCCGAATACCACCGCACCCAGCATTTCGTCTTCGCTCAACAGCTGCGCTTCAGATTCCACCATCAGCACCGCGTTAGCCGTGCCGGCGACCACCAGGTCCAACTGACTGTCAACCAATTCGGCGGTTGTGGGATTCAAAACATATTGCTTGTTGATATAACCGACCCGCGCGACGCCGATAGGACCGTTAAACGGGATGCCGGACAGGCTCAGAGCGGCGGAAGCGCCGATCATGGCCACGATATCCGGGCTGACCTGCGGATTAACGGAGACAACGGTGGCGATAACCTGAACTTCATTCAGGAAACCATCGGGAAACAGCGGGCGAATAGGACGGTCGATCAAACGTGAAATCAGGGTTTCGCCTTCACTGGGACGGCCTTCACGACGGAAGAAACCGCCCGGAAAACGTCCCGCGGCGTAGGTGCGTTCCTGGTAGTTAACGGTGAGCGGAAAGAAGTCCTGTCCCGGTTTGGCATGTTTAGCGGCTACCACGGTAACGAATACAGCGGTGTCGTCCATGCTGACCATCACGGCGGCAGTGGCCTGGCGGGCCATCATTCCGGTTTCCAGCGTTACAGTATGTTGTCCATATTGAAACTTGCGTACAATCGGATTTAGCAAAATGATATCCTTTTTCTGGGCGGGCTTTCTCTGTCTCGCTCGCCGATAACTATACCCGTCATACTTCAGGTTGCAGGTGCGTTGGCTTTGCTGCAACTCGCATTATTCAGGGTATTACCCATCTTCCTATTGCATCCTCGCGACTAATGACAATCCTTATCCCCTTGGATAAAGCCTCTCATTAGCCGCGCGAATCTCAGCAATTGAAGAATATTCTTCAGCAACAACATATTACATTGCGTGGCTATCGCTGCCTAACTTCCTTGCTGCTTGCCTGCCGCTTAGAAGAAAGGGGCCGCATAAGGCCCCTTTCTACCAATTCTGTCTGGCTTAACGACGCAGACCCAGGCGCTCGATCAGGCTGGTATATCGCGCGACGTCTTTACCTTTCAGGTAGTCAAGCAGCTTACGACGCTGTGAAACCATGCGCAGCAGACCACGACGGCTATGGTGATCTTTCTTATGTTCCGCAAAATGGCCTTGCAAATGGCTGATTTGAGCGGTTAAAAGAGCAACCTGTACCTCGGTGGAACCGCTATCTTTGGCATCACGGCCGAAATCAGTAACGATTTTTGCTTTTGCTTCTACACTTAGAGACATTATAACACTCCAAAATTATTGTGAAATACATAGGCGCCGATCTCTAATTCAGCAACCCCGTTCATAAGCCGCGCTATTCTACTCTTAGCATCGGTCGGAAGCAAGGCGCAGACTCATTCAGACACCAGCCGACGGGGGGCGACCATGCCCGGTTCGGTGATTTCCCCCACCCCGAAAAAAGCGCGCTCCGGCCCTTCGGTCAATCGGACCATGGCGTTTTGCGGCATATCCCCAAACGAAACCGACACCGCTTGTCCCAGCCTGACATAACCGGCCAGTACGGCGGTGAGATTGACTTCCGGCATGGCGGACAGCGCGCTGTCCATAGGCAGCAGCAGCTTATCCAGCGAGGCCAGGGTATCGGCGGCGGTGGGATCCTCGCCGGACAGCGCGCGCAGTTGTTCCAGCGTCACCATCCGATCGCCGGGATAATCCGCCACCGCCAGACGGCGCAGTTGGATAACATGGGCGCCGCAACCGAGCATTTCGCCGAGATCGTCGATAATGGTCCGGATATAGGTGCCCTTCGAACAGTGGATTTCCAATTCAACGCTCTGCAGATCCCAATGTATCAGCTTCAGCTCATACAGGGTGATCGGCCGGGGAGCTCGCTCCACCTCGATTCCCTGGCGCGCATACTCATACAGGGGCCGGCCCTGATGTTTAAGCGCCGAATACATGGAGGGAACCTGCATGGATTGACCGCGAAAGCGTTGCAGGGCCTGCTCCAGCTGTTCCTGGTGCAGGTCCACGGGGCGCTCGCTGATAATTGCTCCTTCCGCATCCGACGTATCGGTGCGCTGTCCCAGCCGGGCCACCACCCGATAACGTTTGTCCGCATCCAGCAGATGCTGGGAAAACTTGGTGGCTTCACCCAGGCAGATGGGCAGCATCCCCGTGGCCAGAGGATCCAGGGCGCCGGTATGCCCGGCTTTGTTGGCCACGAACAGGCGCTTCACTTTTTGCAGCAGGTCATTGGAGGAAAGCCCCATGGGCTTGTCCACCAGGACGATGCCGTTTATGTCTCGGCCGCGACGGCTGGGACGTCCCATCAGTCCTCCTTGCCCTCGTCCGGTTCCGATTCGCTGTGCCGGGCGCGATCCTGCTGTACCACCTGGCTGACCAGGTTGGACATTCTCATCCCTTCCACCAGCGAATTGTCATAGGCAAAGGTCAGTTCCGGCACCACCCGCAGACGCATGGCTTTACCCAGCAAGCTGCGGATAAACCCGGACGCGTCCTGTAATGCGTTGATGCCCGTTTTGATTTGCTGCGGCTCGTTATCGTTGAGGAAAGTCACAAACACCTTGGCATAGGCCAGATCGCGCGAGACTTCCACAGCGGAAACCGTCGCCATGCCCACCCTGGGATCTTTGATTTCGCGCTGCAGGATGATGGCGATTTCTTTTTGCATCTCCTGCGAGACGCGCTGGGTGCGACTGTATTCTTTTGCCATTTTACATTCTCCAGACAAAACAGAGGGCATAATGCCCCCTGTTACCGCTGACAAATATGCTCGGAGTTAATAAGGTGGGACAGGATGATAGAAGAGTAAACCGTCCGCGCCATGGACCAATGCGTATGGAACGCATTGGAATAACGCCACAAGGCGCCGGCCCGCAGGGTGGCTCTCACGGATGAGAACCATAATCGCGCGAATCGAGCCTCCATGGAAGGATTCACGGCAGGTTTACCGTATCGTTACGATCTGGCGTCCAGTCCCGACCGGGCACCTTGTCAACAAGCTAGGGGGCGTAATGCCCCCTGTTACTATCAATCGATGGTACGCTGAATCTCGATGGTTTCGAAGACTTCGATCACATCGCCCGGCTGGACGTCGTTATAGTTCTTGACGCCGATACCGCATTCCATGCCGTTGCGCACTTCGGCAACGTCATCTTTAAAGCGGCGCAGGGATTCCAGCTCGCCTTCATAGATAACGACGTTATCACGCAGCACGCGGATTTTATTGTTACGCTTGACCAGGCCTTCCGTGACCATACAGCCGGCGATGGCGCCGAATTTCGGTGAACGGAACACATCGCGCACTTCAGCCAGACCGATGATTTCCTGACGATATTCCGGTGCCAGCATCCCGCTCATGGCCTGTTTGACTTCGTCAATCAGCTCATAAATAATCGAGTAGTAACGCAGGTCCAGGCTTTCCGATTCGATGACCTTACGGGCGGACGCATCGGCGCGGACGTTAAAGCCCAGGATAATGGCATTGGACGCCGCGGCCAGGGTGGCATCGGTTTCCGTGATACCCCCGACGCCGGAACCCACGATCTTGACCTTGACTTCCGCGGTGGACAACGCTTCAAGCGCATCGCCGATGGCTTCGGCAGAACCCTGGACATCGGCTTTCAGCACGATATTCAATTCGGAGACTTCGCCTTCGGTCATGTTGGCGAACATATTCTCCAGCTTGGATTTCTGCTGACGCGCCAGTTTCACTTCGCGGTATTTACCCTGGCGATACAAAGCCACTTCACGGGCTTTCTTTTCATCACGCACCACGGTTGCTTCGTCACCGGCAGCCGGCACACCGGACAAGCCGAGGATTTCCACCGGAATCGACGGGCCGGCGGAAGAGACTTCACGTCCCAGTTCGTCACGCATGGCGCGAACCCGGCCGTATTCAAAGCCGCACAGGACGATATCGCCCTTGTTAAGGGTACCTTCACGCACCAGCACGGTGGCAACCGGACCACGGCCTTTATCCAGGAAGGATTCAATCACCGCGCCGCTGGCCATACCGACACGAATGGCTTTAAGCTCGAGGACTTCCGCCTGCAGCAGGATGGCGTCCAGCAGTTCATCGATACCGGCCCCGGATTTCGCCGAGACGTTGACGAACTGGCTTTCACCGCCCCACTCTTCCGGAATCACGCCGTATTGCGTCAACTCGTTCTTAACGCGATCCGGATCGGCTTCCGGTTTATCGATCTTGTTCACCGCCACCACCACCGGTACCTTGGCGGCCTTGGCATGCTGGATGGCTTCGATGGTCTGCGGCATCACGCCGTCATCGGCGGCCACAACCAGCACCACGATATCCGTCGCCTGGGCGCCGCGGGCACGCATGGCGGTAAACGCCGCATGTCCCGGGGTATCCAGGAAGGTGATCATGCCGTTTTCGGTTTCAACGTGGTAAGCACCGATATGCTGGGTAATGCCCCCGGCTTCACCGGCCGCCACCTTGGTGGAGCGGATATAGTCCAGCAGCGAGGTTTTACCATGGTCGACGTGCCCCATGATGGTCACCACTGGCGCACGGGGTTCAGCCACCGCGTCGATATCACGGTCGCTCAGCACCCTCTCTTCCAGTTCGTTTTCACGACGCAGAATCACCTTATGGCCCATCTCTTCGGCCACCAGCTGCGCGGTTTCCTGGTCGATCACCTGGTTAATGGTTGCCATGGCGCCGAGTTTCATCATCGCCTTGATAACCTGTGAGCCCTTCACCGCCATTTTATTGGCCAGCTCCGCCACGGTGACGGTTTCGCCGATCACCACATCACGGTTGACTATCTGGGCAGGCTTGGTGAAGCTTTGCTGCAAGGTGCTCGGCTTGCGCTTGCCTTTGCCGCCGCGGGTAACGGCGCGAGCCTCTTCGCGATCGGCTTTGGATTCAGATAAACGGCTGGTTTTTTTCTGTTTGGTGGCCTTGCCGCCCCGGGTACGGGCACGACGTTCGCCTTCCACCTTGCGATCGTTTTCATCTTCCGCTTCACGGGCGTGATGGGAAGTGGTGACGTGATAATCGCTGGCATCTTCTTCCACCGGTTCCGGCGTGGCAACCCAGGTACCGCCGTTCTCTTCCGCCATCCGCTTGGCTTCTTCCATAGCGAGGCGGGCACTTTCTTCAACCTTGCGACGCGTTTCCTCTTCCGCTTTACGTCTAAGCTCAGCGGCCTCGGCTTCACGGCGGGCTTTTTCAGCCGCCTGTGGTGACTTGGTCATATGATTGGTCTGCTGGTTGGTCAATTTTTCACTTTCCGCTGCCGCGCGTTTCGCTGACTCAGCGGCCTCACGTTTGGCTTTATCGTCGGCCGCACGTTTTGCTTTTTCTTCGGCTTCACGCTTGGCTTTCTCAGCGGCTTCACTGGCAGCACGCTCTTGGGCTTCACGAAGGGCCAGTTCTTCCGCTTCACGTTTTGCCAGCTCTTCCGCTTCCGCCTGTTCAGCGGATTGTGAATCGCGTTGCACATAGGTACGTTTTTTGCGGACTTCAATTTGTACAGACTTACTTTTACCGCCGGTACTGGGAATATTCAAGGTACTGCGTGTTTTACGCTGCAAAGTTAATTTGTTCGGCACGCTGCCCCGTTCACGGTTCAGGTACGCCAATAATGTTTGTTTCTCATGCTGGGTCACAGAATCCGCCGCGGTCTTATCGATACCAGCATCAGCAAACTGCTGTACCAGGCGATCGACCGGAGTCTGAATTTCTGCGGCGAGCGATTTTACGGTTACATCTGTCATGCTGTTCCTTTCCTGCTACAGTTTATTACGCGTTGTCGCCAAACCAACAGATATTACGGGCGGCCATAATAAGCTCACCGGCCTTTTCGGTACTCAGCCCTTCAATATCCGACAGGTCATCGACACCCTGTTCGGCAAGATCTTCCAGCGTACAAACACCGCGCGCCGCCAGCTTGAACGCCATCTCACGCTCAAGCTCCGGCAAATTTAGCAGGTCTTCAGCCGGCTTGCCCCCGCCGCGAGTCTCTTCCTGCGCCAAGGCGAGCGTGGTCAGGGCATTTTTAGCCCGTTCACGCAGCGCTTCTACCATGTCTTCATCAAGCCCTTCGATTTCCATTAATTCCTTGATCGGGACATAGGCGAGCTCTTCCAATGAGGAGAAACCTTCCTCCACCAGCACAGTGGCGAACTCTTCATCTATGTCCAGATGCTTGGTGAAAATATCAATGGCGGCGTGGGCTTCAGCCTGATGTTTTTCTTGCAGATCCTCGACCGTCATGACGTTCAGTTCCCAGCCGCTAAGCTGTGACGCCAGACGAACGTTCTGCCCGTTGCGACCGATAGCCTGCGCCAGGTTACCGGACTCAACCGCGATGTCCATGGTGTGCTTGTCTTCATCCACGACGATGGAGGCAACATCAGCGGGGGCCATGGCGTTAATCACAAATTGAGCCGGATTATCATCCCACAGAACGATATCGATACGCTCTCCGCCCAATTCGCTGGAAACCGCCTGCACGCGCGCACCGCGCATACCGACACAGGCGCCTACGGGATCAATACGCTTATCATTGGTTTTCACAGCGATTTTAGCCCGGGAACCCGGGTCGCGGGCGGCGGCTTTTATTTCTATCACTTCTTCGCCGATTTCCGGCACTTCGATACGGAACAACTCGATCAGCATCTCGGGGCGCGAACGACTGACAAACAGCTGCGCGCCGCGCGCTTCAGGACGTACGGAATAAAGCACGCCTCGAATCCGATCGCCGGGACGGAAATTCTCCCGCGGCAGCATATCCTCACGGCCGATGACCGCTTCGGCATTGCTGCCCAGATCGAGGCTGATATTGTCGCGATTGACCTTTTTCACCACGCCGGTGACTATCTCGCCTTCATGCTGGCGGAACTGATCCACCACCATAGCGCGTTCAGCCTCGCGCACTTTCTGGACGATAACCTGCTTTGCGGTCTGGGTAGTGATGCGGTCAAAGACCACGGACTCAATCTCATCTTCTACATACCCGCCGAGAACAGCGCTGGGATCTTCAAACTGGGCGGCGTCAAAGGTGATTTCACGGGTCGGTTGCGTGACTTCGTCGACAATGACCCAACGACGGAAGGTTTCGAAATCGCCGGTTTTCCGATCGATATTGACACGAACCTCGATTTCTTGCTCGTATTTTTTCTTTGTTGCCGTCGCCAGCGCGGTTTCCAATGCTTCAAAAATTTTTTCACGAGGAACCGCTTTCTCGTTGGAAACTGCTTCAACAACAGCCAGAATTTCTTTATTCATCCTAGTTGCCTCATTAAAACGTTAAAAGTGGGGTACCAGGTTCGCTTTCTGGATGTTGCTTAAAGCGAACACTTCATCTTTTCCTTCCACCGTCACCGTGATCATTTCGCCGTCAACCGTTTTAATGATTCCCTGCCACTTGCGACGATTCTGCATCGCGATACGCAATACCACGCTGACTTCTTCACCAATGAATTGCGCATAATGCTCGGCGGCAAATAACGGGCGATCGAGCCCCGGCGAAGAAACCTCGAGGCTGTAAGCCACTGTAATCGGGTCCTCGAGATCCAGCACCGCGCTGATCTGGCGGCTGACATCAGCACAATCATCAACGGTGATACCCTTGTCGCTATCAATATAGATACGTAACGTCGACTGGCGGCCCCGGATAAACTCTATACCCACAAGCTCGTAGCCCAAGGCTTTCACCGGTGCGCTGACTATCTCCGTCAATTTTTGTTCTAATGTGGACAAGCCCACCCCCAAGACATAAAAAAAGGGCTAAAAAGCCCAGTAGTTCTATCGTTTAATAACAAAAAACCCCGAAAATTCGGGGCTTTTTGCGACTGGGACCCTGTAAGCCGCGGGCGGCTTTACAACATTCCATAGAATCTTTTTTCAAACGCCGCTGCGATAAGACCAGTATAACGCTTAAGACAGTATATTTGAAAAAGAACTCTAAAGGAAAATGGTTGCGGGGGCCGGATTTGAACCGACGACCTTCGGGTTATGAGCCCGACGAGCTACCAGGCTGCTCCACCCCGCGTCTGAAATCGTTGCGAATATTACGCTGATAGCCGCCAAAAAGCAAGTTATCATTATGTTAGATAGGTTTTAATCACATCCCCCCTTTATATAACTTACTGTTATAGAGGGAATTTAAAACAATAGCCAATATCCTACTTCTTGCGCTGTAACCGCATCCTCCAACCGGTGCTACCGGCGCCACACGGCAAAGACCGCTGTTGGCACGGAGAAGAGCACCGCAAGCGCGGCTGAGTATTTCATAACGCCAAGAGCGGAGCAAGCCTCTTTTGCAGCGGCCGAGCGGTTTCCCTACCGCCCGCGCCAAAGGAAGTGCTAGAGCCCGGGTTGTCATAAGCGCTTATTTAGCCGTTTTGTTCGGCGAAGCATTGGCATTGTCGATAGGCGCTACGTTGCTGGCGACCTTGATGGGTCCGGTCTTTTCAAAGTGCTTACGCAAATCCCGCACCGAGTTTTTCGCCCCGGTTGTAAAAGGTGCCTGTTGATTGGTGGCGGTGGCAACGGTGCGCGTTGAACGATCTGTTATAGCGGCTTCGTTGGAGCCAGCCTGGTCCGCGTCCGTCTTCTCAAATACGCTACGCATATCAGGTCTCTTGTCGGATACAGGTTGATCTTTTACATTCAGCTCGGTCGGGCGGGCCGAATTTTTAACACTAAATTTGGATTCGTACTTTCCGGTAGTCTCATTCAAAAACACAAAAGAGCGCAAAGAATCAGGCGCCTCCTTTTCCACGGTCGCTCTGGTGGTTGGGTCAGCCATCGCCAGGACTATAGTGTCCGCCAGTCTCATTTGCATGAAATTACGCAGAGGGTCGTTTGTCAGCTTGTCACATAATTCCTGTAGATTGGCATAATCCAATTTGGCATCCAAAAAAGCGTCAATAGCCCTTTGCCCCCGGAACTCACCGTTATTACAGTCTCTTGCATCAATCTTCAAGGTTTTGATTTCGGTACCGTCCGGCAATCTAATTGCCGTCTTGAACACAATCGTTTCGGCGGGAATTTCAATGTTGCCTTTAGCGAATCCAGGATGGGTCGGATTGTCCATCAAAAGTTTTATCAATGCCTTGCCGTTTTTTTCAAGCACATTACCATCGTTGGTTAACGATTTAAGGACATTCTTGGCCGATACCAAACGTTCCGCCGGATCGGTTATCATTTTTATAACCATGGCGGTAACATCCGGCTTGTTTGGGGTTGTTTGCGTCTGAGGCCTGAAGAATAAGTGCTGGATCAACCTCCCCATTCCGTCTTTAAGGGAGCAGATGCCGGACTTGATCAAGGCAAAAGGCTTAAGCATGGTATTGCCCACGCTTTTAAAACCCTGTTGCAAGCCGTTTGTCGCCGTGTTGTGATTGGTATCGGACTTAGCGTCATCTATGCCCGGCGTGACAGTTGAGTCAGTAGAAGGGGGGACCCTGTTGCTTGATGTAATATTGTTTGCCACGATTATTTTGCTCCGCTTTCTATCCAATGATTTATTGCATGTATCGGGTTACCCTTGAGCAAATAAAACTGATTATTAAAAAATGATTAATTTGCTTAGGAAAACTATGCCATCAAACCAGCGGGAAGACTTTTAGATATCGCTTATTCAGCTTTTAGCCTTTATCGGCCCGAGGAGACGTCAGGAGAGGGACAAACAAACAGAGGAAAGGGAAAACCCTTTCGGCGCAAGAAGAGGTCAGGTCTACGTGGTTGGAATAAGAGGATATTAGGATATCGAGGTTTTAAAATCAAAAAAGACGTCCATTGACGTCCTTTATTCAAGCTTGGTACCGAGGACGGGACTTGAACCCGTAAGCCCAATCGGGCACTACCACCTCAAGGTAGCGTGTCTACCAATTTCACCACCTCGGCACTCTTTATTCCACTGACTTATTTCACTGACTTATTTTACTGCCTTCATTCACCGGCCCAACTTCCAACGAGCCTATTTCATCTACTCATCGCCGGTGACGTTACGTATCGCCGAACGCTTGCCATTCACTGGCTAAAGGTCGGGATTATTGCGGGATATCGTTATTCGATTTTGCCGGCGCTTGGGAAGGTGCTTTTTCCGATTGCACGGGCTGACTCAAATTATCCCACTCACTGCCTTTTTTGGTATGACTGCCGTTCAGATTGCCCAACACCAGGCTAAGGATAAAAAACAATGTCGCCAGCACCGCCGTCACACGAGTCATGAAGTTACCGGAACCGCTGGATCCGAACAGGGTCGCGGAAGCGCCTGCGCCGAACGAGGCCCCCATATCAGCACCCTTGCCTTGCTGTAGCATGATCAGCGCAACCAGCCCGACAGAGACCAACAGGAATATGACTAACAGAGCTTCATACATAATCTTTGGTGTCCTTGCGGGTTTACCCGCGCGTTAAACGACTGCCCCGGTTCGGCGATGATAAACTCCGACTGAAGCGGGTGTGAATACTAACGAAAGCAGGGTGCGCACGCAAGGGTAAATTGCGGCTAACGAACTGATTGAAGAAAAAAACGTCACAGGTTAACCGGCGGCCTTCACCGCATCGGCTATCAGGTGAGCCAATCGTTTAACCAGTTCGTCTTCCTCGCCTTCCACCATGACCCGTATCAGCGGCTCGGTGCCGGATTTACGCAGCAATACCCGGCCCCTTCCGGCCAGCGCGCTTTCCACCTCCGCCAAGGCCTGTTTCACCAGCGTCGATTCCAGCGGGTCGTTACTGCCGGTGAAACGCACGTTCACCAGAATTTGCGGCAGGAGGCGCATGCCGCTGCATAAGTCATGCAGGGTCATATGATTCCCCACCATGGCGGACAATACCTGCAGACCGGCGATAATACCGTCGCCGGTGGTGGTTTTATCCAGCAGGATCACGTGGCCTGAATTTTCCGCCCCGATGCGCCAGCCTTTTTCCTGCAGCTTTTCCAGCACATAGCGGTCTCCCACTTTTGCCCGCACAAAGGGGATCCCCAATTGCTTGAGCGCCAGTTCCAGGCCCATATTGCTCATTTGGGTACCCACCACACCGCCGCTAAGCTGGCCCTGGCGCAATTTTTCCCGGGCGATGATATAGAGGATCTGATCCCCGTCCACCTTATTGCCGAGATGGTCTACCATGATAACCCGATCGCCATCGCCGTCATACGCGATGCCCAGCGCGGCTTTCTCTTCCAGCACCCGCCGTTGCAATAGGCGCACATCGGTGGCGCCGCACTCCTGGTTGATATTCATGCCGTCCGGCTGGCAACCGATGGCCGTGACATCGGCGCCGAGCTCCCGCAGCACGCTTGGCGCGATATGGTAGGTGGCGCCGTTGGCGCAATCCACCACGATCTTGAGGCCCTTCAGACTGCTGTTGCTGGGAAAGGTGCCTTTGCAGAATTCAATATAGCGGCCGGCGGCATCAACGATACGGCTGGCTTTCCCCAGTTCGGCGGATTCCACGCAGGTCAGGTTTTTTTCCAGCTCCGCTTCGATGGCTTCTTCCACCTCATCGGGTAATTTTGTTCCATCGATGGAGAAAAACTTGATGCCGTTGTCATAATAGGGATTGTGGGAAGCGGAAATCACGATCCCCGCTTCGGCCCGGAAGGTGCGCGTCAGATAGGCAATAGCCGGGGTCGGCATGGGTCCGGTAAACGCGGCGGATAAACCCGCCGCCGCCAGCCCGGCCTCCAGGGCCGATTCCAGCATATAACCGGAGATCCGCGTATCCTTGCCGATGATAATCTTGCGCGACCCGTGGCGAGCCAATACCTTGCCTGCGGCCCAACCCAGCTTCAAGACAAAATCCGGTGTGATGGGGCTATCCCCTACCTTGCCGCGGATACCGTCCGTTCCGAAGTATTTATGGTTACTCATACAAATAGTGATTCCTTCGCTGAAAGAGTCGCTTTGACCACAAGCATCGCCTCGATGGTTTCTTTGACATCGTGGACGCGGATAATCCGCGCCCCCTGCATGGCGGCAATGACCGCGCAGGCCACGCTGCCGATAACGCGTTGATCGGGAGGCACGTGAGTCAGTTCGCCAACCATGGATTTCCTCGACATGCCCACCAGAATCGGCAAACCAAACGAGTGAAAATCCTCCAGCCGGGCCAGAAGGCGGTAATTATGCGCTAAATTCTTGCCGAAACCGAAGCCCGGATCCAGCAGTAGGCGTTTTTTTTCGATGCCCGCCATCTGGCACTCGGCGATACGTCGGACAAAAAAGCTCTTCACCTCCGCCAGCACATCCTGATACGAGGGATCCTGTTGCATGGTGTGCGGTTCGCCCTGCATATGCATCAGGCAGACGGGCAGGCCGCTGTCGCGGGCCGCTTCCATGGCGCCGGGTTCGTTCAGGGCGCGGATATCATTTATCATATGCGCTCCCGCCGCCGCGCTCTCCCGCATCACCAGCGCCCGGGAGGTATCCACCGAAATAAACACCTCAAAGCGCTGCGCAAGAGCCTCCACCACCGGCAATACGCGTTCGGCTTCCTGTTCGGCGCTGACCGCCGCCGCGCCGGGCCGGGTGGACTCGCCGCCGATATCGATCAGCGTGGCGCCGGCATCAATCATTTCCCGCGCGTGAGTTAACGCCGCATCAAGGCGGTTGAAGCGTCCGCCGTCGGAAAAAGAGTCCGGCGTCACGTTAAGTATGCCCATGACCTGGGGCGTGTCGAGATCGAGCGTGCGTTGATTGACCATGAGTTGCATGATGGGATCCTTCCGTCTGGTTACCTGTACTAGCGGCATATCTTACCACCGTCCGGGGGAAAAACCCGCCGGACCCTTCTGATTGTCACACCAATAAAAAACCCCGGCGGTTAGGCCGGGGCTTTTCTATACTGCTGTTACGCAGGACCGATTGTTTACGCCCGGTTATTGCCGAACTGTTCGGACATGGTATTGCCCGTCGGCGTATTGGGCTGATCCACCGGCGTCGGCGCTTTAGGCGTGCCGCCGTTATCAGAGGAGTGGTTGCTCGGCGAATCGTCCCAGCCGGCAGGCGGGCGCACGGTTTTGCGGCCCATCAAATCATCAATTTGCGGCGCGTCGATGGTTTCATATTTCATCAATGCATCTTTCATTGAATGCAGGATATCCATATTTTCCATCAGCAAAGTACGGGCACGAGTGTAGTTGCGTTCAATCAGGGATTTCACTTCCTGGTCGATAATACGCGCCGTCTCGTCGGACATATGCTTCGCTTTCGCCACTGAACGGCCCAGGAAGACTTCCCCTTCCTCTTCGGCATACAGCAACGGCCCCAGCTTCTCGGAGAAGCCCCATTGCGTCACCATGTTACGGGCAATGGAAGTGGCCACTTTGATATCATTGGACGCGCCGGTGGACACTTTCTGCGGTCCGTAAATGATCTCTTCCGCCAAACGACCGCCGTAGAGAGTGGAAATCTGGCTTTCCAGCTTCTGGCGGCTGGCGCTGATGGCATCGCCTTCCGGCAGGAAGAATGTAACGCCCAACGCACGACCGCGGGGAATAATGGTTACTTTGTGAACCGGATCATGTTCCGGCACCAAACGACCGATAATGGCGTGGCCCGCTTCGTGGTACGCGGTGGATTCCTTTTGCGCTTCGGTCATCACCATGGATCGACGTTCAGCGCCCATCATGATTTTGTCCTTGGCTTTTTCAAATTCCACCATGGAGACCACGCGCTTGCTGCCGCGAGCGGCGAACAATGCGGCTTCATTCACCAGGTTGGCCAAATCGGCGCCTGAGAAACCAGGGGTACCGCGCGCTATCACGGAAGGGTCCATATCCGTGGATAACGGCACGCGACGCATATGCACTTTCAGAATCTGTTCACGACCGCGTACATCCGGCAATCCCACCACCACCTGGCGGTCAAAACGACCCGGACGCAGCAAAGCCGGATCCAGCACGTCGGGACGGTTAGTGGCGGCAATAACGATGATGCCTTCGTTGCCTTCAAAGCCGTCCATTTCCACCAGCATCTGATTCAGCGTTTGTTCACGTTCATCATGACCGCCGCCGAGGCCCGCGCCGCGCTGGCGACCCACGGCATCGATTTCATCGATAAAGATGATGCAGGGAGCGGCCTTTTTGGCCTGCTCGAACATATCGCGCACACGGGATGCGCCGACGCCGACAAACATTTCCACAAAATCAGAACCGGAAATGGTGAAAAACGGTACTTTAGCTTCACCGGCAATGGCTTTAGCCAGCAAGGTTTTACCTGTCCCCGGCGGCCCCACCATCAACACGCCTTTCGGAATTTTCCCACCCAGCTTCTGAAAGCGGCTCGGCTCGCGGAGATAATCCACCAGTTCGCTGACTTCTTCTTTTGCTTCGTCGCAGCCCGCCACATCGGCAAAGGTTGTTTTGATCTGATCCTCAGTGAGCATCCGGGCCTTGCTTTTGCCAAAGGACATCGCCCCCTTGCCGCCGCCGCCCTGCATTTGCCGCATAAAGAAGATCCAGACACCAATCAGCAACAGCATCGGGAACCAGGAAATAAATATAGAGGCCAGCAGGCTCGGTTCTTCCGGCGGCTCACCGACAACTTTAACGTTCTTGGTCAGCAGGGAATCCAATAACCTGGGGTCGTTGACCGGGATATAGGTTGTGTAACGGTTACTGTCTTTCCTGGTAACGGTAATCTCACGTCCGTTAATACGTGCTTCCCTAATCTGATCCTGATTCAATTCAGACATAAAGGTGGTGTAATCCACCTTACGGCCATTGGACTCGCTGGGCCCGAAGCTCTGAAATACAGACATCAGCACTACCGCGATGACCAACCAGAGAATCAGGTTTTTCGCCATGTCACTCAAGGGATTAACCTCATATTACAACGGTGTTAACAATTAGCGTAGGGTACTATATTTTGCGCCCTGTCGCCACAATGTACACTTCTCGCGAACGCGCGCGGGAAGCGTCTGGCTTACGAATCTTTACCTTCGTAAATAGGGAGCGAATTTCCCGCAGGTATTCATCAAAACCTTCTCCCTGAAAGACTTTAACCAGAAAACTGCCGCCTGGTGCCAGCACATCCCGGCACATCTCCAAAGCCAACTCCGCTAGATACATGGCTTTGGGAATATCGACAGCCGGGGTACCACTCATATTCGGTGCCATGTCGGACATGACCACCTGAATTTTTCCTTCGCCTACTCTCTCCAATAACGCCTTTAATACCTGAGGATCGCGAAAGTCGCCCTGCAGAAAATCGACGCCCACCATCGGATCCATGGGGAGAATATCACAGGCGATGATACGCCCTTTTTTGCCAATTTGCGTGGCGACATATTGCGACCAGCCGCCGGGGGCGGCGCCTAAATCCACTACGGCCATATCCTGTTTGAAAAGCTTGTCGCCCTGCTGTATTTCTTCAAGTTTAAACCAGGCGCGGGAACGCAGCCCTTTTTTTTGTGCCTCAAGTACATATTTATCGCTAAAGTGTTCCTGTAGCCACCGACTTGAGCTGCCGGAACGCTTTTTGGTGGTCATTTTATTATCCAACTATCCTGAAAGTGGGGCATTGGTGAAGGAATGAGGCACTCATGCGCCGGATACAATCACGACCGATTTGGTGATAATCATGAGATGGCGGTAGAATGTCCCGTTTTCAATCCCAACGTAAGTAAAAAAGACAAATGAATCTGAACAACAAGCAAAAACAGCACCTGAAAGGTCTGGCGCATCTGCTAAAACCCGTGGTCATGCTGGGCAATAACGGCCTGACGGAAGGCGTGCTGGCAGAAATCGAGCAAGCCATTGAGCATCATGAGCTGATCAAAATCAAAATCGCCGCCGAAGAACGCGACACCAAAAAGCTCATCGCCGATGCCATCGTGCGCGAGACCGGTGCCGTCTGCGTTCAGATAATCGGCAGCATCCTGGTGCTCTACCGCCCGGCTACGGAGCGGAAAATCACTTTACCGCGCTGACGACTTTGCTACCCCTGCATTTCTTACCTCTGCAAAGGTGCCATGCTCGTTAAAGCAGGAAAAGGCCACTTACGGCCTTTTTCCTTTCTTTACAATTCATCCTAAAGGCCGCGACTATCCCCTTACAGGTATTCCACCTTCTGGATTTCGTACTCCACATCGCCGCCCGGCGTACGAATCAGCGCGACATCCCCTTCTTCCTTTCCCACCAGGCCGCGGGCCATGGGTGAATTGATGGAGATGAGATTTTGTTTAAAATCCGCCTCATCGTCGCCGACAATACGGTAAGTCAGCTCTTCGTCGTTTTCCAGGTTCAGAACGCTCACCGTGCTACCGAAAATCACCCGGCCCTGAGCCGACATTTTAGTAACGTCGATAATCTGGGCATTGGACAATTTTGCTTCGATTTCCTGGATACGTCCTTCGCAAAACCCTTGTTGTTCACGCGCGGCGTGGTATTCCGCATTTTCTTTCAGATCGCCGTGCGCACGGGCATCGGCGATGGCTCTGATAATTTCCGGGCGACGAACGCTTTTCAAAAATTCGAGCTCTTCCCGCAATTTATCGGCACCACGCAAAGTCATTGGAACTGGAGTCATGGCATTACCTCTAAAATTCATCCTGCTAAGCTTTTCCCCTTCAAGACATGCCACCTTCAAGACATGCCACCTTCAAGACATATCGCCGTCCTGACATGACTTGAAGAAGTAGTCACGACGCAACTCTTTCCGCTACTACCTGAGCGAAAAGCAAAAAAAACCTGACCTGACGAGTTATCCCAGGTCGGGGCAATTTGCATTTTGATACGTATTTTAACCCAGAGTTCCGCATGGGTCATCGTTTACTTTAACCCTGTTTGCACCGTAGTATGGCAGCACGTTACATTGCCGTTGCCGAAAATTATGCGTTTTTCACGTTTACTCATAGGACTCACCAGCGTTTTCATGCTATCCGCACAGGCCACGCCGGTTGAAAATTACATGGAATCATTACCCGATGGCGCAAACCTGGCGTTGATTGTACAAAAAATCGGCGCCACCACGCCCGCCATCGACTTTCACAGCCAGCAAATGGCACTACCCGCCAGCACACAGAAGGTGATTACCGCCCTGGCGGCGTTATTGCAGCTAGGCCCGGATTATCGCTTTACCACTACGCTGGAAAGCTACGGGCCGGTCACCAACGGGGTTCTGCAGGGTAATCTGGTGGCCCGCTTCGGCGGCGACCCCACCCTGACCCGTCAACAGCTGCGCAATATGGTTGCCGCACTGCGCAAGCAGGGGATTCGTCAGATAGCCGGCGATCTGATTATCGATACCTCGGTATTCGCCAGCCACGACAAAGCACCCGGCTGGCCGTGGAATGATTTGACCGAATGTTTCAGCGCCCCGCCTGGTGCGGCAATCGTCGATCGCAACTGTTTTTCCGTTTCGCTTTACAGCGCCCCGAAAGCCGGGGATACCGCCTTTATCCGCGTGGCGTCCTATTACCCTGTGCAGATGTTCAGCCAGGTGCGGACCCTGGCGAAGGGCTCCCCCGACGCGCAGTATTGCGAACTGGACGTGGTCCCGGGCGAGTTGAACCGGTTTACCCTTACCGGCTGCATGCCGCAGCGGGCGGATCCCCTGCCGCTGGCCTTCGCTATCCAAGACGGCGCCAGTTATGCCGGCGCCATCCTGAAAGATGAACTGCAACAGGCGGATATCAACATCAACGGCACCCTCCGCCGCCAAACCAACCCCACCGCCGCCGGTACGGTACTGGCGCAGGCCTATTCCGCCCCGTTGCATGATTTGCTGCGGATCATGCTGAAAAAATCCGACAACATGATAGCCGACACGGTGTTTCGCACCATAGGCCACGAACGCTTCAAAGTGCCCGGCACCTGGCGCGCCGGTTCCGACGCGGTAAGGCAAATCCTGCGTCAGCAGGCCGGCATTGATTTGGGCAATACCATCCAGGTGGACGGTTCAGGTTTATCCCGCCACGATTTGCTCTCGCCGGCGACCATGATGCAGGTGCTGCAATATATCGGCCAGCACGATCAAACGCTGAACTTCATTTCCATGCTGCCGCTGGCGGGCTATGACGGCACCTTGATGTACCGCGCCGGGCTGCATGAGGCGGGAGTGGACGGCAAGGTATCGGCCAAAACCGGATCGCTGCAAGGCGTCTATAACCTGGCGGGTTTTATCACCACCGCCAGCGGTCAGCGGATGGCTTTTGTGCAATATCTTTCGGGATACGCGGTGCCGCCGCAGGATCAAAAAGATCGTCGCATTCCGCTGGTACGATTTGAAAGCCGATTGTATAAAGACGTCTACCAAAATAACTGATGACGACAACGCGCCGGCGGCAGGCTTGACCTGCCAACACCGAAGCTTAAATCGAGCGTGTTAAAGGGAGACCGTGTTTGCTGAGGCCGGGTCGAAGCGGGCGTGGTTTTTCCGCCCGCCGGAGTAGCCGTCTTCCAAGTCAACAACTTTGACAGGGTCTCGCCTGCTCTTTTTATTCTATGGCGGCCGTTTATGCATCACTTTAAGCACAAGCGGGGCCCGGTCAGGACAGGATGCTGGATCGTAAACACGCCGTGAATACGTCCATGTAGGCTCGATCCGCGCCATCCCTGGTGCGGACGGTTTACTCTTCCAGCATCCTGCCCCTCCCCATTAACTTCATGCACATTGGCCAAATCGAACCCGTGGCCGGCATAGCTGAACAGCGGGAGAGCGCGCCAATGGGGTCGAAGCAGGCGTGGTTTTTCCGCCTGCCCGAGCGCCCCATGGTGCGGTAGGCCCGCTTACACCGAATCCCGAATCGAGCCGGATTCATGTTAAAGCGTGATCGCGCAAAGGATTAGCGATGATAAATAGTCTCGACGCCTTCTTCGTCGTCGTCATCCCAGTCATCTTCAAGATCGTCGTCTTCCACTTCGATAGCCGATTCTTCAAGCTGTTCGCGATGGTAATCATCCCACTTGAACTCGACTTTCTCCGGCACCACCTCTTCCGCGGGCTGCTCTTTCGGATGCGCGTTGATAAAAGACATCACGTCCCAGCACAGCGCCTTCACCCCATGGCGATTGGCCGCGGAAATGATATAGAACTGATCTTTCCAATCCAGTGCCGCGGCAATAGTCTTGGCGCGCCGGTCCGCTTCATCCGCGTCCAGCAGATCGAGCTTGTTGAATACCAGCCAGCGAGGTTTCTCAGACAATTTTTCGCTGTACCGCTCCAGTTCTTTCACGATGATCTTGGCATTTTCCACCGGATCCGATTCATCCACCGGCGCCAAATCGATCAGATGCAACAGCACCCGGCAACGCTCAAGATGTTTCAGGAAACGAATACCCAGCCCGGCGCCGTCCGCGGCACCTTCGATTAACCCGGGGATATCGGCCACCACAAAGCTTTGTTCGTTATCCATCCGCACCACGCCCAGACTCGGCACCAGCGTGGTAAAAGGATAATCGGCCACTTTGGGTTTGGCGGCGGAAACCGCGCGGATAAAGGTGGATTTACCGGCGTTGGGCAGTCCCAGCATACCGACATCCGCCAAGAGCAGCAGCTCAAGCTGCAGCTGGCGGTTCTCTCCGGCGGTACCGTCGCTTTTCTGCCGGGGCGCCCGATTGACCGAGGATTTGAAGCGGGCATTGCCCAGACCGTGGAAGCCCCCCTTCGCCACCATCAAAAGCTGTCCATGGCGGGTCATATCCCCCATGATTTCGCCGGTATCCTGATCGAGGATCCGCGTGCCCACCGGGAGTTTAATCGTGATATCTTTTCCGCGCTTACCGGTACAGTCCCGGCTTTGGCCGTTTTGGCCGCGCTCGGCGCGAAAGGATCTCTCGAAGCGATAATCGATAAGCGTATTAAGATTTTCGTCCGCCAGAGCGTAGACGTCGCCGCCGTCGCCGCCGTCACCGCCGTCCGGTCCACCGTTGGGAATATATTTTTCCCGGCGGAAACTAACGCAGCCGTTGCCGCCGTCACCCGCGACCACCAGTATGGCGGCCTCATCTACAAACTTCATGGGAACTCTCCGTCATTCATTTGCCGCGCGGCTCAACAGGCAGCGCAGGTCTCGATTTGGCCCGCCCAGGCCACCAGCGATGGCCGGCCGCGGAAAACATCGCGCCGGCAACCACCACAAATGCGCCGATATAGCCGACGACATTTAATGTCGGAGCGGCAAAATAATCCGGCCAGAGCAGGGACAGTAAATCTGAAAAAAACAGGGTAAACAATGGCGTCAACGTCACGATGGCGCTAACCTGCGCCGCCTGCCAGCGGGCCATGGCTTCTGCCAGCGCGCCATAACCGATAAGGGTATTGGCGCCACAGAATAATAAACAGGCAACCTGCCAGCCGCTTAAGTGCAGCACCGCCAAAGGCTTTGTCAACGTGGTTAACGCTATTGTACACAAAACATACAGCAAAAACAGGATCTGTTGCGATGCCAGGCGCCGCAGCATAACTTTCTGCGCCACACCGTAACAGACCCAGACCACCGAGGCGCATACCCCCAGAATCACACCGAGGGTGTAATCCGTCAGCCGGGTGAAAATTTCAATCAGGCTGGTATTAAAAAACATCACCAGCCCGCTAATCAGCATGATCGCGCCAATCACCTGGGTAATACGCATCCGCTCTTTCAAAATGAATACGCTTGCCAGCATCATGCCCACCGGCGAAAGCTGGCCTATTACCTGGGAAGCCGTGGGGCTAAGATACTGGAGCGATGAACTGAAAAGAATAAAGTTTCCCAGCAAGCCGCCGGTGGCAACCAGCAGCAGCAGCAGCCAGCGCCAGCGAAAGAACACTCTCAGGGGCGGCAATTGCCGCCGGGGCCCCAGGATGAACAGCAGCCCGATTCCCGCTATCAAAAACCGATACCAAACCACGGTATAGGGTTCCATATCGGTAAGAACCTGCTTCATGGCGATAGGCAGCGCGCCCCAGCACATGGCGGTGGTGAGCGCCAACGCAATGCCCACTCCCGCTTGCTGCCCCGCTTTCTGAGTTGTCATCATGAGTGTCTAACGTACAGCTTGACCGGAAAGGAAAGTAAAAAGCCCCGCAACAATTGCGGGGCTTAGCGCTTATGTCAGTACAGACGGATTACGGTACTGACGGATATTGTTGCTATAGGAAAACGAAGAACTTATGCAGCAACGGCAACAATGCTGACAAACTTACGATTCTTCGGTCCCTTGATTTCGAACTGGATTTTACCCGTTGTCAAAGCGAACAGGGTATGGTCTTTACCGCAACCAACGTTGGTGCCGGGATGGAACTTGGTTCCACGCTGGCGAACAATGATGCTGCCCGCCAATACTTGTTCACCGCCGAAACGCTTAACGCCCAGGCGTTTGCTTTCTGAGTCGCGACCGTTACGAGTCGAGCCGCCAGCCTTTTTGTGTGCCATGAGTGTAGTCCTCTCTGTTAGGCGCCGATACCGGTAATTTTCACGTCAGTAAACCACTGACGATGGCCTTGTTGCTTACGATAGTGTTTACGGCGACGAAATTTAACAATCGTCACCTTGTCACCACGACCATGAGCAACCACTTCGGCTTTTACCTTTCCGCCACTGACGAAAGGAACGCCAATCTGGATATCTTCACCATTGGCAATCATCATAACCTGGTCAAACTCAATAGTTTCACCTGTTGCGATGTCCAGTTTTTCCAGGCGAACGGTCTGCCCTTCACTGACCCGGTGTTGTTTACCACCACTTTGGAAAACCGCGTACATAAAAAACTCCGCTTTCCGCGCACTCAACTTATATTCGTCCACAGTGCGCTATAAATATTCACAATAGGGCGCGAATTCTACGCAAAAAACCGGCCTATGACAAGTGCAGAATACATACAGACTACGAAAAAGTGACTGGTTACGTCTCCGTCATTTATCTCTTGCCATTTTCAAGTACAATCAGTAACACAGTTTCTACCATCTGGCTCTATGAGCGGCGTTACTATTCACTTAACGGTAAAATATAAAGCCGAAAGAAAATAATGAACCCTGATCAAATCACAATACTCACCGCGCAGGATATGGCGAAGGTAAATGCGATAATCCTGGAGCAACTGAATTCCGAAGTCGTGCTTATCAATCAGCTCGGCCATTACATCATCAGCGGTGGCGGTAAACGCATCCGTCCGATGATTGCCGTACTGGCGGCGCGAGCCCTGAATTATAAGGGTGATAAGCATATTACCGTGGCCGCTTTGATAGAATTTATTCATACCGCCACCCTGCTCCATGACGATGTGGTGGACGAATCCGATATGCGCCGGGGCAAAGCCACGGCGAACGCGGCTTTCGGCAATGCGGCCAGCGTCCTGGTGGGGGATTTCATTTACACCCGCGCATTCCAGATGATGACCGGACTCGAATCGCTGCGGGTCCTGGCATTGATGGCCGAGGCGGTGAATGTGATTGCCGAGGGCGAGGTCCTGCAACTGATGAACTGCAACGATCCGGATATCACCGTCGAGAGCTATATGCGGGTTATTTACAGCAAAACCGCCCGGCTGTTCGAGGCGGCGTCGCACGCCTCCGCCATATTGGCCGGCGCCACGCCGGAGCAGGAAATCGCTCTGCGGGATTACGGCCGCTACCTGGGTACTTCTTTTCAGCTTATCGACGATCTGCTGGATTACGGCTCGGACGGCAAGACTCTGGGGAAAAACACCGGCGACGACCTTAACGAGGGAAAGCCCACCCTGCCGCTGCTGCACGCCATGCAACACGGCAACGCGGAACAGGCGGCCATGATACGGCAAGCCATTGAGCAGGGTAACGGTCGGCATTTATTGGCGTCGGTATTGGAAACCATGCGTATATGCGGTTCGCTGGATTACACGCGCCAATGCGCGGAAGCGGAAGCGGACAAAGCCATATCCTGTCTCAGCTGCCTTGAACCCTCTCCGTTCCGGCAGGCGTTGGAAAGTTTGGCGCACTCGGCGGTACAACGGCAGTTTTAGTAACTTTTGACACTTCACGGAAATCAGCGACACCGCTGTTTCCAGTTCGCTTACCGCCTGGGCACGATACCCAGGCGCGTCATGAATTTCTCAATCCCTTCCCGCATCACCAGGCTGATGACGTTGCCTCGTTCCTCCGGCAGCAATTGATCATAGATGACCATCCAGGCCGACGCCAGGGGGTCCGCGTTCGGCGAGGAGAGCACCGCGCCGACGCGGTATTCCGGGGCCGGCTGCTCTTTCATCTCGCGCTGCGTCAGCGCCTGCCGCACTTCAGCCGGCAAACTTTCCAATGCATATTCCAGCCCACCGCCCCGCCCGCCGGCGCGAGGCCGCCGATCCCAGTTTTCAAGGCGGGAACGGCCCGTCACCCCCTGCCGGGATTTCGGAAGCCCCCCCACGCCCAAAAGCTCTTTGGTACTAAACCAGGCTTTTTTCATACTGTTGCATTCCAAAATGGGGATGCCCATAGCAAAAATTAATTTTTATTGGAAAATAATTGAAAATCTTTGGGAAATTTGTTGCTATGTATTTTCCATATAACCCCTTTGTTTCCACTTCGTTTGGTTAAATTATGTTATTTATTACATCTATCCACCCTTCGGCTCACAGCAAGGCAATGAACACACATGACTGAATGGAATAACGACTGGCACCCTGCGGATATCATTGCGGCACTGCGTAAACGCGGTACCACCCTGGCGGCGGTTTCACGCGCCGCCGGATTGAGTTCGTCTACCCTGGCCAACGCCTTGACAAGGCCATGGCCCAAAGGCGAATGGCTGATAGCCGATAGATTGGAGATTCATCCGGCGGAGATCTGGCCCAGCCGCTATATCGATCCCAAAACGAATCAGCTGCTGGACAGAAAGAGCCTGATACGCTCACGCTAAACGGCATGGCACATTGTAGGACGAACTCGGTACCGCCCTATCCACCCTAATCCCGATGCAGTTCCGTAGGGGGCTCATCGGGATAATCCAAACGTTTAAGGAGATTAAGCACCCCTTCGCGCAAGATGAACGCCACGACAAAATCACGCTCGGCATCGGAAAGTTGCCGATGAATTTCAATCCAGGTAGGAGAAGGTTCTTGTGTCGATAAAGTATAATCAGGTGAGCTGGCGCGCAGCGTCAGCGTCTTTTTCACCGTTTCCGGCAAACTATACCAGGAATACTCGACAGCTTTTCCTCGCGCGCCTTCGCGTCGCCTCTTTTCCCAACCTTCTTCCCTGGCGCGCCGGTTCAGTCCTTGCCGGGTTTTCGGTAACCCGCCGACGCCGATTAGCTCGTGGGTGGCTACCCATTCCTTTTTTGTTGCCATCATCTACCCTCCTTGTCATGGCGATAAATCGACGCTATCGCCATTTCGCGTCCTTGACCTTAGCCAATAAAAGGGACTGGCCTTCAGCACGTTTCCGTTATGCAAGCCGCTATCCGGTTTAGCAATTACTCCTAACTGTTACGATCATTACAACACAAAAAAAGCGGCAAGTGCTACCGGCTGATTGAAAATTGAGATCAGTGCGGTTTTTTTGTGCGAATAAAACTGAATAGTCATTATTTATCAATCTAATAATGTGCTAACACCTAAGTTTTACGGAGGAGTACGTGACCCATCCTATCATGAAGAAATTGACTGCGGAAGGATCAGGAAATGAGGGAAACCAACGGAAAATAATATCTGAAAACGGTGCGGGGATAGAACATATTACGGGTAATACAAGTTATAGATGCCTTCAATAGCCGACCATAACAAGACCCGCTTACCAGCGTCCGCCCGACAGGCAGGCGGACGTTAAAATGCTATTGATTGACGAATTTTACGCCTAATTCAATATCTTTTTTCAATACGTCCTGCATTTGCTCCAGGGCCTGTTGTTCAAACGCACTCAACGGGCCAATGGGCAGAAGTTCCGACAAGCCCTGTTTTCCCAGTAACAGCGGTTGGGCGAAGAAACGCGTGTATTCGCCGTCGCCTTCAACATAAGCGCATTCCACCACATTTTTTTCACCTTGCAACGCCCGCACCAACGATAAGCCGAAACGCGCCGCGGCCTGTCCCATTGAGAGGGTAGCCGATCCGCCGCCGGCTTTGGCTTCCACCACTTCGGTACCGGCATTCTGGATACGCTTGGTTAAATCGGCCACTTCCTGATCGCTAAACGAGATGCCGTTAAGCTGGGAAAGCAAAGGCAGGATAGTCACGCCGGAGTGGCCGCCGATAACCCGCACTTCAACATCTTCCGGCGACAGTCCTTTCAACTCGGCGACAAAAGTATTGGAACGAATAATATCGAGGGTCGAAATGCCAAATAGCTTGCGTTTGTCATAGACACCGGCTTTTTTCAGCGTCTCGGCGGCAATGGCCACCGTGGTATTAACCGGATTGGTAATGATGCCTATCAAAGCGGCCGGACAAGCTTTGGCCACTTGGCTGATCAGATTGCGTACGATACCTGCGTTGACGTTGAAAAGATCCGAACGATCCATGCCGGGCTTACGAGCAACCCCCGCGGAAATCAACACAATATCGGCGCCTTCCAGCGCCGGCGTCGCATCTTCGCCACCGTAACCCTTGATTTTCACCGGGGTCGGTATATGGCTCAGATCAACTGCCACACCGGGAGTTACCGGGGCAATATCATACAGAGAGAGTTCGGAACCTGAGGGAAGCTGAGTTTTAAGCAATAGGGCAAGCGCTTGGCCAATGCCGCCCGCTGCACCGAGAACTGCGACTTTCATTCGGATCTCCTTATTATAATAGGGAAAATTTAATGCCGACGAATCATCTGCTTAAGATCATAGAGAGATAAACGGGTAAAAACAAATCACCGATCCCAAATTTGAGAGTTGACACATTAATTTACCTAAACCTGACCGGTTAACGACCAGAAGTGGAAATCAACGTGCCGGCTAAGGGGTCCCGGCGCCTTATTGCCCGTGCTTCCCATTCACATTACACCGATTGGAGTGGTCAAAACAACAGCAATTTGATAACAATTTCTTTACTTTTTTAAACAGAAAAAGGCGAACCTGGTAAAAGTTAAATTGCATACATATTGTTCCCGTTGCGACGTAAGCGGCTATTTAAGACCCTTCTCACTTCCTCATAGCAACCCTATTGCATAAAAATGCATTTTTATGCATAATCATGTGCGATTTTCCCCAACGATTTTGGTAAAATATGCGCAATCACTCAAAACAAGAAGAATTGGTTAAAGCGTTTAAGGCTTTACTTAAAGAAGAGAAATTCAGTTCTCAAGGAGAGATCGTTCTGGCGCTCCAGGACGATGGGTATGAGAATATCAACCAATCCAAAGTATCGCGGATGTTGACTAAATTCGGCGCCGTCCGTACCCGCAACGCGAAAATGGAAATGGTCTATTGCCTGCCCGCGGAGATGGGAGTCCCCACCACAACCAGTCCGTTGAAAAATTTGGTTTTGGATGTCGATCACAACGACGCGGTAGTGGTTATCCATACCAGCCCCGGTGCCGCCCAGCTCATTGCCCGCTTGCTGGACTCGTTGGGGAAATCCGAGGGCATTCTGGGTACCATTGCCGGCGACGACACCATTTTCACCACTCCGGCCCGTGGATTTAGCGTCAAGCAGCTTTATGAAGCCATCTTAGTGCTATTCGAGCAGGAGTTGTAGGGTCCTGCTTTTCCCGGCTTAAGCCGCTGCTCAGCTGAAACATAACCCTGATTTCGGACGCATGGCTTGTAAGACCCGGCATTGATTGATTTGCAATCCGCCGCCGATGTCCTCCAATTCTCCTCAGGGGGCACGCTAAATACTGCCCCTTTCCGCCCGTGTTATCCACATGCCCTCAACGTTAGCACTTTTGGCTAAAGTGATTTATCGTTTTGAATTTACAAATAATTAACATTATCTGCTCGATATTTAACCTGTTTTAATCACTTTTACTTATATCTTCTTGCAAAGAAAGCTTAATGTTTCATATATAACTATGAGCATACTATTAATAACGACAGTTATTAGTGTATACTTAGTTCCGTGATGAATATCACGCTTTGCATTGGGTAATATGAAATGTAAAGAATTAAGAGAGGTGAAATTGATGAAAATGAAAACTGCTGTTTCTCTGATGACCGTGATGTCAGCCCTGTCCTTCGGCGCATTCGCCGCGGAATCTATTTCGATGGAACAGGCCAAAGGATTACAACCCATGGGTACCGTAAGCGCCGGCGGGATTGATGCCTCACCTTCGGATATCCATCAGGCGCTGAATGACGCCGCCGATGCCAAGGGCGCAAAAGCCTACCGGATTATTGAAGCGCGCCAAGGCGATAACTGGCATACCACCGCCGAGCTTTACAAGTAAGCCGGGCGAAGCTTTGATGACGCGTTCCGCTACAGTTTAAGAATACCGGCTGAGCCACGGCCGTAAGTACGATTTAACATTTAGAATAGAAGTCAACGCCATCAGTGTTGCAGTCGCCCTCAGTTATTCTGTGTCCAGTAATAACCAGACTGCCATTGATGTTTCCCTCGTCGTCCTGTCCGACGAACTTCGCCCCCGCTCGCGGGGGCTTTTTTTTGGCCGGCGGGTGGTTTGCACTTCTCGCACCCCCGCCCCGCCTTATTGGCTATGAATGAATGCGGCAGCAACGTGAAGCGGCAATAACCGATTCAGACCGCCAGACCGGCTTTGATATTCAATTGCGCCAGCAGTTTTTCATGAATCCCGCCGAAGCCGCCGTTGCTCATTACCAAAATATAGTCGCCGGGCTGTGAGATTTTCACAATCATATCCACAAGGGTATCCACATCGGCACTCCAATGCGCCGGCTGGACGCAGGCTTCCGCGACTTCACTCACCTGCCAGGGAATATGCTGCGGCTGGAATAAAAAAACTTCGTCGGCCCTGCCCAGGGAAGGCGCCAATTCATTCTTGTTCAGCCCCATTTTCATGGTGTTGGAACGGGGTTCAAGCACCGCCAAGATGCGTGCCGTGCCGCCTACCTTGCTGCGCAGCGCCGCCAGGGTCGCCAATATCGCGGTGGGATGATGGGCGAAATCGTCATAAAGCTTCACCCCATTGGCGGTGCCCTTCAGCTCCAGCCGCCGCCGGGCGTTAATAAAGGTGGCCAGGGCCCGGCACGCGTCAGCCGGTTGCACACCCACATGCCTGGCGGCGGCGATCGCCATCAGCGCATTGTGCATATTGTGTTCACCCACCAAATCCCAATGGACTTCCCCTACCATGTCGCCCTGCAACAGGACCTGGAATACGCTGGCGTCCGGTGCGATTTTTTTGGCTCGCCAGCTGTTGTCTTCGCCGATAAATTCCTGTTCGCTCCAGCACCCCATGGCCATGACCTGCTTCAGGTGGGGATCGTTATCCGGCAGAATGATTTTGCCTTTTCCCGGCACCAGCCTCACCAGATGATGGAACTGCTTCTGAATGGCTTTCAGATCGTCGAAAATATCCGCATGATCGAACTCGAGGTTATTGAGCAGCAGCGTCCGCGGACAGTAGTGCAGGAATTTGGAGCGCTTGTCGAAAAACGCACAGTCATATTCATCCGCCTCCACCACAAAAAACGGGCTGCTGCCCAAACGGGCGGAAACGGTGAAGTTGCCCGGCACGCCGCCGATGACGAACCCAGGCTGATAACCGCACACCTCGAGAATCCAGGTAATCATCCCGGCGGTGGTGGTTTTGCCGTGCGTACCGGCGACGGCAATCACCCAGCGTTGCTGGAGAACCTGATCGTGCAGCCACTGGGGACCGGATACATAACGGATACCCCGTTCCAGCACCGCTTCCACGCAGGGGTTGCCGCGGCTCATGGCATTACCGATGATGACCAGCTCCGGTTCCGGCTCCAGTTGAACCGGATCATAACCCTTGATGAGTTGAATGCCTTGTTCCTGCAGCAGCGTGCTCATGGGAGGATAGACATTATCATCGGACCCGGTCACCTCATGTCCCAGGGCACGGGCCAGCATGGCCACACCGCCCATAAACGTGCCGCAGATACCGAGAATATGTATGCGCATAATTTTTCCATTTTTTAACAACGAACTGCGGCACATTCTACCGCTGCGGCCGATTGATATAAACGAATTTGATGATGTACTTGCATTCGTTTAAGCTAAACTGCTACTAGTGATACCGTGGCAAATCGATAATACCGCTTTTCATCCGCGGCAACAGTGTCTTCTTTTGTTCAGGGAATGTGTTATGAAAACGTTAGGCGAATTTATTGTTGAGAAGCAGCATGAGTTTCCCCATGCCACCGGCGAACTTACCGCGCTGCTTTCCGCTATAAAATTGGGTGCCAAAATCATTCATCGCGATATCAACACCGCGGGATTGGTTGATATTTTGGGCACCAGCGGCGTGTCCAATATCCAGGGCGAAGTTCAGATGAAACTCGACCTGTTCGCCAATGAAAAGCTGAAAGCGGCGTTGAAAGCCAGGGGACAAGTGGCGGGCATCGCTTCCGAAGAGGAAGACGAGATCGTTATTTTTGACGGCGGTCGTTCATCCAGCGGCAAATATGTGGTGCTGATGGATCCCTTGGATGGTTCCTCCAACATCGACGTCAACGTGTCGGTAGGCACTATTTTTTCCATTTATCGCCGGATTTCTCCCATCGGCACGCCGATTACCGAAGCGGATTTCCTGCAGCCCGGCAATAAGCAGGTGGCGGCGGGTTATGTGGTGTACGGCTCTTCCACCATGCTGGTTTACACGACCGGCTGCGGCGTGCACGCCTTCACCTACGATCCTTCCATCGGTGTGTTTTGCCTTTCCCACGAAAGCGTGCGCTTCCCGGCGACCGGCAATATGTATTCCATTAACGAAGGAAATTACATCAAATTTCCCACCGGCGTTAAAAAATACATTAAATATTGTCAGGAGATGGATGCCGCGACCCACCGCCCCTATACCTCCCGGTATATCGGCTCCCTGGTATCCGACTTCCATCGTAACCTGCTGAAGGGGGGTATTTATCTGTATCCCAGCACCGCAAGCTACCCGGAGGGCAAACTGCGTTTGCTGTACGAATGCAACCCCATGGCCTTCCTGGCCGAGCAGGCGGGCGGCAAAGCCAGTGACGGTAAATACCGCATTTTGGATATCACGCCGGAAAAACTGCACCAGCGTTCGCCCTTTTTTGTCGGCACAGAGTCCATGGTTAATGACGCAGAGCGGTTTATGCGCGATTTTCCCGACCAATAAGCGGATATAGGCTCTTGAGATAGGCATGCGGCTCCCGCCGCCAGGAGTGCCTAATCGCTTGCATGCCCCCGGGAGGGGGCTTTCAGATAGTTGACTCACTACCCGCAGCCAATAATTTCCCACTGAAAAAACCTGTCATGCAGACCGCCGGCGGCATAAGTTCATCAGACGCTGGAGTCTCTATTTCTCGGGGCGATGAACACAGTGCCCAGCGCGACCACAACCACTTCGTTCCATCCGGAATCCTGTTACCCTTTGGTCTTTGAACCTCTCTGAGCTTGGCATTCGAGGGCTGCCTTCGCGACGTTTTCCAGACGTCTTTCCGGGTGTGGCCTGGCCTCGCGGCAGCCGCGTCAACCTGTCTTCTTTGCCGCTTGTGCCTCCGCCGCGCGGGCGAGGCGTTCGACCCATTCCTGGTGATAGCGGAAGAGCGCCCCGGGATGCTTGAGGCCCAGTTCCTCCAGAAAGAAGGGACCCTGCTGCGTTTCTTCGGTCAGCACATGGCAGCCATCGCCGGTGGGCGTGATGACCCAGCCGTGATATGCGCTCGAACCGGTCTGATCGCCATCCACCACCGTCGCCCACGCGAGCCTTTGGTAGGGCACACACTCCGTCACGACGAGGCTCATGGGGAACCCGACCGTCACCCGGCTGTATTGAATTCCGAGCGCCAGTTCCGGCCCTCCGGACAGGATCTTGACCTGATCTTCGGGCGGGAAGTAGCTCGACCAATTCCCGGCGTCCACCAGCAGTTTCCACACCACTTCAGGGGGCGCCTTCACGTCAATGTCGTTGAGGGCGTAAATGGCCGACGTTTTCGGGTCATAGCGCTCGGGCCAAATGACATGGTCGTACATAATCACGCCTCCCTCTTGAACAGGTCCTGGAAGATGAGGGGCGCCCAGCTCTTGTCCCGCGCCTGCACCAGCTGACCGCCTTGTGCCAACGTGCCGAGACTGACCGGCGCATAGCCGAGTCGACGGACCAGGGCGGTCACCGTCGCGACGGCGCTTTCGTCATCGCCCGACACAAAGATCACCCGGTGGCCCCCGGCGATCGCGGGATCCTGCGCGAGCACACCTGCGGGCAAATGATTGAATGCCTTCACGAGGTGAGCGCCAGGCAGCGCCTTCGCCACAATCGCCGAGGATAGCTGATTGTCGAGGTCGGACAGCGGCACGCCATAGGCATTGGTGACGTCGATGACGACCTTGCCCTGCCAGGTCGGGAGGGCCTTGGCGACGTCGCGGTGCGACCAGAAAGGGATCGCCAGGATGATCACGTCGGCCTTGAGCGCGTCTTGCAGCGACAGGGGAACCACCTTGTCGCCAAGTTTTTTGGCTATCGACGTGATGGAGTCCGGCCCGCGCCGGTTAGCGATACCGACCGTAATGCCGCTGCGGACGAATTGACCGGCGAGGGCAACGCCGACGCCGCCGCTGCCGATGATGGAATAGCTCATAAAGACTCCTTGGTGGTACGGTCCGGGATCTGCACGCTGCTGAAATAACTGGCAGCCATGCTGCATAGGAAGGAATGGTAGCGATTGGCAATGTATCTGAGAAGACGGTATATTAAGATATAAACCATCTCTATTAGAGATAGAGGATATCCAATGCTTGACGGCGTCTCCCTGGATCAGCTCAGAACCTTCATTGCCGCGGTGGATGAGGGCAGCTTTTCGGCCGCGGCACGCAAGCTCAACCGGGTTCAGTCAGCGGTGAGCGGCTGGGTCGGCGGATTGGAAGACCAAATAGGGGTCATACTCTTTGACCGCTCGGGCCGGTTACCGAAGCTCACGCCGGAGGGAGTGCTGCTGCTCGCAGACGCCCGCAATATCGTCTCCGGGGTGGATAGGCTGAAGGCGCGCGCCAGGCTCATGACATCGGGCGTCGAGGCGGAACTCTCGGTGGTTATTGACGTGTTCTTCCCCACCGGCGTGGTCAGCGCCGTCGCGAAAGACTTCGCGAGCCGGTTTCCATTGACGCCGCTGCGCCTGTTCGTCGAAGCCCTGGGAGCGGCCTATCAGCCTGTCCTGGACGGCAGATGCAGCCTGGGCATCCTTCCGCCGCTGCCGCAGGAATTTCCATCATTGGTGAGCGAGCGACTGGGGGAATTGCCGTTGGTCGCCGTGGCTTCGCCATGTCATCCGCTCGCGAGCTTTGGCCATCGGATACCACGGCGCGAGCTGGCGAAACATGTACAGCTTGTGCTCACGGATCGATCCGATCTCACGGCCGGCCGGAACTTCGGCGTCGCATCGCCGTCGACCTGGCGTCTGGCTGATTTGTCCACCAAATATGCGTTTCTCAAGGACTGCGTGGGATGGGGGGGAATGCCCCTGCATATGGTGGAGAGAGACATCGCCGCAGGCACGCTGGTGGTGCTGGATGTGGATGACATGCCGCGCACCGGTTTTATCTTGACGATGTCCGCTTTTCACCGGCCTTCGCAACCCCCGGGGCCCGCGGGTAAATGGTTCGTTGACCGCCTGAAGGCCTTGTGGCGGCAGCCCGATGCCGTCCAGGCGCCGTGATGCCGAAGCCCTGAAGCAATATGCTGAAAACCACGGCCCGCGAGCCGATGTTACGCGGGCTGTTGTTTCGCGGGCTGTTGTTTCGCGACCTGTTATTACGCGACCTGTTGTTGCGCGGCCAGTTGTTTCGCGGCCTGATGTTATCAGGCTTCAACTGCCACCAGTTCCTCAGGCTCCTCGGCGGCTTCCTCTTCCAGATGGAATAGGGACATACTCGCGGTTAAGTGCTGCGATTGCGACTGTAACGAACGGGTTGCTTCGCTGGACTGCTCCACCAGCGACGCATTTTGCTGCGCCACCGCGTCCATTTGCGATACCGCCAGGCTGATTTGCTCGATGCCGCGGCTCTGCTCATCCGTGGCGTTGGAAATTTCCTTCATCAGGCGGGTCACCCGCATCACCTCTTCGGAAATCTCATCCATGGTTTCGCCTGCGGTATGCGCCATATCGGCCCCTTCGTTTACCCGCCCCTGGGATTCCTGAATCAACCCCTTGATCTCTTTGGCCGCCTCGGCGCTGCGATGGGCCAGATTTCTCACCTCACCGGCCACCACGGCGAATCCCCGCCCTTGCTCACCGGCACGCGCCGCTTCCACCGCCGCGTTCAGGGCCAGGATATTGGTTTGAAAGGCGATGCCGTCTATCACGCCCAAGATATCGGCAATACGGTGGGAACTGGACGAAATGGCCTGCATTTTCTCAATCATATAACACACCACTTCGCTGCCCTTATCGGCGATATCTGAAACTTCTTTCGCTAATTCATGGGCTTGTTTGGCATGTTCGGCATTGAGTTTTACCGTTTGGGTCAGTTGCTCCATGCTGGCCGCGGTTTGCTCCAGTGCGGCGGCGGACGCCTCGGTACGCTGGGACAGGTCGGTATTGCCCGCCGAGAGTTCACGGGTGCCGACATCTATTTGCGACCCGGCCAGCCGCACGTCGCTCACCGCCCCCGCCAGCGCGCCTTGCATCAATTGCAGCGCCCGGTTCAGCCGCCCCAGCTCATTGTCACTCGCCGCGGGGATGGGATGATATAAATCCCCGGCGGCGATATTTTCCATGTGGACGATGGCCACATTCAGCGGGCGTAGTATATATCGCCGGACCGCCAGCCAGGCCAGGAATGACAGCGCCAGGGCCAGCACACAGGCCGCAATCACCAGCACCAATTGCAAACGGGCGCTATTGGCCGCCTTCTGCTGAATATTCTGGCCGGTTTCCAATGCAAAGTGCTGGAAGCTGTCGAGCTGATTATCCATTTCGGTGCTCAGCGGCGTCAGGGTATTTTCCAATAATTGATAATAAGCGTCAGTGTTCACATTATGCAGCGCGGAGAGAATCGGCTTTATGCCTTGTTCATTGTAACGCTGATAAATCACATTCATTCGCTGCGCGCGGTCGGCCCCTTCGATGGTGACCGTGCCGGCGGCCAGGAACTGCGCCATGGCGCTGTCGGCTTCTTTGGCCAACTCAGCGGCCTTGGCGGTGGAGGCCTGGCCTTCGTTAATCAGGCCGGTTTCATATTGTCTGACCGCCAGGGAGGCTTCGGTACGGGACCGCAGCGATGCGTTATAGGCGTGGCTAAGGTAGCCGAGCTCCTCGCCTTGTATCTGGTTGATGGCTTGCAGGGAGATGGAGCCTTGCCGAATGGTATGGATGCTGATACCGCTGACGATAAATAAAATAATGGTCATTAAACTCAGCCAGGCGAGTAGGCCCGCCTTGACGGTTATATTCTTGAACATTCTGCTGCCCCTGCATTTTACGATGTTGATTCGTTCAAATCACCCGACCGAAGTTGTAGATTAAAGTTGTAACCTCGCCCTGCATCGGTTATCGGTGCACCGCGTTAACTCTTTACAGATTCGTCTGTTTTTAATAGGTTATGTGAGTTTAATCACATTGGGCGGCTACGAGGCAGGACGTGGAGAGAGGCTAAAACAACCTGATCTATACCCTAAATAATTCGAGTTGCAGGAAGGCGGCGACGCAGCGAATCCCCAGGAGCTTACTCAAGTAAGTGACTGGGGTGAGCGAGGAAAGCCAACGCTCCTGCAGCTTGAAGTATGACGGGTATACCGCAAATTTCAGTTATAATAGCCGCTACGCCATCATTAAAATTTTAAGGAAATTGACATGAGCTTGAATCTGGTACCGGCAGGAAAAGATCTTCCCGAGGATATTTATGTTGTGATTGAAATCCCGGCTAATGCTTCTCCGATCAAATATGAAGTTGATAAGGAGACCGGCGCATTGTTTGTTGATCGTTTCATGTCCACCGCCATGTTCTATCCCTGTAACTACGGTTATATCAACCATACGCTCTCCCTCGACGGGGATCCGGTTGACGTGCTGGTGCCTACGCCCTACCCGCTGCAGCCGGGCTCGGTGATCCGCTGCCGTCCGGTGGGCGTGCTGAAGATGACCGATGAATCCGGTGAAGACGCCAAAGTGGTGGCGGTGCCCCACACCAAGATGACAAAGGAATATGACCATATTAAAGACGTAGAGGACCTGTCCCAATTATTACGGGCACAGATCACTCATTTCTTTGAACATTATAAAGATTTGGAAAAAGGCAAATGGGTTAAAGTGGCCGGCTGGGAAAATGCCGAGGCCGCCAAAGCAGAAATCATCGCCTCTTTCGAACGCGCCAAGAAATAAAACCCCGGCGAGTTCAGCGCCCGACGGGTTTAAGGCTCGTCGGCGCGTTTCAGCCAGTCACCGCCCTTCAACTGACGCAACCCCGCAACCGGCCGCTGATAGACATACATCCAGGCGCCGCCATAGGGGGTATTGATCAACGCCCGCTTGTATTCACCGCTTTTTGTACGCAGGGCATCAAGCTCGGCCAATGTTGAAGAATCAATGCGATAGACTTCACAATATACTGTCCCAACGCCGGGGATAACCGCCGGATAATGCCCGAGATCATATAACTCATAACCTGATATCACATGATCCCCCAACCATTGGCCGTTTGTCATCCAATGGCTATTGCCCTGATTGCGCCGCAGACTACCGTAAACAATTATTCGCATCGTTAAAACTCAAACTGATAGAGCAAGTCTAATGCCTGGTTAAGACCAGACACCGCTTCCAGATAAAGTCTAGGCATTAAACGATAACGTAGCGTTAGCGTTGCCAATGAATCATAAATACCGACACCATATTTAACTTGCAACCCCGGCGTGACATAACCGCTCACCACCACCTGGGATTCATCCCCTACCCCCTGTGTATCCAGGGTCAAATTACTGACGCCGAACGCCGCGCCGATTTTACCCACCAGCTGCCCGGTTTGTGCCACGCCCATACCGATCAGCATGGATGTCATCATACTACTGTCGGCGCCGGGCGTATTCAGCCCCTGGCCACGCAGCAGGTAAGAAAGGGCCTCCTGCTGTGATTTGACCGGGTCGGTGAACACGTCTATCCGCGGCTGATCCGCCATACCTGTGACCCGGACCCCCGCGGTCACACCGTCCGCGGTGGAATCCGGATTACGGATGGCTTCGATATTCAGCATGGGCTGCGTCGGAGGACCGGCAAAGATTAATAGCCCACGACGAATGATCAAGTCCTGACTATAAGCATTAAATCGTCCGTAGGGAATAGCGATTTGTCCGTGCAGGCCCAGTCCCTGCTTATCCTGGATCACATTCAGATCCCCCTGCAGCCGCGCTTTGAGGCCGAAAGCGTCCAACCGCACGTCATTGCCCACATGAATCTTCATATTACTGTTGATGACCATTCCCGCCTCCCGCTCGGCCACCGGCTGCAATTGCGCATCGAGGATCACTTCATCGGGAGAAACCGCCACCGCGCTTTCAGGCAGTTTCTGAACCACAATCCGCGCCCAGGGGATGGTGACGCTGCCGTTGAGGGTCAGCGCCTGTGGCGCGGCCTCCACGGTGATATCCGGCGATACGTCCAACCGCACCATCGGCGGCAGGGTGATCCTTACCCGGTTCCCCCGGGCGGCGATACGGGCGTTCCAGGCATTGATGCGGCTCCAGTTGGCATTGCCGCTTAAATTGAGCTGCCCGCTGGTCGTCCTGATCACGCCCTGCAAGGCCGAGCTGGTGCCGGCAAACGTCATGGCCAGTTGGCTTTCGGTCATGGCGAACGGCAGTTGATTGCTGCGGATGATAACCCTGTCCAGGCTCAGCCGACCGTAAAGCTGCGGCTGCACGGCGTTGCCACCGAGACGGAGATTGGCGTTAAGCATACCCGCGGCATGTTCTGAGCCGGATAACAGCGGATTGATCAGCGCCAGGGAGAGATTATTCATAGCGACATTGCCGGAAAGCGTTCGCCGGTTGCGGGGATCAGCCACCTGCACCTGTCCGTTGAACTGTCCGTTGCCGGTTATGCCAATCTGCCAGTCAAGCGTGGCGCGGTCGTTTTCCAGGCCGGCGTTGAAAGTAACCCGATCGAAATCCACCGGCAGCACTCCGCCCTGGATGTTTTGCCGCACCTTGACACCGTTGCCGGTCAGCACAATCCTGGCGGTCGGCAAGCTGCCGCCCGGCTGCCAGCTCACCTGGGCACGGCCGCTGAATACCCCGCCCACCGTGGTGGACGGCGGCAGGAACGGTTTGAGCATCGCCAGGTCAAAACGGTTAAGGAGCACGGTGGCCTGTCCGCCGGCCCCCAGTTGGATATTGGCGGGTACGCAGAGCTGCGCATTGATATTTTGCCAGCAATGGGGGCCGATAACGACATTTTGCGCCTGCTGCTGATAATCAAAAGTCATCGGGCGGCTTAACCGCCACTCCCCCACCGGGCTGCCGAATTGCGTCTGGCTCAAGGTACCGCGCCAGCGCTGCTGCAGGCGATCGTAACCGCCGTTTAGCGTCAGCCCGCCCGATACCGGCTCGCCCTGCAGATTCAGCCGTAATTGATGGGCCCGTTCATCGCCGGTGAGCGCCAGCGTCAGCCGCCGCACGTTAACCGTCGCCTGCTGCAGCTGGTCAATCTCCACGTTAAGGTTGCCGCGGATAATATCGCTGGATTGCAGGCGGCCGTTCAAGGCGATGCGCCGAATCCGCAGTTCCTGCCAGCGCAGGCCGGCGGCGGTCAAATTGGCGCTGACCTGCGGCGATTGGCGGTCCCCGCGCACGTTCAGGGAGCCGGTGATGGTTCCCCCCAAGCCGGGCAAGGCCCCGTTCAGATTCGGCGCATCGATCACGGCGTCCAGCGCCAGCTGATTGTTCAAATCGCCGTTTACCGTCAGGCTGTTGCGTCCCAACGCCAGCCGCAGCGCTGAAACATGCCATTGTCCGGCGGCATTGCCGCTCAGGGAGCCTCTGGCGGTCAGCCGGTTCTGCTTAACCTCGCCATCGAGGGTGAGTTCCGGCACCCGCAGTTGCCAACTGCCGCCGTGCAGGCTGCCCAGCACCGATAACTTGCCGTCGAGGCGGGCGGGCCAGTCCGGCCACTGCCCGGCGGTGTTGATTCCGGAAAGGGTCAGTTCGCTGCGCCAGCTTACGGCGTTGCTCCAGTCCACCAGCGCGGTGATATCCCCCTGGCCTTGCAGGGTGGCGATATGCAGCCGGGACAGGGTAAACTGTGCGGTGTTGCCTTTACCCGCCAACGACACCTCCGCCGGCGGCAGGCCTTGACCGCTTAATGACGCCCCCATGGTCAGTGTGTAATCCACCGCCTTGCCGTCCAGGTTCAGCGACAGATTTCGCGCCTGATACTGCGGTTGGCCGCTGAGGGGCCATTGCATGCCGGGACTGTTGAAGGTCAGCGTCAGCGGCAGGCCGGCTTCGGCCGGGCGCGTTTGCAGTGTTATCTGCGCTTTTACCGGCCCGGAAAAATTCAGCGCCGCCATGAGTTGATCCCGCAGCCCGCCGCTTAAGGTCAGCCTGATTTTTTCCCCCTTGAAGGGCGCGGCATTAATTGCCGTATTCAGGGTCAGGTTCAGCGGCCAACTGCCGCTTAGCCGCGCCGTGCCGCTGGCATTGAGCAGGCCCTGGGGCGAATCGATGTTTAATCGTTCCAGGGTGGCTTGCCCGTCTTGCACGGCGCCGCGCAGATCCAACGCCGAGATCAGGATATCGGTGTCGTCGGTCAAACGTAAGTCTTCTGCCCGCAGTCCCTCCAGCCGGACGTTCAGCGGCAGACGCACATCGGGCAAATCGGGCAGCAGCGGCTGGGCGAAAAAGGCCTTGAATGCCGCTTCCGGCGACGGCTGCCGCCGGGCCTTTTCCAGCGCCGCCTCGGCATCCTGCCGCTTTTGTTGCCCGGTCTGTACGATCTGTTTGCCGACCTGTTTGCCGGCCTGTTCCGCCAGCACCTCGGCGGCCTTTGGCAACGCCACCAGCAAACCGGCAATATGGGTTGGCGCCACCGTCAGACTGTTGGCGCGAAAATCCATACCGCTTTCCAGACTGCCGAGGGTGACCAGGGTATCATCTATGCGTATCCGGACATTGTTCAGGGCCAGATGCCGCAGAATAAGCGGATAAGGGGTACTGACGGTCTGGCTGTTATTTTGCGGCTCGGCGGCGCCCGTCGGCGACGGGGCCAGCGCCGCGGTTTTCACATCAATATCCACATCCCGCAGTGACAAGGTGTCTAGGCATAATTGACTATGGCGCAGGCAGGCGGGATCAAGGGACAGATGGAATTGTTCGGCGCGTACCGTCACTCCGGGCATTCGATATTGCAGGCCGGTGACGGTCAATCCGCGCCAGCCTCCGCTGACATGGGCGATCTCCAGGCCCGGCACCCACCGGGCGGCGCCGTTTATCAACAGGTGCAGTCCGCCTTCGGTACCGATTAAAAACCCCACCATGCCCAAAAGCAGCAGAATAAATGCCAGCACGCCCAGGCCGATTTTCCTGGCCCGGCTCATAGTTCCGTCCCCAAACCGATATAAAACTGCACACTGTGATTATCCGGATCGCCCACCGGCGTGGCGATATCCAATTTAATCGGCCCCACCGGCGATTGCCAACGGACGCCGATCCCGGCGCCGGTCTTCAGGTTGGTATGCCGGATATCGTTAACCGCCTGGCCGCTATCGATGAAAGCCGCCCCCCACCAGCGGCCGGTAAAATTATATTGGTACTCCAGCGATCCGGTGGCCATTTGCGAGGCGCCAACCAGCTTGCCGTCCGCGTCCCGCGGGGAAATGGAGCGGAAGCGATAACCGCGGATACTGCCGTCGCCGCCGGCGAAGAAGCGCAGCGACGGGGGCACACGGTCAAAATTATTGGTTTCAATCCAGCCGAGATTGTAGCGCGCCACAAAGCGGTGCTTTTCCGCCAGCGACCTTACCCAAACGTTTTGCGCCTGGAGGATATAAAAATCGATATCCGACCCCCATGCGGTGTCGGAAACCTGCAGGGAGTAGCGCTGGGAATCGCCCCAGGTGGGCATCGTCCCGCCCCGTTGCCGGGTCCGGTTAACGGTGAAGCCCGGATAAATCAACATCGTGGTGTCGGTGACATTGGCCTGGGTAAAATGATCGAGGCTCCAGCGTAAATTCACCGATCGCTGCCAGCCGCTGGAAAAATCCCAGAAACGCGCCACGTTCAGCGTGGTGGAATCGGATTTGGTATCATTGAGATCTTCCCGTCTGAAACCGCTTTGCAGTAAATAATATTGCTCCAGGGGGCTGCGCTGCACCGGAATTTTATAACTGAAATCCAGCGCCTGCTCCGGCGCCGACAGGCTGAGGCTGGTCTGGAAACTGTGGCCCATTGAATTGAGCCAGGGTCGGTTCCAGGTGGTTCTGACCCTCGGTCCGACATCCGAGGCGAAGCCGCCGCCGGTTTCAATAATGTTGCGGCTCCTCGGGGTGACCACCGCATCAAGGGGAAGAACCTTGCTTTTTTTCCCGGCCACCAAATCCGGCGAAACCACCACCGAGTTGAACCAGTTGGTGGCGGACAATTGCCGGCTGAACTCCGCCAGCGCAGTGGCGCTGTACTCATCCCCCGGATGTAGGGTGGGGATATTGCGTAAATAGTCCGTGCGGATTTGCGAACCATGGAAACGTATCTCACCGAAGCGGTAGCGTTGGCCGCTGTCGAAATCCACATTCCAGAATGCTTCTCGCCGCTCCGGCGACACCGCCAGCTGTCGTTTGAGAAACTCGGCGTCGAAATAGCCATTACGCACGGCAAGACCCGTCAAGCCGTCAATAAAAGCGGTATAATCCCCATGGTTGAGCACGGTGCCGACGGCCGGCCGGCTTCGTTGAATCAGCCGTTGATAAGCGGCATCCCGGCGGGCATCGCCGCGCACAATGAGGGTGGTGGCGGCGATTTTAACCGGCGGTCCCGGTTTGACGGCGGCCACCAGGACGGGGCGGCCGCCTTTGACCGCCGGGCGAAAGGTAAAATCAATCTGGGGTTCATAATACCCCAGCGCACGCAGTCCCTCGCGGATGGCACTGTCAACCCGAGCCTGAAAGCGCGCGTCGGCGGTGATTTCATCCGCACCGATGGTGGACAGGCGCACCCGGACATTACGCTGCAATTCGCCTTTGAGCCCGTCTACCTGCAAACGCACGTTAGCAGCGTCGGACCAGGGCGTTGCCGCGAGAATGCAAACCAGGCAAATAAGGCGATTTTTTAGCAAGCTGGCTCCTGAGTTTGCTTTTCCGATAATGACTTCCCTGTGCGCAAAATCGCTTTCATTCCGATTAACAGCTGGTCTTAGGGTTGTTTTTGATTTTTTTGCCCTAAAATAACAGCTTTACACCTATATATTAACGTAAAATTGAAGTTTATTGTCTGTAAAGAAGATGTGTTAAACAACAGGCTATACCCCATTTTTACGATAAATTGCCTAAACAGGAGTCAACTCTGATGCACATTTTCAACAAATCTGAGCTTGTATCACAAAGTGACGCTTTATCGGGTCGCACCACGCCGATGCCGGTTGCCACCACCCATGTGGTCAACGGTCACTCCATGGCCCAAATCCCGGACGGCATGGAAGTGGCTTTATTTGCCATGGGATGCTATTGGGGCGTTGAAAGACTGTTCTGGCAATTGCCCGGTGTCTACAGCACGGCGGCCGGTTTTGCCGGCGGCTTTACGCCAAACCCCACCTACCGGGAAGTCTGTACCGGCAAAACCGGCCATGCGGAAACGGTGCGGGTGGTATACGATCCCAGGGTTATTTCTTACAAAGCGTTGCTGCAACACTTTTGGGAAAATCACGACCCGGCGCAAGGCATGCGCCAGGGCGGGGATATAGGCACCCAGTATCGTTCGGCGATTTTCGTCTTGACCCCGGAACAGGAAAGCGACGCGCGGGAAAGCAAAGCGCAGTTCCAGCGGGCGATGGCCGAGGCAGGGGATAAACGCCAGGTGACCACCGCGATTGAGCCGGCGACGCCGTTTTATTATGCTGAAGACGACCATCAGCAATATTTGTACAAGAATCCCGAGGGTTACTGCAATCTGGGCGGGATCGGCGTGTGCATGCCGCCGCAAGCGTAATCATTAGCAGCCCTGCCGGGGCTGCTGCTATACTATGCGGGCTGCCAATGCAGCCCGGTAACATTCTGTTACCTTCTCACGACACATTGCCCTTCAAAGGCGCGCTGATGTATACCCGATAGCTTTCGAGTTGCGGCAAGGCGGCAAGCCCGTGAACCTCAGGAGCTTAGATGACTAAGTGACTGGGGTGAGCGGGCGCAGCCAACGCCGCCGCAGCTTGAAAGATGAAAGGTATGAACGTCAGCCCGAGGCGGTCACTATGCTAAACAGTATCCTGCTTATTTTGCTATTAATCGCGGTGAGCGCATTTTTTTCCGTATCGGAAATCTCCCTGGCCGCCTCGCGCAAAATCAAGCTTAAACTCATGGCCGACGAGGGCAATATCAATGCCCAACGCGTGCTGAAACTCCAGGAAACGCCGGGTATATTTTTTACCGTGATTCAGATTGGCCTTAATGCGGTGGCCATCCTCGGCGGTATCGTGGGCGATGCGGCTTTTTCACCCTCTTTCGCCGCCCTGCTGGTGCGGTTCATGTCCCCGGAGCTGGCGGATCGTATCAGTTTTATCTGCTCGTTCACCCTGGTGACCAGCATGTTTATACTGTTCTCCGACCTGACCCCGAAACGCATCGGTATGATTTCACCGGAGGCTTGCGCCGTCCGGATCATCAACCCCATGCGCTTCTGTCTGTTGGTATTCCGTCCGCTGGTATGGGTATTCAACGGCCTGGCCAACCTTATCTTCCGCCTGTTGAAACTGCCGATGGTGCGCAAAGAGGATATCACTTCCGACGATATCTACGCGGTGGTGGAAGCCGGCGCGCTGGCCGGGGTGCTGCGCAAGCAGGAACACGAGCTGATTGAAAATGTGTTCGAGCTTGAGTCGCGGACGGTGCCGTCTTCCATGACCTCCAGGGAGAGCATTATATTCTTTGATTTGCGTGAGACCGAAGACAATATAAAAGAAAAGATTTCAACCCATCCCCACTCCAAGTTTTTAGTGTGCGACGCCAATATCGATCATATCGTCGGTTACGTGGATTCCAAGGATTTGCTGAATCGCGTACTGGGCAATCAAAGCCTGGCATTGAACAGCGGCGTGCAGATCCGTTCGGCGCTGATTGTGCCGGATACGCTGACGCTGTCGGAAGCATTGGAGAGCTTCAAGACCGCCGGTGAGGATTTCGCCGTGATCCTGAACGAATATGCCCTGGTGGTGGGTATCATTACCTTGAACGATGTAATGACCACACTGATGGGGGATCTGGTGGGCCAGGGCTTGGAAGAACAGATTGTCACCCGGGACGAGAACTCCTGGCTTATCGAGGGCGGTACGCCTATTGACGACGTCATGCGGGTGCTGCATATCGATGAATTTCCCCAGGCGGGCAATTACGAAACCATCGGCGGCTTTATGATGTTCATGCTGCGCAAGATCCCGAAACGCACCGATTTTGTCCGTTATGCCGGATTTAAATTTGAAGTGGTGGATATCGACAGCTATAAAATCGATCAATTGCTGGTCACCCGACTGGAAGAGAAGTCCACTCTGGTGCTGGCGCCGACCTCCGGCAAGTCCAACGTGGCGTGACAGGGAAATGCGCCTGCTTATGACTTCTCCAAAGCAGCCTAACAGGGAACTGCGCCCGCTTCATTGAGAACTTGCGGCTGATGTGAGCAGTAGTGGGGAGTAGAGCAAACCTGAGAAAGAAGGGCCGCCCCTGCTGATGCAAGGCATCCCGCAGGGGCAAGGCCGTCAGGCCATCTCGGACTGCAATCGCATAACCTGCCGGTTTACTTCGGACATAACATGGAAATGCTGCTTATCGCGGACCTTGGGCACCAGTATCTTACCTTTATCAAACTCAAAGGCGCCGAACCCCTTGATATAGATTCTGCCGCGAAATAAGGTCTTAACATAGGTTGCTACCTTAATAGCGTTATAGCGATGGAAGATTCTCATTTTTTTACGTTGCTCCCGTTATTAACGTCGTCCTGCCCTGCGAAACGCCGGTTGGCAAGAGTACTAACACTACCATTTATTAAGAGTGGCCATATGTGCATTAGTTCACGCAGTTTCAGGACGCTAAGCTGGATTTACATAATTTGACAGAACGCTATAAAAGCCCTATCACTTGAAGCAGTACTTTTATTCTGAATATGCCCCCCACAGCGGGCGCGGCAACGGGGCGACCCCGGGCAAGGTCCCTGAACAACGCCGGCGGCCTTGCCCGCTCAATTGAAGGAGCCGTCTCATGCACTGCCGTCACTGGTTGCTGATATTTGCCCTGTTTTTACCGTTCGGTCTGCAAGCCCATAATCTGCATCTCGGCGCCCTTCTGCCCAAAGTGGGCGTCGCCGAACAGGGAGAGCTGCTCTACCAGAATAACGAGTTTAGCTATAAATTCTGGAATAGCGCGCAGTTGAAAGGAAAAGTTCATCTGGTCCAGCATATGGCCGCCCGCACATCCGCCAGCGAGATGAACGCCGCCATGATTGAATCCGTCAAGGGAGCTAATTTACCGGAGAAATATTACCAAACGACGACTATCGTCAATGGGGACGACGCCTTGTTCGGTAGTGTGGCTTATTCACGCAACTGGCTGGAAAACAATAAAAAAATGTCCCCCGCATCCCAGTTTATCCTTGATAGCCACGGCGACGTGCGCCGGGCATGGGGCTTACAGGCCAAAAGTTCGGCGATTGTGGTGCTGGATACCCGTGGGAGGATTCGCTATATCAAGGAGGGGGCGTTGACGCTGCAGGATATACAGCAGGTTATCGATTTATTGCACCGCCTGTTACCCCGCGGTGCAATGTAAAGGGTGTTAGAACAACGACACCCGAAAGCCCGGATTCAAAAAGGATTCGCGGGGATGGTAATCCAGCGCATGACCGGTCCAGTCGTTGACCAGCGCACCGGCGGCGGCGGCTACCGCATGTCCGGCGGCGGTATCCCAAACGCTGGTGGGTCCGAAGCGCGGGTACAACTGCGCGCTGCCTTCCGCCACCAGGCAAAATTTCAAGGATGAACCGATGGACACCGTCTGATGCTCGCCCAACTGCGCCAGATAATCCTGCAACTCCCGATCGTCGCTATGAGAGCGGCTTACCACCACCAGCGGCGGCCGGGCTTCTTTACAATGAATATCCAGCCGCTGGCCGTCCGCGGTGATTTTCCAGGCATGGTCTCTATCGGCCGCATATAAAATATCGGTGGCCGGAGCATAGACCACGCCCATCACCGGCAGACCTTCCTCAATCAACGCAATGTTCACCGTGAATTCGCCGTTGCGCCGCAAAAATTCTTTGGTGCCGTCCAGAGGGTCAACCAGCCAGTAGCGAGTCCAGCCGCGTCGGATCTCCCAGGCGGGAGGATCTTCTTCTGACAATACCGGGATCTCCGGCGCCAGAGCGCCGAGCCCGTTGGCAATAACCTCATGCGCGGCCAAATCCGCCGCGGTTAACGGCGACGCGTCTTGCTTATGGGTCAGTTCAAGGGGCATATCCCCGTCATAGACTTGCATAATAGCCGCTCCCGCTTCACGCGCCAGCCGGCTAATCTGTTCGATCATTGCACACCTCACATTTTCCACCCTACCCGTCATCCTTCAAGCTGCAGCTTGAAAGCTATTGGGTATACATAATGTATCAGACTAGTGTTATTTCCTGCGAAAAGCCATTCCATCGGCGGGCGGCAAGGCCGGGGCAGAGTGAAAATTACCCCGGCGAGGTTATCAGAGGATTTCAAGCAATTCGACTTCGAAAATCAGGGCGCTGAACGGCGGAATGGACGCCCCCGCACCCCTTTCGCCATAGGCCAGGTTCTGGGGGATATAGAGTTCCCACCGGGAACCGAGAGGCATCAAGGTAAGAGCTTCAATCCATCCCGGGATGACGCCGTTAACCGGAAACTCCGCCGGCTGGCCGCGCTGTACCGAACTGTCGAATACCGTGCCGTCCAGCAAGCGTCCGGTGTAGTGAACGCGCACCCGATCCTGGCGCGACGGTATCGCCCCTTCGCCTTGCTGCAGCACTTTGAACTGTAAACCGGATTCGGTCTGGCTGACCCCCTCCTCTTTGGCATTTGCTTCAAGAAACTGCTTCCCCGCCACCGCCAAATGCTGCTGACGTTCCAGACGCACCGCATCGGCGCGCTCGTGGATCAGACGCAGCGCCCGGTGAATGGCGTCCACCGGCACCGCCGGCGCATGGCCCTCCAACGCGTCGGTTAGCCCTGCCAGCAACGCTTCCGGCAATAGCCCTTCCAGCCCCGACTCCTGCAGCTGCTGGCCCACTTGTAAGCCAATACCGTAACTGGCCTGGGCTTCGACGCTGTCTAAAGAAGGTGTAGTCATCATTTATCCTTGAATTGATAAAAAGCGTAAGGCGCAGCATAACAGCGCGGGCGTTTCGGGTAAAATCCTCTATGATGATAATGTGTCCCGCCTCAGGCGGATTGCTTCGCAGTCAGGGTCAATTAAGCATGGAGGTTCAGTGTGCTCCGCTTTATACTTCCCCGGGTTAGAAAAAAACCATTGCAAGAGAGGTTATCATGGGCAGAATTGCGCCCGGGAAAAACAAGAACCCGGCGTTTTCCGTGCCAGGATTTAGCGGGATCAAATGGAAGTGGCCACGACGCCCGCGACCCGATGATAATTCCGAAACAGCAGGCCGTCCAATGCTGACTCCACTAAAAAAATTATGGTATCTGCCTGAACAGTTCAAATGGATGAGACCTTTACCCTTGTTTCACCGGCGCGGGATCCTGATTTGCGCCGCCGTTATCCTGCTGGCCATACTTTGGCCCTATTCCCCCAGCGACACTACCCCGCCGCCGCCGCAGGTGGCCGACCAGACCGGGCCTGGGGGGGTGATGCAGGCGGAAATCGTCAATAACGCGCCGGCTCCCCCCGCCGCGCCGACAGCGCCAGCCAACGGCCAGCTTCAGCGCTATCGGATAGCTGATGGGCAAACTCTGGCGCAATTGTTCCGCGAACACAATCTGCCGGTTGCGGACGTTTTTGCCATGGCGCAGGCGGAAGGAGACGATAAGCCGCTCAGCAGTTTACATGCCGGCCAGCAGGTGGATATTCATGTGAATCCCCAGGGAGTGGTCACATCACTTGAAATTGAAACCAGCCCCACCACCCGCGTGAGGTTCGTCCGCCAAACCGACGGCAGCTATATACGCAATTAATGCAAAACGCCGGCATTTCGCCGGCGTTTGTAGTTTTACTATCGCTTAATCGTTCGATTAGGCTTCAGCTACCACAACCACATCAAGGGTAGCGAAAATTTCGCCATGAACCTGGATGGAGATATCGTGATCGCCGATAGTACGCAAAACGCCATTCGGCAGGCGCACTTCGCTTTTGGCGACGGCAACGCCGGCGGCGGTGATGGCTTCGGCGATATCGCGGGTGCCCACAGAACCGAACAGTTTACCTTCATCGCCTGCTTTAGACGCGATGGTGACGCTGCCCAGCGCAGTGATTTTATCGGCGCGAGCCTGTGCTTCGGCCTGAACCTTGGCCACTTCGGCTTCCAGCTCGGCGCGACGCCCTTCGAATTCAGCAACGTTTTTCTTGGTGGCCGGAACGGCTTTGCCTTGCGGTACCAAGTAGTTACGGGCATAGCCCGCTTTAACGTCAACCGTATCGCCTAATTTGCCCTTGTTGGCAATCTTATCAAGCAGAATAACTTGCATTACCTTATCCTCTCAAAGTCTTATTGGACAGTGACCGATTACTGATGACGATCAGTGTACGGCAACAGAGACAGGTAGCGCGCGCGTTTGATAGCACGAGCCAACTGGCGTTGGTATTTGGCACGAGTACCGGTAATCCGGCTCGGGACAATTTTACCGCTTTCGGTGATGTAGTTTTTCAGCGTAGCGATGTCTTTATAGTCGATCTCAATTACGCCTTCCGCGGTGAAACGGCAGAATTTACGACGACGGAAATAACGTGCCATATGGCTAGTCTCCAGAATCTATCAATTCAATCTGCTCGGCATGCAGCACCATTTTGGTCAGTCCGTTGCGGCCTTGATGGCAACAAATGAAACCCTGAATGGTAAGCTGCGTACCGACCGTTATACTTTGAGTAATCTCTTGTGATTGTTTTCCACTGACCACCACGGGCATACGGCACCATGCTTGTCGTGAAAAACCGGCTTCCTGTTGCTGCGAGCGGTGCTCAAGCACAAACTGACAGTGAGGAATACCTGACGGGCTGACCTTCCGAATCGGTGACTTGCACACGGTGCCGGACAACATCAGTCGGTTTTCCGCCATCATCAATTACTCTTCAGAATCCCCAGCATCATTATCATCGTTGACTTCGGTGGCGAAATCTTCACGACGATCGCGACGTTCGTCTTTCGCTTTCACCATGGGTGAAGCTTCGGTGACGGCATGCTTAACGCGCATGATCATGCTGCGGATAACGGCGTCGTTAAAGCGGAAGTTTGTTTCCAGCTCATCAATCACTTCCTGCGTGGCTTCTACGTTCAGCAGAACATAGTGAGCTTTGTGCAGTTTGTTGATTGGGTAAGCCAGCTGACGACGGCCCCAGTCTTCCAGACGATGAATGATACCCTCCGCATTGGTGATAACAGCGGTATAGCGCTCAATCATGCCGGCAACCTGTTCGCTTTGATCAGGATGTACCATAAAAACGATTTCGTAATGACGCATACAGAATTGCTCCTTACGGATTATTCAGCCTCCTGTCCGGGTCAACCGCGGCCCATGGAAGCAAGGAACGTGATAATTGTGCGGTCGAAAAATGACGCGCAATCTTACATTTATGGGGGCGGGAATACAAGGACTGATTGTGTCCACAGCCTGGCGGCGGCGGCCTAATAATATAGGCAGTCATTAATTAGCAAATAAACTATTTAAAAAAGTCTTTTTATGTCAAAAAAACTGATTAACTCAATCAATAAAGTATTATTTCTCCCTATGGCAGTCTGTCATATACTAAATAACTTGAATTTGACCTGAGATGCGCCGCCACCGGTCGGAACAGCATAAGGTTATCCCGATATCCCAACACCAGGGGATATACAAAAATAAAAACATGTCTTCATATTCAGCCCCCTAGAGGGGCTTTTTTCTGCCTTGGATCCGTGGCCGGGCGGCGAAATCACAAATTACGCTGGAAAAAAAACACCGCCGCCGCCAGGGCGGACACCGTGATTTTATGCCCGATGCCGGGTTCGGTAATATAGGTCACCCGGCTATCGCTCCCCTGCGCCACCAGCGCCTGATACAGCCGGCGGCTTTCCTCCGCCGGCACCAGCGGGTCGGCGTCGCCGTGCCAGAGCAGCAGGGGCCTATCGCCGAGCTTATCCAACTGGTGGAATACCTCGTACTCAGCCAGGGGGGCCATACGCTGTTCAAATTCCTTTTGACGGGAGGACGAGGTTAATGGTACCGGCGGAAACAAGGTTTTGGCAAGCCGCAGATAATCGCCGGATCCCATGAATTCCGCCGCCGCCTTTAGCCAGGGGTAACGGGCCATGGCCCCCAGCGCGGTCATGCCGCCCAAGGATGCGCCGCAAACACCGATACGTTCCGGGTCAATCAGCCCCTGTTGTTGGAAATGGGCTTTCAAGACCGGTAATTCATCGATATTCGTCCGCAGGATGTCCCAGAAATGCCCCAGGCGCTGCTGTTCATCGCCGCTAAAACGGGCGCCGTGCATGGGGGCGTCCGGCAAAATAACGCGAAACCCGGCTTTTGCCAGGGCATAACCAAAATAGCTGTACACTTCTTTGGAGGAGGTATACCCATGATAAAAGAAAATCGTCGGCAGCGGCTGCGAGTAAAGACCTGCCGGTACCGCATGTATCACTTCGACGCCGTCGATGGATTCCTGATGCATCTCAACCATAATACCTCCTTTGAACAGCCACAGGGGAACCGGCAAAACTCAAGCCTTGTTATGGGTCGGCGGCCTTTTGATTTTTAATGCGCATCAAGGCCGAAGCGCCGGATACTGGGATATACTACTCATGTTGAACTTAATGGCACATATCCCATGAAACCGCTATCCGTTATGGTTACCGCCCTCGGTTTGCTGGCCCTTACAGGGTGCAGTATATTGGAAGGCAAACCGGTCCCGCCGCCGCCGCCCACCCATCAGGCGCAGGAAATCCAGCGCGATCAGGCCGGGTCACTGCAGGTTCTCGACCGAATCACCGTGGTAAGACGCGGCAGCCCGATGGACGTCGAGCATGCGGTTCGCGTCAAGGCCAATGCCGCTCATGCCACCTATTACCAGATTGTCGCGTTATCGGAACTGGTGACCTCGGGCAAATGGCGCGCTGATGTCATATTGTATCGTTAAGCGTCACCATGCCGTCATAGCGGTCGTCCATTGACCGCTATGACAGGGTGCTGATTATTGACGCCGGCGTACCACGACCTCTTGCCGATTCAACGCCGGCGTAGCGCCGGTGATGCTTGACGCCCGAGTATCGCTGCCCCTAGCTGACTTGACGCTGGCGTACCGCCTCGAACAGGCAGACGCCGGTCGCTACCGACACGTTCAGCGAAGAGACCGAACCCGCCATGGGGATGCTTATCAGCTCATCGCAATGCTCGCGGGTCAAGCGGCGCATGCCTTCCCCTTCGGCGCCCATTACCAGGGCCAACGGACCGGTAAGCTTGCTCTGGTACAGGTCATGATCCGCCTCACCGGCGGTGCCGACAACCCAGACATTGTTTTCTTGCAACAAACGCAGCGTTCGCGCCAGGTTAGTGACACGAATCAAGGGCACGGTCTCCGCCGCGCCGCTGGCGACCTTTTTGGCGATGGCGCTAAGGGGAGCGGAACGATCCCGCGGGACTATCACCCCATGCACGCCGGCGGCGTCGGCACTGCGCAGGCAGGCTCCCAGATTATGGGGATCCGTGACGCCGTCCAGCACCAGCAGAAAAGGAGCGGCGTGCTGTTGCAGCAAGCCGGGCAAATCGTTTTCCTGTAACTGCCGTCCTTCCTGGACCCGCGCCACGATACCCTGATGCACCTCCCCTTCGACTTTTTCATCAAGCCACTGCCGGTTCGCTACCTGAATGACAATTCCCGCCGCTTCCAGCTCGACAATCAGGGCATGCAGGCGACGATCGTCGCGTCCTTTCAGGATATAAACATCGAGAAAACGTTGCGGATCGCGGTCCAATAAAGCTTTAACGGCGTGAATGCCGTAAATGATTTCGCTCATGTTGATCTTTTATTCAAGTAGGGATGTTCACACCCGGGGTCTATTCCAGCATCCACCCCGCCTGTTGACGGCAGGGGTGGATTGCAGCGCGCGGGAGGCGCCGTTATTACGTTATTTCCCGGCGGCGCCGGTTTTTCTCCTGCTGCGTCTGGGTTTAGCCGACTCCGCGCCCTCGGCGGGCGCCGTTTTCGCTTTGGATTTTACCGGCTTGCTTTTCACTTTTCCGTCCTGGGGTTCGACGGGACGAAATGCGCTATCCGGTTCGAAATTAGCCGGCTTTTTGCTTGAGCGCCGACGGCGGGGGGGTTTACCCTCGCCGTTGGCCCCGCGTGCCGCGTGCTGCGCCCGAACGCGCTCGGTTTTACCCGCGCCCCGGGGTTGGCGATGGCTGGATATCAGGGAAAAATCGATTTTGCGTTCATCCATATGGACCGCTTCAACCTTGATTTCCACTACATCACCCAGCCGGTAGACTCGTCCGCCAGACTCGCCAATCAGACGCTGGCCGATATTGTCATAACGGTAATAATCGTTATCCAGAGTGGAAACGTGCACCAGGCCGTCGATGAATAAATCGTTCAGGCGTACAAAAAAGCCAAAACCGGTCACGCTGGCGATAATACCGCTGAACACCTCTCCCACGTGATCCTGCATAAAATCACACTTTAGCCAGTCCGCCACGTCGCGGGTGGCTTCATCAGCGCGGCGTTCGCTCATTGAACTCTGCTGACCGAGCTGCAACATTTCCGCCATTTCAGCATGCCAGCCGCCACTGGTGGTGGTACGACCGACGGCCTCTCCATCCCGTTTCGCCAATAAATATTTTATGGCGCGGTGCAAAGAGAGATCCGGATAGCGCCGTATAGGGGAGGTAAAATGTGCATAAGCCTGCAAAGCCAATCCAAAATGGCCGCGGTTTTCCGGATCATAAATCGCCTGTTTCATCGAACGCAGCAACATGGTTTGCAGCATCTCGTGATCCGGGCGACCGGCCACCAGATTCATCATTTCGGCGTAATCCTTCGGCTCGGGCTTCGCTCCGCCCCCCAGGGTCAGTCCCAGCTCGCCCAGCACGCTGCGCAGCGCGGTAATATGATCGTCGCTGGGACGATCGTGCACCCGGTAAAGGGCCGGCTCTTCATTTTTTTCCACAAATCGCGCCGCGGCGATATTGGCCAGGATCATGCACTCTTCAATAAGCTTATGCGCGTCATTGCGCGTGACCGGCTCGATACGATCGATACGCCGCTCGGCGTTGAAGATAAACTTGGCCTCATCGGTTTCAAACGAGATGCCGCCGCGCTGCATCCGCGCCTGATCCAGCGTCTTATACATTTCATGCAGGGTCTGCATCGGCTTGACCAGCGGCCGGTACTGCTCGCGCAGCTCTTCGTTGCCCTGCAGTATTTGCCAGACCTTGGTATAGGTCAGCCGCGCATGGGAATTCATCACGGCTTCATAAAACTTGTAGGATGAGAGCCGGCCCTGCGCCGAGACGGTCATCTCGCACACCATGCATAACCGGTCAACCTGCGGATTCAGCGAGCACAATCCGTTGGAGAGCACTTCCGGCAGCATGGGAATGACCTGCGAGGGGAAGTAGACCGATGTTCCCCGGCTGCGGGCTTCGTTGTCCAGCGGGGTATTCGGCCGGACATAATAACTCACATCCGCGATGGCTACCCAAAGACGCCATCCGCCGCCGCGTTTCGTTTCGCAGAACACCGCATCATCAAAATCCCGCGCATCTTCGCCGTCGATGGTCATCAGCGGCAGCGGACGTAAATCCACCCGGCCGCGCTTCGCCTCCTCCGGCACCTCTTCTTTCAGCGTCGCCACCTGGCTTTCCACTTCCGGCGGCCAGGTATAGGGAATATCGTGGGAACGTACGGCAATATCCACCGCCATGCCGGTCCCCATATTGTCCCCGAGGACCTCCGTCACCTTGCCGATGGCCTTGGTGCGACGGGTGGGACGCTGGGTCAGCTCAACCACCACGACAAACCCCATGCGGGCCCCGCCGGTACTTTCCGGCGGCACAAGGATATCGAAACTCAACCGGCTATCGTCGGGCACCACAAACGCACTGCCGGCGTCGGTAAAATACCGGCCGACAATCTGACTGGTTTTGGGTACCAAGACCCGCACGATGCGCGCTTCGCGGCGGCCTTTACGGTCAGCTCCCAGCGGTTGCGCCAGCACCACGTCGCCGTGGATCGCCATTTTCATTTGTTCGGCGGAGAGGTATAAATCGTCCTTGCGGCCCTCGACCCGTAAAAAGCCGAACCCGTCGCGGTGGCCGATAACAGTACCGCGCAGCAGATCCAGGCGTTCAGGCAGTGCGTAACATTGCCGACGGGTAAAAATAAGCTGTCCGTCGCGCTCCATGGCACGCAGACGGCGGCGCAGACCTTCGATTTGATCTTCGCCGGTGATATCTAAATCCTGGGCCAGCTCTTCGCGGCTGACCGGCGTCTCACGTTTGGCCAAATGGTCCAGGATGAATTCCCGGCTCGGGACGGGGAATTCGTATTTTTCCGCCTCTCGTTCGAGAAAGGGATCTTGAGACATTGCGCTACCTCCATTGTCTAAAACAGGTTGCTGTGCCGATGTCATTCAACAAGCAATAATATATAAAGCGGCGGATTTTTCACCACCAAATCAGACCGGCGCCATGATTTAACGACCTGTGAAAATATCGAAAGGCCCGCAGCAATACCAGTGTCCACCGGCAGGCAGTGATGGGGACAATATTCCGCGTTATAACCCTTCCTCTTACAAGTTGCAGCTGTGTTAGCCTTGCTGAAACTCGAAATCCATTGGGTATATGATTGGTCAGCATTGGCGACTTATCCGCACGCCCTTTGATCAGATGTAATAAGAGTAACCTTTAGGAACCGAACAGGCTATAAGACTTGTCATCAGGTGGCGTAGGCAAAAAAGTCACTGAAAAGGGTAACCAATTAATAAATAAAGACAAACCGGGACTTGCCCGGTTTGTTGCAATTATCAGAATTTTACTGATTCACCGCCATTATGCGTCAAAAGGGTCACGCAATATCATGGTCTCGGTCCGGTCCGGCCCCGTTGAGATAATATCCACCGGCACTTCAGTCACTTCCTCAACCCGGCGAATGTAGCGGCGCGCGGCCTCCGGCAGCTTGTCGAACTCTTTCACGCCGAAGGTGGATTCACTCCAGCCCGGCAGCGTTTCATAAATGGGTACGATGCCGTCCCAACCCTCGGCGGCCAGCGGGGTGATTTTCACTTCACGTCCATCAGGCATGCGATAAGCGACGCAGATTTTAACCTCTTTCAAGCCGTCCAATACGTCCAGCTTGGTCATGCAAAAACCGGAAAGCGAATTGATCTGAACCGCGCGCCGAACGGCAACCGCATCCAGCCAGCCGGTACGACGGCGACGGCCGGTGGTGGCGCCGAACTCGTTGCCCTTGGTGCTCAAGTATTCGCCGACATCATCAAAGAGCTCGGTGGGGAAAGGGCCGGCTCCCACGCGGGTAGAATAGGCCTTGACGATACCCAAGACGTAATCCACATAACGCGGTCCAAGTCCCGAACCGGTAGCAACGCCGCCGGCGGTGGTATTGGAAGAAGTGACATAGGGATAGGTACCGTGATCGATATCCAGCAGCGTGCCCTGGGCGCCTTCGAACATGATGAGATCGCCACGTTTGCGGGCGTTATCCAGCAGGTCGGAAACATCGACGACCATGCCGGTAATAATATCGGCAATCGCCAGAATATCATCAAGGATGGTCTGATAATCAACCGGTTCGACTTTATAATAATTCACTAACTGGAAATTATGATAATCGACGATTTCTTTCAGTTTGAGGGCAAAGGTTTTTTTGTCGAAGAGATCGCCCACGCGTAATCCCCGGCGCGCGACTTTATCTTCATAAGCCGGGCCGATACCCCGGCCGGTGGTACCGATGGCCTTGTCGCCACGGGCTTTTTCGCGGGCCATATCCAGGGCAACATGATAAGAGAGTATGAGGGGACAAGCTTCTGAAATAAGTAATCGTTCGCGTACCGGTATACCACGAGCCTCAAGTTCACCCATTTCTTTCATTAACGCTTCGGGGGATAACACCACGCCGTTGGCAATAATGCTGGTTACGTTTGCACGTAAAATACCTGAAGGGATCAAATGAAGTACGGTTTTTTCACCGTCGATAACTAAAGTGTGACCGGCATTATGTCCGCCCTGATAGCGAACAACATAGTTAGCCCGCTCAGTCAGCAAGTCTACGACTTTGCCTTTACCTTCGTCACCCCATTGGGTGCCCAGTACGACAACGTTCTTACCCATCTCTCAATTTTCACCAGATTGCTTAAAAAAGGATTCTAACATCTCGGTGGGTGGCTTTCAGTACTTTTTAACATCAATATTGACTGTTTTTTGTGAGTGGGATCACCCTCCCATTCTGCTACGCAACATGTAGTAGATTACACCGCCGGCCACAACTAACCCACCGCCGAAGCGACGCAATAATTTATCGGGCAGCAACGTCATGGAACCGATCATCTTGCGCCATACCGCCGGAAACAGCATCGGTCCCAACCCTTCGAGAACCAACACCAGTCCCAACGCCATCCAAACTGTAGGATTCATGAGAACCTCGAAAAAAAAGGCCCGCGTCAACGGGCCTTGGTGAAAACATTATGTATTTGTTAGGGCCGGGTGGCCGGAGTAGCCGGGGTGGCCGGTATGGCAACATCGGGCGACTTCATGTAACGGAAGAAATCGCTGTCCGAGCTAAAGACCATAATATCGTTGTTGCCGCTAAAACTGTTTTCATAGGCGCGCAGGCTGCGGATAAAGGTGAAGAAAGCCGGATCCGCGCCAAACGCGTTGGCATACAACTGCGCGGTCTCGGCATCGGCTTCGCCGCGGGTGATTAACGCCGTACGCTGCGCTTCCGCCAGGGTGCGGGTGACTTCATAATCCGCCGCCGCCCGCAGTTTTTCCGCTTCTTCCTGTCCCTGGGAACGATGACGACGCGCCACCGCTTCACGTTCTGCCCGCATACGCTGGAATATGGCATCTGAGACTTCAGCCGGCAGGCTTATCTGCTTGATGCGCACATCCACCACTTCAATACCCAGCGCCGCCATGCTGTTGGGATTCACCGCCGGTTGGGCGCCGTTGGTTTCACGGGCAACCCGTGCCGCCGCCGAGGCGATGGCATTGTCCGCTTCCGTGGTTTCCACTTCACTGTCACCGGCTGAACCGGTGTTCAACGCCTGCCGCACGTCGGTCATCAGCCGATTACGCGAATCGGTAACAATACCCTTGACGTCCAGCCGACCGAGTTCGGAACGCAACCGGTCGCTGAATTTTCGTTTCAGCAAGACTTCGGCCTGGGAAACGTCACCGCCGCCCGTCGCCAGGTAATAACGGCTGAAATCACTGATGCGCCATTTGATGTAGGAATCCACGATCAGATCCTTTTTCTCCATGGTGACAAAGCGATCCGCCTGGTTTTCCATGGTTTGGATACGCGCGTCCAGCGTTTTCACCGTCTCGATAAAAGGTATTTTGAAATGCAGGCCGGGATTGAATATTTCAGGTTTGTTTTCCCTGTCGCGCAAGACTTTGCCAAAACGCAGTACGATGCCGCGCTGGCCTTCCTGGACGACAAACATCGAGGTGTACAGCGCCACCAATACCACGACAATAATAACTATAACTGACTTGCGCATCGGTTAGTCCCTCCCTACGCGAGTGGTATCGTCACGCTGGGCGTTCGCTTTGCGCTGATCCATGATGGAACCGGAAGTGCCGATATCCGCAGGCGCGGGTTCCACCGTTCCGCCGGTGGAAAGGGCCGGTAGCCGCAACAGGCTATCCGTGGAGGTATCCTTGGGAACGTTCGACGGCGCCGGGGCATTGCGCAGCATCTGATCCAACGGCAGTACCATCACGTTGTTGCCGCCCTTGTTGTCGTTTACCAGGATTTTACGCGTATGGCTTAATAACCGCTCCATCGAGTCGATATACAAACGCTGGCGGGTAATCTCCGGCGCGGCTTTGTATTCAGGCAGCAATTTGGCGAAGCGCTGTACTTCACCCTGCGCTTCCAGCACGGTACGGGTGCGGTAGGCGCGACCTTCTTCAAGGATACGCTGCGCCTGGCCGTTAGCCCGCGGCTGAACCTCGTTGGCATACGCCTCGGCCTCACGAATATACTGCTGTTCGTTTTCCCGGGCGGCGATGGCATCATCAAACGCGGCCTTCACTTCATCAGGGGGACGCGCCGCCTGGAAGTTCACATCCAGCAGCGTGATGCCCATATCGTAAGGATGGATGGTTTCTTCCAATACCCGCTGCGTATCGCTGCGCACCACGGTACGTCCTTCGGTCAGGATGCGATCCATGGTGTACTTGCCGATAACGCCCCGCAAGGCGCTGTCGGTGGCCTGGCGCAGGCTGTCATCCGCATCGGTCACGCTGAACAGATAGCGTTCCGGGTCGGTGACGCGGTACTGCACGTTCATTTCCACGCGCACCACATTTTCATCGGCGGTGAGCATGATACCCGAGGCCGCCAGCTCGCGGACCGACTCAACGTTGACCGCAATGACATGATCGACAAAAGTGGGTTTCCAGTTCAGGCCCGGCTGCACCAGCCGGTCGAATTTTCCGAAGCGCGTGACCACACCGCGTTCCGCTTCTTTAATGGTATAGAAGCCGCTGCCGGCCCAAATCGCCACCACCACCACCGCGGCCAGTCCGATGTAACGCCCGCCATGGCCGGGACTCTTGGTCCCGCCGGTACCCTCCGGGTTTTTATTGCCTCCGCCAAACCCGCTTATTTTTTTACTGAGCTTACGGAAGATATCGTCCAAATCTGGAGGTCCTTGTTCACGCCCGCCTTTATTATTATTTCCGCCAGAGTTGCCGCTATTATTGCTGCTCCCCCACGGGTCGCGGTCATGTCCGTTATTACCGGGCTGATTCCACGCCATGTTTTAGCTCCATATTCTTAATGTGTTTTCTTCAGGCTTTGAGTCCCAAAGGACGATCAGACAAGATAGTCCACCAACTCATTCTCTTGCTTGCACAGGCGACGCCAATCGATGAGCGGCAATCTGACCAGCAGTCCGACGCTGCCGTCGTCCTCAATCCATTCTTTTTCAATTGCCTGAAGCTGGTAAAAACGGCTGCGTAAACGTCCGGCCTGCGGGGGCAAACGCAGCTCATGCTGCGCAATCTCACCCGACAAGCGTTCGGTCAGCGCCTGGAAAAGCAACGGGATCCCTTCTCCGGTTTCGGCGGACAGCCATACTCGTACCGGTAAGTTATCCTCGTCTCGATCGATACGCGCAACAAAATCATCCAGCATATCAATTTTATTCATGATCAGCAGGACCGGCACATCGTCCGCTTCGATTTCTTCCAACACCATATCCACCGCGGCGATATTTTCCTGGCCGCGGCTATCCTGAGCATCGACGATATGCAGCAACAGCGTGGCTTCACGCGTCTCTTGCAAGGTGGCTTTAAACGCCGCCACCAGGTCATGGGGCAAATGCCGGATAAAACCTACGGTATCCGCCAGAACCGTGTCGCCCACATCGCCGACTTCGATGCGCCGGAGGGTCGGGTCCAGCGTGGCGAACAGCTGATCGGCGACATACACTTCCGCTTGGGTAAGCCGGTTGAACAGTGTGGATTTACCGGCATTGGTATAGCCTACCAGCGATACCGTGGGAACGTCGGCGCGATTCCTGGCCCGGCGTCCTTGCTCCCGCTGTTTTTCCACCCGTTCGAGACGGGAAAGTATCAGGGTAATCCGGTTGCGTAACAGACGGCGGTCGGTTTCAAGCTGGGTTTCACCCGGCCCGCGCATACCTATACCGCCTTTCTGCCGCTCAAGATGGGTCCATCCCCGCACCAGACGCGTGGCAAGATGGCGCAACTGAGCCAGCTCCACCTGCAATTTACCCTCATGGGTACGAGCACGCTGTGCGAAGATATCCAAAATCAGCCCGGTACGATCAATGACCCGGCATTGGCATAAGCTCTCGAGATTGCGCTCTTGAGCCGGAGATAATGCATGATCGAAAAGTACGACAGACGCACCACTGGTTTTAACCGCTTCCGCGATTTCTTCAGCTTTTCCTTCTCCGACAAAATACTTGGGGTGTGGGGCCTTGCGGCTCCCGGTTATAACATGCAACGCTTCCACCCCGGCGGAAGACACCAGCGATTCAAACTCCTGAAGATCTTCCATGTCTTTGTCTTGCGAGAAAAAAATGTGAACCAGTATGGCCTGCTCACCGGTATCATAACGGTCAAACAAGCGTACAACCTCTCAAACGGATAAACCGCAGTTATAACGGAGCCTTAGCGCCGAAATACACGCTAAAGCACCGCGAAATGGTCAAGCCGGATGCGCCTTATTCGACGTCATCAGTTTCCAACGGCTGCGCAGGCGCCGAAGGATTGCTGCCATGATGGTAATTGCTGGCACTACTGCTACTACTTGTTGCCGGATTGTTATTGTGATGCGACACCGCACGCGATGGTACTACAGTAGAAATGGCATGCTTATAAACCATCTGACTAACCGTGTTTTTTAACAAAATGACGAACTGGTCAAATGACTCAATCTGGCCCTGCAATTTGATACCATTCACCAAATAAATAGAAACCGGAACCCTTTCCCGACGCAATGCGTTCAAGAACGGATCTTGCAAAGATTGCCCCTTAGCCATTCTATCTTTTCCTTATGTGCTTGTTGTTTGTAACAAGAACCATGTGGCTCTAAAATAAACGATGTAAAAAAAAGCGCGTTCAGTACTTACCAATTGTACACAATCACCCAACCTATGCACTAACAACCTGTAATACCTTGTCTAAAGCAGCGAGGGGCTTGTCACTATCGAGCCAGTGAACTGAAGGCCAGCCGCGTAACCACGTCATTTGACGCTTGGCCAACTGCCGGGTTGCACATATCCCGCGATATATCATTTCATCGTAATCGATTTCACCCGATAAATATGACCACATCTGGCGATAACCAACGCTCCGGATGGACGGCAGATCCTTATGCAAACCACCCCGCAGGAAAAGTACCCTGGCTTCCTGCTCAAAACCGGCCGCCAACATCTGATGAAAACGTTGCTCGATACGCTGGTGCAACAGCTGGCGATTTTCTGGCGCAATCGCAAACTGGTGAACACGGTACGGCAAGGCTTCACCTGAAGTTTTAGTCAGTTCCGTAAGAGTTTTACCTGAAACGAAAAAAACTTCCAGTGCTCTGGAGAGTCTCTGGGGATCATTCGGATGAATACGAACCGCCGACACGGGATCAATCTCCTGCAATAGACGGTGCAATACCTCCCATCCTTTGTTCTGTGCATCCCGCAGAATACGCTCCCGCACTTCAGGGTCCGCTGGGGGCAAGGGGGATAAACCCTCCAGAAGCGCCTTGAAGTAGAGCATCGTTCCACCTACCAATAACGGCACACGTCCCGCCGCGGTGATGTCTGCCATGGCGGCCAGCGCATCACGGCTGAAATCCGCAGCCGAATAGGCCTGCTCCGGATCCCGGATATCAATCAAGCGGTGCGGCGCCATCGCCAGTTCGTCTTTACCGGGCTTTGCCGTGCCGATATCCATACCGCGATAGATCAACGCCGAATCGACGCTGATAATCTCCACCGGTAATCGCCGGCGAAGTGCTATCCCCAGACCGGTTTTACCCGAAGCGGTGGGCCCCATAAGGAAAATAGCCTGCGGCAGAGGCGTATCGGTAACGTCAGTCATGGTTCAGGGCCTCAATGGCGGCCTCAAGATCAAGTAACACCAAAAGCTCTCCGGGCGGGGCTTTTACCCACTGAGGGCAAAGCCGCTCGACCTCGGCGAGTAACTGTATGGCCTGGGAAAGGCTCCAGGCACGCTCTTCACTGTTCAACTGGCGGGCAATCCAGGCAGCGATTTCATTACAGGTGATGATTTCTCTATCTGACAGATAGCCTAACAGTTCGGGAATCAAGTTTTGTAAATTTTGTTGGCGTAATGGTAAAGGTACGCCATTTACCGTTGCCTGCCGCTGATTAACCTGTAACTGAATCCCCAGTTCTTCCAATAACGGCTGGTGCCGGCGGAACGCCTCCGCCTCCGGTTCCTTAAGCGTTAAGCGCAGGGGAATAAGCAGCGGCTGCGCCCGTAACGCCTCGCCGTCCGGGGTAAGCTGTTTTTGTTTCAGACAGCGCTCCGCCACCGGTAACGAAATCAGCGCCAGGCGTTGGCGGAATTCAACCAGGGCGAAGCAAGGCGGGTAAACGGTAAGCACCCGGCCGAAACTCTGGACATCGTCGCCGGCGGCCGCCCCGGCTGTTGATGCGGACGGAGCGGGTTGAATCAGGCGCCGGTAAAGTTCGCCCTCTTTCTTTTGATACCCGGCGCCGGCATGGTAATCGGCAGCCCGTTCACGCATCTGGCCGGACCGGGACCCCGGCTCGCCGCCGTTAACCCGGTCAATTCCGGATGACGGCTTATATTGCGCCGCCTGCAACAGCTCGCCGTCGTTCCCGCCTTCAATACCGGACGCCAGCTTATATCGCGCGGGCATCTTGCCGACGCTTCCGCGACCGCTATCGGACAACGGGTTGTATTGCCGGGCCTGCATCGGCTTATCCGCGCCGGATGGCGGAACCGGATGCGGCGACGAGGGATGGTCAAAAAGGTTTTTCCCCGCCGCGACGCGATTTTCCGGCACCCGGTGCGGGGCGGCGACATCGGCGGTTAAAGGCAATTCCGGCTTGTCCGACCGTTGAATGACGGCAATCACCGCCTGGTAGATAAAATCATGCACCAGACGCGACTGGTGAAACCGGACTTCCTGCTTGGTGGGATGGACATTCACATCCACCTGATGAGGATCCACCTCGAGATAAAGCACAAACGCCGGCTGCGCCACGTCGGACAATTGTTCCTGATACGCTTGGCGAATGGCGTGATTAATCAGCTTGTCGCGCATCATCCGTTGATTGACATAACAATATTGCATTTCAGGCAGTTCGCCCGTTGCGGCGGGATCCGCCACCCAGCCGCGAATACGGAGATCGCCGTGTTGCCAGGAGACCTCCAGGGCCTTCTGCACGAAGGCCGGTCCGCACAGGCTGCTTAAGCGCCGCAAATTCTGGCTTTCCTGCGTCACCCCGCGATATTGGCGAACCGGTTTACCGTTATGCTGCAAGGTGAAGGTCACATCAAAGCGCGCCAGCGCGATGCGTTTTACCACTTCGTCAATATGCGCAAACTCTGTTTTCTCGGTGCGCATGAACTTACGGCGAGCCGGCGTATTGTAAAACAGATCCAGCACTTCCACCGTTGAGCCCACCGGATGTGCCGCCGGTTTGAGGGTCACAGCCATATCGCGGCCTTCGGCGTAGGACTGCCATGCTTCGGTTTGCGCTTCGGTACGCGAGGTCAGGGTCAGCCGCGAGACCGAACTGATACTGGCGAGCGCTTCTCCGCGAAATCCCAGGCTGATAATAGCCTCGAGATCGTCCAACGTGGCGATTTTACTGGTGGCGTGGCGTGCCAGCGCCAGCGCCAGGTCATCCTTGCCGATGCCGCAACCGTTATCCCTGATGCGGATAAGACGGCTGCCGGCCCGTTCTATCTCGATATCGATACGCGTCGCGCCCGCGTCCAGACTGTTCTCCACCAATTCCTTCACCACCGACGCGGGCCGTTCGACCACCTCACCGGCGGCGATCTGATTGGCGAGCTGTGGCGGCAGTACCCGGATAGGCATGGCGGCGAATATCCTCAGTGTTAAACGGGTGAAAAATCAGGGTCTGTCCCGACAGGACGTTTTTTGTGTTTTTCCCACGCCCCCGATCCTATCATTTTTGACACCCTATTTGGCGGAATCACGCACCGTGGCGGAAGATTTACGCATCCGCGCCGCCTGGGTCCGTTGCTCCGCCGCCCCGGCGGGGATTTTAAGCCGCTGACCGACCCATACAACGTCCCTTTTCAGATGATTGAGCTCACGCAGCGCCGCCATGCTCACGCCGTAGCGGCTGGCTATGCCCGACAGCGTCTCGCCGCGCTGGACTACATGACGGCTGGCGGCCGCCGGCGGCATATGACGGCCCGGAGGGTCGGCGGGCACCACGCCGGCGGTGGATTGCGACACTGCCTGGGCGCCGCTGGCGCCAGCATCCGCCGCCGAGGCGATACCCTGCGGACGATTTTCCATTTTGGGGCCGTTTTGCAGCGGGTGCGCCGAGAAATAGGCGCGCAAGCCCAGATAAATGGCCTGGGCTATTTTGTCCTGGTACGCCCCGCTGCCCAACAGCCGTTCTTCGTTGGCATTACTGATAAAGCCGGTTTCCACCAATAAAGAAGGAATATCCGGAGAACGCAACACGCCGAGACTGGCGTATTCCGGCCGGGTTTTATGCAGCGAACCCACGTTGCGCAGCTGTCTTAACACACGGGTGGCAACATCGTAGCCGACCCGCTGTGAATGGCCGAATTGCAAATCCAGCACCGCCTGGCTGAGGTACGGATCCGATGAACTATTGGCCAACAGGTCTCCCGCCCCGCCCAACAGCTCCGATTGTTTCTCATGTTGCTCCAGCCAGTTGGCCATTTCGCTGTTGGCCCGGCGGTTGGACAATACCCATACCGACGCGCCGGTGGCGCTGCGATTGGGCGCCGCATCCGCATGGATGGACACCAGGACGCTGGCGCCCTGCTTGCGGGCCACATCCGAGCGCCCCATAACCGAAATGAAATAATCGCCGTCACGGGTTAACGCCGGCCTGAACATCGGGTCCTGGTCCAACAGTCCTTTCAATCGACGGGCAATGGCAATGGTGACATTTTTCTCCATCAAACCGTTTTGCCCGATTGCACCGGGATCCTGCCCGCCGTGCCCGGCATCGATAGCCACCACCACCTGATCGCTTTGGGCCACGGCCCGGCGCGGCGGACGGGCATTATGGGTCAACAGCGGATTGTCTTCCACCGGCAAGGCATTGATTTGATTTCTCGATGATGAGGCCGCCCTCGGCGCGGGTTCGGGCACCGCACGGCTGATACGGGCGGTGTTGGCGGGACGGGGGGAAGTCACCGTGACCACCACGTTATAATGCCCGTTGCTCTGCTCAATGGCGGCCCGTGCCCGGGATTTCCGGGTCAGATCAAACACCAGGCGGATACTCTGGGCATCGGGAGCCTGGCTGGTACGAATGCGCCGGATGATATTCTGGCCGTTGAAGTCCAGAGGCAATCCTTGCGGCGGCATGCTCTGACGGACATCCACCACCACCCGCTCAGGATCGTGCAGCGAGAAAAAGGCGTAAACCGGCTGTTCGCCGAAACCCAGGGTGACCGTAGATTGCTCTGCGCCGTTGGTCACATTGATATCGGTAAGATTTGCCGCGACAACCCGACCTGTCAGACACAATAAAACGATAACCAAAACCATCCTGATTTTAAGTATCATTTATGGGATTCCCGCCATGACGCCAACTGCGCCACTATCCCGGTGGCCTTTGCGGACCGGGGTTCCACCTGAGCCTGCCTGCCCGTTGCCGTATAGGCGAGCGTCAGCGCGATATCGGCATCCGGCAGGATGCCTTCGCCCTTCTGCGGCCACTCCACCAGACACAGGGTGTCTTGCCGGAAATAATCGCGCACGCCCATGAATTCAAGCTCTTCCGCATCAAGGAGCCGGTAAAGATCAAAATGATAAACGGTTCCGGACGGCAGATCATAAGGCTCTACCAGAGTATAAGTGGGACTTTTCACATTGCCCTGGTATCCCAACGCACGCAGAAAACCACGACAGAGCGTGGTTTTACCGGCACCCAAATCCCCATAAAGATAAATCACGCATGATTGTGGGCAGGCAGTGGCTAGAGCAGCCCCTAATGCGATGGTTGCCGTTTCGTCCGGCAAAGGTAGTACACATTTTTCCATGTCTGATTTCTATTTCTGCTTTTTAGGCGCTACGTTCAGGATTAACAAATCGGTATAACGCGGGCAATAAATCCGTGGCCAGCATGCCCCGCGTGCCTTTTACAGCCGCCAGCCAATCGGCGGTCGCACCGTGGATAACACAGCCGGCGCACGCAGCATCATATAACGAGAGCTTTTGCGCCAGCAAACCGCCGATGATACCCGAGAGCAGATCGCCCATGCCCCCTGAGGCCATGCCGGCATTGCCCACATCGGCAATGGCCGTTTGCCCCCCGGCATCGGTAATCAGCGTGCCGGCGCCTTTGAGCACCACCACGCCGCCATAACGTTTTGCGATATTTGCAGCAGCAAGGAAGCGGTCACTTTCCACCACGCCGACTTTGCTGTTCAGCAAGCGTGCGGCCTCACCTGGATGGGGTGTGACGATACGATTGTGACGTTTCTGCGGATTTATTGCCAGCAAGTTCAGCGCATCGGCGTCCCATAACATGGGTTTATCGTAATTTTCCGCGATGCGCAGCGCATTTTTTCCCCACTCCGACTGCCCCAGCCCCGGTCCTATCACAATGACATCCGCCCATTCCAGGCCCTGGCGCAGCGACTGGTCATTCAAAGGCTCTACCATGAGCTCCGGCCGTGCGGTGAGCAGAGAGCCCACATTTTCCTCGCGAGTGAGCACTCGCACCAAGCCCGCGCCGGCGCGCAACGCCGCCTCACCGGTCATGCGGATGGCGCCGGATAACCCGCGATCGCCGCCGATAATCACTAAACGGCCATTGTCTCCTTTATGGGCGCAGGGATCGCGCGGCTGCAGCCAGCGGGTCAGCTGGGCGGCGGTCAGCCGTTCCAGCACGGGGGTTTGTTGTTGCAACCAGTGCCCCAGTCCCAGATCGTCATAGTGTAGCCTACCGGTGACGCTGCGAGCCTTGCCGGTGAGCAAGCCGGGTTTTAACGCGATAAACGTGACGGTGTGCGCCGCCTTGATGACCACCGACGGCGTCGCGCCGGTATCGGCGTTCAACCCCGAGGGAAGGTCGAGTGAAACCACCGGCGCGGCATGGGCGTTGGCCTTGTGGATAAGACCGATATAGGGTTCTCGCGGCGCGTCCCGCAGGCCGGTACCCAGCAGGCCGTCAACAATCACATCCACCTGTGGCGGCCAGGCTTCGTCGACGCCGCTCAGGCTACCGCCGGCGTCCAGCCACGCCTGCCGGGCCTGCCGTGCTTCATCGGGCAACGGTCGCTGACCCGGACACTCTATTACCGTCACCGCTTTGCCCTGCGCCGCGGCCAGACGGGCCACCACATACCCGTCACCGCCGTTATTGCCGTGCCCGGCCAAGATCAGGTAGCTGCGGGCAAAGGGATAACACCAGTCCAGGGTGCGCAAGGCGGCGGCACCGGCCTGTTCCATCAATTGATACAGCGACAGGCCGGCCAGTTTGGCCGCCTCCCCTTCCCATCCCCTCAGCCATTCCGCGGAATAGGCTGTATGTGGTAAACTTGCATTGCTTGTCTTATTCATACGGTCCGCCATGTCATACCCTTTCGATCTGATAGAATTAGCCCGGCTCATCAAGCAGTGGGGACTGGCACTCGGTTTTCAACAGGTCGGTATCTGCGATACCGATCTTGCCGCCCATGAACCCGAGCTGCAAGCCTGGCTGGACAATCATTATCACGGTGATATGGAGTGGATGGCCCGCCACGGTATGCTGCGCGCCCGCCCGCAGGAACTCCTGCCCGGCACCCTGCGCGTCATCAGCGTCAGAATGAATTACCTGCCCGCCAATGCCGCCTTTGCCCGCACATTGAAAAATCCCCGCTTAGGTTATGTTAGTCGTTATGCGCTGGGACGCGACTATCACAAGGTATTGCGTCATCGACTTCAACAGTTGGGCAATAAAATTCGCGAATGGTGCCAAGAGGTTCAATTTCGCCCCTTTGTAGACTCGGCGCCGATAATGGAACGTCCGCTGGCGGCCAAGGCCGGGATCGGCTGGGTAGGTAAACACTCACTTATACTAAACCGGGAAGCCGGGTCCTGGTTCTTTCTCGGCGAATTGCTCATTGATTTACCCCTGCCCGTGGACCAGCCGCAGCAGGATCAGTGCGGACGCTGTGTCGCCTGCATGACCGCTTGCCCCACCGGGGCCATTGTCGCGCCCTATACCGTCGACGCACGCCGCTGTATCTCCTACCTCACCATTGAACTGCCGGGGGAAATCCCCGAGGCACTGCGCCCGCTTATCGGCAATCGAATCTATGGTTGCGATGACTGCCAGCTGATTTGCCCGTGGAATCGTTTTTCTTCATTAACCGACGAAAAGGACTTCAGTCCGCGCGCGGCGCTGCATTCTCCGGAACTGCTGGTTCTGTTCAAATGGGATGAAGCCACGTTTTTGCGCGCCACGGAGGGCTCACCCATACGCCGGATCGGCCACTGGCGATGGTTGCGCAACATCTCCGTTGCCTTGGGCAACGCGCCTTATGAGGAAAGCATCGTCCTTGGTCTGCAAGAACGTCTGGGTGAAGATGCCCTATTGGATAAACATATTACCTGGGCGATAAAGCAACAATGGCAACAGAGGGAAGCCGCAACGGTTAACGTGCAGTCGGCTGGACAACGGCGATTGATTAATGCAATTGAAAAAGGATTGGTGCGCGATGCCTGAAAATGTGCGTTTGAAAACTGCTGGCACGCAAGAGAATATCTGTCTGTGGATAAAATAAAAAAACCTTTGACAATCAACTGACACAAAAAAGACAAGCAATACACAAAAAGTTTTTTTCAAAAAAAACCGTCTACATTACAACGCGCTAAAATCTTATGTAGCCGCCATCACGATTTTGGAAAAAATATTATTGCCTAGTAGAACTGTGGATAAGTCTGTTTAAAACCTATTTTTGATCAGTGCGGACAATCGTTAAGGCATAAAATAGCATTAAGATTGTCAATAGGATATTTCTTAGTACCATCCCATGAAGGCATACTTTTATTGTCGGCCTACTCCCTTGAAAGCGTGGGGGTTTTCCAAGGCCAATAAAACCGGGGAGGGCATTATCCTTCAGTTTCATACCGCAGGCAAGCCGGATTTGCATAAAAACATGGCAAAAATTTGCAACAAGGGTAATGCGCCGCTAAAACATAAGCAGCCCTGCTGTTTAGTCAACAAGCGTAGCGTAAAAATCAACATTGCGCCAAGGCCGAAAACATAATCTCCCTCATAAGAATTTATGAGTCGCAAGTCACCGACATGAGGGGTGTCGGCAACGTTAAGATTAACGAGCCCTAATGTTTTTTTTTCAACAGGAGGCGCCATGGCTTGTCAACACTCCGGCGTTACCCTACTGCCGGAAGAACCCGACAATCTCCCTTGCCCGGACTCGAGGGCATACTTATCCATACCCTGAGGAATGTTATCGCCGGCCCGCCAGACCACCGGGAATGCCGGGCAGTCCAACCCACCGCCGTTTCCCGGACCGTCTCGGGCCGGCTCGGGGGGAGACATCTTCCCGCTACGGCGTCGAAACACCGCGTCGTCACCGGTCCAGCGCGTGGACAGCACCCGTCGCGGCAGCGGGGTAAAATTGCCGGCGGCGCCATGCAGCGTCAAGCCGTGAAACACCAGACAGTCGCCGGGCTCCAGCGACCAGCGAAGGATGCGGTAGTCGTCGCGACGCCCTTCAATATCCGGCAGGATTTCCCATTGTTCATTATCGCCGGAACGCAGCTCGCCGGTGGCGAACACCTGCGGACGGAACCATTTTCCCCAGCGGTGGGAACCGGCAACGAATTCCAGCGCGGTTTCATTGGCCACCGCGTCAATGGGCAGCCAAAGAGTGCAAAAATCCTTGCCGTCCACCGGGCTGTAGGGTTGATCCTGGTGCCAGAGCGTACGTTGCGACGCGCCGGGTGATTTGGACAGTACATGGTCGTGCAGGAAATTGATTTTGGACGATCCCATCAGGGCGGCGGCAATCTCTTTCGCCGGCGAATGAAAGACAAAATCCTGGAAGGGCGCGATGCGCCGCCAGTTGTCGCTGTCCTGAAAAAATGTCTTGGTGTCGGGGTCGGTATAACGGCCGTGATCGCTGGGAGACGCGATATTATCACTTATGCCCTGTTCAACGATATCCAGCCAGCGGCGGGAGAACGCGCCATGGATAATAACCGCGCCGTCCCGTGCGAATGCCTCTTTGTCATCGGGGGAAATATCAATCATCGTATCTCCATGGGAAATATACCCTGGATAATTCAAATTGCGGGAAAGCCACCGCGCCTGCAACCAGAAGTATGTCGGGTATATTCCGCGCTATCAGACTGCTGACAAACGTACTCGGAGTTAATAAGGAGGGACAGGCTGCCAGAAGAGTAAACCGTCCGCGCCAGGGACGGCGCGGATCGAGCCCCCAGGGAGGGGTTCACGGCGTGTTTACGATCTGGCAGCCTGTCTCGACCGGGCACTTTGTCAACAAGCTCGTATATCGGAATAATTTTCCGCTAATATTTTATATTCAGACCTTTTCCGGATTCCAACGACCCGGGAATTCCTGGCCGCCCAACTGGCGATTATAAAACATGCCGAGATACCAGGGGAAATATTGATAAGACCAGGCGCACAGCCGATTGCCGTACTTCAGGAATGCCCGCAGCAATTCCTGGACTTCTTCTTTACTTTTCGCCGCGGCGATGGCGGGGCGCAACAAACCGGCGAACTCTTCCAGCTTATATAATCCGCTGACGCCAAGGTAGCTGGAGTAAGGCACATCAAATTCATTTAATGTTGTGGAAAAGTCCTCAAGGGACAGGCTTTTGCTCAAGGTCAGCAACGGATACATGGTATACATAATATAATCACGCAGCATGCCGTTGGCGAAATCCCAGGCGGTAAAGTATTGTCCGTAGGTACCGGTTGATTCCACGCGACCCAGGCGAATGTCCCGCAGATCCTCAGGTTCGGTTAACGCGATGCGTTCGGCTTCGGCTAAAAAGGTTTTCGCCACCTCGGAGGTCACATTAACGGCTTTCGGCACGCCGGGGTGGGCCTGTTTATCATGGGCCGAGACTTCAACGAACAATAAATCCTTTTGCCAGAAAAGATTATTCCACACCGCCTTACCCACATCGGGCAACAAATGGCAATATTCTTGCAGTACCTGTCCCAGCACCGGTTGTGCCAGCGGTTCCAATCCCACGCCGTACTGGATGGACATTTTATTGCCGGTTGACTGGGAATAACGCAGCCGCCCCACCGGGCAATCGGTTATCAATTCACGGTGATGCACCGGCGCGCTGCTGACAATCGGCGTCCAGGCATACATGGACGCGCCCGATACCACCGGATGCGCCTGCAAAATTTTAAACGGCAAATGTTGCCAGAACTCTTCACACAGCTCCGGGTTTTTTTCATCATTTAATTCAGCCACCACGGTCACACCCAGGGATGGCCAGCTAATATCGATCAAACGTCCCATTATCTTTCCTCATCAGTCATTACTTCATGGTCTTTTTACCTGCCGTCCGACGCCGTCATATTTTATGCAAAACTTTATTCAAAAATATTTTCGTACGGGGATTATCCGGCGCGGTGAATATTTTTTGCGGTGGTCCTTTTTCAATAATCTCGCCGCCGTCCATAATCACCACCTGGTCGGCGACATTGCGGGCGAACTCCATTTCGTGGGTTACGACTATCATGGTCATCCCTTGGGATGCCAGGCCCTGCATAACGCTCAATACTTCACCCACCATTTCCGGATCCAAGGCGCTGGTGGGTTCATCAAATAACATCACTTCCGGATTCATTGCCAATGCACGGGCAATGGCGACGCGTTGCTGCTGGCCGCCGGATAATTGCGAGGGATAGTGCATGAGCTTATCTTCCAGCCCGACCCGGGCCAATAATTCGGTCGCCCGGCGTTCCGCCAGCTGCTTATCCTGATGCAAAACGCTTACCGGCGCCTGCATCACATTCTCCAGGGCGGTCATATGGGGGAACAGATTAAAGCGTTGAAACACCATGCCGATCCTGCGGCGCAGCATGGCGATATTTTTCTCGCTGTCCTCAATCAGCCGGTCGTTCTTCAACCGGTAACCAATCAGGCTGCCTCCTACATGAATCGTGCCTTGCTGGATTTTTTCCAGGTGATTGATACAGCGAATCAGCGTGGTTTTACCGGAGCCCGACGGGCCGATAATCACTAATGTTTCACCGGTTTTCACCGTTAACGACACATGGCGCAAAACCGGCGTATCGCCATAGAATTTCATTACATCCCGACAAACCACCGCATCGGACGGCGTAGACAATTCGCTATGACTCATCGGCCAACTCCACCAGCTGATTTGTTGATGTGGTTTTGCGACGTTTGACATTTTTTGCTGATAAATGCCGGCTCATATTTCTTTCCAGCAACATCTGAATAAGTGTCCAGGCGGCGGTCAACAATAAATAGTATACCGACACGCCCAAATAGACTTCGAAGGTCATAAATGTCGCCGCCTGCAGCTGCTCAGCGACGCGGAACATTTCCGACACGCCGATAATACTTAACAACGCGGTGGTTTTAAGCATGTTATTAAATTGGTTGCCCAAGGCGGGAAATATGACCGGGATAGTTTGCGGCAAAATGATTTTTCGCATCAATAATCCAGGGGTCATACCCAGCGCTTTGGCCGCTTCCGATTGGCCCTGGTCGATGGAAATAATTCCCGAGCGGGTAATCTCGCTCATATAGGCGGCCTCATGCAGGCCAAATGAGAATATACCTGCAACCAGCGCGCCGGAAACTGCCAGCGGCCCCAGGGTTAATTCTGCCGGAAAGAGATCAAAGCCCAATAAATACGGCAGACCGAAATAGATCAATACCAGCTGAACCAATACCGGGGTGCCGCGAAAAAACCAGATATAAAGCTGGTTCAATGACCGGAACATTAAAAAGCGGCTCATTCCGGCTACCGCCAGCAATATGCCCAGCGCCATGCCGATGACTTGAGCGACGATGGCGGCAATAACGGTCAATACCAGCCCTTCCAATAAAACGGGTTGTGGATGAAACACAAAATTAAGGAAAAAACCCGTATTGAATTGCAGCTGAATATGTGTAAACACGTTGTTTTCCTCACCGAACGAATGTCATGACCGCTTAATCAGCACAGGGGTGGCTGCTGGTACAGAGGTCGACGCCATTCTCGATACCCCATTTTTTAACGATTTTCGTCATTGCCCCGGATGCGTTCAATTCATCTATACCGGCCTGAACGGCCTGTCGCAGGGGGGTATTGTTTTTGAGCGTGGCGATGACCCAGGTCTTGGCGGGCACCGGCATGTCCACGGTCTGAAATTTATTCGGCGCTTTGGACATGTAGAAATTGATCACCACATTATCACCCACCATGGCGTCCGCCCGTCCCAGCATCAAATCACGGAAGGCGGCGACATTGGTGCCCAGGGAGACCAGGGTAATGCCGGGTCTGCCTTCTTTAACCAACTGGTCGCTGAACTGTTTAACCACCGTTTCGTTGCGGCTGCCCAGCAATGCGGCCACCCGCCGCCCGGAGAGATCTTCAAAGGTGTGGAACTTAAGCGGATTACCCTTGGTCACCAGCAGTCCGGATTTCACCCGCCAGTAATCAATCAGCCCGTAGCGTTGGGCGCGTTCCGGGGTTTTACCCAGGCTTGCCATCACCAGATCGCATTTGCCTGTGTCCAATGCGGCAAAGATGCCGGAAAATTGATAGTTATCAATATGCGTTTTGACTCCCATCAAGGGACCCAGCGCGTTCATGATATCCACCGCGACGCCGCTGGGGGTCTTACCGTCCTCCGCCATGCCTTCGGCGGGCGGGTTTTCCAGGTCGGAACAAAAAGTCAGCTGCCCCTTGGCTTTAATATCCGCCGGGGCGGTTACCGCTGAAAATGCGAATTGTGATGCCATGGACAGCGACATGCACAGCGCCGCGCCGATTATCAATTGTTTTTTAGCCACCCTATTCTCCCGCAGATCTTGTTCGCATTTATAACGATTGTTTTATGAGAATGGCATCCTGGCGATTAACACTTCCGTAACTCATTATCAGCAACATACAGCCCGCTTGGCCGGTCGTCAATATATGTATATACAAATAAGATTATTGTATGGTTAAAAATCAAAAAAACTGCCATAAATTTATTTAAATTATTGATATATATCTAAATAAATGAATATTTCATATCTGTACCTATCTATGTATGACGAATATTCAATGCGAGATCCCGGCGGAATCAGCGGAAAAGAGCCGGACAATAGGCAATATGGCGGAGGATGTGGGATGGCGGGAGGCTACGGGGAAGCGGTGGAACGGGGAAAATGAGCGGCTATCGGGAATAAGGCGTCAGTTATCCCGCTAATCGAGCCTCTGCAAAGCAATGATGCATGCTCGCCATCGACCCGCTGGCAACTCGCCGGGCCCCGGCCGAGGTTCTTAAACCGTTGCTCCCGGGATAACCTTGACCACCGTCTATTGGGCCGGGTTCGGGCCGGGCCCGAAGCGCACCAGAAAGCGGTGCCGCTCGCCGGGATAGATAAGACGCACAAACGTGATCAATTCACCCGACAGCCAGGTTCGGCGCGCAATGGAGATACAGGCGGTGCCTGGGGAGACGGATAATTGCCTGGCCAGCACATCGTCGGCGGAAATGGCGCGCAAGGAGTGTTCGCCTTCGGACCAGGGGATATTGCTCAGTAACCAGCTTCCCGGCGGAATATCGGTAAATTCCTCTTCCGCCGCTTCGGGCACCACCGCCAGATTTATCTGGCGTGCTTCCAGGGCGAACGGCAGATTATCGGCGTAATGCATCACATCAATGCATAACATGCGCGCATTGACGGGGATACCGATATGGGTGGCTTCCACCGCATCGGTGATGGTACGAATGCCGCGATACAGCAGCGTAAAGCTATACATACCGTCGGTTGCCAGCACCTCGGCGCGGATATCCTGAATAGCCAACAGCGGTTCTTCCACCCTCGGCATCGCCACAAAGGAGCCTTTCCTGCGCTTGCGTACAATCATCCCCGCCGCCACCAGCGTTGAAAGCGCCTTGTTTACCGTCATGCGGGAGCAGTTATAGATCTCCATCAACGCCTGTTCCGTAGGGACACGATCGCCGGGATGCCACTCATTGCTCAGAATTTTATTTTTGATATCGCTTTGAATACTCTGATGAATCGGCAAAGGTTTGACCCGGACGCGCCTGATGGTTTCGCTCTTGAACTCGGGTTCCGACAGTGACGCTTTGGTCGTATTGGGTCTATTTTGGTCCATAATGTCCCTTTTTCAATGGCTTGTAATATATGTATATACAAATGATAAGCGAATAGAGTCAACCAAACCAGTGCCCTTTTGCTAAAGCTCAACGTCCGCGCCAGACCGGCACGTCATGCGTTACTTCAGCTGATGGTGAAACATCCTACCACTTTTATCCGTTGTCAGGCGGTTCACAGCGCAGGCTTTTAGTCGGGTCAGGCATCTCTTTTTCTTATTCAACAACGTCCGCTAACACCCGCTATTTTTATGTATATACAAAATAAGATATCCCCTTGCGCCGGCCGTAAAGCCCTTCGCCCAAAAATAATTGCCTGTTTTAGCGCGTATTTACCATAGGATTATCCTATGCAGGTCGCCATTATTTTCGTCCGTTCGGGCTTTACTTCCCCTATCTTTATTATAAGGTATATACCAATCAATAAAAACCAGCTTTTCCTGATGGCCTTCCTGCAGGCTTAGCGGAACCGCGAAGAACGGGTGAACAGGATGATAAGAATAGGGGTTGATATCGGCGGAACATTCACCGATTTCGTCGTCTGGCGCAGCGGCGGACGACAGGAGCAATGGCAATCCTTCAAGGTCCCTTCCACGCCGCCGCATTTCGCCAAGGGTTTTCAGGATGGGTTTGAAAAACTGCTGACGGAACTGGCCATTACCCCGGAAGAGCCGGTAGTGGTCATGCACGGAACCACCGTCAGCACCAATGCGGTGATTGAGCGCTCACAGCCGCCGGTAGCCCTGCTGGTCACCCAAGGATTTCGCGATATCCTGGAATTACAGCGGCTGCGCCTGATCGATCCCACCAATCTGCTGGGCACCCGCAGACTGCCGCTGATTGAACGGCATCAGGTCTTTGAAATCGGGGAGCGTCTGGCGGCGGACGGCGGTATCGTTGAACCGCTGTCGGCGGATTCGGTGGCCCGTGCCGTGGAACAGGTGCGCGCCGCCGGCATCACCGGTATCGCCGTCGCCTTTATGAACAGTTACCAGAATCCGGCCCATGAACAGCAAACCCGCGACATGATCAAGCGGCTGGCGCCGGAGCTGGATGTTTGCCTGTCAAGCGAAGTCTGGCCGCGTCCGGGAGAGTATGAACGGGCCATTAATGCGTTGCTGAATGTCTATGTCAAACCCTGCATGTCTTCCTATTTACAGCAGATTGAATCCTATCTCACCAGCCGCCTGCGGCATGTGCAGCTGTTTATTACCCGTTCCAACGGCGGCGCCATGTCGGCGCGGGAAGCGCGTAGCTTTCCGGTGCATACCCTGCTTTCCGGCCCGGCTTCCGGGGTCACGGCGGCGCAGCTGATGACCCGGTCCGCGCCGGAACGGCACTATCTGACCATGGATATGGGCGGCACCAGTACCGATATCTCACTGATTCGCGATGGCATGGCGGCGGTGGTGGATCAAACCGAGGTCGGCGAATTTCCGCTCACCATGCCGGTGACCGGTATTGAAGCTATCGGGGCGGGGGGCGGTTCCATAGGCCGCTTTGACGGACCGGTATTTCGCATCGGCCCGATGAGCGCCGGCGCCTGGCCCGGCCCCGCCTGTTTCGGTCGGGGCGGAGCCAGGCCCACCGTCACCGATGCCTATCTGCTGTGCGGCTATCTGTCCGCCGACACCTTTCTCGGCGGTGCCATGGCCTTGGACCGGGAGGCGGCCCATCGGGCGTTTATGCCGCTGGCCCAACGCATGGGAGAGACCGTTACCGGCGCGGCCAGCGCCGCGATTTCCATCGCCACCTCCAACATGGTGGCCAGCGTTTTGCCCTATCTGGCCCGCCACGGCGTCGATCCGCAGGATGTGACCCTGGTGACGTTCGGCGGTAACGGCGCCATCCACGGACCGCTGCTGGCGGCGGAAATCGGCATCCCCTACATTATTGTGCCCAACACCCCATCGGTCTTTTGCGCCGTGGGAGGCGTGGTGGCGGAGCTGACACACGACCAGGTGGCCATTGTGCAACAGGGAGCCATGGACACCGCCCGGTTACGGCGGGTGTTCACCGCCTTGCAGAATGAGGCCGGCGCGTGGCTGGCGCGACAGACCGACGCGGCCAATATCAACACCGTCGTGCTGGAGTACTGGGCGGATCTGCGCTATCGCGGCCAGTCTTTTCAGATCCCGGTGAAAATCGCCGCCGGCGCCCCCGGACAGATGACCACCGAGATGGCCGTGTCCGCCTTTCACAGCGAACATCTGCGTTTGCATGCCCATGCCGATCCCCAGGGGTTGGTGGAATTTATCGAGCTGCGGGTGCGTATCCGCGGCGCGCTGGCGACGCCGGAAATCCATACGCCGGCGGAGTTGAAACCCGTTGCCGCCCCGAGCCCCTGCGACTATCGGCAGTTGCAAATCGGCGCCGCGCATTTTGACCATTGCCCGGTCTATGCGCGGGCCGAACTCGGCGTCGGGGCGGAGGTATCCGGCCCCGGCATCATCAGCCAGAGCGATGCGACATTACTGGTTCCACCGCATTTCACCGCCCGGGTGCGGCCCGACGGCGCCATTCTTCTGACGCAGGAGCATTGAAGTGGATCCCATACAAACCGTTATCATGAATAATCGCTTTAATGCCATCGTTGAAGAAGCGTCGGTTACCTTGTATCGCACCGCCCATACCACCTTTGTCAAGCTGGTGCAGGATTTCCAGTGCGCGCTGGCCACGCCTCAAGGGGAAGTCTTCGCCTATCCCAGCCATTCCGGCGTGAACGCCTTCATCGGCCTGTCGGTATCCGGCGGACTCGCGGGCATCGGTTTGGCGAATCTGGAACCGGGGGACTGCATCATTACCAACGATCCGTTCAGCACCGACGGCATGGTGACGCATATCATGGATGTCTCCATGGTGCGGCCGATTTTTTTCGGCGATGAGCTCATCGCCCTGGCCTGGTCGTTTGTCCACGCCTCCGATATCGGCGGCGCGGTGCCGGGCAGTATTTCACCGGCCTTTACCGAGGTATTCCAGGAAGGACTGCGGGTCAGGCCCACCAAGCTCTACAAGCGCGGCCAGCTGGATACCGCCATTCGCAACATTTTTATCGATAACAGCCGCATTGCCGACGAGCTGTGGGGGGATTTCCAGGCCATGATCTCCGCCCTGACCAGTATGGATAACCGGCTGAATCAATTATGCCTGCGCTATGGCATCCACCAGGTGCGGGCGGGAATGGAAGCGTCCCTGGCCCTGTCCGAGGTGAAAACCCGCGGGGTTATCCGCCGCATCCCCAACGGGGACTACCCCTTTGCGGATTATATCGAAGGCATGACGGATGGGGATTTTATTCACATCAACGCCGTGATGCGCGTCGGCGACGAGCATATTGTCTTCGACTTCAGCGGCACCGACCCGCAGGTGGCGGCGGCCTTTAATTATGTCAACGGCGCCCGCGCCCATCCTTATACGCTACAGGCGTTTATCTACTACATTTTGACCCTGGAGCCGGAAGCACCGCGTAATTCCGGTTTGCTGCGGGCGCTGGAGGTCATCGCCCCGCGGGGGACCATCATCAATGCCGAATTCCCGGCGGCCGGCGGTTCCCGCGTCACCACCAGTACGCGGGTCTATGACGTGATTCTGGGCTGCCTGAACGCCGCGCTGCCGGATGGACTCACCGCCGCCGGCCCCGGCATGTCGGGGGTGATTGTCGTCTCCGCCAAAGATCCCCGCGGCGACGGCAACCGCGTCAGCGTGATCAATCCTCTGTGCGGCGGCGGCGGCGGACGCTTCGGCATCGACGGGACAGACGGGGTGGATTCCCGCTCCGGCTATCTGCGCACCGTGCCCGCCGAAGTTATCGAAGCCGAAACGGTGATAAGGGTCAAGCGCTACGCCCTGGTTACCGACAGCCAGGCTCCCGGCCGCTGGCAGAGCGGCGCCGCCATTGCCCTGGAGTTGGAGAATACCGGGCCGGAGGCGGTGATGACGGTGCGGGGCATGAATCGCTTTTATTTCCGCCCCTGGGGCGCCCGCGGCGGGCAGTGCGGCCATTTGGGATCGGTGGTGCTCAATCCCGGCACCGACGATGAACGCAACCTGGGCAAAATCGATGTATTGAAGATGAAACGCCATGATGTGGTCCGCCTGACCTCCCCCTCGGGGGGCGGCTTCGGCGATCCCTATCTGCGCGACCCGGCGCTTATTGAGCGGGATGTGCGCCGCGGGCTGGTTACGCCCTTTAACGCCAGGAGCAGCTACGGCGTAGTAGTGGATGATCAAGGACACCTTGATCACGTTGCCACTGACAGGCTGCGGGCCGGACATGTCCCCGACCAAAGCCGGGTGACGATGGGCAGCTCGCGGGATCAGCTGGATGCAGTCTGGCCGCGGGAAATCCGCGCCGCCTTGGCCACCGGCCTGTTACAGCAGGAACGGGGCGTACGCCATCAGCTGCGCCTGGCGGTGATCAAGCGCCTGACGGCGGAGAACCGGCCGGTGGATATACAGTTGATGAACCGGGTGATGAGCGAAGAGTTGCAGTACCTGAAGATGCATTGATTGCGGTAAAGCCCTGCCCGTCTCTCGGGGCGAAACGTTATAAAAATGGTTTTTTATAATTTTATCATGATGTTTTCTCTTGTTGGAGACCAAACATGCGTCATCTGCTAAGGCAAGTCTTGTTAGCGCCGATTCGTCAATCGGAAGTGCGTAAATCAAGCGCGCGTAGATCAACAATGTGGGGCTGCGTTTTCGCCTTGATGATGAGCAGCGCCGTGCCGGTGCGCGCGCTGGCGGATACGGTGAACATCGCCCTTTCCGCCGGGCTGACCACCCTCGATCCCCAGCAGGCCACGGTGGTGCAGACGGATTTAAGCGTGATCAGCCATATCTATACCCCCCTGGTGGTGCGCAACGCCGACCTGAGCATTACCGGCGTGACGGCGGTATCCTGGAAAGCGCTTGACGATCGTACCTGGGATATCAAGCTGCGCCCCGGCATCATGTTTACCAACGGCAAACCCTTGGATGCGGCGGTGGTGAAATGGAATTTTGACCATTTGCTCGATCCCAACCATAAAACCCGGGTGAAAGAGTGGTATAGCCTGATTGAAAGTGTGGATGTGGTCGCCCCCGACGAAGTGAAAATCGTCACCAGCGCCCCCTTCCCGGGATTGATTGCCCAGCTCAGCATGTTTTTTCTGATGGAGCCCACCTGGACCGCCGCCCATGATCCCAGCCGCGAGGCCATGGGCAGCGGGCCTTACCAACTGGCGCAGTACGTGCCGGGGGAACGGGTGACGTTAACCCCCAACCCACACTATTTCGGCCAGAAAGCCGCCCATGACCAGGTGATTTTTCGCATGATCAGCGAACCGGCTGTACGGGTTTCGGCGCTGCTGTCCGGCGAGCTTGATTTGGCGCTGGACATCCCTCCCACGGATATCGACCGAATCAATAAAAGCAACGTGGCCCATGCCGGCTGGGGCGAAAGCAGCCGCGCCATGATAATCAAGCTCAACAGCCTGAAAAAGCCCTTCGCCGATAACCTGAAATTACGCCAGGCGATGAATTACGCCATTGACCGCCAGTCTATTATCGATGCCATTTATAACGGCCACGGGGCCATGAGCAAGGGCCAGTTGCTGTCACCCATGTACTTCGGCTACAACGATAAACTGCAGCCCTATCCCTACGACCCGGCCAAAGCCCGGCAGCTGATTGCCCAATCGGGCCTGCCGCAGCCCATATCATTTGAACTGCAGGTCCCCCTGGGACGCTATCTGCTGAGCCAGGAAATCGGCCAGATCATCGCCGCCCAGCTGCAGGATGTGGGGCTGGATGTCAAAATCAAGGAGATGGAATACGCCAACTGGTCCAATGCCTATACCCGCGGCGATATGGGACAAGCGTCTTTCCTGGGCCAGGCCTGGCCGACCCTTGATGCCGACGGCCTGCTGGGGCTCTATCTGCCCACCGATCCCGGCGCCTACTGGAAAGACCCGGTGTTTGCGAATTTGGTGCTGAAAGCCCGCTCTACGGTGGACAAGCAAAAGCGTCTGGTCTTTTATCAGCAGGCGACGGAACGGATGCGTGATCAGGCCCCGGTGGTATTTTTGTTCAACCAGCCCCTCACCTACGCCACATCCAATAAGTTCAGTTGGAAAGTACGGGGCGATGACTGGGTACGCGTCGATGATTTGGTGGCAAAATAACAGGCGACCCGCGTGGCTAAATATATTCTGTCCAGAGTAGTGGAAGTGCTGATTGCCGTATTCGGCCTGGTGACCATTATCTTCCTGGTATCCCGTATGCTGGGAGACCCGGTATCCTTACTGTTGCCACAGGGAGCCAGCGCCGCCGACCTGCAGGCCATGCGGGAACAGTTGGGGTTGCAGCGCCCGCTGCTGGAGCAATATCTCGGTTTTCTACGCCATGTGTTGTCGGGGGATCTGGGCAACTCCTTTTTTTATCAGCGTCCGGCGCTGCAGGTGGTGCTGGAACGCATGCCGGCCACCCTGACGCTGACGTCCCTTTCCGCCCTGTTCGGCCTGGTGATCGGCTGCCTGGCGGGCCTGGTGGCGGCGCTGTACCGCAACTCCGTCTGGGAATTCCTGGTGCTCACCTTGGCCATGCTGGGGCAGGCCACCCCCGCGTTCTGGCTGGCCATCATGATGATCCTGCTGTTTTCCGTCCAGTTGGGCTGGCTGCCTACCGGCGGCACCGGCAGCGTGCTGCATCTCATTATGCCCACCGCCGTGATGTCGATTTTTGTCGCCGCCAATATTGCCCGCCTGTTCCGATCCAGCCTGCTGGAAGTCATGGGGGAGGACTATGTGCGCACCGCCTGGGCCAAGGGCTTGCCGCCGGGAACGGTCATCAGCTGGCATATGGCGCGCAACGCCGTCCTGCCGGTGGTGACCATGAGCGGATTGCTGGTGGGGGAGATGCTGGGGGGTTCGGTGGTGGTGGAAACCATTTTTTCCTGGCCCGGGGTCGGCAGGCTTATCGTCGAGGCGGTGGCCAACCGGGATTTCCCGTTAATCCAGGCGGGAGTAGCGGTGGTATCCGGCCTGTTTTTACTGGTGAGCCTGGTGGTGGATCTGTTGTATAGCTGGCTGGATCCGCGCGTGAGGCAATCCCAATGATTATCGGTACTGGCATACGAACCTTCGGCCGCAGCCTGGCGGCCAGCAAAATCGGCCTGATTGGCGGGATAGTGCTTATCATGTTGCTGCTGGGGGCGTTAAGCACCTACCTGCTGCCCCTGCCCGACCCGGTACACGGGAATTTATTGCAGCGGTTAAAGCCGCCTTCTTATCAGTTTTTCAATTTGGCATCGCACCCCCTGGGCACCGATCAGCTGGGACGGGATATGTTCAGCCGCCTGTTGTTCGGCAGCCGGGTATCCATCACCGTGGGCTGCACCGCGGTTTTGATTGGCGGCGTGGTGGGCGTGCTGGTGGGCATGATCTCCGGTTATGCCGGCGGCATCACCGATCGGGTTTTGATGCGTTTGGTGGACATGCAGCTGTCGATTCCGCTGATTTTGCTGGCGCTGATTGTTATCGCCGCCGCCGGTCCCAGCCTGGGCAATTTGATTATCGTGCTGGCGATCACCAGTTGGATCCGTTACGCCCGCCTGGTGCGCGGCCAGGTGCTGGCCCTGCGGCGGCAGGAGTTTGTCCTGTCGGCCACCGCCGTGGGGGCCGGGCCGTGGCATATCCTGCGTTATTACCTGCTGCCGAATATTCTCACCCCGATCCTGGTTATCGCCACGCTGGAGTTTTCCCGGGTCATTTTGCTGGAGGCCAGCCTGAGTTTCCTCGGGCTGGGGGTACAACCGCCCTGGCCGAGCTGGGGAAGAATGCTGGCGGAAGGACGCACCTATATCGCCACCGCCTGGTGGGTCACCGCCTTTCCGGGGCTGGCTATCGTGTTAACGGTCATGAGCGCCAATTTCGTCGGTGACTGGCTGCGCGACTTTTTTGATCCCAAACTGCATTCTGCCGGGGAGTGAACCCTATGCCGCCGCTGCTGGAAGTGCGTAATCTTACCGTCGAGGTGGCCGCTAAACGCGGGCGGCCGCCGGTGCGTATTATCGACGATATCAGCTATAACCTGGACTCTCACCAAACCCTGGGTATCGTGGGGGAGAGCGGCAGCGGTAAAAGCATGCAGGCCCTGGCGATGCTGGGACTGCTGCCGCTGCGCAAGGGTGGACGGATTCAGGGAGAGGTGCTGTTCCAGGGCAAGGACCTGCTGGCCCTGTCCCCTAAAGCGCTGCGAGAGGTCCGCGGCGGACAGATCGGCATGATCTTCCAGGAGCCTATGACCTCCCTCAATCCGGTGCTGACCATCGGGCGACAGTTGGCGGAGCCCTTGGTGCATCATATGGGCATGAGCTACGGCAAGGCGCGCCGGCGCGCCGTCGACCTGCTGGGACTGGTGGGCATTCCCGATGCCGCTGAACGGGTCAGGCAATATCCGTTTCAGTTTTCCGGCGGCATGCGCCAGCGCGCGATGATCGCCATGGCCATTGCCTGCAAGCCGAAGCTGCTTATCGGCGATGAGCCCACCACCGCCCTGGATGTCACCATTCAGGCGCAGATTATCCAGCTGATCCGGGAACTGCGCGACGAAATGCGGATGTCTATTATCTGGATTACCCATGATATGGGGGTGGTGGCCGCCATGGCCGACCGGGTGCAGGTGCTGTACGCCGGTAAAATTATGGAAACGGGGCCGGTGGATCAAGTGTTCGGCCAGCCCTACAGCGCCTACACCTGGGCATTGCTGCAATCTCTGCCCAAACGCGGCCAGCGCCCGCGGGAGCCCTTGTTTCAAATCGCCGGGCAGCCCATCAACCCGGCCCAGCGCCCGCAGGGAGATCCCTTTGCACCGCGCAACCCTTTCGCCACTCCGCGCTGCCATCTTGAAATGCCGCCGCTGCGGCCGGTGTCCGACGCCACGCCGCAGCACCGCGTGGCCGCCTGGTACGATTTGCCCCGCTGCCTGCAACAGCTACAGCAACAGGAAAACCAGCCATGACCCATGATCCGCTGCCTGCAACAGCCACGGGAAATCCAGCCATAGCCCATGATCCGCTGCCTGCAACAGCAACAGGAAATCCAGCCACCACCCGTAGCCCATTGCCCCCGGCCCGGCAGCCGTTATTGCAGGTCGAGGGTTTAAGCAAAGAGTATTCGGTCAATAGCCCGTGGTTCGGCCGGCGCGGGGTGTTCACCGCGGTGGGAGGGGTGAGCTTTTCCCTGGAGAAAGGAGAAACCCTGGGCCTGGTGGGAGAATCGGGATCGGGCAAAAGCACCGTGGCGCGCTGCCTGATGCAGTTGGAGAGGCCCAGCGGCGGCCGGGTGCTGCTTGAGGGCAGGGATCTGACGGAGCTGAGCCAGAGAGAGCTGCGGCCGCTGCGTAAAGTCATGCAGATCATCTTTCAAGACCCCTACTCCGCCCTCAATCCCCGCATGACCGCCGGCCGGTTTGTGGCGGACCCCATTCTTATTCATGAGGGAAGACAGCCCCGCCAGGCTTTAGAGCAGCGGGTGCGGGCGCTGTTCGCCAAGGTCGGACTGGACAGCAGCCATATCGGCCGTTATCCCCATGAGTTTTCCGGCGGCCAGCGCCAGCGTATCTGCATCGCCCGGGCGCTGGCGCTGTCACCCCGATTAATCGTGGCGGATGAGCCGATTACCGCCCTGGATGTCTCCATTCAGGCGCAAATCATCAACCTGCTACAGCAACTGCAAGATGAGCAGGGACTGTCTTATCTGTTTATCTCCCACGATCTGGGCATGGTTCGCCATATTTGCCATCGGGTCGCCGTGATGCTGCGGGGCTTGATTGTGGAAACCGGCTCCGTGGAGGACATTTTCAATGACCCGCGCCATCCCTATACCCAAGCGCTGCTCAGCGCCACCCTGGAAGCCGACCCGGCCCTGGAGCGCGGCAAAAAGCGGGTGTTTTATACCGGATCGCCCACGGGGTGGCAAACCGCCGGATATATGAAAGAAGTCTCAGCGGGCCATTTCGTTCGGGAAGAAACGCCGGTTCCCTGATAAAAGACCAGGCTAACAGGCAGCTTCACAATAAAATCCAAGGCTGAATTCACAACTAAATTCACTACTAAATTTACAGCTAAATTTACAGCTAAATTTGCATCACTTATGTATATACATAATATTATATTGTATATACAATAATCCTGTCATGATTATCACGCGCGCCTATGGGGCGGCGTCACCGTTAGGTTGCTTTTCGACGACAGGAGTGAGTGGTATGAGTTATACGAGCCTTGGCGATGTGATTAACGACATTCACAGCCATACCGCGCTCATCGCCAATGATGAACCCGCGGAGATCTACGCTTTTCGCACCGGCACGCTGGACAATCAGGCCGGGAGCTACGGTCAATATTTCGGTACCTGGGATATCGCGGCCGGCATGATGCGCGATTACTCCATGTATACCTATTATCCGCTGGTGCAGATCGTTGAAAACACCGATATCGACCTGTCGCAATTCATCTTTATCCTGGACAGCTTCGATCACCCCTACAGCAACTATCTGCGCTACAGCGGCTTCCCGAAAATGGGCACCCTGGCCTTTGCTTTGAGGGAGTGGCTGCCCCGGGCGCAGTCGCGACAGCAGGCGATTGAGGCCGTCAGGGCGTTCTGCATTTACACCAATAAAATGGCCGCCTGGTCTTTCCATTATTTTCCGTGGCGCCTTGGCAAAGAATTCACCTATAGCCAAACCGAAGCAGTCGCCCCCACTCTTGCCGACCCCGCGCTGCGGGTAAAGATCAACCAGGGCAGAAAGATCCGCCTGACCTGGCAACCGCTGGGAATTACCGTGGATGCCTATCTGGCGGTAAATGAAAACCCGGAGCTGTGCCAGGATGTCATTAACGCCCTGCCCTTTACCATTTTGCAGGATCATGCCGTGGTCACCGGCGAGTCCATGTATGCCTGGTGCCCGCTGGTGTCCACCGCCCCTATCCATGTGCGGGAAAGAATCTGCGATGCCCCGAAAGGGCGACTGCGTTTTTCCCAGTCCACCGGACAGAAATTTATCGTCCAATACGGCCCCACCACCGAGGATTTGGCCCAGCCGGTATTGGGAGAAGTGGCGCCGGAACATACCGATCGTCTTGACCAGGTGGGTATTGAGGTCTGGAAAAGCACCTTTGAAACCAAAACCCCCATATGGCTTACGGTAGAACTGGCCTGACCGGCGGATAAGCGGCAGGGTAACCCACTTCATAGGAAATACAGCATGATTATCTTGAAACCCGGCAAGGTGACGTTGCCGGAACTGGAGCAAATCTATCGTTCCGACGTCGGCGTCCGGCTCGATCCGGCCATGGAAGAGGCGATACAGCGCAGCGCGGCGCGCGTGGCGCAGATTGTGGCGGGAGATGTGGCGGTCTACGGTATCAATACCGGTTTCGGCAAGCTGGCGTCTGTGCGCATTCCCGCCGAAGACGTGGCCACTCTGCAGCGCAATTTGATTTTATCCCACTGCTGCGGCGTGGGAGAAGCGCTGGCCAGGCCGGTGGTGCGCCTGATCATGGCCCTGAAGCTTATCTCGCTGGGACGAGGCGCCTCCGGGGTACGCTACGATATTATCCGTCTTATCGAAGGGATGCTGGCCTGCGACGTCATTCCGGTGATTCCCGGGCAGGGATCCGTGGGGGCATCAGGTGATCTGGCGCCCCTGGCGCATATGGTGGCGGTGATGATAGGGGAAGGAGAAGCGTATATGCTTGGCCAGAGAATGCCTGCTCAACAGGCGCTGAAGCTGGCGGGACTAAAACCGGTGGTGTTGGCGGCCAAAGAGGGTCTGGCGCTGATCAACGGCACGCAGGTTTCCACCGCGCTGGCGCTTACCGGGCTGTTCGGCGCTCATCGGGCGCTGCAAACCACCATGATTTCCGGCGCCCTCACCACCGATGCCATCATGGGCTCCACCGCCCCGCTGCATGATGAAATCCACCAGTTGCGCGGCCACCGGGGACAGATAGACACCGCCCGCAGCCTCAGCCGTTTGCTGGACAAGTCCGCAATACGCCAGAGTCATCTGGAAAACGACCCGCGCGTGCAGGATCCCTATTGCATTCGATGCCAGCCGCAGGTAGCCGGCGCCGCCCTCGACTTAATCCGCCAGGTGGCGGCCACGTTATGCACCGAGGCCAACGCCGTCACCGATAATCCGCTGCTGCTGTCTGATAATACCGTGGTATCGGGGGGCAACTTCCATGCGGAGCCGGTGGCATTCGCGGCGGATATCCTGGCGCTGGCCATCGCCGAGATCGGGTCCATCGCTCAGCGGCGTATCGCCCTGATGGTGGATCCCACCTTGAGCTTCGGCCTGCCGGCGTTTTTGGTGGCCGCTCCCGGGCTCAATTCCGGCATGATGATCGCTGAGGTCACCTCCGCCGCCCTGATGAGCGAAAACAAGCAAATGACCCATCCCGCCTCGGTGGACTCCACCCCCACTTCAGCCAACCAGGAGGATCACGTCTCCATGGCCTGCCACGGCGCGCGCCGCCTGCTGAAAATGCTCGATAACCTTTACGCTATCCTGGGCATCGAAATCATGGCCGCCACCCAGGGCATTGAATTCCGCGCCCCCCTCGCCACCAGCCCTGAGCTGCTCAAGGTCACGCGGCAGGTGAGAAAACAGATCGCCTCGCTGACCACCGATCGCTACATGGCGACGGATATCGCCAATGCCGCGCAGATGGTAGCCTCCGGCGCCATCATCGGCGCCTTGGGCGGCAGCGAATTATTGCCGCAGCTGATGTAAACGTATCAACCCAGCGCCGATATAGCCGCCATGCTTCAGGTTGCGGGGGCATTGGCAATACTCGGCCCCCTCCCTTGTCCTCGCCCCTTCGGGGCCGCTGCAAGAAGCGTTCAAATCTGTTCCAGACAGATTTGTCGCTGCGTTGCCGCCTTCCTGCAATTCGAATTATTCAGGGTATAGCCTTAATTCAAGGTTCGATAATGTTTGGCCCGCAGCAGCGGCAGATTGGCCGCCAGGCGGGAGGTACGTTTATTGATATCGGCGAAGGGTTGCAGATAGGGCAGATGGACCATCATAAAAAATGACTGTTCGAAAGGATCGGTAATGGCCCGCGCTTTGGCCAGCAGTAAATCGAATACTTCACTGATGTGCGCCAAGTGATTGAGGTGGACCACATTGAGGTCGACCAAATAGTGCCGCCCCCGGCCCTCCCCCTGCGCCCACACTTTGCCATCAGCGACAAGCTGCTTCAACCAGCGCTGAAGGGTCCGTCGCGCAATGGCCGGATGTTCCGCCGACAAATCGGCCACCGTCAGAGGCTGGAATGCGTTTAAGATCGTCTGATAGACGTATTTATTGAATTCACAGGCGTAGCCGAGAGCAACGAAATGATGGCGCGATTATGGCGCGATTAATAAAATTGCACCATAAACGCGCCATCAACGCGCCATCGACATGACGTTAATGCGCTTCTCAGGCGTACACCCCGCGGTTCTTCTCGATAAAAGCCCGCACGGTAAGCGCCGGGGCGCCGGTGATGTTCTCTACGTTATCATTGGTGCCCGCGAAGATGCCCGCCTGGTAGTTTCGCGCCACTTCCACCAGGTGCTGTACCAGGAACGGCGGGAACTGGTAAACCTGCTCCATTTTTTGCTTGAATGCCTCAACGGAGGCCGGCGCATAGTCGATTTTCACCCCCAGCACCTCACTCATGGCGGCGGCGATTTCCGTATGGTTCATTTCGACGGGACCGTGCAGGGTATAGATTTTGCCTTCATGACCGACCGGATTGGCGAGAATATGCGCGATAACCCGCCCCTGATCCTCCGCGCTGATGGGGGCATGACGTCCGTTGCCGAAGGGAAATTCGATTTTTTTCCTGTCCCAAATCTCCTTGGCGAAATGATCGTATGCCAGCCAGTCGGCAAAAAAAGTCGGGCGAAGATGCGTTGTCGCCACGCCTGACCAGTCAAAGACCCGCTCGGAAATCCAATGATCCTGCGCGGCATGGCTTGCCGATTCCCGACGTGCCGATATCTGCGACATGTTGACGATCGCGGTTACGCCGGCTTCTTTGGCCGCCTGGGCAAAAAAGGCGGCGGCGCTGATAATGCCCGGCGCTATGGGATAAAGAAAATAAGCGGAGTTGATGCCCTCCATCGCGCTGCGGATATGGTCAAGGTTGGTGAAATCGCCAAAGGCAATCTCAACCCCGCGTTTGCGCAACGCCGCGACTTCTTCGTTATCCGATCGCACATAGGCCCGTACCGGCTTACCCATTTTCAGAAGTTCGTTTATGGCCGCGCCGCCGGTACGCCCGGTTGCGCCACTAACCAAGATGTTTGCTTCAGTCATTTTCTTCTCCTTATCCGAGCGCGAACCGGCCGCGAAATGATTATCCCGCGAGCGGCCTTTACGATCGATTAACCCGCCATATCGGCGAAGAATTGCTCCAATCCCTTGGGATTACTGCCCCAAAGACCGGAAATCTGTTTCGAGGTGGGATCAGGATAAATGTCTTCCTGCCCGGCAATAATGCCCTTGACGATGTCTTCGGCTGTATCAACCGTCGATGCCTTGTCGAGCGGCAAGTTTTTCGCCATGTCGGTATCAATGGGGCCGGGAAAGACGCCGATTACAGTGATATTCTTGGACTTCAAGGCCGTACGTGCCGCCTGTGTGGCGGAAAACAGCGCCGCTTTCGATGCTGAATAGCCTTCAATGCCCGGCACCGACGCCAGGCCGACAACGCTGACAAGATTTGCAATCACGCCGCCGCCGTGCTTTTCCATCAAGGGCGCAAAAGCCTGAATCATGCGAACGGTGCCATAGTAATTTACGTCCATATCCGCCGACAGCTCTGCGGTTGAGGCCGTGAGAATACCGCTGAAATTCATGATGCCGGCATTGTTCAGCAGGATATCCACAGCACCGATGTTTTGTGCGGCGGCGGCGACTTCGTCAGGCTTAGTGATATCAAGCCGTACGGGAATAACTCGCGCATCGTTAAAGTCAGGCAGGGATGAGGGATTGCGAGCACCCGCATAAACCTTGCCGATGCCGTGCTGTAAGAAGGAGCGTACAATCTCGGCACCGAGGCCGCGATTCGCACCGGTGATCAAAACTGATTTTTCTTTAAGATTCATCTTTATTCTCCTATAGCTGGCTGGGGGGTCGATGATTTAATGCATCAGCGCTGCATTGTCATGGTGGATGTTTGCACCGTTTGTCACTTGCATGATGATAGTAACAATGTCACTATCATCATGCAAGTTACTTTTGATATCTGTGGTTTTGACAGGGAGCAATCATGAAACATAAGAGTTTTGACCAGCTTGTGTGTCCTATCGCCCGCAGCCTTGATCAGGTTGGCGAATGGTGGAGCATCTTGATTCTGCGCGAGGCTTTTTACGGGGCCAGGAAATTCGACGAATTTCAGAAAGGCGTGGAAGGCATTGCGCCTAACACGTTGACGCGCCGCCTCAAAGAACTGGTGGAAGCCGGCATTTTTGAACGACGCCGCTACAGTGAACGTCCGGAGCGGTATGAATATATCCTGACGCAGTGCGGTCGCGATTTCTATCCGGTCATAGGGGCATTGCTGGAATGGGGGAACACCTATTTCGCCCCTGAGGGGGACATTGTTCAGCTCAAGAATATCAAGAGCCAAAAAATGGCTGTTCCTTTCTTTGCGGACCGAAACACCGGCAAAGAGATATCACCACAGGAGTACCGGATTGTCGCCGGACCCGGCGCCACCGACGCTGTGCGCGAAAAAATCGCCGCATCACGGCAAAACCTGGATTAGGGACTTTTAGAAGGGGCAGATGCTGATCATCAAAAACCGGGATTTACGCCAAGGTAAAAAAATGTGATGGCCGCCGATCCGACGGTGGGAGACCTCGATATATAGGGCAACCCCATCGAGATAATTCGACAGCAGCTACAGGTCATCTTCTTCGAGGAGCTGGGAGGAAGAATTTAGTCGTATAAAATCAGCTGGTTCATAAGAAGAATTGGAGCGGGAAACGAGGCTCGAACTCGCGACCCCAACCTTGGCAAGGTTGTGCTCTACCACTGAGCTATTCCCGCATAATGTTCCACAAAACGCATTTGCACAGAATGCCTTTACCGAAACGCACCCGCTCAATATTTACGAAGAGTGCCGCCGTACAAAGTATTTCTGCTGCGCTTTCAGAACATTTTCAACACAATCGATTGATTCCGTTGATATTTATTCATCTTTTTCAAAGACGGACTGCATTATGGACCAGATGTTTAAAACTGACAAGTTCTTTTTAAATGCCGGGGCTCAACCGTTCAGAACGGCAGCAGTTTCCCTAACTCGCCACCGTTTATCCCCTTGCTTAATCCCAGCGGAACCCCGGCGTCAACGTTTTGATGCGCCGTTTCCACCTAAGCCCCTCGCTGTGAGGCCGGCATTCGTCAGCATTCGTCGGCAGGTATATCGTACTATCTCGCCGCGTCCCCACGGCGATATTCAATGGTGAGTTCATCAAACCGGGCCTTGAGATCCGCCGGAAGGCTGTAATCCACCGCGGCCAGAGAATCGGTCAGTTGCTCCGCCCGGCTCGCGCCCAGAATAACCGAGGTGATGGCGGGGTTTGCCAGAATCCAGGCGATGGCCAGCTTGGTCAGCGGTTCCCCGATCTCCCCGGCGGCCACTTGCAGCTTAGCGATAGTCTCGAACTCGCGCTGATGCCAATAGCGCGCCTGATACATGGCGCCAAACTGCCCGACTTCCGCCGAGAAACGTCCCTGTTCCGGCGTCTCGTCCTGCCGGTAACGGCCTGTCAGCAATCCTCCGGCGAGGGGATTGAAGGGGATGACCGCCAGGTTTTCCTCTCTGGCCAAGGGCAACAGCTCGCGTTCGATTTCACGGAACAGCAGGTTATAACGCGGCTGCACCGAAACGAACCGAACCAATTTTAACGTTTCCTGGCGACCGATGGCGCGCGCGAGCCGATAGGCCAGGAAGTTCGATACGCCGACATAGCGCGCCTTGCCTGAGCGGACGATGGCGTCAAGTGCTTCGATTGTCTCGTCCAGGGGGGTAGCCGCATCATCCAAATGAAGCTGGTAGAGATCGACATACTCAACGTTCAATCGGCGCAGGGACGCGTCGATTGCGTCAAGCAAATGTTTACGCGAAGTACCCTGGTCCCAGGGGGAAGGACCCATGGGGCCGCCCGCCTTGGTGGCAAGAATAAAGCGGTCGCGCTTGCCCTTCAGCCAGCGGCCGGTAATCTCTTCACTGCGCCCCATGCCGGAGGCGCCGATGCCGGCCGGGTACATATCCGCGGTGTCGATGAAATTAACGCCGGCTTCCGAAGCGATATCAAAGATCCGCTTTGATTCCGCTTCGTCGGTTTGTTTACCGAAGGTTCCGGTGCCCAGGCAGAGACGGGATACGGTCAGACCGGTCCGGCCGAATGTGGTGAATTGCATATTGACTCCATGGTTGCTGAAGACAGGTCAGCCGTTGCCAACCTCCCCCGGTCGGGTAAATGTGTGAACCAACCGTAATATAGTGATCACTATATTACGATATCAGGTCTTGTCAAGATGATGTATAATGATCGCTATAATGTGAAACTATGCAGGGTGGGGTAAGCGGCAAATGGGGCGCGCGCGAGTATTCGACGTCGATAAGGCAATTGAGGCGGCAACCGAGCTTTTCTGGCGCAAAGGTTACGAACGGACATCCCTGGCTGACCTGACCAAAGCGATGGGCATTACGCCCCCCAGCTTCTACTTTGCCTTCGGCAGTAAGGACGGCCTGTTCAAGACGGTCCTGGAACGCTATGCAAAAATCCGTCTTGGCTATGCGGAAGAGGCCTTGAGTCAGCCCACCGCCCTCGGTGTCGCGGAGCATATACTGTACCGGATGGCGGATCTTTATACCGATCCGGCATGCCCGCCCGGCTGTCTTAGCGTAAATTGCTCATTGCCCTGTTTTGATGATTCGGGTCCGGTACGTCGGGAGCTCTCGTCAATACGCGAGGCCCGCCGGGCAAGGTTACGCGAGCGGTTTCAACAGGCCCGGGCAAGCGGCGATCTGCCGGAGGATCAGGATCCGGACGAGCTCGCGCGGTTTATTATGGTGGTGGGCTGGGGGATGGCGTTCGATGCGCAGTCCGGCGCGACCCGGGACGACCTTTATCGCACCGTCGCCAGGGCGCTGAAGGCGTGGCCAGGTTAATATACGCGGAGGACAGGTCTCATCGTCCCGCCACCGCCCACAATTTACATTGATATTGGCGTGCTAGGCCGCCCCGTTGTCACGGCTAAACGCATCCACCCCGGCCTGTGCGATGGACTCGTCCTGTTCAGGGGTGCCTCCCGAGACACCGACCGCACCAATGCAGACACCGTTGGCAAATATCGGCATTCCCCCTTGAATCGGCAGGCGGCCATCATTGAACGTCCCCAAGGTTGGACGAGAGAGCGTGGCGTCTTCAATCGCCTTGCTGGACTTTCTCATCATCACCGAAGTCAATGCTTTGCCCCGCGCCACCTCGGGGGTCTGGAACGAGGCGCCGTCGAACCGGACCATCAGCAGGAGATGGCCCGCTGGGTCCAGTACGGCGATACTGACCGGGACATCCGTCCTGATTGATTCGTTTCCACAGGCATCGGCAATCGATCTTGCGTCGGCGTAATCCAGTTGAAGCTCTGTTTTCATGAAAATTTATCCCCTAGCACATGTACCAGCCGCCATTAACATTGATGGTCTGGCCGGTGATATAGCCATTGCCGGCCAGCATGACGACCACAGAAGACACTTCGTCGGTCTGGCCGAAACGGCCGAGGGGGATAAGCGTCGGCTTGATGGCCGGGTTGCCTTTGAGCATCTCCGTCTCGATCAACGCCGGCGCAATCGCGTTGGAGGTGATGCCTTCCTTGGCCAGCGCGGCCGCGTAGTAGTGCGCCAGACCGATCAGGCCGGCCTTGCTCGCGGCGTAATTCGAGAAGCAAGGCGAACTCGGCACGCTGGTCATCAAGAACGGCGAGCGCGCGGCACGTCAGTTCCTGGGTCTCATCGATGAGCCGCTGCTGTGGATAAGGGTGCTGGGCCATGAGGAGACGTTCACTCAAGCGGAACGGCAGGCCGTGATTGACGAAGCAGTGGCTATCTTTCTGAACCACTATCGGGCACAACCGAAGATTTAGAACGAATCTATATGAACAGGAATGTTAAACGCAGCTAACTTGAACAGCAGTTGGATCAGCGCGTCCAGGCACTCGGCATCCCGCAGGCTTGCGCCGCAACCCTGGCCGAAACGATGGCTCGCCTGGCGCTGACAATCCTTCCCGGCCGCTGAAACGAAAAAAGGACCCGAAGGTCCTGATTTCAATGTACCGCGGAATGTCATGTAACCCCGCAGTGCTTAATTTGGAGCGGGAAACGAGGCTCGAACTCGCGACCCCAACCTTGGCAAGGTTGTGCTCTACCACTGAGCTATTCCCGCTTTGCCGATAGCGTTAAAAACGTTATCGGTATGGGGAGCGCATTATACGAGAAAACATTTTCACCGCAAGCCCCCGAGCGCCAAAAATTCCTTCTTTTCGTTTGATTGATTATTTAATCATCGATGTGCTGGTTTTCCCGGCGCCGGGAGGGGCTCGCACCGATCATAGCCGGATGAAATGCTCGCGGTAATAGGCTAATTCCGCCACCGACTCCCGGATATCGTCCAGGGCCTGGTGGGTACTATTTTTGCTCAAGCCTTCCAGTATCTCAGGTTTCCAGCGGCGCGCCAGCTCCTTAAGCGTACTGACATCCAGATAACGGTAGTGGAAATAAGCTTCCAGCGCCGGCATATAGCGAAACAGGAAACGGCGATCCTGGCCGATGCTGTTGCCGCAAATGGGTGATTTACCTTCCGGCACCCATTGGCGCAGGAATTCCAGGGTTTGCTCCACCGCGGCGTCTTCATCAATGGTGCTGGCCTTGACCCGGTCCACCAGCCCGCTGGCGCTATGGGTGCGGACGTTCCATTCGTCCATCAGCGCCAGTTGTTCATCGGACTGGTGCACCGCCAGAACCGGACCTTCCGCCAGGACTGTCAGGTTGGCGTCCGTCACCAGGGTGGCGATTTCAATGATGCGATCGCGTTCCGGATCCAGGCCGGTCATTTCCAGGTCGATCCATATTAGGCTGTTCTCGTTTACCGACATGTTTTTCTCGATGTAAAGGGTTTTACGGCGTATCTGATAGAATACTGTGTATCATAGACGTTTTAGTCGCCCCAGGCGATCCATGTGCTACAAGTGAGGCGCAGTGAGCAAAAATAAACTGTCCAAAGGCCAGCAACGCCGCGTACAGGCTAACCATCAGCGTCGCCTGAAAAAAGACCGCGGCGTCGATGTGGATGACGCGCTGCTGGGGGAGGCCCAGGAAGGCATTGTGATCAGCCGCTTCGGTATGCACGCCGACGTGGAATCCGCCGAGGGCAGCCTGCATCGCTGTAATATCCGCCGCACCCTCACCTCGCTGGTCACCGGCGATCGCGTGGTATGGCGACCCGGCACCGAAGCGCTGGCGGGCATCAGCGGTATCGTCGAAGCGGTTCATCCCCGTACCTCGGTGCTCACCCGCCCCGACTTTTACGACGGGGTCAAACCCATCGCGGCGAATATGGATCAAATCGTTATCGTCTCGGCGATCCTGCCGGAATTATCGGTGAATATCATCGATCGTTACCTGGTGGCCTGCGAAACGGTGGAGGTGGAACCGCTCATCGTATTGAATAAGATAGACTTGCTGGATGAAGAAGCCCGTTCATGGGTGGATAAGACCATGGAAGTCTACAGCCGCATCGGTTATCGGGTCATTATGGTTTCCAGCCAAACCCTGGAGGGCATGGAAGAGTTCAAGACCGCGCTGACGGATCGCATCAGCATCTTCGCAGGCCAGTCCGGGGTGGGCAAGTCCAGCCTGTTAAACGCCCTGCTCCCCGACGAACTGGCCCCCATCGTCGTCAATAATGTCTCCGACAACTCCGGTCTCGGACAGCACACCACCACCGCCGCGCGCATGTACCATTTCAAGCACGGCGGCCTGCTCATCGATTCCCCCGGGGTGCGTGAATTCGGTTTATGGCATTTGGAACCGGAACAAATCACCCGGGGCTTTGTCGAATTCAGGGAGTATTTAGGCAGTTGTAAATTTCGTGACTGTCGCCATAATACCGATCCTGGCTGCGCCATTCGCGCCGCCGTGGATGCGGGGGAAATATCGGCGGTGCGTTTCGATAATTATCACCAGATACTGGAAAGCATGTCGCAGGTAAAGACGCGTAAATCCTTTTCCGAAACCGATCACTGACCTTTATCCTTGCCGCCAGTACACTTTTTCCTCTTTTTTGTGTCAACCGCTTATGTACGAGGTTTTACGTGCTGGATAGGATGAAAATAGCATTGCAATATTTACTGCCGAAAACCGCCCTGACTCAACTGGCCGGACGGGCGGCGGATTACCGGGGCGGCTGGCTGACCAAGATGGTCATCAGCCTGTTCGTGCGTTACTACCGGGTGGACATGCAGGAAGCGCAGCAACCGGAACTCTCGGCTTACCCAACCTTTAACGCGTTTTTCGTGCGCCCGCTGCGGGACGACGCGCGGCCTATCGATGCGGACCCGAATGTCCTGGTGATGCCGGCGGACGGTATCATTTCCCAGTCCGGCCCGATCCTGGACGACCGCATATTCCAGGCCAAGGGTCACGATTATACCTTGGAAGCGCTGTTGGCCGGCAACGAGCGGTTAATGGAAGAATTCCGCGACGGGACCTTTGTCACCACCTATCTCGCCCCGAGGGATTATCATCGGGTGCATATGCCCTGCAACGGCATTCTGCGGGAGATGATTTATGTGCCTGGCGAGCTGTTTTCCGTGAATCCGCTGACGGCGGCTTCGATCCCGAATTTATTCGCCCGTAATGAACGGCTCATTTGTGTGTTCTCCACCGATTTCGGGCCGATGGCGCAAATCCTGGTGGGCGCCACCATTGTCGGCAGCATCGAGACCGTCTGGTCCGGCACCGTCACCCCGCCGCGGGAGGGCATCATCAAGCGCTGGCGTTTCCCGCAGGCAAACGACGACAGCGCGGTTGTCCTGCTGAAAGGCCTGGAGATGGGCCGTTTCAAGCTGGGTTCCACCGTGGTCAATCTGTTCGCCAAGGGCGGCGTGACGCTTAACGATCGTCTGCATGCCCGGGCCGTCACCCGCGTCGGCGAGCGTCTGGCCGACGGCATCCCGCACCAGGCCGAAAATCCGCGGCCCTGAGTTGCCCTGCAGGTTCCAGGAGGGAAAAAGCGTGCGTCTAATCATTCTCGTCATGCTGGGGTGGATGCTTTCAGCCCCGCTTTTTGCCGCCGCCTTCCCTGACGAAGCGCAGGTCAGAAAAGAGCTGCAGCAGGCTGAATCCAATAAAACCGCCCCCCACCAGGCGGATATCGTCGAATCCCTGCAAAGCACGCTGAACTTCATCACCGAAGGCAAGGCCGCCGCCGAGCGCGGCCGGCAATATCAGAAAGCCATTGACGATTTTCCCCAACTTACCGCCGCGCTGCGAAAACAGCTGGCGGGGGAACAGGGTAAGGCCGCCGAGGTCAACGGCAAACTCACCGCCGGCGAACTGGAACAGCAAATCGTGCAAACCGGCAGCCAGCTGCTGGAGCTGAGCCGTCAATTGCAGCTGGAGCAGGAACAGGCGCGGGATATCAGCGAGTCGTTGAACCACCTGCCTCAACAGCAAATGGCGGCGCGAAGAATCTTGCGAGAGGCCGAACATCGTCTTCAATCACAAAACAGCACCCCGTCATCCCCGCCGGCACGGGCGGAAAACCGAAGACTTCAGGCGGAAGCCGCCGCCCGGCGCGCCCGGGTGGATGAACTGGAGCTGGCGCAGTTAAGCGCCAATAACCGGCAGGAATTGTCGCGCCTGCGCACGGATGTGCTGAAAAAACGCCATGACGGCGTCGATCTGTATTTACAGGCGCTGCGCAACCGGCTAAACGCGTTGCGCCAGCAGGAAGCGGAACGGGCGCTGGAGCGCACCGAACTTCTGGCCGGACAGAGTGGTGATTTACCCCAGGCCATCAGCAGCCAGTTGCAAATCAATCGCGAATTGTCCGTTGCGCTCAATGAGCAGGCCCAACGCATGGATCTTATCGCCTCGCAGCAGCGCCAGGCCGCCACCCAGACCCTGCAGGTCAGGCAAGCGCTGAACACCCTGCGTGAACAGGCGCAGTGGATTGCGGATTCCCCGGCACTGGGTGAGACGTTACGCGCCCAGATATCGCGTTTGCCCGATTTACCCAAACCGCAGCAGTTGGACAGCGATATGGCGCAGCTGCGCGTCAGCCGCCTGCACTATGAGGAGTTGCTGAACAAGCTGCCGCAGCCGGCGCAGGGCAAGCAAGACGACGGCAAGCCGCTGACCGCGGAGCAGAACAGAATTTTTGCGGCGCAGCTGCGCACCCAGCGGGAATTGCTGAACTCGCTGCTGTCGGGCTACGATACCCAGATATTGGAACTCACCAAACTGAAGGTCGCCAACGGCCAGTTGGTGGACGCCATGAGTGAAATCAGGGAAGCCGCCCACCGCTATCTGTTTTGGGTGGCGGATGTCAGCCCGCTGAGCCTCGCCTTTCCGCTGCACCTGGCTCAGGATCTCAGGCGCTTGCTGTCACTGGATACCTTCACCCAGCTCAGCCACGCGTTCATTATGATGCTCACCAGCCAGGAAACCCTGATACCGCTGTTTTGCGCGCTATTGCTGGTAGGGTTCAGCGTCAGCTCCCGTCATCACTACCATGCCTTCCTGGACCGCTCCGCCAGCAAGGTGGGCAAGGTCAACCAGGACTATTTTTATCTCACCCTGCGCACGGTATTCTGGTCCATTGTGATGGCGCTGCCCCTGCCGGTGCTGTGGGCCGCCCTGGGTTACGGGTTACAGCATGCCTGGCCCTATCCGGTGGCGGTGGCGGTGGGCGACGGCCTAGTGGCCACCGTCCCGGTCTTATGGCTGTTTATGGTAAGCGCCCACTTCGCCCAACCACGCGGTTTATTCATTGCCCATCTTGGCTGGCCGGTGCATAGGGTGGCACGGGCCATGCATTATTACAGCCTGTCCATCGGGCTTATCGTGCCGCTTATCATGGCATTAATCACCTTTGATAATCTCAATGACCGGGAATTTTCCGGCACCCTGGGCCGGGTATGCTTTGTATTGCTATGCGCAGCCCTGAGCATGGTGACCAACAGTTTCAAACGGGCCGGTATTCCCCTCTATCTGGATAAATCCGGCTCCGGGGATAACGGGGTGAACCGGACACTGTGGAATTTGCTGCAGTGCGCGCCCCTGGTGGCGGCGGTGGCGGCCTGCCTCGGGCATCTGTCCACCGCCCAGGCGCTGCTCGCGCGACTGGAGACCTCGGTGGTCATTTGGTTTTTATTGCTGGTCGTCTACCATATCATTCGCCGGTGGATGTTTATCCAGCGGCGCCGAATCGCCTTCGATCGGGCCAAGCAGCGCCGGTCGGAAATCCTGGCGCAGCGGGCGCGCAACGAAGAGGATTTGTCCCCTTCTCAGCTAAACGACGCCGCCGAGGTGGACGAACCGATAGTGGATTTGGACGCCATCAGCGCCCAGTCTCTGCGTCTGGTGCGTTCGATATTGACCCTTATCGCCTTCATTTCGGTGTTATGGCTATGGTCGGAAATCCATTCGGCATTCGGCTTCCTGGAAAATATCCGGTTATGGGATGTCAGCTCAAGCGTCAAAGGCGTGGAAAGCATTCAGCCCATCACCCTGGCGTCAGTGCTGATCGCGGTGCTGGTGCTTATCATCACCGCGCAGCTGGTGCGCAACCTGCCGGCGCTGCTGGAGCTGGCGCTGTTGCAGCATCTGGATTTAGCCCCCGGCACCGGCTACGCCATCACCACGGTCACTAAATATCTGCTGATGCTTATCGGCGGGGTGATCGGTTTCTCCTGGGTCGGCATTGAATGGGCGAAATTACAGTGGCTGGTGGCGGCGCTGGGCGTCGGACTCGGTTTCGGCCTGCAGGAGATCTTCGCCAATTTTATCTCCGGTCTGATGATCCTGTTCGAGAAACCCATCCGAATCGGCGATACCGTCACCATCCGGGAACTTACCGGCAGCATCACCCGCATCAATACCCGCGCCACCACCATTACCGACTGGGATCGCAAAGAGATCATCGTGCCCAACAAGGCCTTTATCACCGAGCAGTTCATCAACTGGTCCTTGTCGGACTCGGTGACGCGCATTGTGCTGACCATCCCCGCCCCGGCGGATGCCGACAGCGAAACGGTCACTCTCCTGCTTAAACAGGCGGCGCAACGCTGCCCGCTGGTGCTGAGTAATCCCCAGCCCGAGGCGTTTTTAGTGGATTTGCAACAGGGTATCATGCTGTTTGAACTGCGGGTGCACGCGGCGGAAATGGGCCATCGCATGCCGCTGCGGCATCAGCTTAACCAGCTTATTTTGGAGGGGTATCGTGAACACGGCCTGGAAATGCCGTTCCCGCCGTTCCAGGTCCGGATGGGTGTATTGAAACGGCCCGCCGAATTCAAAGCCGGCTCGCAATAACCATCAACCCTGCCGCCAGCCGCCTTTATCACCGGCAAGGAAACCGGCGAGGAAATCTGCGGTCAACGACGATTCAAGAGCGGTTCTCACCGGCGCCAAACCGGCTTGAAGCCGTGCATCAAGACTCCTATCCATTGGAAACCGATGTTCAGCAACGTTTCAAGACTCCTATCCGTTGGAAACCGATGTTCAGCAACGTTTCAAGACTCCTATCCGTTGGAAACCGATGTTCAGCAACGTTTCAAGACTCCTATACCTTGGAAACCGATGTTCAGCGGGGGTTCAGGCTCTCTCCACCGGGAAAGCGATAACATCCGCCAGGCTGTCTGCCTTCAGCGCCAGCATCACCAGCCGATCTACACCCAGCGCTACCCCTGAGCATTCAGGGATGCCGTGCGTCAGGGCCGCCAGCAGGTGCTCGTCGATAGGCTGTTCCGGCAATGACAGGGCGGCCCGCTTACGGTTATCCTGCACAAAACGCTGGCGCTGTTCAGTGGCATCGGCTAACTCCCGAAAGCCATTGGCCAGTTCCACCCCTTTAAAATAAGCCTCAAAACGATCGGCGACCCGGTGATCCTCGGAGCTGATTTCAGCCAGGGCCGCCTGGGTGGCGGGAAAATGATAAACAAACGTCGGTTTATCGCGGCCGATAAGCGGCTCAACGCCCATGGCGAACAACATTTGCAGCAGCGTATCCCGATCCTCATCCGGCGTGCACACATCCGCCAGATCAAGTTTTGCCGCGGCGTCGCACAGCTGCGCCTTGTCGGCCGACAGGGGATCGATGCCGATATGCCGGATGAAGACCTGCTGATAGGAGACAGTCTCGGCACTATCGCAATCCAGCGTTTGCTGTAATAGATCGTCCACTTCGTTCATCAGCCGGTACATATCATAATGGGGCCGATACCACTCCAGCATGGTGAACTCGGGATTATGATGCCGACCGGCCTCTTCATTACGAAAACTGCGGCCAATCTGAAAGATCGGTCCGCTTCCGGCTGCCAGCAGGCGTTTCATATGGTATTCGGGACTGGTCATCAAGTAGAGCGTCAGGCCCTGCGCCGCTCCCGGCCCGACAAAATGGGTCTGGAAAGGCGAAAGATGCACATCCGTCACCGTCGCCTGGCTCATGGCGGGAGTTTCCACTTCCAGTAAGCCGCGATCGGTAAAAAACTGCCGGATCCGCACCATTATGGCCGCACGTTTTAATAAATTGGCGATGGAGGCGCTGGGCTGCCAGCTTGCCGTTTCGTTCATGATGAGTCCCTCCTGATTCAAACCGGGGATGAAGTCTACCCGTATCCCGCCAGCTAAACAAATTCATCGTCACGCCCGATGGCGGAGAAGTTACCGTTCTGTAGAGGGGGAGTGGCGGCCTTTTAACAGGCTAACTCGGAGATAATGGGGCGGGACGGGAAGATAGAAGAGTAAACCGTCCGCGCCAGGGATGGCGCGGATCGAGCCTCCAGGGATGGATTCACGGCGTGTTTACGATCTATCATCCTGTCCCGGCCGGACACTTGGTCAGCCGGTAAAAATATAGCATCCAAGCTATACCTAATGATATTCAGGCGAATAACACCGCCAGCAACTATACCAAATAAGCGACTAACCGATCGTCGCCATCTTTCTGCGCAGGAACGCTATCTGGGTTTGCAGCGGCAGCTGTTTCGGGCAGATATCATGGCAGGCCAGCAGCGACATACAGCCGAATACGCCGTTATCATCGCCGATAACTTCATAATAATCGTCATCGGTGCGATCATCCCGGGGATCCATACGGAAACGGGCGATTTTACCCATGCCCACCGCGCCGATAAAATCGTGCCTCATCTGTGCGGTGCCGCAGGCGGCAACGCACGAACCGCATTCTATACAACGATCAAGCTCGTAGATTTTCTCGGCCAGAGTCGGATCCATCCGCTCTTCCGCTTTGCTCAGATTGATCTCCTGCTCTTTGATATGCACCCAGGTTTGCAGCCGCTCGCTCATACCATGCATCCATTTGCCGGTATTCACGGACAGATCGCCAATCAGTTCAAAGAACGGCAGCGGGGTTAACGAAATCTCCGTCCCCAGGGATTTGGTCAACGTGCGGCAAGCCAAACCGGGCCGGCCGTTGATGGTCATCGCGCAACTGCCGCAGATACCCGCGCGGCAGACAAAATCGAATTGCAGCGTCGGATCCTGATGCTGCCGGATTTCATTTAACGCGATAAACAGGGTCATACCCACCGCTTCTTCGACCTGGTAGCTTTGCATATGCGGCTTACTGGCCGGATCCTGCGGGTTATAACGCAAAATACGCAGCGTCAGCAGACGATTCGGCGCCTGCTTCTCATTATTACCATTACCGGTGAAAGCAGCGACTTGGTCCGGGGTAAGCGGTACGTCATTGTTTTGATTTTCGTTCATAGGTAGCTCATCTATCCAGTGGCTCATCAATGCGTTCATTAAGTCCGCGCAGTTTGGCTGGCAACTTATCCGTGTAAGACATGATCGCGTTCTGAACGGCGTATCGATCTTGCCCGGCCATGCGCTGCTTGATTTCTTCAACCTCAGCGGCACGCTTGGGGGTATCGGGATGATCGATATAATCTTTGGCGCCATAACCGCGCCACCCCGGCGGAAGCTCCATCTTCATCACGTCCAGGTCTTCATACTCCAGCTCCGGCAGCGTGGCGTTATCATCCCGCCAGAACGAGAGGGTACGCTTGAGCCACTGCTGGTCATCGCGGTGCGGGAAGTCTCTGCGGAAATGGGCGCCGCGGCTCTCGGTACGCTGCAATGCGCCATAGGAAACGGTGAGCGCCAGCTTGATCATTTTCTGCACCCGATAGGCCATCACCAGCTCGGGGTTCACGCCCGGGACCCGATTGCTCACGCCGATATTACGGCTGCGCACCAACAGTTCCTGCAGTTTCGCCACCCCTTCCTGCAGGGCCTCGCCGCTGCGGAAAATCCCCACGCAGCGGGTCATGGTGTCCTGCATTTCCATATTGAGCTTAAAGGCGTTTTCAGTGCCGGTGCCTTTGAGCAAGACGTTAAGCTTCGCCTCTTCCCGCCGGCCGAACTCCTTAACCAGTCCCATGGGAATATCAAAACTGTTGCCGATGTTATCGCAGAAATCGGCGATGTATTCGCCGACGATCATGCCGGCCACCACGGTTTCCGCCACAGAGTTGCCTCCCAGGCGATTAAAACCGTGCATATCCCAGCAGGCGGCTTCGCCTGCGGCGAACAGGCCTTTCAGCGTACGGGACTCGCCGGTGGGATTGGTGCGCACCCCGCCCATGGTATAGTGCTGCGCCGGGCGGACCGGAATCCATTTTTCCGCCGGGTCGATACCCAGGAAGCTTTCGCAGATTTCCTTCACTTCGCGCAGATTGTGCTCGATATGATGACGCCCCAGCAGGGTAATATCCAGCCAGAGATGATCACCGAAGCGGGATTTGGCGCCCTTACCCTTGAGGATATGTTCTTCCATGCGGCGCGACACCACGTCCCTGGAAGCCAGCTCTTTTTTCTCCGGTTCATAGTCCGGCATAAAGCGATGTCCATCCACGTCGCGCAGCAGACCGCCGTCGCCACGGCAGCCTTCGGTCACCAGAATACCGGCCGGTACGATGGCGGTGGGATGGAACTGCACCGCTTCCATATTGCCCAACGGCGCAACGCCGGTTTCCAGCGCCAACGCATGGCCCATGCCTTCGCAAATCACCGCGTTGGTAGAGACCCGGTACAACCTGCCGGCCCCGCCGGTGGCGATAGCGGTGGCCTTGGCCACATAGGCCACCAGTTCACCGGTAATAAGATCGCGCACAATGGCCCCATAACAGCGTGAGCCGTCATGGATCAGCGCCAATGCTTCTTTACGTTCGTGAATATCGATTTTTTCGGCAATGGCGCGATCGCTGGCGGTAAACAGCATGGCGTGGCCGGTACCGTCGGAAACGTAGCAGGTGCGCCATTTCTTCGTGCCGCCGAAGTCGCGCTGGGCAATCAATCCCTGCGCCTCGTCACGCTCGGTGATGGTGACCTTTTGGCTGTTGATGATAACCTCGCGATCGCCCTTGGTAATACGGCTCCAGGGGCAACCCCAGGCGGCCAGTTCCCGCACGGCCTTGGGGGAGGTATTCACAAACATGCGCACCACATCCTGATCGGCGCCCCAATCGCTGCCGCGCACCGTATCTTCAAAATGAATGTCTTCGGTATCGCCTTGCCCCTTGATAACGTTGGCCAACGAAGCCTGCATACCGCCCTGTGCGGCGGCGGAGTGAGAGCGTTTCGGCGGAACCAGTGAAAGAAGCGTGACATCATGTCCACGGCGTTTAGCCCCTACGCCCAAACGCAGGCCCGCCAAACCGCCGCCAATAACCAGTACGTCCGTTACGATAGTTTTCATTTACCACCCTCATTTACTGATTTAACAGCCCAGGTTGGGGTGTAGCTTTCATTAGGATTATCTCTGTGTTCATAGCCGATTTTCATATAAGCCACCAGCGTAAGTAAGCCGATAACCATGAAAAATACCGTCAAACCCCATTTGATTTTTTTCAGCGTATGGCGCGGGGCATTGGGAATGCACCATTTGACCGCCAGGCGATAAATACCGATACCGCCGTGTAATTCAATGGCTATAAGCATAATCAGATAAAAAGGCCACAGCATATCGCTCCACATGCGTGCGCCGGATCCGTAAGGACCAATGAGCTGCGGCCAGAAAAACATCTGGTAGAGATGGGCGGACGCCAGGAAGAAGAGGGCAAAGCCGGTATACACTTGCCATATCCACAGCGTGGTGTCTTCGTGATGCATCCCTTTCATATGGACGCGATAGGCGCGGTATTGTTTATAGCTGCTGGGGAATTTACGCACCGCCAGCAAGGCGTGAAATACGAACAGAAAGGCTACGCAGCCCACCACGATGGAAACAATCCACGGGTAGCTTTTACCGCCGAAAAAGAAATAGCCTTCAAAAAATTTGGTAATGGTCCACATCGCATCGCGACCCAACAGGATGGATGCGACAAAAAACATATGTCCGCACATGAACAGAAATAATAACAGGCCGGATAAGCTTTGCAGCAAATCCAGCCTGGCGGGCAGACGTGACTTCTTAGCTTTATCGGCTAAACCTGCTCGGTTGATCAGTACATCTTCTTCGTTTGACATGGAGTCCCTCCATTGGAAACTAGAAAAAGCTAAAAGACTTTGTTTTGAACTGCAGAGTATAAGGGTTGGATTAGCGTGGTCTTGATTTCTGTCAATTCATAGAAGAAGCATAAGAAAAGTATTCTATTTTGTGACTAAATTAAACTGTTTTTTAATTATTTAATTAATCCAAACCTTAGAGTATAGCGGATTATATTTTGGTGACTTTTGATGCAGGTATCAAATGTCATTAAATAGTGGGGTTATAAAAATTAAGTATAGCCGACATGTGTTATTGATCGATTCAGCCTGTCGCAGCGGCGACTTTCATGAAGGCGGACCGCAGGAAGACGATTAAGGTAAACCACTCTTTTCCCTACCGTCGCGCTTGAAGCCGTAAAATAGGCTCCACAAGACCAGGGAGCCGTTTTGACGCTGTCTCACGCCACTGTCGAACCGTCATCATCGGGATAAATCTGGAGCGGTCGCCAATACGAGTTTAGTGCCCGTACCAGAGTCATGACCCGCAAGAATTCGTAGTATCAACACATCGACTATTGCGCAGTGCGCTGAATAGCCCGTCCACCGGCGGAAACATCTTCTCCAACCCCGCGAGTGGTATTACACGCCGCGAGGGAAGAAAGGATCAGCAATGCGGCGACGGCCATAATACTTTTTTTCAGCATAACAATTTCCTTTTTAGTGAGCTTTAGAAGTACGTCCCTTTAAGCTTAGTAAAAAAAGTGTATAGCGTTTGCCTTTTGCTGAAATATTTCGTGACAACTTACTTGGAGGCGGCGTGGGCGATGCTCCCGCCCAGATGTTGGACATCCTCGCCAAAACCACGAGTGGTATTGCAGCCGCTCAGTATCGCCGACATTAAAAATGTGATAACGATCAGTTTTAACGTTCTGGGTAACATAATCGCCGTATTCCTTGCTAACCTGAAAAACACCGGAAAGACCGCCCGTTGACAGAATTCCCGGTTCGTTTTTATTTCACGCGGGAGACATACTCGCCGGAACGGGTATCCACTCGGATCACTTCGCCAATCTGGACAAACAGAGGCACTTTTACAACCGCGCCGGTGGTCAGGGTGGCGGGTTTACCGCCGGTACCCGCGGTATCGCCTTTCAGGCCCGGATCGGTGTCGGTGATTTCCAGTTCGACAAAATTAGGCGGCGTTACGGCGATGGGCTGCCCGTTCCACAACGTCAATACGCACTCAGCCTGTTCCACCAGCCATTTGGCGTTGTCGCCCACGGCTTTGACATCGGCGGCCAGTTGCTCAAAGGTTTCATTATTCATGAAATGCCAGAACTCACCGTCGTTATAGAGGTAAGTCAGATTCATATCCATCACATCGGCCGCTTCAACGGAGTCGCCGGATTTAAACGTCTTTTCCAGTACTTTTCCGGAGATCAGCTTGCGAATCCTTACGCGGTTGAACGCCTGTCCTTTGCCCGGTTTTACGAACTCGTTATCAATGATCGCGCACGGCTCACCGTCTTGCATGATTTTGAGACCGGAACGGAATTCATTGGTACTATAAGACGCCATGGTGGTCCTCTTAATAAACTTGGTAATTAAGCCAAAAAAATGGCAGACATTGTAACCCGAAATACCCCAACTAGAGAAGATTGGTTGCTGCAACTTGCTGATGTCATCACCGATCCCATTGAACTGCTGCAACAACTCCATCTCGAAAACCATAAGGAATTACATGAAGGGGCCGCCGCGCGGCGACTATTCCCTTTTCGGGTGCCGAGAGCTTTTGTCCAGCGCATGGAACCGGGCAACCCCAACGATCCTTTGTTACGGCAAATATTGACGTCCCGGGAGGAATTCCTCGATGTACCGGGTTTTAGCATTGATCCCCTGGAAGAGCAACGGAGCGTGGTGCCGGGCCTGCTGCATAAATACGCTAACCGCGCGCTGTTGCTGGTGAAAGGCGGCTGCGCGGTGAACTGCCGCTACTGCTTCAGACGCCATTTCCCCTATCAGGATAACCAGGGCACCAAAGGTAACTGGGCCGCGGCGCTAGAGTATATCCGGCTCCATCCGGAACTGAATGAAATCATTTTCTCCGGCGGCGATCCGCTGATGGCAAAAGATCATGAACTGGCGGAACTGATAAGCCGGCTTGAAGCCATCGCTCATATCAAAACCCTGCGCATTCATACCCGCCTGCCGGTGGTGATCCCCGCCCGCATCACGCCCGCGTTATGCCAACGCCTGGCGGACAGCCGCCTTAAAACGGTTTTGATTACCCATATCAACCATGCCAACGAGATAGACCGGTCATTCAGAGAAAGTATGGCACAACTGCGCCGGGCACAGGTGGTATTGCTCAACCAAAGCGTGCTGCTGCGGGGTGTCAATGATAATGCCGATACCCTGGCGGCACTGAGCGAAGCGCTGTTTGCCGCCGGTATTTTGCCCTATTATTTACATGTTCTGGACAAGGTACAGGGAGCCGCGCATTTTATGGTGCCCGATGACGAAGCCCGGAAAATCATGCGGCAGCTCATGACCAGGGTCTCGGGTTACCTGGTGCCGAAGCTGGCGCGGGAAATCGGCGGCGAACGCAGCAAGACCCTGATTGACATAGGGCTGCGGCAGCAATAGTCGATGTCATCGTCCCGGTCGGCGGGACGATGGCTGGCCTGCGCTAAAACCTAAGGGCATTGATAAACCTGGCCCTGAAGCTTGCTGTCCAGCGGCACAAAACTGGACAGGTAGGTTTCCGTCTTGCTTACCGGGCTCCCGGCTTTATAAATGACGTTACCGCCCATTGCCGCGGCTTTATTGCGCAAGTCATTGGCTGCGCCGCGCATTGAGCTATCCTCGCCGCCTTGCCCCGACAGCCAGTTACTTTGTGTACCGAGCACCGAACCCAGTAGACGGCAGTTGGCGGCCGGCTGATCCTCGGTGAATTTAACCGACTGGCCGGCGGCGGTCAGTTGATTACCGGTACTGCATCCCGCTAACAACAAAGTCCCTGCGCAAAGACAGAGTAGAAATTTGATTCGCATCGTTTTCCTCGAATTTTAATTTGTCCGGCAAAAGTTTTACTGTGCGCCATGCTTCCCTTGGGCAACCGACAGCGAAATACCACTGTTAACCTTGCCCATACTGCCCACTGTTTATACCTTAAAAACGTGCCGGTTGATAATTTTTTGCCAAAAAAACAAAACCCCCGGAGGCCGGGGGTTGAGAAAACTAACGGTGAACCAGGGGCATTACATCATGCCGCCCATGCCACCCATACCGCCCATGCCGCCACCGGCGCCACCTAAATCAGGTTTGTCGTCACGGGGCAGATCGGTAATCATACATTCAGTGGTGATCATCAGACTGGCAATAGATGCGGCGTATTGCAGTGCTGAACGGGTTACCTTGGTCGGATCCAGGATACCCATGGCGATCATGTCGCCGTACTCTTCGGTTGCCGCGTTATAGCCCATGTTACCGTTGCTGGCTTTGACGTTATTGGCAATGACGGAAGGTTCTTCACCGGCGTTGGCCACGATCTGGCGCAGCGGTGCTTCCATGGCACGACGGGCAATCTTGATGCCGACGTTTTGATCTTCATTATCGCCACGCAGGTCGGTGATGCTGTTGGCAACGCGAATCAGCGCAACGCCGCCGCCGGCAACCACACCTTCTTCAACAGCGGCACGGGTCGCATGCAGAGCATCTTCCACGCGCGCTTTTTTCTCTTTCATTTCGACTTCGGTAGCGGCGCCGACTTTGATCACGGCTACGCCGCCGCTCAGCTTGGCGACACGTTCCTGAAGTTTTTCACGATCATAATCGGACGTGGCATCTTCGCTTTGCTGTTTGATGGTGGCAATACGGCTGTCGATGTCGGTTTTCTCGCCGATACCGTCGATGATAGTGGTGGTGTCTTTCGTGATAACCACACGTTTAGCCTGGCCCATGTCTTCCAGGGTGGCTTTTTCCAGTTCCATGGCGATTTCTTCAGAAATCACGGTACCGCCGGTCAAAATGGCGATATCCTGCAACATGGCTTTACGACGGTCGCCAAAACCAGGGGCTTTCACGGCGGCAACTTTGACGATACCGCGCATGGTGTTGACCACCAGGGTAGCCAGGGCTTCGCCCTCAACGTCTTCAGCGATAATCAGCAGCGGTTTGCCTGCTTTGGCAACGGCTTCCAATACCGGCAGCATTTCGCGGATATTGGAGATTTTTTTATCAGCCAACAGGATAAACGGGCTTTCCAGTTCGATGGTGCCGGTTTCCGGTTTGTTGATGAAATAAGGGGAGAGATAACCACGATCGAACTGCATGCCTTCCACGACGTCCAGCTCGTCTTGCAGGCCCGAACCTTCTTCAACCGTGATAACGCCTTCCTTGGTCACGCGTTCCATGGCTTGAGCAATAAGCTTACCCACGGTTTCGTCGGAGTTGGCGGAGATGGTCCCCACCTGGGCGATGGCTGTTGAATCGGAGCAGGGCACGGACAGTTTTTTCAGTTCTTCAACCGCGGCGATAACGGCTTTATCGATGCCGCGTTTCAGATCCATCGGGTTCATGCCAGCGGCAACGGCTTTCAGACCTTCATTGACGATGGATTGAGCCAGAACAGTGGCGGTGGTGGTGCCGTCGCCCGCAGCATCATTGGCTTTCGAGGCGACTTCCTTCAACATCTGGGCGCCCATGTTTTCGAATTTGTCTTCCAATTCGATTTCACGTGCAACGGACACGCCGTCTTTAGTGATAACAGGCGCACCGAAGGATTTGTCCAGCACAACGTTACGGCCTTTAGGACCCAAGGTCACTTTTACCGCGTCTGCCAGGACATTAACGCCGCGAAGCATTTTGATGCGTGCTTCATTACCGAATTTTACGTCTTTAGCTGCCATTTGAATTTCCCTTAAATTCGTTCAGTTCAGATGATTACGCGTGAATTACGCCTCAACGATTGCCAGAATGTCGCTTTCAGACATGATCAAGACTTCTTCGTGATCGATCTTTTCTACTTTCACGCCATAACCGTCGTTGAAAATCACGATGTCGCCTACTTTCACATCCAGCGCTTTGATTTCGCCGTTTTCCAGGATGCGACCATGGCCGACCGCCAGAACTTCGCCACGGGTGGATTTACCCGCCGCGGAACCGGTAAGAACGATACCGCCGGCCGATTTGGATTCAACTTCTTTGCGCTTGACGATAACGCGATCATGTAATGGACGAATTTTCATTGAAAGGTCTCCTTAAGAAAGTCCGTATCTGTTTCGGGATGAACGCCAGGCATGCCCTCATGCCCGGCCTCGTGGTGTTTAAGATGGGGGCGTTCAGGTACGCTTCAAGGGTAAAAAGAAGATTTTTTTTGCCCGAATGGCCATATTTTACACACTATAGATAAAACGCATTTTAAATCAAACTCTTAAATAACGTGTTTCTCCATGTACTATTTTATCTATTTTTTGTCGTCGGGGTGATGCTCGATACGGTCCTGGGGAATGTCTTTACGCTTGAACTCCCCGTCGAACGTCTCGCCGCCGCCTTGGGTACCGAATCCGCCGCCGCGCTGAAAATGCAGATAAGGCAGCAGCCGCAGGGTCAGGGAGTTCTGGACGGGGGGCAACAGCAGCAGCAAGCCGAGAAAATCGGTGAAAAAACCCGGCAAGAGCAATAAAAACCCCGCCAGCAGGACAGACACGCTTTTGATCATTTCAGCCGCCGGGCTTTCGCCATTGGCTATCTTAACCTGCATCTGGGTCAGGATGATGATGCCCTGGGCCCGCACCAGGGAAACGCCGACGAAAGAGGTCAGGATCACCAGCAACAGGGTAAACAGCACGCCGATCGCCTGCGCCACCTGGATAAACAGGGTGATTTCGATATAGACCACCAGAAAAATAACCAGCAAGGGTAACCAACGCACCAGACTCTCCTCAGAGTGAATTCGACCGCTTAATGTAACGCCTTTTGTTGTAATGGTATCCGCAGGGGCGTTATTCAACCCGTAGACCCGGCTTATTTACGTCACTTTACACCTTAAGGGTCTCTCCGGCGGGATTTGCGCACCCATTGCCGGTCTACACCGCGTGCGCTATACGTGTGGGACGTATACCGGCATCGCCGGCCAAGCCCATTTCAATTCTGTAATAAAAAAGTTAAATATTCGTGATCAAGTTAATAGCCAGCAAAGCTTTACAGCATATAATGATGCCTAGAATACCTATTGCCAGTGCAACGCGCTGGATAATAAAATGATTCCACTATTATACCTTAACACCAGTGGACATTAACGCTTTTTAAGGAAGCACGTTATGGCGAGAAATATCCGTATAGAAGAAGACCTGCTCGGCACCCGTGAAGTTCCCTCCGATGCCTATTATGGCATTCACACCCTGCGCGCCGTGGAAAATTTCCGCATCAGCAACACTAAAATCGGCGATATCCCGGAATTCGTGCGCGGCATGGTACTGGTAAAAAAAGCGGCGGCGTTGGCTAATAAAGAGCTTGAGACCCTCCCCCACGCCATTGCCGATGTCATCGTCGCCGCCTGCGACGAGGTATTGACCAAGGGCCGCTGCCTGGATCAATTTCCCATCGACGTTTTCCAGGGCGGCGCCGGAACCTCGGTGAATATGAACACCAACGAAGTGCTGGCCAATATCGGGCTGGAATTAATGGGACATCACAAAGGGGACTACCAGTTCCTCAATCCCAACGATCATCTTAACAAATGCCAATCCACCAACGATGTTTATCCCACCGGCTTTCGCATCGCGGTTTACAGCTCGATTCTCACGTTGATAGACGCCGTGGGCCGCCTGGGAGAGGGTTTTGAACGTAAAGCCCGCGAATTTTCCACCATCCTCAAAATGGGCCGCACCCAGTTGCAGGACGCGGTGCCCATGACTTTGGGCCAGGAATTTCATGCTTTCACCATTTTGCTGAAAGAAGAGAATAAAAACCTGCTGCGCAGCGCCGAACTGCTGCTGGAAGTGAATCTGGGGGCCACCGCCATCGGCACCCGGCTCAACACCCCGGACGGATATCAGGTCCTGGCGGTACAGAAGCTGGCGGAAATCAGCGGTCTCCCCTGCATACCGGCGGAAGATTTGATTGAAGCCACCTCGGACTGCGGCGCGTACGTCATGGTACACAGCGCCTTAAAGCGCCTGGCGGTAAAACTCTCCAAAATCTGCAACGACCTGCGCCTGCTCTCTTCCGGCCCGCGCGCCGGGCTCAATGAGATTAACCTGCCGCAGCTCCAGGCCGGCTCGTCCATTATGCCCGCCAAGGTTAATCCGGTCATCCCGGAGGTGGTTAACCAGGTGTGCTTTAAAGTCATAGGCAACGATACCTGCATCACCATGGCGGCGGAGGCGGGACAGTTGCAGCTGAATGTCATGGAGCCGGTTATCAGCCAGGCCATGTTTGAATCTATCCACATCCTGAACCACGCCTGCGACAATCTGCTGGAGAAATGCATCGGCGGCATCAGCGCCAATCGGGAGGTCTGTGAATCCTATGTGTTTAACTCCATAGGCATCGTTACCTTTCTGAACCCGTTTATCGGCCATCATAACGGCGATATCGTCGGCAAAATCTGCGCGGAGACGGGGAAAAGCGTCCGGGAGGTGGTGCTGGAGCGCGGGCTGCTGACACCCGCCGAACTGGATGATATTTTTTCGCTGGATAATCTGATGCACCCGACCTACAAGGCCCGGCGCTACGACGACGAAAAGCAGCTATAAGTACCCCGCCGCCAATCCAAAGGAGTGCAAGGGCACAGGACCATCAAGACTGTCGTCAGCGGGATGCACGGGTTATACTTGGCCGACATCATCACATGAGGTCATTATGGCAGCGCACCCCCCGGAACCAATCCATCCCGAAGCCCGGCCTCCCGAGGACCGCGACAGTCCAGCGACGGAGAGCGTGGTGATTCTTGCACCGCGCCCGATGAGGCCGTGGCCCGTGATTTGGCGGCCAGGCTGCTGGATGAGAAGCTGGCGGCCTGTGTTTCCCTGCTGCCCGGCGCCTTGTCTCTTTATCGCTGGGAAGGCAAAATTGAACAGCAGCAGGAAGTCCAGATGCTGATAAAAAGCCATCTACGGCATCAGCAGGCGCTGATGACGTTGATAAAAGCCCATCACCCCTATCAAACCCCTGAATTGCTGGTGCTGCCCATACTGGGCGGGGATGCGGATTATTTGTCATGGCTCAACGCGTCTTTACGCTGATTTTTTTAGCGCTGCTGCTGCTCGGTTTCCCGCCGGCGCCGGCGTCGGCCGCCCTGTTCGGCAGCAACGCCGCCCCGACTTTTGTCAAGGCCGACCAGGCGTTTGCCTTCGATTTCCAGCGGCACGGCACCGATATCCGCCTGAACTGGCAAATTCGTCCGGGCTATTATCTTTATCGCCAGCAGATCAAGCTGGAAACGGTGGATGCCGTGCTGGGCAATGTAGTCATGCCCGCCGGCAGCAGCCACCACGATGAATTCTTCGGCGACACGCAGATCTACCGGACCTCTTTGCAGATCGGGATACCGATCAAGCAGGCGTCCGAGGGCGCCTCGCTGCGGGTCACCTACCAAGGCTGTGCCGATGCCGGTTTTTGCTACCCTCCTGAAACCCGAACCGTTCCCCTGCCGATAACCTCGGGGGATATGTTCGCTGCCCTCTCCCCCGCCGGGGCCGTTTCACTCGATCCGACACCCGCCGCCTTGCCCTTCTCGTTATGGTGGGCGCTTTTGGTGGGCATCGGCATTGCCTTTACCCCCTGCGTGCTGCCGATGTATCCGCTGATTTCCGGCATCATCCTCGGTAATAACCGGGCATCCCTTAGCACCGGCCGGGTACTGGTACTGGCCCTGGTCTACGTCCAGGGGATGGCCATCACCTATACCCTGCTGGGCATCGCGGTGGCGGCGGCGGGTTTACCGCTACAGGCGGCATTACAGCAGCCGGCGGTCCTGATTGTTCTCTCAGTGCTGTTTATCGCCCTGGCGCTGTCGATGTTCGGCCTGTTCAGCCTGCAACTACCCTCTTCCCTGCAAACGCGTCTGACCCTATGGAGCAACCGGCAACGGGCCGGATCCCTGTGGGGTGTTTTTGTCATGGGCGCGCTGGCGGCCCTGTTTTGCTCACCCTGCACCACCGCCCCCCTCAGCGCGATATTGCTGTATATTGCCCAGAGCGGCAATGCCCTTATCGGCGGCGCCACCCTTTATCTTTACGCCCTGGGCATGGGCATCCCGTTGATATTGGCGGCATTGTTCGGCCACCGGCTGTTGCCCCGCAGCGGCGCCTGGATGAAACAGGTTAAAGAGGGACTGGGTTTTGTTATCCTGGCACTGCCGATTTTTTTGCTGGAGCGGATCCTGGGGGACATTTGGGGCGCCCGGTTATGGAGTCTGCTGGCGGTGGCATTTTTCGGCTGGGCTTTTTTGTTAAGCCTGAAAGGCGCCTACCGGGGCAGCCGTATCGTGCAAATCGCCTTACTGGCCGTTATGCTGGTAGCGGCGCGGCCTTTACAGGATTGGGCATTTTCCGCCGACCAGGGCGCGGGCACCGTGGAAAATCTAGCCCCTCCGCAGGCGTTTAACCCTATTGGCACGCTGGCGGAATTGACCCGCGAGGTCAATACCTCCTCCGGCAAACCGGTTATGCTGGATTTTTATGCCGACTGGTGCGTGGCCTGCAAAGAGTTTGAAAAATACACCTTTAACGCTGCCGGGGTGCGGCAGGCCATGGGGAGGATGACGTTGCTCCAGGCGGACGTGACGGCCAATACCCCGGCACATAAAACATTATTGAACGAGCTGCGCGTCATGGGCCTGCCCACCATTGTGTTTTTTGACGCACAAGGGCGTGAAATCCCGGATTCCCGGGTGACGGGCTTTATGGACGCGGCGGAGTTTCAACGGCATCTGCACCGAATTATCCCGTAAACAACCTGTTTAACGGGCATACACCAGCTTTACGGAGGCACCGATATGGAGGCACCCATGCAACGTGAACCAATTCTGAATCGCGCGTTAAACCTATTGGAGCAAAGGGGTTTCACCCTGGTCACGCTGGAGATGCTGGCGGATGAGCTTTCCATTCCTGTTGCACAGCTTCAGCAATTTTGGCCCGACCGTGAAGCCCTGCACTACGACTGCCTGCGTTATCACGCTGACCAGGTGGATAGCTGGCGCAGCAAACTTCTGCTGGATACCACCCTGGATGCACAGCAAAAATTGCTGGCGCGTTATCAGATTCTGGATGAACAGGTGCGGCTACAGCATTATCCCGGCTGCCTGTTTGTGGCCGCCTGCACGTTTTACCCCGCCACCGACCATCCGATCCACCAACTGGCCGAGCGGCAAAAGCAAGCGTCCTTTTCTTATACCCACGCGTTGCTGACCCAAATGGAAGCCGACGACGCCACCATGGTCGCCAATCAAATGGAACTGGTTCTGGAAGGTTGCCTGAGCAAATTACTGGTTAAACATCAGTTGCAGGATGTCGCTATCGCAAGGCGTCTGGCGGAGGATATTTTACGCCTGGCGCTATGCCGTAAAAACGGCGCGTTAGCATGATGCTGAGCATAAATTTGCCTGAAAAGAGAGCAATTGAGCGCAATTTGGCGTTAAAGCGCCATAAACACATTGACGAAATGCGGTCAATACGGTTTAATGCGGCCCGTTGCCCGGATAGCTCAGTCGGTAGAGCAGGGGATTGAAAATCCCCGTGTCCTTGGTTCGATTCCGAGTCCGGGCACCATTTTTGAAAAAACAGTTTTAAAGAAACCAGCTTAACGGCTGGTTTTTTGCGTTTTTGAATTGGTATGTCACATCTCCGCGCCCAGATATTAAACTTACATCTGAAAGTTTTTTATTAAGATTATCCCAGTGTATATATGCACGCTAAACGCCCTCATTTCCCTGGCCCTCTGCCCTGCCTATACCCGCTTTCGCCGATAAAAGGCAGGGCATTGTTTGTTTTGCTTTAATGATTCTCTGGTTTGCAGTATCGGGATGGCCAGATTTCCGCCGGCGTCATGCCCAGTTCTTCCGCGATTAGCTTTTCTCCTTTGGGCCAGTGTTTTGTCAGGGTATTTGCCAGGGTGGAGGAAGCCAACCCGGCTTTACGTGAAACCGCCGCCAGCGACATTCCTCGTTTTTTCAGCGCCGCAATAACCTCGGCGGGATGCCAGTCCTGCTGATTCATGCCGCCACCTCGGTAATACACCTTACGCCGTCAGGAGTGCGTATCCAGCGCGGGGCTTTTAATCCATCAGCAAGGTACCAAACCAATTCAGCCAGCAGCCCGCCGAGCGTCCTTTCCCTCTCCCGCGACAGCGCCCCGCCGGTTAAAAGCTCCGTTACAGCAAGACAGTAGTCGCAAAGCAGTTCTGAATCGGGATCAATGCCAAGAGAGACTGAGGGAAGGATATCAACCGTAAGGCTTTCGGCCAGATGGTGCGGAACGGGCTCGTCCAGCGTTGACCTCAGCAGCGCAATGCAGGCGGAAAGTCGCCCGCATAGCGCCATCCGCAGCGCCGGATCGTCGCTCTCAAGCAATGTTTCGGCAAAAAGCTCGCAGTATCCGGCCAATTCGGTGAAATCCGTAGTGGCGCTGAAAGGGATGGAAAGTAACGGGTGTAACTGGGTGAGGGGTGTAGCCATAAGGCAGCCTCCAGTGAGTAACAATTATTCCCACCACCAGAGGTTCCAATCTCAGGGTGGTGGACCGAACAAGGTTGGAACTACCGGCCTCACTGACACCGGCGCATCTTTCGATGCCCCCGCCCGGCCCACCATAATTTTGGTGCAGCTAAACGCGCGACAAAAAAAGACGCTATGGCGTCTTGTCGCCAGTGAGGTTAATCGGGGTTCCAATCCCAGCACCTGATTTTGCAGGTGCCGCTTAACGATACCGTTATCGACCATAGGCCGCAAGAGGTTTTACCAGAATAAACAGGACGTAACGCCAATTTGTAACTCGTCTCGCAAAATCGTATGGGCGCTCATGAGTTCTGGCGATGTACTTACAACGGATAAATTTAAGAAGACGCCGTTTTAAGCAGTCTAAAAAGGATCAGAAACGATAGCGACTTCATAAGACTCACAATTTGGCCCTGGCCGATATCATCATTTATATTGAAGCATTTGATAATCGCACCCGCCGACACAGCCATCTGGGCGGGGTTAGTACAGCGAGCATTCACGAGTTTCCGCGATGAAGGGGTATTCACTTAAACAGATAATTGATGAAGGTGGCTGCTGTTATGTCATCGACTCCATGCGAAACAGCAAGATTATTACCGCACAGCTAATGCTGCTGGTTCGCCTGTATCAGTTGGCGGAAAGGCGCGACCGAATAAAAGAAGCGCCCCGCCCCATTGCCATTTTTCTCGACGAGCTGAAATACCATCTGTCAAAACCTGTGCTGGAGGGATTAGGCACGGCACGGGATAAAGGCGTACACATCATCATGGCGCATCAGTCTGTTGCCGCTCTAAAAGACTGCCCGGCAGATTTGAAAGGTGACGCCGTTGTCGGCGCGGTTGTCGAGAATGCTAAATTTAAACTGGTTTACCGGATCATGGACCCGGATACGGCTGAATGGGTGGCAAGAATGTCAGGCACTATATTAGTGGATGATGAAGTCCGCAAGGCGAAAACCGATACCGTGCTGACAGAGACCATCGACAATGAACGCACCATCAGACAGGCGGAGCGCTTCTTTATCGACAGCAATATGATCCTGAACCTGCCTGATTTTGTCAGCTTCATCTTTACGACGAAAACACTCCCGTCAGCATCATTAATTTCACCGATCAAGGTGAAAAAACGCGAGCTTAAAATATTTACTGTTTCTCCTGAAATTGCCGCTTCGGCGGCATCGGTAAAAGTCTCGCTGGTTTTCAGCGAGGAAGAAAAAATACCCGTACCCACAACAACAACGCCGAATGTCATGGCAACCCGGCCCGACCTTTTCTTCACGGAGGAAGACAATAAAGCCACAAAGCCGACGCCTGACGAAGAAAAAAAACTGTCCCTTCTCGATTTTTAGGAGGCTAAATGCTTATCGCCACGCATAACGAGCGCACAGCACGCAACAGCGAGAAAATAAAAAGGCTGCTGAATTTCCTGAAAGAAGAAACCTACAGCGATTTTAAAACGCTGATGCTGCTTTTCGGCTTCAGGGATCACAAATCGCTGTATACGCTGCTGTCAAAAGTCGAGGGAATGGGGTTAATCCAAAAGCATGTGCTTGAATCACGGACGATGAAAATGTCGTTGTGGGGAATAACCAGCGACGGGCTGGTAACACTCCCTAACGGAATAGTCATCGCGGTGGAAACCGAACGCCGTCTGAAAACCAAAACCCGTTACCAATCGATCATCGCCAGCCATTTACTAGCCCGGACCCGTAAAGACTGGATTTACGTTTTTTATATCGTGCCCGACCCGCAGAAAAAACGCGCCATTGAACTGTTGTTCAACAGTATAAAATACGTCATCGTTAACCATCAGCATATCCCGCTGGAAGCACGCCACCGCCATGTTTTTCGTGTCTATACCCTCGACGAACTGCACCAACTGGAGCTGCATCACTACGCTTAAGCCAGTACTTTTGTGCTGGCAGGTTTACCCATACGGTAAGCCTGCCGCGTGGTCGATTGATGAGTAACTACTTAAGGTATATACTCACAGTATGCACAAAAAGGAGCACGACCATGAAACACAGAGTCAGCGTTACCGTGGACAAAGATAATTATCAGGTTCTGAATGCTGCCGGAGTCAATATTTCTGGTCTGGTGAATGAAGTCATCGGGAAGGAAGCCCGTCGCATAAAGGCCGAGGAATGGAAGAAAGAGAACCACGAAGGGATGGAGGAAGTCGCCAGATTTATCGCACAGAATGGCTCTTTCGCCGATGAAAACAGGAACTGGTGATCATGCAATTCACTGTTTATCAGTATAAGCGGGCAAGCCATTACAAAATGTTTGTCGATGTGCAAAGTGATATTGTCGATACGCCAGGGCGGCGAATGGTCATCCCGCTGATAGAATCGCATCACCTGTCTGAAAAAGTGAATAAAACCTTGTTCCCCCTGATCCGCATCGACGGCGAAAATTGCCGTCTGATGACAACTGAATTATCAAGCGTTTCCGTTGAGGTCATCGGTGAAATTATCGCGGATGTAAGCCATTGTGCCGATGAAATCAAAAATGCTATCAATCTCATGTTCTGGGGTGTTTAAACGCCCTCAAAAGGTTTTAAGTAAAAGAGCGGTATATCTCCCGTCACCAGAAAATACAGTAAGCACCGATAATCCGGAATGTGAATGTATGATTAAAGCCGCATTCCTTTGCGGCTTCCTCTATTTCCGTTCAAACCTTCTCCAGCAAATAACGATGCGCTTTTGATGCCGCGCTGGCGGCTTTGAAAATATAGCGTTTGTCGTTTTTCAACGCCTTCAGCCATGAAGCGATGTAGCTCTCATGCTGAACCTCGCCAACAATCCCCAAATCCGCCATCAGGAACGCACTTCCCAACTCAGCAATAATTTCTTCAAAAGCGTAAGCCTCACTGCCAAACTTCCCTTTCATTTCTCGGTTTAATCGCAACTTGCCGCCGCTCCAGTGAATCAGCTCATGTAAACCGGTAGCATAAAAATCGGCAGCCTCGGGAAAAAGGTGTCGTTCCGGTAAATAAATCTCGTCAGTAGACGGTCTGAAAAAGGCGTTTTGTCCTTTCTCGATGATATTTGCGCCACTGCTCCGGAACAGGTTTTCAGCCTGTGGCAGCGCATCGAACGTCTGTACTGAATTGCCCGGCTCAGTCGCCAGGGGCAGACCGTCAATCTGTTCAACATTAAACACGGTGAACGTTTTCAGCATCGGGATATAGTCGATCCCGCCTTCGTCGTTTTCCTTTTCCAGCGTGGTATAGAAAATTGCTGTCGTTCCGCGCTCTCCCTTACGAACCTGTCCCCCTGCCGCCTTCAACTGTTTGTAGGTCATCCAGCGGGAATCATTGAATCCCTGTTTTGAAGCACTACACCACAACAACATAATATTCATACCGCTGTAGGCAATATTGGTTGCGTAATTAGTAGGTAACCCGGACATGCCTGGCGCGCGCTGCCACGGACACGCCCACGGCTTAACCCCGGCTTCCAGTGCCGTAATGATGCTGTCGGTGACGGTCTGATAAATATCGGTTCTGGTTTTTGAACATTTCGTTTTTGAGGAGCCTGACTGCTCCAGCGGGGATACGCTGGTCGCCGCTGCGGTGTTAGGGGCGCTTGTCTGGGTATGCCCCAACACTGCACATCAGGGATCCGCATAAAGAAGAAAAAATGGCTGCAATTGAAGAGGCGTTGACCAAGAACTGCGCGGACCACCCGGTCTTTTATGAGGATGAAGTGGACATTGATCTTAATCCAAAAATCGGCGCTGACTGGCAATGTAAAGGACACCAAAAGCGGCTCCCGACACCGGGTAAAAACGAAAAACATTACCTGGCTGGGGCGTTACACGCCGGAACCGGGCGAGTAGATTATGTCAGTGCCATAGGCAAAAGCTCGGATTTGTTTATCCAGATGCTGGGCCACCTGAAAAGTACCTACCGCAGCGCGAAAACTATCACGCTAATCGTTGATAATTACGTCATTCATAAGAGCCAAAAAACGCTGGATTGGCTGGCTGAAAATCCAAAATTTATCATTATTTATCAACCTATTTACTCACCTTGGGTAAACCGAATAGAGTTATTATGGCTGGCGCTTCATGAAACGGTGACACGCAATCATCAATGCCGATATATGTGGCAATTATTAAGAAATGTGGCCCAGTTTATGAAAGCAGCATCCCCATTTCCTGGCAACGGACATGGACAAACAAAAGTGGAGCGTTAATAGGCACACCTATTTAGGATAAAAATTTTTAACATCGAGTTTTATGAAATTTTCATATTTATTTTCATCCATTTCTTTTTTAATTTTTTTTATGAATACCTGAGGAAGAATAAAATTCAAGTCATCTGAAAATTTTTCCCCTAAAAATTCGCATAATGCCCTGAGTGTTATTTTATCCCTTATAGTCGGTATTGATATTTCTCTTGGAGATTTGGATCTTCCTTTACTTATAAGCTTAAGCTTATATTTAGTGAAATTATAATCACCGGTGGCCACCTTTCTATTTATAATTTGTAGTTGATCATTAAGCATGGGCCATAATAACTTGTGAGACATATTATCAATTCCAGTTGCTGATGATAAAATAACATGCTCAAGATATAATGATTTCAACTTTTCTTCTGTGAAAAAATTGATATATTCGTCCCATACTTTCATTTAATGCAACCTCAACCAAGAATAAATAATAATAGGGCATGACAAAAGAAATAAAATATAAGCCAAATAAAATGTTTCATTTAGAACAACACTTATTATTTGTATACATGTAGGTTTTTTGTTTAAGGCGTCTCTTTTATCCTTCGTGGAATAATAATACTCACTTACGACAGCGGTATTAAAATCACCCTCTTTATGATTTTCAGATATGCTTAATATATTTTGATATTCAGATTCCAGCCCAACAAAATCGCATTCTTCAACTTTTGACTTCGAAAGTAAAATGCTAAGCTGCTCATAGCATTGTTTAACTAACATCGCTCTCCCTTTAAAATTGCGAGTGGTAATAAAAAGGCTTGCAGCAAACACAAGAACAGAGAGCGCGATCATACTTATTGTGGCATCGTCATTAAGTGAAGGTTTCTTCAATTCATAGATCTATGCACAAATCAAAAAAAAAGAATACCACAAAAGAATTAATTGAGAATGAAATTCGAAATTTAGCAATCTTTTCTCTGCTTTGATTCTTGCTTTTTTCGTCCACCATATACGATCTGGTAAGTTATTCATTTTTGCCCCTTTGGTATCTTGAGGCGTCGAACCTAGTAATAATCTAACGCCTGATGAACAGACTAGCAAAACTCTGCTAGAGAAAAAAATCTCTAAAAATTAGTTGCACCCAAAATCTGGATGATCGGCAAACCGATACACCTCAAGAGAGTAAAAGTGTATCAGTGAAATTTTCGTGATCAATATATTTTTTGGGTTTGTATGATCAAACACATGAAAAGTAAATTAACGAGGTAATTACCTGAAAACCTGGTTTTTAAAAATATTTCTTAAAAGCCACCGACAACACCACCCCCAGCATCACCGCTGCCGGCAGCAACAGCAAATTGGGCAACACCGCCGTCGGCCAGGCCAGATAAAGTATACAAGGACCGTACATTGCGGGTTTAACGTAAAGTTTGGCATGATGGTAAACAAAGCTGAACTCATAGCCGGCGCCGTAGCGGCGCAGATCCCTGCGCACCAGGCCATCCACAATGCCGGTGATGCTTACCATGATAAACAGCGGGATCGACAACACTAAAATTGACACCCGGATGGTAAAAATCACCGTAACGTGCGGCCTGCAGATAATCCCAGAGCGTCACCGCCAGCCATCTCCCGGCCTGATTGAGCAGTTGGTCAGCATTAACATGAGTCCGCGTCTGCCGGGCGGCGTTCAACCAGCTGATAAAACCGCTGTCCACAAACAGCCATTGGTAAGCCTGACTTATCCTGCCAGTGATAACCGTGACCGGCGCCGACATCAGTAGACTGCGGATAAAACCTTGAGAAAGATAACCGCTTTCAGTCAGCACAACCTGCCGGCTGTGTTCTGCGCCTTCATGGATCCATACAAAGGTCATGCCGACAAATTCAATTAACAAACTGACCAGCAGTGAGACCAGCAAAATGCCGATAATCTTCCACGGCAAGTGCCAGAATAGCGAGAGAAACAGACCTGGTTTTTTCGGTGATGGGGTGGGGTTTTGCCGGGGTTGAACATTTTCCTCTGCCATTATGCACTTGCCTCCCCGTCTAAGTAGGAAGAGGCCGCCAGCGCATCAGAGGGCAGCGCGCTGCCGGACCACCAGGTTTCCCCCGTACGGTAATTTTGCTGCATGTACCCGGCTATCCGGCTGATGCTTTCCGGCATCAACGGGTCATTACCGCCATCCGGCAGGGGCTTACGAATTTTTCACAACCGGCCACCTTCAAGCAGCGCAAACGCCTGGCCTTTTGGCAAGTTGATAACGTCTGCCGGAGTAATCATCGGCATTCGGGCCTGGCTGACCTGATCCTGAACGTTACTGTTAAAATCGACGCCTTCACCGGGACGGGAGATATCATTCACGCCGGAGGTCAGCGTTTTGTTAAAAACATCCACTTCCGGCAATTGATTGGTCAGCAGTTCGGTCGTGCTGTTTTCTCGCACCCGTAGCATGATGAGTGAGTTGAAATTGCCGACCACTTGGTTGGCTTTCGCGTGACTGCCTACCCGCGCCTCGATGTCTGAAAGCGTCTGGGTATAGCAACATAGCCCATTAACTAAGTCGACGTTAAAACCATAATAATAGGGTTTTGACGTCGACTTAAAATCATACTATAGTTATGTGGACACCAAAACCCTATAAACTTAGCATTAGCGTCCACTTATGAACCGCTCAACCGCACTTCAAAAATTGACCGAATGGGACAAACAGGGGCGTTATGTCTTTACCCTTACCGACCTCAACAAGATTTTTGCCAAAGATAGTCCCAAGACCCTTCAGGCAGGATTAAATCGTCTGGTGAAAGAAGGCATCCTTGCCCGGCCGGTGCGGGGCGTCTACCTGTTTAACCTCGCCCATAGCCGCGACAGTTTCGCAATTGAGCACATCGCCAGAGCGCTGCGCCGTGGCGAGTACAACTACGTCAGCCTTGAATCGGCGTTGAGCGAATACGGCATCATTTCACAAATTCCCATCGACAGACTCACCGTCATGACAACTGGCAGGAAAGGAACTTACCCTACGCCGTTTGGCACCATTGAGTTCACACATACCAAACGCCAACAGCAGGATATTCTGGCAGGCGTGGTTCAGACCAATCGCCCGTTAAAAATCGCCACGCCAGAATGCGCCCTGCGGGACTTAAAACGTGTAGGTCGTAATGTCCATCTGATTAATGAGAAGGCGCTATTGAATGACGAATAAAGCCAATTTTACCCAACTCACTGAGCTTGCCATGCAGGTTTCCGGGCGTTCCCATATGCGTCCGGTAATTGAGAAAGAGCTTTTGCATTACGATATCCTTTTTTGCCTTGACGCTAATGGGCTGCTGGATCAGCTAACCTTTCAGGGAGGAACGTCACTGCGTCTGTGCTATGGTGCGCCACGCTTTAGCGAAGATTTAGACTTTTCCGGCGGCGTCGATTTCAACAGTAAACAACTACAGGCAATGAAAACCTGTCTGGAGCATTATATTGGCGATCGCTATGGTTTTGAGGTCTCCGTTAAAGAACCGGCAGATTTAAAGGACGAGCCTGAATACGCAGGCCTGAACGTGGATAAATGGCAGGTTTCCATTACTACTGCGCCAGAACGTAGAGACCTACCCAGACAACGGATCAAAATCGAGGTGGCGAATATTCCTTCTTATTCGCGAGAGCCCAAAGCGTTGCTGGCAAACTATGACTTTCTGCCCGAAGGCTATTTCGACACGCTGGTATTAGCCGAAACGCTGGATGAAATTATGGCAGATAAGTTAGTTTCACTGGTTAATACGCAGCGTTATGTACGCTACCGCGATATCTGGGATCTACGCTGGCTGAAGCAGCAGGGAGCGATGGTACGTACTGACTGGGTACGCAATAAAGTGGCCGATTATTTTATTGACGATTACCCAGAAAAACTAGCTACTATGCTGGAGCGCCTACCAGATATCATTAAAGGCGATGCTTTCCGTAACGAAATGGCGCGCTTTATCCCTCAGGACGTGCAGGAACGCACACTGCATAAAGAGAAGTTCTTCGTGTTTTTAACGGCAGAAATCACTGGATTATTGCAGCGGGTACAACGGAATTTTCAGAGTAATTCTGCGCCAGAGTTTTGAAAATCATGACGGGGAAAGGCTACGATACTCAAAGGAATCGAACCAGAGTATCGAACCGAGAATGTTTTTAAACACTCAAACCCATTATTCTGATTTAAAAGCAAAAATACGTGTCAATCCGCGGGTCTTGACAACCGGCGGGGATAATATTTATGATGAAATTCAATTTAATAAATAACTGAATGACCCCGAGTCCGGGCACCATTTTTGAAAAAAACAGTTTTAAAGAAACCAGCTTAACGGCTGGTTTTTTGCGTTTTGGGATTGGTGTGTCACATCCCTTCATTCACCCTTTTCCTATTTTTACCCGCTTTAGCATGTTTCGCCCCATTCCGATCGCCGATTACCGGCAGCTTTAGTCGATAAAGGTCGGACATTGTCTGTTTTGCTTTAATGACACATTGTTCTGAACTTAATGATGTGTGGCCCAGTCCGATAATAGTACCTGGCCATGAGACCGGGTTAACTTAATTCAAGGAATGTGCAAAGAGATTAGCGCTTACCCTGATTGAGACGCAGCTCATGGTCCTCGCAGTTTAAAATGTCAGCATCAAGGTCCTTAACGATGGCATTTATTATCTGTTTAAATGTACTACAATCTTTCAAGTCTAATGGCTTTTCTGGATAACACTGTGCATGATCTGTTGGCTCAAGATTCCTATTTTCAGCTAGTATATTTTTGTCGATATCTGTTTCTTCATCTGTTTCTTCAAAAAAGGGTAAATTATTTAAAATCTGTAATTTTTTGTTGCCCGCCGGATCAAAAGATAAATCTGATTCCATTTGACTCTCTAATGTAAATTTCTGGATATAGTTTGTAAAATACCACTTTGGTTCAAGCCCACCGCATAAATATCTAGTATCTGGGAAAGCGAATTCACTGAGGTATTGCCGTAGTGCTTTAAATCTTTCCTTCGTATAAGTATGATATTGCGAGTTGTCTTTGATCTCAGAATATTGATTGAAATTATTCGAAATCGATAAATCATCAGGGCAACGGCTATCAGGTCTATTACTAGAGTCGTTGACGTTATGATTTTGTTGCAATTCTTTTTTTATTGGTAACTCATTTGGACTAATACTGACAGAAGCCAAATTGTTTATCAGGTTACACTTATTATCGGTAGTCTCGTTTTGTGTTTCAGGAGAAGGGTTTGAAGAGTGAGATACTGGAAGATTGATAGTATTTTCCATCATTTTATCCTTGTACAGGTGTATTGAAATAACATTATATCTTGTAAGATTAAGCTTTAATTAAACCTAAGGTCCCCCGCTTACACATTTGTCACGCTGATGTCATAACAATATTTCTGCTATCCACGGAATTGAAACAGAAAAAATGACCGGGAATGACAAGTAAGCAGTGTCCTAATCTCGGTCGAGAGGGTTTGAAACTCCAATGTACCCACCATCATGGCAATGCATCTGGCTCCGGCAGAGCCGCCGCCGTCGAAGGTCCTTTTGCGGCCTTGCCGTGATATCCGGGCTTCGCCTGGTCACACTTTGATATAGCGACCAGGGAAAAAACCGGTTAGGCCATCTTCCTGGCTGTAAACCGTTTCGCCCCGTAAAATGGTCCGAACAATCCGGGCGCCGATTTTCCGACCGACATAAGCACTGATTTTATTCCTGTATTCTAATTCCTCAGCTCTGAGGGTATAGGGCGAGTTCGGCTTGATAAATGTAAAGTCGGCATCCTTGCCAATCGCAATTCTGCCTTTTGTATGCAAAGCAAAGCGGTCGGCAGGATTTGTCGCGATGAGTCTGGCAAAATGTTTCAATGGCATACCCCGTTTCTGTACGCTTTCATCGAAAAAAATATCAACGTCATTTTGTACTCCGGCAATGCCGCCCCAAGCGTCAAACGCATTGTTTTTATTTTTTAGTTTTGCCGGACAAGGTGAATGATCAGAAGTAATAAAGTTTATATTGCCGGCTAGCACATGCCGCCATAAGCCATCCTGCGCCTTTTTGTCGCGAATAGGCGGTGAGCATTTTGCCAACGGGCCGATCTCATCCAGCTCATCAGTAATAAAATACAAATACTGATTACAGGTTTCACAGGTAATGTTAACTCCTTCCTCGCGGGCTTTTATCACCTCCTCCACGGCTTCAGGGCTCGATACATGGCAAAAATTAATTGGACAGCCGGTCGTCTTCGCAAACAATACCGCACGCCGGATGGCTTCAACTTCTGCGAAAACCGGACGAGAGGCCACATAGGATTTTAACGTTACGCAGCCTTTTTTATGGGCAATTTGCCCTAGTCGGTCGGTAATTGCGGCGTTCTCAGCATGAATCATCAAAACTTTGCCTGTTTTGGCTATTTGTCGCATGCCTTCATAAAGGGAATAATCATCAACGTTCAGAAAGTCACCTTTAATGGAGGGATCTCCGCACGTTGCCATAAAACATTTGTATCCAACAACCCCACAGTCGCTCTGCTCTTGGATTCCATTATTTTCTAAATTATAAGGAACCAAGCCGCCATGAGACGCTACATCAATGACTAGTTTTCCTTCTCCGGCAGCATATTTTATTTCCAGCGTTTTTTTATCGACTGTGGCAGGCAATTGATTCAGTGGCATTTCTATGATAGTGGTGACACCTCCTTTGGCGCATGCCCGGGTTCCGGTGACATACCCTTCCCAGTCGTCGCGAATGCCGCCCCCCGGTTCATTTATGTGAACGTGCGCATCCACCATTCCCGGGCTTACCACCAGACCCGCTGCATCAATCACCCGTTCAGCCCCCCTTAATGCCGAGCCGATGGCGGCAATTTTACCGTTTTTAATGGCGACGTCAGTAACCATTTCGCCCTGTTCCAAAATAACCAAGCCATTGGCAATGATCAAATCGTAATCACGAACTCCTGTCTGGCGGGCGGGCAAGGCGGCGCGACTATTCTCCTCACTGGCTAATACGGAATTTGGTACCGATCCCAACACGCCTATTGCAGCCATACCGGTAATTTCTTTTAAGAGGTTTCTTCTATTTTCTGAAAATAAAGTGTCTTTTTCATGATTTCCTTCTTTAACCGCAGCGGTCTTTCCCAACTTCGATTTCATTATTTATTTCCTTATTTTCCTTTGTCATAAAAAAATAGTCGTGTTGATATACACTATTTAGTTATCTGTTCTTTTTATTTAGAAGCAGCCGATATAATTTTGATCTCTTGTAGTAGTTACAAGCTTTATTGAAGATTTATTCAATCTTTTGAAAACACAAAAAATAATTACCAAGATTGCTTCTTTGGTTAAAATCTCATTGACCATTTCCAAATAGCCTCCGGCAAGGATATTTTACGATATAGGCTCCGATAATCTTTCAGAACGGCGAGGCTAACTAGTGGATACTACTCACTGTGTGAGACTAAGTCAGCATAGCGGCAGGGTCGCCATAAACCAAAAAATTAAGGCAGGCAGGAGGGCATTGTGTTTTTAAGCTATTCGCCACAACGGTGATCGGAGCTGTCGCCACCTTTCCCTACGGCCCCCTTTCCACAGTTTATTACCCGGAGATTGACCATGAACGTCAGTACGCCTAAACCTGCTACCGGACCCCAGCTGCCAGACGGCTTCGAGCCTCGGCTGCTCTCCTTCGACGTGTACGGTACCCTGATCAACACGCCGCCAGCGAACCTCGGCGCCTTCCGGGCTATCCTTGAGGACGCGGGGCGGCCGGATCTGGATCCCAATAAGTTCTACTCGTTCTGGGAGAAGCGGAACATCGCCCACTACTATGAGCCGTACCGCACGTACAAGGACATATGCCGCCTTTCTCTCTCCGAAGCCTATGAGAGGTTCGGCGTGGTGACAGGCAGGAAGGGGGCCATCCAGCGTTATTTCGACTGCTTCTCCTCAATGGAGCTGTACCCGGATGTCCTGCCGACCCTCGATGTCCTCGCGCGGCGCCACAAGCTCGCCCTGGTCTCCAACATCGACGACGATCTCCTTAACATGACGCCGCTGGGGCGCGAATTCGACCTCGTGTGCACCGCCGAGAAGGCGCGCGGTTACAAGCCGGACGGAACGCTTTTTCGCTACCTGCTAGAGGCGTCAGGGCTGCCCGTCTCGCACATACTGCACTCCGGGCAGTCGCAGTTCACCGACATGGTGGGCGGAAAGCCGCTCGGCCTCACCATCGCCTGGATCAATCGGCGCGGCCTCGATTTGGACCCTGGCGTTCCCCCTCCCGACCTCATCCTATCCGGGCTGCAACCGCTGTGCGGACTGCTCGGCGACAACTCTTGGCAAACCATAAGTTGACGTAAGGGTTTTACAGTCTCGAGCAACGGTATTTTCGCCTGTAATCAAGTGCAAAATGCCCAAGTATTATGTATCTGATAATGACTATACCAACCAAAAGTCACTTTTTCTGCTACTCCTATAAGAGAATGAGAAGCTGTTTGCAAAATGGCTTCACCTGCAAATCAGAGACCTAGGAGATAATAGTGGTTGATTCGAGCAAGAAAGTGGCGGTTGTTACCGGGGCTGGTCAGGGTATTGGCAGAGCCATTGCGCTGCGGTTGGCTAAAGATGGCTTTGCTATCGGCAGCCTGGACTTTAACACCGTTACAGCGAAGGAGACGGTGGCATTGATTGAGGCAGCCGGCGGCAAAGCCTTGGCAGTATCGGTGGATGTGTCAAAGCGAGAACAGGTCATATCCGCTGTGGACCAGGTGGTGGCAAAGTTCGGCCGGCTCGATGTCATGATCAATAATGCCGGTTTAGGCCCCACCACTCCCCTTGAGGATATTACGCCGGAAATCTACCATACCGTTTTTGACGTTAATGTGGGTGGCGTCTATTGGGGTATCCAAGCCGCGCTTAAACACTTTAAAGCCAGAAAACCCGCCAAACCGGGCGAAATCGTCGGCAAGATAATCAATGCTTCATCCCAGGCCGGACAGGTGGGCAACCCTGACCTGGCAGTCTATGGCGCCACCAAGTTTGCCGTCCGGGGCATTACCCAAACGGCGGCCCGCGACCTGGCCAAACTCGGCGTTACCGTCAATGCCTATTGCCCGGGTATTGTGCGTACCCCGATGATGGAGAACATCGCCAAAAAAGTCGCTGATGAAAATAAGCAGTCGCTGGAATGGGGTTTGCAGCAGTGGGCAAAAACGGTCACGCTGGGCCGAATATCCGAGCCGGAAGACGTGGCGGCCTGCGTATCCTATCTGGCGGGGCCCGACTCAGATTATATGACCGGACAAGCGCTGATAATTGATGGCGGCATGGTATTCAACTAATCGTCTTTCCATCTATAAAGCGCGCCCGCGCGCTAACGGGCGGGTGCGCTGAAGCGGGCATAACATTTTCAGTGCTGGGTGGATTCGGCCTCTTTACTACAGGCGGAAAGCTGAAAACGGCCTTACTATCATGAAAAACGCGCATGAAAAACGCGTCTGGAGATAAATAAAATCGTTATTTTCCCGGCTTGGCTGGAAACAGGCTGATTCAAGAATTATTTTTCGGCCCCGGCGTGCCAGCGGTTTCTCAGGTAGTTCACCGCGTCTTCAGTCTGCGGGTGGCAGAGATAGGCTTCCCTGAACAGGATTGTTCCATCGACTTCCGGCAATGCGTCATTCAGATCCAGTTGCCTTTTCAGTTCCGGCACACCGCCATCCGTCGACCAGTCGGGCTCAGTCACCGAAGGTATTCCAATCTTGTACAACGCCACGCCGATATACAACCGGGTATGGGTCGGTTTCACCACCTCCGACCACCACCTGGCCAGCACGTCATATCTGACAATTTTGCGGGCAAATGGCCAATACAGCTGGGGGGCGATATAGTCCAACAGTCCCAACTCCACCCATTGCCGGGTATCGGCATAGGCCGTGTCATACGCGGGCCGTCCCCCCTGTGTATCAGACCCCCTCGGGTCATCAGACACATTACGCCAGACCCCTGCCGGACTGATACCAAACTCTACCTCAGGCCGCAGTGCTTTAATCGTTGAGGAGATCTGTTTTACCAGTTGCAGGGTATTGTTCCTTCTCCAATGGGCTTTATCGGTGAAGCCTTGCCCATATTCCCGATATGTTTCTTCATCATCCAGTTGGGATTGCGGTGTTTCATAGTAGAAGTAGTCGTCAAACTGAATACCGTCAACATGGTAGTTTTTGATAAGCTCGGTCACCACGCTGGTGATCCATTTACGTACATCGGGAAGGCCCGGATCGAGAACAAAACGATCACCGGCCTTTCGTATCCAGTCATGATGGAGCGCGTAGACGCTGGCCGGTTTATTTTGCAGCGTACCATCAAGCGCCACCATGGTTTCCGGCCGGGTATCCATGGATACCCGATAGGGATTCAGCCACGCATGTACCCTGATCCCCCGCTTGTGCGCTTCCGCCAGCATGAACGCCAGAGGGTCGTATCCGGGATTTTTTCCCGTGACGCCGGTCAGGACATCCGACCACGGCAGAATGGAGGATTGATAGAGTGCCGTTCCGTCAGGCTTCACCTGGAAAAATACCGTATTGATACCGGTTCTTAGCAGATTATCCAGCTTGTCGGTCATGGCTTTTTTTTGCATGCGTATCCTGTCGGCATCCGTTGCTGCTTCCAGGGATGAGCGCGCAGGCCAGTCAAGCCCGGACACCGTGGCAAGCCAAACACCTCGCATTTGCTCCCTTTTTACTTCTGGTGCAGGGGGTTTTACCGTGGCTTTGTTATGTGAACAGCCGGCAAGCAGCCATGAACAGAGAATCACTATCGGCCACAGCAGTACCTTTTTATGTACCGGCATCGGCCACTCCTCCTGATGGGTGCGTTGGGGGCTATCACATGTCATCAAACGAACCTACTCTGCATCTTTTATGCGGCAAGATAGCAGCCGGCAAATCAACATTGGCTAAAGAGCTGGCCTTTTTACCGCGGACCCTCATTATCAGCGAGGACCAATGGCTGTCACGTATTTATCCAAATGAGATGGTCACCGTGGATGACTATATTCGCTGCTCGGCTCGTCAACTCCGTTACCTCGACGCGTCCTTATCTTGGCGCTCGGAACTGTCAAGGGCGTGCTACTGTTGATATTTGCGGTATTTTGGTAAAATTTTCTTAGCATTATCGTTTCCGGCAAGGCCATTGTCCTTATTAGCTCGTTTTCTATTAAGGGAATTATTCGTTATCTCACAGCTTTTGAGTATCTGTACAATTGTATCGTGCTTATTTATAATCGCCATATCCAATGCCGTTTTCCCGTGCCTATCGGTAGCGTTTAAGTCAATGTTTCCGCGTATGACTAAATCCACTACCATGCTGCCAAAATTTTTCGCCGCAGCCAGCATCAAAGGTGTCACATTGAATTTATTTTTACTGTTGGTATAAACATAGAGCTTATCCTTTAGCTTTTCGTATGCCTCCGTGTCGCAATGATAAGCTATAATGTGGAGAAGGGTGTTACCGTTTTTATCTTTACTATCAACATCCACCATTCCTATTTCAACGTTATCGATAGCCAATTTATAAATACTATTATTTGTCAAGCCATCACAGATGCTGTTGTTATTTTTATTCAAAACGCTGCAGATATTTTTTTCCGATTTTTTTCCTTGCGGGACGACAATTACAGAACGAACACGTTTATTACTTATGGCATTATCTATTTTTCCCATGCTCAAAGGCACCTGCGCTACCGGCTCCTTATAATTACCTCGATTGACCCATGAAAAGCTTTTGAAAGTCTCGACAGTGTTTCGTGCACCTTTAGGTTCACGCTTTATGCAATAAGAATAACCCCTATTTTCCGCCACGAAAAATTCAAATAAATCCCCATAAATTGCATCGGAGTACTCCAATAAATAAATATAACCATTATTTGCTAAGTTACGTCCCAAGATCGCATTTAGGTCCACCGGCAGATTGGTTGAGCGGGTAAATTGCAACACTTCTTCATGGCCGCGGCTACTCAAATACCTCATATCTTTTATGTCAGTGTAATTACCAGGCTTATTAAAAATTTCCTCTATTTTTTGGCGGATTGAATCGCCAATAGATTTTATGATGCTAACGATTTCTGTCTTTTGAATGATTTGATTGTACAGCGTGAGAAATTTGTTTTTCGTGATGGATTCAATATCCACACCAACATTTTTATCTTCAAATTGAAGCGCATATTTCCATTTGGCTTCTTTCAAATACTGCTTGTACGCATCAATGTAACGCGCCGTTTGGTTCTCCGCACCATCAGCATGATGAAGCTTGACGAATTCCGTTAAAACCGCGTTCATAACTTCATCTATTTTATTGTCTACCTGTTTGCTAACACTTTTCTCAGAAGGGCTATTCATTACAACAAACGCATTCTTTATATTTGAAAGCATCATCCAGAAATCATTCTTTCCTAAACTCAAAAAAGCGTCATTTAACATATCCCTTATAAATAATTTTTCATCAGGAAGATTATTGATGTTTAACTGACTTATACTATATAAAAATTCGTCAAGATCGGTATACAGAAATTTTTTTAGAGTAGAGTCTATAAGCTGATGATGTGAAATTTGAGCGCAAAACATGTTTAGGCTTTCACCGAATGGTTCATGAAACCCTATACTCTTCGCAATAGCATCGAAATCGTTTTTGATCTGCTCGAGGTAGTAAGCGAAATATTTGCTACTTTCGAAATTTTCGAAACAACCATATTTTTCCGTCGAAAAAGATATTCTATTCCCCTCACTCCATTGCGTCGGAACTGTTTCCGTTGATTTTGGGATGTTTGGAAATACCAACGTGTTAATATAATTTATGGCCGGCATGCATTCTCCTGAAAATCTATTTTGAATTTATTAAACAAATATCCCACCAAAAGATAAATCCAAAGCGCAATCTCAAATTAACAAGACAATATGCTGCGCTGTGTTTGCTGATTTGCATGACGGCTATGTTCTCTACCCTATAAAAATAGAGTTTCCACAAATAAGTATGCTTATCACGATTTTCAGCCGCCTCCGCACAATGAATTGGCGGGGGTTTTGCGGGTAGTTTAGGATAACAATACCTTCAACGCTTGCATAAATCGCTGTCGGGCAAATAACAGCCCCTAAGGGCGCTTTTGCTTTCACTCTTACCCTAGCCAACCTATCGATATCAAATTGTCCTTCACTGATCCAATATAATAACGGGTCCTAAACATTGGCTCAAGATGAACGGGATTTTTGCTTAATATATTTATTACCTGGACGACGTTCAGGCTGTTTTACTCTGCTTTCGGATAATCACGGTGTCTTGCCATTATTAACGTATTCGGATCGGCCGGAAGTCAAAACTGGCTTAACCGCCGGATGATACCTTCCCTGACATTATCGATATGTGTGGCAATCAAACTCTGCGCAAGCTCAGGCTGGTTGTCACGCAGCGCCTGTATAATTTCCAGATGCTCATTATGCCCGGCCTCAAATCGTTCAGGAACCTGCGTGAGATGGAACATATGGGTTTTGAGACGTAGAGTCCGGATGAAATTCACCAGCATCCTGTTACCGCTGTAATGGGCTATCGTTTCGTGGATCCGTGAATCCGCGGCCCAATCAGCCTCCGTATCGGGCACTTTCTTCAACAGCAGCGCCCTGACCTGCTTTTCAATTTCATCCAGCTCACTGAGCGGGATCTTGCCGGCCGCGAGGCGGGTCGCTTCGGTTTCCAATATTCTGCGAATATGCAGGGTTTCAATCAACTCCTGAATGGAGAACTCTTTAACAGAGGGCGTTCTGCCGCCATTTCTGGCGATGAAACCTTCATTTTCCAATCTGTTCAGCGCATTCCGTACCGGAGTACGGGAAATATTCATCATGTCGGCAAGACGACGTTCCTGCAGGACGGTATTGACCGGCAGTTCCCGCTTGAGGATCATTTCAAGAACGGTTTCGTACGCTCTTTTGCTCAGGTTCTGCTCAACCTCATCGGCGGCATTGAATAACTGGTCAGCAAGCTTCATGATATATCACCATAAAAGAGAGATTTTCTTATTTTTACGTTTTAGCTATGGGTGATGCTAGCTTTTTCAGGTTACGTTTTTGACGCGAGCACCTTGTCCATTGTGGCGAATTCAATGCCTTGCTTTTCAAGCAGCCGGCGAACCGACCGGGCCATTTCAACCGCACCAGGCGTATCGCCATGCACGCAGAGGGAATCTATCGGCACAGGAAGCAGGGTGCCGTTTACCGTAACGATCGCGCTTTGTTCAATCATCCGCAATATCCGTTCACTGGCCATTACCGGATCGTGAAGCACGGCGCCAGGTAATTTCCGCGACAGCAGATTGCCGTTTTCAGCATACGCACGGTCAACATAGATCTCTCTTATCACCGGCAGGCCCACATTAAGCGCTGCCGTTTCCGTACACATGCCCGGCATGACAACCATGATTAAATCCTTGTCAACGAGATAAATCGCCTTGGCGACCGCCATGGCGAGATCGTCGTCTTCAGCCGCCATATTCCCTAACGCCCCGTGGGTTTTAACATGCCTCAGCCGCATACCCTGGCTTTCGGCCAGCGCTTTCAAAGCGCCTATCTGATATATCACCTGACGCTGTATCTGGAGAGGGCTGTCGCCGATTATCTGACGGCGGCCAAAACCAGGCAGATCAAAAAAACCCGGATGGGCCCCGACGCACACCCGCTTCTGAGAAGCATTGTTGAGCGTTATCGCCATGACATCGGGATCGCCGGCATGGAAACCGCAGGCAATATTGGCGGAAGTGACAATGTCAAGCATCAGCTCATCAGACCCCATATGCCAGGCCCCGTAACTTTCACCCAAGTCGCAGTTCAAATCGATTAACATCTGGCATTCACCTCAACTGTATAATTTTCATATCTATTTTTTCTAAGATAAGTTTTTTGTCTTGCACAATTATTGACAGCATGCCAATGGTATGCCAAATGTATTCCGACTACAAATAGCTTTATTCTATGTTGGGAACGTAAAGTGAAAATGGCCGACAATCCTGTTCGCTGGGAATTTCAGCCGGTCGCGGATCAGGCTGTTAATATTGATTTCGGCGAGCTGATAGATGAAGAAATCAATCTTCGAATAACGTCTCTGGCAGCCCAAATTAATAATAAACGGCTTAAGGGCGTGACGGCTTGTATTCCCACTTATCGTTCACTGACGGTGGCATATGACTCAGCGTTAGTCAGGCAGTCCCATTTAATTGAACGTTTGAAAGAACTGATAACGACAGTTAAGAGCGTGACAAAAACGCGTAAATGCTGGCATCTGCCGGTCTGTTATGGCGGCAAATACGGTGTTGACCTGCTGTCGTCGGCCCAAACCCTTGCGTTGGATCCCGATGAGCTTATCCGATTGCATACGGCAGCCTGCTACCGAATTTATATGATCGGATTTATGCCCGGTTTTGCCTACCTGGGCGGGCTTGATGCCAGACTTCACCTACCGAGGCGAACCATCCCAAGGCAAATCGTCCCGGCCGGCAGCATAAGCATCGGCGGCATACAGACAGCAGTGGGATCCGTGGCGGCGCCCAGCGGCTGGCATTTGCTTGGCCAAACCCCGGTCAAGAGTTTCGACCCGTTACGGGAACATCCTTTTCTTTTTACCGCCGGAGAATATATCGAGTTCTTTCCGATTAAAGAAACCGAGTATGTAAAACTCGTTGACGACAAAGGTTATATCCCCGACTGGCGCCAGCGGGCATGACGTACTTTGACGTTATCTCACCGGGACTGTTATCCACCCTTCAGGATGGCGGCCGTTTCGGATATGAAGATAAAGGCGTCCCGCCGTCGGGCGTGCTGGACGAGCTGAGTTTCGCTATTGCAAACGCTCTGGTGGGAAATCACCCCGGAACAGGGGCTATCGAATTCACCCTTACCGGCCCAACTCTGCGGCTCAGCGGTGACGCACACTGTTTCTTTTCGGTCACCGGCGATTTTAGCGTCACATTGAACGGCGCACCCTGCGCAACTTACCAAAATCACCGGATGCAGCCTGGGGATATTTTGTCGATTCCGCGCGTGATTTCCGGCGCCAGAGGCTATCTGTCCATTTCCGGCGGCTTTGATGTGCCGCCAGTTCTGGGCAGCGTTTCCACTCTTATGCGGGCGCAGTTGGGCGGTTTCGACGGGCAACCGCTGCACAAGGGCGACCGCCTTCCCATTGCCGCACAGCGGCATTTGATATGCCATGACGTCCGGGCTGAGCGGATTTTACCCCAAATGGAAAAGCGGGCCGTGAGAGTGGTGTGGGGACCTCAGGACGATTACTTCGGCGACGAAGCGCGGGCGTCCTTCCTCACCCAGACCTATAGCCTCTCACCACAATGCGATCGAATGGGATACCGCCTGAAAGGCACTCCATTGGTCCATGCAAAAGGCTTTAACATCATCTCCGATGCGATATGCGCCGGAAGCATTCAGATTCCGGGAGACGGCCAGCCCATTGTGGCCATGAACGATCGCCAGACCACCGGCGGCTACCCGAAGATTGCCACGGTGATCCGCGCGGATCTGGCCAGAATGGGTCAAATGAAACCGGGCGACCCCGTTCGATTTGAAGCGGTATCGGTAGAAAAAGCCGAGGATTTATGGCAGGGAAGGCAGAAGATTCTCGTACAAAAGCTGGCGGCGCTTAATAAAAAAGTCTTGGCGGCATGCCCGTAAACAGCGTGCGGGAGCACGAACGAGGAATGGCAAATGTCTGTAATCACAACTAAAACAAAGGGCGTTTTTGTTATTGCCGTGACGCCGTTTCAGCATGATGGAACGATCGATCCCGGCAGCATTGACAGTATGGTGGATTTCTATTTTGAAAAGGGCGCCGACGGGCTGACCATTCTCGGCATGATGGGAGAAGCGCCCAAGCTGACATTGGAAGAATCCTTGGCGGTCACCAGACTGACGTTGCGACGCGCGTCGGCCAAACCGGTTATCGTTGGCGTTTCCGCCCCCGGCCTGGCCGCCCTCGGAGAACTGTCCGGGAAAGTCATGGACATGGGCGCGGCGGGGATTATGGTCGCCCCGCCTTCCTCCCTGCGCACCGATGAACAGATCATCAATTATTACCGTAGCGTGATCGACACGGTCGGCACAGAGACTCCCGTGGTGCTGCAGGATTTTCCTCTTTCCACCGGCGTGCAGATTTCAACCAAAACCCTGGGGGTCATTTTTGACGCCCACCCGAACATTGTCATGCTAAAACACGAGGACTGGCCGGGCCTGCAAAAAATCAGCGACATCCGCCGGGCCGAAGCGCAGGGACAGCGTCCCGTATCGATTTTGTGCGGCAATGCCGGGGTTTTTCTGCCCGAAGAAATGCAGCGCGGAGCGGATGGCGCCATGACCGGTTTCGCCTATCCGGAAATGATGGTTGATGTGGTCCGGCTGATGAACGAGGGCAGGGTTGAAGAGGCCCATGATATTTTTGACGCTTACCTGCCGTTAATACGCTATGAACAGCAACCCGGCCTTGGCCTGGCGGTAAGAAAATACCTGCTGGCAAAACGTGGCGCTATTTCCAGCGCCGCACAGCGTCGACCGGAAATCATGCTGGGCGAGTCGGCTATTAACGAGATCGAGCGTCTGGTCTCCCGTCAGAATCGAAAGCTTACATTCCCGGCGTAAGGCGCATAAGCAATAAGCAGTCAGCAAGAAGCAGTCCTGAATGGTGGGTTATCCACGCCATGGTCAATAACACATCTACGCCGTTTCTATCTTATGTGGACAGGCTCGACGTTGCGGGAGAATGAACATTGAAAGACCGAATATTGCGTTTTGACCGTGAGGAATTCGACACTCGACAAAACAGACTCAGACAGCAAATGGAAAAGCAAAAGCTGGATGCCATTATTGTTTCGGCGCCGGAGAATATTTATTACCTGTCGGGGTATCAGACCAAGGCTGTATTTACCTTCCAGTTTCTTTTATTCCCGGTAAAAGGTCCGCTGGTATTGTTCACCAGGCAGATGGAAATAGCCAACGCTATCGCCGTCCATGCTGAAGGGGGCGTTTCCGATTATGAAGTTTATCAGGACGATCAGGATCCCATGGAAGCCGCTATCGGTTTTCTGCACCGGCATCTCTCTTCGGACGCCAGGGTCGGCCTGGAGCTGGCAAGCTGGTGCATGCCGGCCCAGCGCGCGCAGGCAATTACCCGCGGTTTTACCGCGGCGGAATGGGTTGATGTCTCGACGCTTATCGATAGGCTGCGCTTGGTTAAGTCACCTATTGAACTCATGGCGCTTGCAGAAGCCGGGCGTATTGGCGATGCCATCGCCGACCGAACGCTTGCGGCTATTGCCCCCGGCCGTACGGAGAATGATCTTGCCGCGGTGCTGTTGAGCGAAATGGTCAACCAAGGGTCGGAATACCCCGGCAGCTGGCCCAACGTGATGGTTGGCCAGCGTACCGGAAGAATTCATGCCGCCTGGGAGGGTATCGCCATTGGCCGTGACGATCATGTGATGGCTGAAATCACCGGAGTAAAGCTGCGCTATCACGCGCCGTCCTGTCGAACAATCCTAGTGGGCAATCCGTTACCGGCTGTTCGCCACGCGGCTGAAGTGCTCGAAAAGGCACAAAAAGCAGCCGTTGCAGCCGTTGAGGCCGGACGTCCCGCCCGAGTCATCAATCAGGCGGTGGAAGCGACGCTGGCGGCCCACGATCCCGGTTGTGTCGTTGCGCGCCGCTGCGGTTATTCACTGGGCATCGGCTTTCCCCCCTCCTGGGGCGCGCAATGGCAGTTGGGGCTGAACTCACTGGTGGAAGAGACATTGGAGGTGGGTATGGCATTCCATATCGTTCTGGTGGGGCATCTGCCGGAAGGGCGCGCCGTCAGTATCGGCTGTACGGTTGCGTTAGGAGAAAACGGCCCTGAGCGTCTCACCCGCGGCGGCGTGTTCTGGGCTGACGGCTCAATACACTAGTGAATCCCTGACATCATCACTGAATGAAGGATCCGTAAAAAATGAGTAAAAACAGTCGCTCTTCTCAGCGGGCCGGCGGACTCACCCGCCGCTCTTTCATTCTGGCTTCGGCGGCCATCCTGCCTGTCGCCGCCGGTCTTTCCCGCGTATCGCTGGCCGCGTCCGCCGGCGATACCCTGGTTGTCCGCACGAGCTCCGGCGGCAGCTATGGCGAGGCGATGGATCGCGCCATTTTTGCGCCTTTTACCAAAACCACCGGCATACGCATCATCAAGACCGCCAGTGATATGGCGCCGCTGATTGCTTCAGCTAAACAAGGCAAGCCCCTGGTTGACATTGTTGACACATCGGAAGGGCTGCTGCAAACCCTGGCCGCCAATGGCGTACTCAGTACTATTGACTATGGCAAATGTAAGCTTTTCACTGTCGAAGACATTGGCAAAGACGCAGCCAATCAATATATGGTGCGTCGAATGGTCTATGCGCGCGTGCTGGGTTATCGCAAAAACGCTTTTACCGGCGCCGTTCCCGCCAATTGGCCGGAGTTCTGGAACACAGAAAAGTTTCCCGGCGCCCGCGCCTTGCCCGGACTCGGCCTCGACATGCCTGACCTTGAATTTGCCCTGCTGGCCGACGGTGTACCGATTAACGAGATATACCCGATCAATATTGATCGTGCCTTAGCGGCCTATAGCCGGATTCGCGGCAAGATCCAGAGTTTTTATAATACCGACGCCATCTCGGCGAATTTGCTGTCCACCGGTGAAGTCGATATTGAACCCATCGCCAACGGCCGCATTCAATCGATGATTGATGAAGGAGGGGGTTACGCCATCGAATGGAACCAGCATATGAAGGTGCCCAGCGCCTACGCCATCCTTAAGGGAGCTGCAAATCTTGAGAACGCCTACCGTTTCCTCGATTTTGCCCTCTCGCCGCAGGTGCAGGCGGATTTTGCCAAAAAAATTCCTTATGGTCCGGTCAACAAAAAGGCATTTGATCTTATACCTGCCGATATCGCTGCAAAATTGCCGACCAATCCCGCCTGGAGCGACAAAGGGTTCATGCAGGACGTCAAATGGTGGGGAGAAAATAGTCAGCTTGTGACGAATAAATGGAATCAATGGGCATCGCAATGAGGGTAATAACCTCCGCCGCGGCAGTCCGGGCCGACGCGACCCGAGTGACCAAATCCGCCTCGGTACGTGTCGAAGGATTGAAAAAAGCCATTGGCGACGCCACCCTCCTCGCTAACGTCGATTTATATGTCAACGCCGGGGAGTTTGTGACGTTGCTTGGCGCATCCGGATCGGGTAAGACCTCAACATTAATGGCCATAGCCGGATTCCTGATGCCCGATGCCGGACGGATTACCGTCGGCGATCGCGATGTTACCCACGTCCCGCCCGGCCGAGAAAGGGATATGGGCATTGTCTTCCAGAATTATGCTTTATTCCCTCATATGACCGTGGCGCAAAATGTCGCCTATCCGCTGAAGGTTCGTCATCTGCCACGACAGCAAATCAAAGCGCGCGTCGCCAGGGTATTGGATCTGGTGCAGCTTACGCCCCTGGCCGATCGCAAGCCCGCTCGGCTTTCCGGCGGGCAGCAACAGCGGGTAGCGCTGGCGCGGGCGCTGGTTTTTGAGCCTTCAGTTCTGCTGATGGATGAACCCATGGGGGCACTGGATGTGCGCCTTAAAGAGGAACTGCAATGGGAAATTCGGCGACTGCAACGGGAAATCGGCGCGACGGTCATTTATGTCACTCATGATCAACATGAAGCCATGCTGCTTTCCGATCGCGTTGCCTTGATGCGCGACGGGCGGATTGAGCAGTATTCCACCGCCCAGGAACTCTATCAGCGTCCTGAAACCGTGTTCGCAGCCCGGTTTTTGGGAGATTCGAACCTGCTGAAAGGCCGCGTGAGCCATACCGGCGGCCCTGCGCTAGAAGTGGCAGGAAGACGCCTTCAGCTCCTGGCGGAACAGGTTGAGGGGAAAAACGATGGGACGTTATGTGCCGCGCTGCTGCGCCCGGAAGTTCTGTCCATACAGCCCGCGGATCTTCGCCAGGCGCTGCGACAGGGGTGTGGTATTGAAGGCACGGTCAAAGATTTGGCCTTTGTCGGCCAGTCAATACGCTATGAATTTGAATGCGAACTCATGGACGAGACGATGCTGATCCAGCAAGTCGCGCGTTCTGGCCATACCCGGCTTTCACCCGGCAGCCGTGCCGTCGTATCCTGGGATCCCAGGGATATTCATCTGATTAGAATGGACGGCAGCCGTGGCTGAGGTGAATATCGAGACAGCGCAAACGCCTCGCAAACGTTTAACGGCGCCGGATTTGCAATGGCTGGCACTAACGGTTGTTCTTCTGTTCATGCTGGTGACGTTCATTGCGCCGCTTTTGCAGGTGTTGTTTCTTAGCATAACCGATGATGGCGGGAATTTTACCTCTGCCATTTTGAAAGAAGTGGTTAAAAATAGCAGCTTGCGCCACATCATACTGCAGACGGTATGCACCGCCGCGGAGGTATCGGTCTGCTGCCTCGTCATCGGTTATCCGGCGGCGTATTACCTGTCACAGTTGAAAGGAAGAATGGCAACCCTGACCGGCATCGCCATCCTTTTCCCTTTTCTCACCAGCAGCCTGGTGCGCACCTTTGTTTTTATGGTCATCCTCGGCCGCACCGGTCTGCTGAATAGCCTGGTCAAGGCCCTGGGCATACCGGGGGCCCCCTTCAGACTCCTGTTTAACCAGACGGGTGTGGTCATCGGCATGACCTATGTCTTATTGCCCTATATGCTGCTGTCGCTCATCGGGACAATGCGCAAAATCGACCCTGTGCTGCTGAATGCGGCACGTAGCCTCGGCGCCGGCCCCACGACCATTTTCTTGAGCGTCTACCTGCCGCTCAGCCTGCCGGGGGTGGCTGCGGGAACGATTATTACCACCATTCTCGGTTTCGGCTACTTTGTGACGCCGGCGCTGATGGGCGGCCCGTCTGAAACCATGATTGCCCAACTTGTCGAGCAGCGCATCGCTGTCATGTACGATATGCACGGTGCGGCGGCTCTGTCCCTCATTATGCTGGCGATCGTGCTCGCGGTGTATGCCATTGGCGCCCGCTGGCTTGGCTTATCCAGGATGATGAGGCCGCACGGATGAAAACACGGCTCTCTCTTTCGAAAAGCGTCCTTTCAATCTATGCCTACGGCCTCATTATTCTGATGCTGATTCCGATGGCTGCGCTGGTACCCATATCATTTGGCGACAGCGCCACCATGTCGGCCCTGCCGGAACATTTCTCTTTGCGTTGGTATCGCGAGGTACTGGGTGGAAGCCAGTGGCGAGAGGCTTTCTCATGGAGTTTGATTACCTCCTGCCTGGCCACCCTGATGTCGACCGTTATCGGCTATTTGGGCGCCTATCTGCTGGTGCATTCCTCCAGCAAAATGAAAGGCGTGCTTGAGATAATCCTGTTGATGCCGGTTATGGTGCCCACCGTAATTGTTGCCTTTTCCACCTATATTCTTTCAAACTGGCTACCCGCTGAAAGCAACTGGTTATTGATCGCGGTGGGACAAGCGCTGCTGGGCCTGCCGATTGCCACGTTAATCATCGCCGCCGGCCTGCGCGATATTGACATCTCAATCATCAGGGCGGCTATAAGCCTCGGCGGCAAGCGACATCAGATTTTTCTATGGATTATTTTGCCAATGGCTCGTCACGGGATTGTCTCCGCTGCCGCCCTCAGCTTTCTTATCGCCTTCGATGAACTGCTGGTGGCGTTATTTTTGACAAAACCCGGCCTGGAAACGCTACCCTTGCGCATTTATGATGCCGTGACCTATGAACTGACCCCCGCCATTGCGGTTGTCAGCGTATTTCTGATGGCGTTGATTGCGCTGGCGCTGATTGTCGGGAATTGCCTGAAAAGCCGGGGGACAAGGGGCGTTCCGCCCGATGCTCAATTTATCGCGAGAGGCAAGTAAGCATCGCGCCCGTACCGTCTGTTAATCTGGCGGTTCAGGTCGCGGCCCGTCGCGACCGCACATACCTTGTAGGCGCCATCCCGACGTGGCGCGTGAACGCCACGCTGAAGGTACTGGCAGAACTGTAGCCGACGCGCTCCGCAATTTCGGCAATGCTACTCTCGTCGCGCCGTAGTAGATCCTTGGCCATCGCCATGCGCCAGGTGAGCAGGTAGTCCATGGGCGTCATGCCCACGGCGCGGCTGAAGCGCTCAAAGAACGCCGAGCGTGAAAGGGCCGCCTCCTTCGCCAGCTCCGCCACCGTCCAGGCGTGCGTCGGGCGCGCGTGCATTGCCCGGATCGAGGCCGCGAGCCGGCAATCAGCCAGCCCGTGCACCAGGCCGGGTGATGACGACGTTCCCGCCGTCGACCGCAGCGCTTCGATGAGCAGTACCTCCATCAGGCGCGCCAGCACGATCTCGCGCGCGGGCCGCTGCTCGCGCGTCTCTTCATCCACAAGCTGTACTAAAGTGGTCAGCCGGGGCTCGCCGCGAACATGCATGAGCTGTGGCAGCAGCGAGACCAGCAAAGCCGCGTCCGGAGAGCCGAAGCTGCAGTGACCCGCCAGCATACGGAAATCGGTCGGCCCCTCCTGGCGTCCGATTCTGAATTGGCCGGCGCCCAGCGCCGCGTGCAGCGTTTCGGCGTCCGCCGACGGGGGCTCAAGGCTGGACATCGCAACACCATAGACCGATGGGATGAGGGCGAAGTCCCCCGACCTGAGCCGGATGAGTTCATGTCCATCCACCGCGAGGCAGCACGCGCCCTCAAGGATCACGCAATAAAAAGGCTCGCCGGGATCAGAACGGCTGATGGCCCAAAGGCCTGCGCCGACCACCACTTTCGTGAACCCGGCGCCCGGCTGCAATAGTGTGACTACCTCCGCGAGGGGATCGATCATGCCGGACTCCTGCAAATGAAATATGGACTTTTGATTGTAGCGAGTACAAGACCTACCGTCTATCATCTGAATAACGTCAAACACAACGCAAGGAGTTTTCATGAAGACAGTCTTGATCACCGGTTGCTCGTCCGGTTTTGGCCTCGAAATCGCCCGTCATTTCCTTGAGCGCGGCTGGCAGGTTGTGGCCACCATGCGCGTACCCCACGATGATATTCTGCCGCCTTCCGAGCACCTTCGCGTGCTGGCCCTCGACGTGACCGATCCGGAGAGCATCCGCCGGGCCGTGGAGGCAGCGGGTCCCCTTGACGTGCTGGTGAACAATGCGGGCTTCGGCGCGGCGGCGCCCTTCGAATGCATGCCGATAGCGACAATGCGCGAACTGTTCGAGACCAATACCTTCGGCACCATGGCCTTGACCCAGGCGGTGCTGCCTCAATTCAGGCAGCGCAAGGCCGGCGTCGTGGTGAACGTCACGTCGAGCGTAACCTATAAGGCGCTGCCGCTGGTGGGTGTTTACCGGGCCAGCAAAGCGGCGGTGAACGCGTTCACCGAGTCGCTGGCCGCGGAGGTTGAGCAGTTCGGCGTACGGGTGCGACTGGTGCTGCCGGGGCGCTCGCCCGAGACACGCTTCGGCGACAACGCACGGCCGCATATGAAGGGCATCGATCACGAAGCCTATGCCGAGCTGGTGAAAAGCGTGTTTGCATCCATAGAAGGGCCAGGCCCGGTCACCCATTCAGAGGATGTGGCCAGGGCAGTCTGGCGGGCAGCCACCGACCCGGCCAGCCCGTTACATATTCCGGCCGGCGAGGACGCCGAGGCCTGGGCCGCCGAACATCGGTGAGTTGCCCGGACAAATGGCCATCCATCTTTTCCATAACGGCTCTCGTGAGCACCCGTTGCCGAAGAGCCGCACAGCAGCCACCGGATTGAGTGTTACAGAACTTGATGCCCGGACGGGCGACATCCCATAAAGACGGGATCGCCTGGCCCATCCTTACCAAACGCACCACCGGGGAACGCCCACCTCAACCATACCAGGCGTAGCCCTTGGGAACCCGGGAAAAGCCGGCCGCGGACAAGAACTCCGCCGCCGGGCTGGCGCCCGCCAGCTGGCCGTCCACATCCTCCAGTGTAAATCCCCGCCGACCCTCGCGCTTCAGCGCGCCGGCCAATGCGCGCAATCCGGCCGCAAGCCACCCGGCGGAGGCCGCATCATTTTTATCAAACGCCTCTTTTTTATCGAAAAAAGTCAGCAGCTGACGACCGCTCTGTCCCAGATAACCTATCAGTCTGCCGTTGCAAATGACCACCATGGCGCCGCTGCGCCGGGCAGGACGAATGCCGGAGCGGTGGGAGGGCCAGGGCGACAGCCAGCCGAAGGGATTGGCCGGATCGTAGGCTGACAGCGCCACCGCCACCGGTTCGTCGGGTGACGCCTGCGCCAATTCGCGCAGTCGCTCGATACAATCCTTATCGGCAAACTGCGCGGCGCCCAATCCGGCGATGAATCTCCCGCGCAGTACGCGACCCGCCTCTTCCATCCGCCGCAGCACCGGCGTGAGCGAGGGAAAGCCCCCCGGCACCTGTTCCGCCACGGCCACGCCGCGGCTTACCACGCCATAGCGGTCGAAGAGATTCTCCACCTGGGTCAGCGTTCTGACGGTGGGGTTGACCGGCTCGCCGGCCAGCAATGACCAGCGGCCGGCCAGGGCCGCATCGCCAAAGCGGGCACTCCTCGCCGACACGGATTTGGCCGGCTGCCACACCGGCACCCACCCCACCACCTGACGCCGATGGCGCAGGGGCCGGGCCGGACGAGAACGGGCGGGCGGGCGGGCGCCGGTCAGCATGCGCAGCGGCGACCAGGTGTCGCTGGTGACGCGGCCTTGCCAGGCGAGATCCCACAATGTCTCAGCCACATCTGTTGACGAGACCTCCGCCGTGATAGCCGGTTCCGTGCTCTCCCGTTCGAGAGCGTCCGCCAAACGCCCTTGGGCAAGGGCCGCCAGCTGACGGACAAAATAGGCGCCCCCATCCGCCAGCACGTCGAGCAAGGCATTTTGCAAGGCGGATGCGATTGGCTCGCCGGTTTCGTCATCCGCTATGTTGTCCATGATGGGCAGCGTTTCGCCGGCCAGCTCGCGCAGATGGAAGGAGACCAGCCCGTCATCGTCTCCCAGCGCGCCATGACCGGCCCAAAGCACTTCGCCGGTAGCGATAAGTTCATCCAGCATGGCCGGTCGATAGTCGTGCACACGGCCGGGCAAAATCTGGCGCTCCCATAAGGAAGCCGGTAAAACTACCCCCGCCAATTGCTCAATCACCCTGGCTACACCCTCGACGCCTTCAAATGCGCCCTGCCCCGTAAGCGGATCTTGAACCATCGCCGGCGCGGCGGCGTTAGCCAGTATGCCCTGCCGCTCCAGCACCAGCCGCACAAAAACCTCGTGTGACACCGGCCGGGTCGCTTCGCGCGCCGCCTGTAGAGAACGCGCCCGCAAACGACGGAATACCTCATCCCATACCCACCGGTGCCCGGCGCCGATCAACGCGCCGGGTTCTGTTTCCCGCCCTTCCTCTTCCCGGTCCCATTCCCTCGCGATATTGCAGGGCAAAATCCTGCCCTGATCCCTCAGGCGCTCCAGTTGCTCATTGACCACGGCCACGCCCAGCCCAAAACGGGCAGCCATCTGCGCCGAGGTAAAAGGTGCGTGGGTACGGGCATAACGGCTGAGCAGCTCGCGCAAAGGAGCGTCCGCTGCCTGCAAAAATGCGGCCGGAATGCCCGGGGGCAACGCTACCCCCAGCGCGTCGCGCAAGCGGGCGGCATCTTCTATGCCGGCCCAACGCCATTCATCGGCTATGCGTAAGGGAATGATCCGCGCGGACGCTTCCAGCTGCGCCAGATAATCACCGGGTTCCTCGCCGGCCAGACGTGCCGCGATCTCCGATGACGACAACGGACCCAGCTCACGCAGCAGATCCACCAGCCCCTCCGCGCCCTTCACCCGGCTGCCCGAGGCGATGCGCTGCAACTCTTGTTCCACCCGTTCCATCACCAGGGGATCGAGCAACTCGCCTAAATCCACCTGTCCCAAGAGTTCGCCCAGCAAACCGCTGTCCAGCGAGAACACCGATGCCCGGCGTTCAGCCAAGGGCACATCCCCCTGATACATGAATTCCCCCACGTAGCCGAACAGCAAATCGGCCGCAAACGGCGACGGGATCTCGGTGGTAACCTCCAGCAGCCGCACCCCGCCGTCATTCAGCCGTTGCATCAGCGCCTGCAATGCGGTGAGGTCGTAAACATCCTGCAAACACTCCCTGGCGGTCTCGATAATAAGCGGAAAATCGTCATGCTCCCGGGCAATCTCCAGCAGCTGACCGGCGCGCAGGCGCTGTTGCCACAGGGGCGAGCGCTTGCCGGGGCGGCGGCGCGGCAACAGCAAGGCGCGCGCCGCGCATTCGCGAAAGCGGGCGACAAACAGCGACGACTGCCCTACCGCATCGGTGACGATTTGCGGCAGCGCCAACGAATCGAAAACAAACAGTTCCGCGCCGGGAAGGCGGCCGACGCCGTCCGGTATGCGAATAATGATACCGTCATCGCTGGCGACGACGGAGGGGTCGATTTTCAAACGCCGGTAGATGCGCGCGGCGATAGCCAGCGCCCAGGGCGCATGGACGCGCTGTCCGTAGGAAGAATGCAGCATCACTCGCCAGTCGCCGTTCTCATCGCGGCAGCGTTCAATCACCAGTGTCTGGTCGGTGGGCAGCACATCGGTGGCTTCCCGCTGCTCAGCCACCAGCTGCACCAGATTATTGATGGCGTTTTCGTCCAACCCGGCGGCCATGAGACGCGCCGCCAACGGGCTGCTCCCATTGAGCGGGTCCCGCTTGCCCCCCGTAGCCGCCTCAACCTCGCGCAGGAAAACGCCGATGGCTTCCCCCAGCTCCGCCGGCCGGCCGGCGTTGTCGCCATGCCAAAACGGCAGCCGGGCCGAGCGTCCCGGCGCCGGGATCACCACCACCTGATCGTGGGTGATCTGCTGGATTCGCCAAGAGGTGGCGCCCAGCGTAATCACGTCGTTGACCCGCGACTCGTAAACCATCTCCTCGTCGAGCTCGCCCACCCGGCGCGCGCCCCGTTGCTCCTCACCTTCGGGCAAGACCACGCTGAACATACCGCGATCCGGTATCGTACCGCCGCTGATGACCGCCAACTGCTGCGCACCCGGACGGGCGGTCAGCGTGCCGCTCGTGCGATCCCACACCAGGCGCGGGCGGAATTCGCCAAACGCTTCCGACGGGTAGCGGCCCGCCAGCATATCCAGGGTTGCATCGAAAGCGCTGCGGGGCAAAGCGCGAAACGGATCCGCCCGGCGCACCCTGGCATACCAATCATCGATATTAAGCGGTTCCATCGCCACGGCGGCAACGGTTTGCTGCGCCAGCACGTCAAGGGGATTGCGCGGCGGCGCCACCGATTCCAACCGCCCTGCCAGCATGCGTTCCACCGTCACGGCGGCGTCGATCAAATCGCGCCGGGTACGGGGATAAAACACCCCGGTGGAAACGCCGCCCACCTGATGGCCGGCCCGCCCCACCCGCTGCAACGCGCTCGCCACTGAGGGCGGCGCGCCAACCTGGATGACCTGATCCACCAACCCCATGTCGATGCCGAGTTCAAGGCTGGAAGTGGCCACCACGCAGCGCAGTTCCCCTGATTTAAGCGCGATTTCAATCTCCGCCCGCTGCTCTTTCGACACCGAGCCATGGTGGGAGCGGGCAACGGTGGGCGGCTCGCCGGTGGAGCGCTTTTCGGTGCTGCCCGAGGAGGAGAGATAATGCGTGGGCGGTTCTTCCGGCCGGGGCGAGGCGGCGCAACATTCGGCATAGCGTTCATTGAGGCGCGCCGTCAGCCTTTCCGCCAGCCCGCGGGAATTGGTAAATACGATGGTTGACCGGCAGGCGAGAATCTGTTCAAGGATGCTGGCCTCCACATGAGGCCAAATCGACCCCGGGCGCCCGGGTGCTTTGGTCTCCGGCGAGATATCTCCCTGAGCCGGTATATCGGTCATATCCTCCACCGGCACGACGATCTTCACCTCGAGAGGCCGGCTCGCCGCGGGGTTAACCACCGTAACCGGAAGCGCGCCGCCCAAAAAACGGGCTACGCGCTCTACCGGGCGCACCGTTGCCGACAGGCCGATGCGCGCAGCGGGCCCGGGCAGCAATGCGTCCAGCCGCTCCAGGCTCAGCGTCAGGTGCGAACCGCGTTTGGAACCGGCCACCGCATGAATCTCGTCGATAATTACCGTGGTCACGCCGCGTAAAGTTTCGCGCGCCTTGGAGGTCAACATCAGATACAGCGACTCGGGCGTGGTGATCAGAATATCCGGCGGTCGTCTCAGCAGGCCGGCGCGTTCAGCGGCGGGCGTATCACCGGTGCGCATACCCACCGTCAGCTCCACTCTGGGATCGCCACGCTGCCTTCTTATAGCGTTGACGCCATCCAGCGGCACGCTCAGATTGCGCCGCACATCGGCGCCCAGCGCCTTGATGGGCGAGATGTAAACCACCCGGGTGGCGGTTTGGCGCGGGCGGTCAGGATTGCGTTCGCGTTCCCGGAACAGCCCGTCGATGGCGTGCAAAAAGGCCGCCAGCGTCTTGCCCGAACCGGTGGGCGCGATGACCAGCGTACAGTCGCCTGCCCCGATCGCCGCCCAGGCGGCCTGTTGCGCGGGCGTTGGGGCCGCGAACGTCGAAGCGAACCAGTCCCGGGTGGCGGGCTGGAACCGACTAAGGGGATTCGGAGGAGCCTGTTCTGGCTTTCCCATCGATTATGAGTACCTGATGGCGCTGTATTGAACGCATGTCGGGGCGTAATGCGCGCAGGGCGACTCTTGTTCAAACGACGGCGAACCGATATTTTTCATGGCGACGGGATCCTTATTAAGGCCGAAGAGCCAACCGTGCCGGTGACTTGCCTTCAGGGGCCGGCAGGCAGCGGTCAACGCCGGCGAGCAATGAATAATAGCTTAGCACCATTGCCGCCCTGGCGTTTTTCCGCCGTCAGGCGATCCTTCCTAAGAAAGGCTATGGAAAAGATCTTTAAACACACTAGACGACTGGTCTATTCGCTGCTAAATTAGCGCTATGACGACTGTAAACACTACCGAGACTTCCGATGTCCGCGAAAAGATTCTTGCCACAGGCCGGCAAATCATGGCCGGTAAGGGATTTTCGGCCGTCGGTTTGAACGAAATCCTGGCCACTGCCGGTGTCCCGAAGGGATCTTTTTACCATTACTTTAGCTCGAAGGATGCCTTCGGCGAGGCGATGCTGGAGGACTATTTCGCGGATTATCTGGCTGACCTGGATGCTACGCTTGGCCAGTCCGGCCTGACCATGGCGCAGCGTCTGATGAATTATTGGCAAAGCTGGCAGGAGACGCAGTCTTTTTTCGACTGCCAGGGCAAATGCCTCGCGGTAAAGCTTGGCGCGGAAGTGGCGGATTTATCGGAAGCCATGCGACTGGCGCTTAAGCGCGGCACAGCGGGTATTATCTCCCGCCTGGCACTGGCTATTGAAGCCGGCGTGGCGGAAGGATCGCTTTCTATTGACGATACTCCTGAACGCGTGGCGCAGAGTCTTTATCAGTTATGGTTGGGGACCAGCGTGATGGTCAAGATTGTCCGCGGCAGACAGCCCTTTGAGGCAACCATGACGACGACTCGGCAACTTCTCCATCTTTCCCCATAACGATGAGGAATTGACAACGGCGCCATCTTTCTCAAGATCCATGGGAAATCGACAACGGCTCGGTCTTTCACCTGATCCAGGGGAATTGGCAACGGCTTTATCGTTCCCTTGACCCAGGGGAACGTTTGCCGCACACACTTCCCTGGAAGTGCTTTTTTGTAGCGCACACAGAGACGACCGGTCTACTCAGACTAAACTTACCACTCGCGCCTTAGAGGAAAACGACATGAAAATCCTGATGGTTCTGACTTCCCATGACCAACTTGGCAACACCGGCCGTAAGACGGGCTTCTGGCTGGAAGAGCTGGCCGCCCCCTACTATGCGTTTAAAGATGCCGGCGCGGAAATCGTGCTGGCCTCGCCCAAGGGCGGCCAGCCGCCCCTTGATCCCAAGAGCAACGAGCCGTCCTTCCAGACCGATCTTACCCGCCGCTTCGAGTCCGATGCAGCGGCGAATGCGCAACTCGCCGCCACCGTGCGCCTGGACAGCGTCACCCAGGCGGATTTCGACACGGTGTTCTATCCTGGCGGTCACGGTCCGCTGTGGGATCTCGCCGAAGATCCGCATTCCATTGAACTTATACAGTCCTTTGTCGCGGCAGGTAAGCCCATTGCCCTGGTCTGCCACGCGCCGGGCGTTCTTCGTCACGCCAAGACACCAGCCGACAAGCCGCTGGTGGAGGGCAAGAAAGTCACAGGGTTCACCAACACCGAAGAAGCCGCCGTCGGTCTCACCGATATCGTGCCGTTCCTGGTGGAAGACGAACTCAAGGCCAAAGGCGGCATCTATTTCAAGTCCGATGATTGGGCATCCTATGTCGTCAGGGACGGTCTTCTGATCACCGGCCAAAACCCCGGCTCCTCGGCCGCCGCCGCGGCCCTCTTGCTGACACAGCTTGTTGATTAGCATTCGGGAAGCACGGGCGGGAGGATTCCCGCCCTTGCGGTGAACAACATTACATCGCCACGCTTTTAATGCGAAAATACAAGGTGATAAGGAAACTATAAAATTTGCCGGCAGTTATATATGAAACCAGAATGTCGCGTCATGGAATGTTTTTAATAAACGGATTTTTCCCGCTTCGCTTTAATATCCCGACTCTTTATTTCTACTGTGGCAGAGGTATTTACCATCGCTAGCTGAACAGTTAAAATATGTCAATTCCGGGTTTAAATGTGGCTTATTAGCGAGATAAATTGCCCGAAAAAATATCGTTGAAAAGAAGGCTTAATGAGTTTGCAATTATTTTATGATGAGCTAACTTTAGTTAAGCAACAGACGCATTAAGGGCATAGCAGCCTTGACAATGAAAATAAAGGAACGACATTCTTATTTCCTTCTGAAGATTAATCTTATCAATTGTTTAATAGCATTAACTTAATAAAAATATTAATACTCTTTAATGGGAGCATGCATACCTTTAAATCGTTAAACCCCTACCAAATTTCGACGTTAAAATTATTTTGTCGGGCAATACGTCGCGACGCTTTGTCGAACGTCAGAGAATAAGTAAAAAGTCAGGATAAAACGGCACGCAATTGCCGAACCAGTCATTTTTCATTTTGGAGATAGCAATGTTTAGACATGTAAAACAGCTGCAGTATACCGTCCGCGTCGCGCATCCCAACCCAGGGCTGGCGAATCTTCTCCTTGAGCAATTTGGCGGTCCTCAAGGTGAACTGGCGGCTGCATGCCGTTATTTTACCCAAGGTCTCGCGGATGAGGATGCGGGCCGCAAGGACCTGCTGATGGATATCGCCACCGAAGAGCTGAGCCATCTTGAAATTATCGGTACCCTGGTGGGGATGTTGAATAAAGGCGCCAAAGGCGATCTTGCCGAAGGCACTGAACAGGAAGGCGAGCTGTACCGTTCATTAACCGGGCATGGCAATAGCAGCCATACCACGGCGCTATTATACGGCGGCGGGCCGGCATTGACCAATTCCGCCGGCGCACCCTGGACCGCCGCCTATATTGATACCATCGGCGAGGTGACCGCGGATTTACGATCCAATATCGCGGCGGAAGCCCGTGCCAAGATTATCTATGAACGCCTGATTAACCTGACGGATGACCCCGGGGTTAAAGACGCGCTGGGATTTCTTATGACCCGTGAAGTCGCTCATCAGATTTCGTTTGAGAAGGCGCTTTATTCCATTCGCAACAATTTCCCCCCCGGCAAGCTGCCGCCGATTGAGAAATATGCCACCACCTACTTCAATATGTCCGAAGGCGGCGAGGTCAGAGGCAGTTGGAACTCCGACGAGAACTTCAACTACGTGGCTGAACCGGCGCCGGCGGTTGATGGCGGCGACGGCGGCGCCAGCGTGACGTTACCAAAAAAACAGCAGGCCAACCTGGATAATCTCGCGCTTCGCACGGCATCCGATCCGACGGTAAATCCCATCACCGGCGCGGAAATCGGTGCGGTACCGCCCATTGAAAATGAAGCGGCTGAGAAGGGTAAAGCAGCGAAGAAGAAATAACGCAATGGCCGGTTTACCCTTTGCGATTTATTGCTTTGGGTAAACCCTTGTCCGATCTCAGCTATGTGCTTTTACGGATCACCTCAGCTTTTTGAGTCGCCTCATAAGCAAGGCGGTACTCCTCGATCCCTTCGACGAATGTCGATTTACGCTCCCTCCATCCCGTAAGCGCACGTAATTTGTCCGACGAGACCCATTGCCAGAAGTTGGCAAGAGCGTGCACCGAATACATCGGCAGTTCCTCACTCGTGGGAACGAACTCCACCGTCAGTCCGTAGGACTTCGCTAAGGCTTCGCCAATCTCTTGCGCAGTCTCGTACATTATGTTGGAAATATTGAATGCCTGTTGGGCCACCTCGGCTCGCTTCGGATGCTCGGCAAGCGCCACATAAGCCTCGGCGCAGTCATCGACATGCAGACAATAACCTTTGAGACCGGCTCCTTATTCATCCTCCTTTCCGAGCCGCTTGGCCGTGAAACCATCGCGGGACTGGCGAAAAGCAGCCGAATTTTCAATGATCCAGTTCCAAAGCGGCAGCATATTCAGCAACATACCTTCTCCCAGCCGGGTCAGCCCGTATTCTACCCGTGGATGAGGTTTTTTTTGCTGGTAATCATGGCGACTGATAAGGCCATCCCGTTCAAGATGGCGCAGCGTCAGGGTCAGCATTCTCTGCGTAACATCGGGTAATGCCCGTAACAGCTCAGCATGACGTAACGTCCCACGTGTTCCCAAGGCATATAGCACGCCCAGCGACCAGCGGTTACCGGCATGGGCAAGAATTTCCCGTTTCAGATGGTCATCTTAATCGCTAAGCGCATCACAAATAGCGGAAAATTGTGCTATTTGCGCCTCACTCATCTTCATTCACCCTCCCGGTATCATGTGTGTACCTAATTGCTGCCTTCGTTTCCTGCTGGCAGGATGTGGCCACATCTACAGGAGGATACTATGAACGGTACCATTACGCGTCAATGGCGAAATATTCTGGTTCTCGGTGCCGGAGAACTGGGTATGGCAATGATTGACGCTTTTGTAAAAGAGCGGGAACAGCATCCCGATATCAGTTTAACCGTATTGTTGCGCCCGGCATCGTTAAAAGATGACGGCCCGGCAAATCAGGCCCGTCTGCAACGGCTGGCGGCCTGGGGCGTAGAGGTCATTAACGCGGATTTCAGTCAGCAAACCGCTGAAGAACTGGCTCAACGCTTCACCCCCTATGACGCCATCATTAATTGCAGTGGTTTTGTCGGCGGAGCCGGGACTCAGCTTAAAATTACCCAGGCGGTGCTCGCCGCCGGCGTGGACCGTTATTTTCCCTGGCAGTTTGGCGTGGATTACGATCGGATCGGTTTGGGAAGCGGACAGCCCGTATGGGATGAACAGCTGGCCGTACGTGAAATGTTACGCGCCCAGCGCCAAACCCACTGGGTCATCGTTTCCACGGGCATGTTCACCAGCTACCTTTTTGAACCCGGCTTCGGGCTGGTGGATATGCCCCGGCATAAGGTTCATGCCCCGGGTGATGCCGACTTTTCGCTGACGCTTACCACGCCGGGGGATATCGGCATCCTGACGGCGAAGATATTTTTCCATCAGCCCGTTATCGAAGATGAAGTGGTGTATATCGCAGGGGACACCATTACTTACCACGGGCTGACCACATTGCTGGCCCAGCATTATCAGCGTCCATTCACCCTTGAGGTGCATAGCCATGCTGACCTGCGGCAGGCGACGAAAGCCGCGCCAAGCGATGTGGCGGCGGCCTACCGGCTCGCCTTTGCGCGGCCGGACGGCGTGGCCTGGCGAAAAGAAGAGAGTTATAACGCCCGCCACGGGTTTCGGGTTACCGATGTAAAGCAATGGCTGGAAAACAACAAACCGGCAGATTGATATGCGGCTATCGGCTTGCCGGTAGCCCGATGAAAAGCCCGCGCCGTAAATCCATTGTGATTCCTCGCGCCGTCTTTTACTGGATTGATAGTGTTTAGTACTGATTGGCGCCGGGTTAATGGATTTTGGGCAAGGTTGTCGCCACATAAAACGACGCGAAAGCCGCCACGGTAAACATCAATAGGGTAAAGAGGACAGCCCCAGCCGCGAGACCGGTCACGTCAATCAGATAACCGGTAGCTACCGGCAGTATGCCCGCCGGAATATAGCCGCCGATATTCAGCAAAGAATTGGCTTTAGCACGGTGCTTGTTTTCGATTTTTGTCGCTATGAGTGTCAGTCCGGCCAACTGCCCCAATCCTTGGCCCACACCGGCCATCAGCGCCGCTAGTATGAGCAGGGACGCGATGGATTCATACACGGCAACACCCATGGCGATCATCGATAGTCCGGTTCCCGCCAACCCAAATAGGAAAATGGTCCTGATGGAGAGCCGCTTGACGGCAAACTGAACCCCCGCAGCGGTGAAAAACATGAGGCACGCCGCGCCGCCTGAAATAAGCGGACTTTGAACATGCAACAGACCGGACAATAACGAAGGGCCGAGGGAAAGGACAAAGGACGTGGCGGTAATGCCCGGCCCGAATACGGCGATGCCCAGAAAAATATCCCGGCGGTGCTCCCGTTTCACTGACGGTAAACGCAGCCGCACTTCCCGCAACTCTTCCCGCGTGTGATGCAACGACGGTAAAGGCATCAAGACCAGAATTAATAATGCAGTGGACAACAGTATGAATTCCACGCTGAAAACAATGATTATCGGACTCTTCGTCAACGTTGCCGTCAAGCCGGACAGCATGGGTCCCAATCCGGCGCCCAGAACCATAGCAACCGAAGCCGCCAGAGAAGCCTGCCGTTTGCGCGCCGCACCCCCCACGTCAACCACCATCGCCATGCCCGCCGAGACGATGGTTCCCACGGCTACGCCGGTTAAAAAGCGGGCGAGGATCAGAACGGATATAGACGTCGCGGCGGCAAATAACATACAGGCGGACATCGCCACCAGAATACCAGGAACAAGAATCGGTTTCCTGCCCCAGCGATCCGACAACTGACCGGCAACCAGCAGCGCGATTAAGAGGCCTGCAATGTAGGCGGCAAAAATAACGCTGAGCGTTCCGGATGAGAAGGCTAATTCCTTCTGCCAGCTTACATAGAGCGGTGTGGCTGAATTGGAAAGGATAAAAACCGCGGTCACCATCCAAGCGGCCAAAGGTATTTTCCAGGCGCCGATCGTCTTGATAAGGGGACGTTCGATTTCAACACTGGCGGAAATTCTATTAGATGAATTCATTTCATTCCTCTGGTAGGGTGATTTTCAGTGTTTGTTATTTTCTCATCAGAAGAACTTATGCAATACTTCCCAATAGCTCACATCACATGGGAGAAAACGCACATGTTCAATTGGGAAGATCTTCGTTATTTCGCCGTTTTCGCCAGGGAGAAATCCCTATCCGCCGCGGCGCGCAGGCTGGGTGTGGATCACGCCACCATTGCGAGAAGGATCACTTCCATTGAAGAGGCGTTACAGCTAAAGCTGGTAGAGAGGCGGCCTCGGGCCTATTACCTGACTGAGGAGGGAGAGCGCATCGCGGAGTTGGGGGCCCGCATGGAGACCGAATCATTTTCAGTGCAACGGGCCGCCTTGGCGGGGCAAAAAAGCATCAGCGGCGATGTGCATGTTAGTGCGCCGCCGCTGATGGCGGCAGTGCTTATCGCCCCCCATTTAGCGCAGTTGCGTACCTGCTACCCGGACCTGAGGCTGCATCTTTCCGGCGACACGCGCAACGTGTCGTTGTTAAGGCGTGAGGCCGATATCGCCATTCGGTTAAGCCGGCCGGTGGATGATGAGGTCGTGGTCCGCAAGCTCGGCACCATCACCTTCTCCCTCTATGCGGCCAAAAGTGTGCTCGTTGCGCAAGACACTGAAACAGCAGGCTTTATCGTCTATGACGACAGCATGGAGGGATCGCCCCAGCAGGACTGGCTGAACATACAAAGCGGGGGATCGCGTATCATTATGCGCAGCAATGATTTGACCATCCAGGCCGCCGCCGCCCGTGCGGGATTGGGAATAGCAGCCTTACCGGACTACCTGGCCGGCCAGGATGAACAGCTCGTCCGGGTAGCGCACAAGGGAAAAAAGTTGGAAAGGGAAGTATGGATTGCCTTACACAGTGATTTACGTAAGACGCCGAGGATCCAGGCCGCAACGAAATTTTTGGTGGGATGCCTGACTGAACGACTGAAATCTGAATAAAAAATAAAAAGCATGAGCCCCTTTTTAGACACACTCAACAATGTTGATATAATTTGAGCAGTGTTTAATGATGATGCCATCGTTAGTGATAAAGTTCAGATTTTCCGCCTTAGCCTGGGCGACCAGAAGACGATCGAACGGATTTTTATGCATGTCCGGCAAGCAGCTGATACCGCAAGCATGTCTAGAATTCATCGCCAGTTCGATATAACCCGCTGCCAGCAAGCCCTCTGCCAATGCTTCGGCATCAATGTTGAAATCGGGTTTATTCAAATCGGTTTTGATGGCGATTTCCTGGATAGATACCGGGGAGAAGTACAAACGGTTCTTTTCATTCGATAGGATATCTATAACCTTGCTGTTCAATCGCTCAGGCTCTCCCGCCGCCCAAATCAAGGCATGGGTATCCAAGAGGTAATCCGCAAAAAACGACTTTTTTGATCATCCTTTTTTGTCGTTTGTCGGCATTCTTACTTCCCATAAAACATGTCAGAAATATCGTCACTGTTCAGATCGTTAAAATTGTCAGGAATCGAGATTTTCCCCTTCATAAAGCCAAGCCTGGGCGTTTTTCCGCAGTCGACAATGGGACAATTTTGGCCATAGGCTTACCGTTGCGAGCTATCACATAGGTTTCCCCCGTTTCTTGTACCTTAGAGATAATCTTGGAAAGATGCGTTTTTGCATCATGGAGATTTACCTTTCGCATCACTACCCCCTTGAAATTGATGGCAAATCAGCGTCATGAAAAAAGTTGGTCAACTTATGTTAATCTAATTGGTCGAATTTTATTAGCCAATACAAAACGGACTTGATACGGTCCCCAGAGCGGATGATTGTAAACAGCCCTTGGATGGTCAGCGTATTGAATATCTTTCCTATGGTGTCATAACGCCGTATAAAGATAGATATGGGTGTCATCCATAAGGCCATGGCCGTCGAGGCGCTCATTGGACAGAATGGCTTCGCGCTTGAAACCGCAACGCAGCGCCACGGCGGCGCTACGAATATTCTTTCCCGCGGTTCTAATTTCCAACCGGTTCGCTTTAAAAACACTAAGGGCCAGGTTTCGAACCAATATGCACGCTTGAGTCATCAATCCTCTGCCCAATACGTCGGTTGCAAGCCAATACCCTATTTCATAATAGGGGATTTGCGGATTACGAATAAAGAGACTGATACAGCCCAATAGCTTTTGACTTTCGAGACTAATGATGAGGAATTTGTATTCATTACTATCGTTTGCAAAATTTTCTATCGCTTCCCGCATATTTTCCCGAACGTTATTAAGGCTATTTTTTCTTGATGTCCATAAAAGGAAATCATGATGCAGTTCATTGAAATGACTTATCAATATGTGCATTTGTTCAACTCTGCCCATTGAAGGTTCAATGAGTTGAACGGCGTCATTACGAAGAGACTCAATCGGCAAATCCGTGATTTTCATAACAATAGCCGTCCTGTTTACAAACCTATCAACGCAAAATAGTCCATTCAAAGGCACAAGAAAAGTAAAAAAACGGCAAAAGGGATGGGTAACAGGACTCCGGGCTTCAGGGAAGTCACTATAACCCCCGGCGGCAAGCTGGCTTTCAGAAAATGTTCAACATAACCCTTCAACTCTGCTCTGGCTCTATTCACAAATCAATAACCAGGTTGCCGGTCAGGCTGCGGGAACAGCAGAGCGTTATCTGCTGCCTGTCGCCGGTCTTTTCCGTCTCCGTCTGCACGGTATCGCGATGATCCGCTTTCCCTTCCAGGACCGGCGTCAGGCAAGAGCCGCAAATGCCCATTTCGCAGGACAGGGGCACCTCGACGCCATTCTCTTGCAGCACGGCTGCTATGGTTTTGTGTGGGGGAATGTTAAAAGACATCCCGCTGGATTTCAGCGTGACGGTAAAATCACTCTCTATCTGGGTGCAAGGTATATTATTACACGCAAGGGGGTGGAATGATTCAGAGTGAATGTCGTCAGCCTGCCAGCCGCTATCCAGCGCAGCCTGGCGTATATGCGACATAAACGTCTCAGGGCCGCACACATAAAGTTTTCTCCCTGCCGCAGGCTGCGTCAACCCTTCAGGCAACGTTGTCCGGGGTGATATGCCCTCCCGGCCCGACCCGATATGGCAATGGCCATAGGCGAAATTATTCCCCAGCCTTTCCCGGAATATTACGTGGCTCCGTTGTTTTACATAGTAGTGCAGTTCAAAGGGTTTCTTAAGGCGCTCCAGCTCTTCCGCCATCGCCAGCAGAGGCGTCAAACCGATCCCGCCGGCGATGAGCAGGAAGCTGTCAGCGGGAGCCAGGGGAAAGAGATTTCTGGGTGGTGAAATCTCCATCTTTTGTCCTAACCGGAGTTCCTTATGCAAATAACGCGAGCCTCCGCGTGAATCGCGCTCATTTTTGACGCATATCAGATAGTGATCCGTTCCGCCCGGACGCCCCGTCAGGGAATATTGCCGTATCAGCCCATTAGCCAGATGAAGATCGATATGAGCTCCCGCTTCCCAGGCGGGCAGAGTTTTACCCTCTTCCGGGGTAAGCCTGATAGCGATACAGTGCTCACCCTGGCGTGAGAGCGCATCAACGAAAACGGTAAGCCTTTCCATTCAATTTCCTTTTAAATCAAACCAGGAAAAATTCGCCGAAACCGAGTTTTTTAAGCCCGCGCCGGTAGGCGATGGAGCTTCTGTCCGCGGGGATATGCGCCTCGAGCGCCAGGTCGAGAGGCAGGCGCTCCGGCCGTTGGGTCTCCACCATCAGCCGATCTTCTTCGAAAACCCGATGGTTAAACGCATGCACATCTTCCACCGGCACATGAAGATCGAAGTTACGGGCGATGGGAGCGAACATTCGGGTCTTTCTGGCTGAAACCGGCGAGGCCGCGTTCATAATGACCAGCCTTGACTCGCCGGGAAAATGTATGGTCAGCGTGGCGGTGAACGGCAGATGCATGTCAAAATGACGCAGCCATTGGAAGCCCTCGGGTCCGCGATGATCGGCGCTGGCGGGGTAATTCCCCACCGTACTCCAGTAATCAACGGAGAAACCGTATGGGGTTTCAACAGGGGCATAATCCGGGACTTCCTGATTGTTCGGGTCGGCAAAGGTGTCGGTATGGATCCAGGCAAAGTGGGCGACATCCAAAAAGCCTTCTACCTGTCGTCCGGCAAAACCCGCCACATCGAAAGGGGGACAGACGATTTGCTGAAAACCGGCGTCCTCCCAATGGGGCATGGACGGCAAGGCGGCATCACCGGTTTCCGCCGACGCTAAGCAGGTCCATATCAGCCCGTAACGCTCCTGAACCGGGAAGGTGGCAAGGTGGAGTTTTGCCGGAATAGTTTGGCCGGGACTGGAGGGGATTCGGTTGCAGCGGCCGTCTTCACCAAAACGCAGCCCATGATAGGGGCAAATAATGCCTTCATCATCGTTAAATCCCAGCGTCAGCGGCACGCCGCGGTGCGGGCAGACGTCCCTGGCGACAACGCATTGCCCTTTTATGCGGTATATGACCAATTGCTCATCCAGCAAGGTCGCCTTTTGCGGCGCATTTCCGACATCGCAGGCGCGCGCCACGGGATACCAATAGCCGGCAAGCCGCAGCCAGTCGTCAGGGTCGAAGCTGCAGTGAGGAGGGGGCGCTATTTTATTCATCATCCGGTTCCTCTAAGACGCTCACAAAAATTCACTGATAATGCATTGCCCTTGCATTTACATTGTGGATACACTCGGGTGTTGCAGTCCATAACAGATTTTTAACCTTTGCTCTGCAAAAAACAGAACAGGAGCGATGCCATTGGATCCATTCTCCCGATTTGCTCTCTATTTTGCGGAGGTCGCCCGCAGCGGCAGCTTGCGTAATGCCTCTGAAAAACTTCACGTTTCCGCCTCGGCGATCAATCGACAGATCCTTAACGCCGAGGAAGAAATGGGCGTGTTGCTGTTTGAACGATTGCATTCCGGCTTGCGATTGACATCCGCCGGGGAACTGCTTTGCGATGATCTAGCCCGCTGGCGGCGTGAATATAAACGTACCCGCGAACGTTTCGATGAGCTACAGGGGCTCAAGCGGGGCCATGTTTCCCTTGCGCTGATACAGGCGCTCAGTGAAGGAATAATCGCCAGAAAACTGGCGGAGATTGCACTGGAATATCCGTGGCTGACGATGGATATCAGCGTAAATGACAGCCGGGACATCAGCCGGCGCGTGGCGGATGCGGAAGTGGATTTCGCCATTATGCTGGATCCGGTGGAACATCATGGGCTGGAGGTGAAAGCTTTTATTGAGATACCCATCGGCATCGTGATCTCGCCAAACCATCCCCTGGCTTCCCACAAAACGCTGTCAATCAGCCAAATGTCGGAATACCGGCATATCATGCCGGCCGCCCCGCTGACCGTGCACGACCGAATACACCTCCTCTACAAAAGGCACAGCATCACGCCCGAGGCGGGGATCATGTGTAACGATATCCGGTTGATTAAATCTTTTATTCGCGAGTCGTCGGGTATCGGCGTCCTCAGCAGATTGGATGTAATAACCGAGGTTGAAAGTGGCGATCTGTTGTTTATTCCCATCCAGGGAAAACCAGTGCGTCCCTTGACCCTGGCGCTTTGCGTCGCCCCGCAGCGTCAGCTGTCGCGTGCCGCGCAAATGATGATCCAGAAGTTGGCGATGACGCTGGATGAGATGGCGTGAATAAAGTTGACAATGACGCTGGAACAGATGGTGCGATTAAAGACAACCTTCTCTTAACGCCGCTGTTTTCTCTTCTATGGTTTACCCTTATGATAGGGTTTGGTTTGTTTAAGGACGCCTCATGATCTGGCTAATACTGGCGACATTGGTTGTCGTTTTTCTTATCGGCTTTCGCATAGTGAATTCCGACTCGCGCCGGGCGTCGCAGGCGTTGACCAAGCGGCTGAACATTGAGCCGGTCTATGTGGAATCCATGATAAGCCAAATGGGAAAAACCGCCGGCGGCGAGTTCGTCAGCTATTTGCTGCAAAACAGCGAAGCCCATATCGGCAACGCGGCGGGCGTACTGCTGATTTACCAAACCTGTATTGTCGATGAGTCCGAGGAGAGCCTGGTGTTCTGGCACTCAGTGCTGGGCAAAGCACGGCTGCCCACCGAGCTGACCCATAAGCACGTGCGTTTGGCGCTCTCTTTTTTGCGTGAGCTGGAGCCTGAAGCCAATGAATTCGCCGCTTTTCGCCAACGCTATAACGCGCGTTTTACCGCCATTTCCGACATGGGCCCTGCCGCCAACAGCAATGTGTTTTATATGGACGGGGCATCCCCCAAGCATTGAGTTGCTGCATGGGAATGGGCGAGCGATCCCATATCGGCTCGCATAACGTCATAATAACGCCGTTCACCTCTCTACAGGTTCAGGCGTTGGCCACGCTTGGACGTTGATACATGCGCTCCTTCCATTCCAACAGCGCACCGTACTCCTCCGGTACCGGAATATCGGCATAGCGGGCAAACAACAACCCCCCCAAGACGGTGGTGTCGGCCATGGAAAAAGTGTCTCCGGCAATGAACGGTTGCGTCCGCAGTACCCTATCGAAATAGCGCAACCCGGCCTCCGCCTGCTCGCGATACATCCGGCCCCAGTGATTACGGCCCTCCCATTCAGGACGCTTATAGGCTTGCAAGACGGTGCCAAGACCGGGCGTGGCATGGTGGAAATAGATGCCGATGGCATCGATAAGTTCGGATTCGGCGCGCTTTTGCATCATGTGTATGACCGCCTTCTCCCGCGCCGTCCTGCCGGTGAGGGTCGGATTCCCCTCAAGATTGTCCAGATACTCGGTGATGGCGGTGCATTCAGAAATAGTCGTGCCGTCATCCAATTCAAGCACCGGCACCGTACCTGTGGGGTTGATGGCGAGAAACGCAGGCTGTTTATGCTCGGCGGCGATAAGGTCTATCTTGATAAACTCTACCCGTGAAAGCAGATCTTTCTCGCCGAGCACAATGCGGACGCGCAGTGGATTGGGGAAACCCGGGGTGTCGTAAATTTTCATGTTGTTCATCCTGTAAAGAAACGCAAGGAAGGAATTAAAGACGATAGCGCATATGAATCTATCGATAGATAGACAATAGGGCTTGCTATTATTTCCGTCAACATTTATTAATCGTTGCATGAATCAAAGGGAGAGCACAGACATGGGCAATGCGGACACAAGGGGAAAGATCATGGCGATTGCGCGCTTGATGGTTCAGGCCAACGGTTATACCGCCTTGAGCTTTCGCGACATTGCCGGCGCCGTGGGGGTGAAAAGTTCAAGCGTTCACTATCACTTCCCCACCAAGGGGTCGCTGGGGGCGGAACTTGCGCGGCGATATACGCAGGAAATGAATGATTATCTTGAACAGGCTCTCACTGAAAGTCTGGACGCGGGAGCCTTTATGGCCCGTTATACGGACGTGTTCCGCGCCGCGCTGGCCAACGAAAATCGGATGTGCATGTGCGGCATTATGGCCGCGGAGCATGATGAGCTGCCGCCGGAAGTACAACATGAAGTCGCGCGGTTTTCCGAGATCAATGTGTTATGGCTGGCCCGCGCGTTGGCGCTTTTTCGCAAGGAAGAACCAACGGCAAAGCTTCAGTCCCATGCCCTTGCCATCTACGCCGCCGTGGAAGGCGCACAGCTTGTCGCCCGCAGCCGCAGCGACATCAAGGTCTATGACCAAACCATTGACGCCTTCCGTGCCGGCGGACTGCTGCCTTGATATGCCGGCCAGGCCGGGCATTAAGGCTAACCTCTCCTGGCCATGATTTCATTATCAGGCAGGCCCCTTATCCGGATGTCCGGCGGCCGGCATAGCTATACAGTCTTATCATCATGATGCAGGCAGATCGCCATACTCTCCGGGTTGAACATCCGGCAAGCCATCGTGCTCGCCAAACGCCTGCTCCGGCGGCGATAGCCAGCGATCTTTGCGCGTCAGTTCATACTGCGGATTTTTCGGGTAATGAATTTTGTTTTCCGGCTTGGACGCTTCACCCACCACCAATAAGTGCACCTCACGGTCGCTGTTATTAATAAAGGTATGACAGATACCGGTCCCGGCGGGGAGCCCCACCGCATCGCCCGGCGAGAGTTGATGCATATAGCCGTTAATCCAGACATGGGGTAACCCTTCCAGCACATAGATAAACTCCTCCTCCGCGCTTTCAGCATGAGGATAGCTGGTTCGGTGTCCCGGCGGCAGCCGTTCATGATTAATGCCGATGCGGGTCAATCCCAACGCACGGCCCAGCGGGGCTTCAATGCACATCGGCTCATCGCTGTCCTCATAGGATTTTGCGTCTTTAGCCTCTAGTTCGGTCCAGTGTTTGATAAATTCAGGGCGCATCAGTTCGTGCTCCTTTGCTCTTAGGCCACGGATGTGACGATGTGGATGGATAAAATCGCTCATGCCTGCCCATAAAAATAGTCGCGCCGGAAGATAAATGCTATGCAGCGTTGGCTCCATCGCCATGCCCATGGCCTATAAAATACTGGGTTCAAGGAGATACAACGATGAAGTCTGAGTGCGCCTCGGCCCGGGTCTGTCATTTTTTTGTAATAACCTGGTCATGGTCCTGTTGGAGGCCCGCCCGTAATCTGAGTAACGTGTTCGAGACTATTCATTAACGTTACCCACTAAGGATTCGCCATGACCATCAAACGTACCGCCTTATCCCTGATATGCTCCGCCCTGCTGCTAGGGGCGGGAACCGCATCCGCCCTGGCCGCGCCCATTAAAAATATCGTGCTGGTGCACGGCGCTTTTGTTGACGGCGCCGGCTGGCAGCCGGTCTATAACCGCCTCACCAAGGACGGCTATCACGTTACCCTGGTGCAGGAACCGCTGACCTCGTTTACCGATGACGTGGCGGCCACCAAACGCATCCTCGACCAGCAGGACGGCCCGACGGTGCTGGTGGGCCATAGCTATGGCGGCGCCATCATTACCGAGGCAGGCAATGACCCCCATGTCGCCGCCCTGGTGTATATCGCCGCCCATGCCCTGGATGCCGGGGAAACGGAAGCCAGCAACGGCAAAAAGCTGCCGAACACCGCGCATCCGTTTGTCAAAACGCCGGACGGCTATTTATATATTGACCGCAAGAATTTCCCGGCGGATTTTGCCGCCGACCTGCCGCCGGCGGTGGCGCGTTTTGAAGCCGACTCGCAAATACTCACCTCCGCCTCGGTATTTACCGCCAACATCCCCGACCCGGCGTGGAAAGTGAAGCCCAGCTGGTATATGGTGGCCCAGGCCGACAAAATAATCAGTCCTGATCTGGAACGCATGTATGCCAAGCGGGCCCACAGCACCACGGTGGAAGTGAAAGGCGCCAGCCATTCGGTCTATCGCTCCCACCCGGCGGAAGTAGCCCGCCTGATTGAAAACGCGGCGCAGAATGCCCTAAAATAATTATTCCCTCCCCTCACAGGTGGCCGGCCCATGCAAAGGATCCTGATCATTGAAGACGAGCCCAAGGCCGGCGAGTATATGCGTTCCGGCTTAACCGAGGCCGGTTACGTTGCCGACGTGGCCGCCGACGGTATCACCGGACTGCATATGGCCCGTGAATTTGAATTCGACCTGATTTTACTGGATGTCATGCTGCCGGATATGGACGGCTGGCAAGTGATGGCCGCGCTGAAAAATCATGATGTCGCCACGCCAGTGCTGTTTTTGACGGCGCGCGGCACGCTGGAGGACCGGCTCAAGGGCCTTGCCTCCGGCGCGGAGGATTATCTGGTCAAACCCTTTTCGTTTGCCGAACTGCTTGCCCGTGTCCGTATCGTGCTGCGGCGCGGCGGGAGGGAACCCCAGCCCGACCTGCTGGAACTGGCCGGCCTGCGGATGGACGTGCCTAAACGCCGCGTGGAGCGCGACGGCGTGCGTCTGGCGCTGACCAATAAGGAGTTTAATCTGCTGCATCTGTTTTTGACCCATCGGGGGCAGGTTCTGTCCCGCGCGCTCATCGCCTCCAGGGTATGGGACATGAATTTCGACAGCGACACCAACGTGGTGGATGTGGCGGTGCGCCGCCTGCGGCAAAAAATCGATGAGCCTTTTGCCCAACGCTTGCTCCATACCGTCCACGGCGTGGGCTACCGCTGCGATGACGAAGCATGAGGCGCCTTTCGCTCACCGCCGATTTAGCCATTATCCTGGCGCTGCTGACGCTGACGGTCATGACCGCCGTGGGCCTTATCATGTACCGCACGCTGGAGCGGCAACTGATCGTGCGCGACGACGGCGCGCTGATTACCCGCGTCGATCAGATTCGCACATTGCTGCACGATGAGGATGTGCTGGATCTTATCCATAACAAGCCGCAGCTGTTCGCCAATATGCTGGGCAATACCGAATCGCTGCTGGTGCTGCGCTTCCCCGGCAAGACGCCGCTTATCGAAGTCAATCCCGGCCATTCACCGGTGCCGGATATCGCCGCCGTGCCCGCCGACGGCAAACTTTCCCTGGCCGCGGTGCATCATCGGCTTGAGGGCGATATTCCCTTTATTTATACCGCCGCCCAGGCCGAGACCACCCGTCCGCCATACCGGCTTGAAATCATCACCGGCCGCCTGATGATGGAACGCACGCATATGCTGGCGTCGTATCGCCGTCAGATTTTCGCCGTGGTGGCCGGCGCGTCGTTGCTGACGATGCTGCTGGCGGGGCTGGTGGCTCGTCGCGGACTGCTGCCGCTCCATCGCCTCGCCGCCCAGACCGGGCGTATCGGCAGTAAGAATCTGTCGATACGCATTGATAGCGAGGACGCGCCCCCTGAACTCAAGGCGCTGATAGACGCCTTCAATCTGATGCTGGACCGGCTGGAGCTGAGCTTCACACAGCTCAGCCAGGTATCGGCGGATATGGCCCACGACCTGCGCACCCCCATCGCCACCCTGATGGGCCAGACAGAAGTGGCCCTTAGCCGTCCGCGCCCGGCGGAACAGTATACCCAGCTGCTGGGCTCCAATTTTGAGGAGTTGGGGCGCCTGTCGAAAATGATCGAGAATATGCTGTTCCTGGCTCGCGCCGAACAGGCCGGACATGCCATCGATCGCGCCTGGCTGGATATCAGTGACGAGTTCGCCACCCTGAACGACTATTTCGACGGACCGGCACAGGAACGCGATTTGCGGCTGGCATTCAGCGGCGACGGACAAATCTATGCCGATCCCCAATTGCTGCGCCGGGCGCTGGCCAATCTGCTGGCGAACGCCATACAGTATGCCGATGCGGGCACCACGGTGACCATCAGCGCGGAACGCCGTGCCGAGGATATCGTTTTAAGCGTCGGCAACCGTGGGCCGGATATCGCGACGGAGCACCTGGAACGCCTGTTCGAGCGTTTTTACCGCGCCGAGGCCTCCCGCACCACCGCCACCCAGGCCAGCGGTCTGGGGCTTGCCATCGTGCGCGGCATCATGACCCTGCATCAGGGCGGTTGGCGGGCCATCAGCGCGGCGGGACAGACCTGTTTCCAATTGACGTTCCCCCACGGCGGACGGCGGCGCCTTGACGATAAATAGTTACCACCCGCCCTACCGGCCGTGGGATAAGCAAGCAGCATAAAATAAGAGATAATCCCTGAAAAGACATTTTCCAGGCTCTATAGACCGCTGTTCCAGGATTCGTTTTAAAAATAAATTAAGTATAATAATTCAACAGACCGGATTGCGAGATCTCAAAAAAACCTGTTTTATAACCTGCTTACCGAGCATCTGGAAGAGATGCTTCCCATCATCTATACACCGGTGGTCGGTGAAGCGTGCGAGCAATTTTCCGATATTTATCGCCGGACCAGCCCGGCTTGGGTACCGGTGATAAAGTTTGATGACATAGTGCCCGGTCACCCCCGATTAAGCCGGCCACAGGGCCATGGCCATGTCCGCCACCGCATCCAGGGTCTCAAAGCCGGCGCCGTCGCGGGCCTGAATCGACAATCCCTGCTGAATGCCGACATACATCCGCGCCAGCGCGGACGTATCGATTCCCTCCGGCAGTTCGCCCTCCCGCACCCCCTGCTCCAGGCGGGCGGCCAGCTTATCAATGCCCTGCTGGCGCAGACGCATCACCCTCTGTCCCAACCGGGCATTACCTTCGCTGGCGACGGTTGACAGCGTCACCATACAGCCCAAGGGGGCATCTTCGCGCGTCAGGACCTTTGCGGAGCATTTTAGCCACTGCCGCACCCCTTCGCGCGCGCTGGGGGCGCTGTCCAGCGGCGACCATAACAGCGGCGCGATATGCTCTTCGTAATAAGCGACCGCCTCCAGATAGAGATCCTCTTTATTGCCGAAGGCGGCATACAAACTCGGCGAGTTGATCCCCATCGCCAGGTAAAGATCCGCCATCGATGTGGCGGTATATCCTTTTTGCCAAAACAGCTCCATCGCCGTGACCAATGCCCGCTGCCTGTCGAAACTTCGTGGACGTCCTCTTACAACCATGGACCCGCTCTCATTAATTTTGTGCCAATCGATATAATAATCCTGTTGACCCCGGGAGACAATTACGTTTACTGTAATTGTGTATCGATCAACACACAAATAGGAAACACTATGAATTCTCTAAAAGATAAGCGTGCGCTGGTGACCGGCGCCAGCCGCGGATTGGGCAAGGCCATGGCGTTGTCCCTGGCGCGGGCCGGCGCCGATGTGGCGATAACCTATGAAAAATCCGCTGATAAAGCCCGACAGGTGGTAGAGGAAATCGAGGCGCTGGGCCATAAGGCAGTGGCCATCCAGGCCGACAGCGCGTCCCCCGAGGCGGTGCGCGGCGCGGTAAGCCAAACCGTTGCCGCACTGGGGGGCCTTGATATTCTGGTGAATAACGCAGGCATCGCTCGCGGCGGTATGCTGGAAGAGTTGTCGCTGGAAGACCTCGACGCAATGATTAACGTCAATATACGCGGATTGGTAATCGCTACCCAGGCCGCTCTGCCCCATCTCGGCACCGGCGGTCGCATCATCAATATCGGCAGTTGCCTGGCGGAACGCGTTCCCATGGCGGGCATCAGCGTTTATGCCATGACCAAATCGGCGCTGCTGGCATTAACTCGCGGACTGGCGCGGGATTTGGGTCCCAAAGGCATTACCGTCAATCTGGTGCATCCCGGCCCCACCGACAGCGATATGAACCCCGCTGACGGTGAAGGCGCCGAAACCCAGCGCCAGTTTATCGCCCTGGGCCACTACGGCAAACCCGACGACGTCGCGGCCGCCGTGACGTTCCTGGCCGGCCCCGCGGCGCAGCATATCACCGGTACCGGCATCAACGTCGACGGCGGCATCAACGCCTGAAACACGTCGCGAAAAAGGCCGTCCACCCGGCCCCTTCCTCGCGATCCAGCGACATCTGTCCGGCTCAGCGGCCCGGTGATGTCCGCTGTGAAAGGGCATAACGTTTCAAAACGGATAAAATCCGGCCTTGATATCAGTTAAACGTCACCGTCTCTATCCAATTGGGGCCTTTCCCCACCGGATATTGGCCGATGGCGCTAAGATTCCCCGTGGCTTTATCGATCCGATAGACGCTCATTTGCGTGGATAGCTGCCCCACCGCCAGCAAATAACGCCCCGAGGGATCGATGGCGAAGCCCCGCGGCTGTTTCTCGGTAGGCCAGGTCCCGCTGCGCGTAAGTTTGCCGCTGGCCTGGTCTACGCGAAATTGCGCCAGGGTGCTGGAGGTACGCTCCGAGGCAAAAAGGTAACGTCCGTCGGGAGTAAGATGCACATCCGCGCCCCAGGGTTTATCCCCCTTAAAATCCGCCGGCACGATGGAGACGGTTTGCACCGGTTTGACGGTATCGCTGTGTCGATTGAACGCCAGCACATGTAATTTACCGTCCAGCTCGTCAATCAAATAGACAAACCGATGGCCGGGAGAAAAGACAAAATGACGGGGACCGGATTTTTCCGGCAGCTTATACGCCGGGGCCTTATCCTCCGTTAAACGGCCGCTTTTGGCATCAAACTTTAGCCGTAACCAGGCATCGGAGCCGAGGACCGAGGCAAAAACATAACGATTATCCGGCGCGTTTCTGATGGCGTGTGCCATGGGACCGGTGGGTATCACCTGCTGTACGTTCCCTACCAGGCCATCCGGCCCGATGGGGTTCACCGCCAGGAGATTGCCGCCATAAGACGCGGAAAACAGATAGCGCCCGGTGGCATCCGTCGAGATATACGCCATGCTCTCCGCCAAAGGGGAGGCTTTGACCTGCGTCAGGTGGCCGTCGGCGGGATCAATGCTGAAGCTCAGCACCTGATAGGGCTTGGAGCGCAGCGCGGCATAGAGGTGATGTTTATCCGGCGAGAGCGCCATGGGCATCACGGTTGCTCCCGCCGGCTGAGTCGCCTCTTTTGTCAGTGAGCCGCTTTTTTCATCGAGCCGATAGACCGAAATATCGCCGCTGTCCGCATTGGATATATAGGCGAATGTCGCCGCCTGCGCCGTACCGCCCAGGGCCGCTAAAACGATCAGGCCGATACGGCTGTAATGATAAAAAGAATTTCGCATATTTTTGGTCATCCCCGGCAATTAGCGTTATAAGGCGAATGGGAATACATGCCAGAATCCGTGAGTTCAAATCCATTGATGATATTCGGAAAAACGTGTAAGGCGTTTTACAGGAAGTAAGGCAGCAGTATAAGAAACGGCAATGGTGCGGGCAGCGGTCAAAAGCCCAGAATTGTATCCATTGCTTACGGTATTTTTGGGCGAGTGTATAGACCGGTGAGAATTGAATCACAAAAAAAACCAGTGACTGCTTCCCGCCCTGATTTGGCTGGGTTTAAAGCGGCTTTTGCTAAGACCGGCGCTGCTTGAGATAGTAGCGAATTGTTCTGGGGAGCAGCCAGACCACGACCACCACCGCCAACAGGAAAAAGGCGTATTTCAGGTGATGATCGACCTTGGCCAGCCACGGCGCGACCATTTGGCCCCCAAGGTAGCCCAGGGTGACAAAAATCAGGGCCCACAGCACGGCGCCGATAACATTAAAGATAATGAACTTGAGGGGCGAAAGTCTGCTGGCGCCAATCATCAGCGGGCCCACCAGGCGAAACCCATACATAAACCGCACCCCCATCACAAACAATAACGGATGCCGCAGAATCAGCCTATTGGCGCGCTGGATATTGGGCTGGGCCTTTTTGAAGCGCTTTAATAAACCCGTACCGTACCGGCGGCCGATAAAATAGAGCAGCATATCCCCGGTGGTTCCCCCCAGGGCGGCGACCGCCGCGACATACCAAAAATGAAGCAGCCCGTCGTGGGCCAACAGACCGCCGAGCAACGTCACCGTCTCTCCCTCGGCCAGGCAACCGATGAATAACGCCCAATAGCCGTAGAGCATGATAAAATGAGTAATATGCAAGGTATTCGATTTCCTGTAAATCCGCTACTGCCAGCCGGCATTCCTACCGGAAGAGTACTGTTATTACAGCATAGTTCCTGTCGCCGGGCTTACCAGATTCCACGAGGATTTCATCGCGGCGCCACGGGTTAAAACATGGTAATTCGCCCTGTTTTGGCGTTAGTATAACTCTATATCCTTTGTACTTGGCTTAGAACAGGTTCCGTATGGCATATATACCCAAAAACTACGCGCGGCTCGAGAATGACTACCGTGAAAAGGCGCTGAAGCTTTTTCCCTGGGTTTGCGGACGCTGCACCCGTGAATTCGTCTACTCCAATCTGCGCGAACTCACCGTGCATCATATCGATCACGATCATAGCAACAATCCGGCGGACGGGAGTAATTGGGAACTGTTATGCCTCTATTGCCATGATCACGAACATTCGAAATATACCGAGGCGGATCAGTACGGTACCACGGTGGTGGCCGGAGAGGATGCGCAAAAGGATATAGGGGTGGCCACCCATAACCCTTTCGCTGATTTGAAAACGCTGCTGGACAAGAAAAACCGTTAACTACTTATCTTCGAACCAATCGCTGTTTTGTTGGGCGATGGGGGTGATGGTATAGATAATCGCTTGTAAGTGATCGCCCATGGCCTTTTCCGCCCTATCGGGGTCCCGGTCCCGGATGCCGTTGAAAATCTGATAATGCTGATCAATCAGGCTCTGGGGCGGCGAAATCGCACCGAGGCTTAAAAAGCGGACCCGATCCATGGTGGCCTTAATGGACTCAATGATTTCCCAGGCCAGAGCGCAATCGGTTATTTCCGTCAGCAGCCGGTGAAAATCGTCGTCCAGGTCGAAAAATTCACCCATTTGCCGATTCTGCGCCGCCAGCTCCTGGCGGTGTAAATTATGCTCCAGCATCATCACATGTTCTTCCGTCCGATCGGATGCCGCCCGGCGCACAATGCCGCACTCCAGCGCCTGGCGGATAAAACGGGCGTCCGCCACCCGTTTAGCGGATATACGCATGACAAAGGTCCCGCGCTGCGGCAAAATTTGCACCAGTCCGGCTTCCGCCAGCTTGATAAAAGCTTCCCGCACCGGCTGGCGGGAGACATCAAAACGGGTGGCCGTCTCTTTTTCGGACAAAAGCTTGCCCGGAGGAATAACGCACTCGACGATATCCTTGCGCAGCAGCCGATAAATTTGCTGATTTACCGGCTCGTTATTATTGAATGGAATTAATGTATCCATGCGAGCGTTTTCTTCTCCTGCAAAACTCACCAACGTTATCCGATATAATACCTGCTCCCGGTAGATTAGTCTCTTGCTTGCCGCAGCTCTATTCTAATAGGTAAATTCTGCTAAAATTGGAAATAGTCCCGGGCATTGTTATAACAAACATTTTCCGTGAGTCGTTTGAGTAATTTCATATCATGGGGAATTTCCCCGTCGGTAACCCAAAGCCCGATCAAATTACAGAAAATTCGCCGGAAATAATCATGACGGGGATAAGAAACAAAGCTGCGTGAATCCGTCAACATGCCGACGAAATTCATCAGCAACCCCTGATCCGCCAGGGTGGTCAATTGCCTGACCATACCCCTGCGGGTATCGTTGAACCACCAGCCGGACCCGAACTGCATGGGCGATCTTACCGTCCCGGGCCTTTGGAAATTTGCCAATGCCGAAGCGACCACGTCGTTTTGCGCCGGATCCAAATTATAAAGGATGGTTTTCGGTAAACTTTCCCGCTGATCCATGGCATCCAACAAAGCATTGAGCTGCTGTGCAATATCTGACTGCGAACAAAGGGAATCACAGCCAATATTGGCCCCCAGCTCTTTGAAGCGACGGGTGTTATTATTGCGCAAGGCGCCAAAATGAATTTGCATGGCCCAATGGCGTCTGGTATATGCCCCGGCCAACGCCAGCAATACCGCGGATTGAAATTGGATTTTCTCGGTTGGGGTCAACGACAGACCGCGGCATTTTTTAGCCAATAATGCGTCCAGGGTCTTTTCATCGGCGGCAAGATAGTTCACCTCCGTCAAGCCATGATCCGCAAGGCGACCGCCGTGTTGATGGAAATACTCCACCCGGTTTTCCAGCGCCGTGGTGAAATCGCTGAATCGGCTGATATCCTTACCGGTGAGTTGTTCCATCGCCGCGACAAAATGAATAAAGGCTTCGCCCTCGGCGTCCAAAGCCGCATCGGGCCGGAAGGTGGGCAGGACTTTACAAGGGAACGCGTCGTCGGCGCGGATGGCGTCATGGTATTCCAGCGTATCGGTGGGTGCATCCGTGGTGCAAATCACCGCGACGTTGGATTGACGGATAAGACCCTTGGGGGAAAATTCCGGCCGTTGCAATAACAGATTGCACTGATCCCAGATACGCCGCCAATTATCGCCGTTCAAGGTTTCAGTGATGCCGAAATAACACTTCAGCTCCAGATGCGTCCAATGATAAAGCGGATTACCGATGCAGGAATCCAGGGTTTCCGCCCAGGCCTGGAATTTTTCCACCGCCGGCGCGTTACCGGTTATTTTCTCTTCCGCTACGCCATTGGCCCGCATGGCGCGCCATTTGTAATGATCCCCTTCCAGCCATAAATCCGTGATGGTGGCAAAAGGTTTGTTTTCGGCAATCGTCCGCGGATCCAGATGGCAGTGGTAGTCGATAATAGGCTGATGGGCGGCGTACTGATGATAGATCTCGCGCGCGACCTCGTTGGTTAACATGAAATCTTTACCAATGAATTCCATAACGCCTTCTCATGAAAGGAGTGCAAATCAACATCAAAGAGGAGTGGCCCGACAAAAAGGCGTTGGCCGTTTCGTCGGGTCGTTGGTGGGGTAAGGGGCCGATTAAGCTTTATCGCCGCCGCCCGCAACGTTGCTTACCGCCTGTTTTGCGCCGTGGGTTTTAATCAGCGCATAGGCATCACAAACGCTTTTGACGAAAAGTTCATTGGCCGGCAGCTCGTCGCCGAACACGCTGGATAAAGAGAGCAGCGCCTTGACCCGCTCATTGCCGTCGGCGGAAGACTTCACCAGTTGAGCCAGCTTGTCCTTTTGGGGATCGCTGATATCGATGGCATTGCCCTGGTCGTCCACGCCGCCGACATACCGCATCCAGCCCGCAACCCCCAGCGCCAGCAGCGGGAAAGGCGTGCCTTGCGACAAATGAAAGCGGATGGAGTCCAACATGCGCTGCGGCAGTTTCAGGGTGCCGTCCATGGCGATTTGCCAGGTGCGGTGTTTCAGGCCGGTGTTGCGATAACGGGCCAGCAACGACTCGGCATAGGCGTTCAAATCCACGCCCTCGGTATGCAGGGTCGGCGCCTGTTCGTTAAGCATTAGCTGACGCGCGGCGCGGACATAATGTTCATCCTCCATACAGGCGTCGATGTACTGATAACCCGCCAGATAACCCAAATAGGCCAAAAAGGAGTGGCTGCCGTTGAGCATGCGAAGCTTCATTTCCTCATAGGGCAACACATCGGCCACCAGCTCCGCCCCGGCCTTTTCCCATTCCGGCCGGCCGGCAACAAAATTATCCTCTATAACCCATTGCCTGAACGGCTCGCAGGCAATCCCGGCCGCATCCGTCATGCCGCCCAGCAGGTCGGTAATTTTTTCCTGGCTGGCGGGGGTCATGGCCGGCACGATCCGGTCCACCATGGTGCACGGGAAACTGACGTTCTGTTCAATCCACGCCGCCAGTCCGGCATCGCCGGCTTTTGCCAACGCCAGCACCACATTGCGGGTTACATGGCCGTTATTCGGCATATTGTCGCAGGACATGACGGAAAACGGCGGCAATCCCTTTTCACGGCGAATACGCAGCGCCTCGATAATCACGCCCGGGGCCGATTGAGGCTGCCGGGGATGATTGATGTCATGCTGTATCAGCGGGTTTTCTTTATCAATGGAGGCGGTGGACGGCAGGTAGCAGTAGCCTTTTTCGGTCACGGTTAATGAAACAATGGCGATATCCGGCTGCGCCATGGCCTCCAGCACCCGATCGATGCCGTCCACGGTACCGTGCAGCGCCTGGCGCACAACGCCCACCACCCGACCGTTCCAATGGTCGGCATTCATTTCGCATACGGAATACAGTAAATCTTGCTGCTTGATCGCCGCGATTTGCTGCTCGCCGCCGATGAGGTTAACCTCGCAGTATCCCCAGTCGCTGCCGTGCTCGGACGCCAGCAGATCGGCGAACACCGCCTGATGGGCCCGATGGAAGGCGCCGAATCCCAGATGAAGGATACGGATTTTCAGTTTGTCGCGATCGTAGGTCGGGATGGTTACCCGGCCGGCCAGGTGTTTTAACGTATTGGTTGTCAGTTGCACTTTATTGTCCTGCGTAGTCAGATTGATAACCCATTAATGTCTACTACCATACAAGTATCGATGTTAGCATTATTTGAGGCAAGTCACAGTTTTCGCTCATTAAGCGATTTTTACCACTGTGAGAGTATCATGGGAGGCACAAACGGCGCACCTGACAACAGTTTAACGGAAAGTATAGACAACCCCGGCGTCTAAGCCGCTATTCGCTGATAAACCGGGGTTGTGGAACTGGGTATTTGTATTGAGGGAATTATCTGATATTAAGAACATCGGTGGCGCAATGCAGATAACCGTTCAGCGCGCGGTTCCATAACTGCATGTCCCCTGCCCCGGCGCTGCCCTGCGATGTCAAAACATAAGCCGGGTTATAGACCGGCTTGCCGATATCCTGTACCTGACCGCACAGCGCGGCCAATTGTTGTTTATTGCTGAAGCGCCCGTTAATCGCCCGCCAAAACGCCTGCTGCTGATCGTTATTAATGGATTTCAGCGCTTCTCCCAGCATCGAGGAGTGCGCCTGCCTGGCCTGGTCCGTATCCACGCGCAGCGCGTCGAAATAGGAATAGGTCCCCGCCAGGGCGAAGAGCAGCACCCCGTCATTCAGGTTATTGGCCTTGATGCAGCTGACCATGCCCTGATACAGCACCGGCGGGGTAAGGGTGTTGTTCACAGAGGCTCGAGGCAAGCACCCCGGATTGGCGACCTGGTTTAAATAGGTGCCGCGGGGGGTTTCTTTTTGAGTGGATTTCAAGGGCGAAGACGCACAGCCGGTCAGGATCAACATCACCGCTATTGTCGCCAGGGCACGGACATTCATTGCTTGCCCTCCTTTTTATATATTGCCGATATTAAAACCATTCTTTCTTCCACTCGTCCCACATGTCGTCTTTTTTCATCACCATATCCCTCGTGATTTGTTTCATTAATAACCCCCTGCATAATTCGAGATTATCCGATTCATCGACATTATCCTGTGTGACCGCGCTCCCGGCTTCGAGTTTTCGCATCTCGGCCTGGACGCGCTGTTCGAGGCTGACCACCGCAGACTCATCCGCCGCTGAATTCAGCGGACGGTTTCCCACCTGTTGAACCGATACCGTCATTATTTGTCTTCCCCTTGGTCCCGGTTATCGCCGGGCGAAAATTGTAAAAAAATCTGGTTAAGCTTGAACAGGGCCGATTCGCTAAGCTCCCGACATTGTTCCGGCAATGTATCCATTAAAACAAGGCGCTGCATACCGGCAGCCATAAACGCATCGGCGTCGAACTCAGCCAATTGATCGCCATATTTCATCACAAACCGGCAATCGTCATGGTAGGCCAGGGCGAATTTACCCGGCCACACCGAGGCCAGCTTCTGCTTAAGGGCGACATGGGATTTACGGGCCGCCTCCGGAATCAGCAGTTCGAGGACGTCTGGAGAGGACGTTTCGGGTAATGCCGCCAGCCACTCCTCCACCAATTCAAGCAAAATGTCCGGATGGTTTAACGCGGAGGACAGCAGTTGCCGGGCATGTTCGTTGATACGGTGCTGCAAATCCACGGCCAGTTGCCGCTCCTGCGCCAAAAAGCGGGCGACCAAGGCGGCCGAGGCCAATAAGCCTTCCTGATAACCTTCGCTGAATGCCTGATGACCTATAGCGTCCGCTTCTTCCTGTGCTTGTTTCACCAGTTTACTGGCTTGGCGGCGCGCGTCATGTAAAACATCGAGGCTTTGGCGTTGCCGCTTTAGCTGCGCCCGCGTGATCACAATACCGCCTAAACTCGGCGGCATCCGGCGTATCGGGATTTCTCTTGGCATATTGAAAGGCAAGCTTAATTAATAACGGATTGGGGGATAATCGCACCCAGGCATTATCATCCCGGTCCGGATCGGGTGGAAATAACAGGGAAATACGCTGCCGGATTGCTTCCGGCAACGGCTGTCCGCAGACGGCAAGCTCGTATTTTCCCCAGGCTAATAAGGTTTGCAGCTCCCATGACGATGTGGTTATGGCGGCGGCGGAATTCACAATGTTCAGTTGCGCAAAACGCCGTAGCCAAACCGGCAGGGACAGTAATCGGCCTTGCCGGGTCAGCGCCGCCCGATGACGTTGGCAGGCTGTCAATAACGCGACCTGGGGCAATAAACGCCACTGGTGAACAAAATGCGAGACCAAACCGATCTCCGGCAAAACCGGACGCTCGGTAGACCAGCCATGGGCCTCGATGATCATGTCGTTGATAATGGAACGCTGGCGGACGTCGGTAAATCCCGGTTTCAGCGCCAAACGTTGCGGATGCATCCACGACAGCGGATCAAATAATATCGTATCAAGGGGCGTTGTTTTCATCAGCGGCGATCCGATTCGGTTGCGGTGTGTTTGCCTTGCGCCAGTAAACCAGGCCAAAAGCCAGGACAATCAACAACAATACGCCCCCCGCTATAGAGATTATGCCGCTGAATCCCCCGCTCTTGCCCCCCCGGTTTTCCATGGGCGGCTGGTGCTGCAAGGCAGGCGGTTTGGAAAGCACCACGGAAATATTGTCGTACTCCACCTGATTAAAACTGTTTTTCAGAAAACGTTTAATGTCGCTTATCAGCAGCGAGGGATCGGCATCGGCCCGATAGCTTACCAGCGCCGACAGATGTATCGGCGCCGAGGCCCGGCCGGTCTCACCGGAGTCAATATCGTAGCTGACGTGCACCCTGCCGGACAGCACGCCGTCCATGGTCTGGAGAGATTGCTCCAACCGCTGTTCTATGGCCGAATAGAGCCGGGCTTTTTCGGCCCGCGGCGACGATACCAGCGAGTCGCTGGGAAACAGCTGCGCGATTTCCATGCGCGGACGCGACGGAAGGCCGTGAATTTTCAGCAAATCCACCGCCGCGGGAATATCCCCTTTCTGAACGCTGATGCTATAGCCGGTTTTTCCTTTATCGGACTTGGCCGCTTCAATATTATTCCGTTGCAAGGTGGCGATAATTTCGTTGGCCTGCTGCTGATCCAGCTCTTTGAGCAAGGGTTCATCTTTACAGGCTGTCAGGGCCAAAACCAGCAGCGGGGCAAGCAATAACGGCACATTTCTCATGATGAACGAAGCAGCGTTTCCGCTGTGGCGACTATTTTACGGGCCGCGGTGCCGATAAAAGCCACGGTATTGCTGTATATCAGCATCGACTTTTGAATTAATCCTATGGCCGCGGGATCGGCCAGATTTTCAGGGCTCATCATTTTGGTGATATTCCGCTTTTCGGCGTTAATGTCGGCGGTGGTTGTGGCCAAGCTCTCCTTCATAATATCGTTGAGGGAGGTCACTTCGCCGATCCCCGGGCTGATATCCACGGAATGGCTGGGATTGACCTTGGTGATGCTGTTCAAAGACATACTCTTTCCTTACTATTTGATACTGTTTCAACTACCGCCGGACAATTACCGCTGGGAAATACGGAATGCGTGTCCCACGCTCAGGCTATAATCAATGAGAGTGAATAGAGCTAAAATTTCGATAATATTAATGAATCGAGATCGGCTATCTTCTTGATGGCGGTTGCGCTCAAACTCTGGACGATGCTGTATTCATTGAGAACAGCCTGATATTGCGCCAGGGCCGTCGGGTTGGACGGGTCTCCCGTAGCCACCGCCAGCGCGTCCTGAACGGCTATATTCGCATCCCTGACCCTAGGCTCCAGCGCATCATAAATTTGTGTTATTGAACCCATAATAAATCCCTCGTTAAGTTGATTACGGTTTAGGAAAATACCAGTGACCGGGCGTCATTTTGACGTAGCCAAGATGCCCGTATTTAAACGATTTCCCTTTCAGCCAATCATCCTTCAGCTCCACGGCGAATTGCACATAATGCCCATTCCAGCGGCGCTCATACTCTTCAACAAAAGAACGCACTCGTTGGCGTTCGCCGTCGTTTAAAGCGCCGGTAATGACAAACGTCACGCTATCGGCGTTATCTATGCGCGTATAGGGCACGGCGAGTTTTTTAATGCCTTCTTCCGCCGCGGTGGCGACCGCCCGATCGTCGATATTGCCGAGTTGAACATCCTGCGCATAAGGTAATTGCTTCATTAATTCCTCATGCAAAACACTCTTTTCCGATTCTTCCAGCGAATTTCTTTGCCGGCTTATCAACAATACCGGTTGTCCAGGTTGTTCGAGACTGAACTGGTGAAGCTTCAGGAAAGGGTAATTCATTCCAAGCCAACGCTCGATGCGCTGCGCCTCCTCCTGATAACTGGCGACATTCACCGATTGAGACGATTTGCCCCGTGCCATGGATTGACGTCCCCAGGAGGCGTCCCGTTCATCCGTCGCCAGCACATACATCGTGCCGTCGCGTCCGGGAAGTATCCGGTACTTTTCCGGCTCATTGCTCAGTTGATCCGTCAGCGCCGTGATTTCACGCTGCTGGACATCCCATTTTCCCAGAAATACCACCAGGAAAAACGCAATGATTGCTGTGCTGGCCACGGCGGCTATAATCCAACGGGTGCGATTTGCACCACGCAAGGGAACGGGTTCGGGTGTCTTTTCGGCCTGAAAATTCAGGATTTCCTCCGACCAGTTTTCATTCCCTTTCCGTATGGCCAGCATCAGGCTGCCAACCGTATAGGCCCGATTGGTTTCCATTATGAGATCCCGCGCCTCGGAATTGTCCAATACGCGTAAAATCGCGACCTCGCCGGTAGCCGGCGCGGTGATGATTTCAAAATTGACGCGTTCACCCTCCACCAGTAACAGCACGCTGTCCTCGGGAAATGAGGGTAACGAGCCGGAATCCAGCTCATCCCCCCCCGCCGCGATAAACAAGGTTTTACCGGCGGAAAGATGATATTCACATCCTTTTAATATCCCATTCAGTAATCGGACGGCTATAACGTCATGGGGATTGACCAATCTATCTTGTTCTGTATACATATTAAGATTTTATTAGCATTCCATGGGATCATGATGAAATGGAGTATAATCTGTTTCCCCACACCACTTCATGATGAAAATCTGATAAAGTATCCCCAATAATAATGGCGCAGAATAATTTCATTCTTGAACGTTTTCGCGCTGCTCACCAAAATCTATCGTATACTTTCTTTAAGATATCAAGAATTTTTGCAGGCACCCCTCGAATTCTCAAAGACGTTCACGTTTTTCCGGCGCCTAATTATATGAAGGAGTAGCATAGCTAGCATTCTAAATGAATATTAACAGGATAGACTTCAACATCTCTATAATCATACTTCATTTAGGTAATGAAACGTCTATTTTCATAGGCCGCCGCTTATGATATATGCCGCCAGCGTAAAAAATACCGCTGATGAATATCATTGAATCAATAACCCCCCGCCGTGCCCATTGACTGACATTTTGCCACGGGGGAAATTCAAATTGACGATAGCATTAAAGATTTATTATTCAGCGGTTATGGAATTCCCGAGCATTTGTTTCTCAATAATATGGGCCTTGACGATCTGATAAAGATCGCCGACCGTTTCCATAGCAAGCATCTCTTTTTCTGAAAGATTAACGCCGAACGTTTCCGAAATGCCGATTTCAATTTCAACCAGATCCAGTGAATCAACATACAACTCATTAACCAAATTAAAGTGATCCTGAATTTCACTGTCCTGACGGCCTAATCTATAGGCTAACATGGCATGCAAGCGCTTGCTGATGGGATCAACGGAATGCGTCGCTAATGTATCGTTCATACTATTTTCACCTCGCGAGTTAACCTGTTCGGAAAAAGGCCACCGCCCTATAGCGGTAAGCCGTTTTTTAACTCTTGCTGTTTTGTTTTATACCGTTGCCTCGGGGTTTAAAAGCGGCCAGGCGTTTTGACGTATAATCCTTTTCGCCATTGGACAGCGTTGGCAACGCTTCCGGCAATTCATTCATCGGCACATAATTAATTACGCCCGAGTTGCCATGGGTATGGTTCGCTCGCCGAAGACCTTGTGCAGAGAGTACCGTTGGTTGAAACGATACCGCCGGCTGGGGATTAATCGGTGCGGTAGTCAGCCTATCCCCCTGCACGGCAGGCTTGTCATTGTCCATTGCTTCTCCGATGCCGGACTGTGGCATATTTTGTGCCTGATTCCCGGAATGTGCCTGATCCCGAAAATGTGCCTTATCGAGGGATGTGGCTGAGCCGGTTGTCGGTGCCAAATGCTTATCGTCAACCGAAGGTTGAACAGGGTCGGTCATCGGTCGAACAAGGTCGGCCAGGGGTTTAACCGGGTCAGTCAAAGCTTGAGCTTGGCCAGCCAGGGGTTTAACCCGGTCAATCAAATCTTGAGCTTGGCCAGTCAGCGGCAAATCCCGCGCTGGCGTTCGGACCAGCGATGCGGCAAATTGCGCTGGTTTAGTCGCCGCCGGTTGCGAATAAATAACCGTGGAACGCGTCACATCGCTCTCTATAGTGCTCAGAGTAGCGCTCAGAGTAGCGCTCAGAGTAGTGCTTTGGGCAACAGCAGCGGCAGCCTTATCAACTAACGATGCCCGGCTGGCTCCTGCCTCGGTCTGTATGCCTTCGTCCCGGAGATTATATGCGTCCAGACGGGGCGAAGAATCATTCGTTTCACTCGCTTTCAGCCGGTTCCTTGCGGCGATCAAATCGACTTTTTCTTCGTTGAGCGGCGCGAAATGCCTCACGACCGGCTGTTTGCGAGGTAATTGCGATAGCTGTCTGCCCTGGTTGGTAAGCATTACCGGCTGCGACTCGTCCACTGGCCGGGAAACTTTCTGGGCGGTGCCTGTCATGGCGACCTGCGGGACAGGCTTATCGTTAGACACGGCCGCATCGCTGCCGGACAGCGGCACATGATGCAGCTGGGCATTCTCTATCCTTGAGGCGCTTGCCTGCGGGACATGCGTAACCCTACCCGCGGCCGCATCGCTACCGGACAGCGGCACATGATGCAGCTGGGCATGCTCTATCCTTGAGGCGCTTGCCTGCGGGACATGCGTAACCCTACCCGCGGCCGCATCGCTGCCGGACAGCGGCACATGATGCAGATGGGCATGCTCTATCCTTGAGGCGCTTGCCTGCGGGACATGCGTAACCCTACCCACGGTCGCATCGCTGCCGGACAGCGGCACATGATGCACCTGGGCATGCTCTATCCTTGAGGCGCCTACCTGCGGGACATGTTTATCGCCAAACACGACGTTACTGACGCCTGTCCGCTGCAAATCCAGGCCAGATACCCGCATCAGCGACGCGACTAATTGTGCGCCTTGGAAAATTACCGGGCGCGAGCCGATAATGTTGGACGCTAGCCCATAGACTTGCCGACTTGAAGACGCTTCCGATTGAGGGTTATGCCTCACATTATCAGTCTGGGTGCCGATGGAAGCCGTCTGCGGCTGCGGACCGACCGGGTCGGCCTGGGTGCCGATGGAAGCCGTCTGCGGCTGCGGACGGGCCGGGTCGGCCTGGATGCCGATGGAAGCTGGCTGCGGACGGGTCTGGCCCTTAAAATAAGCGGACGCGGGTTTTGGGAAGTCGTTCGTCCTGTACTGAGTGCCTTGACCGCCTACATAATAGGTGGTGCGATTCAAATGGATGCTGTTGTCGTTAGCGTGAATGGTAATGTTGTAAGTATTGCCCGCCGTAGACGCACCTTTGTCGTCTTGCTTGTGGACAAAGACAGGTTCGCCACCCTCGACCCCTGCAGAGGCCGGTTCCAGCCTGGGGTCATTGTCCGTAAACACCTCAGCCGATGGCGGCGGATCAACCTTGGTTAAATCAATATCCCTTAATAAATTCGGCAGCTTCAATACCATATTGATAGCGGCGCAGACATTGTCTATCTTCGCGCTTTTGTGATGCTCAATGCCCTTAAAGACAGCGTCCCATTGAGCCAGGGCGGCACTGTCGAACAGATCGCCAATTTTATGGGCTTGCTCCTCAGTTAGTTTTTTGCCTAATTTTTGCTCGATGTAAGAGCGGATAAAGGGGTTCGCGCCTGATGTGCGTAAAGCATGGCCGGCGGCCAGTGGCCCTTCGCCGACAATTTCCGACAAGGCGGCCACCAGCTGATTTTCCAGGTCCAATACCTTGAAATAGGCTTTTTGCCTGCTCGAATGGCGTGTGCCGAAGATGGACTTGTCATCCAGCTTGTCCGCACTTATTTTGTTGATCAGTTGCGCCATGACTTTATTGACGGTTTTCATCGATTCAGGGTTTGGCGCGGCCTGATAAGCCAGTGAGTAGACGGTGGCGATGCGTTTTAAACGGGTAAGAACAATGTCATTGTTACAGGCCTTGAACCATCCTTGTAGACCCTTGTGTTGACCTGGAGCGGCAAAAAACAATTCCAAACTGGTCTTTTCGAAATTATGCTTAAAATCATCGAGATCGATTTGAGGTGAAGGCAGTTTGCCCTCATCCATTGCGGAGTCGATAAATCCGCCGGTGCTGGACTCTCTGTCATCGCCAGTCTTATCAATTTCATGAGCATTATCAGCACTTTCTTCGCCATCTGAAAAAATGTTGCTAAGGGAGAGCGATCTACCGCGGGAAGCGTTGCCAGCCTTCGTGGTTTTGTTTGCGCCACTGAAAGAATTGGCACGAATCGGCCTGTTACCGGATACAGTGTTTCCTGGAAAATTACGGGCTCTCGTCAGATTGCGCGCTAGAGCAGGCTTAGGCGAAACATCAAAAAGGTTTTTACCAAAGGTTTCCCGTAAAGCGCCCGTTGTTGTCATGCCAATTGTGGTCATCGTTTTTCACCTTTTGCTAAAAAGAGGCAAGAATTTGTCTAATTGAATCAGCCAAGGAAGTTATTAATGAACTGAACATTTTAACCGCGGTGTCGTAAACCCCTTGAGCACTGCCATACCTGTTGGAAAGAGATTGCAGAGTGGTATTCACTGTCGTGACCTGTCCATCAAAACCGCTTTTCCAGGCGCTTAATTGAAAAGCGGATATGGAGCCTGAATTCTTCATTTCCTCGAGATTATTACGTATGTCTTTTAACGCGGTGAGGTCCACCCTTACCACATAACCGCTACCTGAACTTTCCACGCAATGGTCGGGTAATCCCAATTCCGTCGCCCACTTTTTCGCATCTTCCTGTGTCGCGGTGCCGGAGACCGGATAAAGAACGCCTTTATCCCCGCTGGAATATGAATTGATTAATACATTCATTTTTTCCAACAGCTCAGGGTTGAGTTCGTGGGTGGTATTGCCTTTATCATCCGTATGAGGTGTAAAGTAAGAGAACACTCCGCTATTTATGGCTTGGAAATCCCGGTAGAAAGTTTCAAACTTTTTAATGACATTCTGGTATACGTCCAGATATTGTGCCTTAATCGTATCGAGACCTTCTTCGGTTAACCTACAAAGCTCCGTATAGCTCATGGCCGCTCGTTCCGCCAGCGCTTTCATTTGGTCGGTATCAACACCAGGGCTTAGGCTTTTTGAGTCCAGGTCAAGGGCTAAGTGGCCAAGGCTGCTTAGCTTATCCACACCAGACTTGAAGTCTAACAGCCATTCCTCATCAAGCTTGATGGGTGCCGTTGAAAGGGATTTCACGGATTGGACTATTTTATTGCCTTTATCATCGACGTCGATGATACCCGCCGAGGCCAGATCGGATATCACACCGGCGCGCAGTGAATCTTTTTTTGCGGAATCCTTTCCATATTTATTAACTGGGGCGGAAGTCGACGATGCGTCAAGCTCCGGTTCGACGGCGTATTTGACTGTGTCGTTGTATATCAGAGGTAACGTGCTCACGGCTACCGATGCTGAAGAGAGAGTGCTATTACCCATGGTCTTTATACTCCGCGCCGCGCTCGCCGGCGGCGCTTGTCGTTGTTATACGGATTTGCCGGCTATCATGCCTGCGGTATCGATATGGGCCCGTTGAATATCCGCTAATTTTTGCAGGATGGTTTGCAACAAATTTTCGAATTCACGGGCATTGGAATTGCTGCTTTCCACCCCGCCGGCGGCGGCCTGTCCCGCCTGCTGCTGCAGATGCTGCTGAGCATTCTCGTTGGCCTGGTTAACCTGGGTCTGGCCGGACATGATGCCCTGGATGGGATGGTTGAGCTGGCCGAGCGCCAGGCCTTTGTTTCTGTTATTCTCCGCCGTGAGGGATTTATCTTTCAGGTCACGTTCAAGATCGTTAATCTCTTTTTGTCTCGTGTTAAGGCCGGCGCCCTCTTTGTTATGCCCTTGGTGGCTGTCCGAGACCGTCGGATTGTCCGGCTTGAGGGCGGTATCTTGGCCATCGGTGGTATGCAGCCGAGAAGGCCGGGCATTAATGTCTGTTTCAAGGGGTTTGGTTTGGCCTTTGGTCAGGTCCAGTCGGTTTTTTCCCAGGTCGAACTGTTTTTGATGAATGGTTGGTTGATCATATTTCACCATTTCCCGTTCCTGGTTCAGGCCTTTACGTTGCATACCGAAACTTGCGCCGGCAACCACAACACCCAGTCCCGCCTGGCCGAAAGCGCCTTGAAGGGCGGCCAATCCCGCGTTGCGCATCGCATCTGCGACGCCAATCGCCGTGTCGCCCTGCATGGTAAGCATGGCGGATTTATTCATCTTTTCCGCGATGACACCTTTTTGAGTCGACTCTAAAAGCCTGGCGATGAGATCGGCGATCAGGCTGATGTTCAACTTACCGACGTCAAACTCTTTAGCGCTGTCCTTCTTCACGCCGCCCTCGGAGAGTCGCGACAAATCCCGCATAACATCCGGCTGCGCCAACAGTTTTTCTACCTCGGACTGCAGCTCTTTGACCGGCATGTACGCAGCGCTGCTGGGCTTTCTTAGCGTGATGGCGGTACCCAAACCATGCAGAGAATCCAACATGTTGTCGGTGATGACTTGAGCGTAAGACTGCCCGGCGTCCAAGGGTTTGCGGCGAACCTCTTCCTTCTCGATAAGGGCGGCTTCTGTGGAAAATCTTTCCAGTGAGTAATTATTTCCATCAACTTTCATATTCATCATTTATTTCCTGTTTTAAGCTATAGAATTTTTAAGAATGCTATTAGCGGTCATGCCGTTTTTATTCAGCCCCGCCGTAAGGATGGTCATAAGCTGCTGTTCCTGCTGTGAAGATTTGCTGAATTCATCCATAAGCGATCGCAGCATTTCATTGATTTGCTTCATAACTTCCGTGGACATGGTGAAGCTGGCCAGCAGCTTCTGCATGTTGTTTGTGATGGCGCCGTTCGCCACCCCGCCGGCGGATTGAATGATTTCCGAGCCCAGTTCCGTGCTGATGGCAGTCTTGTTGAGCCTATTGATGTAGAGTTTCATCGCCTCTTTATCCGACGCTAATCCCACCTTTTCCAAAATACGTTTTACAGCGTTCCTCACCATGGTATTTACCGACGTCAGGGCACTTTTCAACAGTGCGGGAATCAAATCCTTCAACGCCTCAATTACCATTTTGCCCAATACGGTGGCGGCCACTTTCCCGGCTGCCGCTCTGCCCACTATCACAACGGCGATAATCAGCGCCGCGGCAATCAACGTACCGACAATGCCGCCGATCATGTTGGCGGTCGCGCTATCTACCCCAAGTCTTTCAAGCATCTTGGCAATGCCTTTGCTCAACGCATCGACAATGGGCTTGATGATGTTTTCCATCAGCGGACTTAATGCTTTCTCCATAAAAGAAACGCCGGTTATCGCTTTGCCGATGGCATCGGCGGCCATCAGCGCCAACCCCACAGCGGCAAAAGCCAGGCTGGCTCCCCCGGTAAATATTGCCCCGATGACGCTCACCAGTGTTATCAAACCGCCGAGAATTTTACCGATGCAGCCCATTGCTTTATTCAGGGCTTCTTGTTTGCGCACCTGTTCGGCATGTTTGTCGGCATTCAATTTTTGCGCCCGCTGCTCGCTTTCCTGCGTGCGCTGTAAAAACTCCCGATCGTTTTCCAGCTTTTTCCCGTTGGCCTCATTCATCAGCTTCATCAATGAATTGATTAATAAAATCATGATTGCCATGGTATTGCGCAATTGTCCCTGCATCTCCTCCATAACCGAAGACGCCGCATTAGGTATCCCTTTCAATTTATCGAGTAAATCATCCAATTCAGCGGTGGCGTCAAAGGCGGCCTGGTAGGATTCCATGGCTTTCCCTTCCGCCAGCGCACGCTGCTTCGTTGCCTCGGACAGCGCATTTTCGGCCGAGTCCAATCGGCTCAGGGCTGAGGCATATTCCGGGTCCTCAGGGGAAAGCTGGCTCAACAGATTTTTGGCCTGTTCAAAATCCTGTTGTTTTTCGGCAAGCTGCATTTCGGCGATGTCCAATAATGCCAAGTCCGCGTTGGCGGCTTCGATGGCCACCGTGCTTTGGTCCAATTTCTGCTGGAATTGCAGCGCCAATGCCTCGCCGGCCTGTTTGATGGACAAGCTTTGCGCCTGCATCATTTCCAGACGGTTGGTCAGCTGTTTTAGTGAACTCTGATTCAGCAGTGACTTGATATTACCGATAAGCAAGGTAAACATGGCGCCGCCGTTAAGCTTTATATCCGCACTCGCCGATGCTTGCGGTTCTTTCAACTGCGGCGCGGCGCTGTTGGCCAAAGGCGCGGTTGACATTCTGGTGGCCTTATCGCTGCTCATAACAGCCAATAAATCCTCCGCCGCCTTTTGCGATTCGTTGAAAAGCGACCGCGATTTTTCCTGAGAAATATGCGTCTTGTTAAATAAATCGGTTTTAACGACCTCATCATTTTTAGCGGGTGCTACTGGAATATTAACCCGACTACTATCACGGGAACTGATGGCATCCGTCATATACGCTCCTTATGCTCCGTAACAACCTCTTTTATTGCCTCTGCAACGGAATCGTTAACTGAATTGTTAACGAATTCCTTTTCTTCACCGCTCTTATTGAGCTGTTCCAAATAGGCATTGGCCTTTATGCGGAATATTTCTTCCTGGCTATGCTTCGCCACTAATTCAAAGCATTGTTTCGCTTTATTGGCTTTTTGCATCAACAGCTGACATTGTCCGCTAAAAAATACCGGCCGGTAGTCATTCTGCGCCAGGGAAAAGGCCACGGCATAAATATCCGCCGCTTTCTGGAATTGCTTTTGCAATTGATATACCGCGGCTAATCCCATGTAATAATCGGGATTATAAAAATCATAAATGCAGAGAAAGCGGAAAAAAGTCGCGGCCTCGTCCAATTGGCCTTTATTATAAAAATCATAGGCGTGGGCATAAAGCCCTTCCATCATTTCATCGGGCAACTCATGCACGTCCTTTAAGGTTGCTCCGCTACTTACCGCATTCCACAGCATTGCCGCCATTTGATCATCACTGACATTATCATTTACGCTCATTTATAACTCCTGAAAATGCCACCATCGATTATGAAGGTGACTCGATTGAAACATGATTACATTGGCATTACTTTCAACTATCGCTTACCCATATAACGGTGGGGCGAGAATTTTTATCCAGGTGAATGTGATTGGCATCAAAATATTAAGAAAATTTCATTGAATTATTTAAAATACCCTCTCTCTTTAAAAATATTAATGATATTCTTCATTTCGCCAGGCATCCTCCACTTCTTTAAGCCAAGTTAATAAACGCATGACTTCATCAAGCTCTTCCAGCCTGATAAAAGAATGCATTCGATGAGTTTTATAAATCTTTCTGGCCAGCTTGATATCACGCACCACGGGAACGCCGACTTCTTCGGCGTAATGTCTGACCGCTAATGCACGCTGATTGCATTCCAAGACGGATATAAAGGGAGCCGGCACGATATCCGGGTTGAAATAGATTCCGATGGCAATGTGCGTCGGGTTAGCTATTATAAACTGGGAGCTTTTGATATCAGACTTTGTTTGTTCAGAAAGTATTTCCATATGCAGCTGACGCCGCCGTGACTTAATCTCCGGATTGCCGTCCTGCTCCTTCATTTCCCTTTTGACCTCCTGCTTATCCATTTTCAATTCTTTTAGATGCAGGAAATAATCCGCGATGGCATCCAGGATCGAAACGAGGATGAGACAGACCAGGCAGGTCAACACCAGCGATAACAGCAGTTCTCTCCAGATGTAAACGATGCTGGCGCCAGAGCCATAAACTTGAGAAAAGAGCAGGTGTTTATTGTTATGCCAGGTTATAACAATAGCGAGGGCAAAACTTGCAAAGTATAAAAGCGCTTTAACCGCATCCTTAATGGTCCGCATGCTGAATATTTTCTTGATGCCTTTAGTGGGATTCAACGCGTTGAAATTCAGCTTCAGCGCCTTGGTGGCAAGGACAAAGCCGGTTTGAATCAGCGTGGGCAGCGCCGAGGTCACCAGGCATATCAGCAAAATAGGGAGTATCAGTTTTAATGCCAAAATGATGATAGCGGTGCTGTAGGCTTTAATATTTAATTCAAAATTGACGGCGATCAGATTACGGTACAGTGCCATCAGCTCTGCCAAAGAGCTCACGGACGTCAGCCAAAGAATACCGCATAGCAACATGCAGGCCACTAAAAGATCGCGGGGTTTAAAGGTTTGGCCTTTCTGCGAGGCGTCTTTTAGACGTTTCGGGGTCGGTTTTTCAGTTTTATTCGACATCGGGTTTCCTGCGGCTGGGCATTATACGGGGAAGATCAGCTAATAGATGAACTCATTACATCTTTTAACAGCCAAATATTGAAATGATCGCCCTGGGGCCATAACGCCCTGAATGCATCGGGCAAAACCGGAGAAAAGTAAAGTATGAGAATAAAGAATGCAATTAAGCTTTTAATGGTTAATGAGATTGAAAAAGCATTCATTTGCGGCGCAAAACGCGACAGTAACCCCAGCAGCATTTCCGACAGCAGTAACGCGGCTACTACCGGGCTGGCTAATATCATCATTTTTGTCACCAGATAGGATAATAAACCCATTACCGGCGCCACCGGCGGCGAGCAGGATAAAAAGGGATCGCATAGCTGATAGCTGCGTTTAAAACCTTCCATCATCAGCGTCAGCCCGCCGCCAAACAGGAATAACGCGCCGGCAAAAAGATTGAATAGATTGGCCAGTTCCGACGTATCCACGCCGCTCATGGGATCAAGGGTGCTGCTGATGGTCGCGCCGCGCTGGTTATCAATAACGCTGCCGATGGCATGCATAATCCAGAACGGCAACGCGAACGCGATACCCAGAATGAGGCCGATAAACGCTTCTTGAGCCAGAATTTTGATGAAATCAGCGGCATTCTCAAGGGGCAAGGCGTTTATGGGATGTGGCCATAGCGACATCCCTATCAACATGATTACCGGCATACGGATAGTGGCGCTGACCACGCTGCTGCTTAAAAAGGGCAGCAAAAAAAATGCCGGCGTGATCCTGACCGAACCCAGCACCATGGCGGCCATCCCATGCTGTATGTCGAAAATCGATGAAATATTCATTGTCCAGATCGGCTCAAGGCCATGCTTATCACTTCCCGGCCGAAGCCAAGCAGCGTTTCACCGTACCAACCGGATAAAAGAAAAAGGCAAAGCGTCACGCTTAATAATTTTATGCCGAAAGGCAATGTTTGCTCTTGTAATTGCATTACGGTTTGAAATAATCCCACCAGCAACCCCACCAGGGTCGCCACCAATATCGGCCCGGCTGACAGGATAAGCACCAGGTAAAGCGCTTTATTGCCTGCGAAAACGACATCATTCATTATTACACCTGATTCTATTCAGTAATCTAGTCATTAAGTAACCAAATCTATGTATTGTAAAATAAGTCCCTTGGATAGCAGTGTCCAACCGTCAAGCACCACAAATAAAATAAGCTTTATAGGAACAGAAATGGTTATTGGACTCATCATCATCATGCCCAGGGCCAGCAAAATGCTTGATATCAATAAATCCACCACCACAAAAGGCAGATAAAGATAAAAACCTATTTTAAAGGCGTTTTTTATTTCGCTCAGGGCGTAAGCCGGCAGCAGAGCCAGCATTGAGGGAGAAGAAACACCATCCGCAATGTCCGCATCGCTGTTTTTTTGTGATTGCGCTTTTTCAAAAAACTGGGCCAATTCGGGATCGGTATATTTCTGTAAATAGCTTTTATAACCATCCAGACCGTTTTCCATGAAGTTCATCACGGATTCCGAGTTGGTCATATCCACCCCCTGCTCGTGAAACGACTGATAGGCGTCTCGCGCCACCGGCGCCATAACAAATAACGCCAGCAGCAACGCCACGCCGTTAAGGGTCATATTCGACGGCACCTGTTGTAGCCCCAGCGCATTTCGCACCATGACAAAAACGATGGAAAATTTGATATAACAGGTGCCGGATGCAATCAGGAACGGTAATAGCGATAAGAACGATAAGGTGCCGATCAGGCCTATATCAGTGTTCATTGGGGCTATCCGTATGTAATGCCGTTATTTCAACCCCAAGCCTGTCCTCCAGTTGCACCAGTTCGCCAGTCGCCAGCAAATGACCGTTGGCGCGGATTTCGATATTTTTTTCACCCGCGGGATCGATCTCCATCACTTTGCCTTTGAATAATTGCTGTAGCTCGCCGATGGCCAGATAACGTCGCTGCAAGATGAACTCCAGCTTCAACGGAACCGTTGCCAATACGCCGGAAAGGGGTTCTGCCGCCGACGACGCAATGGCATCGTTCTCCGGCACGTCGCTAATCTGTTGGTTTTCTTTCATCATAATCTTCTCTTCATTTTGCCAATAAGTACCGATTATCATCCCCTGGCAGCGTAGCTGATATTGTGCCTGGTTAATCAGCAGGACATCGCCAACGGACAGTGTTGCCGCCAAAGCGCCGTGCAAAAAGCTTGAGCCGATAATCCACTCCGCCGCCAAAGGCATCTCCCAGAGGCAGGCCGTGGCGATGGGGGGGGGCATCACTAAACGGTCGGTGATGGCGGTGAGCCACAGCGTGCATTCCCGAGCGGACAACCGGGGCAAAGGTTCTGACTGCCCTTGGCCGCCATCAATGAAACCTTCGGCCTGCAACACCCGGTAAGTCAGGACGCCGTGGGCGAAGGTCAACGGCCGGGATCGGGTATTGAACAGCGCCATGATTTTCTCATCGTCACAGGCCGCGCCGGCCAGGGCCGCCAGCTCGGGCAATTCATGGCTCAGCCACTCTCTGGGATCGATAACCGCCCGCCAGGCGCCGTTATCCGCGCTGATTGCCATGCGGCGCCCAACCTGAGGCGGCGGCTGCAGAGAGGCGGCGATATTATGTACTTGCCAGCCCGCCAGCACGCGCTGCCAGCTCACCTGCGCACGAGTCAAGGTTCGCAGTTGCCGATAGCTCACTGATCCTCTCCCGGTTCATCATCCCGATCGTGCCGCTGCCGCTGCTGCTGTTCTCGGTCGGAAGCGGACTTAACCACATATCCCTGCGCCTCGCTTTGGTTCGCCAGCAGGTTTTCCTGGGTGGTTCTGTTGGAGGGCGTCAGTACCGTCGAACCTTGGAATGAAATCTGCACCTGATTGACCGTCATGGCATCCGACGAAACGGCGTTGCCTTTGTTGAAGGTATACAGCAGCGTACCGCCGCGATCGCCGCTATGGTTTTTCATCTCCGGCGCGAACTGCGTCGTGGCAAGCTGTCGCTGGCTCAACAGCGGATCGGGCGCTTTTAACTGCGCCGGCAATAACTCTCCCGCCGGACGTGAATTCACCGGAACGCCGGCGGGAACAAGGCCGCTAAACGGATTCTGGTAGCCCTCGCCGGTAACCTCGCCGGCGCCCAAGGCTGCGGGCTCCGTCATATCGTTAATCTTGAGGTCGGCGACATTATCCACCGGCGACAGCGGAGCGGCCCTCAGGGCGGCTGCGTTTACCCGTCGACGGCCTTCCGCCTCGGTTAAGGCGCCGGGGATGTCTTGACCCGCGCCGCGAAGCGAGAAGCTTTGCCGGGAAGCGGGTTTCCCTTCCCGCAAAGCCGCCGCGTCTTCTTTGAGCATGACGCCGGCAAAAGCCTGTCCCGCGTCACCCTCCAACCCGAGCGGCTTCTTTTTCCTGCCGATTCGCCCTTCGTGAGGTGAATCTTGCCCGGAGGGCGCCGAGGCGTCGCCATCCGCCGCCAATTTATCCCAATCCGCCGTTTTTTCCCCTGCCTGCGGGTTGGCCGACGGCCCGTCGATTGCCGGTTTATTTGCGCCTGAATTGGCGATGACCTGTTGTATATCGACGACGCTATGCCCATCGCTGTATAGATTGCTGTCAACGCGTCCTGAAGCCGTTAAGATTTCCACGTAATGATCTCCTGCATTTCAATGTCTTCCTGGCGTAGCCGCACTGTCCGACGCTGCTGTCGCTGTCGGTCGGCCCAACGCTGATATTTTTCCTGCTGCCGCTGCCAGTGCTGTCGGCGGTCCTGGATCTCCCGCATTTGCCGGGAAACAGCCTCAATATCTTCATTGAGCTTTTTTTCCTGGAGCTGCATATCAAGAATTTGCCGGCGCAATACCGCCAAACGGCGCTGGCGCAAAAAAAGCTCTGCGCGGTCCAATTGGCCTTGCGGCCGCTCAAGCTCGATTAACTGCCGCACACCCTCGCCGTGCTGTTGCAATTCGGTAATCTCATCGATAAAACCTTTTCGCCGCCGCTCGTCGTTAGCCAACTGCAGTTCACAGCGCTGACGACTGACGTCGCAACGGCCGATTAGGGCTTTTATCTTATGAAATAACGTCATACATCCCCTGCAGCGTTGCCGTGAAATCGGTCTCTTCGGCGGTGGATTGGCATAAAAAATCCCGCAATACCTGGCGTTTGTTGATAGCGCGATCGTTTTCGGGATTTTCGCCGGGCTTGTATTCACCCAGGTCGAGGAAAATCTGCAGTTCCTCAAGCTTGGCCAGCAGTTTGCGTACCTCTCCCGCCATAAGCTGCTGGTTATTGTCCGTCACCTGTCCGGAGACTCGGCTGATGCTGCGCAGGACGTCGATGGCGGGGTAATGGTTCTGCGCCGCCAGTTTGCGGCTCAGATAAATATGGCCGTCGAGAATCGAGCGAATTTCATCGGCAATGGGGTCCGGCTCGTCGTCGCTTTCCAGCAAAATGGTATAAAAGGCGGTAATGCTGCCCCGGCGGGTGTTGCCCGGCCGTTCAAGGATGCGCGGCATGGCATCGAACACCGAAGCGGGATACCCCCGCCGGGCGGGGGCCTCACCGGCGGCCAAGGCCACATCGCGTAGCGCGCGGGCATAACGGGTGATGGAGTCGATAAACAGCACGACTTTTTTGCCCTGATCGCGGAAATATTCCGCCACGGTGGTGGCGACCATGGCGGCATTGCAGCGGTCCAGGGAAGAATAGTCCGAGGTGGCGTACACCAGGACCGCTTTGTGCTGCCGTCCGGAAAGGCGCAATGCCTCGGTGAATTCGGTGACTTCACGTCCGCGTTCGCCGATCAAACCGACGACAAACACCTCCGCATCGGAGCGCTCGATAAGCATGTGCATCAGCACGGTTTTGCCGCAGCCGGCGGAGGCGAAAATGCCGACCCGCTGACCGATACCGCAGGTCAATACGCTATCGATGGCCCGAATACCGGTAAAAAAAGGCGAATGGATACCGATACGCTGCAGATAGGTCGGCGCATTGGTGTCGATGGGCCTGATTTCCGGGGGGAAATCCTGATCCGGCCGGCCGAGTCGCTCGGTTATATTGCCTTGCGGATCGACAACCGCGCCCAGCAGGGCATCGCTGACGCTTACCGTCAGCTGCGCACCGGTGGGATGCAGGACCACGTCCCGCGACAGCCCCCGACTGTTGCCGATTAAACTCAGCACGGTACGTTCATGGTGGAATCCCATGACCTGGGCGCGGGCAATCACCTCCGACGAGGTCCAGTTGCGGCGGATTTCGCAAATCTCACCCACCTTGACACCCGGCAAAGCCGCTTCGATGATGGGGCCGGCCAGCCGCAGGGGCATGGCCTGCCGACGCAACAACCGCAAGGTGCCGGTCATTTACTGTATCACCTCGACAAAACGTTCAAGTCTCTCAAAGAAGCCGCTCAGGGCAACCGCAAAATTCTGCCCGCTGTTCAGGCACATGGGTTTCAGCAGGGCCTTGAGTTCGAGGTAGCCCTCGTTCTTGGATAAATGAAACTGTTCGCCGCGGATAAAATCAGCGCCGCTCATTAATTCATCAAGCAGGGCATGGGCCCGTTGCTCCAAAATATTATCGTTATATTCAGTTAGACGCGACCAGAGCCAAATATCCTCCTCCTGACTGCTGATATAGATACTTGGCAAATCATTAAAATCCAGGGCGATAGTTGAATGACTATCAAAGTTATCCAGCAGATTCGGATCGCAACCGCTTTCTAACAATGCTTCGCGGACCAACTCTGCAATATCAACATGCATGTATTATACTCCAAGGTTAATTAAATGGTTTTGATAACATTAACATTGACAACCTCTGTCAATTCGCCGAAAGACATCACTTCAAGATCGCGGAATCGCGTTTCAATCAATTTTTTAACAAAACGGCGAATATCCACCGACGTCAATAAAACCATGTCTTTATGTGCAATCAATATGTTTTCTAAACCTACAGTAAATAGATCCATTAATTCATCCGAAACTGCCGGTTCGAGATTAAGAAAAGCCCCCGAGGAGGTATTTCGGATACCGCCACGGATCGTTTCTTCAACTTCAGCTGAAATAATTATCGCCCTAAGCTCATTATTCACAGCGAATTTATGACAAATATAGCGCGCCAGCGTATTGCGCACATGCTCAACCAGGGTGATAACATCCTTTTCCCGCGGCGCCCATAAGGCCAGCGATTCCATAATAAGCTTCATATTGCGGGTGGATATCCGCTCTGTTAACAGCCGTTGCAGCACTTCGGCGATACGTTGTACCGTAGCGTGACGCAGTACTTCCTTCAACAGGTCGGGATATTTGCTTTCCATCATATCCAGCATGTGCTTGGTTTCCTGCACACCGAAAAATTCATTGACGTGATGGGTAAGCAACACCGAGAAACAATGATAGATTTCGTCCACAGCGGAGCGCAACTGATACCCTAATTGTAATAATGTTTCCTGCGCCTGGCGCGGCACCCAGATAGCGTCATTTTCCTTCCGGGTTTCGATGCCCAACTGATAAAGTTCGTCTGTGCCGTTTACCACCCTCATCAAATTGAAATGGATGGTGAACGCATCCGCGCGAATCTCATTGATCAAGACCACTACCGTTTGATCGTCGACATTATCCGAGGCGCGCAGCATCAGCTCCGGCAATTTGACGCCATAGTCCACAAAGAACTGGCTGCGAAGCCGTTCGCATAGCTGATCTTTTTCCAGCACGCCGTGGTTGCCGCGGGAGACGAGCAGGATCAGCGCGACGGTCTCGGCGGTCATATGATCGAGATCATTGATGATGCCCAATTGGCTTTCCATGCCGGGATTTTGCGCCGTCGAGCCCTCCTGGAACTCCATGGCGGCAGAAGCGGCGCCCCCACTCGACCGCCGGCTTTTGCGGTGCTTGAAATAGAACAGGCCGCTGAGCGCCGCCGCCAGCAGAACAAACACCGGCATCGGGAATCCCGGCAGCATGCCGATACACAGCGCCAGCATGGCGGTGATGACCAGGACGAAGGGATTGCCCAGCAGCTGCTGCATGATGGTGCGGCCCATATTGTCGCCGTCGCCGTTGACCCGGGTGACAATCAGGCCGGCGCTGATGGAGATAAGCAATGCCGGTATCTGGCCCACCAGCCCGTCGCCGATGGTCAACATGGTATAGGTGTCCAGCGCCGTCGACATGTCCATGTGATGCTGGTTCATGCCCACCGCCATACCGCCGATAAAGTTAACGAAGGTGACAATGATGCTGGCGATGGCATCGCCCTTGATGAATTTCATCGCACCGTCGTAGGAACCGTACAACTGGCTTTCCCGCTCGAGCACGCTGCGTCGTTCGCGGGCGCCGTCCGCGTCAATCATGCCGCTTTTGAGATCGGCGTCGATACTCATCTGTTTACCGGGCATACCGTCAAGTGAGAAGCGCGCGGCCACTTCAGCCACCCGTTCCGAACCCTTGGTGATGACGATAAACTGCACCACGGTCACGATGGCAAAAATCACGAAACCCACCACCAGGTTGTCGCCGATGACGAACTGGCCGAAGGTGGCAATGATCTCGCCCGCGTCGGCGTCGGTGAGAATAAGACGCGCGGTGCTGATGGTTAGCGCCAGGCGGAATAGCGTGGTAATCAGCAGTACGGAGGGGAAGGTGGAAAAGCTCAGAATACGCTCTATATAAAAAGCGCCCATAAAAACCAATACGGCTATAACGATATTAAGGCCAATCAAAAAATCCACAAGATAAGTTGGCAATGGAATAATGAGCATAGCGATGATCATGATTACCAACGCTAATATCAGCAGCTCTGGCCGCGAATGTATGTTATGTAGTAATTTATTAAACACGTAACTATTCCATTACAATTTACTTAATAAGTGATTGTGGATTATCTTCTTCTGCCTTCAATTAATTCACGCTTATAAGCAATGGAGGCAAATGATTGCAAATTTTTGAGCAGCGTAAAGGCCGAATCAGCACATTCAAATAATTCATGTGGTAATGATTTACAAGCCTGATAGATTATTTGCAGTATGGTCGATCGCTCTCTATGGTAAGCCAATAGAAAGGAATCGCCCAATAATAAGTGAAGATGCTCGCTAATTTCTTCAGGATATTCCAGTAGCGAAAAAAACAGCATCAGCCAGTCAGGCTCGCCTTTATTTAGGTTAATGATGACTCTATTAGTCATTAATTTTTTTATAAATAATTCATCGCCGGAGCGCAGCCGCTTAAGCTGGCTCAGCTTGCCGATCAGATAGCCGAATTCCAGCCTCGAACAGCTGGGATCCTGTGAATCAATATCCGTAAGCAGAGCCGATTTGATAAAATCCAGTACCGGGCCGCGATATTGATAACCATAAATGGAAATCCAATCTTTGTAATCTTCGATGGCGTCCTGATCGTTTTGCAGAAAACGACGATAGCTCCTGCGCAATAAAGGCGGTTTCAGCGCCAGGTATTTCTGGCCGAAAAGGCGCGCTTTCAGCGCGCAATTGATGCCCGCTTTGGACTCGCGGGGATTGGCTTGCGCCACGACTTCATCAAGCAGGGCTTTAAGCCTCTCCTTCATGGTCTCGCTTGATTTGTGACGCAAAAGCTCCCGCAGCACCATGATCAAATCGCTGTCGTCGGGAAACATCGAACGGGCGTAAAGCAGCAGATTCACCAGAGATTCTTCTTTTACCGATGCGACCTTCAACAGTGATTTGGCCTTGGGTATCGCGTCTTCCTCCAGAACCCGTTCAAACCCATCGGACAGGGATTCCCCTTTTTTATCGAACAGGCGTCTATTGGCGAACTGAGACGCCAATGCCGACATTTCGTCGCTGGATTGGAGAAACTTCAATAACTGTCCGACCGGCGCTTCCTCAGCCTCAATATTATCGACCATCGCGTGCGCCGCTGTCGGCGCCGTATGCGGTTTCGTATCCGCCTGCGCCGAACTGCCGTAAGCAGCGGGTTGAGGCATAGGATTGTTGATGCTCAGCGCCATTTTTGACTATCCAGGTAATTGCGCGACCAATCGGGTAAATGGTCGTTCTCGCGGCTGCCGGTTTGTCCCCGTGCGAATTCCCCCGCGTCCGTCGACAAGGGTTCGGTAATCTCACGGGGCTGGATAAGGAAAATCCGCACGGTATTGGACTGGCTCTCCTGTTTGTAGCGGAACAAACCGCCGATAAGGGGGATACTGCCCAGCACCGGTATTTTCCCTACCTTGCCGCTGGTTTCATCCCGCGTATAGCCGCCCACCAGCAGGCTTTTGCCTTTTGGTACCCGGGCCACGGTGCTGATATGGGTGCGGCCGACTTTCGGCAGCAGCGCGTGAGCCGATTCGTCATTTTGCGGTATTTCATTGCCGTCTTCGATATTCAGCACCATCTCTATCTGCCCGTCGGCGGCGAAGCGCGGCAACACGCTTATCATGGTGCCGTAGGTGACGTGCTGCAGATCGGCGAACCGCTCGCCCAGCAGCTCGGTATAAAAAGTGCGGTTATTGTCAAACAGCGCCGGCACGTTTTCCTGCGTCAGCACCACCGGACGGGAAACGATATTGGCCCGTTTTTTCTGCGACAGGGCCTGGATGGAGGCGACGAAGCGCCCGCCGTCCAGCGTGGAATAGGAGCCCTGGTTGAAGGTGGCGGCCAATTGGCTGCCGATTCTGACGCCGCCCTGCCAATCGACGCCCAGTTGATCCAGGTCCTCTTTTTGCAGGTCCACTATCCACAGCGAGAGCTCCACATGGCGTTTGGCGGTATCCAGCGCCGACACCAGATTGGTTACCAGCTGTACCTGCCGGGGGGTGCCCTTCACCAGCAGACTGTTGGTGTCGGGATTGGCGATAACGTTGATGGTGCCGGTGCTTGCCTCGGCGCGCAGCGCTTCCGCCAGGCTTGACCGGGGCTGGTAGTCCAAACCCCGCGCCCCGATATTCTCCCCGTTGAACGCCGGCATCGCCGGCGCCGGCATCGCCTCGGGCACCAGGTTCAACACCTGGGGCTGCACCGCTTTAGCGCTGCTTTTGTTTCCCCCGTGCAGCAGTTGATCTATCACGGTGGCGATACCGGGAATGGTGATTTTCTCACCACGTGATTCATAGGTGCGGTCAACGACAAAGGTATTGCTCAGACGAATTACCGCGGTTTTCTCGCTGCCGCCCACCGTTTCGGGCTGTTCATCCATAAACTTGGCGGTATTTAACACCAGGTCCACATAAACCGGCGGTCCGGAAACGTAGAATGTGCCGCTGTTGTCATCGCCGCGCAGCGCATAACGCTCATCGTAGAGCTTTGAATTGCGCAGGAAATTATTCACGGCGCTGAAAGAGGTATTGCGCAGCGACATGACCGAGTTGCGCATTTCGCCGGCGTCATATACATAAATGGCCTGACCGTCGTGATACCAGATTAACCCCAGCTGTTGGGATATCTGTTCCAGCAACGCTTGCGGCTGGCTGAAATCAAATTCGCCGCTGATTTGCTTGCGCGCCGCAAGCTTGCTGACGATCACCGGCTTGCCGAGGCGCGAGGATAATGCGTCGAAAAATATTTTCAGACCGTCTTTATTGGCGATATAGCCTTCGGTATCGGCGCCTTTACCGCCGGCAAGAGGCGCCGCCTGCAAGGGGACGGATAATAGACCGCAGGCCAGGCACCATGAAATAAATGTCAATTTAAAATATCGTAACGATTTCATTTTTCCGATTTCTTGTTGATCATGTTCCATAGACCTCTGGGTGAGACACCGAACGCATCCCTGATGTCATTTGAAAGATGCGAAGATGAGGCATAGCCGTATCGCATGGCGACCTGGGTCAAGCTTTGACCCTCTTCAACCACATCCAGTAACGCTCTGGCGATGCGCCAGCCGCGCAATTCGCTTTTCGCTGAATTACCCAATGCATTACGGCATAAACGCCGGAAGTGGGAATAGGACAAGCCGTAACGCGCTCCCAGTTCATGCAGCTTGCCGTTATTAACCGATTCATTGAGCAAAAACCGGATCAACCAATACCATTCCGTTCGGCGCAAAAAGGAAGCCAGGGTCGCCATTTCCATTGGCAGTTGGTGGTTCTGCGTTAATAACCAGCGCTCCACATCGCTAAAGGAAGTGATATGCGGATAATTATTAAGTTCGATAGACTCCCAATGCTGCGGCTGTTCATATTTCAACGTCAGGCTTTTTGATTCATCAATAAAGACCTGCAATTTAACCAAGGCAAATAAAGGTAATTCCTGCTGTTTCACCGCGCCGGATATCACCCCGACATTGACCCGATTCATCAGCAATATGCCGCGCCAACCGCAGGCCAGTTCAAGATAAGTTTTTTCATCTCCCCATTGAAAATCTACGCGGCATACGTTTTCACCGGTTTCCACCAACCAGCAGGTGGGTGAACTAATACCTTCTTTGAAGGTCTTCACAAGCAGTCTTTCGGGAGCAATAATATTTTCGCTGTTCATTATTCGCCCTGCTCGTCTTTGGTTTACCTTTACATTCATTATGATGCCTATCTATTTTTGAGAAATCATGATGGGAATCTGATTCATGGTATAAAAATTGGTTTTTTCATAAGACAAAAGAATAGTTAAACAACGAGTAAATATATTCGCCGCCCGATCGCGTCAGGGCAATTAACGCAGTCCTTCACGGTCAATATGTTTAGCAACTCAAATTTATTACTTGATTTTTATTTTTAGCTAAATTTAGTTATGAGCATTAGTCATTTCCTTTACAAATAAACTTTCACTCCCTATTTTTACGACCTGGAAGATCAACCCGGCGGCATTGTGGCCGGACCGGCGGCAGGAAGTTTCGCATAGCGATCCCAGACCCGTTTGGCATAACGCCGCCGCAGTTCCCGCCGATCGGCGGCTGTACCGGCATTGTAAGCGCCTACCGCCTCCCAGGAATAACCATAGACTTTCATCATATCCGCCAATACCGACGCCCCCACCATGACGGAAAGGCAGCTGTTGTCATAGAGCAGTTGTTCATCAATGCCCAATGTTTTCAACCGGGGCAGATGAATACTGTTTATCTGCATCAGCCCGATATCATGGCTACCGTTCTTATTGATGCCCGTGGCCCGGGGGTTCATGTTCGATTCTGTAATGGCTATGGCCTGCAATAATCGGGCTTCGATGCCAAAATGGCGCTCCGCATCGCTCCAGCAGGTGGCGGACGCACGGGCGGAGGCCAGCAGCAACAGCAGGCTGAGGGTTCGACGGACTAACATGATGGTAGGTTTACTCCCCCGCCATGCCATAAAGCTGTTTTACCCGCGGATCGTGACGCCATAACATCAAACAGGGCGAAGACGCGCTGGTTAGTCGGTCGTACCATTTTTTGGCGGCACGAAGCCCATGGCATTGCATAATCACCGGCAGCAGCGCCGAAGGCATGGGATGCTCCGGTTGTGTCATCATATGGGCGAATTGCGCCGTATCCGCGGCGGCGGGTTGGGAAAACAGACGGGCGTAAAGGGTATTAAAAAAGACAATCCCGTCCCTTTCACTGCCATGCCGCAGGTGATCGATCAGTTCCTTGGCGCGGCGCGGCTGTCCTTCGGTACATAGAATAACCGCTTTCATGCTCAGCAGGACCGGATGCCACATGGCCTCGTCCGATTGCCCATCGGTAATCCGCAGGGCGGCGGCGGCGTCACCGTCGCAGTAGGCCAGCCACATCATCAATATCTGCATTGCCGTCATTGCCGGCAGCAGTTCATGGGCCTGCTGGGCGAAATGCCGCGCCCGTTTGATTTCACCCACCAAAAACAAATGCCAGGCGTAATAATACTTTACCGACGGATTTTCCGCCGACAGCGTCAGGGCGGTGCGGAACATCTCCGCCGCCTGGCCTAATTCGGCGTTCAAACCATGCAATACTCCCCTCAGCGCCAGCGCCAGGGAATGCCGGGGCGCCTGCGCCAAGATCGTCGCCACCAGCGCGCCGCACTCATGCAGTGCGCTGTCCAGTCCCTGCATTCCCATTTGCCCCAGAGCGAAATAGCACTCCGCCAAATGGCACAGGACATCCATATCCTCCGGCAACCGCTGCCGGCATTGCTGGAACAAAGAGAGGGCCAGGGTCAGACTCTGCGGGGTATATTGCAGGAAGGCCTCGCGCCCCTGCCGCAACATCATGGCCGGTTCGCTCTTTCCCTGTGGGGTTGCCGCACTTTCCCGCCGGTTCCGCAGGCAGGAGATTTGCCCCAGGAGAAGGGGTTTCAACAGCGCATTGATATTATCAGCGGACGGCGGATTGCCCAGGGCGATGCCGGTGCGGTGCATGACCACGTGATCATGGGCCCGGATAAGTTCCATACGCAGGCAAGGCCCGTCCGACAGCTGCAATTCATAGCCGGTGAGGTAAAAATCGGGACGGATTTTTTCCAACATGTCCAGGGTGGTGAGCATGGAACCGCAGTTGAGTGTCATGGAAGACGGCAAAACGTGCAGTCCCGCCGACGCATACCCGGACATTTCCTGCACGATGGCATCATGCAGGCCCAGCGCTTGCGGCTGGCTGTTCAGTTTAAAAGGCAGTACGGCGAAAATACAGCTGGCGGAGACCGGCCGCTCGACCGGGACAACCTTGGTCACCGGCAGGGAAAAACGATACCCTTTACCGTAAACCGTATCGATAAAGCGTTGATGTTTACCCTCCTGCAATATGCGTCGCAAGACATAAATACACCGGGTCAGGGACTCCTCGCCGACGTTGCCGCCGCACCAGACGTCATTGATAATCTGTTCTTTGGTGACCACTTCCCCGGCGGATTCCAGCAGTAAAATAAGCACCCCTAGTTCTTTGGGTGAAATATTGATTTGCTTGCTTTTATGAAACAAAACGCGGGAGGGCTGTAGAATAAAGTCGCCAAAAGAGTATTGCACCCTGATTCGATTGATAACCTCTTTCCTTACCCCTTTGATGGGCAGAGGAAAGGACTTCTCGGTAAGCGGTCCATTTAATGATGTCATCGTGATTTAACACCCCTAACGAAATTAATATACGCCTAATATTTACCATGGCTCAACTAAGAATATGATAAATCTTGTGTATGCTTCATCAATGAAACGAATTAACTCTTATTTATGTACAGGCTGTGTAATTCACTCTATATCAGGAGCCTCATGCGGATAAAGCTATCACAAATTATTAAGCATTATGAAATAATTATCTAAAACAATGATGTGATATTGATAAGCGAATATATTCAACCTTACCCCTGCGCAATTAAACATATTAAATAGAGCTTACAGATAAAAAGTCATTCCTTTTGCTGCGCAGATCAAAAATGTAAAATAATACATTTACAATCGCTGCACATTTTGCCTCAGAAATCCATCGATGTCTCCCCCACTCGCTATTCTGAAAGAGTTTACCTTAATACTTTACCCCTATTCAGATAAAATCACCTGATAGATAATGGCCGAACGCTGATTCACATTTTGAGTTGAGTATATAGTGAGTATGCTTACGGTCAAATTAAGCACAATTGACAAGTGTAAAGTTATGGCATCAGAAATTGTCTGCGCGGAGAAACGGAGATATTTAAGAATAAAACCGGGCTGGATTATACATTAAATCCGCAAAAAAAATCATTTTTTTAACATTTTTTTAATCTCATAATAATAATGAGCCGCGGCAGCCAAGAAGATGTTTGATAGGGGGAAACGCGGGCCAAAAAATAAAGCCTCACATAAACAAGGGATTGAAGCGAGAGGGGTCAGCGGAAACCACAAAAATTGACTATAAATATCAGATATTTACGAAGATTTTTTTTATGCGGCTACTACCCTCTGTTGACAATATACTTAACTGCATTATATACGTTGCGCCCAATTAGGCTGAGAATTGATTCACTCCACTTATAGGATCCTAACGTTTCTTTTACAGACCCTCATCAGCAGCGGCGGCAGATCTGCGCAAGAAAGCCCGGATGGCGCCCTCAATCTAAGGGAAGTGAAATGGTTTTTGTCAAAACTTTTACAGTAACCAGCAGTAAAATACTTTATCCTTGTTGAATCATTTAACTTATGACCGCCTTTGGCCGCAAGTATCACATGAAAACCCATTCTGCCTCTAAAATTAAATGGCGTAACGTCATCCTGCTATTAGTTCTGTTATTGTTCATCGCCTTTCTGGTTTTTTATTTCTTCATTCGCCACCCCGCCGGGGATGGGCGCGGCAAGCCGGGTATGGACCTCGCCACGCCGGTGCATAGCGGCGTGGCGCGACAAGCGGATGTACCGGAGTATCTTTCTGCGCTGGGCACGGTGGTCGCCAATGCCACGGTGACCGTCACCAGCAGGGTGGACGGCCAATTAATGGCGGTGTATTTCATCGAAGGCCAGCAGGTGGCCAAAGGCCAGCTGCTGGCGCAAATTGATCCCCGCGGCTATCAGGCTACCCTTGAGCAGTATCAGGGCTCCCTGGCGCAAAACCAGGCTCTGCTGAAAAGCGCCCAGTTGACCCTGGCGCGCTACAAGACGCTGTTTGCGCAAGATTCCCTGGCCCGGCAGGATTTGGACACCCAGACCGCCACCGTGGGCCAATATCTCGGCGCCATCAAAGCCGACCAGGCGCAAATTGACGCCGCTAAACTGGATCTGGAGTACGCCCGCATCACCGCGCCCCTGTCCGGCCGGGCGGGATTGCGTCTGGTGGACCCCGGCAATATGGTGCACAGCAGCGATACCACGGGAATTGTAACCCTTACCCAAACCCAGCCCATCGCGGCAACCTTCAGCGTGCCGCAGGTCTATTTGCAGACCCTGTTGAAGGCCCTGCACCAGGGCAACGGCCTGCCCGCCACCGCGATTGATCAAGACGGGATCACGGTATTGGCTCAAGGCAAGCTTAATTTTATCAGTAATCAGATCGACAGCGATACCGGTAGTATCAAGCTAAAGGCGGTTTTTGATAATAAAGACGAGCGGTTGTACCCAAACCAGTTCGTTAACATCCGCTTACAAACCGGCACGCTGGCAAACGCGACGGTGATTCCCGCCCAGGCGCTGCAACTTGGCAGTGACGGCGATTTTGTTTATATCATCAAGGCCGACAATACCGTGGTACGGCAGGCGGTTAAGGCCGGGCCGGTCTTCGGCGACGATATGCAGGCCATTCTTTCCGGCGTCGCGCCGAATGATCGGGTGGTGACCGAAGGAATCGATCGTCTGAAGACCGGCAGTAAAGTCTCGGTGGTGAACAGCGCAGCGGTGGGTACCGCCGCGCCGACGCCTGAAAAAGCCCAGGACGCCGCCGGCGCTCCGGCGCATAAAACCCTCCAGAATAAAAGCGTGACCGCGCAATGAATCCATCCCGACTATTTATTGAGCGTCCGGTTGCCACGATCCTGCTGATGATCGGCGTATTGATTGCCGGGATTTTCGCCTATAAGCTGCTGCCCACCTCCGCGTTGCCGCAGGTGGATTATCCCACTATCCAGGTCACCACGCTTTATCCCGGCGCCAGTCCGGATGTGATGGCGTCCGCGGTAACCGCCCCGCTGGAGCGACAGCTGGGCCAGATGGCCGGCCTGAGTCAGATGTATTCCACCAGCTCCGGCGGCGCGTCCGGCATTACCCTGAAATTTTCCCTGGACCTGTCTCTGGACGTGGCGGAACAAGAAGTGCAGGCCGCTATAAACGCCGCCAATAGCCTGCTGCCCGACGACTTGCCCAATCCTCCCACCTATAAAAAGGTCAATCCGGCGGATACCGCGGTGATTACCCTGGCGGCCACCTCCGACACCTTGCCGTTAATTAAGGTTCAGGATCTGGTGAATACCCGCATCGCGCTGAAGCTTTCGCAGATTTCCGGGGTCGGCATGGTCACGCTGGCCGGCGGCCATCAGCCGGCGATTCGGGTGCGCATGGATCCCCGCGCCCTGGCGGCGCGCAATCTGACCCTGGAAGACGTCAATACCCTGATTGGCAATAGCAATGTCAACGGATCCAAAGGGGGATTCGACGGCAAGCACCATTCCATTACCATTGACGCCAACGACCAGCTCCGCACCGCGGCGCAGTACGGCAATTTGATCCTCTCGTATCAGAACGGCGCCGCGTTGCGCCTGCGGGATATTGCGCAAATCGACGAGGCGGAAGAGAACATTTACCAGTCCGCCTGGGCAAACCGGCAGCCGGCCATTATTATCAGCGTCCAGCGTCAGCCCGGCGCCAATGTCATATCGGTGGTGGATGCGATTAAAGCCCAGCTTCCCGCCTTGCAGGCCGCGCTGCCGGACGGGGTCAAAGTCACTGTTTTATCCGATCAGACCCAGACCATCCGCGCCTCCATCAGCGATGTGCAGTTTGAATTGCTGCTGTCGGTGGCCCTGGTGGTCATGGTCACGTTCCTGTTTCTGCGCAACCTGGCCGCCACCCTGATTCCCAGCATCGCCGTGCCGCTTTCCCTGGTGGGCACGTTCGGCGTGATGTATCTGGCGGGTTTCAGCCTGAATAACCTGTCGCTGATGGCCCTGACCGTCGCCACCGGCTTTGTGATAGACGATGCGATAGTGGTGGTGGAGAATATCTCGCGCCGGCTGGAAGACGGTGAGACGCCGATGCAGGCCGCGCTCAATGGATCGGCGCAGATAGGCTTCACCATTATTTCCCTGACGTTTTCCCTTATCGCCGTACTGATCCCGCTGTTATTCATGGGGGATGTGGTGGGGCGCCTGTTCCGTGAATTTGCCATTACCCTTGCGGTATCGATCCTGGTTTCCATGGTGGTGTCGCTGACCCTGACGCCGATGCTGTGCGGTTATTTGCTGCATCATATTCCGGAAGAGCGGCAGAGCAGGTTCAATCGCAAAGGCGGCCAGATATTCGATCGAATGATTGCCGGTTACGATCGCCTGCTGTCCATTGTTCTGGACCATCAGACCATCACCCTGCTGGTGGCCCTGGCGACCCTGCTGTTTACCGCCCTGCTGTATGTGATCGTGCCGAAGGGATTTTTCCCCACTGAAGATACCGGGCTGATTCAAGGCATCACCATTGCCTCCCAGGATGTGTCTTTTAACGAAATGGCCACGCGCCAGCAGCGGCTGGCGGATGTCATCCTGAAAAACCCCTCGGTGGCGAGCCTCTCCTCCACCATCGGCATCGACGGCAACAATACCAGCCTGAACAGCGGACGGCTGCAGATCAATCTCAAGCCCTTCGCCGATCGGGATCTGCGGGCGGAGGACATCATTCCACAACTGACGGCCGCCGCCCAAAAGGTCGCCGGTATCCGGCTGTATCTGCAATCGGCTCAGGATCTTACGGTGAACGATCAGGTTACGCCCAGCCAGTACCAATTCACTCTTGATGACGCCGACAGCGAAAATCTGGTGAACTGGACCCCCAGGATGGTCGCGGCGCTGCAAGCACAGCCGGCGTTCAGCGATGTGGTGAGCAATCTACAAGATCAGGGCCAGGTGGCCTATGTGGAGCTGAACCGCGATGAGGCGGCCCGTTACGGCATTACCGCCGCCGATGTGGATACCGCGTTGTACAATTCATTTGGGCAACGGCTGGTGTCCACCATCTTCACCCAATCCAATCAATATCGCGTGGTGTTGGAAGTCGAACCGAAATATCAGCAGTCGCCGGCGTCGCTGGATGATATCTATCTGGCCGCCGGTTCCACCAGCAGCACCGATTCTTCCACCGGCACCAGCACGTCAAGCACATCCGGCAGTTCCACGTCTTCCAGCAGTAGCAGCACGAGCAGTAGCAGCACGAGCAGTAGCACCACCAGCGATTCCGGTTCTTCTTCCACTACCGGCATGGTGAAGCTGACTTCCATTGCCCATATTCATCTGCGTACCGGTTCGCTAGTGTATGCACGGCTGAATCAATTCCCGGCGGTGACGCTCTCGTTTAATCTGCGGGACGGCTATACGCTGGAGGATGCCCAAAAGGCCATAACCCGCGTCAGCAGCCAGATAAAACTGCCGGACACCATCACCCTGCGTTATCAGGGAGAGGCCTCGGCGTTTCAAAGCTCCACCGACAACACCCTGTGGCTGATCCTGGCGGCGTTGCTGACCATGTATGTGGTGCTGGGCATTCTTTATGAGAGTTTTATTCATCCGGTGACCATTTTGTCCACCCTGCCTTCGGCGGCGGTGGGCGCCCTGCTGACCTTACTGTTCGCCAATACCGAATTCAGCCTGATTGCGTTGATCGGCGTCATTCTGCTCATCGGCATTGTTAAAAAGAACGCCATCATGATGATAGATTTCGCCCTCGAGGCGGAGCATAAACAGCATCTCTCCCCGCGGGACGCCATCCACCAGGCGTGCCTGCTGCGCTTTCGTCCCATAATGATGACCACCATGGCGGCCCTGCTGGGCGCTCTGCCGCTGATGCTGGCCCATGGGTCGGGGGCGGAGCTCAGGAGACCTCTGGGGCTGGTGATTGTCGGCGGGCTGATATTCAGCCAGGTGCTGACCCTGTTCTCAACGCCGGTTATTTATCTGGGGTTTGATCGGTTGTCTCAACGCAGCCGGCAGGTATGGCAGCGGTTCGGCCGGCAGGCGCGCTAATGAATATCTCCCGGGTATTTATCTTCCGTCCGGTGGCCACCCTGTTGCTGACCGCGGCCATCCTGCTGCTCGGCATCCTGGGCTATCGTCTGCTGCCGGTGGCGCCGCTGCCGCAGGTGGATTTCCCCACCATTATGGTCAGCGCCAGCCTGCCCGGCGCCAGTCCGGAAACCATGGCCGCCACGGTGGCCACCCCGCTGGAACGGGCGCTGGGGCAAATCGCCGGCATCAGCGAGATGACCTCCAACAGTTCCCAAAGCTCAACCACCGTTATTTTGCAGTTCGATCTCGATCGGGATATCAACGGCGCGGCGCGGGATGTGCAGGCGGCGATTAATGCCGCGCGCAGCCTGCTGCCCAGCAGCATGCCCTCGTTGCCCACCTACCGTAAGGCCAATCCGTCCGATGCCCCCATCGTGATGCTGGCGCTGACCTCCGCCACCCGCAGCAGCGGCGAACTGTATGATTTGGCCTCCAGCCAGCTACAGCAGAAAATCGCCCAGGTGGACGGGGTCGGGCAGGTCTCTGTCGTGGGCAGTTCGCTGCCGGCGGTGCGTATCGATTTACGGCCGCAGATGATTACCCATTTCGGCCTTTCCCTGGATACCATTCGCAGCGCCATCGCCGACAGCACCACCAACTTACCCAAGGGAATGTTGGAAGGAGATCATCAGTCCTGGCTGGTGGACGGCAACGGTCAGTTGGATCAGGCCCGGGACTACCGTACGCTTATCGTCAGCTACCGGAACGGCCATGCCGTGCGACTGGGGGATGTGGCCAATGTCTATGACTCGGTGGAAGATAAATACAATGTCGGTTTTTACAACCAGACCCCGGCGGTGATGATAGGCGTTACCCGCCAGGCCGGCGCCAATATGCTGGAAACCATCGACGCCATCAAGGCCCGGGTACCGGCATTGGCCGCCACGCTGCCCGGCGACGTCAGCCTGAATATCGTCATCGATCGATCGCCTACGATTCGCTCATCCTTGCGTGCCACCGAAGAAACGCTGTTGATTGCCATCGCCCTGGTGATCGGCGTGGTATTCATCTTTTTACGCAATCTGCAGGCGGTGGTGATCCCCGCGCTGGCGTTGCCGGTGTCGTTGATCGGCACCTGCGCGGTCATGTATCTGCTGGGCTACAGTCTGGATAACCTATCGCTGATGGCGCTGATTATCTCCACTGGCTTTGTGGTGGATGACGCCATCGTGGTGCTGGAAAATATCACCCGTTATATCGAGGAAGGGCTCGGTCCGGTGCGGGCATCGCTGAGGGGGGCGAAAGAGGTCAGTTTCACCGTGCTGGCCATGACGGTATCGCTGGTAGCGGTGTTTATCCCCATTTTGCTGATGGGCAGTATCGTCGGGCGTTTATTTAGGGAATTTGCCGTTACCCTCACCGTCTCGCTGTTGATTTCCATGCTGATATCCCTCAGCCTGACGCCGATGCTATGCTCGCGCCTGCTGAAGCGTAAAGCGCCCCCCACCCGCCGGCCACCCCGCCTGTATCTGCTGATCGAACGGGGCCTGGCGCGGTTGCTGGCGGGTTACTCATTGGCGCTGGCCTGGGTGATGCGCCACCAGGGATTTACGCTGCTCACACTGCTGCTTACCATCGTCCTGAATATTTTTCTTTATACGGTGGTACAGAAAGGCTTCTTCCCCAACCAGGATACCGGTTTGCTGATGGGTATGCTGCGCGCCGATCAGAACGTGTCGTTTCAACAGATGAAACCCAAGCTGGCGGAATTCTCCAAGCTGGTGCAGCAGGATCCGGCGGTGGACGGCGTGCTGGCATCCATGGGCAGCGGCGGATTCGGTTCGCGCAATACGGCCAATTTTTTTGTGCATTTGAAAGACTTCAGCCAGCGGGACGCCGATGCCACGCAGGTGGCGAACCGGCTGAGCGCTAAAACCCGTAACCAGGCGGGTGTCCAGCTGTTTTTAATGCCGGCGCAGGATTTACGTATCGGCGGGCGCAGCGCCAATGCCCTGTATCAATTCAGCCTGCAGGCGGACGATCTGGCCCAACTGCGAATCTGGACGCCCAAGGTGCAGGCGGCGCTGGAAAAAATACCGCAGTTGACCGGCGTGGACAGCGATGCCCAAACCGGCGGCCAGGAAGTGATGCTTAACATCGATCGCGACAAAGCCACCCGGCTGGGGGTGGACGTCAAGATGCTGGATACCCTGTTGAACAATGCTTTCAGCCAGCGGCAGGTAGCCACCCGCTATAAGACGCTGAACCAATACCATGTGGTCATGACCCTGGACAGCAGTTTTACCGCCGATCCGTCGGTCCTCAATGAACTGCTGGTGGTGAACGACGACGGCAAACAAATTCCGCTGTCCGCTTTCGCCAGCTTCAGCGGCGCCAATACGCCTTTATCAGTGGCGCACCAGGGGCAATCAGCCACCAGCACCGTGGCGTTCAACCTGGCGGACGGGGTTTCGCTGGAACAGGCGCAAGGGCTCATCAAAACCGCCATGGCGCAGATCGGCCTGCCGGATACCATCCAGTCCGGTTTCCAGGGGACCGCCAAGGCCTTCACGTCCCTGGCCGCCTCGATGCCCTGGCTGATTCTCGCGGCCCTGGCGGCGGTTTATATCGTGCTGGGCATGCTCTATGAGAGTTATATCCACCCGTTGACCATTCTATCCACCCTGCCCTCCGCCGGCCTGGGGGCGCTGCTATTACTGCTGATCACCGGCACGCAGCTCACGGTTATCGCCCTGATCGGTATTTTACTGCTCATCGGCATCGTGAAGAAAAACGCCATTATGATGATCGATTTCGCGCTGGCGGCGGAGCGCACGCAAGGGTTGACTCCTCAACAGGCCATAACCCAGGCCTGCCTGATGCGTTTCAGACCGATCATGATGACCACGCTGGCGGCCTTTTTCGGCGCCTTGCCGCTGGCGTTGGGCAGCGGCGGCGACGCGGATCTCCGCCGCCCGCTGGGAATGGCCATTGCCGGCGGCCTGGCGTTGAGCCAATTGCTGACCCTGTTCACCACCCCGGTGGTATATCTCTACATGGATCGCCTGAGCCGTGGCAGCCGACGAGTCTGGCGGCGCTACGCTAAGCGCGACGCGGTTTAACCTGATAACGACGATGGAATTATGCTAAAAAAACCCGGACTGCCCGCCATGAAGCTGCTCCCTTTAACCGTCATGCTGTTACTGGCCGGCTGCCTGAACGGTTGTATGGTAGGGCCGGATTACCGACGCCCGGCGGTCCAGGCGCCGGCCCAGTTCAAACAGGCGAAAGGCTGGACGCAGGCGGTGCCGCAGGATCAGGCGGACAAAGGAGAGTGGTGGGGGGTCTATCAGGATCCGGTCCTGTCCAGCTTACTGCGCCAGGTGAAAATATCCAATCAAAACGTAGCGCAATACGACGCGCTTTATCGACAGGCTCGGGCATTGAGCGCCGCTTCGCGGGCCAATCTTTATCCTACGGTAACAGGCACCGCCGGCACCACCCGCAGCGGTACCGCCAGTTCCGCCACCACCGCCCACAGTGCCGAGGTCAGCGCCAGCTGGGAGCTGGATATCTGGGGTAAACTGCGCCGCACGCTGGAAGAGAATCAGGCCAACGCACAGGCCAGCGCCGCTGAACTGGCCAATATCACCCTGAGCGCCCAATCTGAACTGGCGCAGGATTATTTTCAGCTGCGGGTGATGGACCAGCAGATCGCCCTCTATCAACAAAGCATCGCGGCGTATGATCGCTACCTCCAGATCATAAACAATAAATACCGTGCCGGCAGCGAGTCTCGCGCTACGCTTGCCCAGGCGCAGACCCAGTTGGAGAGCGCCCGCGCCTCGGCGCTGGATCTGCAATGGCAGCGCGCGCAGTTGGAACACGCCATTGCGGTGTTAATGGGGAAAGCACCGGCGCAATTCAGCCTGCCCGCCGCGCCCCTAACCGCTACCCTGCCGCGCACACCGGTGGAATTGCCGGCGCAACTACTGCAACGGCGGCCGGATATCGCTTATGCGGAGCGAAGCGTCGCGGCGGCCAACGCCGCGATCGGCGTGGCGCAGGCGGCTTATTACCCCGACCTGACCCTGAGCGCCAGCGGAGGTTTTCAAAGTTCGGTGCTGCATAACCTTATTTCCATGCCGAACCGGGTCTGGTCGCTGGGACCGCAGCTGAGCGGCACCCTCTTGGATTTCGGCGCCACCAAGGCCGGCGTGGAACAGGCACAGGCCGCATATGACGCCAGCGTCGCCAGCTATCGGCAATCGGTATTGGATGCGTTCCAGGAAGTGGAAAATTACCTGGTGGAACTCTCGACGCTGGAACAGGAAACCGCCGCGCAGCAGCGCGCCGCCGAGTCGGCCCAGGAGTCCGCACGGGTGACCTACAATCAATACCAGGCCGGCATGATAGATTATCTGGATGTCGCCACGACGCAGAATACCAGCCTTTCACAGCAGCAAAATTTGCTGTCCCTGCGCAGCACGCAGTGGGTGGCCAGCGTTCAGTTGATTGCGGCTCTGGGTGGAGGATGGCATGGGGAAGGAATGCAGCCCTGAATGTCCGGCATTACGCTTCGATGCCGGACAACGGCTTGGTGGGATCACACTGCTTTACCTGTACTGCTTATCTGCACTGCTTATTAACACAACCCCGACAATTCCGCGGCCGTGCCGAGCCGTTTCAGGACGGGTCGGCGGCGTTATGGTCCGCACGTCTTGCCTCAGGCTTCCACCGCAATCCGGGCTTTATCAATACCGGCGCTGGTGAGATCAGGCCAGACGGCCATCAGCGTGGAGACGATATTATCCAGTTCTTCCTGGGTTGCTCCGTCACGAGCCTGCACCGCCATGCCCTGCATGATACACATCAGGTATTTAGCCAGGGTGTGAATATCGGCCGCCGGGGATATATCGCCCTTGACCTGCCGCGCCCGCAGGAAATCCGCCAGCATATTTTCCTGGAAATGATGGCGCGCTCTCAGCATTTGGGCCACATCGTCCGACTGGGAAGAAAGCGCCGCGGAGGTACAGATAAGAAAACAGCCCGACGGCAGGTTTTTATCGGTATAGAGCGCCGCCGTATCGCGCATGAAATCTTCCGTTGCTTCCGACACCGTGCAGTTCGGATTGGTCAGCAGCGCCCTGCCCCGTTCGGCGAATTTCGTCATGTAACGTTCAGCCGCCGCACGGAACAACCCTTCTTTATTGCCGAATTCACCGTACAATGTCGGTGCCTTCGCGCCTGTTGCCTCAACCAAGTCGGCCAGCGAAGTCGCTTCATAGCCATGGCGCCAAAACAACTCAAGCGCCTTGTCCAGCGCATCGTCACGATCGAATTGTTTTGGACGTCCGCGTCCCTTTTTGGCGGACACAACATGATCAGTACTCATAAGGTCCTCTCTTAGCAAAAAATGCCATCACCATATAATTAACGATCATTAAAAAAATTACAACCTGTTTTTGTCATTACGGCAAAAAATGTTAAATTCATTAGAAATGTAACTGTATTACGCCATGCCACAGCCGGATTTTTTTCAACCGGATCCGAACAAACAGGCAAAGCATTAATACGTTTCGTTTACTAAATCAATTATATAGTTATTATATTAATGATCATTAAAATTTTAGTTGATCCCAGTCACATTTACCATTAATATTTTATTATCGAACGTTAATAAACAGTTGAACTAATCTAAAACAGCCCCACCCGCTTGGCTCCGCTTCCTGCCCCGGCCGGACACCTTGTCAACAAACTCCAACAGCCCTTCGGCTGCTTTGTTTATCGGAGTCGACCGCCTTGCCGCAGCGGTGGTGAACCTTCGCCGCGATGACGGCGGAGGCCGGGTGGGCACAGAGAAAACATTCTGGCGGCTAAACTAGAATAAATAACTATAAATCAATATATTAACTTTTAAATTAACGATCATTATATTATTTACTTGATACTCTTTGCCGCTTGTACTACCATTTACTTAGCGAATGTTAATAAATTTACGGCCGGTTGAAAACCATCATTGCCGCCGTGAGGAGCAAGCACCATGAGTAAGATACAATCAGTGAGTTTGGCCATTGTCTTAGGGGTCTTGTCTTTCGGCGGTTTCGCCGCTGAACAGATAACCACCCAGATAGCGGGGCAGGCGCATGCCACGGTTATCAGCGCCGGCTCGGTCCTGTCAACATCGGCGCCCGGCGGTTTGAATGAAAAAGCCGTGCCCGATGGAACCCGTTCCTATCCGATGACCTCTGTTTCCGGACAGCGGAATATGCACAGCACGTCGGTGGTGTATGAATAATGAGCCCCCTAACAAAGTCGGCACATTTTTTATCCGCTTAGCCGGTCTTTCTGAAAAGCGTTTGCGAGAAATTTAGCGAACGCTTTTTTTTTACCGAGTTTCCCTGTATTTTACCGCGCTATTTCGCTAATATAGATTTATCTGAAAAAGCAAAATAATTATTTTAATTTAAGTCTTTTCTTATTTCTAAATAGAGAGTATGTTTAATATATCTTCGAGAAACTCCCTCCTCGTTAATAATCGTAATTTGACACATTTCTAATAACTATTTTTACGGTTACTCTTATTGACCTATTATTCATTAAGGTCAATTATCATGGGGTATGCAATACTTAATTAACTGGAGCTTGCCAATGCGTCGTATTTTAACTTACCTCGGGATTATTATGCTCAGTGTCGCTTTGAGCGGCTGTTTCTGGCCAGGACCGTGGGGTGGCCGCGGCCATGACGGCGGCGGGTATCATCGCCATTATTAATACCGGCCTTTAACACTCTGTAGCGAGAGCTGCGCCCCAAATGCCGTTGCATGACCTGACGTTTGGCGGCGCAGTTTTTTTATATCGTCGCACAAGCTTTGCCGGCGTCGTCAGAATAAAAGGATTCATCCCTACAAGCAGTTTACGTCTCATAATATGTCCTTTGTCTGCCGTTTCAGGCCCACAGCTAAAATCACGGACAGCAATAATCTGCAACAATTTAATATCCGCCATTTTACAGCACTTCACATTGCGCTTTGGCCATTCGAAGCTACCTTTTAAAATAACAGTTTTGTTACATTAGCCGTTATCTTGATCCTCATGACGGGAAACCCTTTGTTTTATTGCCCGAGGGTGAGATCCCCGGGATGTTATCGCCTGCTGCGTTTTTGGAAATTAATCCGCCCGTCGTCGAGCCGATGGCCGTTTTTGATTATTAGAGGTGGCCTGATGAAACAGACACTTTGCACCATTCACTTCGACGGAATGCCACTTACCGGCGAAGCGGATATACCCCTGGTTGACTTCCTAACCGCACAGGGTATTAACCTGCCTCATGTTTGCTATCACCCGGCGCTGGACCCACTCGAAACCTGCGATGTCTGCTGGGTTAAACAGAATAATCGGCTGGTGCGCGGCTGCACCCTGCGCACCGCCGACGGGATGAACATTGTCAGCCAACAGGCCGAGGTTCAGGCTGCCCAGCATGAGGGCATGGATCGCCTGCTGGCGAAACATGAACTTTACTGTACCGTTTGTGAACATAATACCGGCGATTGCACCCTGCACAATACCATGGCGGACATGCATATCCCCATTCAGCACTATAAATACCAACGCAAACCCTACGAAAAAGATCATTCAAATCCCTTTTATACCTACGATCCCGATCAGTGTATTCTGTGCGGCCGCTGCGTAGACGCCTGTCAAAATGTCGAAGTGAATGAAACCCTCACCATCGATTTTAACGCGCCCCATCCAAGGGTGTTATGGGATGGAGGCGAAACCATTGCCGGGTCGAGCTGCGTGAGCTGCGGTCACTGCGTGACGGTCTGCCCCTGCAATGCCCTAATGGAAAAAACCATGCAGCCGGACGCCGGTCCCTTCACCGCCATGTCTCCCGCGCTGAAACGCCCGCTGATCGATATGATCAAAACCATCGAGAACACCACCGGCGCGGAAATCATCACGGGAATTTCCATGATGGACATGCATTGGCGTCAGCCGGAAATCAAGCGGACCAAAACGGTGTGTACCTACTGCGGCGTTGGATGCTCATTCGAAATGTGGACCCGCGATCGGCATATTCTCAAAGTGCAGCCGACAGTGGATGCGCCGGCCAATGGCATTTCCACCTGCATCAAGGGGAAGTTCGGCTGGGATTTCGTCAACAGCGATAAGCGCCTTACCACGCCGCTCATCCGTGAAAACGGTCGCTTCCGGCCGGCCGGCTGGGATGAGGCCCTGACGCTGGTCGCCCGGCGGTTGCTGGATATCCGCAATATACACGGCGCCGACAGCATTGGTTTTATCGGCTCAAGCAAAGGGAGTAACGAAGAAGCCTATTTGACGCAGAAAATCGCCCGCCTGATTATAGGTACCAATAGCGTTGACAACTCATCCCGCTACTGCCAGAACCCGGCGACCCAGGGCTTATTCCGTACCGTGGGATACGGTGGCGACGCGGGCACCATCGCCGACCTCGCAAAAGCCGAGTTGATAATCATCATCGGCAGCAATACCGCTGAAAATCATCCGGTAATCGCCGCCAAAATCAAAGCAGCCCGCAAACATTATGGCCACAAGTTAATCGTGGTGGACCCGCGCAAACATGAAATGGCCGAACGGGCCGATATCTATTTGCGTATCAAATCCAGTACCGATATGGTATGGGCATCCGCCATGGCCCGCTATATGTTCGACCAAGGTTATGCCGATAGGGATTTTCTCGCCACCAAGGTCAATCAGGTGGAAGCCTACCGTGATTCTCTGGCTCCCTTTACCCTGGCGTTCGCCGAACGCATCACCGGTATCCCCCGCCCGCAGCTCATCGATGCAGCCGAGATGATAGGCCGGGCAGAATCCGTCTGTATAATCTGGGCCATGGGCATCACCCAGCATAGCCACGGCGCGGATACCAGCACCGCCTTGTCGAATCTGTTGCTGGTCACCGGCAATTATGGCCGCCCCGGCACCGGCGGCTATCCCATGCGAGGACATAACAATGTTCAGGGGGCGAGCGATTTCGGCTGTTTGAAAGATTATTATCCCGGCTACGAAAAAGTCACCGATCATGAAATCCGCGCAAAATGGGCCAAAGCCTGGGGTGTGGCCCCCGAAAGCTTGTCAGACAAAGCCGGCGACGATAATTTTATGATGGTGCAGCACGCAAAGGATAAAAAAATCAAGGCCATGTATGTGATTGGCGAAGAAACCGCCTTCTCGGACGCCGATGCCGCCAATGTGCACCAGGGTTTCAGCAATCTGGATTTCATGGTGGTGCAGGATCTGTTTATGAGCCGTACCGCCGAATTCGCCGACGTGGTATTGCCCGGTTGTCCCAGCGTGGAAAAAGAGGGAACTTACGTCAATACCGAGCGGCGCATCCAACGCTTTTATGAAGTGATGCCGCCCCTGGGGGAGAGCCGCCCGGACTGGCGGATACTCACCGAGCTGGCGGCGAAAATGGGCCATGACTGGGGGTATACGCATCCCTCTCAGATCATGGCGGAAGCGGCGGGCATCGCCAAGGTCTTCGCCGGAGTGAGCTATGAGCGCTTGGAAGGATGGAAATCCCTCTGCTGGCCGGTGAAGGCGGACGGCACTGATACGCCGTTATTATATACCGACGGCTTCCATACAGAAGACCGCAAGGCCGTCCTCTATCCGCTCACCTGGAAGGAACCGGCGGAGGAACCCGACAGAGAATACGACCTGATGCTCAACAACGGCAGGATGCTGGAGCAATTCCAGTCCACCAATCAGACCGGTCGCGGGCCGCGCATCTGGTCCCTGACACCGAACTGGTTCGTTGAAGTAAGCCCCTCCCTGGCCGCCGAACGCGGCATTGAGGAGGGAACATGGCTGCGGCTCACCTCGCGCCGGGGCTCCCTTGAAGTGCCGGCGGTGATTACCGATAGGGTGCAGGGTTCCACTCTCTTTATTCCCATCCATCAGGGCAAAGACGGCGTGAATGCGCTGACCGGGGAACACCACGATCCCGATGTGAACACTCCCGCCTATAAAGAGCTGGCGATCAAAGCGGAAATATTGCCGAAAGAAAAATGTCCGTCGCCGATACCCAGGCATAATTTCCGCTTCGGCAATCGCACGCCAATCCATAAAGTCCCCGTGGAAGTGAAATGGGCGCGGGAAGATTATGTGTCGCCCCCGGGGCAAGAACCCTATCCGGAGAAATTTTAAATGGCCAAACCTATCAGTTATGCGGTTGAACCGCCTAAAATCGGATCGGATGCCCATGAAGAGCTGGAGCGACTGCTGCAAACCCTGCATGAACACGGCATTCTGCGCTTTGCCAACGATCTGGCGGCGGCCAATAATCAGGTGGCCCAAGTGCTTGTAAACGGGCTTAACCGTGAGGGATCGCTGAATGCCATACAAAATCTGTCAATACTGATGATGGCCCTCTCCACCTTTCCCCCCGGCCAGTTCTATAAATTGGTGTTCGCGGTGCGCGATATGCTCGATACCCTCGGCCGCGACCGCGGGGAGAGCGAGGCGGACCGCGAGCCGCCGGGCGTGCGAGGGCTGTATAAAATGCTCAATGACGAGGCCTTCTGGCGAACCGTCACCCCGTTTATCGAAGGGCTGAAGGCCTTTAACCGCCGTATGGATGAGTCGGTGGATAAGCCGATTTCATCCTTCAGCGGCAAGCCCAGCGACGCCTGATGCCTGGGACGTCCGTCATGAACGGCATCAGGCCGGACCGGAGTCACGTCTGATGACCGCTGATTCCCTGCTCGTCATCGCCAGGTCTCAATTTGCCTTTACCATCGGTTTTCATATCGTTCTGGCCGCGTTTACCATCGGACTGGCCCATTTCCTGATGGTCATCGAGGGGCTCTGGCTCTGGAGCCGGCGTCCGGCGTACCTTGATCTTTACCATTTTTGGCTCAAGATTTTCGCGCTGAATGTGGCTGTGGGGGTGGTTTCCGGCGTCATCATGGAATTTGAGTTCGGTACCAACTGGGGGACATTCTCCACCCGCGCCGGCGCAATTATCGGTCCGCTGATGTTTTATGAAGTGCTGGTGGCGTTTTTCCTGGAAGCGGGCTTTATGGGCATCATGCTATTTGGCATGGGTAAAGTCGGGGCCAAACTGCATTTTTTTACCACCTGCATGGTGGCTCTGGGTTCCCTGTTCAGCGCGTTCTGGATTTTGTCGGCCAATTCCTGGATGCAAACCCCGGCCGGGATTTCTCTGGGCGCCGATGGACGCTTTCAGCCGGAGGCCTGGCTGGATATTATCTATAATCCCTCGTTTATCTACCGCCTGGCGCATATGCTGCTGGCGGCATTTTTAGGCACCGCTTGCATGGTTGCCGCCACGGGAGCTTGGCACCTGCTGCGCGATCACCGAAACCCGGGGGCACGCATCATGTATTCTCTGGCGCTTTGGATCTTGACCATCGCCGGACCGCTGCAAATCATTGCCGGCGATTTGCATGGGGAAAATACCCTGCGCTATCAGCCGCAAAAGGTCGCGGCCATGGAGGGTGATTGGCAAAGGCCGCCGCCGGGGGCCGGCGAACCGATGCGGCTGTTCGCCGTGCCGGATACCGCCCGGGGGCGTAACCGATTGGAGCTGTCCATTCCCCGCGTCGGCTCCCTTTATTTACGTCATAACCTGACCGGCACCATTACCAGCCTGAATGAATTCCCCCGCCGGGACATCCCTTCCGTACCGCTGGTCTTTTTCGCGTTTCGCCTGATGGTGGGACTCGGACTGCTGTTGACCGCCGCTGGCATCTGCGCACTGGTGGTACGCTGCCGCCGTCATCTCTGGCGGGCGCGCTGGCTGCAATGGTTTATGCTGGCCCTGGCGCCGGCGGGGTTTGTCGCCATGCTCGCCGGCTGGGTCGTCACCGAAACCGGCAGGCAGCCGTTTATGGTCTACGGTCTGGTGCGCACAGGAGAAAGTCTTTCGCCGGTATCGCCACCGTTGGTGCTGTTTTCCAGCGCCGCGCTGGCGGTGGTTTATTTGGGCGTGTTCGGTACCGGTATGGTCTATATGCTGCGCCTGCTGAGGCGTCCGCCGCAGCCTGGCGAGCAGGGGCCGGTTCCTTCTCTTGCCCGGCAAACCGCGCCGGAGCGCAATGACGGGCAAAAACAACCTGGGGAGGACCTATAGTGGATTGGGGAATATCGGCTGGGCACATTCAACTATTGGCGGCCGCCGCGCTGGCCTTCAGCATGCTGATTTATGCCCTGCTGGACGGCACCGATTTGGGCACCGGCATGTTATATGCCTTTCATCGGCGCGAGGAAGATCGCCATGTCATGACCCTGACGCTGCTGCCGGTGTGGGACGGTAACGAAACCTGGCTGGTCTTGGCAGGCGGCGGCATGCTGGCTCTGTTTCCCGCCGCCTACAGTATTTTTTTCAGCGCGCTATATGTGCCTGCGTTTGCAATGCTGCTGGCGCTGGTCTTGCGCGGTATGTCCATTGAATACCGCGATCATGCCCGGTTGGAACGCCGTAGGCTATTGGACACCATGCTAATGGGCGGTTCGGCCGTGGCGGCCTGCGCCCAGGGCGTTATGATGGGAGCCTTAATCCAGGGCATACCCAATGACGGGACACATTATACCGGCAACAGCTGGGAATGGTTCTCCGTTTTCCCGTTTTTTTGCGGTCTGGCGCTGATGTCCGGCTATACGCTGCTGGGAACCTGTTGGCTGATTTGGCGTACCGAACAGAGCCTGCAGGCACGGGCGCGGCGCCGCGGGCTGATGTTGGGGGCGGTAACGCTGGTATCGGTAATCGTTCTGGTGTTATGGACCGGCGCGCTGCATCCGGTCTACCGCGCCCATTTGCAGCAGTTGCGATTCACACTGCCCCTCGGGGCCGTTCTGTTGATATGCGCCATTGGATTTTGCCGGTTGCTGCACAGCCGCGTTTCCATGCTGCCTCTGTGCATGGCGTTGGGGGGCGTAATGGCGTCTTTCGGTCTGCTGCTGCTGGCGCTCTATCCGGCGGTAATTCCGCCGGGGCTGCTCATCCCCCAGGCCTCCGCGCCGGCGCGGAGCCAGGGATTCATGCTGACCGGGTTCGCCCTATTGATTCCGGTCACACTTGCGTACAACACCTACGGCTTTTGGGTATTTCGCGGCAAGGTCCGCTTTTCCCGCAGGGCATCGGCGCGGCTTTCCAAACCGAAATAGAGCACAATCGCCAGGAGCAGCGGCGCGATAAAATAGATGGCGCGATAGGCCAGCAGGGCGGCGATAATGGCGCCGTGACTAAGATGTCCACCCCCGAGCATGGCGACGAACACCGCTTCCAGCACCCCGATGCCCGCCGGAATGTGCACAATCACCCCGGCAATACTGCTCACCAGCAGCACGCCGAGCACCAGCGGGAAATCCGCATTATCATTGAGCAGGATAAAGATAATCGCCGCCATCACCAACCAATTGGTGCAGGAGGCCAGCAGTTGGGCGCCGGCCATACGTAGCGACGGCAGCACCAGCTTCTGGCCCTTAATGGTCCAGCGGCGGCGTTTGGCGAATGCGCAGCACCACAGATAGGCGGCGATAAACAGCAATAAGCCGATGCCGATCAGCCGCAAGGCAAGATCGCTGATATCCCATTTGCCCGGCAGTTTTATCACGCCGAACGCGCAGACCACGCCGGACAACAGAATATACCCCAGCCAGTTGGTGGCGAGGCTCAGGCTGAATATCCGGGTGATGGCGCTGTTGGATAGCCCGAGGCGGGAATAGAGCCGGTAACGCATGCCGATGCCGCCGACCCAGGTGCTCAGGGTCAACGTAAAGGCATAACAGATAAATGAAACCAGCATGACCCGCGACACCGCCAATTTGTGCCCGCAATAAGCGCGGCCGATGAGATCGTAAATGCCGTACAGCAGGTAGCTGACCACCACCAATCCCACCACCATCAGCACCGTGCGTTGGCTGTAATGGGTAATGGCGTGGGCGACGTCGCCCCAATCCACCTTGCGGGCATACACGACCAGTAAAACCGCCACGGCGATAAAAAACAGCAGCGTCAGGATTTTTTTTAACACCGGCCGGCGCCGGCGTGTTTTTTCCGGCTGTGCCCGGTGCCGGCGGTAAGAGCCGTTATACTTCACGGCTTGGCGCCCTCGTTTTCAGGTTCGGCCCGGTCTTGGGTCTCAATTTCCGGCTGCACCGGGGGCGGCACCAGGGATAATTTCGGCGTATGGGCCGGAAGCCAGCCGATCCAGGCCGGAAAGTGCCGCAGGAAATGGAACACCACTACGCTTTTCGCCAAATGCCAGTAGGTCTGTTTCGGCACCTGGCTCTCATCGATAAGCTGGCAATCCTCCGCTATCAGCCGGTTGAGTTTGTCACGCAGCAAACCATTGAACCGGCTGTCGTGAATCATCACGTTAGCTTCCAGATTCAGCGACAGGCTCAGGGGATCGAGATTACTGGAACCGACGGTGGACCAGTAGTCGTCCTTGACGGCGACTTTGCCGTGTAGGGGACGGCGGCGATATTCATAAATCATCACCCCTTCCGGCACCAGGTAGTTGTAAAGCATGCGCGCGCCCACCTTCACGATGGGCATGTCCGGCTCTCCCTGAACGATCAATTTCACCCGAACCCCGCGCCGCGCCGCGTTACGCATCTCCTTGAGCAGGCGGTAGCCGGGGAAAAAATAGGCATTGGCGATGATCACATCCTGCTTGGCGGTACGCAGCATATCGAGATAATGCCGTTCAATATCGGTATCGTGTTCGTCGTTATCTCGAAAGACGAACAGCGCCTGGGCCTCGCCGGGCTGGCGGTTATAGGCCGGCAGTTTTGAGCGGCGGCCCCACCAGTTGCGCTGCCGGGCCTCGCTGTACAGCGTTTCCAGGGTGTAGCGGTGGATATCCGCCACCACCGGCCCTTCCAGCTCCACCGCATAATCCTGTTTCGCCTGCGCACCGTAATCGCTGTAATGCTCGGCGGAAAAGTTGATCCCGCCGATAAAGGCAATGCGCCCGTCCACCACCACCGTTTTACGGTGCAGGCGGCGAAACATATTGGTACGCATCCCCATAAAGGCCGGGCGGGGATCAAAAAAGCGAAAACGAATCCCGGCGGTGGTCATGGCGGCGATATATCCTTCGGAAAGATTCGCCGAACCGTAACCGTCCACCATCACCTCCACCTTTACGCCGCGCTGCGCCGCGGCAATGAGATTCTCTTGCAGGGCCAGACCGACCTTATCCTCAAACAGGATAAAGGTCTCCAGCAGCACTTCCGTTTCCGCCCGGCCGATTCTGTCATAAAGCCGCGGGAAAAATTCTTCGCCGTTTTCCAATAAAGTTATTTTATTGCCCTCACGCCATTCCATATTCATAGCAAAATCTCCACCGCCAGGGGGGCGTGATCGGATAAATGCGACCAGGGCTGATTGGCCAGGGAGGTGGGCCGGCTGATGCGGGCATTACGGACATAGATGCGGTCCAGGCGCAATACCGGGAAACGGGCGGGAAACGTCTTGGCCGGACGACCGTAAGCTTTGGTGAACACCTCTTCCAGACCGGCCTCCCGTCCGAGCAGGCCATTGGCCTGTTGACGCCAGTCGTTGAAATCACCGGCCAGCACCATCGGCGCGTGCACGGGCAGCGAGGCGATATGTTGGCTTATCAGCAGCATCTGCTCACGGCGATGCCGCTCTTTCAGTCCTAAATGCACGCACATCATATGCAGCGGCACATCCCGGCCCGGCACCTGGAGGATGCAATGCAGCATGCCGCGCTTCTCGCTGCCCTCGACCGACAGGTCCAGATTACGGTAACTTGCAATGGGAAAGCGGGAAAGCAGGGCATTGCCGTGGTCACCGTCGGCATAGACCGCGTTGCGCCCATAGGCGAAGTTCGCCCATAGGGTATCCGCCAGAAATTCATACTGCGGCACTATCGGCCAATTTTCAAAACGCCGGGAATGTTTCTCATTGGCTCCCAAGACCTCTTGTAAAAAAACGATATCGGGACTGACGGTACGTACCGCTTCGCGCAGCTCCGGCAGAATAAACCGCCGGTTAAACGCGGCAAAGCCTTTATGGGTATTAATGGTCAATACTTTGAAGGAGAATCCCTGCTCCGCCGGCGTCATGCTCACCGTTTCTTTTTTCTCTACTTGGACGTTCGTTCGAAGCATGTTGTCAAACCCCTGAGTTATCCTTTGGCAAAAGCTCGCCGCTTCCGATGACGGCAGGCGAAAAGTACAAGGCTGGCTTGAACCGCAAATGTTAAGGCGCGGAGCTTAACGGCTTATGCCGCGAAACCTGGCGGCGAAATGGGTGAAAACCTTCATGGCGAGGATTCCACATTTTATTGAATTTTATGATCATGCTTATTATCGTAGCCATCCAGGGGCAACTCCGCCAATGAGGATCGCCTGCGAAGACGTCGCCGCCCTCTTTACAGCTAATATCCAAACCTGGTTATCTGATTAATAACGCTTACTTTTACCGGCACGATCGCCATCAGGAAAGCCACGGAGGCAGAGACAAATAGCGACAGATAAAGTTATAAAAATATATTTCGGGTTACTCTTTGTTACCCATTGAAGATAAATAACATCTTTTAACCCACCGGCGTCATAGCCCTTTTCCACATCCGTCAGCGGGTGGACCGTACACCCTTGCGGAGACAGGGAATTTTCATTAGCCTGCATTATCGCAGCCATTGGCCGGAGAAATGGAATGTCCGAACAAAGCGCCCCGGCGCTGAAAGAGATTTTCAATGCACAGCGGCTTGAATTTATCGCCGCGCAAACCGCATCCGTCCACGGCGATTTCGATACGGCGCGTTTCTTGTCCGCCGCCGCCGCGGGTCTGGAGGGGTTATCGCTTATGGCGCGATTGCGCCGGGTCAGTATGTGTCTTCATGACGGCCTGCCGGCCGAATTCCCCGTTGCGCTGGCGATCCTTAAGCGTCTCGCGCCACGGCTGGATAAGGGCTTCGTTACCCTGATTTTACCGGAATACGTCGCCATGTACGGTCTGGAAGATTATGACCTGTCCATGGAGGCGCTGCGATTCTTTACGCCCTTCGGCTCGTCGGAATTCGCGGTGAGGCACTTCCTGCGCCAGGATCTGCCGCGAGGGCTGGCGCTGCTGGAAACCTGGTCGCGGGATGAGAACGAACATGTCCGGCGGCTTTCCAGCGAAGGCAGCCGCCCGCGTTTGCCCTGGTCCTTTCGGCTGGAAGCGCTGCGGGCGGATCCCTCGCCGGTGCTCGGCATCCTGAACGGCCTGCGCGCCGATCCCAGCCTTTACGTACGTAAATCCGTGGCAAATCATCTTAATGATATCACCAAGGATCATCCTGATTGGGTCATGGACTTACTGGCGGGCTGGCCGCTGGATAATCCCTCTTGCGCCTGGATCGCCCGACATGCCTTGCGTACCTTGATCAAGCAGGGAGATCGGCGCGCGCTGGGGCTGGTGGGGGCCGGTAACGCGGCGCAGGTCAGCGTCGAGGCCTTCACGGTCACCCCGGCGGCGGTAGCGCTGGGGGAACCGATAGCACTGGCTTTCAGCCTGCGCTCCACCTCGGCGCTGCCGCAGCGGCTGGTTATCGACTATGCCGTGCATTACGTCAAAAAATCCGGCGTGACCTCGGCCAAGGTGTTCAAGCTCAAGACACTGACGCTGGCCGCCCATGAAACGGTTGCCATAACCCGCAGCCAGACGATCCAAAACTTCACCACCCGGGTGCACTACCCCGGTAAACATGTGGTGGAAATCTTTATCAACGGCGAGTGCCTGGAGCGGGGCGCCTTTGTGATCCGCTGAACCGGAGGGGGCGCTCCCTGTCCTGACGCGCGGCGACAAACCGGAATGCGGCCTGCGGATAAGCCGTCATATGGCGCTGCGACAAACCGGAATGCGGCCTGTGGATGAGCGTCATATGGCGCTCATCCAGTCGGCCGCGAGGGATGCCGCCACCGCCATCACGTTGGCCGGCGGCTGGTGCAGCTGAATCTGCCGGGCCATATAGCGCATATAGGGATCCATATGGCTGAAGATGGCTTTATAACCGGCGCACAGATGGTTATGCCAATGGTTTTCCACCTGAAGAATCCGGTGTTTCGGACAGCCGCCGCGGCAGGCGAACCGATATTCACACCGCTGGCAAACCGGGGGAAGTAAGGCTTTTTGCATGCCGAACTGCTTCTGCTTTTTGCCGTAGACCATCTGGTCGAGCCGGTCCCGTTTGATATTGCCCAGGCGATGCTCGGGAAAGACGAAATGGTCGCAGCTGTAGATATCGCCGTTCTGCTCCACCACCAGCCCATAACCGCAGGTGGGCTGCATAATGCACAGGCTGGGTTTTTCGCCGGCCCAGGCCGCCAGGGCGTTATCAAACAGCTGGACATACACCCGGCCCACATCGTGCCTGACCCAATAATCAAAAATGGCGTTGATAAACCGGCCGTACTGCTCGCCGCTCACCGACCATGGCGTCAGGGCCCGGTCCCCGGAGGTTTGAGGATGAATCAACTCTCCGGCCGTAAGGGACGCGGGCCGCTGCTCCACCACCGGAATAAACTGGACAAACCGCGCCCCCAGCTCCCGTGTCAGAAACAGGTAGATCTCCAGCGGGGCCTCGGCGGTGTCATGGTTCACCACCGTCAGGATATTGAACTCCACCCGGTATTTTTTCAGCAGCGTAATGGCGTTGAGAACCCGGTCAAATACCGATTTCCCGGCGGAAGTTTTACGATAGAGATCGTGCAGGGGCGCCGGACCATCCACCGAGATACCCACCAGGAAGCCATTGTCCGCCAGAAAGCGCGCCCACTGCTCGTTTATCAATACGCCGTTGGTCTGGATACTGTTATGGATGATTTTACCGTCGGCATAGTGTTGCTGACAGTCCAGCACCCGCTGGTAAAACTCCAGTCCCGCCAGGGTCGGCTCCCCGCCCTGCCAGGAAAACTCCACCTCTTGGGTGGGGCTGCACTGGATATACTGGCGAATATAGGACGACAGCACCTCATCGTCCATGTGCCGCCGGGGCTGCTTGGCTTTCAAGGTGCCCTGCTCTTTCTCCAGATAAAAACAGTACTCACAGGCTAAATTGCATTGATAGCTGGTGGGCTTGGCCATCAAATGAAAAGGACGCTGCATAACCTCTCCGGGTAAACCCCGCCGTCACGGCGGGGATGTTCAGAATTTTTGCTGTTTGGTTTCCACTTTGGTTCCCTTGGTGGGCAAACCGGTATCGTAATCCCGCACCACCGGCGACACTCCGTCCGCCGGTTTGGGACGAAAAGCCCCCATCCACTGCGGTTTAAGGTCAGGCCGCCATTCCCGCGTTGCCCATTGATAACCGCGAAAGGGATCGCGGATGCGGTCCATATAGGCCAATAGCGCATCATGCAGCCGATCCCGTCGCTCATGATATTCCTCATAATGAATCAGATTCACCATCTCTTCGGGATCCCGGACGCGATCGTATAACTCATCTTCATCAAACAGATTAATCACCAGCTTGTACTCCGCGGTCACCCAGGCGCGCATGGGAATAAAACCGCCGAAGCTGTCATGTTCGATTTCGTAGCGATTGAACTCCACCATGACGCCGCGTTCCGGCCACCGATCCGGTGCGGTGAGCAGCGGCAGCAGGCTACGCCCCTGCAGGGCATCCGGCACCGATAGACCGGCGACATCCAGCAGGGTGGGCAGCAGATCGAGATGGCTCACCGGCTGCTCCCGGACGGCGGCCTTGCGTCCGGGGGCGTGGATTAGCAGAGGGATACGGCAGATATCGTCGTAGGCGGCGGAGCCTTTGCTTATCAGGCGATGCGCACCCATCATTTCGCCGTGATCGGAGGTGTAGACTATCCAGGTATTATCCCACTCGTCGGCGGTGAGGCTGTCCAGGACCCGGCCAATCTGATCGTCGACAAAATCATTGCAGGCAAAATAGAGCGGATGGACATAGTGTTTTTCATCCGTGACCGGCGACGGCATGGCTTGCGCCCAGAGCCGTTGATGGGTGGGTTTGTCCGCCAGGGTATCCCGCGCCTTGTTGCCCAGGGGGTAGGAAAAATTTTCGTAATTTTCAACATAGCGCGACGGACAGGTGAAGGGATGATGGGGCTCATCATAAGACAGCACCAGTAAAAACGGCGTCTCAGGCTCGGCCCGGGCGCTGTGGATAAATTGTATGGCCCGCTCGCTGATATGCCAGGCCCAGGTGAATTCATCGTCTATGCCGTAGGCATCCAAATCCTGCCGGGTGTTGAGCCCGTTACGCCATAAGCTGATTTGTTGTTCCGACAAATCCGACAGGTAATTTGCCCCGTCATACCAATAGCGGGCATCCCACTCATCAGGGCAGATACCGGTGCCGAAATAGTCATGACCGTCCAGATGCCATTTGCCGATAAAACCGGTATGCCAGCCGGCGGCCTTAAAATAACTGCCCATGGTGCGCATATTTTTGCCCGGCGCGATATTGTTGGTCCACGGCCCGCTCTGGTTGGCATAGATCCCGGTGAACAAGCCGGCGCGCGCGGGAGTGCACAGCGGGCAGGTGGTCCAGGCGGCGTCGAATTTTACGCTTTTGGCCGCCAGGGCATCGATATGCTGCGTGTTGAGGGGTAAGCCGGTGTAACAGCCCACCATATTGGTGGCCTGGGTGTCGGTCATGATAAAAATGATATTGGGCTGGCTCATGAAGGAATTTCTCTCACTTTTTTCCCACGGGACAGGCTTAACTTTAGAACCACCACGACCACCACCGCAATACATATGCGATACAGCCAGGTGGAATGATAGCCGCCGAAGCGGGCCAGATAGGCATAGACGCCGATCATGGCGGCCAGCACGCCCACTGACGCCAATTTTACCTGCCGCCAGGGCGCCATATCCACGGCGAAAGCGTCACGAAAGGCAAACGGCGTGGCGCGGGGGGCTATCTTGCCTATCAACAGCATCAGGCAGACATTCAGCAAGAAGGTGAAAAACAGCACGTACAGAAAATGGATATCCCACTTCACCAAATAATTGATGGTGATATAGCTGAATATCCCCAACAGTAACGCCACCTTGGCGGCCAGGGCGGGGATGCGCGGGAAGAAGAACCCCATGATCACAATGGTCACCAGCGGCACGTTGTAAATACCGTTGAGCTGTTTCATCCAGCTGTAGAGTCCCTGCGGCGCATTGGCTATCAACGGCGCCACCGCGATGGACACCAGGGCCAAAATCACGGCGAACCGCCGGCCGACTTTCACCAGCAGGTGCGAAGAAGCCTGCTGGTTGATTAATCGCTGGTAAATTCCCAGGCTGAACAGGGTGCTGGCACTGTTAAGAAAGCCGTTGAACACGCTGATGATGGCGCCAAACAGTACCGCGCCGAAAAAGCCCACCAGCGGTGCGGGCAGGACCTGGTTCACCAGCGTCGGATAGGCCATGTCAGCCTTCGGCAGGCCGGCGTACAGGTGATAGGCGATGACCCCCGGCAGTACCAGGATAATAGGATCCAGCATTTTCAGCACCGCGGTCAACAGGGCGCCTTTTTGCCCTTCCGCCAGGCTTTTTGACGCCAGCGTTCGCTGGACGATGCCTTGATTGGTGCACCAGTAAAAGGTATTTACCAGCACCAGCCCGGTCAGCGCCGCGCCGATGGGTACGGGGTCGGTTTGACCGCCGATGGAGTTCAGGCGTTCGGGATGAACTGTTGCCAATTGCCCGAGGCCGGCGCTGAAACTGCCGTGACCCATGGCCATCAGGCCGAAAAAAGGCACCAGCAGGCCGCCGATCACCAGGCCGATGCCGTTGGCCACATCCGCCACCGCAATAGCGCGTAAACCGCCGAAGATGGCATAGGCCGAACCGGCCAATCCTAACAGTACCACCACCACTCTCAGCGACGCGCCGCTGCTCAGGCCGAGAATATCGCTGACATGAAACAGACTGTTCAACGCCAGCGCCCCGGAATAGAGCACCACCGGCAAAAAGCAAATACCGGTGGCGATAAGGAAACAGCAATCCACAATAATGCGGGTGGTTTTATCGTAACGTTCCTCAATAAATTCCGGAATGGTGACAATGCCCCGCTGCAAATAGCGGGGCAAAAAAATCAGCGCCAGAAAAATCAGCGGGATGGCGGAGACAACCTCCCAGGCCATAACGGACATGCCGCTGTGGTACGCCTGCCCGCCCAGTCCCACCAGTTGCTCGGTGGATAAATTGGTTAACATCAGCGACGCGGCAATCACCGGCGCTTTGAGGGAACGACCGGCCAGAAAATAACCGTTGCGTGATTGAATATCGTTGTTTCTTATTTTCCACCAGGTAATCAATGCCACCAAGGCGGTAAAAGAAAAAAAAGATATAATTTGTATAATATTCATACCTATTCCTCACTACACCGCACCTTAAACCCGTCCGGGGAAATGCGACGCGGGAGGACGATAGTAGAGGCACGCAAGACGGTTTAGATAAAACGAGCGTAAATGTATGACATCCTTTGTTTTTAAATTCTAATAATTAATACGCCTAAACAATCACGATGTGATCTATGAAAGCGTTAATTTCCTGATGTCATTCTCCAAAAAAACGCATTTTTAACGCGACCTATGAATGCTTAAGCAAGTGGCTATATCGTCAGGGCATCCGACCGTCATATCGACACGCGGGGCAAATCCCTTAACTGGGTGGTATAGGCCGGCGACAGCATGTCCCGTTTCATTTGCCATTGCCGGCGAATGCCCTGGCCGGCGAAGTAGATTTTACTTTCGCCGCTGCGATTGAGTTTATCCATGATATGCATTAATGACGCACTGTTTGCCCGCGGCCTGTATTCATCAAATAAGCCGAGCTGCGCCACGCCCCGGTCAAAAAAATCCCCCAACACGACCCCTGCCTTCAAATAACGATTTCCCTCCAGCCAGATAGTATCCAGGCATTGCACGGCCCGGGCGATAATATCCCGGGTGTCATTGGTGGGTATGGGAATTACGCTGGTGGATTGATTGCCGTAGAACCGCTCCCCCTGCGCATGGGGGCTGGTACGGATAAATACCGATACTTGCCGGCAATATTGTTTCTCGCCGCGCAATTTCTCCGCCGCCCGCCCGGCATAATCACATACCGCTTCCCGCATATCCTGATAACGGCTGATACGTGAACCGAAGCTGCGGCTGCTGATAATCTGCTGCTTTACCGCCGGCATCTCCTCCACCGCAAGGCAAGATTCGCCGCACAGTTCCCTGACGGTCCGTTCCAATACCACGCTGAAATTTTTCCTGATAAACGCCGGCGGGGAATCCGCCAGCTGCAGCGCGGTGCAAATACCCATGGCCCGCAATGTTTTCCCCAGGCGCCGCCCGATGCCCCACACGTCTTCCACCGGCATCAGCGCCATTAATTTGCGTTGCCGCAGGGGTGAAGAGAGATCCACCACTCCGCCGGTTTTACGCCACTTCTTGGCCGCATGATTGGCAAGTTTGGCCAGTGTTTTGCTGGGGGCGATACCTACCCCGGAAGTCAATTTAGTGCATTGCAGCAGGGTTTGACGCACCTCGCGTCCGAACTGTTCCAGCGATGTGCAATGGCTGACGCCGGACAAATCAAGGAAGGCTTCATCGATGCTGTAAATTTCCACCGCCGGCGCCATCTCCTCAAGCAGGGTCATCACGCGCTGCGACATGTCGGCATACAGGGCATAATTACTGGAAAATACCGTCACGCCGTGACGGGCAAGCTGCTCGCGGATTTTGAAATAGGGTGCGGCCATGTCGATTCCAAGCTGCTTGGCCTGGGCCGAACGGGCAATGACACAGCCGTCGTTATTACTGAGCACCACGATGGGCCGATCCCGTAATTCCGGTCGAAATACCGTCTCGCAGGAAGCATAGAAAGAGTTGATATCCACCAGGGCATACATAGAAGCGTTCACTTAAATACTGTAATTTTATACAGTATAGCCAAATACCCTTTGCCTTGGGAAGCCATCCCCCACGGGTAACTAGCCAACCCGTTGTTAAATGGAAATATTCAGTAATGAGCTCGTTGACAAAGTGTCCGGTCGGGACAAGATGCTGGATCATAAACACGCCGTGAACCCGTCTCTGGGGGCTCGATCCGCGCCATCCATGGCGCGGACGGTTTACTCTTCCAACATCCTGTCCCTCCTTATTAACTCCGAATACTTTGTCAGCAGTCTGAGTAATCCCTCATCTTTCGCATTGCAGCTGTATTGGCCGGATTTGCGATAAAAAAACCATCGCCGCTATATAATAAAATACCTAACGGATCATATTTTTTGCTTTTAAAAAAACGGGGTTTTAATAACAAAATTGTTCGGGAACAATATCTGCTGATTATTTTTCATTCATCATCATGAAAGTAGTTCATACAAAAATCATAAGCACTCTATGTATATTGATGCCGGCGCTAGAAACGTTGTGATGAAAAAATCGGGGAATGATAGATGAAGGAAAATTCACTTTTAACCAACTTGGCCGAGTCCGGCATCAGCCGGCGCAGCCTGGTGAAAGGCGGCATGGCGGCGGGAGGATTGCTGCTTGCTGGCAGCGCGCTGCAATTACCCTTCAAATTTGCCCGTGGCGCCACGGCCCCGATCCCGGCGGTGGCCGGGGCAAACGATAAAACGGTCTGGAGCATGTGCTCCGTGAACTGCGGCAGCCGCTGCGCGCTGCGCCTGCATACCCGCGATAACGAAGTGTATTGGGTGGAAAGCGATAATACCGGCCAGGATATTTATGGCGATCATCAGGTACGCGCCTGCCTGCGCGGGCGATCCATCCGCCGCCGCATGAACCACCCCGATCGGCTGAAATACCCGATGAAACGGGTGGGGCTGCGTGGAGAAGGCAAATTCGTCCGCATCAGCTGGGATGAAGCGCTGGATACCCTCGCCGCCAATCTCAAGCGCATCGTAAAAGACTACGGCAACGAAGCGGTGTATATCCACTACTCTTCCGGCATTACCGGCGGCAACTTCACCCGTTCGTCCCCGTCGGGTTCGCTGGTGACCCGGCTGATGAACTGCTACGGCGGCTCCCTGCAGCAATACGGCACCTACAGCACCGCGCAGATCAGCGCCGCCATGCCCTACACCTACGGCGGCAACGACGGCAACAGCACCTCGGACATCGTCAATAGCAAACTGGTGGTGATGTTCGGCAATAACCCGGCGGAAACCCGGATGAGCGGCGCCGGCATCACCTACCATCTGGAGCAGGCCCGGCAACGTTCCAACGCCCGCATGATTGTTATCGATCCGCGTTATACCGATACCGCTGCCGGGCGGGAAGACCAATGGATTCCCATCCGTCCCGGCACCGACGCGGCGCTGGTCTCGGCCCTGGCCTGGGTACTGATTACCGAGAACCTGGTGGATCAGGCGTTTCTCGATACCTATTGCGTCGGTTACGACGAAAAGACCCTGCCCGCCGGCGCGCCGGCCAACGGGCATTACAAAGCCTACATCCTCGGCCAGGGGGATGATAAAACCGCCAAAACGCCGTTCTGGGCGGAAAAAATCACCGGCATCCCACGGGATCAAATCATCAAACTGGCGCGGGAAATCGGCGGCGCCAAGCCAGCCTACATCTGCCAGGGATGGGGACCGCAACGACAGGCCAACGGCGAACAGACGGCGCGCGCCATCGCCATGCTGCCCATTCTCACCGGCAATGTGGGCATCAACGGCGGCAACAGCGGCGCACGGGAATCCACCTATACCATCACCATCGAACGGATGCCGGTACTGGAAAATCCGGTGAAAACCCAGATTCCGGTATTCATGTGGACCGACGCCATCTATCGCGGCAAAGAGATGACCGCGCTCAAGGACGGCGTCAAAGGCAAGGCCAGGCTGGATGTGCCCATCAAGTTTATCTGGAACTATGCCGGCAATACCCTGGTGAACCAGCACTCCGATATCAATCGGACCCACAAGATCCTGCAAAACGAGCAGGACTGCGAGATGATTGTGGTCATCGAGAACTTTATGACCTCGTCGGCGAAGTATGCGGATATCCTGTTGCCGGACCTGATGACCACCGAGCAGGAAGATATCGTGCCCAATGATTATGCCGCCAATATGGGGTATTTGATTTTCGGCCAGCCCTCCACCACGCCAAAATTCGAACGGCGATCTATTTATGAGATCACCCAGGGCATCGCACAGCGTCTGGGGCCGGATATCGAACAGAAATTTACCGAAGGGCGCAGCCAGTCCGACTGGCTGCGGTTTCTCTACGGCAAGATGCTGGCAAAAGATCCCCTGTTGCCCTCTTACGATCAATTAAAAGCCCAGGGGATTTATAAACGCCGCGATCCGGACGGGCACTTTGTCGCCTACCGGGATTTCCGCCAGGACCCTAAGGCCCATCCGTTAAAAACCCCCAGCGGCAAAATCGAAATTTATTCCAGCGCCCTGGCCGCCATCGCCGCCAGCTGGGAACTGAAAGCGGACGAAGTCATCAGCCCGCTGCCCGTGTATGCCAGTACCTTCGAGGGTTGGAACGATCCGCTGCGCTCCCGTTTTCCGCTACAGCTGGCCGGTTTCCACTATAAGGCGCGCACCCACTCCACTTACGGCAATATCGACGTGTTGCAGGCGGCCTGTCCGCAGGAAGTCTGGATCAACCCCCTCGACGCTCAACCCCGTAACATCAACAACGGCGATAGGGTGCGGGTGTTTAACGATCGGGGTGAACTCAGGATCTTCGCCAAGGTGACGCCGCGCATCCTGCCGGGCGTCACCGCCATTGGACAAGGGGCCTGGCACCAGGCCGATATGGCGGGGGACAAGATCGATCACGGCGGCTGCATCAATACCCTCACCACCCAGCGGCCATCGCCGCTGGCAAAGGGCAACCCGCAGCATACCAACCTGATTGAGATACAGAAGGTCTAGGAGTAGCCGATGAGTACGCAGTACGGTTTTTATATTGATTCCAGCCGATGTACCGGGTGTAAAACCTGCGAGCTTGCCTGCAAGGATTACAAAAATCTCGGTCCCGACGTCAGCTTTCGCCGCATTTATGAATATGCCGGCGGCAGTTGGCAGCAGGACGGCTACGGTTATCGCCAGGACGTCTTCGCTTACTATTTGTCCATTGCCTGCAACCACTGTGAAGATCCCGCCTGCGTCAAGGTGTGTCCCAGCGGCGCCATGCATAAAGGCGAAGACGGCTTCGTGGTGGTGGATGAAGATATTTGCATCGGCTGCCGCTACTGCCATATGGCCTGTCCTTACGGTGCACCGCAGTTCAACGCCGAGAAAGGCCATATGACCAAATGCGACGGCTGCCGTGAACGAGTGGCGGTGGGGCAAAAACCCGTTTGCGTGGAGTCCTGCCCGCTGCGGGCGCTGGATCTGGGTCCCATCGGCGATTTACTCGACACCTACGGCTCCCTGGCCGCGGTGGCGCCGCTGCCCGACCCGATGTTCACCCAGCCCAATCTGGTTATCAAGCCCAACGCCAAGAGCCGCCCGCTGGGGGATACCAGCGGCTATCTTGCTAATCCCAAGGAGGTCTGACATGGGTAACGGATGGTCGGAATGGCCGCTGATGTTTTTCACCGTGGCGGGCCAGTGCGTGATCGGCGGTTACCTTATCATGGCCGTGGTGCTGCTGGCGGGCAACCTGACGGCGGCGGGCACCCGTAAAGCGCATCTGTCGATGTTCTTTTTATGGCTGCTGATGGGGCTGGGATTCCTCGCCTCCATGATGCATCTGGGTTCGCCGCTGCGAGCCTTGAATTCCTTAAACCGCATCGGCGCCTCGCCGCTGTCCAACGAAATCGCCGCCGGCTCGCTGTTTTTCGCTCTGGGCGGTATCTACTGGCTGATAGCGGTGCTTAATCGCATGCCCCGGATGCTGGGTAAAATATGGCTGGTGATGACCGCCCTGTCCGGCCTGCTGTTTTTATATGCCATGGGCCGGGTCTATATGATAGATACCGTGCCCACCTGGGATAACGTTTATACCCCTCTCGGCTTTGTACTGACGGTATTTATCGGCGGCCCACTGTTGGGCTACCTGCTGCTGCGGGTGGCGGGCATCGATGGACCGGGCTGGCGCTACCTGCCTTGGATAAGCGTTATCGCGGTGGCGATAAGCCTGGCGGCGGTGATGATGCAGGCCGCCGGTCTGGCCGCTATCCACAGTTCGGTGCAGCAGGCCTCAACGCTGATACCCGGTTACGGCCCGCTGATGGCCGGACGGGTGCTGCTGCTGGTCCTGGGACTGGCCTGCTGGCTGTGGCCGGTGGTACGGGGCAAAACGCCGCCCGCGGCCGGTCTGGCGCTGGGACTGGTGCTGATTATCGGCGGCGAGCTTATCGGCCGGGCGGTATTCTATGGTCTGCATATGACGGTGGGCATGGCGATTGCGAGTTGATGCATGCCGTTAGGGCCGGGTTGGCGCTGGCATAAAACAAACCCGGCTCGCGGGGGAGACCGCAAGCCGGGGGAATATTCAAAAAAATATTACAATAAAGAGGGTTAAACCGGCTTTCCGTGAGTATAGGTAGCGACGGTGCCTAAAGAGCTCATGATGGCTCCCGTCCGCGGATCTCTATGAACCTCACGGGACTCTAAACCATTGATATTTTCATAATTGGAAATAGAGCCGGTTATTGACCTTGCCATTGTGACAGGACCCAAACCGCTAAAAACGTTAGTCGCTCCGGCTGAGGGACCCGGTCCGACCTTGGCACTGTGTGATGACCCTTGAGTTGATTTTGTATGAGCAGAACCGGCGCTGTTTGCCGACCCTTGAGTTGAGCTTGCACGATCAGAACGGGCGCTGTCTTTATTGGTTGGCTTTCCAGGGGGATTGATTTCATTTCGGACATGACTTCTTCTGGATGTCGATCCGCTCGTAGAGAAAGTGGAAGTCAGATTTAATGAGCCAATCGTTTTCGCCTCAATATAATCACCATCATTAGCGATTATATTTCCCGTAGTGTGATTGGTATTATTCAAAATCTTGTTCAAACGTACAAAACGATCTTCTGGATCATAATCGTTCGAATCATGATATGTCGTCGCAGTTATATTGCCGATTTTTATGGATTTAATGACATCACCTGTGTTAGCCACAAGATTACCGTTACACTTTTCAACATTTTCGATGCTCTTTTTCAAATTATCAAAATTATCGGTGTTTCCCGCCCCATAATTTTTCACCGATATTATTTTATCAATGTTTTTCGCTTGGTAAAAATCGCCGCCATTGACAATCAGATCGCCGTCTACGTTTGCACAACCACAGCCGTCAGACTCCGGGATGAATGAGGATGGGGAGGATGGGGAGGATGAGGAGGAAGATGAGGAGGAAGATGAGGAGGATGAGGAGGAGGATGGGGAGGATGGTCGCCCCGCAATATCGTTTCTTACGCCGAAAAACTCCCCCCCAAAAATTTGGGATAAATTATTTGCAATTATTTGCCTCCGGGATGAATTAGCATCCTGACTCGCACGTAGATTTGAACTTGGCGGTAAATTTCCTGATATATTTTGCATAATGTCGAACTCCATGTTGTTTAATAGTACATAATTCATAAGAGTAAATATTTAAGTATTCCCTTATAGTATATTTGATTTATCCTGTATTGCTCAAACCCTGAGACTTCATTCTGGAAAGAAAACAAAAATCCGTTTATTTTATATGACTGCTAATTTTTTAATATAGTCTTATCCCGATATCAAGTGAGTTATGAAAGTGCCCTATAAAAATGTTTGATTGAGTCAATAAATGATATATATAGTTAAAAACATCAGAGTAGCTCTGTTAGTTTACGTCAAGAAAAAGCATCATTACAACATACCTTATCAATCAGATTCATTTTACCCAAGATAATAGCGCTTTTATTACCCATTAAAGAATATATTTGAATATAATCCCTCATATAATCCCTCCCCAATAAATTCAAAGCTATGTGCTAAATCATAGGGGCAAATCATTGAATTGGTGCACGCTATGATATCTGAAGTATTCATTACTCAAACTCCCGTAGTCCCAATGGCAATATATGCCTTTCCAAAAGAAAAAATAAAAATTAAAAAGATGATTATAGTAGTGATTCATTAAACGAACCCATAACAGCTTTATCTTAAATACGAATTATCAAACGTATCATTACGGATAAAATACGTATTCCTGAGCATAGTAAATTTTCGCCGTCGCTGAAAGTTTTTTCTTCACTATTCTGCGATGTTCCTCTCCGCTGCCATCAGCGGTCGTATTCGTTCAACGCCCCGGCAATGCTCATCAAATCGGTCGTCAAAAAGGAGACGTGCTTAATGCATATCTAATCGAACATCGGCCAGGGGCATGGTCAATGCCTGTCAAGGCGTCCATCCCGCATTATAAGGACACGCCCGGCATAGCTGGACGCTTCCTGGGAATGGGTCACCATCACCACCGTGGTGCCCTGCCCGTTGATTCTTTTGAGCTGCTCCAGAACTTCCCGGCTGTTTTTGCTGTCAAGATTGCCGGTGGGCTCATCGGCCAGAATAAGCGCCGGATGGGAGATCATGGCGCGGGCAATGGCAACTCTTTGCTGCTGGCCGCCCGAGAGCTGAGAAGGAAAATGTTCCGCCCTGGGTGTCAACCCAAACATCTCCAGCGTCTGTTTTACCCGCATTTTACGCTCTGGTTTGGGGACATTACGATACTTTAGCGGCAGCGCGACATTTTCATTGACCGTCATATGGGATATAAGATTAAACGATTGAAAAATATAACCTATCAAGCGACGCCGCAGGGCTATTTTTTGCGAATAGCTCAATCGTTCCACTACTTCACCGGCCAAGGTAAACCGGCCTTCATCCAGGGATTCGAACAAGCCCAACACATTCAACAGGGTGGATTTTCCGGAGCCGGATGGCCCCATGACCGATAAAAACTCTCCGACGGGAATGGATAGATCCACGTTATTCAGGGCCAATGTCTTGATGGTTTTGGTGGTATAGAATTTTCCGGCATGTTCCAATTTTATCATGTCACTCGAACTCTATGATGTTGGATTTTTCATAGTCGTTGTCGGCGAAGGTCACCACTTGCTGTCCCTCGGCAAGGCCGCTGATGATTTCTGATTGCGCCGCCCCCTGGCGCTTGATCTTTACCGGCGTTTTAACCGCCCGCCGCGTCTGTTTATCAAAGACATACACCAGGGCCTGACCCTCCTGAAAAAATATAGCTTCCGAGGGCGCCAGCAGCGCATCAAGGGAAGTCCCCAGGGATACGCGCAAATCGATGGACTGACCGCGTTTCAATGCAATTTGCCTAGGTTGGGACATCAACAGCTTTGCTTTGAACTTGCCGTTATCCACCACCGAGGAAACCGTCTCGATGGTCAGCGGAATGGCAATCCCGCCGGCCTCGGCCATAACGTTTACCTGCGGCTTTATTTTGTCGAGATAATATTCGCTGAATGCGGCCTCAAAATAATAAGAGTGCAAATTATCAATCACAGTTACTTTTTCACCGGGATTGATTTGTTGGCCGATTTTAATATCCAGCGCGGTAAGCGTGCCCTCTATGGGGGAGATTATAGTAAGCTGTTCCAAACCGCCCTTAATCAGATCAACCAATTTGCCCAAACGTTTAATGGATTCATCTATCTCCCGATATTGATGGGGCAAAATGATGGCTTGCTGCGCATTGTGTTCAGATAAAATTTCACAGGTCTTTTTCCAATACGCCACTTCATCTTGCAGGTTTTCATATTTGGCTTTTTCAACGATGGATTTCTCGTATAGCTTTTTATTTCTTTGCAGCTCCTTTTTTGTTTTCAAAAAATTATAACCCGATTTCTCCAATTCTAATTTAGTATCGCGGCTATTGCGCTCCAGCAACATACGCATATTACGCAAATTGTTTATCTGTTCGGTGGCATCAGCGATGCGTGAGGTGACCTGTAAAACGAAGTCGTAATTGGAAAGCCTGGCGATAACCTCACCCTTTTTGATGAAACCGGAGGAGGATTTATAAATTTCAACCACTTTGCCGCCGCGCTCTGAAGAAACGACAACGCTTTCATTGGGAATGGCTATGGCGCGGGTGACCAGCGTATCGTTATACGAGCCGCGCTTTATCGAGTGAAACGTTGCGCCGGATAGGGGCACCCGCAGGAAGTTATCCGCGGTGGCCAATCGATACAACAACCCGCACAGCACAATCAATATCACTAGCGCGGTCCAGGCCAGCCATTTGGCCCGCAGATGAATGAAGGGCCTTTTTTCCAGTTTCACATCCATGGTAACACCCCCCGCCGGCGCCCTGCGAACCCTAACCGCCCGCCACCCGCCAGCGATGCCAGCACCATAACCGCCGCCACGCTCAAGGCCAGCAGCATCAGCGCGGCAAGCGCATAGGTATAGGTTAACCCCGTTACCACGTCATATTGCCTGAGCCAATGATGCAAAAATCCGAAACCGATAATAAAGGCGATGACGGTTGAAATAAGCAGGGGCACCACGTTTTGGTATAGGAAGAAAACAATGCCGGTATAAATCGAACCGCCCACCGCTTCCATAATTTTCAGGGTTTTATTGAGCCGGCGGGCTTCGGATATGCCGATGATAAGGGCGCTCACCAGCATCAGCAGCAAGGAGATCGCCGCCACCAGCCTTATCACACCGGATATCATCAGACTGTTTTTAAAATGCCGGCGGTGCAAGTCGTCCACAGACTCTATTTGCCCCTCCGACAATCCGTAGTCCTTCAGCATCGAGACGATGTGATCCCGTTGCCGTAGGGTGGGATATTTTACCGAGCCATATTTTTCAATATTATCTTTTATAAAGATGATTAACGGCTGCGGTAGCGTTGTCCGCTCGCCGAGGTAGACATTATCCACGATACGTAGCACCCGCAACGCTTTTTTCTTGCCATCCAAATCAATATAAAAAGTATTATTCATCACTTCATCATAGGTTGACTGCCCCATCGCATTCATAAATGCCCGCGTGACAATCACGTGAAGAATCGCCGGATCCTGGCTCTCGATGACCGCGTTTTCTTCGCCGGCCAGGGTTTCCAAGCCCCACACCCGCAGGAAGTTACGGTCCGCGGCAAAGGTATTGATGGCAATGAACTGATCCTCCGACTGCTGCCGGGCATGCTGCACCGTCATTACCGGGCGGGACATATCGAAGGGACGCCAGCTGCTTAACGCGATATTAGACGTACCGGCGGTCTCCTTCAGCCGGTTTTGCAGCACCCGCAGCATGGCGAGAGAATTCAGCTGGTCATTGGTTTCAAAGGTCAGCAGATTTTTTTTGTGATAGCCAAAATCCGTATCCAGAATAAAATGGTTCTGCGTTATTGCGCCAGCCCAGATATAGACCATGCTTCCTGAGATTAATAACTGGGCCACCAGAGACAGCTTATTGATATAATAGGAGGCCTTATTCTCGTAACGGACATGCTCCCGCCCGTTTCTCGCCCTGAAGACAAAAAAATAAAGATAAGCCGACTGGCACAGGCCGATCATGCTTCCCATGATGAGCGACACCGATAAAAATACCCAAGCCTGCGATGGACGGGGGACCTGATACAATAATAACTGTACCTGGCGGGAAAATAGCGCGGCTCCCGTAAGCATTACCAGGGCAACCAATACGATGCAGAGGAATTGCGGGATCATAACACCGCAATATTCCGCGAAAATTTGTTTGTCGGATGCGCCAATGCTGCGTTTGATATGCAGGCTGTTTCTCTTGGCGGCGTTCACGATGCCGTTAATATTGAGGAGATTCACCAGAGAGGTTAACAGGACAAACGACGCCGCCCCATAAAGGGTATGTAGCAAAGGCCTGGATTGTACTGACGCAAGTTCGTCGGAATACCCTTGGTCATAGTGCATATCCAGTATGTTGCGGGCGCTGAAATGGAGATATTCACCGGGAGTGGAAGGCGCACCGGGTAATTGCGGCGCATAGCGTTCCACCGCCTGCTTCAGTATTCGATTATCAAATGTTTTTTGCGCCCCACCGTGAACAAAGGCAAAAACATGATTGTGGTACCAATCATCCCGTTTATCGTTATAACCTTCCATCATCCAGGGTGAAAAAGCGATCATAGCCGGCATATCAAGGCTTCCGCCTTTATGCGGGTCCAACACGTCCTTAATGGTGAATTTGCCCTGATTTCCGAGCCGGATAGTCTTGCCTCGGGGGTCGGACAACCCGAGGAATTTCCGGTTGAAAGCCGGGGTAATATAAATTTCGTTGGGCCCCAATGGGGTAACGGACTGCTGGTAAGGATTCAGGTACGTTAAAAATTCGGGGCTGACCGCAAAGATTTCCACTCCGGAGATCACCCGCCCTTCGCTGCGGACAGAGGTGAAAAAACGGTATGCGTAACTGACGCTTGCGATGCGCGGATCGTTGTTCAGCGCGTTGATTAAGGGCAGCGGCACCTGCGCGAAGCGCGCCCATGAGCCGTTGGGCAATGAAAACCGCGACTCCAGCCGGTAAAGGTGTTGATGATCGGGATAAAACCTATCCGTAGAGTAGTCTGAGATGAACAACAGTAAGGTGAGAAACGTCGTCACACAGCCGATAGCGCTGATAATAATACCCAGGATAATCGGTACCGGATTCAGTTTAATGTCATAATAAAAGTCATTTAGCATCATCGGCGGATTATCTCGATGTTAAAACCGCTTTATCGATACAGAATCCTGTTCAAGCAGATATAGTATTAATTCCATATAATTAAAATCACAAGCAATTAGACGTTAATTAAACAACAAGTAAAATATACGGTTCATGCTAATTTTGAGGACATTGATAAAATCTCTATTCTACATAAATTACTTTATAATGATATTCACCATAAGTTCAGTATAAAATAACCGGAAATTGATATTCCCATGACATGACACGAGGGCGTAATCGCCCTCGTTTTTTAATGCCTAGAGACTGTCATACTTCAAATTGCGGGGGCGTTGACCTTCCCGCAACGCGAATTATTCAAGGTATAGCGCTGTATTGATATTCCCGCCTACGCCCGTTTTTTGGTGGCGGTATCCATCCATACCGCCAACAGCAATATCGCGCCTTTAACGATATATTGCCAAAATGTGGACACATCAAGCATGCTCATGCCGTTATCCAGCGACGCCATGATAAAGGCCCCCATCACCGCGCCGGCCACGCTGCCGACGCCGCCCGCCAGGCTGGTGCCGCCGATGACGCAGGCGGCGATGGCGTCCAGCTCCGCGATATTGCCGGCGGAGGGCGAACCGGCACCCAGGCGGGAACTGAGGATCAGCCCCGCCACCGCCACCATCAGACCGTTGATGGCGAATACCGCCAGTTTGGTGCGCTCTACATTTACCCCGGACAGCCGGGCGGCATCGATATTGCCGCCGATGGCGTAAATCCGGCGACCGAAAGCGGTGCGGGACGCCAGAAACAGTCCCGCCAGCATCAGCGCCACCAGAAGGAGCACCGGAGTGGGCACGCCACGATAATCATTCAGCAGATACACCGCCCCCAATACCAGGACCGCGGTGATAACCTGCCGGGTAAGATCGCCGGTGCGGGTGGCAACGGATAAACCCAGGCTCAGGCGTTTGCGACGCCGGCGCCACTGCCAGGCGATAAACAGCACCAGGCCGATAAAACCGATGCCGAATCCCGCCCCGTCCGGTAAATAACTCTGCCCGATCTGCGACATGGCCGCCGAGGTGGGTGACACGGTGGTGCCGTTGGTAATACCGATAAGAATACCGCGAAACGCCAGCATACCGGAGAGGGTGACGATAAAGGACGGCACCTTGCGGTAGGCCACCCACCATCCGTTCCAGGCCCCCAGCAGCAATCCCAGCAGCAGGGTCACCAGGATAGTCAGCGTCAGCGGCCATTTGAACCAAACATCGAATATCGCCGCCACCCCGCCCAACAAGCCCATCATGGATCCCACCGACAGATCGATTTCGGCGGAAATAATCACAAAGACCATCCCCACCGACAAAATGCCGGTAATGGAGGTTTGCCGCAGCAGATTGGAAATATTACGGGCGCTGAGATAGGCTCCCTCGGTGGTAAAGGTAAAGAACAGCATAATGACCACGATGGCGGCCAGCATGACAAAGACCTGCAAATTTAATGGCTTGTTTTTGCCGACGGCGTTATCGCCGACAGCCGTCAAGCGGTCAGACCGCGTGATTTTCAACATGGGAGTCACTCCTCAGTGCCGCTTCCATTACCTGTTCCTGCGTCAGGTCGCGGTTGATAAGATCGGCTTTGATTACCCCTTGGTGCATCGCCAGCACCCGATCGCTGATACCCAAGACCTCCGGCAGCTCCGACGAGATCATGATGACCGCAATCCCTTGCTGAACCAATTGGTTTATCAAGCGGTAAATTTCCTGTTTGGCGCCGATATCGATACCGCGCGTCGGCTCGTCAAGGATCAAGATTGACGGATTCAGCAGCAGACATTTCGCCAGGATGGCTTTTTGCTGATTGCCGCCGCTCAGGCGGCCGATGGCCAGCTCCGGCGAGGTGGTTTTCACCTTGAGGCGCGAGATGGCGTCGCGAATGGCCGCCTGTTCGCCGGCTTCATCCACGACGCTTAAAGACCCGCTGAACTGGCTGAGGGCCGCCAGGGTAATATTCGATCCGACGCTCATGATGGGTACGATACCGTCTTTCTTCCGGTCTTCCGGGACCATGGCTACTCCATGGCTCATGGCCTGCCGGCAATTTCTGAAACGAACCGGCTTGCCTTGCAGCGTTATCCGGCCTTCCCAGCGGCCGGGATAACAGCCGAACAGGCATTGCGCCAACTCGGTGCGGCCCGACCCCACCAAACCGGCAATACCGAGAATTTCCCCTTTATGCAGGCTGAAGGAGGCATTATCCACCCGCCGGATATGCTGGTTCACCGGATGCCAGGCGGTCAGTCCCTCCACCCGGAGAATCTCCTCACCCACCGCATGCGGTTCATGAGGATAAAGCTCGGTAAGCTCGCGCCCCACCATCATTCGGATCAGGGCCTCTTCGCTCAGGCCCTCGGCCGCGCGGGTCGCGATATGTTTACCGTCCCGGATGACGCAAATCACATCCGAGATAGCCTTGACCTCGTTCAGCTTGTGGGAAATATAGATACAGGCAATATCGTGATTACGCAGATCGTTGACGATATCCAGCAATATGGCGGTTTCGCTTTCGGTCAGGGAGGCGGTGGGTTCATCCAGGATCAGCAGACGCACCTGCTTGTTTAACGCCTTGGCGATTTCCACCAGCTGCTGTTGTCCCAGCCCCAGCTCCCCGACCCGGGTATTGGGATCGATATCCAGTTTCACCTGCGCCAGCATACGGGCGCAGCGCAGATACATATTGTCGTAATCCATGACACCGTATTTGGCCCATTCGGCGCCGAGAAAAATATTTTCCAGCACCGTCATTTGCTTCACCAGTGCCAGCTCCTGATGAATAATGGCTATGCCTTTTTGTTCCGTGTCGCGCACGCCGTGCGCCACCAACGGCTCGCCGCCGAACAGGATCTCGCCCTCGAAGGTACCGAAAGGGTAAACCGCCGACAGCACTTTCATCAGGGTGGATTTGCCCGAACCGTTTTCACCGCATAACGACAGTACCTGGCCCGGTTCAATGCTCAGGGACACATTATCCACCGCCTTTACCACACCGAACCGTTTGGTGATATTTCTCATTTCCAGTAAAACAGACGCCATGATAATTTCCCTCCGCAGACGGACCGCCTGATTCGGCGGCCCGTATATTTCACGTCACAAACAACAATCGGCGTAACGGCGGATCAGTTCAGCTCGGACTTTTTATGGAAACCGTCGGCAATGACGGTGCTGTCGATATTACTTTTATCCACCGCGATTGGTGTCAACAGATAGGAAGGGATAGCCCGCAGACCGTTATTCAGCGAGGCGTTGGATTTGGGTTTTTCACCCTTGGCCAACTCAATGGCGATAATGGCGGCGTTGGAGGCTTCCTGTTTGATGGGTTTATAGACCGTCATGGTCTGGGTGCCCTGGATGATACGTTTAATACCGGCCAGATCCGCATCCTGCCCGGAGATGGCCACTTTTCCCGCCAGACCTTGCGCCGCCAGGGCCTGAATAGCGCCGCCGGCGGTGGCGTCATTGGAAGCCACTACCGCGTCGATTTTGTTATTATTGGCGGTCAGCGCATTTTCCATAATTTTTAAAGCGTTTTCCGGTAACCAGCCATCGGCCCATTGGTCGCCCACCACCTTGATTTTGCCGCTGTCGATTAACGGTTGCAGAACTTTCATCTGGCCGGCGCGGAACATCTTGGCATTACTGTCCACCGGCGAACCACCCATCAGGAAATAATTACCCTGGGGAACGCGGCTGACGATACTTTGCGCCTGTAGTTCGCCGACCTTCTCATTATCAAAAGAAATATAAAAATCCACATCGGCATTATTGATCATCCGATCATACGCCAGGACCTTTATTCCCGCCTGTTTTGCTTCCGCGATAACATTACTTAAAACGTTCCCATTATAAGGAATAATAACTAATACATCGACGCCGCGATTGATCATATTTTCAATTTGCGACATCTGGGTTTCTTCATTACCGTTGGAGGATTGAACAAAAACATCGGCACCCAGGGACTTGGCTTTATCAACAAAAATATCACGATCCTTCTGCCAGCGTTCCAAGCGCAGATCGTCCACCGCCATACCGATTTTGATTTGTTTGGCAATACCCGGTTGGCAGGTTAACACCAGCGCCGCACAGGCAGAAAGCAAGAGGGTCTTCAGTTTCATCTTTCATTCCTTATGTTGCTTTTTTAAGAACATAACCAGCAAGGGGAACTCGCTGTTTTATAAGATAAGATTCAAATCCTTACCAAGTGACGGCAACGTATTGCCGCTAAAAATATCCGATAGTAAACCTGTTTAGTATTAGTGGGGAAAAAAGTATGCGGCAATTGCAAATTTTCACAACGCCATTACGATATTTAACTGAAATGTGGTTTCTGTGAGCTGTAGCTTATTTTCTACCGTTACGAACTCTATTCGTTTAATTTTTTAACATTATTACATTCGCACTCATTTTATCCGCCATTCTGTGTGATCCCACGCACAATAAATAATTTCATGAATCCATATGTGAAATAACGTAATTGATCGTACCCGACGTTATAACCAGAATCAATTGCACTGAGTCCCTTAACCCGTCGGCATTATTGCCGGTCGTTTGGTTAAATCCTGTCCGCTTCAGAACGGACCCTGTATTTTCTAGGAGCCATGATTATGTCTCAATTCTTTGACAAAATTGAAAAAATCCGTTTTGAAGGGCCTAAGAGCACGCAGCCTCTGGCTTTCCACCATTACAACCCGGATGAAATCGTATTAGGCAAACGCATGGAGGACCACTTGCGTTTCGCCGTGTGCTACTGGCACACCTTCTGTTGGCCCGGTGTGGATATGTTCGGCTCCAGCGCGTTCCAACGCCCGTGGCAACAGCCGGGAGACGCCCTGGGACAGGCGCGCTTGAAGGCGGACGTGGCCTTTGAATTTTTCAGCAAGCTGGGGGCACCTTATTACTGCTTTCACGATATGGATGTGATCCCGGAGAGCAATACGGTAAAAGCCTATGTCGATAACATGGCCGTCATGACCGAAGTATTGGCGCAGCACCAGCAGCAGACCGGCATAAAGCTGCTGTGGGGTACGGCAAACTGCTTCAGCCATCCCCGCTACGGCGCCGGCGCGGCCACCAGCCCGGACCCGGAAGTGTTCGCCTGGGCCGCCACGCAGGTTAACAGCGCTATGGCGGCCACCCAGACCCTTGGCGGCGAAAATTATGTTTTATGGGGCGGCCGTGAAGGCTATGAAACCCTGTTGAACACCGATCTGCGGCAGGAACGGGAACAAATCGGCCGTTTTATGCAGATGGTGGTGGAGCATAAACATAAAATCGGCTTCCAGGGCACGTTGCTCATAGAACCCAAACCCCAGGAACCCACCAAGCATCAGTATGATTATGATGTCGCCACGGTGTATGGATTCCTCAAGCAATTCGGCCTGGAAAAGGAGATCCGGGTCAATGTGGAGGCCAACCACGCCACCCTGGCGGGACATACTTTCCATCATGAAATCGCCACCGCCATCGCGCTGGGAATATTCGGTTCGGTGGACGCCAACCGCGGCGATCCGCAATCCGGCTGGGATACCGACCAATTCCCCAACAGCGTGGAAGAAAACGCATTGGTGATGTATGAGATCCTGAAAGCCGGCGGATTTACCACCGGCGGCCTGAACTTCGATGCCAAGGTCCGCCGGCAGAGCACCGATAAATACGACCTTTTCCACGGCCATATCGGCGGTATGGATACCATGGCGCTGGCGTTAAAAGTGGCGGCGAAACTCATTGAGGACGGGCGGCTGGATCAACTGGTGAAAGCGCGCTACGCCGGCTGGAACGGCGACCTTGGACAGCGCGTGCTGCAAGGCAACCTTTCCCTGGCCGACGTGGCGGCCTACGCCGAACAGCACGCCCTGGCGCCGGAACACCACAGCGGCCAGCAGGAACTGTTCGAAAATATCGTTAATCAGGTGCTATACAGTTAAAGGAGCACGGTCCGCAGGCCAGGCCCGCCGGACCGATCCTGCAACGAGCGTGTTAAAGGGAGACCGTGCCAATGGGGTCGAAGCGGGCGTGGTTTTTTCGCCCGCCGGAGCGCCCCATGGCACGGTAGGCCCGCTTTCACCCAGGCGCGAACCGAGCATGTTAAAGGGATTCCGTGCCGATGGGGTCGAAGCGGGCGTGGTTTTTCCGCCCGCCGGAGTGCCCCACAGCACGGTAGGCCCGCTTTCACCGAGGCGCGAACCGAGCATGTTAAAGGGATTCCGTGCCAATGGGGTCGAAGCGGGCGTGGTTTTTCCGCCCGCCGGAGCGCCCCATGGCACGGTAGGCCCGCGATCACCGAGCGTGCAACAGACGTGTTAAAGGCGTATCGCTGCGGGCAGGTTGCCGCGCCGGTTTTCCCAAGCGGCGACAGCCGCGCTACTTAATTATAATTAAGGGATACCTCATGTATATCGGCATTGATCTAGGTACCTCAGGCGTCAAAGCCATTCTCCTCGACGAACAGCAACACATCCTGGGCAGCCATACGGAAAGCCTGACGGTCTCCCGTCCTCACCCGTTATGGTCGGAGCAGGATCCGGAACACTGGTGGCAGGCCGCCGACCGGGCCATGCTGGCATTGGGGGCCAAACATGATCTCGGTTCGGTGCGCGCCCTGGGCCTGACCGGACAAATGCATGGCGCCACGCTACTGGATAATAAACAACAGGTGCTGCGTCCCGCCATTCTCTGGAACGACGGCCGCAGCTTTGCCCAATGCCGGACGCTGGAAACCGCGGTGCCCCACTCCCGGCAGATTACCGGCAACCTGATGATGCCCGGCTTCACCGCCCCCAAACTCCGCTGGGTGGCCGAGCATGAACCGGAGATATTTAGCCGGGTGGATAAAGTTCTGCTGCCAAAGGACTATCTGCGCTGGCGCATGACCGGCGATTTCGCCACCGACATGTCCGACGCGGCGGGCACAATGTGGCTGGACGTGGGCCGCCGCGACTGGAGCGACGCGCTGCTGGAAGCTTGTAACCTGAACCGGGGGCATATGCCGCAATTATATGAAGGCAACCAGGTCACCGGCGCCCTGCTGCCGGCCCTGGCATCCCGCTGGGGAGTGCCGCAGATACCGGTGGTTGCCGGCGGAGGCGATAATGCCGCCGGCGCCATCGGCGTCGGGCTGTATCGCCAGGGACAGGCCATGCTCTCACTCGGGACCTCCGGCGTCTATTTCGCCGTCAGCGACGGTTTTCTCAGCAATCCGGAAAAAGCGGTGCACAGCTTTTGCCACGCGCTGCCCAATACCTGGCATTTGATGTCGGTGATGCTCAGCGCCGCCTCCTGCCTGGACTGGGCGGCAAAAGCCACCGGTCTGGGCAGCGTCCCGGCTTTGCTCGACGCCGCCGCCGGCAGTCGCGCCGATATCTCGCCGGCGTTTTTCCTGCCCTATCTGTCCGGGGAAAGAACCCCCCATAACAACCCCAACGCCACCGGCGTCTTCTGGGGACTGACCCACGATCACGGCCCGGCGGAGCTGGCGCGGGCGGTGGTGGAAGGGGTCAGCTTCGGTTTGGCGGACGGAATGGATGTATTGCATGAAACCGGACTGCGGCCGGACAGCATTACCCTGATCGGCGGCGGAGCGCGCAGCGCTTACTGGCGACAGCTGCTGGCGGATATCAGCGGACAAACGCTGGATTACCGCACCGGAGGCGACGTGGGTCCGGCGCTGGGGGCGGCCCGGCTGGCGCAGCTCAGCTGCCATCCCCATACGCCCTGGTCGGAAATGCTGCCGCCTTTGCCGCTGGAAGCGAGCTACATACCGGATAAAAGCCGTCATGAGGCCTATCTAGAACAACGGCGCACCTTCCAGCAGATCTACCGGCAACTGACACCCTTGACTGGTGTGTAGAGGGCTTTTTTGACCTTTAAGCCGCCCCTTGACCACCACGAACCGGGGACAGCGCCCGTCAAGGCGCTACGCGCCATGCCCGGCGCACCACGGAAAAGCCCGCAACTGCGGGCTCGCATCGTTGGGAAATGGTGACTGCCGAGAAAAATGCATACACCATCGTAAATCCTCTTGACTCATACGGTTGACTCTTAGGGAACTATTAGTTTTTAGGAAGTAATCCTTCGTTTCAAGGATGGCGATTTCCGCGGCAGCCCTTACGCTTTTATTACTGAACATTATATAGTTAGTCTTATTCCTTTTTTCGTATTGTAATATCGACATGCCAACGGAAGCCAGTTCAATATTAAAAAATTCTAGTGCATTGCATTGATATTATACTGATGGTATTTATAAATAAATCAATGACAATGAAAGCTCTTTCAGATTCAGACACTAATATCTTTACAAGTGCAATTATAGCTATTATATATAATTTGATTGAGAGTTTCTTTATTGGGTAGGATCAGAACAGACCGAAGCTTGGGATTGGCGGCTAGACGATTAATGACCATGCGTAACAAACGACGCATAACGTCCGTCCACAACTAGCTTAGGATGGAATTTCGGGTACAAATTCACAAGCGATTTATTTTTTATTCAGTTATTGATTGTTATAGTCAAGTCGGGCGTTATTTTTTATCACTTGCCAAATAATACAATCATTTCATTAATTTCGATCGAAATTAAAATTTACTTAAATTTACTCATGCCAACATTGCTGATAATTAATACAGTTAAAAAAAACCATCCGCAAGATAATGCAACATCTTCATATAATTTATTTGCACTAAACTGATTATATAACCTATTGATTATATTAACTTAGCAAGTATTTTTATGTTATTTACTCCTTGCCATCTTCAAAATAATTCCGTTATTATAGCCCGGCATTATTTTTTTAATGCAGGGACTTCCACTCCCTGGTTTGCTTACGGCGGCATAATATACGTATTGTATTATGTCGTCTTCTCAGTAATCATTGTACCGCGAGCAAAACTCGCGCGTTATATCAATGGTGGCTCAGGTCGGGCAGCTTAAGGGCTGGCCGAGAAATAGTAAGCACCGGTTGTGGAAACCCGTTCTGGGCCACCGCCATTGATAGTTTTTTGTGCGGTGGTACTCGCAACCGAGGTCACCGTATCTGTTTTTTTGTCTGTTATAAAACATCTGCGCTGCACCTCACCTTTATCAGGTGATTACCATGGAAAACCTTATTGACCCCGCCAACCTGTGTTTTGACGACGTGCAGTGCCAATGCCGGGCGCTCGCCTTTGCCGCCTATAAAATCGAAGATGAAGATGTGAGAGAGCTGCTGTTATATACCCTTATGGAAAAACAGCAGCAGCTGGATATGCTTATGCCGGCTACCACACCCATAAAGATCGACGAAACGCATTAACGCAGTAACTTTTTTATGCCCTTGCAGACCTATAACGAGAGGGGAGGAGTACAGCCCCCGGGTAAATAATTAACGGTATAACGGGCAGTTTGAAGCGCGTCTATCAATGCGATAAAAATCCCGGTGAAATGGAATATAAGGCAATGGTCTCTGACTGAACCTTTCAGCTTTTATGAACCGCCCCGGTTCTCCGGGGCGGTTCAGTCAGAGGGGAGAGCAGAGCTGTCTCATGCTCAGTCGCCGCCGCTCGGCGAACTGAGGCCGAACATGCCGCCAAAGCTTATTTGCAGGCTGAGCCCATAGACCAGCATGTTCTTGGGTAGGATTGGGGTTTTCGGCAGCCCGGAGTTATCCGGGTTGATGATGTACTGGATGTTCGGCATGATGGTTACGCCAGGACTGACATGCCAGCCGTAGTTGACTTCCAAGGAATACTCATGAGGGTTGTTGCTGCCTTGGCCCCCGGCCTTTTCCCGGGCATCACGCAGGTATGCAATTTCCTTGTCGGTGAGATTGAACATTGACGCGGAGAAGCCGATGGTGTCCTGCGGCCGCGATTCCATTGGCCCGGTCAGCACTACGCCGCTCAGGAACTGCTGCTTCATGATTTCCTCATCTTCCAGTTGCTGGACCACCCCACCGAATACCCTGAGGTTGCGCTTCGAGTTTGCACCGGGCCGCCAGACCACCTTGTCGCCAAGCAGATAAACGCCCTTGCGTTCCTCGTTCGCCTCGCCGGCGGTGCCACCGAAAGTCCCCAGCGAACGGCCGGCGGTGTTGTAGTAAGGGTCGGTATGTGGCGCGGTGCTGACGTAGCCGCCGACCATGAGATCGAAGTTTGGCTCCGTCCAGCCCCACTCCAGCGGCACGGTCACGCCGGTGGCCTGTGCGGTGGAAAAGTCCAGGCCGTTACTGGCAGCGGTGCTGGGGTTGACCTCGTACACGCCGGTTTCAACATAGGTATGAGGGGTCGTGCGGTAGCGCATGTTGACAGCCCAGGTGGCCGAAGGCAGCAGGCTGTAACCAGATTCGGAATTGATCATGCGCGGCACGCCGCAGTAGTCGCCCGTTTGAAACTGACAGTTGGTGGGCAGCTTGGCGTAATAAGCGGTGGTACCCAGTCGACCGACGAGCACATCCAGTCGGTCATCCAGCAGTTTTTGCTCGAAGGCGAACAACCCCAGATGCCAGTCGGGATATTCGTTTTTGTAGATGTACTGCTGTTTGGAGAAGGTGCCGGTGACGTCATGACTGAGGCCGGAGCCATAGTCTTTGTAGACGGTAAAATGGAAACTGCTGCCGTGGGTGTCAATCAGCTTGTCGAGATTGAGATCGGCACCGATGTTGAATTGGCCGACGTTGGAGTGGCCCTGCCCGACTCCGCCGCGGGTGTTGCGGGCATACTGATTGATCAGGTTGGCCTGCAGCAATACGCCCTGACTGGCCAGCTTTTGTAACGCGTTGGCGGAGTCGGCGGTACCGGGCTTCTGGCTGGCGGTTGGCGTGGCAGCCGGTCCCTCCTGGGTGTCGTCCGGTATTTGCGGTGTATCGGCCAGCGTGTCAGGGAGGGGGGCGGATGGCGCAACCGTTGCGGCCAGGCTCGTGTCTTGAATCAAAAAGCTGAGAACGCTTGCTGCCAGAATATTTGTTGTTATTTTCATGGTGCGTACCCTCGCCGGCATTGCGCGCAGGTTACCCTTGCGCGTGGCAATCCGGTTGATGCTGTTGTGACAAAGCGGGGGGTCAAACTTCGCGGTAACCCGCGTCCAGTTCGTTTTTCAGTTGCCTGCGGTCGATGGCGTTTTCCCATTTGCCCACCACTAGGGTCGCCACGCAGTTACCGGTGATATTGGTAAAGACAAACGCCGAGGCGAGGATGCGATGGACGCCGAGGATCAAGGCAATACTGCCGACCGGGATTGACTTGGTGGCGGCCAGGGTCATGGTCAGAACCGCAATGGCCGAACCCGCCACGCCGGCGCCGCCTTTGGAGGTGACCAGCAACACGAACAGCAGCGACAGCTGTTGTTCCCAACCCAGCGCGGTGCCGGTGGCCTGGGCCAGGAACACCGTGACGGCGGCGAAATACAGGCAGGTCCCGTCGTGGTTGAAGCTGTAGCCGGTGGGTAGCACCAGCCCGACCACCGACTCTTCGATACCGAGTCGCTTGAGCTTGCCGATCAACTGTGGGAACACGCTTTCCGCAGAGTTGGTGCCAATCACCAGGATCAACTCTTCACGGATATAACGCATCAGCTTGAGCAGGTTGAAACCGGCGTACCAGGCGACCGGCACCAGCGCGATGAGGAAGAAGATCGCGCAGGTCAGGTAGAACTCGCTCACCAACGCCGCCAGGGGCACCAGAGACTTGAGACCGAATCTGGCGACCGTAAAGGCAATGGCGCCGAAAGCCGCGATGGGGGACAGTTTCATCGCCAGGCGGATCACCCAGAACAGGGACTGAGACACGGTATCGACTATATTCAGCACCGGTTGCGCCTTATCCCCCATAGAGGCCAGGCCACAGGCGAACAGTACCGAGAACACCAGAATCTGCAGGATTTCGCCCTGGGCGAACGCACCGATGGCGCTCTGCGGTACCAGGTTGAGCATGAACTCGCCCAAACCCATGCGCGAAGCCGGTTGCGCCGCTTCACCGGCGGTTTGCAACAGCGCGGGATTGATGTTCATCCCGACGCCGGGCTTAAGAATATTGATGGTTACCAGACCGATCACCAGAGCGACGCTGGTGACCACCTCGAAATAGACGATGGCCTTGATCGCGATACGACCGACCTTGCCCAGATCGCGGACGCTGGCGATACCGTGGGTGACCGTGCAGAAGATAATTAGCCCGACCACCATCTGGATCAGACGGATGAACACATCGCCCAGTGGCTTGAGCGTCCGGCCGATGTCGGGCGCCAGGGCACCTACCGCAATGCCAAGGACCATGCCTGCCAGCACCTGAAAAGTCAGGTCTTCGTAGAAGCGGCGCGTACGTTGGGTGCCCACGACAGCGGTGGGAGGAATGTTACGAGTCATAGTGGACTCCACAATAATAGGTGAGATGGCGGGAGCTGCTTAATCGGCGTCGCTACCCAGCAGCTTGCGCGCTGGGGCGAACACTTCTTCCAGGCTCAAACGTCGGGGTAACAACCCTTGTGCCATACACGCATCAATAGTGAAGTCGAGAGCACCGGCCAGGCTAACGAAGCCGAACATGGTCGGCCAGCAGGATGTGCCGGCTTCGGACACGGCGGAAGTAATGCGCCGGTCGGCTTCGCGCAACAGCGCAAAGGCATGTCGAATGGCATCGGGCTGCCGCGCGCAAGCATCGGCACTTGCCACCACCAGGTGGTTGATCGGCATGAAACGATGCTTGTGCCACCAGGCCAGATCCCGCTCGCCCGCATTTTTGATGACTGAAATGTATTCTTCACCCGTGGGCAAGTCATTGCCCAGGATCGCCGCGTCCACGTCGCCGTCGCGCAGCATCTGCAACGTGCCCTTCGTGCCGGGAATCTGTTCGACAAATCTGGGGTTCTGATACTGCTCAACGTGCGCCGGGTCGTGAGTTATCCACTGCACTTTGGTGATGTCCAGTCCAAAATCCTCGGCCAGGTGCGCCCGAACCCACATGCCGGTGGTCTGGGTATAAGCACGCACGCCAATGCGCTTACCGACCAAATCAGGCTCGGCGGGTACGCCGTTGGGACCGTAACCAATCAGGCAGCCGCGCTGAAAGCGAGAGGCGATCACCGCAGGTAACAGCACCACCGGACGGTCATAGGCAATGGCTTGCAACGCGGTGACCACGGCCAGTTCGCACAAATCGTAGGCCTGATCACGGACCATGGGCGCGAAGGCCTTGTGCACCACACCAACGTTCTGGAAGTCCAGGTGTACGGCGGGATCAATCAGTTCGCCGGAATGCAGTGCCGCCGTATGCGGATAGTGGCCGAGTACGGTACGTAAAGTTGTCGCGGTATTCATCAGCGTGCCTCCGTCGAGGCGAACGGATACAGGCGCCGGGCGCTGCCGCTGGCGATGGCTTGTTGATTTTGCACCGACAATCCGCCCAGTACCTCGCGGGCAGTGTCAGCCAACTCGGCCAGAGTGCCGGCCGCCGCGGGGAAGTTTGAACCCCAGACAATATGGTCGGCGCCAAACGCGGCGATGATCGTGCGCAAGAAGTCGATCGGGGTCGACTTGCCTTCTACGGCGGCGGCCAGGGTGCGGTTGGTCAGTTTCAGATAGACACCCGGAAAAGCCGCCAGTGCGAGCAAGGCGTCAGCCGCCTGATATGGAACGCCGGCGGACAGCACCGGACGTGCGCAATGGTCGAGCAGCACAATCGCCTTGGGGAAGCGTTCAAGCAGACTGCGCAGGGCCGGAATGCCTTCCATGGTCATTTGAAGACACACCGGAATGGCATGCGCCTCGGCCCAGGCCCAGGCTGGATAAGAATCGACGTGGCCCAGCCAGTCGCCCTGGCCGGGCATGGTGCTGCCGGTGGTGAACAACCGGAAGCCCGACAGCCCCTGTTCCTGCCAGTAAATAATGTTATCCACCGCATCGGCGGCGAGTGCATCCAGTGAATACACGCCAACCAGGCGGTCACGGTGTGCCCGCACGGTGTCGGCGACATACCGGTTGTCGTGACCGTAGACGGTAGAGGCTTGGACTACCACGGCCTGTTCGATGTCGGCAGCGTCCATCGCGCGCAACAGGCTGTCGGCATCCACCGGACGAGCCTGCGACCATTGAGACTGATGCCCGCCGATGGGGTCTGTCGGATAACGCTTGTTGTCGGGAGAAATCACATGGGTATGGGTATCAAGCAGCTTCATAGATGCCTCGTTTTTGTAGGATGACAGAGATATCCGGATTAACTATTGATGGAATTATTTTATTTTCACTAGCACTTCGGATATTCCCGACTATATATGGATGTATATGAGAGAGAAAATTCGAATTACGCTCCGGCTATTGGATTTGGGTAACGAACAAAAATGAATCAAGCTTACTCACTCAACCTGCGACACCTCGGCGCCCTGCTTGAGGTGGCGGTTACCGGTAATATCAGCGGCGCGGCGAGGACGGTCAATTTATCGCAACCGGCATTGGCACAGGCCATCAGCAAGATTGAGCAGACGCTCGACGTAAGCCTGTTCGAGCGCCGTCCGGGTGGAGTGGCCATGACTGATGCTGGCACACGTTTCATCGTCCGTACCGAGCGGGCCCTCGCCTACCTGACCAGCGGCGTGCGGCAAATCCGTCGCGGCTCCGGCAAACCGGTGTTAATGAAGTTGGAGCAGAGGGTGACCATGAGCCAACTGCGCGCGCTGGTGTCGGTAGTCGGCGCCGGCAGTTATGCTGTCGCGGCGAGACAACTGGACATCTCCCAACCTTCGCTGCACCGGGCGATGCGTGAATTGCAGGAACTCGTTGAAATTCCCTTACTGGAGCGCACGGGCAGAGCGATCCGACCTACGATGCCGGCTGGTCAGTTGGTGCACTTCGTGTGCCTGATGCTGGCGGAATTGCGAGCCGGTATTGACGAAATCGCCACTCGCAACCAGGGCCTGAGCGGCACGCTGCGCATCGGTGTGTTGCCCGTGGCTCGCTCCTACTTCCTGTCCAGGGTCTTGGCCGGATTCTGTACTCAGTGGCCGGCCGCCTCCGTGGAGATTATCGAAGGTCCCCATGCCGAATTACTGAGCCACCTGCGTCAGGGGGATGTGGACTTGCTGATCGGTTCGCAACGCGAGCAGGTCCCGACCCATGACGTGAGCCAGGAAGCGTTGTTTGATGACGAACTGGTGATCGTCGGCCGCACCGGACATCCGCTGCATGGCAAATTATATCTGACCACGGCCGACCTGTTGGATCACCATTGGGTGATGCCGGCGCCAGGCACGCCGTTGCGGGTGAACTGGGAACGCATGTTCGCAGCGCGCGGACAAGCCCCACCGATCCTGCGGGTGCAATGCGGGTCTGTGACCATTAAACGCGGCATGATGCTGGAAGGCGACTGGCTGACGCTGATGTCGCGGGATCAATTCCGTCTGGAAAGCCAGGCTGGACAGCTGGTGGAAATCGGATCGCCCGGCGCGGACTTCTGGCGGACTATCGCCCTGACGCGTCGGAACGATTGGCGCCCTACTTTACTGCAGGCCACCTTTATCGAACTGTTGAGATCGGTGGCGGCACAGATGCCGCGCCCTTAGGTGGGTGTGATTCACAGATATTCAATTGATGCTCTTGGCAATCACTCTGATACTGATAAGTCATTATATCTTGACCATTACGCCCGTCAGTCACCCGGGGATTATGATTATGTTTCACTCAATTATTGATTGTCATAGTCAAGTCGGGCGTTATTTTTTAATCACTAGCCAAATAATATAATCACTTCACTCATTTCAATTAAAACGAATATTTACTTAAATTTACTCATGCCATCATTGCCGATAATTAATACAGATAAAAATAACTCTCTGCGAAATAATACAACATCCACCTATAACTTCTTCTCACAAAAAATATTATATAACCCATTGATTATATTAACTTAGCAAGTATTTTTTGTTATTTATCCCTTGCCATCGTTAAAATAATTTCGTTATTATAGCCCGGCATTAGTTATTTAATGCAGGGACTTGCACTCCCTAGTATCAACGGCGACATAATATGCATATTGTATTATGTCGTCTTCTCAGTAATCATTGTACCGCGGGCTAAACTCGCGCGTAATATCAATGGTGGCTCAGGTCGGGCAGCTTAAGGGCTGGCCGAGAATAGTTGATACCGGTTGTGCAAACCCGTTCTGGGCCACCGCCATTGATAGTTTTTTATGCGGTGGAACTCGCAACCGAGGTCACCGTATATGTTTTTTTTGCTTGTTATAAAACATCTGCGCTGCACCTCACCTTTATCAGGTGATTACCATGGAAAACCTTATTGACCCCGCCAACTTGTGCTTTGACGACGTGCAGTGCCAATGCCGGGCGCTGGCCTTTGCCGCCTATAAAATCGAAGATGAAGATGTGAGAGAGCTGCTGTTATATACCCTTATGGAAAAACAGCAGCAGCTGGATATGCTTATGCCGGCTACCACACCCATAAAGATCGACGAAACGCATTAACGCAGCCCCTTTTTATGCCCTTGCAGACCTATAACGAGAGGGGAGGAGTACAGCCCCCGGGTCATTAATCAACAGTAAAACGGGCAGTTTGAAACGCGTCTATCAATGCGATAAAGATTTCGATTAAACGGAATATATTGAATAATAAGCTAGATCAAAATCAGACATTTAAAAAAATCTTTACCTTGCTCTTTCACCCATCGACAGCTTCTTCAAGCGTTGCTCCCACAGCAACAACGGGGATAAAAAATTCAATTGGCGTTAACAATTTGCACATCTTTTCGATTTATCTCATGATAAATGCCATGAAATCGAAAAGGAGGTTTTATGACGTCGGCCATTCAAAAACGAAACATTAACGATCGTTCCTCCGATAAACAAATTTATCATGATAGCGTCACACCAGCAGCACGCCTGCAAAATTTTATTCAGGAGCTGGCAGACGATGTGCGTTCTGGCAATACCCACATCAGTCAGGCCAGCATGGCTCATACTGATGCTGCCTTTGCCCTTGATGTCATTATTGAATACATGAAAAACCGTGCGGTCAGCAGTATGACCACAGAAAAGACCCGACAACTGCGCCGGTTGCACAGTAAAGCCCTCTTTCTTCAGACGCTGGAGAAAGACGGCGGCGTGTATAATTCAGCTCAGGCCGCGGAGATCCTGGGCAAAACCAAAACCACTATCAGAAACTGGAAGGATGCTGGCCAACTGCTCGCCCTGGAGATTGACGGTGAGTTTTACTACCCGGTGTTCCAGTTCACCGATGCAGAAACTATATCAGATAAAGGCGTGCTCAAAGGCATCCCTGAACTGCTCAAAAACCTAAAGGGATTCAGTGACCGGATGCAGTATTCCTTTTTTATGGAGGAGCGCAATACCGTGCTGAATGGCCTGCTCCCGGCAGGTCGGGTTTTCACCATTGCGGAAATACTGAAAAACAAACCGGATCAGGAGTTAATGGCGGAGCTCCATCGACTCGCGCGCGTCTACGGCACACAAGGGGCCGCGTAATGATAAGTGCTACCCTGTCGGCAACACTGATTTAAGTTCGAAAGTGAGGCATATTCATTTGTCGTTGACACAAAGAGAAGTTACGCAAATGGTTGAGCAACCTTGAGTGTGTATTTTTTCCAGCCGCCTTTTGCCCAATACCTGGGGGATTCTGAAGTTTACTACTGCCGATGATGCGCATTGATGTGGAGGATTGACAGAGCATTTCTTGGTCCCCGCCGTTGCTTGCGTGAGAAGGGCATCATCTGATGTCATCCAGCAGCAGTCGATGACGTTAGATGCGATTACGCTGTATGGGGACAAAAATACGAAAAATGTCGTGCTTGAGAAGAGTTATGAGGAGTACATGGCAGGCTTTACCGATATTGTCACCGGTGAAGCGAAACGCGGTTTTATGGATGTGGTGGCCGCGTTAGAACAACACTTCCCTGACCCCACAAAAATTGAGACAGAAAAAGAGAAAAAGAACTTCATTAAACTGTTTGGCGAATACCTTCGTGCCGAAAACATCCTGCAAAACTATGATGAATTTGCCACCCTGAAATCCTTGCAAAAAATCGACCTCAGCGACCCGGCGGCAACAGAAGCGTTTAAGGCAAAGCATTATCTTGATGATGAAAAGCTGGCTGAATTGCAGAAAGTCCGGCTACCGCCTGAGCGAGTTGTTCAGGATTATCGTTCAACCTATAACGATATTCGTGACTGGCAGCGCAAAGAGAAGTCCGCGAACGACAAAGAGAAATCAACCGTTGACTGGAGTGACGTTGTTTTTGAAGTGGACCTGCTGAAATCCCAGGAGATTACCCTGGATTACATTCTGGGCCTGATTTTTGAGCATAACAAAAAGAACCTGAGCAAAACGACGTTGATAGACGAGGTGCGGCGGCTTATCCGCTCAAGTCTTGGCAACCGTGCCAGAGAAAGCCTTATTGTCGATTTCATCCAGCAAACCAATCTGGATGACATGCCTGATAAGGCCGGAATCATTGATGCATTCTTTATTTTTGCTCAGCGTGAACAGCATCGGGAAGTAGAAGAACTGATACGCAGCGAAAATCTGAATGAAGCCGCCGCCAAACGTTATATCCGCGCTTCACTGAAACGCGAATACGCCAGTGAAAACGGTACTGAGCTTAACGAAACATTACCGAAGCTAAGTCCTTTGAATCCTCAGTACAAAACCAAGAAACAGACCGTTTTTCAGAAAATTGTGTCGTTTATTGATAAGTTCAAAGGCGTCGGGGGGTAGATTTAGTTGCATTTGGGTGGGGAGTCCATCGTTATTGATGGCTTCCCTACGGCAGCGCATTTCATTGCTGAAGCAAGTATTCATGGGACCTCTAACTAAAGCAGGATTAAGGTGATTTTTAGCTGAAGAGGGTCAAGCCATCTGCGAACAGGTTATAAAGTAAAATGCGAAAGGGTGATCACTTGAATGCAAACGCCACCCTTAGACGAATTATTATTACAGATAGTTCATGATACTTATCATCAAGTTTTTACAATCAATTCTAAAATAAGATAACCCTATCACTAATATCAATTAACATGATTATTTACTTAAATTTACGCGCAGCAAAATCGCTGATAAAAAATACAGTTAAAATCAATCTTCACAAACTCATTCAATGCTTACTTATAGATCATAATAACTAAAAAAATATATAACCTATTGAAAATATTAACTTAGAAACTAATATTTCTATAATTTACCTCTTGTCATTTTAAAAATATTTCCGTTATTATGGCCCGGCATTAGTTTTCTAATGCAGGGACCCTCACTCCCTTGCTACACACGGCGACATAATATGCATATTGTATTATGTCGTCTCCTAAGTAATCATTGTACCGCGAGCAAAACTCGCGTGTAATATCAATGGTGGCTCAGATCGGGCAGCTTTAGAGCTGGCCGAGGAGTAGTGTGTAGCGGTTGTGAGATCCCGATTTGGGCCACCGCCATTGATAGTTTTTTGTGCGGTGGCGCTCGCAACCGAGGTCACCGTATCTGTTTTTTTGCCTGTTATAAAACATCTGCGCTGCACCTCACCTTTATCAGGTGATTACCATGGAAAACCTTATCGACCCCGCCAACTTGTGTTTTGACGACGTGCAGTGCCAATGCCGGGCGCTGGCCTTTGCCGCCTATAAAATCGAAGATGAAGATGTGAGAGAGCTGCTGTTATATACCCTTATGGAAAAACAGCAGCAGCTGGATATGCTGATGCCGGCTACCACACCCATAAAGATCGACGAAACGCATTAACGCAGTAACTTTTTTATGCTCTTGCAGACCTATAACGAGAGGGGAGGAGTACAGCCCCCGGTCAAATCGTCATCTGAATATTTTTATACAAATAGCAAGCACTGGCCTTCATAAGTATATTTAACACTTTTTGTTGTACAGCAATCTTGACATGATATCTAAAATATTAGATAATTAATTTTACTTATAGTAGGAGATATATATGGCTTTAAAATTCTACGAAAGTCCGTTCCATGTGACACATGAGGCTGAAACCGCCAGTAAAATGGCAATGAAAATGGATTTATCGATCATGATCACTAATTTAATCAAAGAGAAAGGGTGGACGCAAAAAAAAGCGGCTGAAAAACTCGGCATCAACCAATCCCGTGTGTCAGAGCTGAAGAATGCCAAGATTGAGCTTTTCACTATCGATGCCATGTTCGATATGTTAGACGCTCTGGGTTTCAGGACTAAGATGTCAATGCCGAGCATGCATCAAGCTTCAATCACAATCACTGAAACCGAAAGAGCGGCTTAACGTTTTTTTGCGGCGTTCTTTCTAAAATAAATCAGAATGACTTCCCACGCGGTATAACTTTAACTCAGTGCTTGTACGTTGATATATTAATAATAAATCAGGCGCTCCGTGGCATTCTAAATAACCGATATAATTGCCAATTAGAGCATGCTCTTTATAATTTTTTGGTAATGGCTTACCTGTCTGTAACAAAGCGATGGTGGTTAAAATGATGGTCTGTGCTTTTTTATTCTTATCGTAACGTTTAGCGTCTTTCTTAAACCGGCTCTGATAAACAATAGTCAGCATAAGAGCTTCACCAGCCTAGGTCGCGTTTAAGGTCGTCGACCGTATCAACACGCGTTACCTCAATACCCGTTTCCAAGTCACGAATAGCCTGAAGAGTCTCCTTATTCGGTTGAAACAGGTCAGCCGGAAGTTCGTGACTGACGGCTAGATGGTTAACGACCATGCGTATCACAGTCGACAAATCCAGACCTAATGCCTTGGCGTTGGCCATAGCGGCCGCTTTGGATTCGGGTGAAACCCGGGCGCGAACAATAGAATCAACCATAGGACCTCCTTTGATAGGTCTTTTAATTGTAGCTACAGTGTAGCCACATTTCAAGAAAAACAACGCCGGATGGGAAGTTACTAACTCATGCCTACAACCCACAAATAGACAGGATGAAATTCCCCCTCTCATCCTTACATAAGATTTTTTTCGGCAGCACCCAGATATTAGAATCACATCATTGATTCAAATTCAAATACATTGGGTGGAGCACAGTCCCCTGCACAGGTTTTTCCGGCGATTTTTTATCGCGAATTTGCTAGCTGGCGCACACGCTGTCAATACTTTCCCGGCGTTACTGGGTATATGCTGGCTACCGGACGATTTTTGCGAGAACACCCTGTATGTTCGAAAAACGTTATCGCATCACATTGTTATTTAACGCCAATAAAGTATACGACCGCCAAGTGGTGGAAGGCGTGGGGGAATATTTGCAGGCATCCCAATGCGACTGGGATATTTTTATCGAGGACGATTTCCGCTGGCGGATTAATCGTATCGAGGAGTGGCTCGGGGACGGTATTATCGCCGATTACGACGACCGCGAAATCGAGCAGTTGCTGAGCGGCGTCAACGTGCCCATTGTCGGGGTCGGCGGTTCTTACCAGGATAACGAAGACTACCCGGCGGTGCATTACATCGCCACGGATAATCATGCGCTGGTGGCCAGCGCCTTCATGCACCTGAAGGAAAAAGGCCTCAACCGCTTCGCCTTTTACGGCCTGCCCCCCAGCAGCGGCAAACGCTGGTCCCAGGAACGGGAGCAGGCCTTCCGCCAGCTTACCGCCGACGAATATTATCAGCCGATAGTTTACCAGGGGGTGGAGACCACGCCGGACAACTGGCAATACGCCCAGAACCGGCTGGCGGACTGGCTGCAATCCCTGCCGTCCCACACCGGCATCATCGCGGTCACCGATGCCCGCGCCCGTCATTTGCTACAGGTGTGCGAGCACCTGAATATCGCCATTCCGGAAAAGCTGTGCATTATCGGCATTGATAACGAGGAGCTCGCCCGCTGCCTGTCGCGGGTACCGTTATCTTCGGTGGCCCAGGGCACCCGCCAAATGGGCTATCAGGCCGCCAAGCTGCTGCATCAGTTGTTGAATCATTCACGTTTGCCGTTGCAGCGGATACTGGTGCCGCCGCTTAAGGTGGTGGAACGCCGCTCCACGGATTTTCGCTCCCTGCGCGATCCGGCGGTGATCCAGGCCATGCACTATATCCGCTATCATGCCTGCAAGGGCATCAAGGTGGAGCAAGTGCTTGACGTGGTGGGCATGTCCCGTTCAAACCTGGAAAAACGCTTCAAGGATGAGACCGGCAAAACCATTCATAACGTTATCCATGAAGAGAAGCTGGAGAGCGCCCGCAATTTGCTGATTTCCTCCTCGTTAACCATCAACGAAGTCTCGCAGATGTGCGGCTATCCCTCGCTACAATATTTTTATTCGGTGTTCAAAAAGGGATTTGAAATCACACCCAAAGAGTATCGGGAGAACCATATGGAACTCCAATTTTAACCGAAGCTTGCACCCGGCGAATTAAAGGGAGACCGTGTTTGCTGAGGCCGGGTCGAAGCGGGCGTGGTTTTTCCGCCCGACGGAGCGCCCCACAGCGCGGTAAGCCCGCGATCGCCGAGCGTGCAACAGGCTTGTTAAAGGGCGCCGGCCTCTTGCACCAACGGGCTCCGGGCAGCCCGTGCCCGCATAATCCGCGGCATATTGATTTCAATCCAATCCGCCAGCGCCTCGACTTTTTCTCCCACCTCTTCCCCCAACAGACTCAGTCTATACTCTACATGGGGAGGCATCACCGGGAATGATGTCCTCACCACCAGCCCGTCGTCCTCCAGCCATTGCAACGTCTGTGCGAGCATTTTCTCGCTGACCCCGCCCACTTTGCGGCGCAACTCGCTGAAACGATGGGTGCCCTGCGCCAGCGCAATCAGCACCAGCACTCCCCAACGACTGGTCATATGCTTCAGGATTTCACGGGAGGGGCAATTTACATCCAGCAGTTCCCCGCGCTGCATCTTGCTGGCCAGGGAACAGTCCGGCGCCAACTTGTCCGTCATAATACTTACCTTTTTGTTAGTACTTACTAAAAGTAAGTATACAAGTTAAAGTGGCATAACTAAAACCATACAGGAGAAAAATCATGATCGTTATTACTGGCGCCACCGGCCAATTGGGCCGTCTGGTTATTAATGAATTATTAAAAACCCAGCCGGCCGCCGAGCTTATTGCCGCTGTACGTTCTCCTGAGAAGGCACAGGACCTTGCCGCCTTGGGCATTAACGTCCGCCAGGCCGACTACGACCAGCCCGCTACGCTGGATAAGGCCTTCAAGGGCGCGGACAAAGTGCTGTTGATCTCTTCCAGCGACGTCGGCAAGCGCGTACCGCAGCACCGCGCCGTGATAGAAGCCGCCAAGCGGGCTGACGTGAGTCTGCTGGCCTACACCAGTTTATTGCATGCCGATACCAGTCCGTTAACCATCCTTGGGGAAGAGCATCGCGCCACCGAAGCACTGCTGCGGGATTCCGGCCTGCCGGTAGCGCTATTACGCAACGGCTGGTATAACGAGAACTACGCCATGGGCATCCCGGCGGCCATCGCCAATAACGCCCTGGCAGGCTGTGCCGGGGACGGACTGATCTCTTCCGCCGCCCGCGCCGATTATGCCGCCGCCGCAGCGGCCGTGCTCACGGGGACCGATCATGCCGGCAAGATTTATGAACTGGCGGGAGACGATGCGTATACGCTGACGGACCTGGCGGCGGACATCACTCGCCAGTCCGGCACCGCGGTCAATTATGTCGACCTGACGCAGGCGGGATATCAAGAGTTGCTGAAACAGGCCGGCCTGCCGGAACCGGTGGCCGCCATGTTGGCGGATTCCGCCGCCGGAACGGCCAAGGGCGGATTGTTCGACAGCGGCCGCCAGCTAAGCCGGCTTATCGGCCGGCCCACCACGCCGATGGCGGAAACCGTGGCGGCGACGCTAAAACAGGCCACGGCAGCTTAACCGGACCGAGGATTTTAACCGGTCCTCGAGGGTTCAATACGGCCCTGAGACTTCAGCGGGGCCTCGATAGAGTGAGCCGGCACGTTAATGCCGACCGGACAATGTCGATCCACGGGGTCTTAAAACGGCTTAAGCTGGATCAGCAGTACGATGATCACCAGCGCCGCCAGGGTAAAACCGGCGGCATGGCGTAGAATGGCGGGTGCCTGTAGCTGCGATTCCCCCAGGCTGCGCCGAAAGGAACCCGATTGAATACCGTGCAAAGCCGACAGCGCCAGCACAAACACCCCTTTAAGCAGCAATGAATATGACGGCGGCCAATTGCCCATCATCAGTAAGGCCAGGCCGGACAGCCAGCTTAACAGCATGGCGGGCATGGTCACCGTCTGATTCCAGCGCTGAATGGCGGTAAAGATACGCAAGGAAGGGGAAAGCTCCAAGGGGGGGATTTTTTTCCAGCTATTCATGGCCAGAGCCAAGATGAGCATGCCGCCAATCCACAGTGTAAAGGCGACAAGATGCAGCGAAAGAAGCAGTAAATAGGTTGTCATGAATTCTTTTCCTTAGCCGAAGTATCAAGGGTATCCGATCCGGCTGACCGCCTGGTGATCATACCCAGATTGAAAAAAGTGCCGAAGGGGATAAACGCCAGTAATAACAACCGCGCCACCTGTCCCTTGCGCCACATGCCGCCGGAGGCGGTATTTATCACCATCCAGGCGTAAAACAAAAAGGCCAGACCATGCACCGGACCCATCATCGTGACTACCTGCGGATAGCCGCCAAGGTGTTTCAGCGGTACCGCGATACAGGTCAGGATAACCAGCGTGCAGCCCTCCACCAGCGAAGCCAGATGTAATTTTTTTAGCAATGAACGTTCCGGACCCTTCAGCTCCGTCTGCGTTTTTAATGTCATGACCGCGATGACCTATGGCCGCGTTGACGGCGAAATAGAGTGTTTCGTCCTCGTGCCGCAACGGCTGCGACTGACGCCGTTGCGTTATGAAGGGCCTTGCCGACCGGAGTGACGGTTTGGGCGGGGCTGTTTGCAGTGCTGATTGCCGCCGAATACCTCTCCAGTCAGTATGGGCATTCTAACGGCCCGCCCGCCGGGCGGCAAGGACGTCTCGGTGAGCCTTAAAGAAATGGGGCGGCAACCGCCGACGCGACCTGCCGTTCGGCCGGTCTGAACGCCGTGGCGTCGTAAGAAAATACCCAATGAGCATCCTGTCCGGCGGTCTGGGGATTAAGCATGACTTTCAGTTTATAGCTGAAATCCCGCTTGAACTGCTGCCAGGGGGAGGTCAGATGAAAGCGCTTACCCTTGGCCCGCGCCGATAGCTGAACCCGGCCGGTGCGGGGCAGCCGCTCCGCTTCGTACCGCCGCAAAGCCTCGACCATATCGATGCCCGGCACCGCCAGCAGGCTGGCCAGGATATAGCCGTCTTCCAAGGCCATGGCCGCGCCCTGGGCCAAAAACGGCAGCATGGGATGCGCCGCATCCCCCAGCAGCGTGATATGCCCTTTCGACCATTGACCCATGGGATCGCGATCAAACAGGCCCCACTTGAAAACATTCTCCGCGGAAGAGAGCTCCCGGATCACGTCGGGATGCCAGCCGGCAAAGGCATGCAACAACTCCTCCCGGCTGCTGGGCACGTGCCATGACTCCGCCATCCAGTGCGGTGTTTCACTCACCGCGACAATATTCTGCGCGGTGCCGCCGCTGATGGCATAGGTCACCACGTGGCCGTTGGGTCCCTGCCAGACCGCGGTGACCGGGGTGATAAATTCCGGATGAAGCGCCGCGGGTATGACCGCGCGCCAGCAAATATTACCGGTGAATAACGGCGCTTCGGCGCCGAACAGGCTATCGCGCACCACGGAATGCACTCCGTCGGCGCCCACGATCACATCAGCCTCGAAGTCTTCACAATCGGAAAAACGCGCCACCGCCGTTTTGCCGTGATTGGTCACCGAAATACAGTGGGCATTCATGGTCACCTGGCGCGGGTTGATGAGATTCACCAGCATCGCCAACAGGTCGGCCCGGTGCAGATGATAACAATCGGTGCCGAACAGCCGCCGGCAGTTATCCGCCAGCGGGGTGCGGAAATTCTCCCGCCCGGTTCGCCAGTGGCGCCCGATAACGGCTTCAGGCACATATCCCAGCCGCCGCAGGGTATCCCGCAATCCCAACGCGTGTAAAATCTTCACCGCATTAGGAGACATTTGTACCCCTGCGCCTACTTCTTTAAATGCCGCGGTACGTTCAAACAGATGCGCTTCCATGCCCCGTTGCCGCAATGATGCAATCAATGCAGCGCCACCGATACCTCCACCGATGACTCCAACACGAAGCTTACGATTCATTCAGATGACCCTTCTGGAATAAACGCTTGAAGTATATGCTTCACACCCTTTGTCGAACCCTATCCTGCTGCGGCTGGTCCGCCCTGATAGGTCAGGCGCCGGCGAAAGGCCTCTCGCCGCGGCATTTAGCGTACTATTGTCAGTCTTGTTCAGCGCCACAGCCGAAGCAATGGCTTAAGGGTCATAGACATATTGCTTATTATTTCATCAATAAGGTCTATATTGAGCGGGATTAATGTTCCACCCGCAAACCGTAGGTTTTGAATTTTTCCACCACTCGGGCGATTTCATCCGACGGCAATACCGGCACCGGCTGGACGATAGGCAGCAATTTCAGGTACAGCGCCGCCAGGACTTCCACCTCATGGGCCAGCCATAACGCCTTGGAGAGATTCTCTTCGGCGGCTATCAGCCCATGATGCTGCAATAACGTCGCCTTGCGGTATCGCATGGCGACGGCCACATGTTCCGACAGTTCCCGGCTGCCGAAAGTGGCGTAAGGCGCACAGGGAATATCCTCCCCGCCGGCGGCGGCAATCATGTAGTGGATGGCCGGAATCGGCCGATTTAATATGGAGACCCCAGTACAGTTCAGGGCATGGTTATGGATCACCGCGTTGGCGTCCGGACGGGTATGGTATACCGCCAGATGAAAACGCCATTCACTGGACGGGATTTTGTCCGTCTCGCCCTGTCCTTCGCCGTCGACAAACACAATTTGCTGCTCGTCGAGATGGTCGTAAGGGACACCGGAGGGGGTGATCAGCATGCCGTCCCGAAAACGGACGCTGACGTTACCGGCGGTACCCTGGTTAAGTCCGAGACGAGTCATTTCCAGGCAGGTATCGATAATCTCTCGCGCTAAAGGTGTTCTTTCCATTTTGAATCCTCTCTATACAGTCCCAGGGCAATTAACCCTGACCGCTATAATTAACCGAGAGGATTTACGCGAAATCCAGCTGCAATAAAAATGTGATCAATCCAGCATTAATAATTCCAGCAGCCTTTATCAGGCCATTCACGTTTATAAAATAATGCCCGCTTTTTGAATAACCAGCAGATACGGACATTTAACGACAATGAACTTTCTCCGCTATTGTTAAATCCTGAGAATAAAGCGACTTATTTTAGTGATTAAACTCACATTTTATTTACATAATGCCGGTTATGGGGCAGACAGCATATGTTTTTTAAATTGACCGTTTAGACTTTTCTCCAGCGAATTAACATATTCATTCCGATCACCATCACAATATTTGATTAAAGGCTTTGTGTCTTAACAACGCATTTCATAAATTGCTAACTCGAGTTAGCCAAAAGAGGCAACATTACAAAGCAACAGGCTTCCAGCCCTGCTATCCAGATCATCGCCTTAAAGATTAGTCGGCTAATCAGAGTGTTATCCGGAGGCTACATGCCCGAAACAGTATTGCAGATGAATCATATCACCAAGCGATTTCCCGGTGTCTTGGCCTTGGATAACGTCAGTTTTGATTTGCATCGGGGTGAAGTGCATGCATTGCTCGGCGAAAACGGCGCCGGTAAATCAACGCTAATGAAAGTCCTGTCGGGAGTCTATACCTGTGACGAAGGACAAATATATCTTGATGATCAACCAGTAAATATACCCAGTCCCATCGCCGCTTCCGCCCTGGGCATTGCCATTATTCATCAGGAATTTAATCTATTCCCGGATTTAACCGTTGAACAAAATATCTTTATCGGGCGGGAACATCATAAAAATATCAAATGGATTCTTGATGAAACATCACAGCGCGAGGCGGTGGAGAAACTTCTCGCCATGCTGAACCTCCGCATTGCACCCACCCGGCTGATATCCGCGTTAACCGTAGCGCAGCAGCAGATGGTGGAAATTGCTAAAGCGCTGTCGGTAAACGCCAAGATCCTGATTATGGACGAACCCACCGCCGCGCTGACGGAAAGTGAAATCGACAGCCTGTTTAATGTTATCCGCCTGCTCAAAACGCAGGGGGTCTCCATCGTTTATATTTCCCACCGGTTGGAGGAGCTGGCGCTCATCGCCGATCGGGCCACGGTAATGCGCGATGGAAAATACATCGCCACCGTGGATTACACTACGGTGCGCATTGCCCAGTTGATCACCATGATGGTGGGCCGGGAACTGGGGGATATCTACCCGGTCAGGGCCGCCGTCCCCGGGGAAGAGACGGTGCTTAGCGTTAAGAACCTGTGCCGCAAAGGGGTATTGGACAATGTCAGCTTTGAGCTGCGGCGGGGAGAAATTCTCGGGTTCGCCGGCCTGATGGGCGCCGGACGCACCGAGGTGGCCCGCGCCTTGTTCGGCGCTGACGCCATCGACAGCGGCGACATTATGCTGTTCGGCCGCAAGGTGAAGGTGGACAGCGTTTACCGCGCCATTACCCTGGGCATCGGCTATCTTACCGAGGACCGGAAAAAAGACGGTCTCGCCCTGGGTTTATCGGTGGGCACCAATATCATGTTGAGCAGCTACCGGCAATACGCCAATGCCTGGGGAGTAATAAACGAGAAACGCTGCCGGGAAACCAGCGAGGATCTTCGCCGCCGATTGCGGATCAAAACGCCGGACCTGGCCCAATTGGCGGTTAATTTAAGCGGAGGTAATCAGCAAAAAATCATTATTGCCAAATGGCTATGCAAAAACTCTGAAATCTTAATTTTTGATGAGCCGACGCGGGGTATTGATGTCGGGGCAAAACTCGAAATATACGAACTTATGAATCGACTCACCGCCGAAGGTAAATCCATCATCATGATTTCATCTGAATTACCGGAAATCCTCGGTATGTGCGACAGAATATTGGTCATGCGTCAAGGGCGTATTACTGCCGAATTGCAATCATCGCAAGCGGATCAGGAAAATATAATGAAATTTGCGACGTTAGAGGGTTAAAACATGATTGGCATAACCAAATATTTACAGATTGGCGCAAATAAAAAATTAAGCAATAAGGCGTTGCTGATGCGTTTCGCGCCCCTGCTGAGTTTGATACTGCTTATGTTATTTTTCAGCCTGAGTTCGCCCTATTTCCTGAACACCGACAACCTGATGACCATTGCGCTGCAAACCTCGGTTATCGGCATACTGGCCATTGGCGTGACCTATGTGATTATTACAGCGGGCATCGACCTCTCCCTGGGTTCGGTGGTGGCTTTTTCCGGCGTATTGGTGGGGCTGGCGGCCTCCTTTGGCCTGCCCATCTCCGTCTGTGTGCTGGCCGGCGTGCTGGGAGGCTGGATTTGCGGTTATATCAACGGTTTTCTGGTGACCAAGGGCACCATTCCGCCGTTTATCGCCACCCTCGGGCTGATGATGTCGGTTCGCGGCGTCAATCTGGTGCTCACCGACGGTCGCGCCCTCTACTTTCTGCAATATCCCGGCTTTCAAATGCTGGCGCAGGGCAAACTGTTCAATTTCCTGCCTTATCCGGTGATCTACCTGATAGCGCTGGCCGCCGGCTCCGCCTATATCCTCAATAAAACCGTGATTGGCCGTTATATCTATGCCATCGGCAGCAATGAGGAAGCCGCACACCTGTCGGGCATCAAGGTCAAACGGGTCAAAGTATTCGTTTATGTATTTTGCGGCGTCTTGACCGGCATTGCCGGCGTGGTATTGGCGTCGCGGCTCAACTCCGCCCAGCCGACGGCCGGGATGGGTTATGAACTCCAGGCCATCGCCGCGGTGGTTATCGGCGGCACCAGCCTGATGGGCGGCATCGGCACCATCGGCGGCACGGTTATCGGGGCGTTCATCATGAGCGTGCTGAACAACGGGTTGAATTTAATCGGCGTATCGCAATTCTGGCAAATGGTGGCGATGGGCATTGTGGTGGTTGCGGCGGTTTATCTCGACACGATACGTAAAAGAATTTAATTCCACGACGTCATTCTTACCTGAACTGTATAAATATAACTTTTATGAGGTTGTCACGATGAAATTAAATACGTTTTGCGGCCTGGCAATGATGGCAATATTCGGCATAGGCCAGGCCTATTCCGCTGACCAGATGTATATCCCGGTGGTCAGCAAAGGCTATCAGCAAGAATTCTGGCAGACGGTGAAACTGGGTACGGATGCGGCGGCAAAGGACTTATCGGTGAGAACCAGTTTTGTCGGCCCGTCCGATGAAACCCAAATCGCCGAACAGATCCAATTAATGGAAGATACCATCACCCGCCATCCCAACGGGATATTGCTGTCGTCCCTGGATGCCAACGCCCTGATTCCCTTGGTGGAGAAAGCCAACAGCCAGCATATCACCGTGGCGACTTTCGACTCGGGGGTGAATTCCGATATTCCGGTCAGTTTTGTCGCCACCAGCAACATAAAAGCGGGAGCGGCGGCGGCGGACGCGCTGGCCAAGGAGCTGGGCGGTAAAGGCAAGGTCGGCATCGTCGCCCATGTGGCCGGCACCACGTCGGCCATTGAGCGTACGGAAGGTTTCAGCAAAGCCATTAAGGCAAAATACCCGAACATTACGTTGCTGCCGGTGCAGTACAGCGACGGCGACCCGCAGAAGGCGATGGATAAAACCATCGATATGACCCGGGCCAATCCCGATTTGGCGGGAATCTACGCCACCAACGAAGGCTCAACCCTGGGGGTGGCCAATGCCATTAAAACCCTGGGGCTGTCCGGCAAAATTAAAGTCATCGGGTTCGACAGCACCGAAGCCATCATCAATTATCTCAAAATCGGCGCTATCCAGGGTTTCATTGTCCAGGATGCTTACCAGATCGGCTACCAGGGGCTCACCACACTGGTGAAATCCATTCGCGGGCAGCAGGTGCCGAAATCCGTTGATATCCCGGTGAAATTCGTCACCCAAAGCAACCTGAACGATCCGGCGATTCAGAAATTGCTCTACCCGTTTGGCAAAAAGTAGCGATCTGAATCAATAAAGGACGGCGCCGCACCGTTCGCAAAAGCCTGGCCGGCGCCGCCGATGCTGTTTAGAACAGAAAAGGAATCCCTATGAGCAGTCAACCTGTTTCCACTCACCACGCGTCTTTAACGCCCAAGGTGGGTATCCGTCCGGTTATCGACGGACGCCGGCTGGGTATCCGCGAATCCCTGGAAGAACAAACCATGAACATGGCCCGCGCCACCGCGGCCTTTTTGACCGACAACCTGCGTTATCCCAATGGTGAAGCCGTGCAGTGCGTGATAGCCGACACCTGTATCGCCGGCATGGCGGAATCCGCCGCCTGCGAACAGAAATTCAGCACGGAGAATATCGGCCTGACCATCACCGTCACTCCCTGCTGGTGTTACGGCAGCGAAACCATCGACATGGATCCGTTCCGCCCGAAGGCCATTTGGGGGTTTAACGGCACCGAGCGCCCCGGCGCAGTATACCTTGCCGCCGCCCTGGCGGGCCATAATCAAAAAGGACTGCCGGCCTTCGCCATCTACGGCCACGATGTACAGGACGCCGGCGACAGCCATATTCCCGCCGACGTGCGGGAAAAATTGCTGCGCTTCGCCCGGGCCGGCATCGCGGTGGCGACCCTGAAAGGAAAAAGCTACCTGTCCATCGGCGGCGTCGCCATGGGCATTGCCGGATCCATTGTCGATCATGACTTTTTTGAGTCGTGGCTGGGCATGAAGGTCCAGGCGGTGGATATGACCGAGCTGCGCCGCCGGATGGATCAGCAGATTTATGACACCGACGAACTGGAGCTGGCCCTGTCCTGGGCGGATAAATATTTCCGATTCGGGAACGATAGAAACGCGCAGCAGTACCGCCAGACCGAGGAACAAAGCCGTGCAATACTGCGGGAAAGCCTGTTGATGGCAATTTGCATCCGCGACATGATGCAGGGCAGCGCCAAAGTGGCCGAACGGGGCTTTGTGGAAGAATCCCTGGGTTACAATGCCATTGCCGCCGGTTTCCAGGGACAGCGCCACTGGACCGATCAATACCCGAACGGCGATACCGCCGAGGCGTTGCTCAACAGTTCCTTCGACTGGAACGGCGTGCGGGAAGCCATGGTGGTGGCGACGGAAAACGACAGTCTGAACGCGGTGGCCATGCTGTTCGGCCACACCCTGACCGGCACCGCGCAGATTTTTGCCGATGTGCGCACCTATTGGTCCCCCGATGCGGTAAAACGCGTCACGCAACATCAGTTGGAAGGCCACGGGGCCAACGGCATTATCCACCTGAGCAATTCCGGCTCGGCGGCGCTGGACGGCACCTGTCGCCAGAACGACGCCGAAGGCAAACCAACCCTGAAACCGCATTGGGAGATCGGCGAACAGGAGGCGCTGGACTGCCTGGCGGCCACCCAATGGTGCCCGGCCATTCATGAGTATTTCCGCGGCGGCGGCTATTCGTCCTGCTTCCTGAGCCGGGGCGGCGTACCGTTCACCATGACGCGAGTCAATATCATCCGCGGCATCGGCCCGGTACTGCAGATCGCCGAAGGCTGGAGCGTCGACCTGCCGGCGGCGGTGCACGACACCTTGATTCAGCGTACCGATCCCACCTGGCCCACCACCTGGTTTGCCCCGCGCCTCACCGGCAATGGCCCCTTCCGCGACGTCTATTCGGTAATGGCCAACTGGGGCGCCAACCACGGCGTCCTCACCGTCGGCCATGTGGGAGCGGACTTTATCACCCTGGCGGCCATGCTGCGGATCCCGGTATGTATGCACAATGTGCCGGAGGAGCAGATTTACCGCCCCACCGCCTGGGCCGCTCACGGCATGGACCCGGAAGGACAGGATTACCGCGCCTGTGAAAACTACGGCGCGCTGTATAAAAAATAGCCGCGCCGGCAATTCGTCAGACTGCTGACAAACGGACTCGGAGTTAAAAAGGCGGGACAGGCTGCCAGAGGAGTAAACCGTCCGCGCCAGGGACGGCGCGGATCGAGCCTACAGGGACGTATTCACGGCAGGTTTGCTGTATAGCTACGATCTGGCAGTCTGTCCCGACCGGGCACTTTGTCAACAAGCACGCGAATTGCCGCCTGACGGCGGCAATTCGTCCGAACTGTCACAAAATCTATCCGGAGGCTTAAGCCGCCATGAGCCAAGATGTTGTCATCGTACTGGATTGCGGCGCCACCAATCTCAGGGCCGTCGCCCTTTCTCCCGAGGGACGGGTGGTGGCGAAGGCGGTGATTCCCAACGCCAGCCGGCCCGGCGGCGAAAACCCGCTCTGGCAGGTATGGTCCCTGGACGGGATGATGGACGGCCTCGGCCAGTGCTGCCGCAGCTTATCCGCCGAGCTCTCCTCATGCCGCATTCACGCCCTGACCGTCACTACCTTCGGGGTTGACGGCGCCCTGGTGGATTCAGCAGGGAAGCTGCTTTATCCGATCATAAGCTGGAAATGTCCGCGTACCGCCGCCGTCATGGCCGATATCGGCCGCTATATCTCCCCGGCGGAGCTGCAGGGCATCTCCGGCGTCGGCCAATTCAGCTTCAATACCCTCTATAAGCTGGTGTGGCTGCGGGAAAACCAGCCCCGCCTGCTGAAGCAGGCCCGGGCCTGGCTGTTTATTTCCTCACTGATAAATCACCGGCTGACCGGCGCGTTCACCACCGATCGCACCATGGCCGGCACCAGTCAACTGCTGGATGTGCAGCGTGGAGCGTTCAGCGAGCGGATCTTGCAGAGCGTCGGGCTTGATAACCGGCTTTTCCCGGCTATTATCGACGCCGGCGAGGTGATTGGGCCATTGCTGCCCGCCATTGCCGAACGGCTGGGGCTGCCCGCGGGACTGCCGGTTGTCTGTGCCGGCCACGATACCCAGTTTGCCTTGTTCGGTTCCGGCGCCGCCCTCGATCAACCGGTCCTCTCTTCCGGCACCTGGGAAATCCTGATGGTACGCAGTCAGCGGGTGAATACCGGCATGCTGCCGGCAATTGCCGGATCCACCTGCGAACTGGACAGCTGCGCCGGTTTGTTTAATCCCGGATTGCAATGGCTGGCGTCCGGCGTGCTGGAATGGGTCCGCCAGCTGTGCTGGGGCGGCAGTTCTCCCGACGCGGTCTACCGGGAAATGATCGAAGAAGCCCGGGCAATCCCGCCGGGCGCCGACGGCGTGCGTGCGCACGGCAGCCTGGTGGACGCCGGGGCCGGCTGGCAGGGCCTGTCGCTGTCGGTCCGGCGCGGTCATATCTACCGCGCCGCGCTAGAAGCGCTGTCCGCCACCCTGCGGGATAATCTCGGATTGCTTGAACACATCGGCCATTTCACCAGCCACGAACTGACGCTGGTGGGGGGCGGCAGCCGCAACGATTTATGGAATCAGATCAAGGCGGATCTGCTGAATTTGCCCATCAAGGCGCTGAATGAGCCCGAAACCACCGTGCTCGGCGCGTCGATGTTCGCCTGGAGCGGTATCGGCTACTACGCTACGCCGGAAGCGGCCCGCCAACAGGTGACCTATCAATACCAATGGTTCAGGCCGGGGGACGACGCCGTCCGTTATCAACGGCTGCTGCCCCCCGCCGGCCTTCCCCTTTAAACGGAGCCTCGCTATGCTGAAAAATATTTCCCCGCTTATTTCTCCCGCGCTGCTGAAAATTCTCGCCGAGATGGGCCATGGCGACGAAATTATCCTGGCGGACGCGTTTTTCCCGGCCCACTCCCTCGGGCCGCAGGTGGTGCGCGCCGACGGACTGTCGGTGGCCGCGCTGCTGGCGGCTATCATCCCGTTATTTGAATTGGACAGCTACGCCCCGCCGCTGGTGATGATGGCCCCCGGCGCCGGCGATAAGCTGGATCCCGAGGTGGAGACCCGCTATTTACGGGCCCTGTTCGGTGACGGCGAACATCCGCCGGTGACGCGTATCGATCGTTACGGGTTTTACCATCGCGCCCGGGGCGCCTCTGCCATTGTCCTCACCGGTGAAACGGCGAAATACGGCAATATCTTGCTAAAAAAGGGGGTGACGCCCATATTTTGACCGGCCCATGCCGTATCGTATGCCCACGGTCAGTACAGATATCCGGACCCTGGGCATCGGAGGGCATATGAAATCAACGCGGCAGCAAGATATTCTGGCGTTAATCTCTCAACAGGAGATCCTGAAGGTGGACGAACTGGCGGCCTGGTTCCAGGTCAGCAAAGAGACCATCCGCCGCGATTTCAATAGCTTGCAGGACCGCGGCTTGATTATCCGTCAACATGGCCGGGCGAAAAGCATCAAACGGGGCGCGCCGGACAGCGGCGACTCGTTTAATGACCGGATCAAAAGCCACCTCTATAGCAAAGCCGATATCGCCGAACAGGCCCTGACCTGGATCGACGAGGACATGGTGATTGCCCTGGACGCCAGCACCACCTGCTGGTATCTGGCGAAAAAATTGCCGGACATCCCCTTGACGGTGTTTACCAACAGCGTCAGGGTTTGCCATGAACTGGAAAAAAAATCCCGTATTACCCTGGTAAGTTCCGGCGGCACACTGCAGCGTAAATATGCCTGCTATATGAATGCCTCACTTTTTTCACTGCTGAAACACCTGGACATCGACCTGTTTATCTTTTCCTGCGAAGGCATTGATAACGATGGCATGATGTGGGATTCCAACGCCATCAACGCCGAATTCAAAACCATAATGCTCCACAAAGCCACCCAATCCCTGCTGCTGATGGACAAAAGCAAGCTCGGGCGTAAAAGCACGGTGAAAATCGGCCCGCTGACCCAGGTGGAACGGATCATATCCGACGCGGGGGATTCCCGAATCGTGCCGGTGCTGGCGCATAAGCTGTTACAGGGTTAGCGGCAACGCCGTCATGGCGACAAACAAATAAGCTAACAAGATCACATAAAACAACAAACATAATTACATTATGAAATAACGTAATGGTAAGGGAATTCGTAACTTATTAATTTAACAGCCATCCATACCCTGAATATGACGGGTATAAGCTTTTTGTCTTTCCAACCACGACAGTCGTTGAGGATAAAAACAATGGCAGATTCCATCATTTCTCATTCAATACTCTCTGTTAAAGAAAAGATCGGTTATGGGCTGGGGGATGCCGCCAGCCATATCGTATTTGATAACGTCATGCTCTATCTGATGTTCTTTTATACCGATATTTTCGGCATCCCGGCGGGGTTCGCCGGCACGATGTTCTTGTTCGCCCGGGCGCTGGACGCCGTTTCCGACCCGCTCATGGGGTTGGCGGCCGACCGCACCCGCACCCGATGGGGCAAATTCCGCCCTTATGTGTTGTTCGGGGCGATACCCTTCGGCATTATTTGCGTCATTACCTACAGCACCCCCGATCTCGGCCTGACCGGTAAAATGATCTATGCCTCCGTGACCTATACCCTGTTGACCCTGCTATACACGGTGGTGAATATTCCTTATTGCGCCCTGGGAGGTGTCATCACCAACGATCCGACCCAGCGTATCTCGCTGCAGTCCTATCGTTTCGTACTGGCCACCGCCGGCGGCATGCTGAGCACGGTACTGATGATGCCGTTGGTGAAACTGGTGGGCGGCACGAACCAGGCCCGGGGATTCCAGGGCGGTATCGCCATTCTTTCGCTAGTGGCGATTATCATGCTGGCGTTGTGTTTCGCCACCACCCGGGAGCGAATCAGCGATCGCACCGCCCCGCAGGGCACCATGCGCGAAGACCTGCGGGATATCATTCATAACGACCAATGGCGTATCGTCGGCATTCTGACCATCCTCAATATCCTGGCGGTATCGGTACGCGGCGGCGCCATGATGTATTACGTCACCTATATCCTCGGCCATCCGGCGATTTTCGCCCTGTTCCTCGGCACTTATTCGGTGGGTAACCTCATCGGCAGCGCCCTGGCGAAACCGGTCACCGACCGGTTTTGCAAAGTGGCGGTATTCTGGTGGACCAACGCCGCGCTGGCGGTGTTGAGCTTCGCCATGTTCATGGTGCCGATGGGGGCGAATATCATCATGTTCGGCTTTATTTTTATCATCGGCGTGCTGCACCAGATGGTCACGCCTATCCAGTGGGTCATGATGTCGGATACCGTGGATTACGGCGAATGGACCAACGGCAAACGGCTGACCGGCATCAGCTTCGCCGGTACGCTGTTTGTCCTCAAACTGGGGCTGGCCCTGGGCGGCGCCATAATAGGCTGGGTGCTGGCCGGCGCGGGTTATCAAGCGGGGGGAGCCACTCAGAACAGTGGGACGCTTGCGAGCGTGATTGCCCTGTTCACCCTGGCGCCGGGTATCTGTTACCTGCTGAGCGCTATTGTGGCCCAGCGTTTTTATACCCTGCGCACCCCGATGATGAACCGCATTTTAGGCGAGTTATCCCAGGGCATAGCACGCAAATAACCGCAGCGGCCGCGTTGAAACAGACTTAACCAGGTCGAATCATTCATTACGTTTTGAGGCGATAAGATGAAAATAAGCGACGGCAACTGGCTGATACAGCCCGATTTGCAGCTGACCCATCCACTGCAGGTCTTCGAGGTCCGGCGGGAAGGCCGGGATCTGGTGGTGTTCGCCGCCCCCCGCGACGTCAGCTCCCGGGGAGATCAATTGGACATTCCTCTGCTTACCCTGCGTTTTTTCTCGCCGCAGACCGGCGTTATCGGCGTACGCATTGAACATTTCCAGGGACTTTCTCCGCAAACACCCTGTTATCCGTTGAACCACGATCCCGCCACCGTCACCCGCATTGAGGATAATGATGACTATGCGACCTTGAGCAGCGGCGGCCTGTCGGTACGGGTGAGCAAAGGAGAAACCTGGGCCCTGGACTTTCTCCATGACGGCCGGCGCATCACCGGCAGCGGCGCCCGGTCCGGCGGCTATGTCCGGAACGAGCATCTGGATAAAAGTTATGTCTTTGAACGCCTGGATTTAGCCGTGGGAGAAACGGTATACGGCCTCGGTGAACGCTTCGCGGCGCTGGTGAAAAACGGCCAGACCATTGAGACCTGGAACCGGGACGGCGGTACCAGCACCGAACAGTCCTATAAAAATATTCCGTTTTATCTTACTAACCGCGGTTACGGCGTGCTGGTGAACCATCCGGAGTGCGTCTCTTTCGAAGTGGCTTCGGAAAAAGTGTCCAAAGTACAGTTCAGCGTCGAGGGAGAATATCTTGAATACTTCGTCATAGACGGCCCGCTGCCCAAACAGGTGCTGGACGGCTACACCCGCCTCACCGGCCGTCCCGCCCTGCCGCCGGCCTGGTCCTTCGGCTTATGGCTGACCACCTCATTTACCACCGATTATGACGAAAAAACGGTGAATGGTTTTATCGACGGCATGGCGCAACGGCGCTTGCCGCTGCATGTGTTCCATTTTGACTGTTTCTGGATGAAGGCCTTCCAATGGTGCGATTTTACCTGGGATGCGGAGGTCTTTCCCGATCCGGAGGGCATGCTGCAACGGCTCAAAGGGCGGGGACTCAAGATCTGTTTATGGATCAATCCCTATATCGGCCAGAAATCGCCGCTGTTCAAACAGGGCATGGAGCAGGGCTATCTGCTTAAACGCCCCGACGGGCGGGTCTGGCAATGGGATCGCTGGCAGCCGGGCCAGGGCATCGTGGATTTTACCAATCCGGCGGCCTGCGCCTGGTATACCGGCCACTTGCGGCGTCTGCTTGAGATGGGGGTCGATTGTTTCAAGACCGACTTCGGCGAGCGCATCCCCACCGATGTGGTCTGGTTTAACGGCGCCGACCCGCGGAAAATGCATAATCATTACGCCTATCTGTACAATAAGGCGGTTTTTCAGCTCTTACAGGAAATACGCGGACGGGAGGATGCGGTGCTGTTTGCCCGTTCCGCTTCGGTGGGGGCGCAGCAATTCCCGGTGCACTGGGGCGGCGACTGTTACGCCAACTATGAATCCATGGCGGAAAGCCTGCGCGGCGGCCTCTCCCTTGGCATGTCCGGCTTTGGTTTCTGGAGCCATGATATCGGCGGGTTTGAAAATACCGCCCCGGCCCACGTCTATAAACGCTGGTGCGCCTTCGGCTTGCTGTCCAGTCACAGCCGGCTGCACGGCAGCAAATCCTACCGCGTCCCCTGGGCCTATGATGAGGAAGCCTGTGACGTGCTGCGGCATTTTACCCAGTGGAAATGCCGCCTGATGCCCTACCTTTACCAGGCGGCGGTCCAGGCCGCCGGCGCCGGTACGCCGATGATGCGCGCCATGATGCTGGAATTCCCCGACGATCCCGGCTGCGATTATCTCGATCGCCAATATATGCTGGGGGATGCACTGCTGGTGGCGCCAGTGTTCAGCGAACAGGGTGAGGTTGACGTTTACCTGCCGCCGGGCCGTTGGACCCATCTGTTCAGCAATGCCGAAGCCACCGGCGGCTGGCGTAAAGAGCGCCATGATTTTCTCAGCCTGCCGCTCTATGTGCGGGAGAATACCCTGCTGCCGCTGGGTCAAAACGATCAAAGGCCGGATTATGACTATACCGTTGAGCCGGCTTTCCAGCTGTTTGCCCTGGCGGAAGGCCGGCAGGCGGAGTGCCGGCTTCCTTCCGCCACGGGTAAAACCCGGTTCACCCTGACGGCCGAACGCCGCGGGCAGGACATTTATCTGCGGGCCGAAGGGGAAGCCCGCCATTGGACCCTGTGCCTGCGCAATATTCACCGCATCGCATCGGCAATCGGCGGCCAGGGGGCGGACGGCGACCTCGGCATCATCATCACCCCGGACCACGGCGCCGAAGCGCTGACGATCCGGTTGGCGGACTGAGCATGAGCCAGAGGCCGAAAAACTGAAGGCACAGGGCACCTGTGCCGGACCTTGTTGACAAAGTGGTCCGGTCGGGACAGGCTGCCAGATCGTAAACACGCCGTGAATACGTCCCTGTAGACTCGATCCGCGCCGTCCCTGGCGCGGACGGTTTACTCCTCTGGCAGCCTGTCCCGCCTTTTTGATTCCGAGTACGTTTGTCAGCAGTCTGAGGCACAGGGCACCTGTGCCGCTTATCGGCCGCCATGGTTCGAGTCCCGTCAGCAGTGCCGGCGGTGTCGTTCTTTACAGGTTTCCAGCGCCTCGTCCGGGTCCCGCCGCCACCAGTTTTTTTCGGAAAATATTTCCACCTCATGAAAACCCCGGTAGCCCTGGGCTTCCACCGCCCGGCGCATTCGGCGAATATCGATGACGCCGTCCCCCATCATGCCGCGATCCTCCAGCATATCCCGGGTCGGCACCAGCCAATCGCAGATATGAAAGGCCAGCAAGCGCTTTTTACCGGCCCGTTCAATCTGCGCAAACAGTTTCGGGTCCCACCAGGTATGATAAACATCCACCGCCAGACCGAGCCCCTCGTCTCCCAGTTCGTCGCACAGGTCATTGGCTTGTTCCAGGGTGTTGACGCAGGCCCGATCGGCGGCATACATGGGATGCAAGGGCTCGATGGCCAGAGGCATGCCCGCCGGCCGGGCGTACTCCAGCAGTTCCGCCAGTCCGTCCCTCACCTGCAAACGGGCGCCGGGAAGATCCCGTGAGGAACCCGGCAAGCCTCCCACCACCAACACCAGACAGGCGGCATTCAGTTCCAAGGCCTCGTCCACCGCCCGCCGGTTATCATCCAACGTCAGCCGGCGCTCTTCGGCGGTGCTGCCGGGGAACATGCCGCCGCGACAATAGCCGGTCACCTGCAGTTGCCGGGCGCGGATTTGCCGGGCGGCCTCCTTTATTCCCAAGGCCTGGGTTTGATCCCGCCAGGGGGAGATGCCGCGAATGCCGTGCCGGGCGCAGCCGTCGATAATCTGATCCAGGCGCCACTGCCGGCGCAGGGTGGCGGTATTGATGGAGAGCAATTGGCCGTCCGGCTCATTCATGGGATATATCCTTGTTTAACGTTCAACGTCATCGTGAACGATGGCGGCGTGTGCTGGTGGCGCACCGGGGCATTCGCTGCGGGCTAGAAATGCGGTTTGCCCAGGCCGCCGTCCACATCAATGACCTGGCCGACGGTAAACGGCAGCTGCCCGGCGGCGATGGACTGGATGACCCGCGCGATATCCTCAGGTTGTCCCCAGCGCCGCATCGGCACCAGTCCTTCGGCAATTAATTGATCGTACTTGGGTTTCACCCCCTGGGTCATGTCGGTGTCGATAATGCCCGGGCGGATTTCATAAACGCCGATACCCTCATCCGCCAGGCGCAGCGCGAACAGTTGCGTTACCATGCCGGCCGCTGCCTTGGAGACGCAATACTCCCCCCGGGAGACGGACAGGACATGGGCGCTACAGGAGGTGATATTGATAATACAGCGATAGGCCGCGTTCAGCTCGCCCTGGGAGAGCATCTGCCTGGCGGCCTTTTGGCACAGAAAAAACATGGCCCGGCTGTTGATGTTCTGGCAATGATCATAACTTTCCAAGGTGACATCCAGCAAATCCCCGCGCCGCAGCGCGGCGGTACCGGCGTTATTTACCAGGCAATCCAGGCGGCCCCAGCGAGAGACAATGGCGTCAATCATGGCCTGCTGACTGTTCAGGTCGGCGACATCGCCGGCGCAGGCCATGGCCTCGATACCGTACTGTTGCAGTTCGGCCACCAGCGCCTGCTGGCGGCTGCGTCCCTCCTGATTATCGCGACCGTTTATCGCCACGTTAAAACCCGCCTGCGCCAGGGCGACGGCACAGCTTTTTCCTATCCCCCGGGTGGAACCGGTGATAAAGGCGACCGGTGGGCCGGCATGGTTCATCTTTAGCCTCCGTAAACGGTTAACGTCCCTTCAGCTTCGTTGCCTAAGGGCCAACTGTGGTTATTCACCCGACTTGACGCCGGACGAACGGTCAAACACATTACATGTACTGCCTAATCAATCGGATGGCAGCCTTATAAATCAACTGGACAGCCTAATCAACCGAATGGTTGATTATCCAAGTATAGCGTCGTGCCGACCTTAAAAAGATGATCTGCTTCGCATAATCAACCGGACGGTTGACTAACAATAAGACAGGGGCGCACTATCTGCGGCAACGGAAACACCTATGGCCGCCGATATCCTGGCGACAACGGAGATCCTTATCACCTCCGGTATCCTTGCGACAACGGAGATCATTATCGCCTCCTGTATCCTGGCGGCGGCTTTCATTGTACGAATGCCCGGGATAGGTTCCGGATAACCGGCGGCAAGGGGTATATGCCGGGGTCGGGCGGATTCGGCATCTCAGCGACACATTCAATCTTTCATTAGCGGAGGAAATGGCATGGCAGGTGATACCAGCAGCATACGCAAACGCGATCCCGCCCTGACCCAAAGCCGTATCCTGGCGGCGGCCCGCAAGGAGTTTGCCGATAAGGGTTTCGACGGCGCCCGGGTGGAAAAAATCGCCGCCGGCGCACAGGTCAATAAGCAGTTGCTCTATCACTATTTTGAAAATAAAGACCAGCTGTTTACGCGGGTGCTGGAAGACGCCTACCGCGAAATCCGGCAACAGGAAGCCGCCCTGGCCTTGGAACATTTGCCGGCGGATGAAGCGGTTATGGCGCTGGTGGAATTTACCTGGCGTTATTACCTGGCCCATCCGGAATTTATCCGTCTGTTGAACAGCGAAAACCAGCTACAGGCCCGTCATCTCAAAGATTCCGCCAACGTGACGCGAATCAATGCCAGCTGGCTGGAAATCTCCCGGTCCATCCTGGCGCGCGGCCGTCGTGAAGGAACCCTTAGGGCGGATATTGACCCCATGCAATTGAATATCACCATATCGGCGCTGGGTTTCTTCTATCTGATCAACAGCGCCACCCTGTCCATGGTCTATCAGCGGGACCTGACCGGCGGGCAGGCCCTGGAAGAACGCCTGGCGGTGATGAAGGATACTATCCGCTGCTGGCTGAGACCGGCCAAGCAGGCCCAGTCTTGATATTCCATTGAACGGGTGCCCGGCCCGGTTATTTGGACGAATGTCGCCGGCCGCGTCTATGACATCCGCCCCAAAGACCAGGTTTTATAACCGCACTATTTCATCAACAGGCATTTCACCAACAGGAATGCCACCACGGGAGACAATAGCCGGCCGTTGAAAATGAGACGGTAATAATTTACTCGAATGCGAACTCGTTCTTATCAAGTGAAGCAAATAAGTAAGTCGCATGACTGTAGCGAATAGATTCTCCCAACGAAGCCAGGCTGATATCATTATCCTCAAGGGCGAAATCACCTTGGATGAGCCTGGAATCCAGTACCGGCGAACCGAGAGACACCAAGACCATCCCACCCGCATGGCAATCCTGCCAAAGCGAAGGCCTGCTTGGGACTCTTGGCATTAAATAATCCATATTGGACGTAAAGGTCTCAACCCGCGCGCGCTGTCTCTTTGCAAAATCATCCACTACTTCAAGCCCCTGTTGTCCGTCATGATAAGAGGCGTCAATGAATCGCCAATGCAGGTTGGTGAAGCCGGCGTTGGTTAAACCCTTATGAATATAATATTCGGTTAATAAACCGCTGGAGCCAAGGGATACCAGGATCAAGGGTTGTTGCTTTGACAGCGTCATGCCGGCAAGCTTTTCGATAAGCTGGTTGATAAATAAGATCCGCGTTTCCGGTAACGTCTCGTGCGTATTTTCCGGCCATGTCATGCGGCCCAACTCGCGTTTCTTTTCGCCATTAAACTGTACCGTGTAAGTTTCTCTAAATAACATATCTATAGTCAAATAATCGTCTAACGATTGCTCCTTTCCCCGGCTCATTTGCGAATCAATAGCCAACATGGCGTTTTCGTTTGAAAGGATAACATTTGGCATTTGGCGCTGACTCCTCGAAAAATAACATATAATTCCATTTTTATAAGTTATTAACTCAATCTAATAACTTGCTTTTATATTATATTTTATCCTACGACATGTCTAATCAATGAGTTACATATTCTGTCCATTTTCACCGGCAAACTTGCAGTGAAATTAATTAACTTTTAAATATTAATTATGCATTATTAACAAATTATCAAAACCGGAAAAATAAAAGATAATCCTTATACGCTAATCAATGCGACAATGAGTATTATTTTATTTTCGTAGCGGAAATTAAATATAGCCCTGGGTATTCTTTTTTCCGCCAGGCATTCTGCTTTTATCAGCGAACCGCCAGGAGATTCGCCTCTGTAGGTATTGACTCCCGGCGCCCATCACCATATAGTTAGCAAACTACCTAATTACATACTACGCATAACCATGACCATGCCAAAAAATCGCGAACAGGCATTAATGGCGCTTACCGTCGCGCTGGGATTATTGCAGCGGGCGTATCGGGCCAAGGCCGACAAAGTGGTGGCGCCGCTGGGCCTGTCAACCGCCATGGCGTGGCCGCTGGTATTGATTGGCCGTCATCCTGAAGGCATCCGGCCCGGCGGCCTGTCGGAGGAGCTGGGTATCGAAGGACCCTCGCTGGTGCGCTCGCTGAATCAACTGGTGGATGCCGAACTGGTCCTGCGCCAGGAGGATCCGGTGGACAAACGCGCCAAGATCCTTTGTCTGACACAAGCGGGCAACGCCATCCGGACCCGGATTGAAGACATGCTCAATGCGCTGCGCGCCGAATTGTTCGACGGCTTATCCGACCAGGACGTGCAGGCCTGTTTGCGTACGTTTTGCCTGCTGGAACGACGATTGGGTATTAGTGGGTCTTCATCCATTAATGCCGAGAAACCGAAAGAAACGCTCTGAATGACGATGACCATGCCGACGATTAAGCTGTTCTCTCGCGCCGAGATCATCTATTCACTCAAAAGCTTCACCGCGGCTATGCTGGCATTATATCTGGCCAGCCGCGCCGGGCTGCCCAACAGCTTCTGGTCATTATTGACGGTGTATGTCGTGAGCCAGCCGCTGGCGGGCATGGTCCGCTCCAAAGCGGTCTATCGCCTGTGCGGCACCTTTATAGGCAGCACCGCCACGGTGTTTCTGATCCCCACCCTATCCAATGCTCCGGTACTGTTATCCCTGGCGATGGCCCTGTGGGTCAGCCTGTGCCTGTTTGTTTCCCTGATGGACAGGACTCCCCGCTCCTATACGTTTATGCTGGCCGGTTATACCGCGGCGTTGATCGGTTTTCCCACGGTACAAACACCGGACCTGATTTTTAACACCGCCGTGACCCGGGTGGAGGAAATCAGCCTGGGCATTTTATGCGCTACCCTGTTACACAGCGTGGTGCTGCCTGCCGGTTTAACCAACAGCGTGATGGGCCTGCTGGATAAAACCCTGACGGATACCCGGCGCTGGCTGAAGGATATCTTCTCCGTTGAGGCGCCGGTTGCGAAAGAAGAAGAAGACGCAATTTCCGCTTCCCGCCTGCGGCTGTCCGTGGATATCACCCAACTGCGCCTGCTGGCCACCCATATCCCCTACGATACCGGCAACCTCACCTGGACCGCGGGGGCGGTTCGCGCAATGCAGGATCGGGTGGCGGAACTGATCCCCACGCTTTCCGCGGTGGAAGACCGCCTAAAGGCGCTTTACCAGGCCGAAGAGGGCTACAGCCCGGACGTCGTGACGGTGATTAACCGCATCAGCCGGTGGCTGACGGAGCATGACCCGCTGGCCGCCGGCACGGAACCGGTCGTACCCGTCACTCCGGCGGAGTTTAACGATCAGCGCCTGCAATTAAGGGAGGCCGTGCATCTCCTGGAGTCCGGCGGTAAGCAGACCCCATGGTCGCGGGCGCTGCGAATTTCCCTGGCAAGCTACCTGGAAGAGCTGGTGGCGAAATGGCAGGCCTGCATGATATTGCGCCAGGATATTACCCTGGGGATGCTGCATGGAACGATGCCCCGCCGCCGTATGGCCGCCATCGGTAACCGGGTGCTGCATCGCGATCTCGGCATGGCGCTGTTATCGTCCCTGGCGGCGTTTATCGCTATCGGTTTCTGCTGCCTGTTCTGGATTATGCTCGGCTGGGATTCCGGGGCTACCGCCGCCATGATGGCGGCGGTTTTTTGCAGCTTCTTCGCGGTAATGGATGATCCGGTCCCCGCCATTAACAATTTCCTGAAATACACCTTTTGGTCCGCGCCGATCTCGGCCATCTATATCCTGGTGCTGCTGCCCATGGTGCAGGATTTCGGCATGCTGGTATTGATCTGCGCTCCGCTGTTCATTGTCCTGGGCTGCTATAGCGCCCGCCCGGCCCTGCTGATGGTCGCGCTGCCGCTGCTTTTCGGCGTGGCGGGTACGCTGTCGTCCCATGATACCGACCACGCGGATGTGATTACCTTTATCAACAGCACCACGGCGCAACTGTTCGGTACCTTCGTCGCGGCGCGGGTGACCCAATTATTCCGTTCGGTGGGCGCCGACTGGAGCGCCAGGCGCATCCGTAAGGCCATCCGTCGGGATCTGGTGGTCATGTCCAGCGGAACCCGCACGCAACAACTGCAAATTTTTGCCGTCCGCATGGTGGACCGTATCGGCTTGCTGGTGACCCGTATCGCTCAGGGAGAGGCGGTCCACCATAATATTATCGCCCGCGAAACCCTGCGGGACCTGCGCCTGGGCACCAATGTCATCGCCTTGCAACAGGCGCGAAGAGCATTTCCCACCATCGGTTTTCCCGCTTTGCTGGCGCAATTGGCCGCCCTGTTTCGCGCCGCCGAAAATCAGCCCGCCGGGACACTGCTCACCACAATAGACGGCGCCTTGACGGAGATACTCAATATGCCGGATAAATCGGCGCACTGGCGCACCGCCATCACCGCGCTGGTAGGTTTGCGCCATAACCTGTTTCCCGACGCCTCCGTCATACTGCTCGCCACGGGAGAAACGGCATGATTGGCGAAGCCAGTTTTTACGGCCTCTATATCCCCTGGCTGATGCTGCTGTCGCTGGCCACGCTGGCGGTGTTCTGGCTGGTGCGGCGCCTGTTGTTTATCGCCGGTTTCTATCGCTGGGTCTGGCATCCGGCGCTGTTTGATATCGCCGTCTATTTTCTTCTGCTTTACGGGATTACCCATGTCACCTACTTTGTTCAGCGATAATTTGCGATGAAATCTGAAATACTGACCTTGCGCGTGCGCCAATTCATCCGCGTACTCATCACCCTGCTGGTCACCCTGGCGGCCATCTGGGCGGCATTGCGGCTTTGGGATCATTATGAGCTGGCGCCCTGGACCCGGGATGGACGGGTGCGGGCCAATGTGGTGGTCATCGCGCCGGATGTGTCCGGTCTGGTGACCGATGTGGCGATACAAGATAACCAGCGGGTGACCGCCGGTTCGCTGCTGTTCGAGGTGGATCGCAGCCGTTACGAACTGGCGGTTCGTCAGGCCCAGGTGGCCCTCGACTCGCAGCGCATCGCCATCGCCCAGGCACAGCGCGAAGATAAACGCAACGCCCAGTTGGGCACGCTGGTGCCCCTGGAGGAGCGCGAGCGGACACAAACTCGCCTGGAACAGGCGCAAAACGCCCTGGCCCAGGCCGAGGTGGCGTTGGACAGCGCTAAGTTAAACCTGCAACGCGCCCAGGTCAGGTCGCCGGTGGACGGTATTGTCACCAACCTCGATCTGCGGCAGGGAAGCTACGCCACCACCGGCAAACCGGTACTGGCCCTGGTGGATGTCGGGTCGATTTACGTGGAAGGCTATTTTGAAGAAACCAAACTGCCGCGCATCCATATCGGCGACCCGGTGCGGGTCATTCCCATGGGCGGCCACGGCCCCTTCACCGGCACCGTGCAAAGCATCGCGGCAGGCATCGCCGAACGCGACCGGCTCACCGGAGACGACCTGCTGCCCAGCGTCAACCCTACCTTCAACTGGGTACGCCTGGCGCAGCGGGTGCCGGTAAGGGTTAAAATCAATGCCTCGGATATCGCCCGCCAGCGGCTGGTGGCGGGTCAAACCGTCACCGTGGAAGTCACCTCCCCTGACGCCGGCGGCGTCGGCGGCCTGACGTTTATCCGGCAGGGACAATAAACATGGCGGATGTCGCTATCAAGCCTTCGGCCCGCCGGCGGAGCGCGCTATTGATCAAAGCCCTGATACCGCTGGCGCTGGCGGGATTGTCCGCCTGCGCCATGTTCCCGGCGGGACCGGACTACCGTCCGCCGGCATCGCCCATGCTTCATCGCGCCGGTAGCCAGCCCTTGCTGCGGGCAGGAGACACATCGCAATCGACCCTGGCCGATGCGCAACCGCTGCCGGATCACTGGTGGCGGCTGTACCGTGATGACCGGCTGGATGGCCTGGTGCGACAGGCGCTGACGCACAATACCGATCTGCGCATCGCCCGGGCCGACCTGGAACGCGAGCTGGCGCTGTTAAAAGAAGCCGGCAGCGCCCGCTACCCTACCCTGTCGGCCAATGCCGAACCCAGCTTCGGCCACCCTTCCGGCGTCTCGCTGTTAGCGCCGGACTATGTCCCCCCCAATACCTGGAATTACGACAGCGGCCTGAATCTCTCCTACCAGGTGGATTTATTCGGACAAATACAACGGGCCATCGAGGCGGCCGGTGCCGACAGCCAGGCGGCGCAGGCCGCCCTGGACCTGGTAAAAATAAATGTGGCCGCCAATACCGCCCGCGCTTACGCCGAGGCGTGCGCCACCGGTTTGCAGCTCCAGACCGCCGGGCGTTCCATTGACCTGCAACAGCAGTCAGTGACCTTGACCGACCGTCTGCTCCAGGCGGGGCGCACCGGTCAACTGGATTTCCTGCGGGCTAAGGCTCAATTACAACAGCTTCAGGCGACGGTACCGCCGCTACAGGCCAGGCAGCAAAATGCGCTGTACCGGCTGGCGACGCTTACCGGCGTCCTGCCGCAGGATTTCCCACGGGATGTGGCGGACTGCGTTTCGCCGCCGCAGTTGACGCGGCTCATCCCGGTGGGCGACGGCACGGCCCTATTGCGCCGCCGGCCGGATATCCGCCAGAACGAGCGCCGGCTGGCCGCGGCCACCGCCCGGGTCGGCGTGACGATGGCCGATCTTTACCCGAAAATCACCCTGGGACTCTCCGGCAGCTCCGCCGGCTATATGAGCGACCTCGGACGAGGGGACACCTACGGCTGGAGCCTCGGCCCGCTGATTTCCTGGACAGTGCCCAATACCGGCGCGGTTCAGGCGCGCATCGCCCAGGCGCAGGCCGGTGTGCGGGGGGATCTGGCGCGTTTCGACGGTTCGGTCCTGACGGCGGTGGGTGAAGTGGAAACCGCGCTGAATAATTATGCCCGCGAGCTGGACCGGCATCAGGCCCTGCTGGCGGCCGCGGACGAAACCCGGCAGGTAGCGGAAAAAACCCGCATGCTCTATGCCAGCGGCAAGATCGGCTATCTGGATGTTCTGGATGCGGAGCGGGGTTTGGCCGCCAGCGACGCCGCCCTGGCTCAGTCATCAGGCCAACTGGCGGACGATCAGGTGCTGCTGTTCCTGGCGCTGGGGGGCGGATGGCAAGATACTCCGGCCGCCGGCGCGCCAACATCCGCCAAGAGTGAAAAAAAGGGTTCCTGAGCGCCCCCAACCCTGTGCCTACCCGTTTTGTATAAATCTCACCGACGGGGGCAGCTTGTCAGGCCTGCCCGGCACACGTGTATAACTGACATCAATTTCTTGCAGCTCCGAGGGAAATGTTTGCGGCAATCGAGAGAGTCTATTATGAGTGATGTGGAGGACTTGTAAGGACGTGGGCAACGTATCATCGGTTAGCTCGGTAATTTTATTATAATTGACCGACAGTGATGTTATTCCTGGCGGTAACGTCTTGGGCAGCGATGAGATTTGATTATTGTTCGCCCACAAAATTTTCAAATTCAACGGCAAATTCTGCGGTAGAGCACTTAACATATTTGCAGAAACCTGCAGCTGATCCAAATTTGGCGGAAAAACAATTGATAAAAAGGTAAGGGAATTATGTGAGACTAATAACTTTTTTAATTTGGGTGGAAGTAACTGGGGGAGTATATCCAAAAGATTATGGCAGGCATTCAAATAAACTAAATCTTTAGACAGAACCCCCGGCAAAAAACGTAGTTTATTATAAGAGACATCTATATGTTTAATTCCTGACGGCATTTCAGACGACAGGCGCATCAGCCCATTATGGCGAACGTCCAAATTTTCCAAATTTCTCGGCAGCAAGTCCGGCAAAAGTACCAATTTATTATTGTTGGCGATAAGGCACGACAGTCCCTCTGGTAGAGGTATAGGCAATCGATGTAAATGATTAGCGCTCACATCCAGATAAATCAACGATTGGGGTAAGCGAGGCAACGACGTCAACTTGTTCCAGCTCAAATCCAGATGGGTAAGCACCGAGGATTTAAGTTCGGGCACACTGGGCAAAACGTTATGGGATGCATCCAGTGCTACCAAGGTTTCGGGAAGAGAGTCTGGCAGAGCATCCAGAGAATTTTTCCCAATGTGAAGCCATTCCAATCCCCTTGGCAAAGGCGTATTCAAAACCTTAATACCGTTAAAGCTGAGATCAAGATGGAGAACATCATCAGGCAGAAAAGGGGGGGCATCTTTCAAATTGAATCCTGCCAGAGAAAGATAATGGTTACCTTGATCAACATAAGCGTTTAGAATTTCACATGCGAACCACCGCCTGCTCTGTGGAGGGGACTCAAGCAGCCATTTTTTCCATCCGTCAGAATACTGCTCAAGCAACACAGCCAATCTTTCCTCGGCCTGGATCCTTACACTGGATAAACCGGCATAGGTGTTAGCGTACCGGCTGGAAACGAGCGACAAATGCTGTAATGGGCGGACGCCAAGGTGTCGGATGATTTCCGTTCTCGCAACCTGTGACCGGGTCAGCAAATAATTTACGTCGTTCACCTCTGCCCGCGCCAGCAAAGCTTGCGCTCTCGCGGTCAACACGTTCGATGACGACACATAAGACGACCAGGCGCTTTCGCTCAGACCGAACTGTTCAAGAAATATCTTTTTTCGCACTGGATTAGTTTGCCTGGTATTGTCCAGCCAACGCAGCAGATGATCCGCCGTCACCGGAGAGGCGTGTTGAACGGCCGGTGGCAAATTGCCGCTGCCCGCGGCCAGGTCTTTGGCGTATTTCGCGGCCCCGCGGCCGCTAAATCCCGTTACTAAAATATTTTTCAGATGCTGCGCCATCGGTTTGGGTACGGCATGCAAGATACCCGTGGCGGAAAGGGTATATTTCTTACCGAATGCGTCCCCGGTAAGAGGGTCTATCTGTACGTAAACCGGTTGTCGATTAAACCTGTCACCCGCCAATTTCCTGACTGGTATATCTTTATCAAGGCCCGGCAGACGACCGGTTTTGATTTTATTGATGGAAGCCGGAACGTCCTGCAGCGATAATACCGTATCCAGGGAGGGCAAGACTTTTTCCCACGCTGGCAGCGTCCGTTTTATTATATGGGCCGCCGCCGCAATGCGGCGGAAGGCGCCAATGCCCACCATGCCCATTAATTCCATACCGGGATCAACGCTTCTGAGCGCGGCCAAGCCCATCTGAATCAATGCCTTTCGATTCAGTTCCTCCGCTGCGGGCAATATGCCGTGACGGGTAAATTGGAGGGTGCCTTGGCGTATAGCGACTTTCAGCATTTCACGGGCGGCAAGGGAACTCATGGTTGCCCGTAGCGCCATCATCCCTCCCCTTACCCCCTGTTGACCGAACCGAGCAGCCAGTCCCGCGCCCTGCCCCGCAAGCGGCAACAAAACAAACATGTCTATCGTGCAGGACAGTGAGGCTTCCCTCTTTTCATCTTTAATGTCGTTAATACAATTGTAAAAGGGAATCAACGAGAGCAGAAACCGTTTCGTTTTCTCGGCGCCGGTCTCTTCATATCCCAACTCATGAAGATTATTGAGGAATTTTTTTCGGTGTTTTTTAATGAGCTGTCCTACCAGCTGTTCTAGAGGTTCATGGGTATTTTTTAATAATTGAGCGTTATAGATATCATCGTATACCTTTAACTTATAATCGCTATCCCTATAAAGTTTCTCTCGATCGGCCATTAATGCACGATATAAATTTTCTTGGTAATCCACCCGCAGTAAGCTGTATTTATCATCAATAAGTTCCAAAGCATAAATTCTTTTTTTCTCTTTATTGAGGGCAATAAATAAATCCACTGTAGAAGCTAACTGAACGGTATAAGCGTGCCGGGGTATTGCCCGAGCAAACATCTGATTGCGGATAGTAGAAAATGCCGAAAATACAGCAGAGGTTGTATAAATTTCCGCTCCCCGCAAAAAAAAAATTTCATCCGCTGCCGATTTTTCAAAGGCTAATGCAACCATCAGCGTATCCACCGCGGCATATTTTGTCGCTATATTTTCATTTTGCTGATTGAAAAGCTGATTGGCATCGTCGGTTAAGGGATTTTCAAGATGGCCCTTAGAAAGGCAAAACGGGACTGAGGTCAACTTATCCGCGGTGACAACCTGAGTCTTCTTCATTAACTCTTCTTTCAATTGTGTGCGGGTACGGTAATTCTCCCATGCCAGGGTAAATTGATGGTATGGATTTTCTTCTATTTTTTGCAGATCGACAGCCGCAAAAAAGGCTTCCAGCGCCAGCTTATTGCCCTCATCGGTACGGAAAATCTCCTTAAAGGAAATACCCGTGCCGCGTTCAGCATGATGCTTGACATAGAAAAGTTTGGCAGGGAGTTCAAATATTTTAATCAGCTCTGGATCGGCTACACCTTCGCGCAACATGCCCTCGAAAGAAGAGCCGATTTGCACCAATTCATCAACAGAGAATTGCCGGCTATCTTTTTTGGCATTATTGACAATCATCAGGCCGGCATGAAGTAGTCCCCAATCGGCAGTACCAATGTAAATATTATTTTCATTAACCGTGGCATGGTCCATCTCCAAATAGGGCAATTTATCCAAAATAATCTCATGGTATATATAATTTCGAGTCACTTCATTTAAAAATGTGGTATCGTTGGTCTCAGGCGAACGCTGCAGAGAGTGGATGGCGATATTATTTAAGACGGCATTATAAAGAGTGTCCACAGGCAATCTCAGCGGTTGCCCGCCATGGCATTTATTCTCCGTTATTGATTGAGAGATAATCCGACCGATAAACTCATCTGGGCTAATTTCAAAAACCTGCGCACTCAGCCAATTTCTGACGATGCGAAATTGCAGCCATTCTGCCAAGGCCTCCTTGTCATGGGCTCCATATTCGCCAGTATGCTTGATGAGCTCACGAGAAATTTTCTCCAGCCCGTCAGGGAAGCGAATGATATGTTCGATCGCCCCCTCAATCACCGCATTCATATTACTATCATCAAAAGGTTTTCCGCCGGCATGTTTCGCCAAAAAATGTTTAACGTTTTCAGTTTGCGGATCTGCCGGGCTTTTTTGGTATAATTCATCCTTTACTGCTGAACGTGTGGGCGGGCTTGTTGTCAGGCTTGTGGTAAAAACGGGAGCGGTGACGTCGCTGTCCAAATCTCCCTTGGCCGGCGGTCTTATCGTCGTTGTCGGCTCCTGTAATCGTGTAATCATATGGCCGCCCTGGAGTCCATGCATGCTTGTGCCGGGGTTAAAAAGACGCTCGGCTTGTAGCGGCAGTGAATGATTTAATCCATGGATAACGCCGTTCTCAGGATAAACTACCCTGAGCGCATCCCCCGGCGTTTTGGTAAAATCAACCGGGCTACGTCGCCCCCGTGACTGAGTGGTATGATGTGCAATATGCCCGCCACTGATTGCCAATGAAATATTCGAGACCATAAGTATTGATTGCAGCATCACTTCCGCCCTTGCCCTTTGCTTCGCATCGCCCGGATATTTCGCCAGATCATTAAGCAATATTTGCTGCGCTTTTGGCGTGAGCATTTTTTTGCTATTATTAACTTGGTAATTACCGATATTGTTTCTATAAACTTGTTGAGATATTGGCATTAAAAACCCCTGGCAATGATAACTTAACCCAAAGAGGTTTCATTATAACGGGAGAGAAAAAAATAATTCCAGAGATAAAATTAAAAATAAAAAAACTGCTGATTATCGAAGTTTTGATTTAAAAAAAGCATATAAGCTTTATAAGTAATATACCATAATGTATTAAATATATTTAAAAAACTCTATTCTTCATTATTCTGTTAAATATTTATTAGACCCACAACGTCCAAAAAAAGGCGTCCGGGCGGCATACTCCCGGACACGTTGATTAAGGCGCATTGAGCAAAAGTAACCGCTGTTTTATGCCGCTTCTTTTTTCAGCGAAGCCATATCAATCACAAACCGGTATTTCACATCACTCTTCAGCATCCGTTCATAAGCCTGATTGATATACTGGATATCAATGACTTCCACATCACAGGTAATGCCTTTTTCGGCGCAGAAATCCAGCATTTCCTGGGTCTCGGGCAGACCGCCGATAAGCGACCCGGCCACTGACTTGCGCCCCATGATAAGCGGCACGGTACTGACCGCGGGATTCAGCGCCCCCACCAGCCCTACCAACACCAGTGTGCCGTCAAGATTCAGTGTCGACAGATAGGGATTCACATCATGCTCGTAGGGCACGGTATCGATAATCAAATCGAAATGATCCGCCACAGACTCCATCTGCCCCGGCTCGGTGGACAACACTACCCCATCGGCACCCAGGCGCCGCGCTTCCTTCTCTTTACCCAGCGACCGGGTGAACAGGGTCACCTCCGCCCCCATACCCTTGGCCAGCTTAAGCGCCATATGGCCTAAACCGCCGAGGCCCACCACCGCCACCTTACTGCCCGGCTGAACATTCCAGTGCCGCAACGGCGAGTAGGTGGTGATGCCGGCACACAGCAGGGGCGCCGCTGATTTGGCATCCAGACCGTCCGGGATCCGCAAAACAAAATCTTGCGACACGACGATTTTTTCCGAATAGCCACCGTAGGTGGGCGTACCGTCATGGCGATCCTTATCGTTATAAGTTTGAGTCGCCACTTCCTTGCAATACTGCTCCAGCCCCTCCTCACAGGAACTGCAGTGCCGGCAGGAATCCACCAGGCACCCTACCCCCACCGTGTCGCCGACCTTGAATTTTTTCACCCCGGCGCCGACGCTCACTACTTTGCCGATGATCTCGTGCCCCGGCACCAGGGGGAAGACGCTAAAACCCCAGTCATTGCGGGCCTGATGAAGATCGGAATGACAAACACCGCAATAGAGGATATCAATAACGACATCATCCTGCCGGGGATCGCGCCGGATGATGGTGTGTGCCGCCAGCGCGGAAGTCGCGGTTTCAGCCGCGTAACCTAAAATTTTGAAGGACATGTTCTTTTCCTGTTTTAAGGCTTAACAAAGCTCATCAGCTTGCCGCTGAAAGGCGGAAATTGCCATATAAAGAATATAAATCATAGCCCATTTTGGCTTTTCTTTTGGATGAAGTTAACGTGGGCCGGCAGGTCGGCGGGCCGGCCCGGTACATTGGTATAACTGACATCGATTTCCTTGAGCGTGGCGGGTAATCTTGCCGGCAGCCTGGCGATAGGATTATGATTGATATGAAGAATTTGTAAGGCATCCGGCAAATTATCGGGCAATTTGTAAACATGATTATTAGTGATTTGCAATGACCTTAATCCGCTGGGCAGCGTCGGATAGACCACTAAAATAAGGTTGTTATTTAGCGTTAGGTCTTTTAACCCGGGCGGTAGATTCTGCGGTATCGTTGTCAATAAATTTCTTGAAGCACATATCTTCCTTAATTTTGGCGGTAAAAGGGGCGGCAAAAATGATAATATATTTTTTGATACAAACAACTGCTCTAAATTAGGTGGAAGCATAGCAGGCAAATCCATCAAACGGTTTGCGGTGGCATCAATGGTTCTTAATGTTACCGGCAAGAAAGCTGGCAAATTCATCAGTTGATTTTTGGCAATGTCCAAAAATTTCAATTCAATCGGCAGCATGTCCGGCAGGCTCTGCAACGCGTTATTATGAACCTCCAGCCATATCAGCTTTGCCGGAAGATCCGGCAGGACCGTTATCTGGTTGTTATTTGCCGCGAAACGCGTGAGCGCTTTCGGCAGAGGTACTGGCAACAAATGTAAATTATTGTTGCTGACATCCAAGAACACCAAGGTATCGGGTAAAAAGGGCAAAAAAGTCAGCAGATTATGACTCAAATCGAGAAATGTCAGCGACTGAGATAGTCTCGGCGGCAAAAAGGATAAAAGATTATGGCTGGCATCCAGCATATTTAACGCTGCAGGAAGGGGGTCCGGTAACCGGTCCAAAAAGTTGATGCTGACATCCAGGCTCCCTAAATTCTCCGGCAACCTCGGCGTCACGTGAGCCAGTTGGTTGCCGCTGAGATCGAGGTGGAGAATATCATCGGGCAAAAGAGCGGGCAAATCGGTCAATCTTAGGCTTCTGAGGATAAGTTGACGGTTATTACGTTCGAAATAGAGATTAAGCCTTTCCCATGCCAGCCACCGTTTTTCCCTTGGAAAGTATTGAGCCAGCCAATCGCCCCAGACACGGATAAAATTTTGTTGCAACAGTGCCAATCTTTCTCTTGCAAACGCTCTTAAACTGACGGCCCTCAGATGTTCATTTTCATATGAGGGAAAAGCCCGCAGTAAATTTCGCAGGGGGGCAATGTCCAGATGTTGAATGATTTGCCGCTGCAGTTCCGGCGATAACCTAAACAAATTGTTAAATTCATTCATTCCCGCCCGTGCCAGTAAAGCTTGGGCTGCTGCGGTCAATGCTCCCGACGGCTCGACATAAACCGACCAGGTGGTGTCGCTTAAGCCCCAATGACATATGAATTCCTCACTTGCCAGCGGATTGATGTTTTGTGAATTTTCTATCCATCGCAGCAAATGATCCACGGTAACCGGAGGAGTGAGTGGCAAAGGCGGTCGCCCTCTGCCGCGCCGAACGGCCAACCGGGCGGCGGACCGGGCAGCCCCGCGGCCGCTTAATCCCACCTCAAGGATATTTTTCAGGCGCTGTGCCATCGCTTTGGGCACCGCATGCAAAATCCCCGTGGACGAAAGGGTATATTTATTGCCAAAGACATACCCGGTGGCGGGATCAACTTGTACATAAACGGGCTGCCGATGATACTTTTCTCCATACAGCTTTCTTACCGGCAGATCTTTATCTCGCCCCGGCAGACGGCCGGTTGTAATATATTCAGCGGAAATCCGCGGGTCCCGATGGGATAATATCGCCTCCAAACCAGGTAAAACCTTTTTCCAGGCCGGCATGACCTCTTTAAGCAGGTTGCCCGCCGCTACTACCCGGCGAAGGGCATGTCCGCCGAGAATACCCGCTATTTCCAGGCCGGGATCAAACGTTCTTAATGCCGTCAAACCCAATTGAATAAAAGCCTTTTGATGCAATTCTCCGGCCGCCGGCAATATCCCGTGACGGACATACTCTTTGCCTCCCTGGCGTAGCGCGGTCCTCAGGGTTTCGCGGGCCGCGAGGGAGCCGATGGCGGACCGGTATGCCAAGATCCCCCCCTTGAAACCATGTTGGGCGAAACGGGAAGCCAACCCCAGGCCCTGACCCGCCAGCGGAAGCAACAGCATCATGTCCAAGGCACAGGAGAGGGGCGCGTCGCTTTTTTTATTGATGATACCGCTGATGCAATCATGCAACGGAATGAGCGATAGGAGAAATCTTTGCGCCTTTTCTCCGGACGTTTCTTCATAACCCTGCTCATGCAGCTGATTCAGGAAAATGCCGCGGTGTTTTTGAATAAGTCGGCCAACCAATTGTTCAAGAGGCTCCTCGGCGCTTTTCAAAAGATTTCTTTTACCTTCAGCATAAATCCTCAATTTATATTCATTATCCCGACGAATCTTTATTCTATCAGCCATTAACGCATAATATAATTCTTCATTATAATCTACGCGGCTCAATACGTACTTTTCGCCATGATTTTGCAAGGCGAATATTCTTTTATGCCCGTCCCGGAAGGCGGCAAATAAATCAACATTAGCCGATAACGAAACGGTATAAGAGTGACGGGGTAATATCCGTGCCACCATTTGCCCGCGAATGTTATCAAACGCGGAGAAGACGGCTGAAGCCGTATAAATCGCCGCCGCCCGTAGAAAATCGATCTCCTCCGGGTCCAGCCGTTCAAAGGCCAACGCGACGATAAACGTATCCACTACCGCATATTTTGCCGCAATATCTTCATTTTGCTCTTTGAAAAGCCGGTCGGCATCGGCGGGTTCAAGGTCGGCGGGGCTGGCCGCGTCCAGGCAATACGGACCGGCGGCTTTATCATTCAAGGCAGTCTGGCTAATGCCCGCGGCGGCGACCGGCGTCTTTGTCATTTCCCTTAGCTGGGTGCGGGTACGGTAATTCCTGAGGGTCTGCGTAAACAGGTTGTAGGGATTTTCTTCCGCCTTTTGCCGGTCGCTTGCTGAGAAGAAGGCTTCAAGGGCATTTTTATCTCCTTCCTCGGAGCGGAAAATCGTTTCAATTTCGATATTGTTTTCTCGCTCCGCCTGTTGTTTGATGTACAACAGCTTGGCGGGAAGATGGAATATTCCGACAAGCTCCGGATCTATGATCTCTTCCGACAACATATCCTCTAAAGAGCTTCCCAGTTGGATCAATTCATTCAACGCGAATTGGCTAATGTCTTTTCCCGTTCGTTTGGCGATGATCAGGCCGGCATGCAAATATCCCCAGTCCACTGTGCCCACATAAATGTTATGATTATCGATATTCTCAAGGCTTAACGACAAAAAGGGCAATTCCTCGAAGAGGACTTCATGAGACAAATAGTTTCGGGCGGAGTCGTCGAAAGAAAAAACCTTTTCGCCGCTCGCCGCTCCATCCGGTTTTTGTATACCGATCTTGCTTACAATATATGAATAAAGGACCTCATTGGGCAGTTTTAACGGCTGCCGGTCACTGCATGCATTTTCCCGGACCGCCTGAACAATAACCCGCCCGATAAATTCACCCAGGCTTTTTTCAAATACTACCGCACTGAGCCAGCTTCTCACCACACTGTATTGCTGCTCGTCGCTTAAGGTCTCGCGGCTCTGGGCCCCGTACTCGCCGGAATGTTTCAGAATCACGCGGGAGATATCGGCTAATCCATTAGGGCAATGGATAATAAAGTGGATTGTTTTATCAATTATGGCTGCAATATTGTTTTCATTATCCTTGCCGTAATGCCTTGTCAAAAATAGATTGATATTATCTGTTTGTAGGCTCACCGGATCTCTTTCCCGATGTTTCCTTTTACTTTTATTCAATCCCACGGCATCAGACGCCGAAACGTCACTACCCGGGACCATAATAACCGGCGGTGTCGTCCCGGCATCCGGCTTGGGGGATGATGCTGTGTTATGGCGGTAATTTTGGCCTTTTTTTTTGCCGCGCTTGTACTGACACCCATGCTGTAATAATAGTGAAGTATTTCTCCCTAGGGAAATTCCGCCTTCGCCATAGGCTGCCGCCATTGGAAAGTAGGGCGTTTCGCTCAGGCCGGCCAGGCTACGGGGCACCCGCGCCTTGTCCGTTTGCGCCCGTATATACATTTCGCCGGTCGCCAATGAAATATTGGAAATCGACAATAGGGCTTGCAGCGCCAACATCGCCCTCAGGTTTTTCGTCGCGTCGCCAGGATAATTTGCCAGTTCACGCAGCAAAGCCTGCTGCGCTGCTTGGCTGGTAATGTTTTTATTACTATTAATATGGTAATTACCGATATGTCTTCTGTACAGCTGTTGAGATATTGGCATAGGTTACTCCGGTCAAGAATATATAGACTCATTAAATATAATTTCTATAGGATATGAGCGTTCGAAACAATTCAAAACAACCGATTCTACACAAAAAAAAATTTTTGATTAGCCAATGCCATGGTATATTTTTAAAACTATTTATTTACCTACTGTAACTTAAAACAGCCAGATCGCAGAACATCCTTTTTATGAAACAGTCAGAAATCCGCCATTGGCTAATCACTGACTTGTCACGCCGGGGTTGAAGGGAACCCCGTTATTTTATTTCAGCCGGCCCTATTTATGCCCGGCGGCAAGGCCGCAATCCTAACTCACTGTGGGCTACGGGACGTATATATCCGTTAATTAATAACTCATTACTATTCAATAGCATCAAGAAAATTTTACAGAACGGTTCCGGCCGGCTATTAACAATGTGACCCCGATCCCTATAATTTCGTTGGGATGGATTATGCTGAAAATACTTTATTTTCAGAAAAATACTTTCACTTGGCACTTCGGGTGATTTTATTGGCGACAGGTAAATATATCTTAGCAAGGGGAGTTATATGCAAAACGTCAAACGTAAAACTACCGTGCCGCCGCTTTATCTGATCCGTAACGAACGCCTGACGCCGCCGCCGCACCTGCTGGCGGGTGAACGGGTGGTGTTATTCGATGGCGAATGTGTCTTGTGCCGGCGCTTGGTGCAAACGCTGATTCGCGCCGACTGGAAAAAAAAGATCCATCTCGCGACGGTGCAATCAAGGCCTGGAAAGGATCTTTTGCGCTGGGCGGGATTGTCCGATGAAAACTTCAACACCATCGCCTACATTGCCGACGGCCAGGTTTCCATTCGCTCAGACGCATTTTTCCAGGCGTTGATCCAGCTTGGCTGGCCCTGGCGCACACTGCGTATTCTGCGGTTTTTACCCCGGAAACCTCGGGACGGGCTATATAATTATGTTGCCCGTAACCGCTACCGTTGGTTTGGTAAACTTCCTGGCGGCACCCTGCCGCCGGATGACGGACAGGGCAGGCGCTATCTGGACGGCGGCCGAGGGTAACTCACCTTTCAGCGCACCTCGCCGAAGCCCACCGGCGTCCAGCGATAGCCTTGGGCCCCGTCGGCGCGCAAGTAGCCGATGCCGGGAAAGGTGATATGCGCGCCGGCAATCAGCGTTTTTTGCCGCACCACCTGCTTTAGCAGGGCCTGACGGGTTTTAATCGCCAGAGCGCTATCGGAATCAAAGCCGATGCCCAGTTCGGGGTGGGCAAATTGTAGCGCCGAGTAGTGAACGATATCTCCCCAGAACAAAATGCGCTGCCCGTTGCGCTCCAGCAGAAATCCGCTGTGGCCGGGGGTATGGCCCGGCAGTGCTACGGGCCTCAGGCCGGGCAGCAGTTCGGTATCATCGCTGAAGCTGTGCAGCCTTCCCGCTGTTTCATAGGGCGCCAGGATATCCCTGACGCGCTGAAAGGCAGCCTGTTGTCCTGTTGGCGCCCCATCGAGATTGGCTTGAGAAAGCCAGTAGTCCACTTCCGGTTTCGACGCCCACACAGCGGCATTGGGGAACGCCGGCTGGCCGCTGTCGGTCACCAGCCCGCCGATATGATCCCGGTGCATATGGGTCAGCAAAATCATATCCACCTGCTCCGGCCGGTAGCCGGCGGCTTTCAGATTAGCCATGACCTGGCCGAACCCCGGCCCCAGCAGCTTGCCGCCGCCGCTGTCGATAAGGATCAGGTGGTCGCCGGTATTGATGAGAAAGCTGTTTATCGAGCCGTTGACCACTTTGGGCGCGTCGCCATCCACCGCGGCAACATCCCGTTGCAGCGTTTCGGGGGCCGCGTTTTTGAATAATGTCAGGGGAAAGGTTGCACTGCCGTCATACAGGGCGGTGACCTGGGCGCCGCCCACCATGATTTTGTAATAGCCCGGCGCCTGGGTATTGACCAGCGGAACGGTTGCCGTGTCGGCATCCGGGGCCAGCACCACTGCGGCCAACAAGACAGCGGCGCGGGTAAGGTTTTTTATCGTCATGTTCTTTTCTCCGGCATAGATGTCAGCAGCCTGATTAATAGCATACAAATATGCTGACATCATGACGAATCAATATCCTGCCCGCACCCTCAGTCGCTTTTCTGAACGGCATCACCTTTTTTGTCGGGGATCAAACTTCGGCGGCGCACTCTTCCGCCAGCAGTCTCGCCAACAGATTTTGACCTGTAATCAGCTGCGCCGCGGTAGCGATATCCGGCGCCAGCCAGCGATCCACCGTATAGGGCGCGATATGTTCGCGCAACAGAGACCATGCGCGGACGGTGCCGGCGCCGCATTTTTCCGGCCCGATAAATTCCAATGCCTGCGCCGCCAGCAGGTATTCGATAGCCAATATCTGCGTGAGGTTTTGCAAAGCGCGATCCAGCTTCAGCGCCGCGCCGGTACCCATGCTCAGATGATCTTCCTGCAAGCCGGAGGTGACAAAATTATCCACCACCGCCGGCTGCGCCAGCTGACGATTCTCGCCGGTGAGTGCGGCCGCCACATATTGCGCTATCATCATGCCGGAGTTGACGCCGGGTTCACTGACCAAAAACGGCGGTAAACCGCTCACCAGCGGATTCACCAGCCGATCGATACGCCGTTCCGCCACACCGCCCAATTCCGCTACCGCCACCGCCAGCAGATCGGCGGCCATCGCCACTGATTCGCCGTGGGGATTGGCTTGTGATACCACCCGGAAATTCTCAGGCGTACCCAGCACCAGCGGGTTATCGGTGGCGGAGTTAAGCTCGATGGAGATATGCCGCGCGGCATGGTCGATTTGATCGCGGCAGGCGCCGTGGATTTGCGGGATGGAACGCAGGCTGAGCGCATCCTGGGTACGCAGGTTAACACTCTCCGCTATGTTTTTACTGTGGCGAAGTATAAAACGCAGATGGATACCCACCTGCTGCATGCCGGGATGAGGCTTTAGGGCCAGGATTTCCGCATCCAGGGCATTGGCCTGACCCCGCAACGCCTCAAAGCTCATGGCGCCGATAACATCGGCCCAATCCGCCAGACGCACGATGTCATCCAGCGCCAGACTGCTTAGACCGGTCATGCAAGGCGTGCCGTTCACCAGGCACAGGCCGTCTTTGGCCCCGAGTGTCGGCGGCGTCAGCCCCGCCGCCGACTGCGCTTCGGCCGCGCCGCACCGGCGACCGTCATAGTCCACCTCCCCCATCCCCGTCAGCGCCAGGCCGATATGGGCCATATGGGTCAGATACCCCACCGAACCCTGGGACGGCACCAAGGGGGTGATATGCTGATTGAGCAGATCCATCAGCGCCGTCACCACCTCGCGCCGGATGCCGGACTTGCCCTGGCTGTAGTTGGCGATAGCGGCGCAGATGATGGCGCGGGTCTGCTCGTTGCGCAGCGCCGGGCCGACGCCGCAGGCATGGCTCAGCAAGGTATTGCTGGATAGCGTAGCCAGCTGATCCTCCCGCAGCACCACGTTGCATAACGCGCCGAGGCCGGTATTGATACCGTAGGCGCGCTCGCCGGTCGCCACCACCCGATCGACGATGGCCCGTGCGTTATCAATACGCGCCCAGGCGGTATCCGATAGGGCAAGCACCGCGCCGCGGCGGGCTATGGCGGTCAGATCGCGCCAGCTTAGCGGCCCATCGCCGTAAACAATCGTTTTGGGTAATGCCATAAACCGCTCCTGGTGTTTAACCGCTCTGGATGAAAACGGAGAACGTCGATATTAACCCGTTCGCTCCCCCGCCCCCCGCGAATATCCAACGCCCGTTAATGATGGCTGGAGATAAATTGACGGAAACGCTCGGAGCCCTGCTGGGTAAACATCGCCTCCGGCGTACCCTGCGCCTCGATATAACCCTGGTGCATAAAGACCACCCGGTTCGAGACGCCGCGGGCAAAGCCCATTTCATGGGTCACCACCAGCATGGTCCTGCCCTCTTCCGCCAGGGCACGCATGACCTTAAGCACCTCCCCCACCAGTTCAGGGTCCAGGGCGGAAGTGGGCTCGTCGAACAGCATCACTTCCGGATCCATCGCCAACGCGCGGGCAATAGCGACGCGCTGCTGCTGGCCCCCGGACAGCTGCGACGGATAATATTCCCGCCGGTCATACAGCCCCACTTTCGCCAGCAGGCGTTCGGCCTGTTCCAGGCACTGTTTGCGCGGCTTTTTCAATACATGCAGCGGGCCTTCCATGACGTTTTGCAGCGCCGTCATATGCGACCACAGATTGAAACTCTGAAAAACCATGCCCAACCGGGCGCGGATGCTGTCAATCTGGCGCCGGTCGGCGGGGAATTGTCCTCCCGACTCGTGGCGCTTCATGCGGATGGTTTCACCGCCGATGGCTACAGTGCCCTCGTCGGGAATCTCCAGCAGGTTGATGCAGCGCAGAAAGGTGCTTTTACCGGAGCCGCTGGCGCCCAGTATTGAAATAACCTCTCCTTGCCGGGCATCCAGCGAGATGCCCTTAAGCACCTGCTGGTCGCCGAAAGATTTACGAATATCAATCATCGACAGGGTAATGGGGGCGGGTTTGTTCATTCTCTCTCCCTTAGCAGGGTATCACTATTATTGGGCAGCATGGGACGGGGACGCAAATGGTGGGAAAGCCGTTTTTCCCAAGCGGCGAACAGGCGTACCAGGATAAAATTCAGCAGCAGATAAATCACCGCCGCACAGACAAACACCTCCATCGTCCGGTAGGTGCGCTGAATAATCTGCTGCGCCACGCCGGTAACGTCCCAGACGGTCACCAGACTGGCCAGCGCGGTGGATTTCACCAGTAAAATCGCTTCGGTGGAATAGGCCGGCAGGGCGTAACGCAGGGCAATGGGACCGACAATCCGGCGAATCAGCACCCAGCGCGACATGCCGTTCGCCAGTCCGGCTTCGATTTGTCCATGGGGGATGGACAGCAGGCCGCCACGGATAATCTCGGCGGTATAGCCGGCGGTGCACAGCGCCAGCGCCAGCACCGCGCAGGAATAAGGGGAACGCAAGATCGGCCAGAACACGCTTTCCCGCACCAGGGAGAACTGTCCCAGGCCGTAATAAAGCAGGAACATCTGAATCAGCAGCGGCGAGCCGCGAAACACCATCATATAGCCGCGGGCAAAATAGCTCAGTACCGGATAACGGCTAACGCGCAGCGTCACTATCACCAGCGACAACAGCCCCCCCAGGATAAAAGAACAGATAAACAGTCCCAGGGTGGTGGGCAGCGCCGCCAGCAGCTTGAGCATGGTATCGCTGAGAAAAGCAACATCAATCATTTTCGTATCCCCGACTGGAATATGGCTTAACGGGAAGCAAAAGGCGTTTTCCCCGATCGGCCGAAGCGTTTCTCCGCGCGGTTGATTAACGGGTTCGACAGACCGGTCAACACCAGATAACACAGGCCGCCGATAATATAGAACGTGAAATAGTGCCGGGTAGATCCTGCCGCCACCTGGCTGGCTCGCATCAGCTCGACGATACCGGTCACTGAAACCAAGGCCGAATCCTTCAGGCTCATTTGCCAGACATTCGCCAGGCCCGGCAGTGAATAGCGCAGCACCTGCGGCAGCAAAATCCGCCGTAACACGCAGGCTTTACTCATTCCCATGGCATATGCGGCTTCCAGCTCCCCCGACGAAACCGCCATCACCGCGCCGCGATACACTTCCCCTTGATAGGCGCCGGAAATCATGCCGATGGCCAGGGCGCCAATCAGGAATGCCGGAATTTCAATATAGCCGTCCGCGCCGAAAAACCGGCCGATCATGGTTAAAAAGCCCGATCCGCCGAAATAAAAAAGATAGATAATCAGCAGTTCCGGAATACCGCGGAATATCACCGAATACCCGTCGCCGAAAAATCGCCACAACCGCCGGCGCGACAGCTTGGCGCCGGCGACCCAGGCGCCGAACACGGCGCCCACCAGCAGCGCGGCGAAAGTCAGGCCCAGCGTGGTCAGGGCAGCCACCAACATCATGCCGCTCCAGCCCTCACTCGAGAATCCCAGCATTTCCAACATGTTCACCGCCCCTTTTGATATTATCGTTGAATCAATCCCGGCTGCGATTTATGGCTCAACGCCCGGGGCTAAATCAAGCCCGGTTGCGCTTTACGGCTTAACGCCCTGGCCGTAACCTGTCCTTTAGGGCGTCACATCGGTTTTAAACCATTTTTCGCTAAGTTTTTTCACTGTACCGTCCGCCAGGGCGGTTTTAATCGCCACATCGAACTTGGCTTTCAAATCCTGATCGCTCTTACGGATACCCAGGGCTTCGCCCTGACCCCAGATCGGACCGGCGATTTTCGGCCCGTCAAAACCGAGATCCTTGTTCTCCGGCCTGGCCATGATGGAGGTAAAAAAGGTCACGTCATCAAATACCGCATCGATACGGCCCGCCTGTAGATCAAGAATAGCGTCCGCCGACGCGTTGTATTCCCGCACCGTGGCGATATCCTTGAAATATTGATCGATAAACGGCGTGTACACAGTGCCTGAGGCGATACCGATAGTTTTGCCTTTCAGCGCGGCGCGTAAGCCGGCAATGGCGGGATTAATGGTGGCGGGATCGTTGGTCAGTTTGATAATGGCGTGATCGCCGGTGGTTTCCGGCAAGATTTTCCCGCCCACTGAAACAAAACTGGCGGCGGTGGCGGCGTAGGGCACGGTAAAATCAATGACTTTTTGACGATCCGGGGTGATAACGATGGCATCCATCAACACATCGAACTTGCCCGCCTGCAGACCGGCTATCATGCCGTCCCAGTTTTGCACCACCAGCTTGCACTGTATTTGCATCCGTTCACACAGTACCGTCATCAACTCCGGTTCAAAGCCGCTCAGCTTGCCGCCGGGCAACGTCAGGTTCCAGGGCTCGTAGCTGCCCTCGGTGGCGATGGTGACGGATTTCCACTCTTTCCCCTGCGCGGGCAAGGCCGCAAGAATTGCCGCCCCCAGAACGCTGGCCACTAACATACCGGTAAAGCGATGATGATATTTCATAGCGCGGATTCCCTTATAAGAAGATTGATTCTGTACATGTATATACAAGACCAAGCAATTAAAGGGCCAATACCGCAGGGAATGAAAAGAAAGATTGTACCGGCGTTGCATCGCCGGCCGAGGGGATAAAACAACGAATTGCCATACGCCATAACGCAAATGGCGCTCATTTTGGTGCAGTGTTGAATAGCCCGGCACCAATGTGAAGCAAAAGCGCCTCATGGCACGCTAGGCCCGCCATCACCGAACCTGAAACGAGCTGGTCAAAGCATGCTGGTTGAAGGGATCGCGTGTTAAAGGGAGAGCGCGCCAATGAGGTCGAATCGGGCGTGGTTTTTCCGCCCGACCGAGCGCCTCATGGCACGCTAGGCCCGCCATCACCGAACCTGAAACGAGCTGGTCAAAGCATGCTGGTTGAAGGGATCGCGTGTTAAAGGGAGAGCGCGCCGATGAGGTCGAATCGGGCGTGGTTTTTCCGCCCGACCGAGTGCCTCATGTCACGCTAGGCCCGCCACCGAACCTGAAGCGAGCTGGTCAAAGCATGCTGGTTGAAGGGATCGCGTGTTAAAGGGAGAGCGCGCCGATGAGGTCGAATCGGGCGTGGTTTTTCCGCCCGACCGAGTGCCTCATGGCACGCTAGGCCCGCCACCGAACCTGAAGCGAGCTGGTCAAAGCATGCTGGTTGAAGGGATCGCGTGTTAAAGGGAGAGCGCGCCATATCGGACGCTTCCCTCAGCTCATCTGCCGATCGTCAACGTAACGACGCTTATCCGGCGGCGGCGGAAAATACTGATATAGCCAGGTCTCGCTCAGGGCGGTCACGCCGGTGCGCAAAAACATCCGCAATTCCACCGGATCGGTCTTGTCGTTGTCCGGTATCCAGTCAAACAGAATACGGTAACCGTCCATGGGTTCGACAAACAGTATCTCGATATTATCTATCTTGCCGGCGGAAGCATTAATCACCGGCTCAATGCCCTTGGGCGCCGCCGCTTTAATGTCGCCGCCGACAAAATCGATGGCAAAACGGCGGGCCCATTTTTCAGGATAATGCTCCCCCGGCGCCCAGCCTTCCGGAAAACCGCCCATGCCGGTGCGGGTAGCCACGACACGCGCCATCGGACTGCTCACCGGCGGTTCGCCGCTCCAGTAAAGACGGTAGCGATAGGTATATTCCCGCCCCGCCACGATAGGCTCGGCCGGCTGCCAGAAACAAACGATATTATCCAGGGTCTCACCGGTTGTCGGGATCTCCATCAGATTCACCGTGCCTTTGCCCCAATCGCCCACCGGCTCCACCCACAGGCTGGGCCGCTTATTGTACCAGCCGATAACATCCTGATAATCGTTAAAATCATGGTCAAGCTGCAGCAGACCGAACCCTTTGGGATTCTCATCCACAAAAGAATTGAATTGCAGCTTCTGCGGGTTATTCAACGGTCGGCATATCCACTCGCCGTTGCCCCGCCACATTGCCAGCCGATCGGAATCGTGGATTTGCGGATGGATGGTATCGCAGGTCCGACGTTCGTTGGTGCCGCAGCTGAACATACTGGTGATCGGAGTGATGCCCAACTGTTTGATGGCGGTGCGGGGATGGATATGCTTCTCGATATCCATCACCACCCGCTCGGCCTGGCAATCGATAACAAAACGATAGGCGCCTGTGGCGCTGGGGCTATCGAGCAGTGCGTAGACGGTAAAAACCGTATCCGTCGCTGCCGGCCGATCAAACCAGAAAGCGACAAAATCGGGGAACTCTTCCGGTTGGCCGGCATAGGTATCGATAGCCAGGCCGCGGGCCGACAGCCCGTACTGGTAGGTATCGTCAACCGCCCTGAAATAGCTGGCGCCGAGGAAAGAGACCACGTCGCGGCGGGTCAGCTCCGGGGCTTTGTTCACCTTGAAACCGGCAAATCCCAGATTGTCCCGGCCGACAAGCTGCGCGGTATCCACCCCGGCATGGTGGTAATTAAACAGCTCCGGCCGAAAATGGATTTCCCGGGCCTGATGTGACGCGGGATCGACGGAATACATCCGCACCCGCCGTTTAAACCCCATACCCACATGGAACAAATGCACATCAAGCTGACGACCGCCTATATCGTGCCAAAGAGAATGACTGGCATCGTACTGAATATCGTTGTAAGCCTGCGGCGTCAGTTCCGCCAGGGTTTTAGGCAGTTCCGCCGGCGGACCGCCGAAGGGTTGGCGAGACAAGTCCACCGCCATGGTTTGTAACAGGGAGAAGTTGAAAGGAGTGGCGCTGCCGTCGGCAATCTCCCCTGCGGCCAGCGCCGAGCGCATAAAAAACGCCGTCGAACCTGTGGTGCCGCAATAGGCGGCCAACGCGAGTGACGCTTTAATAAACTTTCTTCGTTCCATGCCGGAAAAGGTTCCTGTGCTGGCGATGTGTTATTCACATGGAGCCGTTTGCCTGTCGGCGGCACACTTGACAGCGGGCGCGAAACTCCAGTGCGATTCGAAATTGTTGTTCATCGGCCGCGGCGAAAAGGCCGGGCGCCAATGGCAACCTAAAAAGTTTAAGTCAATATCCGTTAACTGCAACGGCATCCGCCGGCGGCGGCAAACACGGTTTCCGGCACACAGCCCCCTAAGAAGGCAAATAACCGGCCAAGGCGCGGCTCTCGGCGCCAACATATTGAATTATCAATTTAATCCGGCAATATCTCTTTAAGCCTGCATAGGCTATTCAGGTAATATATTGCGAAATAGATCACATTTTACCATCATCGCGCCTAATTGATAAAAATGTTTTAGTCCGCTATGGCACGGGCAGCTCAGCTTACCGAATCCTTCCGATAATTTTTGAAAGGGCAGCGGGCGCTACCCTGAAATGCAATTCTGATTTATTCTGAAAATCCACATTTCTTTCAGGGTAAAATACGTGTCCGTTCCAGAGATAGTTATCGACGATGCCGCCGAGGCAGATATGGCCGCCATACGGGAAATCTACGCCTGGCATGTAATTAACGGTATCGCTTCCTTTGAAACCGAACCGCCGAGCCTTGACGTCATGCTGGCCCGGCGGACGTCTGTTTTGGAAAAAGGCTTGCCCTGGCTGGCGGCGAAACAAGACGGGCAGGTGCTGGGTTACTGCTATCTGGGCTTATATCGCACGCGCTATGCCTACCGGTTTACCGTGGAAGATTCGGTGTATATCCACCCTGATCTCGGGGGACAAGGCATAGGTTCCCGGCTGTTGGCCGACGTCATCAAACGGGCGGAACGGGGGGGATGGCGCCAGATGCTGGCCATCATCGGCAACAGCGAAAATACGGGCTCAATCCGGTTGCATGAGAAACTCGGCTTCAGTCAAACCGGCATCATGACCGCGGTGGGGTTCAAGCATGGCCGCTGGATCGACACCTTATTGATGCAACGCACGCTGGGGGACGGTCAAACCACCCTGCCCGGACACTAAGGAGATCGTCGAGTAGCCATCTTCATCGCACGGTCGGGTCAAGGACTTCCGCCGCCGCCGCGGGCGCGGGCGGAGAGCTTTCGAAGATCATCTTCTGCGGCATCGATAGCGCGATGCCCGCTTCCCGCAGCCGTTTAAGCATCTCGAACAGCAGATCGCTTTTGACATTGGCGACAATGCGCGGGCTGTTGACAAACCCCGTGACGCTCAGCACGATGCCGTTGGAACTCAATTGACTGAAAGTCACCGACGGCATCGGCGCGTCCAGGATCAGCTCATGATCGCGATAGGTCTCCAACAACAGGTTGCGCACCTGTTCGGGATCGATATCCAGCGGGAAGGTCAGCAGGATGGTGACCACCCCCTGGGCATTGCCCATGGTGGCGTTACGCACATTTTGCGAGATAAACTGGGAATTCGGGACAATCACCGTGGACCTATCCCCCAGCTGGATTTCAGTGGCGCGGACATTGATACGCCGGATATCCCCTTCGATACCGCTGATGGTAATCAAATCCCCCACCTTCACCGGGCGTTCAATCAGCAGGATCAAACCGGAGATGAAATTCTTCACGATTTCCTGCAGGCCGAAACCGATACCCACCGACAAGGCGCTGACTATCCAGGCCAGATTGTTCCACTGAATGCCAAGGGTCGACAGCGTCAGCAAGGCAATCAGGATATACCCCATATTGCTGAACAAAATCACCAGCGACGCCCGCATGCCGGTTTCCATCTTGGTTTTCGGCAGAAAATCCTTATCCAGCCAGCGTCGCGCCGAGCGCAGGACATAAATGCCGATCGCCAGGAAAATCAGGGCGTTCATGACATGGGCCGGGACGATATTCAGTTTTTCCAGCCCCTTGCCTCCCCACATATCCACCGCCTTGTCAAACAGCGACATCGGCGTGGTGGAACCGAAGGTACCGTTCAGTAAGGCCACCGCCGCCAGCAGAATCAGCACGGTTTTACCGATGGCGGACAGCAGGGTGGCGGCCTGCTCCAGATGGCGGTCATCAAGGCCCAGGGAGTGTTTGATGCGCTGCCCCACCACCGTGTGGGGTGAAAACAGGCTCTCGCACAGATCCACCACCAGATGGATCAGCATGTAGAGGCAGGCGAGGACCACCCCTACCCATACCAGTTCATAGCTCAGAAACCGCGCCAGGGCGATATAACCGATTAATAGCGACAGCAGTATACCGATGGAGACCACCGTGGTGCTCAAATGGATTAAACCCGCCACCGTGGAACGCGCCTCGGGTTGCCCCCCTTCGGCCATCATCTTGCGGCGCACCCGGTTGGTGCGCAGCGCCGCCATCGCGGCGGTTAACGCCACCAGCAGCGATAAAATACCGTTGCCGAAAATCGTGGTGGCCAGGCTGGTGCCCACCATGCGGTTCATTTGCTCCACCGCGCCAAAAATCAAAATAAACGCGGCCAGCATCGGCGGCAGCGAGCGCATGGCCAGCGCCACCGGATCGGCGATGGTGGCCAGACGCCAGGACGGACGCTGGTTTGACAGGAACGCCCGCCCCAGTCCGGCGATTAACGCGGAAAACAAAGTCAGGTGAAATAATTCATCGGCAAAATCCTGCACCTGCTGCGGTACATCGGGATGGCGGGTAAACAGCAAATAAATCATCTGGGCCCCCACCCCCACCGACAATACCGTGGCCATGGCGGTGGAGCACGCCAGGAAACTGCGCCGCAGCCGCCCCTCGGGCAAGACATTAATGCTGAACCACCCCAACGGTTTATCCAGCAGACGGGAACCAAATGCCCAGATGATCAAGGCCAGCGCCAAAAATATTCCGGAACCCAAGCGCCATCCCGGCTCCCAGGCCGCCTGCCAGGCATCTGTGACGTCTTGAAAAAAATCGTCCAGCCGGTCCTTGTCTTCAGGCTGGGTAACAAACAAAGGCGACCAGAAACCGGGGGAAAGAATGCTGCCGGAATTCAAGGCCATCTGGGTCCGCAGGGCGTTACGACGGATATCGACGATTTGTGCCGCGAGGATGGCCGCGCTCTTGCTGATGGTTTTGGCATGCTCTACCTGCGCATCCACCATGGCCTTGTGGGCGTTCAAAACGGTTCGCTGCTGGGCGACGACGGCGGTTTCCGGCATCGCGCCGGCGGCCGGCGGCGGCCCCAGGATGGCCAGCTGAGCCTGGATCTGGGCTTGCTCCGGCTGCAGGGCGGTAGCCAACGCATCGGCATCGGCAGCCAGCTTAAGGGTGTCGTCGTTTAACTCCCTCAGCTGATTGTCCATGGTGGCGGTGGAGACTTTCTGCTTCATACCGTCAAGTTGTTTTTGCAGCTTGACCAGTTCAACGGCGGCATTGATTTTTACCGGCGCGGCCGGAGAGCTGTCCGACGTTTGATCGGCTGCCATGACGGGAGCAAGGGAGGAAAGCGTCGTTGCCGTGAACACCAGCAACAGCGAGGAGAATAAGAGCCGTACAAATCTACTCATAGAATGATTTATTCCGAAAATCAATGATATCGAGGCCGCTACGCCGGATGATCCCATCCTGCCGGTAACTGGGCAATAATTGTTTTATCCGCCAGACCTGTCGGCTTTTACCACGCTACCGTAGGTGACCGGCTAATATTACACTTATTCATAAAAAACGTTACAACAACCACACCTTCTGCGTTACAGGTAAGTTAACAAGCTTATAGTATTACTATTCATTAATAACAGAAGAGGTTATCGTCATGAGTGATTTCATTTTTTCATCTCCCGGCAAATATGTTCAAGGCCGGGGCGTCCTGGATGAGTTAGGGAAATATCTCTCTTCCATAGGAAGTAGCGCTCTGTTAATCGCTGACGATATCGTATGGGAAATTACCGGCAAACGCGTTAAGACTTCTCTTGAACGTGCTGATATCGGTTGCCGTTATGAACGTTTCAACGGCGAGGCCTCCGGTAACGAAATTGTTCGCCTTGCCGGCATTGCCCGCGACGCCCGGACCGATATCGTCGTCGGACTGGGGGGCGGAAAAACGCTGGATACGGCAAAAGCGGTGGCGGACGAGTTGAAACAGCGGGTGGTGATAGTTCCCACCGTGGCCTCCACCGATGCGCCTTGTAGCGCCCTTTCGGTGATTTATACTGATCAAGGGGTGTTCGAAACCTATCGTTTTTACAACAAGAATCCCGATCTGGTCTTGGTGGATACCGAAGTCTGCGCCCAGGCGCCGGTTCGCCTGTTCGCTTCCGGCATCGCCGACGGCCTGGCAACGTTTGTGGAAGCACAGGCGGTCAAGCGCACCAATGCGCTTTCCATGGTGGGGGGCAAGCCCACCATAGCCGGTATGGCCATTGCCGAGGCTTGTGAAAAAACGCTGCTGGCTTACGGCTATAGCGCCTATAAAGCGGTTGAACAGCATGTGGTGACGCCGGCGGTTGAAGCGGTGGTTGAAGCCAATACCCTGCTCTCCGGCCTGGGGTTTGAAAACGGCGGCCTGGCGGGAGCCCATGCCATTCATAATGGCTTCACCGCCGTTAAAGGCGATATTCATCACCTGACCCACGGAGAAAAGGTGGCCTACGGCACTCTGACTCATATGATGCTTGAGCAGCGGCCGGATGAAGAAATCGCTCGCTATATCCGGTTTTATCGGCTGATAAAAATGCCCACTACTTTAAAAGATATTCATTTAGAAAACGAAACCTATGAGAATCTGGTTAAAATCGGTGAACTGGCCTGCGCCGAAGGAGATACGTTAAGGAACCTTAATGTCAACCTCACCGCCGGGGAAGTGGCTGACGCCTTGATTGCGGTGAACGCCTTCAGTCAATCCGTCAGGGATTGACTGAAGGCGCTGTTACGGCGGCGCTGTTTGTTGCCAGGCGGTTGCCTGGCGGCTTGCCCGTCAGGACATCTCGGCCTATGCCCATAGCCGCCGGGCGAATAAGGCGGCCCTCTCATTATCCATCCCCGGCGCCGCGCGCCGGTCTAAGCCGTTTACAGACTGTATAGATGACCAAACAGACCGAACTGAAAAGCATTAAACGGGTGGCCCTGCTGTTATTGACCTGTGCCGCGGGTGTATTTATCGCGACCCTGTTTATTCCGCCCGGTTTCTGGCGCGATGGCGTCAAGGCGGTTGCCGAAGCATCGATGGTGGGCGCCATGGCCGACTGGTTTGCCGTCGTTGCCCTGTTCAGACGGGTGCCGATCCCGTTTATCGCCGCCCATACCGCCGTTATCCCCCGCAATAAAAATAAAATTGCCGATAACCTGGGAATATTCATACAGGAAAAATTCCTCGATACCGCTTCCCTGGTGGAGCTTATCAGACGTCAGGATCCGGCGCGGACCATTGCCGGCTGGCTAGCGGACCCTGTCAACGCCCACCGCCTGGGACGCCAGCTCTTACAGGTGATGCGCGGTTTTCTCGACTTCACCGATGACCGGCGTATCCAGGCTTTTATCCGCAACGCCCTTGATGCCGTTATTGATAAAATCGATTTGTCCGCCACCGTCGGCGCCATACTGGACAGCCTGACCAAAGACGGCCGGCATCAGGATTTATTGGACGCGGGACTGCGTCAACTGATTACACTGCTCAACAAACCTTCAACCCGCACCCTTATCGCCAATCAGATAATACAGTGGCTTAAGCGCGAGCATCCGCTTAAAGAGAAGGTCCTACCCACGGAATGGCTCGGAGAATACAGCGCCACCGCCGTGGCCGATGCGGTAAATACCTGGCTCGATGAGATTGGTCGCGACCGCGGCCATGAGCTGCGACTCCGTTTCGATCGGCTGGTGTTACGGCTTATCCAGCGACTGAAACAGGATCCCGCCGCCGCACGCCGGGCGGAGGAAATCAAGCTCTACCTGAAAAACGATGCCGTGTTGAATACGTATATCAGCGGCTTATGGAACGATTTGCGCGGCTGGCTCAAAGAAGATTTGGATCGGCCGGACTCGGTCTTGCACGGCAAGGCGGCGGAGGCGGGCCTATGGATGAGCCAGGCGCTGGCGCGGGATGAAGGACTCCGCGCCTCGCTGAATCAGCATCTTGAGCAGGCGGCCCTGCGCATGGCCCCCGATTTTTCGGCGTTTCTTACCCGGCATATCAGCGATACGGTAAAAAGCTGGGACGCGCGGGATATGTCGCAACAAATCGAACTCAATATCGGCAAGGATCTGCAGTTTATCCGCATCAACGGCACGCTGGTGGGCGGTTTCATCGGTTTAGGACTGTATCTGCTATCGCAATTACCCATCCTGCCGGCCCTAGCGCGCCTCTGGCTGCAAAAGCCCTAAACGGCGTAAATGCTCTAAATTCTTTGGCAAGCGGCTTTTTGTTAATACTATTTTAAATACACTTACACTGCCTTTTTATTATCAAGATGTTTCAATAAAGCCCCAACCGCCGCCATAAATAGTTTCTGACCAGCAAGTCGTCATTATAAACGATTATCAATCCCGTACCGAAATATTATTTTATTGGAGATATTATCTTGAACAATACCATTGATTCTCGCGATAGTTATTTAAAAAATAAATGCGATATTACCTTTAAAGAAAATAATGTACTATTAAATATAGGAAATCATTATAACAAATTAAATAACATCCAAAATCAACATGACGTCCATTTTTCATCAAGTCAAGGATCGGCTTTTCAAAGGCAGCCTGGCGAAGATGATCCGTATGAAAACGCCGATGAAAAAGCGAGGGCGGACCGATTATTCGACTGCGTGGGATTATTTAAAAAAAATTCTGAAAGCTTCTCCTCCGCGGCGCCTGGAAAGAACATCGCCATCACGATCGCCGATAAATGCCTTAATATACTCACGAGAAAAATTATTCTGCCGAACGGCTATTCCATTTATGTCGGTGTGGTGGCCGATCGGTGGGTTATCTCCGACGGCGAACTATATCATATTGACGACCTCGTCCGCCCGCCAGACACCTGGCTCGACAATATGGCCTATTTGCTCCACCAACTCGCAGGGGTATTCCAAGGATGCGACGCGGCACGAATTTTCTCCATGGCGCCCCGCGCCATGCCCGCGCCGAACGCGGCATTGTTCAAGGCGTCCCAACACTTAACCCCGCATGGACATTCGCGACCCATACCGGCTCGCGTTCCGGACATAAGAGCGCAGATTATTGACTCCGCCCCGCTGTATCCCTCATCCTGGTTTTTGCCGGGCGCTCAGGGGGCAAGGGTAGGCATAGCCGGTTCGGCAATGCTATCTCCTTGGTTTCGGTTGTCAAAAAACTCGCCATCAGCCGCCTTAAAACGACAGCCCCGCAATGCCGATACGGCCACAAGCGAGCTGCCTTCCGCCCCGCAGTTACTGTTCCAGCGATCAATAACAGAAGTTGGATTTGATAAATCCAAGTTTATATGTGAGACAAATTTGCATATTGCAAATCATGCCGCCAGGGAGTTATATGCAGCCATAAAACAAGAATTTATTTCTCTGACCAGAGAAAAAATCTATACCCTGGGGTGGATGTCGGAGTTAAACGTTTATTTATATGATAAATTATCTGAAATATATAACGATGCGACTTACCTCAATAATAAAATTCAGTTTGCTGACATTATCATGATTAAAAAAAATGTTGAAAAAAACATTGATGAATGTATAAGTTCCAATATTAAAAAAACTACGGAAGAAAATTTTATCAAAGATAATTTCAGCGAACAGAGGACAATAGTTGATTTTTTTCCATACTTTACACAGCAACTTGAACAGGCCATGAGTGGAATTGATTTCAAAACATTTCGCGAGCTGATAGATTTTAAGAATGGCATATCCTATGCCGATGCCAAAAAAAATTTGCTGCAGCTTATCAAAGAATCTCCAACGGACAACGCAACGATATACAAAGATCAACTTTACATGCTGGGTATCATGCAGCAAGCCCAGCATACATATGAAAAATTATTAGTCAGCGACTCAATACCTTTGATAGACAGGCTTATCTATTTCAATCTTCGAGAAATATATCTTGCCATACTCGACGAGCATCCCAATCACCTTAAGAGGATCATCATTAAACGTTTTTATTATAATATATTTGAGTATAGCAGGAATAACGGACTTAGCATTCAAGGCAATTATCTCATCACGCCTGGAGAACTGACTGAGTATAGAAGTCTTTTTGACCGGTCGGAGCCGCCGCTAACCGAAGAGGAAATCGCCGAGCTGGTGGCCAACCAGATCGTGGATTATATTCACGGTAGCGATAAGTATCATCCCCATATCGATCGTTTAAATAGCGACATTGAATTCTATCGCATTCATCCGGTCAACAGCTCAAGGGTTCCAAATTGGCAAGATACCAGCATCCAGCCTTACAAAGATACCTTGCACTCACTTGATAAAAGCGTGGAAACCAATCTTGGGCGGATTGAGAATCCCTATTATCAACAGAATCCACAATGGATAAACAAACTCGTTGATCAAGTAAAATACGATAAGGAATGTATTTTACTCCTGAGCTTTCTTGAAAAGCTGCAAAGCTATCTTATTGCCATCGTTGATGAACATCAGCACGAACGGGTCATGTTAGGCAGTAACTCGGGCGAACAGCGGCTGGCGGAAGCGAAAATTCAGGCCATGATAATGGCATTCCCCGGTGATACGCGCCAGATGTCCCATCAGGACATTCTCACTCAGTATTTTGCCCGCGTTACCTCAGGGGATGTTGAACTGCTGTTGCGAGCGGCCATCTATTGGTACATAGATTATCATAATATTGGGCCAACGCGGCTAAGCGGGTTGAATTCTTTATTTATCATCAAGCAATTCCACGAGGCTAAAAAGCAGATTGCCCTGGCCTTCGAGACTCGTTCCGCTGAGAACTTCAAAAAAATATTCGAGTTGAAAACGTCAAGCGAATTTGATTCGGCTAAGGAATTTTATGATCAATTCATTCACTACAAGGATTATTCCTTACAGCAGGAAGCCCGGCAGTTTACCTATAAAACCATCTCCCGATCTGAATTGGATTATATGGATATGATCTATCCACCCAAAGAGGTTTACACCTTTAAAATTTTCTCTAGAAATTATGTGGCAAATTCTTTGGCCCCCAATACGGACATTTATTCTCCAAATAATAATTTCGGTACTTTTTCTTTAATTAAAACCTACAGCCATAAAATTATTATTGCCTGCAATCTTTTTAGCGCACCGTTTATCAAGGCGATCTCTTTAAGCGAGGGGAACGCGCTCTTGAAGCGCATAATACGTGAACATAAAAAAACCAATTTTAATCTTAATTGGATTAATCGTCATAAAATCCCCGTCGCGGCCGATGATTTATTAATGCTTTTTGATATTCAATACGTCAAATCAAAATTAAGCATGTCGCCGTTGAATCTTTTCCTGATTGAGCCAGAGGAGTTAATTACCAGTTTGCCTAAGCCGGATTATGTTCTGGTGGCGGGTGACGAGAAGGAAGAATACAAGACGTTAATAGATTTAATGGATTTTTGGAATACACAAATGTTGAAAGAGATAGTAGATCAGTTAAAAATATCATTAAGAGAAAAAAAGTGGTGGCAGGAACTTCTTGCACTAATACCGTTTTATGAGATTTTATGGAAATATTGGAATGATGCCGGCAACAAATTTAATGGTATTGAAATTATATTTGACACCTTTGATCTTGCAATAATGTTAGGGCAATTAACCACCAGCGCGGCCAAAGGCACGGGGGTGATATATAAACGATTATTGGATATCGCAGATATTGATACCCTGCCAGTAAAACAATTGAATCGTGTTATCTCACAAAAACTGGTGGAAGAACTGCCTTACATAGCAAGGAAAAGTTCTGGCTCTATCGTTAATAGCCTTTTCGGATATTTAAATCCATTACCGATACATGCTATTTTCTCAAGAAAAATAAAGAGCCATTTTTCAGAAAACATGACGACCATGATTACCTGGATGAGCAATTTCATCTTGAACAACATGGAACAAAAAATGACAAAATTTATTCAATGGTCTTCTGATATTGATAAAAATTTATTATCACAAATGAATAATGATGGCACTTTTACCCTGAATCAAGGGCAAGGTACCACACAGAATTTCATAGAGATAGACGACTATTTTTTTCAGGTTATCTGGGATGCTGCAGTAAAATCTTGGCGCGTGGTTAAACCCACCGAAGTCATGAATTTAAATTACGCAGTGCCAATGTATAAAAATGAAAAAGGTAAGTGGACTGCCAGCTATTTCTTAGATGGAGATCGATTTTCTCTTACAACCCGTTCCGGTCGCCGGACGAGACATGTCCATGAAGAGATTGACGTTCTGAAAATGGAGCCATTGAGGTCTATTACACTTCCTAAAGACAACTATAAAGATAATAAATGGATATATATTTTAATGTTGGAACTTATGATCAATGATTATACCCCATATATGGAAAGCTTATTTACTAATAGCAGTGATATGAGTAAAATGCTATCCGACTTTGTCACCTGCCTCATCAATGAATCTAAATTCCGGGAAGTATTCGCTCGTGAGACCGAGGATGACATCAATATGCACTTAGCCCATTTTGTTGCCGGGTTGAGAGAGGGCGGGGGCGTGCACGCCGCCTATCGTATGTTGCGCTTATGGCGAAATGAACACGACAGATCCCCGGTGGATCATATTGTCATCATCTTGAAGATCGATAAGAATGATTATATCGTCGATATGATGCACCTTCGCCCCTACGGGGCCGGGCTTGTTACGGAACGACAGGTTTTCAATGAACCAGAGTGGGCTCTTTTGATTAAAAAGGATATTAGCAATGACTTCCCCCTGATAAAATATAAGGACTTTATAAAAATAAATTCCGCTATCGCCTTTCCCTATCGCGAGGCGGGACATCCCGGAAGATACGTTAAAAGCGCATTATTATTGCGGGAACCCATATGGTATAAAACCGCAGTGATTAAATATCACTATCGATATGTCAAAAAAGCGCTGCCCTCCGCCTATGAATCCCCTTCTATTTTGTCAGCGGCACGGACCATGATTTTTTCATATGATCATCTTTATAGCACACAAAAAAAATATAATTTGAATATAACCTTCCCTTTTTTGATTCTAAACGAAGCAAAATTACTGGATGCGTGGGAATCGGAAGAGATTCAGCAGAAGGTCACACTGGCCCTAGGCCAGAATTATCCTACCCAGGGGTATATGTCCTCAATGGTTGAGATCATCGACAGCATCGAACTGTTAAAAATAAAGCCCGGAAAATTGCTGGGTATATTTTACGAAGAGGTTTTTTTAATCCATTTATTGCTCAGCGTGGGGGACGGTCGCTTCGCCGGCGTAGGCAATAATTTATTCAATCCTCAGTTCGATGCCGGGCCTTCTATCATATTGGCTGAAGAAATGGGCACTTTTGCCGACGGCAAGCTCACGGTGAGAGACACACACGAGCAATATAGCGTGATAGCGGGAAATCCCGTTAACGCGCCGGTAAATGAAACCGTAATGTCAGATAGATTCGCCCTGCAAACCGTGGTCTACCCTTCAGCGGATGAGGGGGAAAACGCTGGGGCAATATCCTATGCCGCGCGGGAAAGCATTCTGACACAGGATAACTGGACTTTGGCAGTGTCGCCAGACAACGAGAAGGTGCTGACGTTAAAAATGGAGGCCGTCGCCCATAATCTTTATCCTGTCTATAGCCGGGAAATGTCGCATATTATCCGCGGATTACTCTATGCCAATAGCCGGCTTCCCGACCTGGCGGATGTGCTATCTATAGAATTCATCACTCTCTTTGACGGTTTTGCAGTGGTTTCACACCGGGGACAAATCCTGGCCGATGACCTGCGTCTGGACATTCAATTGAATCCCTATCTAAAAACAGACAGTATAATGCAACGCCACCCACAATGGTTTACCCGCTTCTCGCCGGCGACTGACACATCCGAGGCTTCAGTGCACGCCCTGGATACCCCCCCGGGGGTTAAAGAAGGCGATCGGGGACATAAAAAAATAAAATGCCTCGCCGATATGGTGGAAATGCTTATCACGGTGAGAAAATCGCTAAATAGTGCCCGCATCAAACGAAACGTAAATTTATTACCCGCCATTTTCAGCGATCTTGCGCGGCTTGTCATTCGCGATATGAATTTTTATGATTTTACCGGGCAGTATCAGCATCAGCTGGATAAAGAATCAGAAGAGAAGATATATCATATATTGCGTGAATATCAGGATTATATTTCGGAAGGAGATGAATATTACCTGCAGTGTTATTTTGATATCCTGCTTTCCGTTGAGCAATTCCGGCGCATGGCTGAATCCATTTACCCCATGCCGCTGACAACCCCTAACGAAACGCTGCCGTTATGGCCATACATAAATTGAATGTTCACACCTAGGGAGCGTTCAACGCCCTGATTTCAGGGCATGACGCCCGGACATTCCTCTATGACCGGGCCATTGCCATGCGGGCAACCTGAGTCCTATTTGCTGTTAAAACACGCTGCCGCTAAACCAAGCCTTGGCCCATCGCGGAAAAAAACATTGTCACGTTAGCGTGGATGAGCGTTTTTTTAAAGTAATCACCATTTTTATGATCTAATAATCATGCATATTATTAATATGGTATATAAGTTTATTGAATATAGTTATGAGTTAAATAACTAAAAATCAATGTTATATGCATAGATCTTATAAATGCAACTTATTTACCACTTCACCCAGACGGCGCTTTCCACCGGCAAAATGCGATTTTGTTTGGCTATACGCGGTGTTAACGACAGCCCATGAATAAAGGCAGCATTGTGACATTTGAAGAATTGTTAAACTCTCTGGCTCTTGATACGCATTTAGATATTCGTGATGCAACAAAAAGTGGCGGATGCACCATTCGTTTTGATCAGCATATCAACATCACACTGGAACGTCATGATAAATGGGTTTATCTGTTCTCTCCCGTCATGTCGATACTTAATTCTTTGCCTGAGGATTTTTTCTCATCTTTGCTGCAAATCCATCTTTTTGGCCTTGCAACACATCATTGCTGGTTTGGCTATGACGCGGGAGGGCAGCGGGTTTTATTATTCTATCCGCTGGATCTCGAGTCAAGCACTTCGGAAACTGCCATGGACCGTATTGAAACCTTTGTAGACCAAGTACAGTATTGGCAAGAGAATTTACCGAATATCGCCAGTGCATTGAAACCTCCCCAGGAAGCGCGGATGGTGGCGGAACGTTTTAAAAGGAAATGGTAGATGAAAAGCGTGTCAATTCCCGCTTTCGGCATGCGAATAGCGGCATATGCAATTATTGATAAACGTAATAATCTCAATAGGCTGGTCAACCGTATATCCGGAGGCTCAGTCAATAGAGATACCTTGGCCAAGAAAATAGTCTCGGATATGATTACGCTGGGACAAGACGTCGTCGTTAATAGTGAACTATTAGGGAAGCGCAGCGCCGACATTGTTAATTTGAGTCGTAGCGTAACGTTTGATAATACCTTTCAGCAGGTGGAAGCAGGCGTTGCACCGCTTATTAAGTTAATCATGCAATCGAAAGGCCACTCTGTATTCGCTCAACGGGTGGCATCGGATATTATGTCATTCCTTGGTCCCTCTTTGCTGAAAGACCATGCCTTGGAAAGAGTCTTGGCGGCGTTGGCAAAACAAGAGGGAGGTGAAAATGTTCTTAAACTCGCTCTGGATAACGTTCTCTCGGGTTTTACCGGAGGGAAGATTCTCTCGTCCCCGCTCATGTCAGCCCTGAAACGCGCCATATTGGATAATACTGAATTTCAGGAAACATCTTATCTGCATACTATGGCGGCCTGGAAACTGCACCAGTTCCTTACGCCCGATTCCACGTTATTGCCCGACCCTCCCCTGGGATTGACACTCGCGGAAACGGCCATCGAGACCGGTATTTTTGTTGCTACCGAGGCCTGTCGGCAATTGGATAATCTGCAAAAGGCATTGAACATAACACCGGGAACTCAAAAAGCCACCGATCTCTTCACCGAATGTTGGCCCAGTGATTTAGCGGTTGCCGAAAATATCACGGCCAAGAATTTTGCCAATATTGTTATTGCGGCCAAAGCGACAAATCAGGAAAACATTCTTGACACTCACCTTGCCGCGTTACCGGACGGCGTACGCACCGCGTTACAACAGCAATGCAATGCGCTGAGGGGTTTTTTGGCCCGATTGCCGGCTGCGGAAATCAAGGTCGCACAAAATTGGTCCGGAGGCCTGGAGTTCATCATCTTGGACCAGACGAGTCGCCACCCGCCCTCCGCTGATTTAATAAAATATGGTGAGGAACTCAAGGTTCCGGTTCATATGCCGGCGGAACATGAGGGAACCATGTTTGATGAATCCTTCCTGAATGCTTTCAAGTCAGGCATCGATTTCAATATTGATGATAGCCAGCAGGGTTATACTCAGTGGATCAGGGATTTCGGTGCCAGAACAATTTATACGGCCAAAAGCCATCTCGGGTATCAGGGTGAGTTCACGGAGCACCAGAAGCAACAATTGCATAAGCTGTCGTTGATGGTTGATGGCAATCCCATGAGTATGTTGGCAATGACCCGATATTTAATCCCGGACAGCATTGCACATTCACTGGAGGATCGGCTATTAAATCAGTTTGAGCGCCAACTACCCGATCTCGTTTATGCCGATAATTTATGGATGAAAATAGACAAGCCCAAAGTGAGCTTTAGCGTCGATAAGGATAATACGGTCAATATCAACGCTACGCTTACCTGGCCGATATCGCACTACGGCCGGACCACCGAGGTGCTGCGGCCGGTTGAGGAAAATGCCGGAAGCATTACTTCCACCGTTCAAATCCGTCTGTTATGCAATGAAAAAGGTGTTGAGAATCAAGATATAATTATCAAAGATACCCGTATTGATTTAAAAGACAAATGGACAGTTGAGGCCTCGCCTAACCTCACCCTGACCGCCGGTCATGACTCCATGCCGTTAGAGTTGCAGGAGAGTTCTGCTTAAACCACACAACCCACTCCCATTCCCACTAGAATGCCGTTCAAGAAAGAACGGCATTAGACAATAACCGAGTTGGCGATTATTCACTTCTGAGCGGTGTAAGCAGGTCTTCCAGTCCGATACGCCGGAACAGTTCGGCGCGTACCCGGTCCGCCACGCCGTTTACCACTTCACAACCATCCTGTGAGGGGTCGATATGGCTGCGGAAGGGACGCGTGCCGAACGGCATATCCACCACCCGCACGATGGCTTTCGCCACCTCGGCGACATCGGCATCGGCCGGTTCCAGGGATGAAAGCCCCTTCAGGCTTTGTTCCGCCAATCCGGCATAAGGCCCCTGGTGATACTCCTCGGCGCGGGCCTGGTCGGCAGGAGAGCCTGAGTGGGCGAAATGGTTCGTGCCTTTAGTGAAGGCCCCCGGTACGATAATATTGGTTTCAATACCCCAGCGGCTCAGCTCGGAAGCGTAGGAAACGGCCAGTGAATCCATAGCCGCCTTGGCGGCAAAGTACGGCGACAGGTAAGGCGGAGTACCGCCGCGGGCGCTGCTGGAGGAGATCCAGACCACCAGCCCCCGTCCCTGCTTGCGCAACTGCGGCAGGGCGGCACGGTTTACCCGCTGGGTACTGAGTACGTTGATATCATACAGTTGGGCAAATTGTTCCGGGGTAAACGCTTCCGCCGGGCCGAAAGACATATGCCCGGCATTGTGGATAACCACATCCAGACGCCCGCAATCATTGATGATGTGGGTTATGCCGGCTTCAACCGAGGCGTCGGAAGCGACATCCAGTTCCACCGCCCGCAAATCCACACTGTTCTCGGAAGCGTAACGTTTGACGTCGTCCACCTGCGGCGCGTTACGCCCGGTTGTTTCACGCATACCCGCGTAAACGGTATGGCCGGCGTCGGCCAAGGCGCGTGCGGTGAGGGCGCCGAAACCGCTGGAAGCGCCGGTAATAACGATGACATTTTTCATGATGTTACCTGCGTATAGTAGGAAAATTCTGGAAATTTAAATCAAGCCGCCATTGGCACGTAATACCTGGCCGTTGATCCAGCTGCCGTCGGGGCCTGACAGGAAGGCCACTACGGCGGCAATATCTTCCGGCGTACCTAATCTTTCCAGCGGCGCCATTTTGGCCATGCGATCGATCACTTCCTGGGGTTTACCTTGTAAAAACAGATCGGTGCCGGTGGGTCCGGGAGCCACGGCGTTGACATTAATGGAGCGGCCACGCAGCTCTTTGGCCAGGATAGCGGTCAGGGTTTCCACCGCCGCTTTGGTGGCGGCATAAACGCCATAGGTTTCCAGCCGCAGACCCACTACGCTTGTGGAAAAGTTGACGATGCTGCCGCCGTTGCGCAGGCGACGGGACGCTTCGCGCATGCCGTTAAAGGTGCCTTTGAGATTGATGGCCATTTGACGGTCGAACAGGTCGTCGCTGCTGTCGGCCAGGCTGCTCAGATTCATGATGCCGGCATTATTCACCAGGATATCCACGCCGCCAAAAGCCTCATCCGCCCGGTCAAACAGTTTGGTAAAGGTCGCCGGGTCGCTGACGTCCCCCTGGGCGCTCAGGGCACGGCCGCCGGACTGTTCGATGCGGTTCACCAGCGCATCCGCTTCGGCCTGCTGACGGGAATAATTGATGATAACGACATGGCCGTCACGGGCCAGGCGTTGCGCGACCGCGGCGCCGATGCCTCTTGATGCGCCGGTGATTATGGCCACCCGCTCCGTTGATTGATTCATGTTGTTCTCCTGCCTTTTTTACGGCCGCACACCATTATGGGCCGGTAGAAACAGTATGGACCTTTTTATTAGCCGGATAATCGCCTATTATTCGTCAACACCATGCGAAAATAGCGAACAATACCTTGGACAGATACGATGCGATGAAGATCTTTACGCGGGTAGTGGAGCAGCGCAGTTTTACCCTGGCGGCGCAGGACTTGAGGGTTCCCCGTTCTACCGCCACCGATGCGATAAAACAGCTGGAGGCCCGGCTTAAGGTACGTTTGCTGCACCGTACTACCCGCCATGTCAACCCGACGCTGGACGGTGAAGCCTACTATCAGCGCTGCCTGATGATCCTGGCGGCGGTGGAAGATGCGGAGACCGCCTTTGCCGGCGCCAAACCCAAGGGCCTGTTGCGGGTGGACGTGCACGGCACCCTGGCCCGTCATTTTTTGTTGCCGGGTCTGCCGGCTTTTTTGCAACAGTATCCCGACATCGAGTTTTTTATGAGCGAGGGGGATCGGCTGGTGGATTTGGTTCGGGAGGGGATAGATTGCGTACTGCGGGTCGGCAAACTTAAAGACAGCGACATGGTGGCGCGGCGCTTGGGGGAACTGGCGGAAATCACCTGTGCCGCGCCGGAATATGTCAAACGCTATGGCCGGCCGGCATCACCGACGGATTTGGACGGACATCAAATGGTGGGCTTTCGCTCCTCGGCCACCGGCGCACTGATGCCGCTGGAGTTCAGCGCCGGCGGCGTATCCCGACCCTACCTGCTGCCCGCGGCGGTATCCGTCACCGGTGCGGAGAGCATGGTGACGGCGGCACGGCTGGGATTGGGTATTATCCAGGTACCCCGTTACCATGTCAGCGACGATCTGGCCCGCGGCACCCTGGTGCCTTTACTAACGGACTTTACCTCGTCATCCATACCGGTATCGGTGCTTTACCCCCGCAATCGCCAGCTCTCCCCCCGGGTGCGGGTGTTTATCGACTGGCTCGGGCAGGAGTTCGCCAGACGCAATATTTGACTCGATATCTGGGCCGCGTCATTGGCTAAACCGGTTCAAGCCTCCTCAACCCAGACCCGCATTTCGCCCTCACCACGGTTGGCCCAGCAGAAATAGGGGATAAACAGCAACGGTCGCGGCCGGCGCCGGGGGAGCTCGCCGTCATAGCGATAGAGCGGCTGTTGTCCGGCATCGGCATCTTGCAAACCATCCCCCGCGGCCTGGATCACTATTTTCCCGGTCAATATCCCCTCGCCGGGCACCAGGGAAAAATCGGTACCGGCGGCCAAACGCAGTTGATGTAAATTAGCGCCGTTATCGGCCTGTTCAAGGCAGTACACCAAGGGTCCTCGTTGCAAGGCGACCTTGCCCAGGTTCTGGCGCACCAGCGGATTGCTTCTGACCCGGCGCACCGGCATCGGCAAGCTCAACTGGATGCTGTCCCCTTCCCCCCAGGTCCGGGTGAAATAGGCATATCCCTGGCGAGAGCGAATCTCTACCGGCTCGCCGTTCAATACCGCGCTTGGCGCCGGGCACCAGCCCGGCAAACGCAGCGCCAGGGTGAACGCCGACGGAGAGGGAGAGGCCACCGTCAGTTGAATCTGGTCGTCCCAGGGATAGTTACCGGTTTGACGCAACGTCAGGGACCCTTCTCCCACCGGTACCGTGACTTCGCTGCCGATATAGAGATTAACAAACAGGGTATCCTCGGTTTGGCTATAAATATAATTGCCGAGCGAGCCCAGCAGCCGTGCAATATTGGGCGGACAGCAGGCACAGCCGAACCACTGCTGACGTTCCGGTTTAACATGATCGTAAATATGGTTGCATTTTATGGCGCCTGGATGGACCTCCAGCGGGTTGACGTAAAAAAAGTGTTTGCCGTCTAAGGCCATACCCGCCAATACGGTGTTGTAGAGCGCCCGCTCCATGACATCGGCATACTGGCCGTCGGCCTCCATTTGCAGCATGCGCCGGGCGAACATCATCATACCGATGGAGGCGCAGCTTTCCGTGTAGGCGGTGTCATTGGGCAGATCATAATCCGAGGTAAAGGCCTCGCCGTGGCTTTGGGCGCCGATAGCGCCGGTGATGTACATTTGGCGCCGGGTCATATCGTCCCATAAACGACGGCATGCGCGGCGTTTATCCTCATCCCCGCCGATGCGCGCCAGATGGGCGACGCCGGCCAGCAGATAAACAAATCTCACCGCATGGCCCACCGCCGTTTCCTGCAGCGCAATGGGCTTATGCGCCTGGCTGTAAGCCTTGTCTTTCACCATCCAGGCGGTGCCGTAATTTTGCCAATAAGATGTGCGGCCGCGACGTTCATATTCAAGATCATAAAAATGGGGTTCGGTGCCGCGCTGCTCGATAAAATAGCGTGCCAGGGAGAGATAACGCGTATTGGCGGTGGCGTCATACAATTCCATCAGCGCCAGTTCGATTTCCGGATGGCCCGGATAGCCTTGCAGCTGCTGCGGACCGGGGCCGAAAACCCGATTGATATGATCCGCCAGGTCGCAGACCACGTTGAGCAAACGGGTTTTCCCGGTGGCGCGATAGTAGGCGACACCGGCTTCAATCATGTGCCCCGCGCAATAGAGCTCATGGCATTCCGCCAGATTGGTCCATCGCTGTTCCGGCGCTTTAACGGTGAAATAGGTGTTTAGGTAGCCGTCGGGCTGCTGCGCGGCGGCAATCAGCTCAATGGTTTCATCGGCGGTGTGTTCCAACTGCGCATCCGGCTGCTGGCAAAGCATCCAGGCCACCGCCTCCAGCCATTTCGCCACATCGCTGTCCTGGAATACCATGCCGTAAAACTCTCCCTGGCTGCGCCCGGCCGCAATGCGGAAATTTTCAATCGCATGGCTGGGTTCCGCGTCGGCGACGCGATCGTTTAGCGCCTCCCACTGATAGGGCAACACCACATCCCTGACCAGTCGCTGATAACCCAGCCAAAAGGGATCCGTCAGCTTGAGGTGATGCAGGTCGATTTCGGATGTTTTTTCCATCTTTGATTCCTTACTCAACGTTTATGACAACTGACGATCCCGCAGATCGCTGGATATACGGGCCATGCTGGTATTATCCAGCCGGCAATAGCGCAGCGCCACCGCCAGTAATAAATGAAATATCGCCGGCAGGAAGGTTTCCATCATCCGGATGCCGTGCAGCGACGCGGGCGTTTGATTACCGATGCCGGGGGTATAGGCCACCAAAATAAAGACCAGGCTGATAATACCGGCGCTGGAGGCCCAGGAGAGTTTGATAAAAAACAGGTTAAAGGCGAAGCTCATGCCGGAAGAACGAATACGGGTTTTCCAGAAACCATAATCATCGGCAAACGCCATCAGGGAGAAATGCAGCGTCAGGGTAAAACCGAGGATGATATCGTTAATGAAAATGACCGCCAGCCAAAGGGTTTGATAGCGTGGCCCGGTGGGAATAAACCACATCAGGATACCCAAGACCGCCAGTATGATGTTGGTGTAATAATAAAGTTTGACCGTATCAATACGCCGGGATAAACCGTTGATGATCACGGCGCCGATAATGGACGCCACCGTGACGGCGGTGAAAAACAGCGACGCATAGCCGGACCCGCCGTGCAGCACATAGGTAATGAAATACATATAGCCGCCGCCGCGAATATTGAAGACATTTATCAGCAGAAAAGACATCAGCAGCATCAGCAGCAACTGGTCGTTTTGACGCAGCCCCCGCAAATGTTCCCGTGGTGAAAACTTACCCATTACGGTTAAGGGAACCCGTTCACGCACCCAGAAAAAGCAGCATAAAAACATAGCTACCGCAATAATGCACAATACCGCCACCCCGCGTTGGTAGCCCTGGGCGTTATTGCCGTCCCCCAAGCTCGCCACCAGCCAGGGTAATCCCACGGAAACCAGGAATCCGGCGATACCGCACAGCACGAAACGCCAGGCCTGGCAGGAGATCACCTCGCGATGGACGCCGGTCATGGTATTGATAAGCGCGCAATACGGAACATTGATGGCGGTATAACTCATGGAAAGCAGGAGATACGTGGCGAAGGCCCAGAGGATTTTGGCATTGGGGCCGACCTCCGGCACCGTAAAGGTCAGCACGCCGATGATGCCGATGGGCAGCGCAATCCATAGCTGCCAGGGACGAAAACGACCCCATCGGCTGACGGTCCGGTCCGCCACCACCCCCATCAGGGGATCGGATACGGCGTCCACCACCCGCAGCACAATAAACATCGTCCCCACCAGCGCGGGGGTGAGGCCGAAAATGTCGGTATAAAAGAATGTCAGGAAATTCATGATAAGGCAGGTTATTACGGTGCCCCCCGCATCGCCCAAACCATAACCGATTTTTTCGCGGATGGATAAATAACCGCCGGCGGTGATGGCCTGGTCGGCATTATTTGGTAGAGAGGTGGTTGTCATTATTTTCTCCTCGCCGATATACCCGTCATCTTTCACGTTACAGGTGCGTTGGCTTGCCGAAAGGGTTGAGAAATTGAACAGGCAATATATAAATATTTTTTATTGTTCCTACGATTAAAAGTCGCACACTAACCCTGTGGCAACAAGGTGTGGAAAAGGCAGAAAAAAGGTACGATTCCGACATGAATTTAAATTTGTGAAGCAGATCAATAGTGCGGACAGATGGGCTGACATACCTGGTGATATTTGCTAAGGTTAACAAAGTCAACGACTAAAGTAACTAATTATGCTAGAAATATCAGTTGATTATCCCATAAGGATTGAAAACGGCGGCCTGTTTATTTCACGGGGGTTAGGCCATCATCCCACTCGCATCCTGGAATCCTATGAATTGATTTTCATAGAACAGGGGATATTAGCGATTTGTGAGGACCAGCATGATTTTTATGTCAAAGCCGGCGAATCACTCCTGTTATGGCCGGGCAGAAAACATGGTGGGATCGGCAATTTTCCACCGGATTTAAAATTTTACTGGCTGCATTTCGGTATTATCGCCGCCGGTTCCGCGATACGGGAAGCCCTAAAATTACCCATACCGCAATACAGTAAAATACGCGATCCTCATCGGTTTATTACGCTGTTCAGACTGTTCCTCAGCGAACAGGAGAACCGTTCACCCGCTTCCTCATTGGAATTAATTCTGCTGTTACTGTTGCAGCAGGTGGCGGACGGCTGGACCGAAAGCACTGAACCGGCGGAGCCGGGTATGGCATTGGCCTGGAAGGCGCAACAGTTGATCGGCACACAGTTTCATTTGCCTCTCACCGCCTCGGGGTTGGCGGCACAATTATTCTGCAACGCCGATTACCTCGGGCGGGTATTTAAAATGACCTTCCGAATGACCCTCACCGAGGCCATTCATCGGCGACGCATCGGCAACGCCGAAAAGATGCTGGTGGCCGACTGCGGCGCCATTGCCGATATTGCAAAACGCTGTGGATTTCAGGATGTTGCCTACTTCCGGCGTCTGTTTCGCCGTCTTACCGGTTTAACCCCGCTGGAATACAAAAAACGCTACTGCAAGGAACATATCAATTCGGACATTTAGATTCTATTATCCTCATCCTCCACCAGCATCAGTCCGGCCCGTAAGCCCATTGCCACATTCGGGTTGGGGAAAAGCACCCACTCCCTGGCTTCCTGGACCCGATATTCACGCCCCGTCTCCTTTGCCAACAATTCGCCCCGGTTAAAAACGGTAAAATTCAGGGCGTCGGCGGGGATAGTCAAGGCGAAGTCCGCCTGGGTACGGTCAATCTGCTGGCTAACCCGGTATTTCTTCATAGGGGGCCCGAGACGCTCGGGTAATCGCCCGCCGTTGATAAGCGCCCGCAAAGCGGCTTGGACACGGCTGAATTGATCCAGGTCATTTGCGCCGAACGGCAGTGCCTTGCCCAGTTCCAGCGTGACGCTGGCGGCGGAAAATTGCGTGCTGCTGTAATGGGTAAAGGTGGAACCGGCGGCGCGATGCCTGACCAGGGCGTCCAACTCAGCGGCGTTGAGCCAGTGGAGCAGTGCGGGGTCATCGCCGGCGGGCTGATAGGGCAGTAATCCGAAACGTACGTGATACGATCCCCGAATCGCCGTATGCAGATCCAGGTGCCAGCGGGCGCGGTCCTCTGGCCGAAAGAACCGGCCGAGATGCCCTTGCAACAGCTGGCAGCGTAAGGTTTCGTTATTCTCCGCCATGGTCGCGCCCTTGTGGAGTACCGGGCCGGCATACCGAGGATCTGGTTGCGCGTCGGTGCGCCGCGAAAGGCCCTGGTCTTTTTTTACCGCGAGGTCCTGGCCGGCGGCAGGAACCTCACCGCAGGTTTTGTCCCTGGTAGCGCCGCCGGCGAACAGCCGGTTCATATCGTAATCAAGATAACGTTTTCCGGCCCGCAGCGCCTGCGGGTTGCCGAATATCACCAGTAAACGCGGTGCCAGCGGCATTCGTCCGGCCATGAGCTCCGCCAACAGAATGTTGACGAGCTCCACCGGCGCGGTTTCATTACCGTGAACACCGGCGGACAACACCAGGGACATCTGTGCCGCTCGGCGAGGCAATAGCTGGATAACCCCTTCGTCCAGCCATTCCCAGGTTAGCCACGGCGTTTCTCCCCGATGCTCAATCGGCGGGTGGCCGGCCAGCGTCAAGGCAAGAAAGTCAGCATCAGTCAATGAAACCTCCCCTGTTCAATCAGACGTCTTTTTAAAGCTCAGGCCCGGCGTCAGGGTTTCCGGCAGGGTCAACAGTTCGCTTTCCAGCGAGGCCATGGGCCAGGCGCAGTAATCCGCCGCATAATAGGCGCCGGGACGGTGATTGCCTGAGGCGCCTATTCCGCCAAAAGGCGCATTGCTGGCGGCTCCGGTTAGAGGTTTGTTCCAGTTGACAATCCCGGCACGGGCCTCCAGCAGAAGCTGTTCGAACTGCCGGCGATCGGGGGAAATCAACCCCATGGACAGGCCGAAACGAGTATGGTTCGCCAGGGCAATGGCCTCATCAAACCGGTCATAACGAATAACCGTCAACAACGGACCGAAATACTCCTCATCGGGGACATCCGCCATCCCGCTGATATCGATAATGCCCGGTGACAGCAGGCTGCTGTCGGGCAGCAGATGCGTCATTAACAGCAGCGGCTTGCCGCCGAGCGCCTGGAGCCGTTGTTGCGTGAACAGCAGGTTGGTGGCCGCGGTGGTCGTTATCAGGCCGCCCATGAAGGGCGGCGGCGTGCTGTCCCAAGGACCGACACGCAATGTCCCGCTCACCTCCACCAGACGGCGCAACAGCGCATCCCCCTCGGCCCCGCGCCTCACCAGCAGGCGACGGGCGCAGGTGCAGCGCTGGCCGGCGGAAATAAACGCGGACTGGATAATCACATTTACCGCCGCGTCCACGTCCTGCGCCTGTTCCACAATCAGCGCATTGTTGCCGCCCATCTCCAGCGCGAGCATTTTTTCCGGCCGGCCGCCCATATATTTGTGAAACCGATAACCGGTCGTGGCGCTGCCGGTAAACAGCACCCCGTCGATTTCACCGCTCATGCCCAGCGCCGCGCCGGTATCCGGCCCACCTTGCACCAGGTTGATCACTCCCGGCGGCAGCTCCGCTTGCTGCCATAACCGTACCTGGAACTCGGCAGTCATGGGCGTATGTTCGCTGGGCTTGAACACCAGGGTATTACCCGCCAGCAGCGCGGGGACGATATGGCCGTTGGGAAGATGTCCCGGGAAATTGTAGGGACCGAACACCGCCATGACGCCATGGGGACGGTGGCGTAGCGTGGCCCGGCCGTCGGCCATGGGCGTATCGCTTTCACCGGTACGGACCCGGTAGGCTTGTACTGAAATGGCCACCTTGTTGATCATGGACTGCACTTCTGTCTGGCTCTCCCAAAGAGGCTTGCTGGTTTCCTGGGAAATAATGGTGGCCAGTTCATCTTTATGCTGTGTCAGCAGCGCGGCAAAACGCTCAAGAAAACGGATCCGCTCAGTCAGCGGCAACCGGGCCCAGCCGGGAAACGCGGCACGGGCGGCTTGGCAGGCGGCCTCCACCTCTGACTCATCCGCTTCCTCACCTATCCATAAATGCTTACCGGAGACCGGGCAGCTTTTACTTAATAGCATGCCGTGACCATACAGCCAGTTACCGTTGATAAAGTGAGTCATGGGTATTTCTCCTTGGCGATTGAATGACCGCTGTTTATATTACCGCCGCGAGAACAGCGGCCTCCCGTCAGAGAGTATCCTACCTTGATGATAGGGCCGGAACGTTGACAAATGTCCCAACGGCTATGCCCTCTTGCTAACATGCCATGGGTCTGCCTGCGCAAAGAAGCGACGCTTAGAGCGCCCATAGCGAACACACCGGTTATAGGCTCAGTGCGCCACCCGCTTCAGCTCGTCATCGGAAAGACCGGTCACTTCCTTAATCATGATAAAGTCCAGGCCGCGCATAAAAAGCTGCCGTGCGACCTCTTGTTTACCTTCTTTTTTACCTTCTCTTTTACCTTCTCTTTTACCTTCCAGCCTACCCTCATCTTTCAATTGCTGCGCTATGGTCATCATTTCTTCTTTCTCCAAAAAAAGCGGCGCTTGTTCCGTTAATTTATCAATTAATAACTGGCTATCGAGTGTTTTACCCGTCTGCAAGATATAGCTAAACAGACTCTTGCGCAGCTCATGAGAAGGTTGCCAATGGTTTATCAGGATGCCGAGATCCTCCACCAACGTCCCTATATCCCGGATACGGATATGTTTTAGCACCAATTCCAGCATGGCAACCCGACCGTGAGTCTTGATTTCATCATCCGACATCATGGAGAGATCGATTACCGGAAATGGGCAGTTGTATACCTGTCGGGCTAATGCATTGTTGTCAAAACAATCAAACCAGTCGTTTTTGTAGGGATAACCTTTTCGGGTTCCATGATAAAACAGCAGCGGCACCACCACCGGCAAAACTTTATTCCCCATATCGAGATGCTGCTGCATGGCCGCCAGACTGTAACGCATCAAACGAAAGGCCATCATTTTTTGCGGGCTGCTTTGGTGTTCAATCAAACAATAGATATAACCCTTGCCTCGTCGGGTCCGCACCGAATACAACATATCCGAGCAGTGATGGCGCATATTGGGGTCTATAAAAGAGCCTGAACACAATGAGAGTGTATTAAAATTGCACTGTTGGCGTAAAGAGGGCGGCAAATGATTATTAAAAAAATCTCGAGCAACGGCGATTTCGCCAAGAAATTTCTTGAATAAAGCATCATGATGAGAATAATTTATTATCATATAGGATATCCTTATCACTAATTTTATATTAATAAGAAAGGTTAATTAATCAAAAAAAGAGATTATCTACGAATTATGCCAAACATCATAACGAGCCTAAATAATAAGTCGAACAAAAAAAGCAGCTCGATACAGCAAATAAATTTCGTATTAAACCGTATATTAGATGTTATTCATTTAAACTATACCCTCTTACCTGACGGCACAGCATTGTCGCAAAAACGCCTATCAATGATATTAATCCCATAGAATACACCGGCCGGCGGATGTCCCGCCGGGCCGGTCGTATTCACACTGACTATCGCCTTCAGGGGGCGGCTTTTATCGGCGGCTTGATGCGAAACCAGGCGGCGTAAAGCGCGGGCAGGAAAATCAGCGTCAGTACCGTACCGCCTACGGTGCCGCCGATAAGGGTAAACGCCAGCGAACCCCAAAAGACCGAAAAGGTCAGCGGGATAAACGCCAGTACCGCCGCCAGCGCCGTCAGGATCACCGGGCGCGCCCGCTGCACCGTGGCCTCCACCACCGCATCATAGGGGGTCAGTCCTTCATGCTGATTACTGTGTATCTGGCCGATGAGGATCAGGGTATTGCGCATGATAATCCCCGCCAGCCCGATCAGGCCCAGAATGGTATTGAACCCGAACGGCTGGTTAAACAGCAATAGCGTCGGCACCACCCCCACCAACGCCAGCGGCGCGGTGAGCAGCACCATGGCCATGGCGGACAGCGAACGCACCTGGAAAATAATCACGATCATCATCAGGATCAGCATTAACGGGAAAATAGCGGCCAGGGCGGTGTTGGCCTTGCCCGCCTCCTCCAGCGCGGCGCCGGTTTCGATGCGGTAACCCACGGGAAGTTTTGCCACGATCGGCTGTAGGCTTTTGATGATTTGCAGCGCCACTTCCGGCGGCTGTTGGCCGTCGGCGATATCCCCCCGCACGGTGATGGCGGTCATGCGGTCCCGGCGATGAATAATCGGATCCTCCATGCGGATATCCACAGCACCGATTTGTTCCAGGGGTATCCGCTGCCCCTGGCTGCCGGTGAGGGTAAAGTCCTTAAGCTTTGCCGGGTCCAGCCTTTCGCCGCCGGCGCTACGGGCTACCACTTCGACGGTGCGAATATCCTCGCGAACCTGGGTTACCGACACCCCGTTCAGTAAAAATTGCAGCTGTTGCGCGGCGTCTTGCGAACTGAGGCCGAAGGATTGCAATCGATCCTGATCCAGCACGAAATGGACGTTGGGCACCCGCTCGCCCCAGTCGGTATTCACCTGTCGCATATAGGCGTTATCCAGCATCACCCGCCGGACCTGGCGGGCAATGCCCCGCACGGTTTCACGATCCGTGCCCATGACCCGGAACGCCACCGGAAACGGCGAGTAGGGACCGAATACCAGCTGCGTCACCCGCACCCGCGCCTCGGGGGCCAATCCGTCCGCCACCGCCTGCCGCGCATGGTATTTCAGCGTTTCCCGGGCCTGTTCATTGTCGGTAAGCACCACGATCTTGGCGAAGGAGGGATCGGGCAATTCCGGCGACATCGCCAGGTAGAATCGCGGCGCGCCCTGGCCGATGTAGGAGGTGACCAGTTTGGCTTCCGGCTGCCGCTCCAGCCACTCCTCCACTTTAGCCGTCGCCGCGCTGGTGGCTTCGATGGCGCTGCCTTCCGGCAACTGCACTTCCAATAACACTTCCGGCCGGTCGGAGACGGGAAAAAACTGCTGTTTCACCGCCCCCAGGCCGAAAAACGCCACCAGGAAAAACACGCCCACCGCCAGCACCACCTTCTTGTTATGGGCCACCGCCCGGGCAATCAGGGAGCGTAGCTGTTTATAACGGGGCGTACCGTATATCGCCCCGTGCCCGCCCGGAATAGGCTTGATGTCAGGCAATAACTTCACGCCGAGATAGGGCGTAAACGCCCCCGCCACCAGCCATGAGGTAAGCAGGGCAAAGGCCACGATCCAGAAGATATTGCCGGCGTATTCACCGGCGCTGGAGGCGGCGAAGCCCACCGGCATCAGGCCGATGGAGGTCACCAACGCCCCGGCCAGGCGGGGCGACGCGGTGCTGACCCAGGCCTGGCCGGAGGCGTGGATCCGATCAAACCCCTCCTCCATGCGCACCACCATGGTTTCAATGACGATGATGGCGTCGTCCACCAGCAGGCCCAGAGCCAATATCAGCGCGCCGAGGGTAATGCGGTCGAAGTCGCGACCGGTGGCCAGCATAATCACAAATACCCCGGCCAGGGTCAGCGGCACCGCCGCCGCCACCACAATCCCCACCCGCCAGCCGAGGCTTATCAGGCTGACGGTTATCACTACCGCCAGGGCGACGAAAAATTTCAACATGAATTCGTTGTAGGATTCCTTGATATTCACCGCCTGATCGGTGACTTTGGCGAACGTCAGGCCTAACGGCATCCCGGCGGAGATGGCCGCCGCTTCGTTCTCCAGCGCCTTGCCCAGCACCAGCCCGTTATAGCGATCGCGCATCACGATACCGAGCAACAGCGCCGGTTCGCCCTGATTGCGGATCAAATAGGTGGAGGGATCTTCATAACCACGCTTTACGTCGGCCACATCGGAAAGCTTCAGCGTCCGACCGGCGGCAACGATGGGGGTATCGCGGATTTTTTGCAGACTGTTGAACGCCCCGTCCAGTCGAATCTGGATTTGCGGTCCGTCGGCATCGATGGAACCCGCCGGCGTCACGCTGTTTTGCGCATTCAGGGCGGTAAAAATATCCCGGGCGGAGACACCGAGAGTCGCCAGACGGGCATAAGAAAACTCGACGAATATCCGCTCGGGCCGCTCGCCGATAATATTGACTTTTTTGACTCCCGGCACGCCCAGCAGGCGCTGGCGCAGGGTTTCCGCCTGGCGCACCAATAAGCGCGGCGGTTCTCCCCGGGCTTTCAGGGCATAGAGTGCAAAGGTGACATCGGCGTATTCGTCGTTAATGGTAGGGCCGATAACACCCACCGGCAGATTGGCGGCCTCATCGCCGAGCTTCTTGCGCGCCTGGTAGAACTCCTCCTGAACCTCCGACGGAGGCGTGGAGTCTTTCAATGTGAGGGTGGTAAAGGCCAAACCGGGCCGGGTATAGGTTTCAGTCCGGTCATACCATTTTAATTCCTGCATCCGCTTTTCCAGCGGTTCGGCAACCTGATCCTGCATTTCCTGCGCGGTGGCGCCGGGCCAGGCGGTAACCACCGTCATGACCTTGATGGTAAATACCGGATCTTCCGCTCGCCCCAATTTCAGGAAAGCGAAGGCGCCGGCGGCGGAAATCGCGACGATGAGAAACAGCGTGACTGCCCGCTCGCGTACCGCCAGGGCGGAGAGATTAAATCCGCTCATTTCACCGCCCCGCCATTATCGGCCAGGCGCACGGCTTCGTCCTGATGCAGTAAATGAGCGCCGAGGGTGACAAAACGATCGCCGGGTTTTAAGCCGTCGGAGAGGATAGCGCTCTCTTCCGTCAAGCCGGAGAGCCGAACGGCCCGCCAGACCGTTTTGGGTTTGTCCCCCGCCACCAGCCAGACGCCGGGGCCTTGTCCTTCATCGTACACCGCGCCCAGCGGCACGCTCACCAATCCGTCGGCGCCGGGATCGGGCAGTTCAACGGTGACGGTAGCGCCAAGAGGTGCGGTAACCATAGCGCCTGTCAGCACATAACGGGCTTCAAAGGTGCGGGTCTGCGGATCGGCGGCATCGGATAACTGGCGCAGCCGCGCCGCGCCGGTCATGGGACGGTCGCCATATAAACTGGCCTGGCCGATGGAATCAAGGGGGGGCCGTTGTGTTTCCGGCAGATACACCACCGCTTCCCGCGGGCCGGCGTGGGCCAGCTTCACCACCGTTTGTCCGGCGGTGACCACCTGCCCCGGTTCGGCCAGGGTCTCCATCACCACCCCGTCGTCATCGGCGGTCAGCACCGAATAACCGGCCTGGTGACGGGCGACATCCTCCTGAGCCTGCGCCGCGCTGAGCTGTGCGCGGGCCGAATCGGCGGCGGCCTTGGCCTGATCATAGGCGGAGGCGGAAACCACCCCTTTCGCCACCAGCGTCCGGTAGCGTCGTTCGTCAGCGGAGGTTTGCGCCGCCAGCGCCCTGGCGGCGGTCACCGCGCCGGTTTGCGCTTCGGCGGCCAGGGTTAAATCAGCGGGGTCGATTTGCATCAACGGCTGGCCGCGTTTTACCGTCGCGCCGGTGTCCACCAGACGCCGCACCACCTTACCGGCGACACGAAAACCCAGGTCGCTTTGCACCCTGGCCACCACGGTGCCGGTATAGGCTTTTTCAGCGTGATTAAATTGATCCACCACGGCGGTGCGCACCAGTGGCGACTCGGTACGGGGATCCGGTTGCTCGGCCGGACCGCAGGCGGTCAATCCCAACGACAGGGGGACGGCAATAACAGCCAGGAAGAGGGAACGATTGCGGAACATGATAATCCTCCGGAAAAACGGAAGAGTCAGTCTGACATCTAGTGACCAAATATGTCAATGGTCACTTAATGCGATCAAGCATTACAATTAATCAATGTAAAAATCGTCTTGGAGAATCGATATAGCTCACTCATGGATTAAATCGGCGTGATCAATGCGTCGCCAAACTTCGCAGTATCAGTTGGATAAGATCATCGATGGCGGCGGGAATGCCGTCAAGTTTATGCTGCAATAATAAGGGGTTAACAAAAGATTCCATAGCCAGGAATATGGCGCGGCACTGATCATCAAGGGGGGTCCGTACCTCGAATTCCCCCGTTTCCCGTCCCTGGCGCAGAATATTTTTCAGCAGTTCCCGCACCTGCCGCTCATATTCCTGGGATGAAGGCCATTTTTCCCCGGTGGAGTATATGACGATGTCATACAGGCGCCGATCGGAGAAAAACAGATCGGTGCTGCCGGCGGCGATGGTGCTAAACAAGATGCGCAGGCCTTCGGCGGCGGTAGCGCTTTCAACAAGCGCTTCCCGCACCTTGTCCAGCAGGCTGTTGAGGCATTGATGGCAGATGGCCTCGCCAATGGCCTGTTTCGATTCGAAAAATTTATAAATATAGGCCTTGGAGAAACCGATGGCCTTTGCCAGATCCGATACGGTGGTTTTGCCGTAGCCGTAGTAGCTGAAATGCTCATCGGCGGCCAGCAGAATCTGATCGCGAATACTATGGTCCGCCGGCCCCCGGGGCCCGGCATGAGGGGATGCTTTTATATTCATGGACGCATTATACACTGTGTGTGAAACAAAAAAGGAAAGGCATCTTCCGGCCGCGACGGCCTGGATACTGACCTCGCGCCGAAAACGGCTAAGCTATAGTTAAGCATACACTCTTCATATTTGACGGCATATGCGCCCATTCAGTTAATCAGATGAGGACATCCGCAGCATGACTGAACGACCTAAGACCGACGCGGCGCGGCGTATTGGCGATCACGGCATTATCGGCGATTTACGCACCTGCGCGTTAATCGCCGTCGATGGCACCATAGATTATTTTTGCTGGCCCGATCTGGACAGTCCCTCGATATTTACCGCGCTGCTTGACAACGATAAGGCCGGTATTTTCAGTTTATCTCCCGATTGGCCCGACGCTCGCCGCCAACAGATCTACCTGCCGGATACCAATATCCTGCAAACCCGCTGGCTGGACGACCTTGGCGTGGCGGAAGTGACCGATTATATGCCGATCTGCGACGATCCACGCAAAATGCCGCGGATCATCCGCCGTTTGACCGTGTTGCAAGGTGAGGCGAATTTTGCTCTACGCTGTGAGCCGGTTCATGACTATGCCCGCGCCGCCACACGCGCCTGCCATCACGGAGACGCGGTGGATTTCAGCGCGCCGGGTCAGCCGGTCTTGCGTCTGGCGGGCGGGGTACCGCTGCACATCGAGGACAACGCCGCGGTGGCCCGCTTTATTCTCAAGGCCGGGGAATCCCTGGAGTTCGTTTTCGGCTGTGCCGAGGATGAGCGCGTGGCGGCCGGGGACAATCTGGCCGGTTTCACCGCCACCCTGCGCTATTGGCGGGCCTGGTGCGCCGCCAGCAATTACCAGGGCCGCTGGCGGGAGATGGTGAACCGTTCAGCCCTGGCGCTTAAACTGCTTACCTCCCATCGCCACGGTTCCATTGCCGCCGCCGCCACCTTCGGACTGCCGGAACATCTGGGGGGCGAACGCAACTGGGATTATCGCGCCTCCTGGATTCGCGATGCCTCGTTCAGCGTTTATGCGCTGATGCGCCTGGGTTATACCGAGGAGGCCGCCTCATTTATCAAGTGGGTCGGCCGCTGCCTGGAGCACAGCCAGTTCCAGCCCGATAAGCTGCAGGTGATGTATCGGCTGGACAGCGAAACCGATTTGCCGGAGGAGGATTTGCCCCATCTGTCCGGTTATGCCGGCTCAACGCCGGTGCGCATCGGCAACCAGGCTTACCGGCAGGTGCAGCTGGACATCTATGGCGAACTGATGGACGCGGTGTATCTGGCCAATAAATACGGCGAAGCCATATCCCATCGCGGCTGGGAGCATATCAGCAAGATGATCGATCATGTCAGTCAAAACTGGAACCAGGCGGATGCCGGCATCTGGGAAATGCGCGGCGAACCCCGGCACTTTCTGCACTCGCGTCTGATGTGCTGGGTGGCCATCGACCGCGCCCTGCGGCTGGCGGCGAAACGATCCCTGCCGATGTCTTATGAGCGTTGGGATCAGGCCCGCACGGCAATTCGCGAGGACATCTGGACCCATTTCTGGAATAAGGAACTGGGCCATTTTACCGCCACCCGCCACGGGCGCGATTTGGATGCGTCCATGCTGCTGATGCCGCTGTTCCGGTTCGTCGGCGCCACCGACCCCGACTGGCTGGCTACCCTGGATGCCATTAAACATTCCCTGGTGCAAGACGGGCTGGTACGGCGCTATAACAACGCCGACACCCCCTCCGATCCGCTGCCCGGCGATGAGGGCGCGTTCGCCGCCTGCTCCTTTTGGTACGTGGAGTGCCTGGCTCGCGCCGATCGCCTGGAAGAGGCGCATTTTGAATTTGAAAAGCTGCTCAGCTACGCCAACCCCCTCGGGCTGTATGCCGAGGAGTTCGATCGACGGGGTTATGCACTGGGCAATACGCCCCAGGCGCTGACCCACCTGGCGCTGATCAGCGCGGCATTCTTCCTGGAGCGCAAGCTGAACGGCGGCGAACCGCTCTGGCAGCCTTGAGCCGCTGATGGCCCCTTATGGGACGGTGTGGCTGATTTGCATCTCAAGGGTCAGGGATTCTCCCGGCGCCAGAATAGCCAGTCCGGGCAGCCCCGGCAAATTATGGGCATTCACCGGGTGGGTTTGCGGCTCAAGGCAAATAAAATCGCTGTCGGCGGGCTGATAAACCATCAATATATCGGCGGTACTGCTCAGGGTTACGGTGGAACCGTCATGGGTATCATGGAGCGTCGCCCTACCTCGCCAGCCGGAAAAGGCATTGTTGATCCACCCCTTTCCCGGGACGCGGGGGGAGGAAAAATCCCACCCGGCGGGCATGGTATCCCGCCACTCCGCCGGCAGGTGATGTTCCCGCTCCGGCCAATAGCCGTTTCCCTGGAACCACAGCGTCGTGGCGGGAGTTTTGGTAAAAAAGGGATGGAACCCCAATCCGAAGGGAAAGGGCTGGTCGTCGGTATTGGTGATGCTCAGGGTGGCCAGCAACGCCTCGCCCTGTAGCTGATAGCACAGCCGGGCATCATACTTGCAGACCCCGGACAGTGCGGACTCCAGCGCCAGGGTGACCGAGTCAGGCTGCTGTTGCACCAGGGTCCAGAGCCGCAGCCAGCCGTCGCCGTGCAGGAAAAAGCGCTCATCATAAGGCGACGAAGGCAACTTTACCCTCTGCCCCCGCCAGTCAAAAGCGTTGCCTTCCACGCGGTTCGCCATGGGCAGCATGGGAAACAGGGCGCACTCCCCCGGCGCCGCCAGGGAGTTTTTCGTCGTACGCAGAATATTTACGCTGTCCGAAGTAACGAGGTTTAACAACGCGGCCCCCTGCAGTCTGCACTGCAGGGAGAGTCCGGCATTATTTAGCGTGATTATGTGCATAATCCAGCTCCGCCTGATCGCCGAAGCGCTGTTCAAGCGCCTCCAGGGTGACGCCTTTGGTTTCCGGCACTTTGCGCCAGATGAAGGCAAACCCGGCCAGGCATATGATGCCGTAGAGCAGGAAACTGCCCGAGGCTCCCAGCGCGGCGTTCAGCAGCGGGAAGGTATAGGTCAGCAGGAAACAGGCCACCCAAAGGGAGAAGGTTCCCACCGCCATGGCCATACCCCGTACCCGGTTGGGAAAGATTTCCGATAGCAATACCCAGGTGACGGGCGCCAGGGTCAGGGCATAGATGGCGATGGCCACCAAAACCAACAACAACACCGGCATACCCATGATGCCGAACGCATAGGCGGCGGCAATCAGGGCATAAATCACCGTCAGCCCCAGTGATCCCAGCAGCATCAGCTTGCGGCGGCCGAGCTTGTCCACCAGCGGCAGGGCGATAATGGTAAAAATAAGATTGATTAGGCCGGTGGCCACAATGGACTTCAGCGTATCGTTGATATCAAAGCCGGCGGAAGCAAAGATCTCCTGGGCATAGTTAAAGATGACGTTAATGCCGCACCACTGCTGAAATACCGCCAGCACGATACCGATAATCATCACCGGACGGACCCGGCGGGCGAACAACTGCGGCAACCGCACCCGACGGACATCGTCCGCATCCATGGACTGGCGAATCTCCGCCAGCATCCTGTGGGCATAGTCGGCGCTGCCGATTTTGGCCAGCACCTTTTCCGCCTTCTCGAAGCGGCCTACTTTTACCAGCCAGCGCGGGGATTCCGGCACCATAAACAGCAGAACCAAAAACGCCACCGCCGGTACCGCGCCTGAGCCGAACATCCAGCGCCAGCCCATTTGACCGTTCCAGGACTGCGCAATGGCCGCCATGCTTGCATGGGCGGTCACCGGCTCGGCTATCATGAGATTCACCAACTGGGCGGCCAGCACGCCGATGACTATGGTCAGCTGATTCACCGCCACAAAGGTACCGCGCTTTTCCGCCGGACTGACTTCGGCGATGTACATGGGGGATAATGCCGACGCCAGCCCGATGCCGATACCGCCGATAATCCGGAAAATCACGAAGACCTCAAAGTTATGCGCCGTGGCCGCGCCCCAGGCCGACGCGGTAAACATCACCGCCGCCAGCAGCAGCGGCAGTTTACGGCCGAAACGATCGGAAAGCGTGCCGGAGATAATGGCCCCCGCCACGCAGCCGGCCAGGGCGGAACTCATCGCCCAGCCGGACTGGGCCGGACTGGTGATACCGAAATAGGCTTCATAAAACGGCTTGGCGCCGCCTATCACTACCCAGTCATAACCGAATAACAGACCGCCGCAGGCGGCCACCAGACAAATTGACCAAACATAGGCAAGATTGAGCTGACTCGTGCGTTTCATACGACCACCCTATTGGTTTTGTGGGGAGCAGTCCTGCATCTCTTTGGCCAGCATCGCCGCCAACACCGAGAATATCTGCGCTTTATCATGGTTGGGATTACGTGCCAGCAAGGCGGCGCATTGCTGTTGCCAGCGGACGCCGTCTTCCAGCCCCAGATAAGCCAGGGCGCTGACAAATAGGCAATGTTGCTCATGGTTTTGCTGCGGATCGCTGTCCAGCACCACCAGGTCGGGGAGAGATACCGCAAAGAAATCCGTGCCCACCGGCCGGTTTATGGCCTTCGTCGACCAGTCCAGCATCCGGGTGAAAATTTCCCGTGCCTGCGGCTGTTGCCCCAGCCGCATCAATGCCGCACCCTGGTAGAACAGATAGTCCACCGGCTGATCGTTGTAATAACGGCTTTCATTGATATCGCTGTTGCCCCGCGCCGCGCGCTGAAAATACTCACGGGCCTGTTGATTTTGCGCTGAACGGGCTGCGCACACCCCCTGCCAAAAAGAAATGTCATTGTCGGTTTGCCCCACCAGGCGGCCTTCCCCGAGGTTCGGCGGATAATGCAGCGCCGCATCCAGGCTCTCCATGGCGGCCTGCGTCCGCCCGTCCGCCAGCAGGGCATGCGCTTGGCGCAGTTGCGTTATCACATACTGGGCGGTCACTTTGCCCTCGCCCCCTTCCCAGGGGTGGAAAGCGTGGGTACGCAGCAGCTCTTGCGCTTTTTCCGGTTGCCCCAGCTGATTGTATAAACCCAGCAGTTCGGCAATCAGATCGTCCCGTTTAAGCGCCACCGACAAATGAGCCGACAGTAAAGTCAGCCGCTCAGCCGGTTGGACGCCGCAGAGCTTGCGCAGGTGATCCCATTCAAACAACAGTCGCGCATCCGTGGGCGCCAAGGTAAAGGCCTGCTGGAAACAGCGCTCGGCCTGAGCCAGGTCACGCCGCTTGTTGAAATAAAACACCGCCAGATCGCGCCAGGCGCCGGCAAAAGAGGGTTGTAGCTCCAGGCAGCGCTGCCAGCAGGCAACCGCCCGCTCATAGCTGCGTTTGCTGTAATGGAAACAGCCCAACAGGTAATGGGCGAAATAACACTCCGGCACCTGTTCCAGCATGGCCGCTTCCGCCAGTTGATTGGGAAAGCGCACCCATCGGCTGAAGTTATCCCGTGCCCGCCCGAGCAACGCCAGATATTGTGCTTGGGGAACGCTGTCTTTCAGCAGTACGGCGCGTAAATAAACCGGCAGGGTTTCCTGGCTGTCCAGCAGCTCAAGCACCGTCAGGGCCTCCTGCCGAAGGCCGAACGACAACAGGGTGTTGGCGATAGCCAGGGCGTTCATGCCCCGGCCGCCGGTGACCCGCCGCAGTTCATCCAGGAATTCCGGCCGGTTATCAAACAGGTAGCGCAAGGCGAACAGGACATAGTGCAGCGGGTAGGTCTGTAATTGCATGTCTATATAAGCCAGACTGTCCGCCAGGCGGCCGCTGCGCTGAAGCATCGCCGCCCGCAGCGCCAGCAGGCCGTAGTGAGCGCCGTTGCTCAGTAAGCCCTGATCGGCGAAGGCCAGCGCTTGCCGCCACAAACGCCGCCGGGCGGCGATACGTCCCAGGCCGAAAAAACCGCCCTCCTTGCCGTTGCCGCTCCAGGTGGCACGATAAAAATCTTCATAGGCGTCCTCCCATTGCTCCAAACGCTCATGGGCGCAGGCGCGGATCAGGCTGGCGCCGCCGTCACGGGGATTTTTATTCAGCCGGTGTCCGCGCGCCAGCGCCGTATCGGCATAGTCAATAGCCCGCCGGTATTCGGCGCGGTTGTATTCTTTCACCGCCAGCGCCAGATTGCAGCGGTAATCGCCGGCATCCAGCGCCAGGCCGCGCTGATAATAATCGTCCGCCCCCTGGCCGGCATGGTTGTATTGATCAAGATGCTGACCGATGAACCAGGCTTCGTCGGCGCTGTTGATATCGGCGGCGGGACGCGGAGGCACGGCGGGAGACGGTAATGGCGCGTCCGTGACGTGATGTTCCAGATAATCGAGCACCATATTGCCCTGATTATCCAGCAGTTCGATGGACAGTCGACCGGGAAAATCCCCGGCAAAATCCTGCTGAACCGCCTGGGCGGGAGTGAGATTAACGGCGGTCTCAAACAGCGGCCCAGACTGTCCTTCGACGCGAATAACCAGGCGATACTCATGCAGTGTCGTCACCGCATACACCCCCCAGGTCAGCCCGGTAGCGGTGCGTTCCAGCTTCAGGGCGGCGTCGGTACTGGCGTTTTGCACCATGCCCAAAGTGTTATAGGGCAAGAAATTCTGCACAAAGCGTTTTTCTTCCCCCGCGTCCAGCCAGGTGAAGTCAGGCTGATTATCGGTGTACACGCCGGTCATCAATTCGATATAAGGCCCGTTGGCGTCGGTGAGGTTGCGATCCCAGGCGCGGCCGAACTCGCAGTTGCCCCAAGTCCACTGTTTCTTGCCGGGGGAGACGTGATGATCGGCGATATGCAGTAATCCCCCCTGCTCGTTATGACTGTAGGCGCCGACAAAATCGTAATCCGACTTGTAGGCCATATAAGAAGTGGGCACCGGGATATTCTTATAGCGGGAAATATCCACCCCGGCGGAATAGTCCACTTTATAGTAGGTGCCGGTGGCAATGGGGAAGGTGGAAACATCCCGTTTGCCGTGGTCGAATACCGCCGTCACATCCGGGGGAAAGACGCTTTGATGATCGTCACCTCCTTTTACCGCCGGATTGGCCCACCACAAAAACGGCCGCGGCGTATCGTTGCCGTTGAAAATTCTCGCGCTGATTTCAATCAACGCCCGGTCCGGATACAGGGTAAAACCGGTCATCACCTGCAGCCCGCGCATGGGTTCGATTTCTCCCAGCCAAATCGTACAGGCGCCGTCTTCACCGGTTTGCAGCCGGAAATCCACCGGCATGTAGGTGGTGGGCCGGTGATGCTGCGGCCAGTTGAACTCGATGCCGCCGGAAATCCAGGGTCCGAGCAGCCCCACCAGCGCCGGTTTGATCACCTCGTTGTGATAAATAAAATCACGCTGCCTGATTTTGTCATAGGCCCGCTGGATACGCCCCCCAAGCTCAGGCAGCAGCATGACCCGCAGGTAATCATTTTCCAGCCAAAGCGCCTGATACTCCCGCGGCGATTTCTCCCCGGTCAGGGTATCAATCACGCCATAGGGATACACCGCGCCGGAAGACCCTTGGTAAACCCGATGCTCCAGAAACATCGGATGGGTATCCTGTTCACCGGTCCGGTAGGTGGGAATCGAGACGCTTTCCTGCCACACCCTCACTGCACCTGCCATATCCGCCTCACTCAATCTTTTGATTAAAAATTTCAGTAGGGGCAGTATAAAGAACAATATCTAGCCTATATTCGTGAAGCTTCACGCATTACAGTTAAGTGAGTTTAGTGAATGAGCCTATTCGGTATTAACAATCAATTCATGCGCAGCCATAACAAGTCGGTGATAATCAGCCATTTATACCGGGAGAAAACCGCCAGTAAATCCACCTTGGCGCGCCTGAGCCAGTTGAGCATCCCGGCGGTGAGCAATATCCTCGACGAGCTGTTAGCGGAGGGCTACCTGAACCGTTCAACGGTGAATTTACATACCCGGGGCAATAACGGCGGCAGCTATCAGATAGCGGCTCGCGGAAATATCCTGTGCCTGAATATTTCGCCGTTTCTGATTGAAAGCGTGCTGACGGACGGACTGGTACGCCCGCTGCAGCCCCTGCAACGCCTCAAAACACAGATCATGACACCGCAACAGCTGCAGCAGGAGATTGAACGTCAGTACCACCATGACCGGCAATACGATCCCCAGACCCCACTGCGTATCGCGCTGTCGGTACACGGCCAGGTCAATCCCCGCACCGGCGTTTCGGAGAGAATGCCCCAGGCGGTATGGCACGAACCTATTGAGCTGCGTTATCTCCTGGAAGAAAAGCTGGGCACCCGGCTGCTGCTGGACAATGACTGCGTCATGCTGGCCCTGGCGGAGAAGTGGCAAAATCCCGCCAGCGCCAATGATTTTTGCGTTATCAATCTCGATTACGGCATCGGTTCGTCATTTGTTATCGATAGGGAGATTTATCGCGGTAATCTGTTCGGCAGCGGCCAGATCGGCCATACGATTATCGATCCCGATGGGACGGCCTGCCCCTGCGGACGCTACGGCTGCCTGGAAACCATCGCGTCGCTTTCGTCGCTGAAAAAACGCGCTCGCATGCAGTTGAAAATGACCCCTGACAGCAACCTGGAACAGACCCCCATCGACACCGCCTGGTTAATCCGTGAATTCCACGGCGGCAACCCCGAGGTACGCCTGATGGTGAATAATGCGGCGCGGGCCGTCGGCCTTAGCCTGTATAATTTTCTGAATGTGCTGAATATCAATCATATTTATCTTTACGGCCGCAGCTGCAAGTTCGGCGCCGACTGGCTGAACATTATCCATGAACAGACCCACTACAATCCCTTCGATGGCGGCAACACTACGCGGGAGAACGCTACGCAAATCGTCGTGGGCAGCCTGACCCGACAGCAGCAGGTGATGGGCATCGGCTTTCTGTATGCAGAAGATATTTTGAAAAACGGCCTGTTTCAAAAAGCAGAGGCAGCGGCGAAATAAGCAGGTCCGCCAGCACCAATCGTGCAACGAGCCTGTTAAAGGGAGACCGCGCCAATGGGGTCGAATCGGGCGTGGTTTTCCCGCCCGACCGAGCGCCACATGGCACGGTAGGCCCGCCAGCACCGATCATGCAACGAACCTGTTAAAGGGAGACCGCGCCAATGGGGTCGAATCGGGCGTGGTTTTCCCGCCCGACCGAGCGCCACATGGCACGGTAGGCCCGCCAGCACCGATCGTGCAACGAACCTGTTAAAGGGAGACCGCGCCGACAACGGGCGCGGTCAGTATCTTTTTGCCGCCACCCCAGTCAGCGCTTACTCACCTCACTCCGGCAACAGCCCGATAAACGTGGTTTTCTTACGCGGTCCGGTCATCAACGGCTCCAGCAGCTCCACGCAGCGTAAATAGTGCGGGGTCTTTTTGTGCGCCGCCACCGCCAGCTCATCTCGATAGGCTTCATAGATGTAAAAACGGTGCGGCAACTGTTCGTCCCGCAGCACGTCAAACCGCAGATTGCCCGGTTCCCGTATGGAACCCAGATGGTTCTGCCGGAACACCGCCAGAAACTCCTCCACCCGATCCGGTTTGACATTGATTTCCACCAGCGTCACATGCATCTTCACCCTCTCACGAATGTTGTTCGCTTAAAAACAGTTGATAGGCCCGTTCGGCGTTTTCACCCCGATGGACCACCGCCCGCACCGCTTTCAGCATAGCCACCGGCGCGGCGGACTGAAAAATATTGCGCCCCATGTCCACCCCGGAGGCGCCCTGGTCGATGGCGCGATAACACATCTCCAGCGCATCCCGCTCCGGCAGTTTTTTACCGCCGGCGATAACAATAGGTACCGGACAGCCCGCCGCCACCCGCTCAAAACCGGTATCGGTATAGTAGGTTTTGATGATTTGCGCCCCAATCTCTGCGGCGATGCGCGTCGCCAGGGAGAAATAGCGCTGATCCCGCGCCATGTCCTTACCCACCCCGGTCACCGCCATGGTTGGCATGCCGTAGCGGGTACCCTGATCCACCAGCTGGATGATATTTTTTATGGACTGATGCTCGTATTCGCTGCCGATATAGACCTGGGCCGCCATAGCCGCCACGTTCAATCGCAGCGCGTCCTCGATACACACCGCCACCGCCTCGTTGGACAGCTCGCCGAGGATAGAGTTGGCGCCGGAAGCGCGCAGCACCACCGGCTTGTTCACCGCCGGCGAAACCACGCTGCGTAAAATACCCCGCGTGCACATCAACACATCGGTATGGGCGAACAGCGGCGCGATATGCAGATCGATCCGCTCAAGCCCGGTAGTCGGACCCTGGAAGTACCCATGATCGAATGCCAGCATCACCGTATGGCCGGATTCAGGGTTGAAAATCCGCGCCAGCCGCGACTGCATCCCCCAATCCAGCGCCCCGCTCCCTTTGAGGAAAAACGGCGCAACCCGTTGCGCCACGCCGATGCCGAAGTCTTTACCGTCTTTGATATCATCTAAATCAGCCATGATAACAGCCTCCCAAGTACCGATTAAAAGTCGTATTTACCTATATTGTTTTTGTCGAACGACGCCCGCTGCGACAGCGGATCCAGTTGGGACGGCGTGCCCTGGTTGACATAAATTGAACGGCATTCCGGTTTGGAGCCGGAATCCCAGGTAAGCACCTTTACGCCGCGCTGCATGGCGCGTTTCAACGCCGAGCAAAGACCGTCCGGCGACACCGCCGACACGATGATGTCGTTATAACCCTGGCTGGCAAAATGTGTGTTTAACCGGACCTGGCCGGAGACGCCCGGTTCGGTGGGGCCTTCATAGGCGACGGTCGCCTCCGGCTCGTCCCCGGCCGCAAAGGCGCCGTTGCCGCCGCTGGTGAAAAGACCCACCGCCGCCAGCTTTGGATTTAACACAATGCTTTCTGCGGCCAAGGCCCCGGCAAGGCAGGCTGACGCCAGACCGAGCGCCGCCGCGAATATCACCTTGCGCCGGATTTTGGTAGCCATGTTAATTCTCCATCGGCCATGGAAAGTTGTTTATAAAGACAACCGCAGGCGCAGCCGGCGGCTAGCGGCAGTGGTTGCGTCATATCCCCCATGACCAAAATGAACAAATGAATTTAAAATTCAAAATTGTTCATAATCCTAGCCGGGGTGATATAATAAAAACGCTAAATTGATCACATTTCATTCATGTACATAATCATTGTCGTATGGGGAAATAAGGTCATCACGTTTTTGCAGGGCCGGTCACAGTTCACTTTCCACGTAAACTGAACAATTGAATATAATTTTAATAAGTGTTCTCTATGAATAAAAATAGTCGTGAAATGAAGGGGCTCGAAAATTTCAACCCAGCGGACAACGGCATGGCTGAACCGGAATTGTTGGCGCGCATTGCCTGGTTCTATTACCACGATGGCTTGACCCAGGGAGAAATCGGCGATCAGCTTGGTCTGACGCGGCTTAAAGTGTCGCGCCTGCTGGAGAAGGGCCGCCAATCAGGAGTGATCCGCGTGCAGATCAACTCCCGTTACGAAGGCTGCCTGGAACTGGAAAATCTGCTGCTGGAGCGGTTCAATCTACAGCATGTGCGGGTACTGCCGGCATTGCCGCAGCGGGAGATCAACCGGCGCATCGGCGTGGGCGCGGCCCAGGTTATCATGACCCATTTACAGCCTCAGCAGCTGCTGGCGGTGGGTTTTGGCGAGACCGCCATGAGCACCCTCCAGCATTTGAGCGGTTTTATCAGCTCGCAGCAGGTACGGCTGGTGACGCTGTCCGGCGGCGTCGGCCCTTATATGACCGGCATCGGCCAGCTGGACGCCGCCTGCAGCGTCAGCATTATTCCGGCGCCGCTGCGCGCTTCCTCCGCCGAGGTCGCCGCCATATTCCGCCGGGAGCCCAGCGTACATGACGTCATGCTGACCGCCTGCGCCGCCGATATCGCGGTGGTGGGCATCGGTGCGCTGAACCAAAAACGCGACGCCACCATTTTGCGTTCCGGCTATATCAGCGAAGGGGAACAGCAGCTGTTCGGCCGCAAAGGCGCGGTGGGAGACATCCTCGGTTATTTCCTGCAGCGCAACGGTGAACTGGCTGAATCCATGCCGATTCACCAGGAGCTTATCGGCGTGTCATTACCGGATTTAACGAATATTCCGCAGGTAATAGGGGTGGCGGGCGGCGCGGAAAAAGCCGAAGCGATCCTGGCGGCCCTGGCGGGCAAACATATTAATGCATTAATTACCGAGGAAAGCACCGTACGGGCCATGCTGGCTTTGCTTTAACTCAACCGGGATTACCGGTGCCGCCGGGTGAAATCATACCGGTTATGACGGGCCATCGGTTCTGATTCCACCGCGCGCTTCGGCGCCGCTGACACAGAGATAATGACAATGACAACACTCTGTACCCCTGCTCCACCCGCCGCTGACTCCGGCTATCTTATGGCGCTGGATGCCGGCACCGGCAGTTTCCGTGCGGTGATTTTTGATACCGCGGGCAGCCAGCTGGCGGTCGGCCAGGCTGAATGGCAGCATCTGGCGGATCCGCACATCCCCGGCTCCATGGCATTCGATCTGGAAAAAAACTGGCAACTGGTATGCAACTGCATCCAGCGGGCCTTAACCGCCGCCGCCATTGACCCCCGGCAAATTCACGCCGTGGCCGCCTGTTCAATGCGCGAGGGCATCGTGCTCTACGATCGCCAGGGTAAGCCCATCTGGGCCTGCGCCAATGTCGATGCCCGCGCCAGCCGGGAAGTCAGTGAACTGAAAGAGCTGCACGATAACGGTTTTGAACGGGAAGTCTATCAATGCTCGGGACAAACCCTGGCCCTCAGCGCCATGCCGCGCCTATTATGGCTGGCGCACCACCGGCCGGATGTCTATCGCCGGGCGACGACGCTCACCATGATCAGCGACTGGCTGGCCTATATGCTCAGCGGTGAGCTGGCGGTGGATCCCTCCAATGCCGGCACCACCGGCATGCTCAGTCTGGCAAGCCGGGACTGGCAGCGCAGCCTGCTGGATATGGCCGGTCTGCGGGCCGATTTATTGTCCCCGGTTCGGGAAACCGGCACCGTGCTGGGCGCGGTGACCCTGGCAGCGGCTCATGCCTGCGGGCTGGCGGCCGGCACACCGGTCGTTATGGGGGGCGGCGACGTCCAGCTCGGCAGTCTGGGGCTGGGCATTGTCCGGCCGGGACAAACGGCGGTGCTGGGGGGTACTTTTTGGCAGCAGGTGGTGAATTTACCCGCCGCCATAACCGATCCGGAGATGAACATCCGCGTGAATCCCCATGTGATCCCGGGCATGGTGCAAGCGGAATCCATCAGCTTTTTCACCGGCCTGACCATGCGCTGGTTTCGCGACGCCTTTTGCGGCGAAGAGAAGCTCATTGCCGAGCGGATGGGTGTGGATGCCTACAGCCTTCTGGAGGACATGGCCGCCCGCGTACCGGCCGGCTCTTACGGCGTCATGCCGATCTTCTCCGATGCCATGCGTTTTAAGACCTGGTATCACGCCGCCCCCTCTTTTATCAATCTCTCCATTGATCCGGAGCGCTGCAATAAACAAACCTTGTTTCGCGCCCTTGAGGAAAACGCCGCCATCGTCTCCGCCTGCAACCTGGAACAGATTGCCCTTTTCTCCGGCGTCCAGCCCCCGTCGGTAGTGTTTGCCGGCGGCGGATCCAAAGGCAAATTATGGTGTCAGATCCTGAGCGATGTCACCGGCCTGACGGTGAAGGTCCCGGAAGTGAAAGAAGCCACCGCCCTGGGCTGCGCCATCGCCGCCGGTGTCGGCGCCGGTATTTATCCTTCCCTGGCGGAAACCGGCGAACGCCTGGTGCGCTGGCAGCGGGAGTATCAGCCGAATGCGGAAAATCACCAGCTCTATCGCCAAATGAAAGCCAGCTGGCAGGCGGTATACGCCGATCAGCTGGGACTGGTGGATGAAGGTTTGACCACCTCGATGTGGAAAGCGCCAGGCCTGTGATCGGTATCGCTTAACGCTCGCAATGAGGCGGCACCCAATCCGGCCGCGGTACCGGCATGTCAAACGAAGACGCGGACACCTATTCACAGCAGGCGACCACGATAAAACCGTCGAGCCGATATGTCTGCTTATTTATAAATAGATCCCGACTAAAACCGCCTGTCCCCTTAGCAAAATATTTCTATGTTATTTTTGGCAACCGCTCACGTAAATAACAACATTGCCTAATGTTTTTTAGCAGGTAATATAAACATAAACTCTTGAAAGCACACTCTAAGCGATATTACATAAAACAGAAAGCTTCTTAAATCAAGAAAATAAGGAGATTTTATGACCTTAACACTCATTTGCAGCGAACTTATCACCAAAATACTCGCGCTAATGAGATTATTTCCATTGCCAGTGTTAGTGCCTGTCTCCTGAACATTACCGTCATACTGACATTAGATTCTGTGATAGATGACCCGTTACTGGTGGAGTGACGAATTTTCTGCCAATTGGCTTGCCGATAAAAAGATTGAGACAGGTAAAATATTCCCAGTCCGGCATGGCAACATCACTTTAGCGAATGAGCGATACCTATAGTCTAGCTATTTCAGCACGTCATAGACTAGAAAAAAGCACCGCCAACCTACTTTAATGTATAGGGGAAGTTATAATTTAAACCAAATTTCGTCGAAGAGGCCAATTCAGCAAATCACTATAGTCACTGGAGGAATTTTATGGCACTTCAACCACCAATTTTACCTCAGCTTATAAATGAAACCATTACCACGGCAAGAATATCAGCGGATAGCGGCATCAAGGTCTATATCCCTTCGTACGGAAATTTGAGAGTGGATGACATCATCAGTATATATTTCAATAGTGTCTTAGTCGTTGATTATAGAATTACAGAGGTGGATGTTTTACCTCAACAATTTCTTATCCCCGGCAACTCCGCTATGTTAGGTAACAATATTATGCAATATACAGCCACAGATAGAGTGGGAAATACAACTTCATCCGATCCGTTACCGTTCACTGTCGTTCAAAGCGCTTCCGTAAGTGACTATGTTTTGTCTGCACAAATCATTAGGAATGGCGCCAATGCGGATGGGCATGACCAAAACCAAATTATCTACATTCTTAGCAGCTTGACGGGTCAGTCGGTATCAGATAAGTTTATTACTTTTGCGCACTACGATTCCGGCGGCGTTAATCTTAGCGCTCCCTACGGCCAGACAAGTAACGCTGGCCTCTTTAATTTATTTATCACTAGTAGCATTAACGAAAATGTTTTAATTGTTGCCACACTGAGCAGCGACAATACGGTGACCAATTCTGAAGTGTTGAGTTTCGTTGAAGCGCCTATCACTTATAGTCTGTCCGCCACGGTTGTGGTTAATAACCAGCCCGCGAACGGCCAAGGCTATAATCTGGTGGTGGCAAAACTGGTGAATAGCCTAACGCAGGCAGGAATTGGCGGTCGGTCGTTGCAGGTTTACGTCGGTGGCGCCGCCAACTATCCCAATGCCGTCATCACCAATGAAATGGGTGAGGCCAGTATATATATTTCCACTACTAACCCTGGGTCGATGAACGTCATTATTTCTCTTCAATCTGACTATACCGTTCAAACAAATTTAGACATAAATTTCATTCCCAGCTACCCCATTACTTTCCCTCCGTATGAAGTATGGGTAGGAGAGTATGTTCCAGTGAGTACATTATTTGGGCCGATATATTTTCAACAAGGACATGTGTATGAAGTATCACTCAGCCGGACGTATAATTTTATTTGGGATTGTGGCGTAAATTATGCTCATATATATTCAGGGGCGGGTACTATTTGCGCATCAGGTCGGCCAACGGACTTTTTATTCCTTGGCGATGGTTTCTCATATCTAAAACCGCTTAAAACCGGTTCTGGCGCCGACTTTTATTCCCGATATGCACCCTATTACAATGCTGCAAATTCAGGATATACCCTAGTGACTGTAGTTGACCATGGGCCAACTGATAGCACATTCTCCATACCCGCGATACTCGGCAAACAAGGAAATGTGTTGTTAGAACATTCAGATAATGCGGAATCGCCCAATCCAGCTGGAAACGTCACGCCGGAGATTGCTTATGAACCCACTGACTACTGGGTTTAGGATTTAGTTGCAACTATGGGTATTGTGTGCCAATGGTTGGCACACAATACCCAAGGGTTTATAGTAAAAGAGTAATTTGATAACATTATTATAAAGATGTTATTTTTGGCAACTTCTCACGTAAATAACAATATTGCCTAGTATTTTTTAGCAGTTAATATAACTATAAACTCTTGAAAGCACACTTCAAGCGAAATTACATAAAATGAAAAAATTTTTAATTAATCATAGCAAATATGAAGTTAAGGAGATTATATGCCATCAGCATATCCATGTACTCAGCCTCTAGCCGGCTTGGCCCCTCCGCTGGTTCCGCAGGTTTTTAATGGCGTGATACACACTATTCAAATAGATCTTGCCGGCGGTCTTTACATACAAGTCCCCCCCTATCCTGACCAAGCTATTAATGACATTATCCATGTATTTTTATCTGATGTAGAATATCCTGTAGTCAGTTTTATTATACAAACACTCCCGGGCTTGCCCAGAACCTTTTTAATACCCCCTAGCTTAGTGACGGTGGGGCCGTATTTTACATTTTATGCAGCAATTGATGAGTCCGGCAATCAGGCGGCATCTCCGAGAGTCGATTTTAATATTGTTCAAAGCGCGCGGGTGAATAACTTCCTCGCAATCACGATCATTAATAATGGCGCGACGGCCGACGGCGTTTCGGAAAATCTTGTTAAAGCCACATTATATAACCCGATGTTGATACCCGTGGCCGGAGAACTATTACAAATTTCGGTTAGCGGCCCGGCCCAGTATCCTTCTATTATCACCACTGATGCCTCGGGCGCAGCTTATATCCCAATTACCAGCACAGTGGCCGGCCCTATGACCGTGACCGCCAGTCTGGCATCGGATCCCACGATAAGTATCTCTACACAAATTGAATTCCAGGCTTTCAATCAGTCAGTTTGTCGTTGAATGGGAATAAGCAAAAGATAACCAGCCCGGCAGGATTATACTCTTTTAAGTATTGCATAAGCTGTATATTTTTGCCGGACTGTCTTTTATAGCCGGCATCAGTTCGAATTTATATAATGGCCACATTACCTTTACATGCCATAACTTAAAGCAAGAGCTGGCTGGCCCACTCAAATTTTATAACACCAAGGAGTTTATATGGTCCTCAGTCCTCCCATTTTCCCCCAAGCTATAAGGGGGAGGATAACCACCGCACAGATTGCCGAGGCCAATGGGATCATCGTGGAGATTCCTGTCAATAGCAGTTTCTCAGAGGGCGATTTGATCAGGCTTCAATTTAATGCCCGTATATACGAACGCTTCATTTCAGAGGAAGATGGACAACCGGTAATTTTTCTTGTAGCGGATGTCTTCTCTCATTTGGGGAATAATACGGCGTATTATACCGTTGTCGAGCCCAGCGGACGTGAAACCCGTTCGCTTCCGGCAAAAGTATTTATTTCAATAACGCTTGAAGCTGACGATGATGTCGTCAATACTCATTAAGCGTGGCATGGGGTAGCCCCGACCGGCTCTATAACTCCATATCTATAAATATTATCGCCACCGGCTAAGAATTTCTCCTTTCAACTGATGCTCTTGCCCTGGACCCATGTTGCAATGACCTTGGCGAAACGTTTGCCGAGGTCATCACCCGCCCTATTTTGAATGTCGACAAGCTGAATCGCCAATGAGAAGCACTGGACACATACTGGCATATGCCCCTATCCTAACCCCATGCTGTTTCACTTATTTGCGACAAACGAGAAGGATAACATCATGCGTATGCTGGTTGTAGGGGCAGGGGCCACCGGCGGTTATTTTGGCGGCCGGCTGGCGTTGGCGGGACGGGACGTGACATTTTTGGTACGGGGAAAACGCGCCGCGGCGCTGCGTTCCGAAGGCATGGAAATTATCACCCCGTCAGGTCTGCTGAAGTTGCAACCGCAGATCGTGGAAGCCGGGGAAATCACCCGACCCTATGATGTCATTTTAATTGCGGTAAAAGCCTTCGCCCTGGGATCGGTATTGGAAGCCCTTGCGCCGGCGGTGGGTGAAAACACCTTGATTATGCCCATCCTCAACGGCATGAAGCATCTGGAAGTGCTGACGGAACGTTTCGGTAAAAACGTTGTTATCGGCGGCCTGTGCAAAATAGCCGGCACGCTTGACGAGAGAGGAAGAATCGTCCAGCTCAGCCCGCTGCATGAGATGACCTATGGTGAACTGGACGGCTCGGCCTCTGAGCGCATCACCCGGTTGGATCGCTTATTTCAAAACGCCGGCTTTAATGCCCGGCTCTCGCTGAACATTATCAGCGAAATGTGGGAAAAATGGCTGCTGCTGGCAAGCCTTGGGGCCATTACCTGCCTGATGCGCGGCAATATCGGCCAGGTGGCCTCGGCGCCGGGGGGCGACGAATTCGCCCGTGCGGTAATAGACGAAGTGTTGGCGGTATTGGTTTCGGTGGGTTATATCCGGCGGGAGGAGTATCTACAGCAGACTATCGGCCTGTTGACGCAAAAAGAGTCGGTGCAGACCTCATCCATGTATCGCGACCTGATGCAGGGGTATGAAATAGAAGCGGATCAGGTGATAGGCGATTTGGTAAGCATTGCCGGCCGTGGGGGATTGTCCGTCCCGCTGCTGAGAGCGACCTCTGTCAACTTGTCCGTTTACCGGGCCGCACGGGACAACATTTGAGGACTCGGCGTCGCCCGGCGGCGCCGGGCGTCTGAACCCCCTAAAGGGTAAAACCGTCCTTTTTCACCCCCAGCGCCAACAGCTGTTGCTGAAGTGCCGCCGGTAATTCGTCGAACCAGTGTTGCTCCTCACCGGGCAGCGGCAATACATGGCCGTATTCAATCATATCTCCCGCCTCGAGATTGCAGAGATAAATCCAGATGCGGCTGGGGTCGACGCCGGCGATACGGGCAACGTCCCGCAATATGGACTGCATTAATCCGGCCCGCTGCTCTGCGCTACGTCCTGCGCGAATGTCGCCCCGGATCCACAGATGATCCCCCTGCGGTTCGCCGCCGAGAAATAGGGTGCTATTTTCACGTTCTTCAATCACCACCTGCACAAAATAGGCCGGCGCGCCGGTGGCCTCATGATGTGCGCGGGTGATGCTTTGCGCCATCAGAGCCTTTTGCCCTGCTGATAATAATTGTTTTGGAATCGAACACACATAAGTCGGCATATATCACTCCTCATGGACTAATTTACTGGCATATGCCAATATACTCCCGACCGGATCTCAATGCTGGAGTAAAAAATGCCGTCCACCAAAAAACCTCCCTCGGAAAAACATCCCATGGCAACACTAGGCGATGGCGCTCTTCAAACGTCCCCCGGGGAAACCAATGCGGGCGGCAAGGTGTTACATCCCTGCCATGCCACCGCCCTGCGCAAGGCGACACGCCGTTTATCGCAGCTTTATGACGCGGCGCTGGCACCCTGCGGCCTGCGCTCAACCCAACGCTCGATACTTCGCCATATCCACGACGCCGGCGAACTGACCATGGGGGATTTGGCGGATATACTGGTATTGGACCGTTCGGCGTTAAACCATAACCTCAAACCGCTGGAGCGCGACGGACTGGTCCAGGTGAGGGTTGCCCTGAAAGATAAACGCAGCCGCCGGGTGAGGCTTACCCCGGCGGGGCGGGAAAAACTGGCGGCGTCGCAACCCCTCTGGCGAGAGGCGCAACGGCGTTTTGAGGCCATTATTCCCGTTGGCCAAACCACGGAATTAATATCTATCCTGGCGGAAATCTCATCGCCGGAGTTTGCGGAGACCTTTATCGCGTCACCAGGGGTAAATCGCGCATGACCTGCATTATCGAGAAGAGCTGATCGCTAAAGAAATAAAGCGCCAGCGTTCCGAAAGCCAATAGAAAAAAAATTCCAAATATCATATTTATTGTAAAGGAATGTAGCGAAGAATTAATAGATTCCAATAATTTCAATTCTTGCCTCCTTGAAGCCAGCGACGTCTCTATTCTTTGCAATGACAAGGCTATTTGTTCAAGGGTTGCCTCGCCATCAGCGTCTTTTTCTTCTGCTCTATGCTTCACCTCGAGTAAAACCGGTCGTGCAATCATCATGGCGGCCATCCCTTTGAATAGGGTGTCGACCCTGTCATAGGCACTCATTGCGGTGCAAAAAATAATGGACAGGGCAGCAGGAAAATAAATATGCAAGAAACTTTACCGGTGGATATTGGCTCTCCCCGGACCTGATAAGGTTGGTGTTTTTTTCGGCTGAATTCAACCCGGCAAATGGAAAATGACAAAAATATATTCCAATTATATGATTTATATCAGTTTAATTATTTTTACAAAAACATCGAATAAAATCCCTCAATGGCGTGTTTACTCAGTATGCAAACCAAATGAATAGGATGATAGTATGTCAGTGGATTCCATCGCTCCAATGAATACCGAAAAACCCTTTTATGATAAATTAACGTTAACCCTGCATTGGGTAACGGCGCTGATAGTCATTTTTCTTTTTGCCAGCTCACAGATTTGGGAACAGCTTGAACGCGGGACGTTTTGGCGAAAGACATTACAATCACTGCATATTTCTTTCGGTATCACGTTAGCGGCAATTATTATTATTCGCCTTATTTGGCGCGCCACCGCCGGGAAAAAATTACCCGCCGCCTCTTCATCACTGTTCATGCACCGTGTCGCCAAATTAACCCACTGGGCATTATATCTGTTATTAATCGCACAGATCACCCTGGGCTTTCTTTTTCGCTGGGCGCAGGGCGAGCCTTTTATGTTTTTCGGCTTCTTTACCGTGCCGGACATATTCAGCATTGATCCCATGCTGCGCCATACCTTCGGCATGCTGCATTTCTATACCGCCTGGACCATCATTATTCTGGCCGGCCTGCATGCCTGCGCGGCCTTGTTTCACCACTACGTATTGCGTGACGACACGCTGCGAAGAATGATACCGCCGACTAAATAACGCCGTCCGCTTGCCGGCCACGGGCTTGCGCCGGCAAATTTTCCTGATTCATCAGCCCCACCCTACCATAAGAGGAATCGCCACCATGTTTACTCCGATGACGCCCAATGCCGCATTCAAACAATCCCGGCTGCTGATTGGCGGCGCCCTGCTGCTGATATCCGGCCTGAGCCATGCCATGGGGGATAATTCGTCCACCACCCCCACCTGCCCCAAAGGACAGATTTACGATTCGCGCACCAAATCCTGCATGGTGGATAAAGGCGGCATGATCTCCGACGCCGACCGCACCCGCTACGCCTATACTCTGGCGAAAGCCAAGCGTTATCAGGAGGCTCTGGCGGTACTGGATACGTTAAAACAGCCCAATACCGCCCAGGCCTGGAACTATCGTGGCTACGCCACCCGCAAACTCGGCCGTACCGACGAAGGCATTGGTTATTACCAACGGGCGATCGCCCTCGATCCTCATTATGCCCTGGTCCGGGAATACCTGGGGGAAGCCTGGATGATCAAGGGCAGGCCCGATTTAGCCAAAGCGCAACTGGCCACCATAAAAACTCTGTGCGGCACCGGTTGTGAAGCTTACCGCGATTTGTCCGAAGCCATTAAAGGCCATCCCGAATCCTGACGGGTCCGGGGAATAAACATGACGTTATGGCATCTACATTAACCGGTCCTTGTATTCTGGAAAAAGCTATTCCTATAATCTGCCGAGACACTGAATCAGGGCAGGAGATTGCTATCATCGATACCCATGATATCCGCGGCGAGTTGGGGCACTATTTGACGCGCCTATGGCGCTACGGCATGGTGTTGTCCCGCAAACCGGATATAGCCGATGATTTGGTGCAGTCCACCTGTGTGAGGGCGCTGGAGCGTGCCGGTCAATTCACCGTCGGCACCGCGCTGGACCGCTGGCTTTTCTCGATTCTGCATTCCATCTGGATCAACGAGATCCGTTCGCGGCAGATTCGTCAGGGACAAGGATTTGTCGATATAGACGAGGCGATGGCGGAAAACGATCAGGGAGACTCGGAATCCACTGTCTGGGCGAACCAAATCATGGCCCGCGTCAACCAATTGCCGGAGGCGCAGCGGAATGCGGTCTTTTTGGTCTATGTGGAAGGGTTTACCTATCAGGAAGCGGCGCAAACCCTGTCCGTGCCCATCGGAACCATTATGAGCCGGCTGGCCGCCGCCAGGCTGACGCTGGCAAAATATGCCGACATTTCATCAGCCAACCCACAGGTGGAGGGAGACAGGATATGACGCAACATCCCTCAGCCCCCACCCTAACCGATGAACTGTTGGTGGCTTATCTGGATAATGAATTGGATGCCGACCGGCGCCGGCAGGTTGAACAACAGCTAAGCGACTATCCGCAGCTCGCCGAACGGCTGGCGTTGCTGGACCGGGCCAGCCTGCCCTTTAGCGCGGCTTACGCCGGTATGCTGCAACAGGCGCCGGCAGCGCGGTTGCAGGCTCGCCTGGATGGTCTGGCGAGCGCAGACAACCCGAGCGGCGTGGACAGACCGGCTAGCTCTGGTGTTTCGGGCAAATTGACACAGGCAAAGCCGTCGGACGCCGGGCGCGGCATCAGCCGCAGAAATATTATTGCGGCGACGTTAGCCGGCCTGGCGGTGGGTTCCCTCGGCGGGCGGTTGTCTTTCGGGCTGTTCGCACCCGCGGGGCGTCAGGATAACTGGCGGGATCTGGTGGCGGAATATATGTCGCTGTATACCGACGAGACTTTCGCTGATACGGCGACATCGCCGGACCTGCGGCAACGGCAGTTAAACACCGTAGGCGCCAAACTGGGCCTTACCCTGGATCCCGGCCGGCTCAGCTTACCGGGTGCCGAGCTGAAATTCGCCCGGTTATTGAGTTACGACAGTCAGCCCATAGCGCAAATTGCCTATCTGGACGAAAGGCACGGGCCGCTGGCGTTGTGCATTACCCGCGTCGGCAATGGCGGCCGGGAAGAGGATCCGGAAAGCGAAGTACTGCGCGGGATGAACGTGGTGTATTGGACCCGGGGCGGCCACCGTTATATGCTGATTGGCCATAACCCGGCCACCGATCTGAACGCACTGGCCAAAAAACTGATGGCGGTATCATAACGCCTTAAAACCGGCAATGCGGCGATGCGCTGCCGGCATCCCGTAAAAAAGCCTGCCGGCGTATGAAGCATATTGGTGAAGGATTGGCACAGGAACAACGACGCGATTCAGTCCATGGAACGGTTTAATAAATAACCGCCCATGGGCATCGTTAAAAACAGCGGGTAGGCATGAGTTGCCCGGTTCAAACTTCTTCGGCCACCGCCACCGGCACCGGCTGTAAGCGGTCGGCGCTCAGCGTCACCAGATGCGGCCATACCGCCATCAGCGTGGAGACGATAAGATCCAGATCCTCCTGCGTGGCGCCATCGCGCGCCTGTACCGACATGCCTTGCAGGGTGCCGGCCAGATATTTTGCCAGCGCCGGCACCGGCACATTGGCGGATAAATCCCCCTGCGCCTGACGGGCGTACAGGAAATCCTTCAGGGTATTTTCCTGTAAATGATGGCGGCATTTCAACATCTGCGCCACTTCTTCGGACGATGCGGACAGCGCAGCCGAGGTACAAATGATAAAACAGCCCGACGGCAGGCTCTTATCAGTAAACATCGAGGCGGCCGCGCGGAAAAAGTTTTCCACCGCCTCGGCGACGGTACAATCCGGACGGGAGAGCAGCGCTTTGCCCTTCTCGGCGAATTTGATGACATAACGCTCCACCGCCGCCCGGAACAACCCTTCTTTATTACCGAACTCGGCATACAGGGTCGGCGCCTTGGCCCCGGTGGCCTCCACCAAATCGGACATAGAGGTAGCTTCATAGCCATGACGCCAGAACATCTCCAGCGCCTTATCCAGAGCGGTATCACGGTCAAACTGTTTCGGACGCCCGCGACCCTTCTTCAGACATGCCGCTATTTGCTCTGTGCTCATAACTATCCTCGTATTCGGTGGAGTGGCAGATAATAATTAACGTCCACTATAAAAAAACTTGTTACCGCTGTCGAGAGAGTTTTCCGAATAATGTAAGCATTGTTTTCAACATTGATAACCCGCGCTCGCATCCCCGGCTTTGACAAAAAAAACCGCGACTCCCCGCCGGATCGCGGACGCTTTGTTTTAGTTGAGATTAATGACCTTATGCCACTGGTTAACGAACAGCATACGGGCCGGCATCATCACCCTAAGTGCCGGAGGCATCAATTTGGAGAGGGCCGACACGACACCGTAAACGCGCGGGAACGGCGCATAAGGTCCGGATGACGCGGCCGGCGGTTGCAACAACGCCATAAACGCACGGGAAGGGTTCATCCGGCTCCAACGTGACCGTTCTATCGCACGCACGATATTGCCAGCGGAGACCTGGTTTTTAATATAGAGGTATAGCTCCCGGCGACAAAATATTGCCCGACGCTGAAGGGACGAAAGACTCCTTAGGTAGTTTTAGACATACTATTATTCTATAATATAATGAATATAACCAAATATGATTAATTATGGATAGTCTCGCCCATCGTTAAACAAACCGCATTTGAGGTACATCAACCCCCTTTAGTTCAATTTTTTCACGAGCTTTTTTCGACATTACTCATTATTATCTGACATCGAGACACGTTGTTACCGCTTTTATCTTATCGTTGAACCATGATAATTCCGCGGAGCGCAAAAAACTATAACCCTACTACATAATAAGTAATGTGGATATTTTCAAATAAGGATGAAATAATGAAAAAGCTTTGTTTAGCGCTGATAGCCTGCGCCACCCTGGGAACAACCGTAAACGCTGTAGCCGACAGTAACCATACGGTTTCAATGGGTTACGCACAGAGTAAGATTGAAGATGGCCCTACCCTTAAAGGAGTAAATGCAAAGTATCGCTTTGAATGGGATAGCCCTGTCAGCATCATTTCTTCATTGACCTATATGGGTGCAAGCAGTACCGAAGAAGAACGCCATGGAAGGTATAGTGTTTTTAAAAAATCAAAAGATAAATATCTAAGCCTGTCGGCGGGTCCGGCCTATCGCTTTAATGAATTTATCAGTCTTTATGGCTTAATTGGCGCTAATTTTAATAGATACTCTGATAATACCTGGTCTGTAAAACATCCTAATAATGTCAAAAGGGATCAGGATAGTAGCAAAGAAAGAAATGTAGGATTCATGTATGGCACCGGTATCCAAATTAACCCGCGCCATGATATCTCCGTGGATATCGGCTATGAAGGCTCAAGTGCGAAAAACAGCGGCGGGGACAGATATTCCATCAACGGCTTTAACATCGGCGTCGGTTATCGGTTCTGATTGATCCCTATAGTGCTCCCTCGTTATCGATTAATCCGCATTCAGGTCGGCCATGGCCGGCCTGAATGCGGATCTCGCCTATAACAGCGGAAAAGCCAGTTTACACCGTACGTGCAACAAAACTGTTAAAGGGAGACCGTGTTTGCTGAGGCCGGGTCGAAGCGGGCGTGGTTTTTCCGCCCGCCCGAGCGCCCCACAGCAGGGTAGGCCCGCTTACACCGTACGTGCAACAAGCCTGTTAAAGTGAGACCGTGTTGATGGGGTCGAAGCGGGCGTGGTTCTTCCGCCAGCCTCGAGCGCCCCACAGCACGGTAAGCCCGCTTACACCGAACGTGCAACAAGCCTGTTAAAGGAGACCGTGCTGATGGGTCGAACCTAAAACAACGTATAGGCAACCATGCCCACCAGCGCGCCGGTGGTGCCGAGAATGGTTTCCATCAGGGTCCAGGTTTTCAGGGTTTGCAGTTCCGTGGCGCCGGTCAGCTTGCCGAACAGCCAAAATCCCGCGTCGTTAACATGGCTGCAAACAATAGAACCGCCGCCGATACACACCGACAGTGCGGCCAGCTGCGCGCCGTTCAGGCCAAGACCGGTGATAACCGGCATCACCAGGCCAACGGTGGTTAAACAAGCTACGGTAGCCGATCCTTGAATGATACGGATGGCCGCCGCCAGCACAAAGCAGGCCACGGCGATAGGCAAGCCGGTGCCGATCAGGGCATTACCCAACGCCGGGCCCACGCCGGAATCCACCAGCACCTGTTTAAAGACCCCGCCGGCGCCGGTCACCAGCAGAATAATCCCCGCCGGTTGCAGCGCCGCGGAGCAGATCCCCATCACCTTATCTTTACTCATGCCCTGCCGGTACGCCAGGCCGTAGATAGCCACCAGGCAAGCCAGCAAAATGGCGATAAACGGATGACCCACCAATTCCATCCAGCGGTAAAGCGTCGACCCTTGGGCGACAAAACGCACCCCGATGGTTTTTAATCCCACCAGGATCAGCGGGAATAACACCAGCGATACGCTGAAGCCAAAGGAGGGCAAGGCGTCGGTTTTTAATGCCGGCGCGGCAATGTCTTCCGGCATTGGAATGGTCACATACCGGCTGATAATGCTGCCGAACAGCGGCCCGGCCACCAGCATACCGGGTATGGCCGCCGCCAGGCCGATGGCAATCATCCAGCCATAATCCGCATGCATCTGCGACGCCAGCAGCATCGGCGTCGGCCCGGGCAATAAAAACGCCGCCGCGGCAGCCACACCGGCAAATAACGGCACCAGCAGCTTCACCAAATTGTCGCCGGTACGGCGGGCAACGGCAAACACCACGCCAATCAACAGCATGACCGCCACCTCAAAAAACAGCGGCAACGCACAAATAAGCCCGACGATGCCGAGGGCCAGGAACGCCCGCCGTTCACCAAAGCTCTTGATCATCTTGGTGGCAATTTGATCCAGCGCGCCGGTTTCATGCAGGACTTTACCAAACATCGATCCCAGCGCGACGACAATGGCCAGAAAGCCCAAAGTACCTCCCATGCCCGCCTGCATGGTATCGGCGATTTTCTCCAGCGGCATACCGGAGAAAATACCGGTGCCGACGGACACCAGCAGCAAAGCGACAAAAGCGTGCATACGCGCTTTCATCACCAGGAAAAGTAATATCAGCACCGAGCCGATAGCGGTGATAACCAGAGTCAAGGTACTCATCATGCGTTATCCCGTCCGGCGTTAACACGCCCGTTAGCTGGAGTCCGCGGGAATTTCAACGCCGGGACATTATGTTTTTTTATGCTTGGTTCAAACACCTGTTCACTCCACTGGAATAAAACGTCGTACGCCTTGTTCCGTTATCGTTCAATTGACCTGTACCAGGCGAGTTTGGATCTCAACCGGCAAACAGATATGTTACCGGTAACAATACTCCAGCCGGTCCGGCTAAAACGCAAGAAATTAGATATACATCACACAAAATTTGTGATGCACCTCGAAAAATTAGCTTTATCTCACACTTTTTTTGTAAAGAGTTCGTTCCGGTATAATCACCAACCGACAGTATTTTTTCAGCATTGGGTGGTGGGAATGGCGTAAGGGAAGAGAACCCGTCTCTGGGGGACGAAGGGAAAATGCTATAAAAGAAGAATATAGAGGTTGTGATTAAGTTAATCGTCAGTAAATAAACTGAATTAAATAAGTGAGCTTTATCTATTTTATATTAAATTAATTATATTGTAATAATTATGTGGGTGAGAATCAGTTTTCCATGATATCGGCCTCCGGCATAGGCGATAAAAACCACGCAATATTAATATTATTAATTAATTACCAGACTAACTATTTGCGGGATATTTCCGTCACGTCGGTCATTGGCAAAAGTGCCAACCAAGGTTGAAAAACAAACATCAAAATGAGCCGCCACGCCGGCAGCTCAATTCAATGAGTCCCCGGCGCCGAGAGCACATAAAATAGTCACTATTTATAGCGGATTTCTTAAAAGCCTTAGGTTTCGCCGTCAACCATGATTGGCCACAGCAGAGCAGGAGGTGGAAATAGAAATGGGAAGGGGAGCGGATTCACCATCATGCTCCAAATGCTGCAGCGCTTGAAACACCTCAAGGGGCGCAATATTCACCACATTGTGATCCGGGGCCGCCAGCAGGATATAGGGCACCTGCCAGGGCGCCCAGCATACCGGGTCGCTATCGCCGAACAGGGCGACGATACTTTTACCCAGCCCCGCGGCAATATGCATGGCGCCGCCATCGCTGGTCACCACCCGCCCGCAGAGCTCCATGGCGCCGATGAGCTCTTCAAGCGTTCGGGTAGGGATAGGTATCAGGCACGGCAGATTACAGGCCGCGACAATACGCGCGGCCATGGTATCGTCGCCGGGGTGAGTGGGATTGTCCGCGGCCCCGGGGGACCACAGCAGGATAATCTGGCAGGGTCCCATGGCGGCCACCATCTGCGCCAAAGCGATGAAGTTGGCTTCCGGCCAGCGCTGTAAAACCCGGCGGGCACTGATCTGCAAGCCCAGGATCGGCAATCGGTTATCAACGCCGTATTGTTGAGCCAGGGTGGCGACTTTGGTCGGGTCGGCGAACAGGTGAAGCGGGCCGGCGACGGCCTGGATGCCCAAAGGAGCCAGCATACGATGGAAAAGCTGTACCAGATGCTCGGTATGCGGGGCGGGCAGCGGCACCAATTCGGTTATGGCCGGATGGGGGTCGACGCCCAGTGCGATGACCTTCGGCGCACCTGACATGATGCACCATTTGAGAAAGCGTTTGTCCCACCGGCTCTTGGCGATAATGGCGATATCATAATGAATACGCCTGATATTCCAGATAATATGCAAACGGTGCAAAAAAATTCTGAGAAGGGACTCACCCCGGGCTCGATGATGACTTTTTTTATAAATATAAACCCGCCTTATGTCGGGATTACCGGTTAATATTGCTGCATTGTAACTATTGGCTACTACATCCACTGTGTATCCCCCGTTAGCCAACGCTTTTATTAACGGGGTGGTTAACAACGTGTCGCCGATATTATCCCGACAAACCACCAGAGCTCTCATGCTAAGTCTCCGCTTACGCTTATATATTAGATTCGGCTTGTCGTTAAATAATAAGACTCACTGAGGGCCGACCGGCCAATGCCCCTGGCTGGAGATATGACAGCCACCTTAATAAAGGGTTCATTGCTGCTGAAAATAGACTTTTGCCGACCTGAACCCGCAGCGTAAACGAAGCAGCCAGGGGCAGAATGTGATAAGCGCATCAGAGTGAAAATATCCGCCGGCCCGGTCGCGATAACCTCACCAACCCGGCGTTTTAGCGGCCATGGCGTTCAGCGCACGCTAACGGCCCAGCCGGGGTCTAAGTCAAAACCGAAGTCAATGTCTGGGCCAGCCTGGGCCGTGGCTACACTCTGCCTGACCCCGCGCCGCCGGCCACTATTCTGCACTATACTATTTTTTTGATTATTTGAGCAAAAAACGATCCAGCCGCTGATGCAGCTGACTGTTTTCCTGTTTCAGACGCTTGATTTCATCCAGCAGGCCCACCGCCAGCGCGATGCCGGGCCAGTCAAGCTCCAGCTCCTGTCGCAAACGCTGCGCCCGTTTGATCTCATGCAGGGCCGCGGGCTCGAAACGCCAATTATCGTCGGAGTCATCTTGCGGCGTAATAATGCCCAGCCCCACCACTTCAAACAGTTCGTCCCGGGAAATACTGGCATATTGACAAAACTCGGTAATTTCCAGAGTTACCCTAACGTCGGTCATGACCTGTCACTCCCATTCCGCACGAGGATTAAATGCACAATGCGCGGCGATTTCAGCCCACAGCTTACGCGCCTGCTCGTCGGCCTGCTGCGGCATCACCACCTTGATAAGGGCATACAAATCGCCGGTGCCCTGCTTGTTTACCAGCCCCTTGCCTTTAATGCGCAGCTGCTGACCGGTCTGGCTGTTGGGGGGAACGGTAAGGGTTATCTTGCCGGTCAGCGTCGGAACCGTGACCTTGGCGCCGAGCGCCGCTTCCCAAGGAGCCAGGGGTAAGGTCACCAACAGGTTATTACCGTCGATATCAAACAGCGGGTGCGGCGCGATGCGAATAATCAGGTAAACATCGCCGCTGGGACCGCCGCCGCTGCCGGCGGGTCCCTGCCCTTTGATTCGGATACGATCGCCATCGCCGACTCCGGCGGGGATTTTGACCTTCAGCGTTTTGGCCACCGGTTGCCCCAGACGGCCATGTTCCACCTGTCCCGGAAGCTGGAAACTGATGGTGCGCTGATGTTCCTCCAGGGTTTCCTCAAGGAAAATCGCCACCTCGATTTCCACATCCTGGCCGCGACGGGCCGCCCGCCCGCGCTGCGAAGTAAAAGTCTGGCCCTGGCCGCCAAACACCGACTCGAAGAAATCGGAGAAATCCCGCTGCTGGAAATCACCGGCCCCCTCGGCGTTACCGCCGCGGCCGCTTGGCTGCCAGCCCGGCGGCGCTTCAAAACGGCCGCCCTGCCCGTATTTTCGCAAGTCGTCATACTCGGCGCGGCGGGCGGTATCCTTCAACACCTCGTAAGCTTCCGCAACATCCTTGAAACGGCTTTCAGCGTTAGGTTCGGTACTGACATCGGGATGGTATTTACGGGCCAGACGGCGATAGGCGGTTTTGATTGTTTTGATATCGGCATCGGGCTCGACGCCCAATGCGGCATAATAGTCTTTAAAGTCCATACAGCTCTCTACCGCCATGTTTTTAAGGGATGATGCGCGGGTTTATAACACCGCTGACGGAAATATCTGCAATGCATTTAACTTTAGCACTTCAATCCTGGTGTTAAAAGCCCGTCCGTCTCGGTTAATTCACTCAATAACCCTGAACCGCCAAACCGTTTAACAGGGGGCGACCATAGAACTCAATACGCAGCTTAAAAATACTGTCAACAGGGATAAATACGCTGGTAATTGTGATGCGCCTATCACAAATACGCCGTTAGCAGCAGGAAAGTGTATATCTTTAGCCGCCATGACCTCACGGTGTGCGGCAATAGGGTTCCATGGTAGCACTTCGCCCGGCCATTCGCCGTTGTTGAGTCGTCTACGGAGCTTACCATGTCATTGTCTGGAGAATATCAAACACCCGCCGCCATCATCCCGGCTCCGGGCAACGCCCGGTTTTTAAACCTGTTTATCTCTTTCACCGCCGCCATGGCCGGGCTACTGTTCGGGCTGGATATCGGCGTTATCGCCGGCGCATTACCGCTGATTACCGCGCATTTTTCCCTGAGCAATCAATTGCAGGAGTGGATAGTCAGCAGCATGATGCTGGGCGCCGCGCTGGGAGCATTGGCCAATGGCTGGTTTTCCTCACGTCTCGGACGCAAATACAGCCTGATGATCGGCGCGGTGCTGTTTATTTTCGGCTCCGTCGGTTCGGCGTTGGCCCAGTCGCCGGAATACCTGCTGCTCAGCCGGGTGGTCCTGGGGTTCGCCATCGGCATCGCCTCCTACACCGCCCCACTCTATCTGTCGGAAATGGCCACCGAATCGGTGCGGGGAAAACTGATCGCCATGTACCAGCTTATGGTGACGCTGGGCATACTGCTGGCCTTTTTATCCGATACCGCCTTCAGCGCCAGCGGTAATTGGCGCGCTATGCTAGGCGTGCTGTGCCTGCCGGCGATTATTCTGCTGGCGGCGGTGTTTTTCCTGCCGAACAGCCCGCGCTGGCTGGCGTCCAAGGGACGGCATATCGAGGCGGAAAAAGTGCTGCGGATGCTGCGCGATACGTCGGAAAAAGCGCGCCAGGAGCTGAACGACATCCGCGAGAGCCTCAAACTGAAACAGAATGGCTGGGGCTTGTTCAAGAGCAACAGCAACGTGCGGCGCGCGGTGTTCCTCGGTATGTTGTTACAGGCCATGCAGCAGTTCACCGGGATGAATATCATCATGTATTACGCGCCGAAAATATTCAGCCTGGCCGGGTTTACCAGTACCTTCCAGCAAATGATCGCCACGGTGGTGGTGGGATTGACCTTTGTGCTGGCGACATTTATCGCCATCGGCATGGTGGACAAAGCCGGCCGTAAGCCGGCGCTGAAAATCGGCTTTACGGTAATCGCCGTCGGAACGCTAATGCTGGGAATCTGCCTGCAACTGATTAATGACGGTAATCATTCTGCAGGCATTTCGTATCTGTCGGTGGGCATGACCATGATGTGTATCGCCGGTTATGCCATGAGCGCCGCGCCGGTGGTCTGGATCCTGTGCTCAGAAATCCAGCCGCTGAAAAGCCGCGACTTCGGCATTACCTGTTCCACCACCACCAATTGGGTGGCCAATATGATTATCGGCGCCACTTTCCTGACGATGATGAACCTTATCGGCGCCGCCGCAACCTTCTGGTGTTACACCGCGTTGAACGTGCTGTTCGTGGTCATTACCTATGTGTTGATCCCGGAGACCAAAAACATCACTCTGGAAAAAATCGAACGCAACCTGATGTCAGGTAAAAAGCTGCGGCATATCGGTCAGTAGGCGTTAGCATGAGTGCAGGTCCGGCATATCGGCAACAGGATTCGTTGAGGTTACAGGGTCCGGCATATCCTTAGCACGGCCTCAGGTCCGGCCACAGCGGCCGCACGGCTTCCATCAGGGAGGCCGTACCGGCCGCCACGGACATATAGCGGATATTGCCGTCCCGGAAGGCATGGGTGACCTCCAGTCCGGCCTCGGCGCAAATAACCAGGCCGCCGGCGATGTCCCACAGCGTGGTACGTCGCTGCAAATGGCCGTCAACCAGACCCTTGGCCGCAAATACCATGCCCACCGTGGTGCAGCGATAACATTCCACCGACCACTCCGCCCGGCGCAGGCCTTGATAAAAGGCCGCCGCGTCCGTCAGCCGGTCATCGGCGCTGTCGCCGAGGGACACCATCTTCACTTCGGCAAAGCGACTATCACGGGCAAAGGGCCGCCCCTGGCTAAATACGCCTTGGCCGGTTTCAGCGGCCAGCAGCTCGTTGAGCACCGGCAGCGCCACCACCCCCATCACCGGTTTTTGCCCCTCCAGCAGGCCGAGGGAAACACCCCATAACGGCGAGCCGCGTAAAAAATTCGCCGTGCCGTCAATGGGATCGATAACCCAGCTGGCCGCCTGGCCCAGCTCGCCCCCCAGCTCTTCGCCGACGACGTTATCGGCGGGAAAATGCTGTTGCAGGCGATCGCGGATCAATCGCTCCACCGCCATATCGGCCTCGGAAACAAAATCCTGGCTGCGTTTGCTGTTAAGCTGAAGCCCGGCCCGACGTGAAAAATGCCATAAAGCCAGCTCAGCCGCTTCGGCGACGATTTGGCCGGCGATGGCCAAACGATGAGAGGGTAACGGGTTCATGATGCTCCTGGTGTTTCAAAAGCCCCGTTCCGGTGCCGGGGCCGACATGGCGTGACTCTCAACATAGTCCGGCCCGCTGAAAACATCCATTGGATTAGGCCCGCGCCCGGGATTTAAAACTTTCCAGCATCACGGCGATGATAATAATCGCCCCTTTCACCACCTGCTGGTTATAGCCGGAGATATTCATGAGGTTCATCAGGTTGGAGATGATGCTTAGGATCAGCACGCCGATAATGGTATTCACCACCGTCCCCTTGCCCCCCGCCAGGCTGGCGCCGCCCACCACCACCGCCGCGATGACGTCCAGTTCAAAGCCGATGGACATTACCGGCGATCCGACCCCGGTCCGGGTGGACGCCAGCACACCCGCCAGGCCGCAGGCCAGTCCGCTTAAGGCATACACGGCGAATTTATACCAATCCACCCGCACGCCGGCAAAGCGCGTGGCCGTTTCATTGGAACCGATGGAAATCACCAGGCGTCCGAACACCGTATACTGGTAAACGAAATGGGCGATCAGGGCAAAAGCGATAAAGACGTAGACCGGCAACGGCAGTCCGAACAAATAACCGGTACCAAAATTGACGTAGGACACATCGTCGATAAATATGGGTTGCCCCTTGGACACGATCAGCGCCAAACCGCGGGCGATGGTCATCATGGCCAGGGTGGAAATAAACGGCGCGATATTAAAAAAGGTCACCAGACAACCGGCGGCGGCCCCGACGAGGGTGGCGATACCCACACCCGCCACGATGGCCGGCAAAACGCCGATTTCCGGAATCAACAGCGCCACCGCCACCGACACCAGGGCCATAATCGACCCCACCGATAAATCGATACCGCCGGTGAGAATAACGAACAGCATGCCGATAGCCGCCAGCCCCAGCGGCACGCTTTGCCTAAGGACATTGGTAATGTTTTCCGGGCTGTAAAACCGGTCGGATAAAAAATTGGCGACAATCAGCATGACAAAAAACACCAACAACGTAGAGTTATTGGAGAAAAATTTCAGCACTTTGGCCCGCAGGGCGAAACCCGTCGATGCAGTGGAATGGGTTACCGTTTCCATAATCTTTCCTCATTTACGCTAAAGCACGTTTAGGTATGGCGAATCTCATGATGTTTTCTTCGGTGATTTGAGGGCCCTGCAATTCGGTGGTTATGGATCCTTCGCTCATGACATACACCCGATGGGCGAGGGAAATAACCTCAATCATTTCGGAAGAAATAACAATAATGGCATAGCCCTTTTTCGCTAACTCATGGATGACGTTATAGATTTCCACCTTGGCGCCGACGTCGACCCCGCGGGTGGGCTCATCAAGAATCAGCAAATCACAATCGGTATTCAGCCATTTGGCGATAACCACTTTTTGCTGGTTGCCGCCGCTAAGACTGGATATGGGATCTTCGATAGACCCCAATTTAATCGCCAACCGTTGCCGGGATTTCTCGCTGAAGGATTTTTCATTACGGTAATTGATAATGCCGAATTTATAACAAACACGTTTTAAACTGGACAAGGTCATATTTTCCCGAATGGGGCGGGATAAAATCGCTCCTTGCTCTTTTCTGTTTTCCGGTACCAATCCGATACCTTGCCGCATGGCATCGGCGGGATGTTTGATGTTGATTTCCTTGCCGTTTTTGAACACTTTACCGCTGCTCATCCGGTCGAGACCGAACAGGCAGCGCGATATTTCCGTACGGCCGGAGCCCACCAATCCCGCCAGGCCGACGATTTCACCCTTTCTGGCGATAAGGTTGATATCATTGAGCAATGATTTGGTGGACATACCCCGTACTTCCAGGATCACCTCTTCCCCCGGACTGTTTTTCGCCGGGTAAAGATTTTCGAATTTACGGCCCACCATGCTGGAAATGATGTCCTCTTCCGTGCAGGTTTTAGGGTCCAGATCGGTGACGGTTTCGCCGTCTTTAATCACGGTAATCGCATCGGCGATGGCAAATATTTCATCGAGCCGGTGGGATATATACAGGATGGTGACGCCTTGTCCCTTCAGCAGTTTCAACTGGCTGAATAAAATATCGATTTCCCGGCTTGATAATACCGCCGAGGGTTCGTCCAGGATCAATATCTTGACATCCCTGGCCAAGGATTTGGCAATTTCCACCATTTGCTGATATGCCACGCTCAAACTGCCGAGACGGGCAGTGGGCGGTATTTGGAAACCCAGATTCGACAGCACACGGCCGGCCTTCTGGTTCATTTTTTTCCAATTGATAAAAAGACCGCCAAAACCCAGATCGCCGAGGAAGATATTTTCCGCCACGGTCAGATCCGGTGAGAGGGCCAGTTCCTGATAAATAATGCCGATGTTATTTTCCCGGCTTTGCTTCGGCGAAGTGAAGTGGACTTCTTTGCCATTGATGGCAATGGTGCCGCTGTCCTTGATATAGATACCGGAAAGTATCTTCATCAGCGTCGATTTACCGGCGCCGTTTTCACCGACGATGGCGTGAATAGTGCCATGCTTCACCTTCAGGTCTATATTTTTCAGCGCATGGACGCCGCCGAAACTTTTTTTCACGTTATCGATAACGACCGCATACTGGTCCATGACAACACCTCTTTTTCAGCCCCCCTCATGACAAGGGGGGACGGCTTTAGAAAAGCGACTTGGGATCGTAGACTTGTTTAACGTTATCTTTGTTAATCATGATGGTGGGGGTATAGACATAGTCCGGGAAATCCTTATTGCCGGCGGCATATTTGGCGATAACCCCCAGGGCGGTATCCGTCAGGGTATTGGGATTATTGGCGGCGGTAGCCTGCAAGTCGCCGCGTTCGATGGCTTCCAGGCCTTTTTTGTAGCCGTCATGGGCATAGACCTTGACATCCTGCAGCCTGTTGGCGGCTTTCAGGGAGAGTATTGCGCCAAGGGCCATATCGTCCATTTCGCTGTAAACGCAGTTGATCTTGTTGCCTTGGGCGACAATGATATCTTCCATGGCTTTCTGGGCGCCCTGCTGATCCCAGTTGCCCCAGCCCTGGCTGACGATGGTGAGATTGGTCTGGTTATATTTCCTGAGCTGGGCTTCCATGACGCCGCGGACAAAATTGGTGCGCCGGGCTTCACCCACCAGATTGCCTTGATTGCCGCTGATGACGACGCAGTTCATCGGCTTATTGCCGAATTGCTGTACCGCATACTCGCCGATCTCGATATTGTCTTTGGCATTATTGGCCTGTACCCGGGTAATGACCGGCGCGTCGAGGGAGATATCACTGTCCAGGATAACGGTGGGTATGCCCGCGCGTTTAGCGATCTGCGTAATGCGCATACCGGCTTCCGGATCCTGCGGATTTAGCACCAGGTAATTAATCCCTTGGGAAATCATATCCTCCACATCGGAGATTTGTTTGTTCAAATCCCCACGGGCATCGGTGGTGATCAAATCGTATCCGCGCTCTTTGGCGTGAATCTTCATATACTCAGTCAGGCCGTTAAAGAAGGCGCCGTTCAGGGTCCGGTTGGCAAAACCCACCTTGATTTTATCCGCGGCGTGAGCCGATACCGTCACCGTTGCCAAAGCCAACAGAAGACTCATGAATACTTTTTTCATTAAAATCCTTCCTTTTGTTTGTTACGTTGGGTAGAGGTCACTTCGTAAGACTGATGTTCTTTTCTGCTTATAAAACGTTTGTAGGGGCCAGCGCTCTCGCCGCCACCTGCTGCTGATAAAACAGGCGGTAGCGTTTCAAACGGCTTTCCAATTGTCCGGCGCGTCCGGCGTCGGCGTCAAAACGGGCATGCACCTCCGGTTTGCGACACACGTCAGCTTCGATGCCGCCCGCCGCCAGCCAGCCCAGCCGGGCGGCGCCCAATGCGCCGCCCGCCGCGCCGTCCCGGTGCGTGACCACCGGAATCTTTACCACGTCGGCGATCAGCTGCGCCCACCACGGACTCCTGGCGCCGCCGCCGATCAGGGAGAATTGACTGATACGGCTGCCCGCCTGCTTCATCACTTCCAGCCCGTCATCCAGACCGAACGCCACCCCTTCCAGCACCGCATAGGCCAGCGCGGCGCGTTCCGTTGAATGGGTCAGCCCGTGGAACGAGCCGCTGGCAATGGGATCGTTATGAGGCGTACGTTCGCCGGACAGATAAGGCAAAAATATCGGCGCCCGGTTTTGCTCCTCGAGGCTCAGCGCGGCCACCTCCTCCAGCAGGGCGGTTTCATGGGTGCCGAGAATCTGGCATAACCAGCGCAGGGCGCTGGCGGCGGTGAGCATAACGCTCATCTGATGCCAACGACCCGGCAGGGCGTGGCAAAAGGCGTGTACCGCCGACTGCGGATTGGGACGGAATTTTTCATTCACGGCGAAAATCACGCCTGAGGTGCCCAGCGAAATAAAGGCGTCGCCGTTATTCACCGCGCCGATACCCACCGCGCTGGCGGCGTTGTCACCGCCGCCGCCGGCGATCACCACCTGCTCCGACAGGCCCCACGCCCTCGCCACGTCGGCCTTAAGGCAGGCGGACGGCGCCGATCCCTCCACCAGCGACGGCATATTGTCCCGGCTCAGCCCGCAGGCCGCCAGGATTGAGTCGGACCAGTCCCGCTTGGCGACGTCCAGCCACAGGGTGCCGGCGGCGTCGGACATATCGGAGACCTTTTCGCCGCTCATCAACAGCCGCAGGTAGTCCTTGGGCAACAGCACGGTGTGCACGGCGGCAAAAACAGCCGGCTCATGTTCGGCGACCCACAGCAATTTAGGCGCGGTAAATCCCGGCATGGCCAGGTTGCCGGCAACCTCATGTAGCTCCGGCGCCAGCCGGGTCAGCAATGTGCACTCCTGTGCGCTGCGTGTGTCGTTCCATAAAATAGCGGGGCGCAGGACCCGATCGTGCTGGTCGAGCAATACCGCGCCATGCATCTGGCCGGAAAGCCCGATGCCGCGAATCCCGGTCCAAAGATCCGGGTGGCTGGCGCGCAGCCGTCCCACCGCCAGGTTGGTGGCGGACCACCACTGGCCGGGATCCTGTTCGGACCAGTGAGGATGGGGACGCTGCACCGTCAGGGGCTCCCCTTCGCCGGCCACCAGCTTGCCGGCGTCGTCGATAATGACGATTTTTATCTCCGAAGTGCCTAAATCAATACCGAGATACATAATGGATCCCCTTGATTAATGGGTGGCTGCCAGCCGTGTAGTCGCCTTGACCCAGCTATCCAGCCGGGCGACGGTATCCCTTAACAGCTGTTCGAATTCCGCCTTGCCGGCCAGGGGGCCGAACATCTTGCCGTCGCGGGCATACTGCCCCAGCGGATCGGCGGACGTGAACATGGCGTGGACAGCGGCTTCGTCCAGGATCCCGTCCTGATAGGCATAAGGCAGCTCCCCTTCATGCCAGCGCCGCATAAAGATAAAGAACAGCGCCGGCAGGACCGCGGTGGCTTTTGGCTGCTGGCCGCGCTGGTAGCACTCGAGCAGGGTGGGGGTAATAAAGCCCGGTATTTTGGAAAAACCGTCGGCGGCCACCCGTTGGTTGGTATCGCGGATATAGGGATTGCTGAACCTGTCCAGCACCACATCGCGATATTGGGCCAAATCAAGGGGGCTTGGCGTTAGGGAAGGGATGACATCCTGGGTGACATAATCGTATGCCATCTGCCTGATGGCATCGGTACCGGTGCTTTCGTGAATATAGCTTTGGCCGATTAACGTGCCGGCCCAGGCAATACAGCTATGACTGGCGTTCAGGATACGGATCTTGGCCTCCTCATAGGGCACCACCGTCTCCACCATCTCAACGCCGACGTTTTCCAATGCCGGACGACCGGCGGCAAAATGGTCTTCCACCACCCATTGGATAAAGGATTCACCCATCACCGGCACCCGGTCGTCCATCTTCAGCGCCTGCTTGACGCGACCCGCGATATCCGGCGACGGACGGGGAGTAATCCGGTCCACCATGGTATTGGGGGTGGTGGTATGGGCCTTGAACCAGGCCAGCAGTTCGTTTTCTCCGCGCAGGGTGAGAAATTCGGCCAGGCCGTCGCGGAACCGTTCGCCGTTATGGCGGACATTATCGCAGCTGAGCAATGTGACGCTGCCGGTATCCTGGGCACGCCGGGTTTGCAGAATACGGGCAATGGTGCCGTAAATGGTGCGGGCGCCGCCGTTGAGATCCGCCTGGATATCCGGGTTGGTTTGATCGAGTTTAAAATGCGTATCCAGGTAATACCCACCTTCGGTGACGGTAAAAGAGATGATGCGGGTATCCGCGGCCGCGCCTTGCGCCACCAGCGCCGTCAGCTGTTCGTCCCAGGGAATGACCTTGCGGATGGAGGTGATCTTTTCATACTGGCGCTCACCAGCCGGTGTCACGGTTTCCAGTGCGTATTCCCCCTTCTGGGCTGTCAATGCTTCCAGCAGCGGTTTGGCGTCGTCGCGAATATTGCCCAGGGCGATGGACCAACGTTGGTCGCCCTGCACCAGCAGGCGGTGCAAATACCAGGCCTGATGGGCGCGATGGAATGAGCCGGCGCCGATATGCATCCAGAAAAAGTGGTTAAGAGTGGACATAACTTATCGTACCTCGCAGAGAGTGGATGAGCATAAGCTCACAAAACGGGTAATTGCTTAGATGGAAAGCTTAATCGAAGAATAGCCCACTAAATGAGCTTTAGCTCACATATCAAAAATGATTGATTTACGGGGCGGGACCAGGGCGGGTATATTTCATTCACAAATACAATATGAGTGTGAAGATGAGTAAAAGCTTCCGAAAACTGGATCAGGCCGCGCGGGCCGCCTGGATGTATTACGTCGCGGGCAAGACGCAACATGAAATCGCCGACGTGCTGGGCGTATCGCGCCAGGCGGCGCAGCGCCTGGTGGCCCTGGCGTCTGAAAACGGCCTGGTTCGGGTGAACATTACCCATCCTGTGGCTGAATGTACCGCCCTGTCGGAACGTCTGGCCCAACGCTTCAATTTAACGGTTTGTCAGGTGGTGCCCTCAGGCGGCATGGAAACGGACAGCATCAGCAGCATGATTGCGGTGGCGGGCGCCGAAGTGATGATGCAGTTTGCCGAACAAGAACAGCCTAAGATCATGGCGGTCGGCTCCGGACGCGCGCTGCGGGCCACTATAAATGAAATGGCCCAATTGGATCGTCCCCAGCATAGCTGCGTCTCGATGATTGGCGCCATTGCCTCGGACGGTTCCTGTACCCGTTATGACGTGCCGTTATGGATGGCGGAAAAAACCCAGGGCAAGTATTTTATCCTGCCGGCGCCGCTGTTCGCCGATAGCCTGACGGACAAAGAGCTATGGTGTAATCACCGCATTTACCGCATGGTCTCCGATAAAGCGGCGCAGGCGGATGTGACCTTTATCGGTATCGGCCAGCTGAATTATCACTGCCCGTTGCATACCGACGGTTTTATCACCGACGACGAGGTGGAACGTCTTACACAGGCGGGCGTGGTGGCGGAAATTATCGGTCATTTTATCGGCGCCGACGGACTTAGGGTAGTCAGCGAAATGGATGACCGGCTCACCAGCGTCTCCATGCGGCCACACCCCGATAAACCGGTTATCGCTTTCGCCGGCGGCAGTGAAAAATTCCAGGCCATTCAGGCGGTATTAACCGGCGGCTGGGTCAACGGCCTGGTGACCGATGAGGAAACGGCGATGAAACTCCTGGCCGAGGCAGTCTGAGTGTCCCGCGAAGGCCGGCTGACCACGACCATCCAACGCATCGGCACGCTGGGTCCGTTTTGATGTCTCATCGTTGATTGAAATATAGTTGCATGATACAACTATACTCCCTGCCCTTTCATGGAAGCCGCCATGTCCGCCGCCCTCCTTGATGCCATCCGTGTCGCCTCCCGTCGGCTGGTGCGCGAATTCGGCTTTATGCGCCCCACCCTGGCCGGCTCCGATCTCTCCCCCTCATCGGTGCATGCACTGGTTGAAATCGGCAGCCGCGGAGCGATGACGGCGGCGGAGCTTTCCGAGGTGCTCCAGCTGGAAAAATCCAGCGTCAGCAGGATGTTGCGCAAATTTATTGCCCACGGACAGCTTTGTGCGGGCGTCAGCCCACGGGACGGGCGGTCAAAAACCCTCACCCTGACCCGGAAAGGCCGGGATACACTGGCGGCCATCGATGCTTACGCCCGCGCGCAGGTGGCGGGGGCGCTGGAAAAACTTCCTGCCGACGCCCAGGGTAAAGTCCTGCACGGCCTGTCAAACTATGCTGACGCCCTTGAAGCTTACCGCCGCGGGTCCGTTGCACCGGTGCCCGCCGTCAGTATAGAAAGCGGATACCGCCCGGGCGCCATCGGTCGGACGGTGGAAATGCACGCCAGTTATTACTCGCGCACGGTAGGTTTCGGGGCCTTTTTTGAAAGCAACGTTGCCGCCGGCATGGCGGAATTCGTCAGTCGGCTTGATCATCCCCGCAATCAGATTTGGCTGGCCTTAGAGGACGGCAATATCATCGGTACCATCGCCATTGACGGTGAGGACCTGGCCGTTGGCCGCGCTCATCTACGCTGGTTTATTGTGGAAGACGGACGGCGCGGCGGGGGCGTGGGAAAAACACTATTAGCCGCCGCCCTGGCGTTTTGCGACCGGGCGGGTTTTGCCGAAACCGGGCTGTGGACCTTCAGCGGGCTGGACGCCGCCAGACGGCTTTACGAGGCGGCGGGTTTTGTCCTGACGGAAGAATCTACCGGCACTCAGTGGGGCAAAGAGATGACGGAGCAATGTTTTATCCGGGCCGGCGGAAATGTTGCGCCAAACGAACCTTGAGGTAATGCCCTAGGGCTTCCGGCAGTGAATGAATCAAGACGGCGTGCATGCCGCCGTAAGCTTCGCCCGCACGCTCCAATCCGATCCTATCCTTAGACATATTTCCGTAAAGCTTAGCCGTTGTTCGCATTTTGTTTTATTTTTGCTCCGCCCTTTCCCGCCGGCGTCCCGCGCTGCACCGCTCTGCGCGTGAAGGCCGTTTTATTTTATCCTTCTCTAACGCTATACGGCTGTACATCCTGACGTCCAAATAGCAGATTATATTACCTATTAGCATATAAAGTAGTTATTTGTTCTTTAAATTCCTCTCTGTTTCGGCCCTATTATCCGGCAAAAGCCCCTTTCGGCGTCCAACAGGGAGACCGTTATGCCATTACCCGATTCCGTGCTCGATTTGATCGGTAATACGCCGACCATGGAACTCAAGCAGCTGGACAGCGGCCCTTGCCGCTTATTTCTGAAACTGGAAAACCAAAACCCCGGGGGGTCCATTAAAGACCGGGTGGCGCTGTCGATGATTGAGCAGGCGGAGCTTGAGGGCGTGCTGACGCCGGGGGGCACCATTATCGAGGCCACCGCCGGCAATACCGGACTGGGTCTGGCGCTGGTGGCGGCTCAGAAGGGCTACCGGTTAATGCTGGTGGTGCCGGATAAAATGAGCCGCGAGAAAATTTTTCATCTACGGGCGCTGGGGGCAAAAGTCGTGCTGACCCGTTCCGATGTGGGCAAGGGCCATCCCGCCTATTATCAGGATTATGCCCGCCGGCTGGCTCAAGAGACCCCCGGGGCGTTTTATATTGATCAATTCAATAACCCCGCCAATCCCCTGGCCCATTACCGCACCACCGCTCCGGAACTGTGGCAGCAGATGGACGGGCAGATAGACGCCATTGTGGTGGGCGTCGGATCCGGCGGCACGCTGGGGGGACTGCGGCGTTTTTTTGCCGAAGTGTCGCCCCGTACCGAATTCATCCTGGCGGATCCGGCGGGATCGGTATTGGCGGATCGGGTTGAGCACGGCACCCTGCCCGCCGCCGGCAGCTGGCTGGTGGAGGGCATCGGCGAAGATTTTATTCCGCCCCTCAGCCAGGTGGAACAGCTGACCAAGGCCTACCGCATCAGTGACGGCGAGTCTTTCGATACCGCCCGCGACCTGCTGCTTAAAGAAGGCATCCTGGCAGGCTCCTCCACCGGGACGCTGCTGGCGGCGGCGTTGCGCTATTGCCGGGAGCAGCGAACGCCCAAGCGGGTGGCGACGTTCGCCTGCGACAGCGGTAATAAATACCTGTCCAAGATGTTTAACGATGACTGGCTGCGGCAGCAGGGATTACGGCAGCGGCCCGCCACCGGCGATCTGCGCGATTTTATCGCCTTTCGCCACGACGAGGGGGCGACGGTCTCCGCCCTGACCGACGACACCCTGGCCACCGCCCACGCCCGTATGCGCCTGTACGATATCTCCCAACTGCCGGTGCTGGATCAGGGCCGGCTGGTGGGACTGATAGACGAGTGGGACATCCTGACGCGGGTACGGGCGGATGCGAGCCGGTTCGCCCTGCCGGTGTCGGATGCCATGACCGGCGAGGTATTTACCCTGTCGAAAGAAGCCGACGAAGCCACCCTGTTGAAGACCTTCGCCCGGGGACATGTGGCGGTGGTCATGGACGGCGAACAATTTCTGGGCCTGATTACCCGCGCCGATGTCTTAAACACCTGGCGCAACCGCATTCACTCATAAGGATAAACCATGACCGACATAGCGACCCTCGCCGTTCACAGCGGCTATACTCCGGACGCCACCGGCGCGGTAATGCCGCCGATTTACGCCACTTCCACCTTTGCCCAAACCGCGCCGGGGGAACACAGCGGTTATGAGTATTCACGCAGCGGCAATCCCACCCGCCACGCCCTGGAACAGGCTATCGCCCAACTGGAGGGGGGCAGGACCGGATTCGCCTTCGCCTCCGGACTGGCGGCCTGCGCCACGGTGCTTGAGCTGCTGGACCACGGCAGCCATGTGGTGGCGGTGGATGACGTTTACGGCGGCACCTACCGGCTGTTGGAAAAAGTGCGCAGCCGCAGCGCCGGCTTGCGTATCAGTTGGGTCAAACCCCAGGATCCCGCCGCGCTGGAGCGGGCCATCGAGCCGCAGACCCGAATGATCTGGGTGGAAACCCCCACCAATCCCCTGCTGAAGCTGGCGGATCTGGCGGCCATCGCCGCTATCGCCCGGCGCCATAATCTGATAAGCGTCGCTGATAACACCTTTGCCTCGCCGGTCTTGCAGCAGCCGCTAACACTGGGGTTCGATATCGTGGTGCACTCCGCCACCAAATACATCAACGGCCACTCTGATGTGGTGGCCGGGCTGGCGGTGGTGGGGGATAATCCGGCCCTGGCGGAGCAACTGGCCTTTTTACAGAACGCCGTCGGCGGCGTGCTTGATCCCTTCAGCAGCTTTTTGACCCTGCGGGGCATACGTACCCTGGCGTTGCGTATGGCGCGCCATAGCGAAAGCGCGCAACGCATTGCCGAATGGCTCGCACGGCGGCCGGAAATCGTGGCGGTGTATTATCCCGGCCTGTCCGACCATCCGCAGCACGACCTGGCCCGCCGGCAGATGCGCGGCACCGGCGGCATGATCTCCCTTCGTCTGCGGGGCGATGACGACAGCGCCGCCAAACGATTTATCGGCGGTCTTAATCTGTTCACCCTGGCGGAAAGCCTGGGGGGCGTTGAAAGCCTGGTGAGCCAGCCTTTCACCATGACCCATGCCTCGATTCCATTGGAGCAGCGCCTGGCCAACGGCATCACGCCGCAGCTGGTGCGCCTGTCGGTGGGTATCGAGGATGCCGGCGATTTGATTGAGGATCTCGGCCGGGGACTGGCGATACTGTAGCGTTAGCCGGTAAGTTCGCTGCTGGTGTCAGGCAAATTTGTTGCGCACGATGTCGGCGTAATAACGCTCCGCCACATCGGGATGGGATCGCAGGCGCCCCTTCAGATAGTTCCAGCCGACGTCCCGCAGCAATGGATTCAGGGGGTCGCTGGCCGGTCCCCGCGCCTGGGCGGCCAGGTCGGAAGGCAGTTTAAATACAGGCACCACCGCATCCAGTCGCGCGCCGAGAAAGAAGGCGATGGAGAGCCGATCCCGGTCCGAGGGAGGCGAGACCACCCGGTGGACCGTGGCGCGCAGATAACCGTTGGTGGCTAGCTCGAGCAGTTCGCCGATATTCACCACAAAGGTGCCGGCCACGGGTTCGGCATCCAGCCAATGGTTTTCCTCCACCTCTACCTGCAGGCCCTTTTGCCGGTCCTGCAACAGGAAGCTCAGGAAACCGGAATCTTTATGGGCACCGACCCCTTGGGTGCTGCCGGTGTGATCCCGTCCGGGATAACGGATCAGTTTGATGTGTTCGTTCGGCTTATCCCCATACAGGGTGTCGAAAGCCTGCTCAGGCAGCGACAACGCTTGGGCAAAAGCGCGCAACAGGCGCAGGGACATGGCGGTCATCTCGTTTTGCCAGCGCAGCAGAACGGGTTTCAAGGCCGGGATCCCGTCGGGCCATTGATTAGGGCCTTGCAGCCGGGTCCAGCCGGGTGACTGTGGGGTTTGCGGCAACGGCTCGCGCTCCGCGCCGATATCGAACTGCTCGCGCCAGTCGGGCTGTCCGCGGGTCAACTCGGCGGCGGCACGGTTATAGCCGCGGAAATGGGGGGAATTCACCATGGCCACCGACTGCTTTTGGGCGTCGGGCAGGGCAAAAAATTCACGGGATAATTGTTGAACCCGAGTCAGCAACTGCGTATCGACGCCGTGGCCGGTCAGGTAGAAGAAACCGATATCACGCGCCGCGTGGCGCAGTTCGGCGAGAAAAGCGTTACGTTCCGCCGGGCTATGCTCCAGCCGGGACAGATCCAATAGCGGTAAAGACGTGGTACTCATAGGCTGCTCCGTTGATCTTTGTTGGTTCCGGGGGAAGGACACAAGATGCCGCGCAGCAACAACAGTATTCAGTCATGATTCACTCCGATGAAAGGCCGGGTTACCCGAAAAATTTTATTTTCGCAGCCGTGGATTAATGTTTAAAAATTATCACCAGGCCCTCTCCTGCGCCCAATACCGTTACGTTCTATCTTATTTCCGCCCCTGCTATACCCGTCATTCAGGTAACCCAATCTTTCAACCCGGTTTGCTATCCTTGCCATGCTTGGGATATAAATCATACATAGATCACATTTTTAACATCACCAACCTAAGAAGGTCTGAGCATGAAAATAGTGAATCGGGTATTACTCACCAACGACGATGGCTTCGATGCGCCGGGACTGGCATTACTGGCCCAGGCGGCGGAGGAAATTGCCGAGGAAGTCTGGATCGTGGCGCCGTCCCAGGACAAAAGCGGGGTCGCCAACTCCCTGAGCATGCGCGCGCCGGTACGGGTGGTAAACCGGGGCGTACGGCATTTTGCGGTTTACGGTACGCCGGCTGACTGCGTGGCATTCGCCATTCGCCAGGCGATGAAGGATACCCCGCCGGATCTGGTGCTGTCGGGTATCAATAACGGCTCCAACCTGGGATTTGAAACCCTGTTGTCCGGTACGGTGGGCGCGGCCACCACCGGCATGCTGCTGGGTATTCCCTCCATTGCGCTGAGCCAGAACCGGGATCCGGATAACGAGGTGAATTGGGACAGCGCCCGCCGCCATGTGGTGAAGACCCTGCGGCAGTTGTTGCAGCATCCTTGGGATAAGCAGGTCTGCCTGAACGTGAATTTCCCGGATATCGCGGCGGACAAGGTCAAGGGCATTCGGGTAACCGCCCAGGGTATGGGCAAGGTGGACGGTCTGACGGTTGACGCCACCCGTGACCCCCATGGCGAAGACTATTTCTGGATACGGGTGCAGCACGGCCGGCTGGACCGCCCGGCAAACAGCGAACTGAAGCTTAACGAAGAAGGCTATATCTCGGTGTCTCCGCTGACCTTTGAACGGACCCAAACCAATGAATACCAACGCCTCGGCGCGCTCTACAGCCAGGATTTCTAGGGGGTCGGAAGCATGCCTTATCCCTGGAATTCCCAGCGGATACACCGGCCGTCAAACCGGCGACATCTCTTTTATTATGTGGGCCAACATCTCAACCGCCCGGGCTTGCCGGTCATTCCATTCATATGAAATGTTGAAGCGGAAGTAATTATTATAGAGACCACCGGCGGAAAACATCCTGCCCGGGGCGATACTGATTTTTTGCCGCAACGACCGGCGATACAGCTCGGTGGCGTCCACACCCGGCGGCAGCTCAATCCACAGGAAATAACCGCTGTGGGAGTCATTGATACGCACCTCGGGCAGCAGGCGATGCAAGGCTTGCCGGTAGCTGTTTTTACGCTGCTCCAGCAGCCGGCGCATCCGCCGCAGGTGACTGTCATAGCCGCGTGTGGAGAGATAATTCGCCAGCGCCAGCTGCATCGGCGCGCTGGCGGATAAGGTGCTCATCAGCTGTAATCGCTGGATCCTGCCGGCCATCTCACCGGCAGCCACCCAGCCAATCCGGAAACCCGCCACCAGGCATTTGGAAAACGACGAACAGTGCATCGCCATGCCCTGCATATCATAGGCTTTGGCCGGCAGGGGTTTATGGGTACCGAAATAGAGCTCGTGGTAAACATCGTCTTCTATCAAATAGACGTTATGGCGCTGCAACAGCGCCACCAACTGCCGTTTTTTCTCGTCGGACAGGGTGCAGCCCAAGGGATTCTGGCCGTTGGTCATTACCCAGCAGGCTTTGACCGGATAGTCGTTGAGCGCCTGTTCCAGCGCCGCAAGATCGATGCCGAATCGCGGATGGGCGGCAACGGCCAGGGCTTTCAACTGCAACCGTTCCAACGCCTGAAGCGCGCCGTAGAATGCCGGGTTTTCCACAATGACCCAGTCCCCGGGGCGGGTGACCGCCTGCAGGCTCAGGTTCAGCGCCTCCATCGCGCCGGCGGTAATGACGATTTCATCCGGCGAAATCCGCATGCCTTGTAAGGCATAACGCCGGGCAATGGTGTTACGCAACGTCTCGTTGCCGGGGGGCAGATTATCCACTACGCGCAGGGCGCTGATGGAATGGGCGACCCGGGACAGGGATCGGATCAATTGCTGCCGGGGGAATAAGCCGGGATCGGGAAATGCCGAACCGAAGGGCACGATGTCAGGATCCCGGCCGGCCTGCAGCATCTCGAAAATAAAGTCATTGATATCCACCGATTCGGCGGGCTGAAGCCGCTGATGCGCCGCCGGCTGCGTAAGAAACTCGACCTTCGGCGCCACATAATATCCGGACTGTGGACGGGAAACGATCCAGCCCTGGCTTTCCAGGATCTGGTAGGCGCGCATCACGGTCATCAGGCTGATACCGGAACTTGCCGCCTGTTCACGCAGCGAGGGCAGCTTCCCCCCGGCCTGCCAGATATTGGCGCTAATCTGTTCGCGCAGCCGCTGAACCAGCGTCTCATATTTGCTCGGCACCGACGGCCCTCCTGTTATAGACCGCGTGGATTTACCCGCGCTGCGGGCTTCCGTCCTGTTCAATAATCTTGAATTTCCCCGGCGGCGGCGGTGGGAAATATCACCTCGGACAGGCCACTGTTATAGCATAAATCAGGCTTTCTGTTACTGTTATGCTCCCACTCGACCCTCTATGATCCGAACGGAGGATAACCCCAGCCGGTTATCAGACATTCAGCCGTTAGCGCGAGGTTCGTCATGTTCGGGGTAGATGCTTTCCACCTTGCCAGAATTCAGTTTGCCTTTACGGTGTCTTTCCACATTATCTTCCCGGCCATTACCATCGGACTGGCCAGTTATCTGGCGGTGCTGGAGGGTTTATGGCTGAAAACCGGCGATGATGACTATCGCAGCCTTTATCACTTCTGGTCGAAGGTGTTCGCCGTCAATTTCGGCATGGGGGTGGTGTCGGGGCTGGTGATGGCTTACCAGTTCGGCACCAACTGGAGCGGTTTTTCCCAATTCGCCGGCAGTATCACCGGACCGCTGCTGACTTACGAGGTCCTGACGGCGTTTTTTCTCGAGGCCGGCTTTCTCGGCGTCATGCTGTTCGGCTGGCAGCGGGTGGGCAACGGCCTGCACTTCTTTGCCACCTGCATGGTGGCGCTGGGCACGCTGATCTCCACCTTCTGGATCCTGGCCTCCAACAGCTGGATGCAAACCCCGCAGGGGTATATCGTCCAGCAGGGGCAGGTGGTGCCGGTGAACTGGTTCGAGGTCATTTTTAATCCCTCGTTCCCCTACCGGCTGCTGCACATGACTACCGGCGCCTTCCTGGCCAGCGCACTGTTCGTCGGCGCATCGGCCGCCTGGCACCTGCTGCGGGGCAACGACACCCCGGCCATACGGAAAATGCTGTCCATGGCGATGTGGATGCTGGTGTTGATCGCGCCGATCCAGGCGGCGATCGGCGATATGCACGGGCTGAACACCCTGCAATACCAGCCGGCTAAAATCGCCGCCATCGAAGGGCACTGGGAAAATGTGCCCGGCCAGGCGACTCCGCTGATTCTGGCGGGACTGCCCGATATGTCGGCGGAAAAAACCCGCTATGCGCTGGAAATCCCCTACCTCGGCAGCCTGATCCTGACCCATAGCCTGCAACGGCAGGTGCCGGCGCTCAAAAATTTTGCCAAAGAGGACCGGCCAAATTCCACGATTGTTTTCTGGTCATTCCGCATTATGGCCGGCCTGGGCATGCTGATGATTCTGCTGGGGCTGTCAAGCCTCTGGCTGCGCCGTCGGCAGAGGCTGTACCGTTCACGGATATTTCTGCGCTTCGCCCTGCTGATGGGACCGGCGGGATTGGTGGCCGTCCTGGCGGGCTGGGTGACTACCGAGGTCGGCCGGCAACCCTGGGTGGTATACGGCGTGCTCCGTACCAAAGATGCGGTTTCCGCCCATGGCTCGCTGCATATGAGCCTCAGTTTACTGGCGTTTGTCCTGATTTACTCTTCGGTATTCGGCGTGGGCTACGGCTATATGATGCGGCTGATACGTCAAGGCCCCCACTATGGTAAAGAGCAAATGGGAGAGAGAAAATAACATGGGTATCGATCTGCCGGTCATCTGGTTTGTGATAATCATTTTCGCCACGCTGATGTATATCGTCATGGACGGTTTCGATCTGGGCATCGGCATACTGTTTTTCATGACCCGGGACCGGCCGGCCCGCGATCAGATGATCAATAGCGTGGCGCCGGTGTGGGATGGTAATGAAACCTGGCTGGTGCTGGGAGGGGCCGCGCTGTTCGGCGCGTTTCCCTTGGCCTACTCGGTGATTATCGACGCGCTGTCGATCCCCTTGACCCTGATGCTATTTGCCCTGATTTTTCGCGGCGTCGCCTTTGAATTCCGTTTCAGGGGCTCCCTCGCCCATCGGTCTTTCTGGGATTGCTCCTTTATGCTGGGTTCCCTAGCGGGCACCTTTTGCCAAGGCGTGGTGGTGGGGGCCTTTATCCAGGGATTTCCAGTGGAGGGCCGGCGATACGCCGGCGCGGCGTTTGACTGGTTAACGCCGTTTTGCCTGTTTTGCGGACTGGGTCTGGTGGCGGCCTATACCCTGCTGGGCTGTACCTGGTTGATTATGAAGACTGAACATGATCTGCAGCGGCATATGTACCGGCTGGCAAAGCCCCTGTTATTGGCGCTGCTGACGGTGATATTGGTGATTAGCCTGTGGACGCCCCTGGCGCACCCGGCCATCGCCCGGCGCTGGTTGGTACTGCCCAATCTGTTTTATTTCCTGCCGGTGCCCGTGCTGGTGCTGCTTTGCGCCGGGTGGCTGTGGCGGGGAATCAAGCGCCGGGCCGATATCTCGCCGTTCATGATGACCTTGATACTGATTTTTCTCGGTTTCACCGGGCTGGGCATCAGTATCTGGCCTTACATCATCCCGCCGTCCATCGATATCCGGGCCGCCTCGGCTCCGGCGCAAAGCCAGGGATTTATGCTGGTGGGCGCCCTGCTGATCATTCCGGTGATCCTGGTGTACACTTTCTGGAGCTATTTTGTCTTCCGGGGAAAAATCAATCCGCACGAGGGATACCATTGAAATGGCGACGGCTGTTATGGCTGCTGACGCTGTGGGCGGCCAGCGTGCTGGCATTGGGGGTGGTTGCCGGCCTGTTCCGGCTGCTGATGACCGCGGCCGGTATGAGAACTCACTGAGATAACCTGGACCGCTTAGCCGAAATCATGCCAAGCCGCTGAATGCCGCGTCCCTCACCGGCTATCGTATTAACATTATGCGGCGTTACTGTCCGCCAATCCGGATCGGCTATCGCTCCAGTTCTGGTAAAAGCGCTGCAAAATCAGCAGCGGCCACTCCGGCTCCGCCAGTGAGTGCAGGCTGGCCAATTGTTCTTGTGCGCCGCTCCGGGTGCTATGGCGCAAACAGCTCGCCATCAATGACCGGCTGAATTCGGGATGGAACTGCAGCGAAAATGTTTGCTGACTGTAGCGGATAATCTGGCAATCGTCCCGGGGCGAGACGGCCAATACCTGTGCCTCGGCGGGAGGACGCAGCACGGTTTGGAGATGAGACAGCCAGACGGCAAACTGCCCCGGCAGACCTTCCAGCAGCGGATCGTCGTCGGTTCGGGCGGTGATGCGCACCTGTTGCAATCCCCCCTCCCAGCCGCGCGGATTATCGGCAACCACGCCCCCCAGCGCATAAGCGATGAGCTGATGTCCGTAGCAAATCCCCAGTAACGGCAGCTCCAGGGCATGAATCCCGCGGATCCAGGCGGCGGTGATCTCGCTCCAGGGAGCATGATCGGTGACCATTGACCAGGATCCGGTAATGATGGCCGCCGAAATCCGATCCGGATCGGGCAACCGATCGCCGCGATAGGGACGGATCAATACATATTCATGGGATTTCAGCCCTAGTCTGTCAACAAACCACTGGTACTGCTCCCCCACCTCGGCGGCAATCGCCGCCGGTGGTTCTCCCATCTGGACAATCGCCAGCGGCGCGTAAAAGGGTAAGTCCATTGCTGATTCCAATTCTTATGCTGATTTGATTTCCGGCGGGATCAAAACCGATCGCGCCACAACGTCATGCCAACTGAGGCCGGCTACAGCGTTAACGCCGGTTCATCATACTATTATGCCCGCCCCGGCGCTTTCAGGTCCACCGGCGATCGAGGTTTTTCCATGCTATTTAATGATGACCTTAGCAAGAAAAATGCTAATTGCTCATATACGCCGGGTACCCGGCGTGCATGCGGTTGGGTTCGATCAACCGAGGGATTGCCCCTGCTCGAGTTTCCTGATGAGCTCCACCCGCCGTTGATGCCGGCCGCCTTCAAACTCGGCGGACAGCCATGCGTCAACGATCATTTTTGCCAGTTCGCCGCCAACCACGCGGGAGCCGAAGGCCAATATATTGGTATTGTTATGTTGGCGTGAGAGCTTGGCCGAATAAGGCTCGCTGCACGCCACGGCGCGTATACCCGCCACTTTATTGGCGGCGATGGAGATGCCGATGCCCGAACCGCAGATCAGGATGCCCAGATCCGCTTCATGATTCACCACCGCATCGGCAACCAACTTGGCATAAAGGGGATAATCAGTGCGCTCCGACGAATAGGTGCCTTTATCAATGACGGAAATACCCTTGGATTCGAGATGGCCGATGATCTCCGGCTTTAATAACCAACCCACATGATCGCAACCAATGGCAATTTTCATCATTCGCTCACCTTAATCCCTTCCTGGGCTACTATTCGGATAGGGATGAATCGTCGGATAATGCCCCTGAACCGAGAGACATTCCAGGGGCGCATGTTTATATAAACCAAACATTATAATAAAATACTTAATATAATATTATAATACTGTGAAGTTATGCTACTCACGTCTATTAGCAGAGTTAGATCGTCACGCACCACAACATGCCTATAATGCCTCCGATTTTATGGCATAAAGCGGCAAAACGCAAGGGAATCGCTCACGAGTTCATAGCCGAAAACAGCGGACCGCACCGATCCGGCGGTTTACTATGGCCGAGCTTATCTTCACGATTTATATTATTTTCATAAATATTTCGTTATGGTCGAGGATATCATCTTCTTTCGTGCCACGGCATGATGGCTTTATCACCGGTCGGTTTGCTATAACTGGCAACCTTGACCTATTACGGAGGGCAGTAAATGGTGGATCTGATCAATAACGAAAATGCTTTGGCGATTGGCGCAAAAATAAAGATGTCGCTCTCGCTGCTCAATACAACGGAACGCGGGATCGCCGAGTGGCTCATCACCAAAGGCAACGTGAACAAACAAACCAGTATTAAACACGTCGCTTCGTCATTGAATGTTTCGGAACCCCTTATCGTAAAAGTGGCTAAAAAGCTGGGATATACCGGTTTCCGCGAATTACGCCGGGCGTTATGGACCTATTTTGCTTCTTTACCCTTTGATAAAGAAGAGGAAATTTCTGAGGATGACAGCATCGAGCTTGTGCTGGATAAAATTTTTAATAATTCCATCAATGCGTTAAAAGAAGCGCAATCCGTCGCTGACCCGACGGTTATTACCGAAGCATCGAGATTAATACTGCTGGCCGGGCATGTGACGCTGTTTGGCGTAGGCGGATCGGCCACGGTATGCCTGGATTTTGAACACAAGTTATTGCGCATCGGCATCCTCAGTCATTCCTATAACGATTATCACCTGATGCTCATGGTGGCCTGTCAGCTTAGCGAAGGGGATGTGATAATTGTTATTTCACAGTCCGGAGACACCCGCGAGCTGCTCCAGGCCGTGCAGGTAGCGAAAGAACGGGGCGCCAAAATCATCTGTATCACCAACGACAACGTTTCCCTTCTGTCGCAATTATCCGATTTATCCATTTTCAGCCCCGCCCGTGGCGGCCCGTTATTGGGCCAAAATGCCGTAGCCCGTATCATCCAGCTTAATTTGCTCGATACGCTGTTTATTGCCCTTATTTTGCAGGACTATCACGGGGCGAAAGAAAAACTGGAACGGAGCATCGAAATCGTCAAACCTTTACATGGCAAAGGATAAACAACTGAATAGGAAGGCTCAATGAACGATCTCTTTTCTTTGCGGAATAAAACGGTATTAATCACCGGTTCCGCGCGGGGTATAGGTTTTATTCTGGCCCGGGGATTGGCGCAATATGGCGCTGACGTCATTATCAACGGCACCACCGCCGAGGGTACGGATAAAGCGGTGCATGAACTGCGGGAGCAGGGTTATACCGCTTATTCAATGCCGTTTGACGTAACCGACGGCGACGCGGTAAAGGACGCTATCCAGCGCATTGAATCCACTATCGGTGCCATTAATGTACTGATAAACAATGCCGGTATCCAGCGGCGCCATCCCTTTACCGAATTTCCGGAGCAGGAGTGGGATGAAGTTATTGCGGTAAACCAAAAGTCGGTATTTCTGGTTTCCCAGGCAGTCGCCCGCTATATGATGAAACGAAACCGCGGTAAAATCATCAATATCGGCTCGATGCAAAGCGAACTGGGCCGGGATACCATCACGCCTTATGCCGCGTCAAAAGGCGCCGTAAAAATGCTCACCCGCGGGATGTGCGTTGAGCTGGCCCGTTATAATATTCAGGTAAACGGTATTGCCCCCGGCTATTTCAGCACCGACATGACCAAAGCCCTGGTGGAAGATGAAGCCTTTACCGCCTGGCTGACCAAACGCACCCCCGCCGCCCGCTGGGGCGATCCGCAGGAACTTGTCGGCGCGGCGGTGTTTCTCGCGGCTAAAGCCTCTGATTTTGTCAACGGACATCTGCTGTTTGTGGATGGCGGCATGCGCGTGGCGGTCTGATTGATTACCCCATGGTTAAAACAAGGGAGGGCTAAATACGCCGATTACGGACCGCGTTTAATTTCAGAGCGCCGACCTACAGACTTACCATGATGGCCCGGGAACATGATGTGGCGGGAACATGATGCGCCGGGAAAATAATGCGCACGTCCCGTCCGGTTTACGCCTGGCGGTCGCAAGGCTTCACCGGCTGGTATCGGTCCGTGCGCTATCCTTATTTAATTTGTGCTTAAGGCCACTGCTTCCCTGTACTTTTCATTCTCCATGGTTACGCCGGCGAGAAAGTGCTGGAGTTCACGAATTCGATAACCGGACGCGGCCCCGGCGTGATTATCGATCTTGGGACCGGCGCCATTACCTCCGGCAAATGCCTGCGCAATATGGCCGGTACCGTTATTCCGCCGGCGGGTGTTTCCCCCTGTTGCCCGTTAGCGGGTATAATCATCCCAAGGACGCCGGTGGACCTCCCGGGCGTAACTACGTAACCACATCACTACATGACTACAGCGGCGCGATAACGCATGAGCGAATTGACTTATCTGCAGGGATACCCGGAACATCTGCTGACGCAGGTGCGGCAACTGATAAGCGAGCAACGCCTGGGACAGGTATTGCAACAGCGCTACCCCGGGGCCCATAACATCACCAGCGACAAAGCGCTCTATCTGTATGTCGTTGAGTTGAAAAATGCCTATTTGCGGAATGCGCCGTCGGTGGACAAAGTGGCCTGGGACAGCAAGATTCACGTGTTAAAAAACGCCCTCGGCCTACATACCGCCGTATCGCGCATCCAGGGGTCCAAACTCAAGGCCAAGGCGGAAATCCGTATTGCCACGGTATTCAAAAGAGCGCCCGCCGATCTGCTGCGAATGATCACCGTGCATGAATTGGCGCATTTGAAAGAAAAGCAGCATGACAAGGCATTTTATCAGTTGTGCTGTCATATGGAGCCCCGCTATCACCAGCTCGAGTTCGATACCCGCCTTTGGTTGACCCACCTCGCGCTGGCCGATGAGGAAAGCCGCGACTGATTTCTGGGCCGTATAAGCTACAGAGAACGAACACCTGCCAATATAGCCATCAGGAGGTTTATCTTGTCTGAGCGTTTCGACGGTTCACTGAAATTAATTATCGACCGGGGTCGGCATGCATCATCCCCGGCGGTATAAGGTTGTGCTATTGTCGTTATCCGTTTTGAAAAACTGATAACCCGATGAAAAATAATATATACGCTCCAGATAGGGTCATTACCGAGGCCGACCGGGTCCTGGGATGGCGGGACTTCTTTTCGTTATGGTTCTCCTTGGGTATCGGCCTGGCGGTGCTACAGGCCGGCGCCGTGCTGTCCCCCGGACTGGGCATGGTGAATTCGCTGTATGCCGTCACGCTCGGTTCGCTGCTGGGATGCCTTCTGCTGGCGCTGGCCGGGGTCATTGGTTTCGACACCGGGCGTTCATCCATGGCTTCCATGGCCTTCAGCCTCGGTAAGACCGGCGCCTCGGTACCGGCGTTGCTGAACCTGCTGCAATTGATAGGCTGGGGCGCCTTCGAGATTGTCATGATGCGCGATGCGGCGTCGTTATTGGCGGCGCGGGCGTGGGGCAGCCAGAGTATCTGGGCCGATGCCACCCTTTGGACATGGCTGTTCGGCATCGGCGCCACCGCCATCGCCCTAGGGGGGCCGCTAGCGTTTATCCGGCTGGTGTTACGGCGTTGGGGAATTTATTTGCTGCTTATCGCCTGTGCGTGGCTAAGCCTGTCGTTATGGCGGCACGGCGATATTCAACGGCTGGCGGCGACTACAGGCAACGGCAGCCTGCCGTTTGCCGCCGGCTGCGATATTGTTATCTCCATGGCGCTGTCCTGGCTGCCGCTGATTGGTGATTACACCCGTTTTGGCAAAAGCGCCCGGCAAAGTTTTCTCGGCACTCTCGGCGGTTATCTGCTGGGCAGCCTGTGGATGATGGCTCTCGGCGGGGCTTATGCCCTGGCGTATGCGGGCAACGGCGATGCCAACGCGCTATTGGTGGCGTTGTCCGGCGCCGCCATGGGTATCCCGCTGTTGCTGATCCTGATTGACGAAAATGAAAACGCCTTCGCCGACATCCATTCGGCGGCATTGTCCTCGGCGCTGTTCATCCCGCGCCAGGTAAGGCCTTTGACCTTAATCATCGGGATCGTTTGTACCCTCATCGCCTGGCAGGTGCCGCTGTCTCAATACGAAAACTTTCTGTTGCTTATCGGGTCGGTCTTTTCGCCGTTATTCGGCGTGGTGCTGGCGGAGCATTTCCTGATTCGCCGCCGTCGCCGTCTGACTCCCGGCGCCGGTTTGTCCTGGCGGGCATTCGTCGCCTGGATAGTCGGTATCGTGGTTTATCAGCTGCTGGTGCGTGACTTTCCCCAGGTAGGCGCCACGCTGCCGTCGCTGGTGATTTCCGGGTTGCTGCATCTTGGCTTGGCCCGGCGTGCAGAATTTAATAGCGCTCGTTAGAAAAACATTGACGGCGCCGGACGGTGGCCCTAGTTTGATAGCGGTTATACGTTGGCGCCAGCGGGCGCGCTTCTCTTTTTTTATCTGTTCGATTACCCTAAGAAGGTTTTTATGGTTACCCCGGCACAACAAAACATCAGCTTTTACCAGGCCTCGGTGCCTGTTTTTATCCGCATGTTGACGAATTTGTCATCCCTGCTGGCTAACGCGGCGACCCATGTACAGGAACAGAACATCGAGCCGTCAGAGTGGATCAACGCGCGGCTGGCCCCGGATATGTTCACCCTGGCAAGACAGGTTCAATCCGCCAGCGACGCGGCCAAAGCCGGCGCTGCCCGATTGGCTGGCTGCGAAGTGCCCAGCTTCCCGGATACCGAAACCACTTTTGACGAACTGCAGGCGCGTATCGCCAAGACCCTGACTTTCCTGGGTAATTTGCAGCCGGAGCAGTTCGTGCACAGCGGCGAGCGTCCCATCGTCATGAATATGCGCGGCAGTGAAAAAACCTTCACCGGCTATGACTACCTGTTCCAACTGGCGTTTCCGAATTTGTTTTTCCATGTCACCACCGCCTATGACATCATGCGTCACCTGGGCCTGGCCATTGGTAAAAAAGATTACTTAGGGTCCATCTAATAAGAAGCACATAACAAAAACGCCGGCAAAATGTGCATCATTTTGTCGGCGTTTCGTTAAGTTGGTGTTTGAGGGGAGGCAACTTACCTCCCTGGCGCTTTAACAGCTTATGGCTACATTTTAACAATAGCGTGCAATCCATTATTCGTAAATTTCAGCGGTGCCGCGCATTTCGTTATTACCGGTCACCGAGGTAATGCGAAACGATCTGGCGCCGGCCTGAGCGGCTTTTTCCGCCAGCTGATTTTCAATGGAGGTCACGTCATGGCCACCGGTGACGGTGATTACACCCACTTGCTGCTGTTCGGCCGGAGCAGAGCTTACCAGGTCGGCGGCGAAGCTGCCGAATGACAGTGTGCTCAATGCAATGGCGGCGATGGTGTATTTTACGTTGTTCATTTTCACGGTCTCTCTTTAAAGTGTGTGTTTGAAATACCGATAGCGATATCGTTATTTCATGCAGATGTTTTTTTTCAGCGGGCGGGGATATATTCCCCCGCCGGGGTTATTTGTTTACGCTGTTATATAATGCTATTTATTTATTACTGCCTGTTTATTGATGGCTAACGGCGCTTATTGATAAATTTCAGCGGTACCGTGCATTTCGTTATTACCGGTCACCGAGATAATACGGAATGATTTGGCGCCGGACTGGGCGGCTTTATCCGCCAGCTGGCTTTGGATTGAGGTCACGTCATGGCCGCCGTTAACGCTTATCACGCCAACTGACTGCTGCTGCGCCGGGGCCGAGCTTACCAGGTCGGCGGCGAAGCTGCCGAATGACAGGGTGCCCAGTGCAATGGCGGCGATGGTGTATTTTACGTTTTTCATTTTCACGGTCTCTCTTTAAAGTGTGTGTTTGAAATACCGATAGCGATATCGTTATTTCATGCAGATGATTTTATTCAGCGGACGGGGATATATTTCCCCGCCGGGGCTATTTGTTTACGCTGCTAATACGTTACTGCTTATTTATTACTGCTTGTTTATTGCTGTTTATTGCTGTTTATTGGTGGCTAACGGCGCTTATTGATAAATTTCAGCGGTGCCGTGCATTTCATTATTACCGGTAACCGAGATAATACGGAATGATTTGGCGCCGGACTGGGCGGCTTTATCAGCCAGCTGACTTTCAATGGAGGTCACGTCGTGACCGCCGTTGACGCTGATAACGCCCACTGACTGCTGCTGCGCCGGAGCTGCGTTTACCAGGTCGGCGGCGAAGCTACCGAATGACAGGGTGCTCAGTGCAATGGCGGCGATGGCGTATTTTACGTTTTTCATGATGTTGGCTCTCTGGTAAGTAAAGGATTTTTTCTCTTTGACGTTAATTTCTTAACGTTCGATAACTAAATACTAATCCTCTCGGCTCAGGGGATCAACTCTTTTTTATTATCGATCGTTAATTTAATATATAACTTCCTAAAATTATTGAGAAAAAAACTTTAAAATTTTCTTCATTCGATCTTGACGCGCCAGGAAAATCACCCTTTTATTAACATTCGTTAATTATATAGGGGAGACAGCCTGATGGGAAGCGGGAATCCTTCAATAGCCTCATTGGCAACCCGGTTTGGACCGGGCGGAGATGGCGGTCAGATTGAGAAAGCAGCGTCTTATACCGGTCAGAGTTGCCGGTCAAACCGAGAAAACGGCGTTTTATACCGGGCCAGATTCCCGGTCAAACCGAGAAAACGACGTCTTATACCGGTCAGTGTTGCCGGTCAAACCGAGGGTCGGCGACAGCCGTCTTGAGAGGCCTCAGCAGGGATAAAGATCAAGATTCCGTCAGGCGTTTAAGCAGCGTAATAGCATCGGCAAGCTGTTCAAGCTCATGGGGGGCAAAATGATTGCTGATGGCATGGAACAGCCAATCTTCACGGGCCGCGCGGCCGGCCTTTATTATCTCGCGGCAGCGCTCGCTCAGGGATAACAGCGTTTGTCGGCCGTCGGAGGGATCCGGCGTGCCGCTTATCATACCGGCGGCTTCCAACGTCGCCACCGTGGCGCCCATGGACTGCGGGCGTACGCCCTCCGCCTTGGCGAGAGTAGTGACGGTGGCGGGGCCTTCTCGTTCCAAACGCAAAATAACCGATTTTTGCGACCAGGTATAATCCCCGGGTTGCGCCTGTTCACGCAATCGCCGGCTCAAATTGCCGATCAGCAGCCGTAGCTCTCCCGCCATGGCCACGGCGCTGGTTTCGGGTTCGCGCTGTTTATTGTCCATCATTCCCCTGGTCGCCCAATTGCCCGCTAAAAGACTACTGTAACAAATTACGCGGCTAATCGAAAAACTTTAGGACCGGCTGCCCCGGGGCGTGCCCAATCGCCGTTCAATGGCGCTGGAGGCGATTTGCAGCAGGATAACCATAACCACGTAAAACAGCGCCGCCAAAAGATAGGCCTGAAGATTGAGGAAGGTGGCCGAGGCAACCATCTGCGCGTTACGCATCAGTTCGGTCACGCCGATGACCGAGGCCAGGGAGGTTCCCTTGAGCACAATGATAAACTCGTTGCATAACGGCGGGAACGCCACCCGCAAGGCCTGCGGCAGGATAATGCGCCGCATGGCCTGCGGATAGGTCATGCCGATGGAGCGGGCGGCCTCCATCTGTTCACTGTGGATGGAGGTGATGCTGGCGCGGATGATTTCAGCGGTGTAGGCGCCGGCGTTGACCGCAAAGGCCAGGGTGGCGGCGAACAGGCGATTATCCAGCGGACTCAGCAGTTTTATCAATAACGGACTGCCGGCCTGACTGGCCCAGGCCGGCAGTCCGAAATACACCAGATAGAGTAATACCAGAGGCGGCACACCCCGAAACAGCGTCACATACCCCAGGCACAGCAAACGCAGCGGGGTACGACGGGATAACCGGCCCAAGGCCACCAGCAGACCTATCAGCAATGCCCCGATCATGGCGAAAACCGTTAGGGCAAGCCCCACCAGGGCGCCTTTTAAATAAAGCGGCGAATACGCCACCATAAAGTCCATCATTGCTCGGGCCATCCCCTTATTAACGATTCGACGATACGACAAGTCAGCGGCTCAGCGGCTCGATGACGAACAGGCTCCCGGGACGGTGTCAATGCGGCGATCCATCGCTATACCTATTTTGACGCGCTGGATGCCAGAAACGCCTCGATACGAACGCTCGGCGGCTGTTCAAAGAATTGCCGGGCCGGGAGATCCGCGATAATGCTCCCTTGTTCCATAAACACAATACGGTCGGCAACATCCCGGGCAAAACGCAGCTCATGGGTGACCATCAGCATAGTGCGCCCCTCTTCGCTCAGGCGCCGCATCACCGCCAGCACCTCACCCACCAGTTCGGGATCCAGCGCCGACGTCACCTCGTCAAACAGCAGCACTTCGGGCTCCATGCACAACGCCCGCGCAATGCCCACCCGCTGCTGCTGACCGCCGGAAAGCCAGGCGGGGTAGGCTTGGGCCTTATCCACCAGACCCACCGACGTCAATACCGCCATGGCCCGCGCCACCGCCTCCCCACGGTGCTGGCGAAGAACCCGAACGGGTCCTTCGATCAGGTTCTCCAGCACGCTCAGGTGCGGGAACAGCGCAAAGCGCTGAAACACCATGCCGGTCTTGCGGCGCATGCGGCTGATATTGGCATCGCTGTCTTCAATGCGCCGTTTACCCCCCTGCCGGTAACCGATTTGCTCGCCCCTGATCAGCACGCTGCCGCTGTCATAATCGTTGAGAAAATTCACGCATCGCAGCAGGGTGGTTTTGCCCGCGCCGCTGGGACCGATGATGGCGACGGTTTCACCCCGGGCGATATCCAGGGAGATATCCTTCAGGACCGGAACGCCGTGGAACGATTTGCACAACCCGGTGATTCGCAGCACCGGCATCTTATCGTTGCCCGGCGGCACCTCCGTCATATCAGGCATCTGGCGACCTCATAACCATTAAATACACCCATTGGCGTCTGTGCCGTGTTAACTGGCACCCCATCGCCTCGGAAAATCCCGCCGCCTGGTGCCGATGCCCACCGGAAATCGGGCGCTTCGTTAAGACGCTGTCCCCGGCGGACGCCCGGCTTATTTCGGCACGTTATCGGCGTTGCCGAACCACTTGACGGCGATGGCGGCCAGGGTGCCGTCCGCTTTCATCTTGTCAATGGCGGTATTGACCTGCTTCAATCCGGCGGTGTCCTGCTTGCGCAGCGCCACGCCGTTCAGTTTGACGTCATTGGTCAGCGGCTGTTTCACCACCGCCAATTTACCGGCGTATTGGCTGGCGACGATGTAAGTCCCGTTAACGCTTTCCACCGCCACCACATCGATACGGCCGAGCATCAAATCATTATAGGCATCCACCACGGTGTTGTAGGTGGTAGGGGTGACATCCTTCATGGACTGCAGCGCCGTGGCGGCGGCGGTATTGACCATCACCCCGACTCTCAGTTTCCCCAGATTGGCGGCGGTGAGCCGTTCATGGCCGGAATGGGCTTTTACCACCAGGACAATCGTTTGCGTCATGATCGGTTCAGAGAATGCCACCACTTTTTTGCGATCGTCGCTGATCACCAGATTGGTGATGGCGTCGATCTTGCCCCCTTGCAGCGCGGGGATAATGCCGTCCCACGCCATGCCTTCATAGGATACCGGCACACCCATGTGTTTGCCGAGGGCGGCGGCGAAGTCGGCGTCAAACCCCACCAGCTTGCCCGACGGATCCTGGAAGGAGATCGGCCGATAGCTCGGATCGGCGGCAACGCGCAGCTTGGTGAAACCTTCAGCCCCCTGGACGGACCAGGCGGAGACGCTTAATGTGGCGGCGAGTACCATCAGTGCCGCGCCGTGCTTTACAGAAAATCTCATTCGGTATCTCCTCGGGGTGCATGGTTGTCAAACAGTTTGGGGGTGGATATTTATGGATAAGGCTCGGGTACCGGGCAAGACTTCCACCCGATCCCCGGGTCCGATAAGCGTCAGGGTATCGAACTGTTCGATAACCAACGGGCCGGTGGCACGCCAGCTTTCCGGCAGTTCGGTTCTTTGGTAGACCGGGCAATCGACGCACTCCTCCGCGCTGAGCCAGACCTGGCGCCGAGCCGTCGGTTCGCCGGTCTGGGCCGATGCCATGGCCACTTCGCCGGCGGCAGGCCGCGGCCGGCTGATTTTCAGCCGCAGATTCAGTAATTCCACCGGCAGGGTCTCGGAGGCATGGCCGTAACGCTGCTGGTGTTCCGCTAAAAATGCCGTCCGGCTGGCGGCCAGCCCTTCGGCGTCGGCGCTGGGCAACGCCACGGTCAGGGCATGGGATTGTCCCTGATAGCGTAAATCCGCCGACCAGGCGATAACCACATCCTCCGGCATAAAGCCATCGGCGGCGGCCCGCGCCAGCAAGGCATCCACCATCTCGCCGGTTAACGCCGCCAGTTCGGCGACATTGATGGCGGATAAGGTACGCAGCCAGGTACGCTGGGCGTCATAGGCGATATCCACCGAGAGGATGCCGTGAGCGGAAAATACGCCGGAATAATAGGGGATCAACACCCGGGGGATATCCAGCGCACGGGCCACATCCACCGCGTGCAGCGGACCGGCGCCGCCGAAGGCAATCAAGGTCATATGGCGCGGATCGTGGCCCCGTTCCACCGACATGGCCCGGATGGCGCGCACAATGTTGGCGGTGGCGATTTGCAAAATACCCTGGGCCGCCCGTTGCCAGCTCAGGCCCAGGGGGGCGGCGATATGCTGTCCAATGGCGGCCACGGCGGCATCCCGATCCAGGACAAAATCACCGCCGAGCATGCTGCGCACCCCGAGCCGGTTTAACGCCACATGGGCGTCGGTCACCGTCGGCCGGGTGCCGCCGCGGCCATAACAGGCCGGACCCGGCGTCGATCCGGCGCTCTGGGGGCCGACCTTGAGGGATCCGGTACGATCCAGATAGGCAATGGAACCGCCGCCGGCGCCGATGGTTTCAATTTCCGCCGAGGCCACCGCCACCGGATATCCGCCGATGGTTCGTTCATCGGTGACCGGAATGGCGCCGCCGCGCAGCAGCGCGATATCCGAACTGGTACCGCCGATATCCAGCGTCAGGGCCTCGCCGAGACCGTGGCGGGCCGACAGCTCCAATGCCCCCACAGCACCCCCCGCCGGGCCGGACATGGCGCATTTCACCGGAAAACGACGCGCTTCGGCAAAGGTCAGACAGCCGCCGGCGGAACCCATGACAAAGGTCCGCGCCGGTCCATTGTCTTTCAGCGTTTCGAGACCACTTAGAAACTGTGCCATCACCGGCATGGTGGCGGCATTCAGCACCGTGGCGGTGGTGCGCTCGTACTCGCGAAATACCGGCAAAACCTCGGACGAGAGTGATATGGGCACACCAAGCCCCGCCAGCTTCTCGCCGATCCGCCGTTCGTGTTCCGGGTTGACGAACGAAAACAGCAAACTCACCGCCACCGCCTCCACCCGCGCTTCCCGCAGGCGTTCTATGCAGCTGTCCAGCGCCGCTTCATTCAGGGGTTTCAGCACCTGGCCCTGGTAATCGAGGCGTTCCGGCACCTCAAGGCGCAAATTCCGGGGCGCCACCACCGGCGCGCGCCTGACGTGGAGATCGTAGGATGAGGGCCGCGTCATGCGGGCGATTTCCAGCACATCGCGAAATCCTTCGGTGGTCAACAGGGCGGTTTTTGCCAGCGCGCCTTCAAGCAGAGCATTGGTCACCACCGTCGTGCCCACCACCGCCGCCTCGATATCGGCGGCGCGGGCGCCCATTTCAACCGCCAGGGCGTCCAGGGCCGCCAGAATATCGTTGCCCTGATCCCCTTTGCGATGCAGAACCTTGGCGATGCGGGTTTCTCCGGAGGCGGGGTTGCTGACCACCACATCAATAAAGGTGCCGCCGACATCCACGGCTGCCAATAAACCGGTCATGCTTGCTTCTCCTGTGCCTGAAAGCTCGCCCCATGGCCGCCATAGCCATAAATCCTGTCCTGCTCCGCCGCCTTGGGGTCCCGCTCGGCGGGCAGGCCGTATCCGCCGCCGCCGGCGGTTTCCACTTCTATCAGCGTATCCGCCGGGGCTGAAAGTTCGCTAAAACCGGTAATGTGCCGCGGCTTGGCCTCCGGCGGGGTCACGGTGATGCGCGTCGGCGTGCCGGCGGTACCGCCCAGCAAACCGTCCGGTCCGCGGGTGGGCATGCTGACCTGAAAGGAACAGCGCACCGGCGTAAGAATCTGGAAGGTGCGGCGCAGGCCTAGCCCCCCGCGCTGACGTCCCTGCCCCGCCGACCCCTCCACCAGCTCATAGCGCAGGATGCGCACCGGCAGGCTCATTTCCAGCACTTCCACCGGCGTATCGTGTAAATTGGCCACCGGCGGGATCATGCCGCTTTCGCCATCCGCCACCTGGCTGGCGCCTGAGCCGCCCCCCAGCGCCTCGCCATAGGCGAATAACCGGCCGGTGCGCGGATTTGGGCCGCCGAAGGAAAACACCCCGCCGCCGCCGGTTCCCGCCAGCACCAGCTCCGGCGAAAACGCCGACAGTGCGTTCATCAAGGCTTCGAACGTATGGTAGGACACCTGGGTGGCGGCGGAAATGGCCGCCGGGAAACGGGGATTAAGGATTGATCCCTCCGGGATGGTGATATTCAGCGCGCGATACATGCCGGCGTTGGCCGGGATGCCCTGCGCCAGGGTAATACGCACCGCCATATACACGCAGGCCAGGGTATTGGCCAGACAGGAATTGAACGGGCTCTCGGTCTGCGGCCCGCTGCCGGTGAAGTCGATGTTCAGAACGTCATTGTCCTTGCTGACGGCCACCCGTAGCGGAATCATCACGCCGCCGAAATCGGCCTGGGCCTCGCCGTTCCACACCTGCCGCGGAAGCGCGGCGATACAGGCGCGGGTGGTCTGTTCCGAAAGCCGGATGATTTCCGCCATGGCGAACCGCAGTTGAGCCATATCATAGCGCCGCGCCAATTCGTCAATACGGTTTTGCGCTACCCGGATGGTGGCAATCTGCGCGCCCAGATCCGCCATGCGCTCCTCGGGCAGACGCGAGTTCGCGGCAATCAGGGTCAGCAGATTCTTATCCACCGCACCGGCGGCGGCCAGCTTGACCGGCGGGATACGCAGGCCTTCGTGGAAAATCTCGGTGGCGGTGGCCGGCATGCTGCGCGGCGTCAGCCCGCCCACGTCGGTGTGGTGCGCCATACTGGCGGCGAAGCCCACCATCTCGCCTCCGGCGAACAGCGGCCCGGCGACGATAAAATCCGGCAGATGATTGGCGCCATAATAAGGATCGTTAACCAGGAAAGCATCACCCGGTACCATCTCCCCCACCGGATACGCGGCCAGGATATGACGCAAGGCCCCCGCCATAACGCCCAGGTGGATGGGAATATGCTCCGCCTGGATGGCAATATCGCCATTCACATCATAGACGCTGCACGAGCAGTCCCGTCGTTCTTTGATATTGGGGGAATGGCTGGAGCGCACCAGAGACTCCGCCATTTCATCACAAATAGAATGGAAAGCGTGACGAACCAGCTCGATTGCGATGGGGTCCAACGGCGCTGCAAGGCTCATTGCGAATTCTGCCCGTGAGAAATATTGTATTTAACGTTCTAACATAGTAAAAAAGTGTTCAGCAACAAGAATAGGATTCACATATATGAACGAAGTGAAAAGCGCGGTGCGGGTGCTGGAAGTGCTTGAATTATTGACCCAATGGGAGAAACCACTCTCACTGAAAGAAGTTGTTGACGAATTGGGCTATCCGAAGAGCAGTACCCATAATCTGCTGGCCACCCTGGTGTCACGGGGCTATGCGGTACGCGACGAGACGGACCGTTATCAGCTCAACAGCGCCTTTCGAGAGGGCCCGGGCTGGATTTGCGGACCGGAAGCGCGCCTGAGCGAAATGGCACTGCCAGTCATGCGCGAACTGCGGGATCGGTGCGGCGAAACCATTATGCTGGGCGTACTCAACGGCGAAGGCCGTCTGAAAACCCTGGAGCGTTGTAGCGGCACGCAACCGGTACGCTATGAATCTCCCCTCGGCAGCTGTCTGCCGTCTTATTGCACCGCCATGGGACGCGCGCTGCTGGCGGCGCGAGACGACGCACAAATCGATAATTACCTGTCCAGGGAACGTATCGTGCAGTACACCCGGCATACCCTGGTGGACCGCGAACAGATCAAAGCGCATATCCTCAAGGCCCGCCGGGAGGGTTACGCCGTATCCGATCAGGAGATCGATATCGGCGGTTCGGGGGTGGCTGCGCCGGTGCTTAACGGCAAAGGCGAAACCGTGGCGGCATTGAATATCGCGGCGATTTCCAGCCGCTTCAGCGAAAACAGAGAGGCGCTGATTGCTGAAGTGAAACATAACGCCGGCTTACTGAGCAGCCGGTTGGGATGGCATTAATTCTTCTTGAAGATTATCCAAATCATTGTCTAACCATGCCGACATCTTTATGATGCTGCGGCCTGGCTGCGTGATGGAATGATTTTCATTGAAGCACGGCCGTTGGGAGGATGAATTCTTTTTTTCTTTTTAAATTACCGAGGACTTATGCACACCACTAAGTTGGCGAACCCCGGCCCGTTGGGATTGATGGGTTTTGGCATGACCACCGTATTGCTTAATCTGCATAACGCGGGTTTTTTCCCTTTAACGTCCATCATTATCAGTATGGGGATTTTTTACGGCGGCATAGCGCAAATGATTGCCGGTATCATGGAGTACAAACAGGGTAATACCTTCGGCATGACGGCGTTTACCTCCTATGGCGCGTTCTGGCTCAGCCTGGTGGGTATTCTGGTCCTGCCGCGCATGGGCCTTGCCGACCCCACCGATGAAGTGTTCCTCGGCGTATATCTGGCGCTGTGGGGCGTGTTCACGCTGTTTATGTTTTTCGCCACCCTGGCCGCCAGCCGCGCACTGCAGGTGGTTTTCGCCAGCCTGACGCTATTGTTCGCCTTATTGGCCATCGGTGATATCACCGCCAACAAGCCGCTGCTGGTCATCGCCGGCTACGTCGGGCTGTTCTGCGGCGCCAGCGCTATTTACCTGGCTATGGCCGAGGTCATCAACGAGCAGCTCGGCCGCAAAATCCTGCCGGTGGGCTGAATAATTCGGGGGCCCTTGGCAGTTAGGCCCGCGATCACTGAGCGTGCAACGAACCTGTTAAAGGGAGAGCGCGCCAATGAGGTCGAATCGGGCATGGTTTTTCTGCCCGACCGAGTGCCTCATGGCACGCTAGGCCCGCGATCGCCGGGCGTGCAACGAACCTGTTAAAGGGAGAGCGCGCCAATGAGGTCGAATCGGGCATGGTTTTTCTGCCCGACCGAGTGCCTGGCACGCTAGGCCCGCGATCATCGAACGTGCAACGAACCTGTTAAAGGGATCCCGCGCCCTATACCTGATACCCAATCATCGTCAGCATACTCTTCACCTGCGTCACCGCCTCCTGACGCTCCCCCACTCCCAGCTTCTGGTACAAATTACGGATATGGGTTTTGATGGTGGTGGAAGCCACATCCAGCTCGCCGGCAATCTGATTATTGCTGTAGCCGGAATAAATCAAGCCCAGCACCTGCCATTCACGCTGGGTCAGCGGGCTGATGCGGATAAGCTCCGGGACCTGCGGATGCTGCAATAATTGATGAACGAACTCCTCGTCGAAATGGGCGAACTTATGCCGGTGATGGGCATTGATATCGCGCAAAATACGCTGAGTGCGCTGCTGCTCCAGCTCAGGCAGGATGCCCAATTGCAGCAGTTGGCGTAACTGCACCGCCATCGTTTCCCCTTCAATCACGAAATGACTGATGAACCCGGTACGATTGGCCAAGGTCAGCGCCTCCATCAGCACGCTCTGGGCTTCGCTTTTACGGCCGGTATGCCAATAGATAAGATTGTTCAGCAGCAGATTACGGTTAAGGTCGCTCACCAGTTGCAGCGCCCGCGCGTTATCGTTCAATTCATCCAGCACCACTTCCGCCTCATCGAACTGACCGAGCAGAATTTGAGCACGGGCGATATTGCGCCATTGCCCCTGGAGAAAATGGTTATCGACACAATCCGGTTTAACCGTCTGATTAAGCCAGTTGGCGGCGGCGACGGTATCGCCCGTCATCTGCCAATAAATCACCCGGGGCCTATCGGCATTTGTTATCCAGTCGCTGTGGTACTGCCCGCTGCTGATCAGATTATCGCACCGTTGCAACAAGCGGCGGGCATCGTCCACATCGCCCCTCGCCAGCGCGCATTTCGCCAGCAGCGCCAGACATTGCAACTGCTGCTGCGGCTGGGCGCCCACCAGCACGTTCAGTCCGGCCTTGGCGGCCAGCTCCGCATCTTCAAGGCGCGCCCAGGACCAAAGCAATTGAGCGCGCAGGCGCAGGAGAAATTCATGCATAGGCAATTGCTCAAGATGCTGCTCCCCCACCAGCTTGAACGCTTTATCCTGAATATCGTACGCCGCCTGCAAATAGCCCTGGGCAATTAATATTTCGCTTTGCTGCAACAGTGCCCACAAGGCGTAGTGATACACTTCGTGCTGCCGGGCCATCCGGTCGGTTTGCTGCATCATGGCCAAGGCATGGGTCAACCGCCCTTTGCAATGGGCGACCTCCCCCGTCACCGACGTGGCGACAATGCGACCGTAAAAACTGGAAAGAGGCAAATAACGCAACGCTTCGGCGGCCAAGACCTCCGCCTGGTCGGTATGGCCGGTGTTTATCGCCACCTGCGCCAGCAGCGCGTTGAACTCCGCCTGCAGCATCGGATTGATTTCCACATTACGGGCCGACATTTGCGCTTTATCCTGGGCGAGCATATCCGCCACCTCGGTGCAGCGATGCTGGCTTTGGGCCAGCCAGCCCTTAAGCAACACCAGCCTGGGACGGGTAATCAACTCGTCATAGGGCACATGTTTCAGGCAGCGATCCAGTAGCGCCAGCTCACCGTGGTTGAATAGCCGCCAACCGTTGTCCAACAGAATCCGGCATATCATCTCGCGGTCCCCTGCGGATATGGCGTGGTGGATAGCCTCCGCCGGATAGCCCAGGATCAGCCAGCCTTCGGCGGCGCTGCGGTGGATAGCGGGCAGTTCCGCGGCCAATTCCCATAAACAGCGCTGTCGCAGAAAATTGGCGAACAGCGGATGAAAACAGAACCATTCGCCGGAATCATCCATACGCTGAATAAACAAGCCCTGATGCTCGGTCTGCTCCAGTCGATGCTGGCCGTTATCCTCGCCGGTCAGCTTGCCAATCAGCGCATCGTTCATGGAACGTAGCACCGAGCAGCGCAGCAGAAAACGCCGGGTTGATTCATCCACCCGATCCAGCACCTCATCCACCAGATAATCGGCAAGATGACCGGCATTAATGCCCGATAGCCGCTTCGCTGTCTTACAGGCGGGCGTATCGGATTGGCGTGAGGAGAGCACGATCAGTTGCAAGGCCGTTGCCCAACCGGCTACCTCATCGCACAAACGATTACTGTCGGGAGGTTCAATAGGCATTCCCAGCCGGCAATCGAAAAAGCGCTTGGCTTCCTCGTGGGTGAAAGCCAATTGCTGACTGCCTATTTCCAGCAACTGTTCCCGCACCCGCAGATTGGCGATGCCCAAAGAGGGTAAATTACGCGATAGCACGATCAGCTTGAGGTTATCCGGCTGATTACGCAGCAGAAACCGCATGGACTCATGAATAAGTTCATTGGTAATCAGGTGATAATCATCGATCACCAGGAATATCGGTCTGGACCAGTCGGATAAATCCACCGACAGCTGGGTGAATAGCGTCGTTAGGGTGGCATATTGATGTTTGTGCGCCAGCGCCTCGCTGCGCTGGCAGTGGCCGCCAGTTGCCTGTTGGAATGCCGCAATCAGGTAACTGGCGAATCGCTCGGGCTCATTATCGCTTTCATCCAGGGAATACCAGCCTAAATCCTGCTTCGCCGCCGCCCACTGCGCCACCAGCGTCGTTTTGCCATAGCCGGCGGGACTGGTGACCAGGGCCAGGCGGTAATTAGCCGCCGCGGAAAGTCTATCTAACAAGCGTTGCCGAACAACCGTATTTTGCAGCCTGGCAGGCCGTCTGAGTTTTGAGGGGATCAGCATTTTTTTTATTATCCAGAGGTAAGAAATGGTGAAAAAAAGTTCAAATTTATTGTTTGTGCAAAGTAAAGATTATGTAAGTATTTATTACTACAGGTTTATCTATTTCCTGCTCCGGTAAATTGCGCACGGTCACAAATTTCACTACGCCTTATCGCTCATCCCTGATTATTTTCCCGCTGGAGGATGAGAAATACCCAGGCCTTACGCTAGGTTAGCCATTGAAGCATCGGTACCGCCTGTGCCGCCAGGCAGGGGAGGAAGCACTGTATCCGGCAGGCAATCAGGCCGGAGGGGATGAGCATGGAAGATATCGGATCAAAATCACTCTCAGCCAATGCCGGCATCGCCGCCGATTACATTGATGCCCTCGGTCAGCGGCAAACTATTTCCCCCCATACGATACAGCGATTGCAAGAGGCCATGGAGGATGCCGCCGAATCCGGCGCGTCCCCCGCCGCCCCGCTGCCGCCGGTACTGGTATACCGGCAAAACACCCCCTACCGGGACGGCCCCGATGACCGTTACTGGCTGATGCCCGGCGGACAGGGCCGCTTTCGCTGGTGGCTGCACACCGAACAGGGCCGTATCCATCATGGAAAAGCCGTTGCCGGGGAACGGCTCTCGCTGCCGGTGTCCCTGCCGCCGGGCTACCATCGCCTGACCTTGAACCAGGACGGCCGGGAGTGGCATTGCCGGATAATCGTCGCCCCCAGGCGCTGTTATGAACCCGGCGAACTGCAGCAGCAGCGCAAGCTGTGGGGCACCTGCGTTCAGCTCTATACCCTGCGATCCGGGAGCAATTGGGGCATCGGCGATACCGGCGATTTAAAACGGCTCATCCGGGAAATCGCCGGGCGCGGGGGATCGTTTGTCGGCCTGAATCCTATCCATGCCCTGTACCCGAGCCTGCCGGACAATGCCAGCCCTTACAGTCCTTCATCCAGGCGCTGGCTCAATATCCTCTATATCGACGTGAGCGACGTGGAGGATTTTCAACTCAGTCCGTCAGCACGTTTGTGGCGAAGCCGCAAGGAGACTGAGCAGGCTCTGGAACAAGCCCGATCCTGCCCGCAGGTGGACTACCGGCGTGTGGCGGCGTTGAAGTTAACGGCGCTGCGTCTGGCCTGGCAACAATTCAACCGGCGCGCCGTGGACGATACCCGCCGACGAGACTTCGAAGAGTTTGTAAGCCGCGGCGGGGACAGCCTGCGCTATCAGGGCATCTTCGATGCGCTGCAGGGGCATCTTAGCGCCTGTGATAACGGGAACGGGAATTGGCAGGTATGGCCGCAACAGTACCGTGATGCCCGCGGCCCCGCCGTAGAGGAATTTTGCCGCCGTTCGTCCCGGGAGATCGCGTTTTATCTATGGCTGCAATGGCTGGCGGATCGGCAATTCAACGACTGTTTCGCCTTATGCCGCACCTTGGGGATGCCTCTCGGGCTATACCGGGATCTGGCGGTGGGGGTCAGCGACGGCGGGGCGGAAACCTGGAGCGAGCCGGCGCTGTATTGCCTGCGGGCCTCGGTGGGGGCACCGCCGGATATGCTCGGCCCGCAAGGCCAGAATTGGGGCCTGGCGCCGATGTCGCCCCATGAAATGGCGGTCCGCGGCTACCAGCCGTTTATCGATTTGTTGCGGGCCAATATGCGCGGCTGCGGCGCGCTGCGTATCGATCACGTCATGTCGCTGCTGCGCCTGTGGTGGATCCCTCTGGGGGATAACGCCGGACAGGGTGCGTATATCCATTATCCTGTGGACGATCTGCTGGCTATCCTGGCACTGGAGAGCCAGCGCAATCACTGCATGGTCATCGGGGAAGATCTCGGTACCGTGCCGCGGGAAATTGTCAGCCGCCTGCTTCAAAGCGGTGTCTACTCCTATAAGGTGCTGTACTTCGAGCGGGACGGAAGCCATGTTTTCCGTTCGCCGTCCCACTACCCGCCCCAATCCATGGCCACCCTTACCACCCATGATTTGCCGACGCTGCGCGGTTACTGGGGCGGTGATGATTTGCGGCTCGGCCGGGCCTTGGGGCTGTATCCCGACGACGGCATACTGGCGTTCCTGCACCAGGACCGCCGGCTGGCGCGGCAAGGATTGCTTGATGCTCTGCACCGCCAGGGCAGTGTGCCCGAACGTACCCGGCGCCAGGCTGACCGTCTGAAGATGTCGCCGGTGCTTAACCGCGGAATGCACCGGTTTCTCGCCGACAGCGCCAGCGCTCTGCTAGGATTGCAGCCGGAAGATTGGCTGGATATGGCGGAGCCGGTGAATGTTCCCGGCACCAGCGATGAATACCCCAACTGGCGCCGAAAACTGTCCCGTTCACTCGACGAAATCTTCGCCGACAGAAGCGTTAACCGCCTGCTAAGAGAGATCAACCTGCGTCGCGGCAAAGCGGGATAACAGACCAAAAAAAGGGCGACCCCATGAGGTCGCCGAAGACACAGCACACAGACACAGATATACCCCTCATACTTCAAGCTGCAGGTGCGTTGGCTTTCCTCGCTCACCCCAGTCACTTACCCAAGTAAGCTCCTGGGGATTCGCTGCGTGGCCGCCTTCCTGCAACTCGAATTATTTAGGGTATTGATACAACAATTACCGCAATAGTGGCGTTAGCCTTTAATTCCCCCGGCGGTCAGCCCGCTCACCAGGAAGCGTTGGGCCAATAAAAACAATAGGGTGATGGGCAGGGCCGAGAGCACCGCCGCCGCCGCAAAATCCCCCCACAGATAGTTTTGCGGACTGAGGTATTGCTGCATCCCCACCGCCAGGGTATAGCTGTTGACGTCCCGCAGGAGCAGCGAGGCCACCGGCACTTCGGTCACCGCCGCGATAAACGACAACACAAAAACCACCGCCAGTATGGGCACCGATAACGGCAGCAATATCAGCCGGAAGGCCTGCCAGGGCGTTGCCCCGTCAAGGGCCGCCGCTTCCTCGAGTGAACCGTCGATGGTGTTGAAATAGCCCTTGATGGTCCAGACATGCAGCGCCACACCGCCCATATAGGCAAAGATCACGCCGCCATGGGTATTCAGGCCGATAAACGGTAGGTATTGCCCCAGGCGATCAAACAAGGCGTATAGCGCCACCAGCGACAGCACCGCCGGAAACATCTGAAAGATTAGCATGCCTTTGAGCAGGGCGTTTTTACCGCAAAAGCGCATGCGGGCAAACGCGTAGGCGCTGGTGGTGGACAACGCCAGGATCCCAACCGCGGTGATAGAAGCCACTTTCACCGAATTCCACAGCCACAGCAGTACCGGGAAGGGCGGCGGCGTCAGGCTGCCGTCCTGGTGATGTACCGTGAAACCCAGCGCCAGACGCCAATGCTCCAGGGAGATATGTTCAGGAATCAGACTGCCGGTGGAAAAATTGCCGGCCCGCAGTGAAATGGCCACCACCATCAGCAGCGGGAAAATAATCAGGGCGATAAATCCCAGCAGGATCAGATGGGTCACAGCCAGACGCAGGTAATGGGATCGGGATTGAACAATGGCCATGGGTGCGTCTCCTTAATCAAAATTCATTCTGCCGGCTTTCAGGTTGAGCACCGCCAGGCCGCCCACCAGCAGAAATATCAGGGTGGCGATGGCCGCCGCCAGGCCAAAATCCTGCCCGCCGCCGCCTTCAAAGGCGATCCGGTAGGTATAGCTCACCAACAGGTCGGTATAACCGGCCGGCGTGGTGGTGCCGATGCGATCCGGCCCGCCGTTGGTTAACAATTGAATCAGGACAAAATTGTTAAAATTGAAGGCGAAGCTGGCAATCATCAGCGGCGTCAGGGGTTTAATCAGCAGCGGCAGGGTAATCAGGAAAAAGTTCTGAAAAGGCCCGGCGCCGTCCATTGCCGAGGCTTCATATAAATCGTCCTGGATGGATTTCAGCAATCCCATGCACAGGATCATCATGTAGGGGTAACCCAGCCAGCTATTGACCACCACCAGCATCAGCCGGGCCAGCGCCGGATTGTTGAACCAGGCCGGCTGGATCCCGAACAGGGCCTGTAGCATCAGGTTGATCTCGCCGAAACTCTGGTTGAATAATCCTTTGAAAATCAAGATAGAGATAAACGACGGTACGGCATAGGGCAGTATCAGCAGCAAACGGTAAACAGCCCGGCCTCTCAATGCCTCCCATTGCACCACGCAGGCCAATACCATGCCGATGGCCACGGTGGCCAGTACCGTGAGAAATGAAAAAAGCAGCGTCCAGACGAAAATTGCCAGGAAGGGCTGGCGGATGCCCTGATCTTCCAATACCCGCAGGAAATTTTTCCAGCCTACTGATACCGTGTAACCAGGGCTGAGTCTATCGTCGCCGAATTCGCCGTCGGCCCTCGTCACCTGATAGAAACCCGTTGTCGGGTTCGGCCGATAAACCTTGCCGGTGCCGCTGTCGCTCAGGCTTTGTCCCGCTCCCGGGATATAGAGGGGCTGCAACCGGGAAAATTGCCTTAACGAGCTCATACGTAACCGGGCGCCGTCGGGAAGTTGCAGGGTCAAACCGCCAAGCTCCTGGCGATGCCGGGTGATGCTGCGCAGCGTGCCTCGTTCTCCCGCCGGTGGCCCATCGGCCCGGGATAAAGGCAGAGTCCTTTCCGCCCCGAGGGTAAAACTGAATGACGGCGTAACCAGTGTCCCGCCGCCATCGGGGTTGGTGAGCGCCAGGCGCCATTGGCCGCCGTCGGGATAGAGCGCGAAATCATAAGGCGTGCCGGACAGCAGTTGCCGGTCCAGCAGTACTCCCCGGGCGCGTTCAAAGGTCAATTGATGAACACTGCTGTAGTTGGTAAAGGCAATGGCTACGGTGCAGATCAGCGGAAACAGTACGAACAGGCCCATGCCCGCCGCGCCGGGAAAGACGTAGCGCCAGGCGTAAGCCCGCCGGTTGGTAAACAGATAGACGCCGGTGCCGGTCAGTATCAGCGTCACCATGGCAAACAGATACTCGCCCCGGGCATACATGGGTATTACCAGCCAGGCAATCAATAGCACCATGGCGGCCACCCATCCCCCTTTCACCCAGGGGTGTCGCCACCAATGTGTCTTCTCCCCGCCGGGCGGAGTCGGATCTATAGCTAGCATAACCCCCTCCTTAAACGGCGGACCGCCATGTCCATTGTACGTTCGGTGATCGCGGGCCTACCGTGCCATGAGGCGCTCGGTCGGGCGGAAAAACCACGCCCGATTCGACCTCATTGGCACGCTCTCCCTTTAACAGGTTCGTTGCACGATCGGTGATCGCGAGCCTACCGTGCCATGAGGCGCTCGGTCGGGCGGAAAACCACGCCC